>CAVWEG010000007.1:0-572424 GCA_963754015.1 Candidatus Dormiibacterota bacterium
ACGCGGGTGGCGGCCCGATGTAATCCTCCCCTTCCTAACGCCGAACCAGACGGCGGCGTCTATGGCCACTCCTCAGACGAAGTAGTGGCCAAGTTCGATGTCCTCGACGAGGCCGGGATGGGTGGGCTTCCAGCCCATGAGTTCCTGGGTAATGGCGCTCGAGGCGGGCATGTCCGTGCTGAGGAGCCGCACGAGCATGCCGTCGAATGATTCGGCGGGCAGGGACCGGGCTGGCAGGTTCAGTTGCCGGCCGATAGCCTCAGCGATCTCCCGAACGGGCACTCCTTCGTCTCCAACAGCGTTGAGGACTGTGCCGGCGGGAGCCCGCTCGACGGCGAGCCGGTACAGGCTCGCGGCGTCCTTCACATGCACGGCGGGCCAGCGGCTGGTCCCGTCACCGATGTAGCCGGAGACCCCCTTGGCCCGGGCCGAGGCGATGAGCTGGGGGACGAAACCGTGACGTTCTCCCTGGCCGTGCACCGAGCGGGGCAGCATCACCAGGCAGGAGCGGACGTCCCTGTCTGCAGCGGCAAGGGCAGCCTGCATGTTGGTGACGCGGGCCGCGAGAGGTCCGGCGGCGATCAGTTCGGCGCGTTCGGTCGTGGGTCGGCCGGGTGTCACGAGCGTTGCGCCGGAGATCACCAGGGGCTTGCCGGAACCGGCGAGGCAGGTGACAAACGTCTCGATAGCCCTGGCATCGGTGTCCGTCGCAGCCTCGCTCACGCTGGGCACGACGAAGGCGACATGGATGACGCCGTCGCTGTCGAGGGTGCCGGCGCGAAGCACGTCGATGTCGTTCAGGTCGCCGCGCAGCACCTCGGCCCCCATGCCGCTGATGGCTATGGCGGAGGCGTCCGATCGGGCGAGTCCGAGGACGTCGTGGCCGGCACCGATGAGTTCGGGGACGATGGACGACCCGATCCAGCCTGAGGCGCCGGTGACGAAGATGCGCATGGGGATGCTCCTTGGTCGTGCTCTCGATAGGGGAAGAACTGCGGGCCGACGTCGCTGCGGGATGACCGATGCGATCCCGTCGCATCAAACGCTAGCACATCATGCGACGCTGTCGCATCACCTAGACTAGGTACGTGAGCAGATGGGCGCCGAATGCGCGCGAGTCCCTCGAGACCGCCGCTCTGGACCTCTTCGTCGAGAAGGGGTACCAGGAGACGACCGTCGCGGAGATCGCGGATCGCGCCGGCTTGAACCGAGCGACGTTCTTCCGGCACTTCGCCGACAAGCGGGAAGTGTTATTCGGCGGTGAAGAAGTGCTGGCCCAACTCTTCGCCGACGCCATCCGGGCTGCCTCCGCGGATGCGACGCTCGCTGAGTGCCTGCAGGCGGCGCTCGCGGCCGCAGGGGTCGCAATGACTCCGCAGCAGCGGGCGAAGGCCGCCCAGCGCGTGCTGGTGGTGGCGGCGAACAGCGACGTGCAGGAGCGGGGACTGCTCAAGCACGCCCGGATCGCCAGGTCGATCAGCGCCGCCCTGCGCGCACGGGGCGTCGACGAGCTGACGGCGCGGCTCGCGGGTGAGGTTGGGATCCTCGCCTTCACGATCGCCCTTGAGCGCTGGATGCAGTCGGACGACGAAGCGTTTCCGATCCATGCCGCAGCTGCCTTGAGTGACCTGCAGGTGCGCGTGGCGGAGCTGGACTCCCGGTTTACCAGTTCGGCCGTCCACGAGTTGAGCGAACGCAGGAGATAAGTCCGGATCGATCGTCTCCGCGGCCTGGACGAAAATGGACAATCGCGCGATTAGTTATCGTCATACCCGGCAGTAACGCACGCGACAACTCAGCCCTTCGTCGAGCCGGGAAGGCCGTTAGGTCGTCGTCGCGAGCGGCGGGATCGTGTCCGCGATGCTCGCAATCTTCTCCGCCCAGTTCGGGTCACTTGCGTAATCCACGTTCATCCCGCGGAGCGTGGGCCCGTGATAGAACTGGCCCGTCGGCGACAGGTAATTCGTCGCGATGAACTGCGCCACGTACTGGATGCACGCGTTGAAGCTCGTGAATGTCATCGCATCCCCATACGGGTTCGCATCATCGGCGCCAAACCCGAAGAGGTTGAACTTGTACTGCGCGATCGCGCTCGTACCCCAGCCGGACTCGAGGATCGCGTGGGCGACGAAATAGCGCGCACTCACGTGGTACGTCGCCTCGGCCTGCATGAAGCTCGCGCCGAGGCCCGCAAGCGCTGAGCCGTCGAGGAACTGATTGAGGCTCGCCGCCGTCTCACCACTCGGGAGCGTGAGGTTCGTGTCGACGGTGAACAGCGGTCCCGCGACCGGCGGATAGACGGCATCGCGAGCCCGCGCCGCGGCAAGCGCGGCAACGGCTGCGGCCAGCGCCTTCTGCGCCTGGTTCACCTGGTTGTGCGCTGCGATATCTGCGAGGAGCAGGTTCTGTTCCTGCACCTTGATCACCGCCTGCACGGTCTTCGCCTGCTCCTGCGCTGAGGCGAGTGCGGTGAGCGCCGCATCGTCGTCGGCCAGCGTGGACGCCGCCTTGGCCTCCTCAGCTCCGATCCGCGCGACCAGCTGTCCGCTCGCGGTGGAGATCTCATTCACCTCGACGTCGCGCTGGATGGCGCCGGCGATCGTGTTCGCCGAGATGATGTACGCGAGCATCGCCTCGGACCCACCGCTCTCATACGACTGGCGGAGGTACGCGGCGAGGTGCCCGCGGTCGGTCGAGAGTTCGGCGTTGACGGTTGCCAGGGTCGCCGAATCAGTCTTGATCGTCACGTTGAGCGCGGTGATCTGGGCGTTCAGCGCGACGAGATGCGCGTTCGCCGCCGCGAGTGCCAGCTTGGCCTGACTGAGCGCGGTATCCGCATTGTTCGCAGCGTCCTTGGCGTTCTGCTCAGCGGACTTCGCAGCGTTCGCCGCCTGCTGCGCTCCCGTAACCCCAGACGGTGGGTCCGCCGCCACCGGTGCTGCGACCAGCGTCAGGAGCAAGGCGAAGGGAAGCGCTGCGGCGAGTCGGGGATGGGCGAACGGAAACCGCAGGTAACGCATCGAGGCCAGTCTCCCATCGGTCCCACGGCGCTCCCCGCGATGTCATCGCGCCGTGACCGCCCGTCACCGCCACGTCACACAGCCGCAGACGAAGTGTCCGAAGCGGCGCGGAAAAGGCTAGGAGGCCTTGCGCTCCAGGAGACGGCGGCGAAGCTCGTCGGGCGCAACAATCTCGACGACAGAGCGCGGTCCGCAGTCAGCGCAGATGTGATGACCACCGACCAACTCACCGTCGGCGCCGTAGTACAACACGGAGAGCATGACCCTGTGGCAAAGGGCGCAGCGGTTGTCGGAGGTCTCCGGGGTCGTCTCCATCGCTGCTCCCATGATCGCACGCAGGAGGCTGGAGGGGAAGCGCAACGGACCACCGTCACCAACCCGGCACCCGCAGGATGGGCGAATGTCCGGGTTGGCGACCCACTCGATGTAGGCTCGGCGAATGCGTCCTCCCCTGCCCGACGCGACCACCACTGCGCTCGACAACTATCTGGATGAGCTGGCGCGCTGGTCAGCACACCTCAACCTCACCGCCGTCCCACGCGAGCAGGCGTGGTCCCGCCACATCGAGGAGGCCCTCGACCTGCTCGACGTTGCAGCACCCGCGCCGGGCTGTCGCGTCGTGGACATCGGATCCGGCGGCGGCGTCCCGGCCGTCGTCTTCGCGATCGTGCGTCCCGATATCCGCGTGACGATGCTCGAGGCGGACGTCCGCAAGAGCGGATTCCTCGTCCACGTCGCGGGCATGCTCGGGCTGAAGAACGTCGAGGTCGAATCGATTCGCGCTGAGAAGGCCGGGCGCCGAGCCGGCACACGAGAGAGCTTCGACCTGGCCACCTCGCGAGCCACCGCACCGCCGGACGTGCTCTGCGAGCTCGCACTGCCCCTGCTCAAAGTGGGCGGCAGCCTCTGCGCGCTCGTCACCGACGCGCCGTCGACGCTCGCCGCATGTGCGGCCGCGGCGGAGGCGTGCGGCGGGGGCGAGCCACGAGCACCCACCAACGACGTCCTCCGCATCGCGAAGGTCTCACCAACTCCGGCGGACTACCCCCGCCGCGACGGCGTCCCGAGCAGACAGCCGATCAACTGATCCGCCGCTGGATGGCCGCGGCGGCCACGGCACGCTCGTTCCACGGCAGCGCGCCCGCCGCGGTTTCGATGGTTTTCTCGTGGCCCTTCCCGGCACAGAGCACGGTGTCGCCTGCTGCGGCGTGGGCCACCGCGTACGCAATCGCCTCCTCGCGATCCGGGATCACCAGCACGTTCTCGCCGCGCCGCGCGCCTGCTGCGATGGCTCCGGCGGCGATCTGCTCGAGGATGCTCTGACGGTCCTCATCGCGGGGATCCTCGTCGGTGATCACGCTGACGTCGGCGAGACGTGCGGCAGCCGCTCCCATGGCCGCGCGTTTCTCGACGTCGCGCTCACCGGCTGAACCGAAGACGGCCCAGAGGCGCCCGGCCGTGGTCCGGCGCAGCTCGTGGAGCACCGTCTCGAGCGCGTCCGTGGTGTGCGCATAGTCGACGACCACCTCGAACGGCTGTCCGAGGTCGATCCGCTCCATGCGACCGGTGACGACCTCGGCTGCTTCGAGGCCGCGGATGGCGGTTGCCAGATTCCCGCCGGTGACGCACGCGCAGGCAAGGGCCGCGAGCGCATTGCGGACGTTGAAGCTCCCAGCCAGACGCAGCGCCACGGGCGCGGTCCCCCAGGGCGTTTCCGCCGTGAAGCGCACGCCCGCCGGCGATGTCACCACATTCCGCCCACGCAGATCGGCGGGGGTGTCATCCGTGTCCGTGTACGTCAGCCGTGTCGCGACCGGGATGGACGACAGACGTGGAAACCCGAAGGGGTCGCCCGCATCGAGCACTGCGATCCCGTCGGCGCGAGCTGACACGGACTCCAGCAGCCGCGCCTTGGCGGCGAGGTACGCCTCGCGGGTGCCGTGCAATTCCAGGTGTTCGGTGGTGATCCGCGTGAACACCGCGGCGCGGAACGCCACGTCATCGGCACGATGCATCTCGAGCCCGTGGGACGAGGTCTCGAGCGCCACGTGCGTGCACCCGAGATCGCGGATCCGGGCCAGCTCAGCCTGCAACTCCGGCGCCTCCGGTGTCGTCTGCCGTGATGGATTCGTCGTCACGCCGTCGGGGGTCCGGCGATCGACCGTGGTGATCGACGCGGCGGCGAGCCCCGCCGCGCTCCATGCGTGCCAGAGCAGCGTCGCCGTCGTCGTCTTGCCGTCGGTGCCGGTGATGCCCGCAACACACAGGGACGCACTCGGGTGCTCCCAGAACGCGTCGGCGAGCGCCGAGAGCGCGAGCCTCGTGTTCGCCACGAGCACGACGGGGACCGACGCGTCGACCGGCGGGTCCGGCATGCGCTCCGCGACAACGGCGACCGCGCCGCGGGCAACCGCGTCGCGGCAGAAACGGTGGCCGTCCGAGCGCAATCCGTTGATGGCCACGAAGAGGCTGCCCGGCGTGACGGCACGCGAATCGAAGTCGATCGCGGTGATGCCTACCGGCGCACGAGCGTCCGCGACACCGGGGTCGACGCCGGCATCGGCGAGCAGATCGAACAGCGGTCGCCCCGATCTCGCCTGATACACCGTCGCAGTCTATGGTAGGGTCGCTCCGATCATGCCTGGAAAGAAGCAAAAGGCTGCAACCGTCTCGCTCGCCGACGCTCTGGCAGCAACTCGCTCCGCCCACCGACGCGTCATCGCGCTCGCAGCGCGCCTCGAAGCGACTGAGCGGACCATCCTCGCCGCGATGGCGACGTCCCACGCTCCGGCGGCCACCGCTCCGTCGGCGCCCAGCGCACCCGCAAAGCGCCCTGTGGGCAGGCCGCGCAAAATACCGGCCACGACAGCACCCGCGCCTCGCGCCGTCGGCCGTCCGGTCGGCTCACGGACCACCACGACCGCGAAGCGCCCGGTCGGCAGGCCGCGCAAGACGCCGGCCGCTCCCGCGAAGCGACCAGTCGGCCGACCGAAGGGCTGAACCGAATCCAGACTGGCTAGGTCAGGTTTTGGGTAGACTGGCGTCATGGTCAAGTCTTACCGCGACCTCCTCGACGACGCCCGGCGAACCGTCAAGGAGATTTCGCCCCAACAGGTGCATTCCGGAGCGGGCTCGCGCGTCCTCATCGACGTTCGCGAGCAAAGCGAGTTCGACCAGGGGTACATCCCGGGCGCGCTGCATCTGAGCAAGGGGTACATCGAGACGCGCATCGAGGACACCGTTCCTCAGCGCGATGCTCCGATCACCCTCTACTGCGCCAGCGGCGTGCGCTCGGTATTCGCGGCGCGCGCGCTCCAGGAGCTCGGCTACACCGACGTCGCCTCGATGAGCGGCGGATATGGCGCCTGGAAGCAGGCAGGCTTCGACTTCGTGATTCCCAAGGTGTTGACGGCTCAGCAGCAGCAGCGCTACAGCCGCCATCTGCTCATCCCGGAGATCGGCGCCGAAGGCCAGATGAAGCTGCTCGGTGCGCGGGTGTTGCTCATCGGGGCCGGCGGCCTCGGCAGTCCTGCGGCCCTCTACCTCGCCGCCGCAGGCGTGGGCACGATCGGGTTCGTTGATTTCGACACCGTCGATCTGAGCAACCTGCAGCGCCAGATCCTCCACACCGAGGATCGGATTGGCATGCTCAAGACGGCGTCGGCGCGCATCGCGCTCGAGGCGCTCAACAGCGACGTCCGCATCGTCGAGCACAACGTCGTCCTGAGCAGCGACAACGCGCGCGAGATCTTCGACCAGTACGACATCATCGTCAACGGCTGCGACAACTTCCCCACCCGCTACCTTGCCAACGATGTGGCCATCTTTGCCAAAAAGCCGATGGTGGACGGCGGTATCTTCCGCTTCGAGGGACAGGTCACCACGGTGGTGCCGTTCCAGTCACCCTGCTATCGCTGCCGCTACCCATCTCCACCGCCGCCCGAGGAGGCGCCGTCGTGCGCCGAGGCAGGCGTGCTTGGTGTGCTCCCCGGCATCGTCGGCGTGCTCCAGGCCACCGAGGTCATCAAACTGATCACCGGTGCCGGGCAGCTGCTCACCGGTCGCCTGCTGCACATCGATGCGCTCGACATGAAGTTCCGTGAGTTCCGGGTCCCGCGGGATCCGCAGTGCCCGGTGTGTGGCGAGAATCCCACAATCACCGAGCCGATCGACTACGAGGGCTTCTGCGCCGCTCCCGCCTCCGTCGCGACCGAAGCGGTCGGCGCCGGCGTCTGACTGCTCGGGCTCCCTACGGGCTCGGCGCAGTCTCCGGATCGACGGGCTCAGCCTCGCTGATCAGCATCACGGGGATGCCGTTCTCGACCCGGTAGCGCAGGTGGCACGTATCGCATCGTAGCGACGCCGGTTCGGGCTGAACGGGACCGCGACACTGCGGGCAGGCGAGGATGTCGAGCAGGTCCGCGGGGAGCGAGCTCATCGAACCGCTGCGACAGGCGTCAGGAAGGCGCCGAGCGCCTTGTTGAACGCATGCGGCTCCTCGAGATTGCAGAGGTGACCGCAGTCCATCTCGACGAACTGCGCACCCGAGATCTCGCCGCTCATGGCACGAACCTCGGCGGCGGGGATGATCGCGTCCTGCCGGCCCGCGATCACGAGCGCGGGCACGTCGATGCTCTGCAGCACGTCGCCGCTGTCGCGACGGGCCGCCATGGCGCGCTGGGCAAACACCATTCCCTCCGGCGTGCATCGCCGGATCCGTCCACGCACGGGGTCGGCGATATGGACTTCTTTGCGCGCGCCCGGTCCGAGCAGCCGGTCGAGCATCGGCTCAACGATGGACTCGACGGAGCGCTCGCGTTCCACACGTGCCGCGATGGCGAGGCGGTCGTCACGGTGCGAATCGTCGTCGCGATCCGGGCGCGTGCTGCACAGCGCGAGCCCGCGAATTCGTGCGCCGGCCAGCCGCCACAACTCGAACGCGATGTATCCGCCCATCGAGAGGCCGACGACAGAGAACCGGTCGATCCCGAGCGCGTCCACCGTCGCCAGCACTGCGGCAGCGTAGCCGGCGAGCGTCGGGTCGCCGGCCGGCGGCAACGGCAACTCGCCGCAGCCCCAGAAATCGGGGCGGATGCAGCGGAAATCACCCGAAAGCTCCGCGACCTGGTGGTCCCATTGCGAGGCGTCCAGCGTGTACGCGTGCAGGAAGAGGACGGTGTCACCGCTCCCCGTGTCGTGCACGGCAGGAAGCACGTCCCCCCTCGCGCTCACGCCGGTCAGGCCTGCGCGCTCACCACCACCGCGGGGAAGTCCTCGGCGAGGGTGGCCGGCTCGATGTGCGTCCGGGCATGCTTCTCGACGTCACGGAGCTTGAGGATCTCGCTCGGTGTGATCAGCGTGACTGCAACGCCTGCGCGACCTGCACGGCCGGTCCGGCCGACGCGGTGCAGGTACTCGTCCGGTGTCAGTGGCACGTCGTAGTTGATCACGTGGGAGATGTCGTCGATATCGAGACCGCGTGCAGCAACGTTCGTCGCGATCAGATATTTGATGTGCGACGCCCGGAACTGCTGCATCGCACGGTCGCGGTCGCGCTGCGTGAGGTCACCGTGCAGGAGTCCAACCTGGTACCCCCGTCCGCCGAGCTGTGCCTGCAGGACATCGGCCGTGCGCTTCGTCTCAACGAAGATGAGCGCCATGACGACGTCGGGCTGATCGAGGATCTGCGCGAGCGCATCGGTCTTGTCTGCCCAGGTCGTGCGTACATACAGCTGGCGCACCTCGGACGGAATCTCCGGCCGCGTGCTGATCTCCACCGTCTCCGGGTCGTGCATGTGACGCAGGGCGAGGCGCCGCACCCACTCCGGCATCGTCGCGCTGAACAGCAACGTCTGCCGTTGCGGAGGGCACTGGCGAAGGATTCGCTCGACGTCGGGTGCGAAGCCCATGTCGAGCATCCGGTCCGCCTCGTCGAGGACGCAGATGCGGACGTTCGCGAGGGTGAGGGAACGGCGCTGGATGTGGTCGCCGAGCCGGCCCGGTGTGGCGACGACGATGTGCGCTCCCTGGCGCAGCTCCTCCATCTGGCGGCCGATCGAGTCGCCGCCGTAGATGGCGACACTCTTCAACTCGTGGCGCTTGCCGAGCCGCGTCAGCTCCTCGTGCACCTGAACGGCGAGCTCTCGGGTGGGGCAGAGCGCGAGCGCCTGCACCGGACCGTCGCGAGGATCGAGCCGCTCGATGATCGGGATGCCGAATGCCGCGGTCTTGCCGCTGCCCGTCTGCGCCTGACCGATGACGTCGCGACCGGCGAGCGCAAACGGCAGCGAGCCGGCCTGGATGGGCGTGGCCATCGTGTAGCCGAGCTCGGCCACGGTGTGCTGCATGGCGACGCTCAACGAGAGCTCGTCGAAGCTCACCGGCTCGGGGGTTTCAGTACTCGGGGCCTCATCAACCGTCACAGGAGCGGCGGGACGAGGCCTTGCGGCGAGCGGTCTACCAAACCGCGCGCGAGAAGACGAACGCAAGACAAGAGTCAGTCTACCCCGAATTGGCGAGTAGCCGGGTAGGTAAGATCGGTTTGATGCTCGCCGACGTCTTTCGCACGCGTTCGGTCGCGTGACGACCCCCGTCGACATCCGGACCGCGAGCGCGGGTCCGACCTTCGTACCCCGCGCTCTGGTCCTCGACCTCGACGGCACCACCATCGACTACCGCCAGCAACTACTGCCCCGGATTCGCGCTGCTGTGAGAGCCGCCACCAGACGGATCCCGGTGATCGTCGCGACGGGTCGCATGTATCGCTCGGCGCTGCCATGGGCGCTCGAGCTCGGCGTCGATCAGCCGCTCGTCTGCTACCAGGGAGCGATGGTGCGCGGCATGCCGGCCGACGGTGGAATCGAGGGCGAGCACATCTACGAACGGGAGCTGCGTCCCGAGCCCGCGCTGCGGGCCCTCCATCTCGCCCGCCGTGAGAACTGGCACTTCCAGGCGTACCAGGACGACGAGCTGCTCTGTGACCAGGACCGCCCGGAGGCGTACCTCTACTCGTCGATCAGCGGCGTGCCCTTCCGCCTCGTCGACGATCTCGAACCGCTGCTGGGGAGCGGGACCACGAAGGCCGCGTGCGTCATCGACGACCCCATCGAGGTGGACCGGGCGAGCGCGCTCATGACGAGCGAGCTCATGGGTGTTGCGCGCGTGACCCGTTCGAACCCTGAATTCGTCGAGATCCTCGACCCCGAGGTGAGCAAGGCGGCCGCATGCGAGATCGTGTGCGCGCGATTCGGCTGCACACTCGCAGAAGCAGTGGCGATTGGTGATGCTCCCAACGATGTCGAGATGCTCGAGGCGGCGGGCTTCGCGGTCGCGGTGGCGACGTCGCGTCCCGAGGTGCTCGCCGCTGCCGATGCAACGTGCGCTCGTCCCGAGGACGGCGGCATCGCGGACGTCATCGAAGCGCTCGGATTGGCGTAACGGTTCGCGCCGAAGCGTGACCCTGGAGCCTCAGCCCCCCGCTGCCCCCGAATCCCGCCCCGGTCGAGTCATCGCCTCGGGATCGAGGATGCGCGTCAACTCCTCATCGGTGAGACCGGTTCGCTCGCGAGCAACTTCACGAACCGTGCGCCCAGTCGCGTACGCCTCCTTCGCGATGGCGCCGGCGGCGTCGTATCCGATGCTGGGGACGAGCGCTGTGCAGAGCATGAGACCGCGCTCGACGAGCGCCGGTCCGTTGTCGGTGGCGGCGATGCCGTCGACGCACTGGATGGCGAGATTTCGCGCCGATGCCGCGAGCAGCGCGCTCGACTGCAGGAGGTCGTACGCGACGACCGGCATCATGACGTTGAGCTCGAGGAGCGATCCCGCGGCGGCGCAGAAGGTGATGGTGGCGTCGTTGCCGATCACTTGAGCGGCGACCATCGTCACCAACTCGCAGATGACCGGGTTCACCTTGCCGGGCATGATCGACGAGCCCGGTTGCACTGCCGGGATCGAAATCTCGGCGATGCCGGCGCGCGGGCCGCAGCCGAGCAACCGGATATCGCTGGCGATCTTGTACAGCGCCACCGCGACCGCTCGGAGCGCACCGCTGGCGGACACAACGGCGTCGAGCGTCGACTGGCCGCTGAAGTGGTTGTCCGTTTCATGGAAGGGAATGCCGAGGTCTGCGGCGATGAGCCCGATCACCTTGGACGGGAATGCCGGGTCGGTGCCGACGCCGGTCCCCACCGCAGTGCCACCGAGCGGCAGCTCAACCAGCGCCGCGATCGCCTCTTCGCAGCGCCGCCGGGCACGCTCCACCTGGCCCGCGTATCCGAGGAACTCCTGGCCGAGGCGGATCGGCGTCGCGTCCTGGAGGTGGGTCCGCCCGGTCTTCACGACCGGCCAGAACTCCTCCGACTTGCGGCGCAGCGACGCCTCGAGGACACGAAGCCCCGGCAGGACGTCCTCATGGATCGACACCGCCGTCGCGACCTGGATCGCCGTCGGGAACACGTCGTTGCTCGACTGGCCAAGGTTGACGTGGTCATTGGGGTGCACCGGGTCTCGCGAGCCGCGAACGCCGCCGAGGAGCTCGATCGCCCGATTGGCGATGACCTCGTTGGCGTTCATGTTCGTCGACGTGCCGCTCCCCGTCTGGAAGACATCGACGATGAACTCGTCGTCGAGCGCGCCGTCGATGACGTCCTGCGCCGCGCGGATGATCGCCCCGGCCAAGTCCTCGTCGAGGAGGCCCAGTTCGCGGTTGACCATCGCGGCCTGCTGCTTGACGAGGCCGATGGCGCGGATGAACCCCCGCGGCAGACGGAGGTCGCTGATCGGAAAGTTGACCTTGGCCCGCATCGTGTTGGCGCCGTAATAGGCGCCGGACGGCACCTCGAACTCGCCCATGGAGTCGCGCTCCTTCCGGGTCTCGGCAGTGGTCACGACGCAGCGTCCTCCTCGTGCAGCGGGATCGTCATGTCGAACTCGGCGCCGCTCCCCGGCTGGCTCCGCGCTGCCACGGTGCCGCCGTGGCGCTCGGCGACGGTGCGGACGATGTAGAGGCCGAGGCCGCTGCCCGGTACCTTCCGCTGCCGCTCGGCCACCGAGCGGAAGTACTTGTCGAAGAGATGGGCCGTGTCGGCGACGGGGAACCCGGCTCCATGATCTCGGACGGTGAAGCGGACCGAGCCGTTCTCGCGAGCTGCGATCACCTCGATCGCGGAACCGGTCGGTCCGTGCTTGACGGCGTTGCCGAGCAGGTTGGTGAGCGCGAGGATGAGCCGTCGCCGGTCGCCCTTGAGCTTGAGGCCCTGCTCGCAGTCGCGCGTGATGGTGGCCTCGCGCAGCTTCGCCTCCATCGCGACGTGCTCGATCGCCTCGTCGACGACCTCGTCGGCGTCCATGGTCTCGAGCGCGAGGTGGTCGTCGGGGTCCTCGAGGCGAGCCAGCTCCGCAAGCGCGTTGACCATCCGGACCATCATCTCGGTGCTTGCGGTGATCCCCTCGATCGCGACCATGGCCGTCTCCGGCAGCTCGCCGAGCATGCCGGCACTGAGCAATTGGCCATAGCTGTTGAGGATCGTCAGCGGCCGTCGCAGCTCGTGCATCGTGATCGACAGCGATGTGCCACGCGCGGAGGACTCGGACGTCGCGCTCGAGAGCCGGTGCTCGAGAGTCGCCACGCTTCCCGTGGCGAGGCGGTGCCCGACGGCGTCGAGATCGTCTGCGGCCGCGGCGGTGAGCTCGAGCGACTCGTCGGGATCGAGCCGCTCCTCGCGGATGGCTTCGGCAGTTGCCTGGCGGAGCGCGCTGAGGTTGCGGAGCGCACCCTCGAGGCGTCGCTCCACATTGTTCTCGGCATCGAGGTGGTGATACGCGATCAGGGGGCGAAAATCATCCGCGCTGAGCGCGACGAGCACCGCATTGACGAACTGACGCGGTCCGCGTGCGCGATCGACCTGCTTGTCGGGGTCACTCGAACCTATCTGCCGGGCCCACAGATCGGCAATCCGGGCCGCATGGGCCGCAAGAAAGTCGCTGAAGTGCCTGGTCACGCCGCTGAAGTCTAGTGCCGGAGCCCGGGAACTACGCGGCGACAGTGTCCTGCTCGGGTATCAGCACCTCGTTCATCGGCACCAGCGCCTTCGCGCTCCGGCGATGACGCGACCAGAGCACGGCGCCGAGAATCGCGAACGGCACCATCTGCAGGTCGATGAGCAGCGAGATCTCGCCGGCATGCGCCACGGACACGCCGCTTCGGGAGAGCAGCGCCACGAGCACGCCTTCGCGCAGCCCGAGCCCGTTGATGCTGAAGGGGGCGAGCGCGACGAGGAGCGTGATCGGGATGCACACGGCGAGCACGGTCCAGCTCAGGTCGACCCCGATCGCGCGAGCCGCCACGCTCAGTGCAAGCAGGTTGAATCCCCAGCCCGCGGCACCGACGAGGAGCGACTGGGCCACTGCGTGGGGATGCTGACGGTAGCTGGAGAACGCTTCCCCGAACGAGCGAATCGCGCGGCTCATGGCGCCCGAGACGCGGGTCAGCAGGCGGTATGGGATGACCCGGTCGGCGCTGAGCGCCATCAGCCAGATGAGCACCACACCCACCGCGAGCGCGGCGATGATCACCAGGACGCCGGTCCCGAGCAGTGCCCGCAGGAAAATTGCCGCGGCAATGCCCCAGCAGGTCATCCCGAGCATCCCGGCGAGACGGCTTCCGGCGAGCGACGCGAGCACGCGTCCGTGGCCGACCTGACGGCCCATCTCGACAGTGCGCATGGCGTCGCCACCGACACCGGCGGGGAGCATCTGGGTGAAGAACATGCTCTGGAGATACGAGGAGCTGAGGCGGCGCCAGCTCAGGAGCGAGTGCGTTCCGCCACCGGACTGAGCGCCGGCGGTGCGGAGCAGGACGCCCCACTCGACGACGCTGGCGGCGACGGCGAGCATGGTGAGCCCGAGGGCTGCCGCGATCCAGAGTGGGTCAGCGCGGCTGAGGCTGACGATGGCCTGGGGGATGTTGATCGTGTGGGCGAGGATCCCGAGGCCAACGACCGTGCCGGTCACGCGGGTCCACGGCGAACCCATGACGGTGCGGAAGACGCGGACGAGGCTTGGCACGGGTCCCATTGAACCAGGGTTGTCCCTGCGCCGTCAGCCCGTTATCTGGAACGTGACAGTTCGACAGAGCGCTTGCGACGGCACCCGCGCACGAAAGCTACTCGCCGGCCAGGTAGGGCTCCCGGAAGGCAGTCTCCTCGGCGATGAACACCAGGTCGAGATCGTCGACCGGACCGTTGCGGTTCTTGGCCACGATGAGCTCGGTTTTGGCGCGGTCGATCTCGCGGTTGTGCATGCCCTCGCGATAGAGGAAGAGCACCACGTCGGCGTCCTGCTCGATCGAACCGCTGTCGCGGAGGTCGCTCAGCTGCGGCCGCTTGTTCTCGCGCCGTTCGGACTCACGGGAGAGCTGCGAGAGCGCCAGCACCGGAACTTCGAGCTCCTTCGCAATCGCCTTGAGCCCCGAGGAGATGTCCGACACCTCCTGCACCCGCGAGTCGCGCCGGCCGCCCTGCATGAGCTGCAGGTAGTCGATGACGATCAGCTCGATCTTGTGCTGCGACTTCATCCGACGTGCCCGCGCGCGGAGGCTGTTGATCGGCAGCCCCGGGGTGTCGTCGATCCAGAGGTCGGCATGGGTCAGCCGATCCATCGCCTTGGCGATGTTCTGGTATGCGATCTGGTCAGCCTGTCCGGTGCGAAGCATGTAGGCGTCCACGTGCGCCTCGCTGCAGATGAGCCGCTGCACGAGCGCCTGACGCGACATCTCGAGCGAGAAGACAACAACCGGCTTGTGCGCGAGCACCGCCGCGTTGCGTGCGATGTTGAGCGCGAACGAGGTCTTGCCGACCGCTGGGCGGGCCGCGAGGATGATCAACTCACCCGGCTGCAATCCCTGGGTGAGGGCGTCGAGCCTCGAGAAGTTGGTCGGCACGCCCGTCACGAGCTGCTTGCGTTCGTTGCGCTTCTCGAGCGAGTCCCACCACTCGCGGACCAGCGGAGCGATGTTGCGAACCTCCGTCGCGCGCCGTTCCTCGCCGATCTTGAAGACGGTCTGCTCGGCCTGGTCGATGGCCTCCTGCACGGGGGTCGTGTTGTCGAACCCGAGCCGGCTCACCTCGCCGCCGGCCGCGATCAGGCGGCGGCGCTGCGCGTGCGAGATGACGATGTCGGCGTAGTGGCGGACGCTCGCCGAGCTCGGCGACACGAGTGACAGCTCGGCGATGTAGTCCATGCCGCCGGCGCGTCCGATTCCGGGACCGCGGTCGAGTTGGTCCCGCAGCGTGACGGCGTCGATCGCCTCGCCGCGGTCGTCGAGGGCAAGTGCCGCGCGATACAAAACCGCGTGTCGCTCGGCGTAGAAGTCCTCGGGCTCGAGCATGTCGCGAATGGCGGCCATCGCGTCACGGTCGATGAGAATGCTGCCGAGCACCGCCTGCTCCGCCTCGTTGTCGTGCGGTGGCAATCGCATCGCCGCACTCGCGCCCGTCGCGCGCCCGAGGACCTCGGCCGACGGGAGGGACGTCATTGGGCGGCGACGACGACCTTGAGAAGTCTCCTTGACCTCCGGATGGAGCTCGATGCTCGCCTCGTGTGGGCCGAGGGAGCGAATCGGCGGATCGATCTCGATCTTGCGTTTGTCGATGTCGATCCCCGCCTCGCGCTTGAGCTGCTTGGCGACGTCGGCAGTGGTGACGGTGCCGAAGAGACGGCCCGCCTCACCAGCCTTGGCATAGACGGTGACGGTCAGCTTGCGGAGCCGCTGCGCCGTCTCCTTGGCGTCGGTGAGCGCCTTCTCGACGCGACGCCGGGTCGCCTCCTCGCGGCGGCGAATCTGGTCGATCCGGTTCTGGTCGGCGACCACCGCCAGGTGCTGGGGAAAGAGGAAGTTGCGGGCGTATCCGGGCGTGACCTCGCGGACATCGCCGGCCTTCGCCGTTCCTGCCACTTCCTTCAAAAACAGCACCTTCACGAGACTGCCTCCTGATCTTCGGGACGGAGCCGTCGATAGATCATCATCGCGATCCGCTCACCGCTGCGGACATCATCGTCGAACTTGCTCCGGCGCAGCGTTATCAGCTGCTCCTGCTCGGCGACAACAGCGCGCGGACACGCTGCGATGAAGGCGCGGGTCGCGAGCAGGCTCAACGCGAGCACATCGAGCTCGCCGACGATGGGGAGCGACTCGGGCAGATCCACCACGGGCAACGCGATGAGCACCAACCCGCCGCCGAACGCAAGCTTCATGTACCTCGGCACGCGATCATCGAACATGAGGCAGTACGCCAGTCGCAGCATGCGTGGCAGGTCGACGAAGAGGCGTTTGGCGCTGCGAAATTTGCTCAACATCTCGGACCCGGCATTGTACGTCGCCCGCCTTGGCGCCCGAAGGCGGAGGCACGGGAGCACGCCTGTGCGTCAGCCGTCGTCGCTCAACAAATCGCGATGCGTATCGAGCCAGGCACGCGCGCCTTCGGAGTCACCCGGTGCGATCGTCCCGTCGACGACGGCATCGCGGATGGCGGTCTTGACCCGTCCGACCCAGGGCCCGGGGCCGCGCCCGGCCAGGACCATCAACTGATCGCCGGTGAGCGGGTCGCGCATCGCGGAGACGGCGCCGCCCTCGTCGAGCCGGTTCATGCGCTCCTCGAGCTCGTCGAGCCCCGCCAGCGTCGGGTAGGCGGATGCAGTGGTGTCGGCGCGGGCGAGGTCGAGCAGCGCTCCCCGCAACTCGCCCGAGTCGACGATCAACCGGCGTACCGCCTTGTCGCTGAACGTCTCGCGGTCGTACTGGATCGGTCGGAGATGCAGGCGCACGAGCCGGCTCACCGCGCTGATCTCATCGTTGCTGAAGCGCCAGCGGGTGAGGATGTCGCGTGCCATGTCCGCGCCGATCTGCGCGTGGTCATAGAAGGTGTGCTTGCCCTCGGCCGCGACGACATGAGTCGATGGCTTGCCGATGTCGTGCAGGAGTGCCGCAGTCCGGGTGACGAGGTCGTTCGGCGCCGCGTCGACTGCCGCGACGGTGTGGTCGAAGACGTCGAAGGTGTGGAAGCCGCCTTGCTCGACACCGATGGCGCTGAGCAGTTCCGGCAACACGTACTCGAGCAGTCCGGCCTCGCGGAGGACGTTGATGCCCGCGCCGGGGTGGCGGGAGACGAGCATCCGCCGCAGCTCGTCGCTGACCCGCTCGACCGAGAGGATCGTGGTGCGGTTCGCGTGTGCCCGCATCGCCTCGATCGTGCCGGGTGCGAGCGTGAAGCCGAGCTGCGCCACAAAACGCGCGGCCCGGTACATGCGCAGGGGATCCTCGGCGAACGTTTCCGCGGGGTCGAGTGGCGTGCGCAGGGTGCCGGTACGGAGATCGGCGAGGCCTTTCCCGGTGATGTCGATGACACGGCCTTCGAGCGTCTGGCAGAGCGCGTTGACCGTGAAATCGCGCCGCATGATGTCCTCTTCGAGCGTCCCAGGGCGAACCTCGGGGTTGCGCAACTCGGGGTCGTACCGCTCCGCCCGGGCGCGCACGCCCTCGATCACAAAGCCCGGGCCGCGGATCTGCGCGGTGCCGAACCGCTCGAAGCGCTCCGGCGGGTGCCAGCCGAATCCGCTGCGACTGCGGCAAGCAACGGCATCGGGTCGACGCCGACCGTCACGAGGTCGATGTCCTTGCTCGGTGGCCCACCGAGGAGCCGGTCGCGGACAAAGCCGCCGACGAGGTAAGCCTCGATGCCGAGCGCCGAGGCCGCGGCGGCGACGGCTTCCAGCACGTCTTCGAGCGCCGGGTTCTCCGGTCGCAGCTCGCGGATCGTCCCGGTCATTGCAGAGCCGCCCGGAGCTGCGCCGGCCGGCTTCGCAGGAACAGCGCAGCGAGGACCGCAGCCGCAGCTGCGCAGATGCCCGCTCCGAGGAAGACGGTGTGCAGCTCAGTGACGATCGCGTCGGTGATCCCCTGCTCGTATGCCGGGCAATTGAGCGGGGACGACGGGCAGAGCGCCTGCGGGGCCGGCAGGGTCGCCGCGGTCGTGTAGAAGATGTGCAGGCTCACGGCGGTGAGGATCGAGATGCCCACGAGCATGCCGATCATGCGCGCAACGACGACGAGCGCCGATGCAAGTCCGTGCATCTGCTCGCGGACGGAGACCAGCATCGATCCGTTCACCGGGGCGATCGCCAGTCCGAAGCCGAGCCCGCACAGGACGAGCACGGGGTCACTCGGGTGCAGCCAGCCGGGGCCGAGCGGGTCGCCCAGGGTTGTGGCCGTCCACGACGTCATCACCGCGAACGACGCGGCGGTGAGCACCATGCCGGCCGCGCCGATCGATCGGTTGCCGGCGCGCTGCGAGAGCCATCCACCGAGGACGGCGCCGATGGGAACGCCGACGAGCAGGCGGAGGAGCACGAGCGCGGCACCGAGCTGGGAGTTCGGAAACACCGTCGCCCGGGCGAGGACGGGAATGTCGAGCAGCGCTGCCATGAGCGCCGCGCCGATCGCGAGGTTGGTGAGCAATGCGCCGTACGCGCCACGCGATCGCAACTCCCCGGCGGCGAGCAGCGGCTTTGCCGCAACCCGCTCCCGAACCACGAAGAGCACTGCGGCAAGCGCGCCCACCGGCAGCAGCCAGACGGCGGCTGGGGAGACGGCGCCGCTGGTGGGGTCCTCGGCAGAGAAGCTCACGATCACCGTCGCGAGTGCGATGCCGAGCAGGGAGGCACCCGGCCAGTCAACGGCGGCCGCAAGCGCCGGCAGCCGGCGGACGGCGATGAGCGGCCGCGTCGATCGCTGTGGCCGGAGCTCCCAGAGCAGCAGCGCAAGGGCGGCCGCCGCCGCGACCACGGTCAGCGGCGTCAGCCACACGAGCCCGCCGAGCGCGCTGTACGCCACGCCGACCGTGTCGCTGTTCTGGAGCGAGTCGGGGGCGACGATCGCGAGGCAACCGGCCGCGATTGCCACGACCGCGAGCGTGATCGAGACACGGTCGGACCTCGCGCCGGCACGCGCAGGGGTTGGATCGGCGGCTGTCCCTCTGCCGGCGGCGTAGAGCCCGATACCGAGCACCGCGGCGATCGGCAGGTTGAGCCAGAAGATCGTCTGCCACGTGGCGACCGTGAGGATCAGGCCGCCGTAGAGCGGGCCGAGCACGCTTCCCAGCTCCTGCACCGCGCCGATGACGCCGAGGGGAACCCCGCGACGCTCGGCCGGCCAGACGTCGGCGACGAGTCCGAGCGTCACGGGGACCAATCCGCCGCCGCCGAGGCCCTGGAGCGCACGACCGACGACCACAGAGCCGAGGTCGTGCGCCGACGCGGTCACCAGCGAGCCTGCCGCGAATATCGCGAGGCAGAGGAGCAGCAACGGGCGGCGTCCGTAGACGTCGGAAAGGCGGCCGAGCAGTGGCATGACGACCACGTAGCCGAGCAGGAAGCCACTGATGATCGGGGTCGCCGCTTGCAACTGGTCGACGCCGATGCCGACATCGGACATGATCGCCGGGAGCGCGAGCACGATCACGTAGGTGTCGATTGCAGCGATGAGCACCGACGCCGCTGCGATTGCGAGCAGCCAGCTCCGGCGGCCGCTCACCCTGAGGCGGGAGGCGGCGTGATCGTCACGTTCTCGCCATAGTTGGCGAGAATCAGCGTGTACGTGCTGTTGGTGCTGGCACTGACGAACGGACCTGTGAGGACGACCCTGCGCAGCTGACTCGTCGAGGTGTCGATCCCGAAGGTTGCCGCAACCGTTTTCGACTTGTCGGCACTGGTGAGCAGCGCCGCGACGTCGGCACCGGGAAGCGTGCAGCCGACCTCATGGAGAGCCTCGCCGTTGTAGCGGTCATCACTCTCCACCTGCGGGGACTGGCAGTCGAGGAGCAGCGACGAAAGACCGTGGGTGGGGTCGATCAGCTTTGCCGGGTCCGCGAATCCATAGTCGGCGGGATTCGCTGTGGTGAAGCCGGGGCTCGTCGGCAGCATCACCGAAAACACACCGCCGACGGACACGACCGGGACGCCGATCGAAAAGCCGGAGATGGCTACCTGGAGCGTTGCATGCATGCTCGCGGGGCGTTTCATGTCGCCACTGCCGCCGGTGAGGAGCGGCCCGGAACCAGTGACGTTGCTGCTGCTCAAGGTGAAATGGAACGAATTGGCGCTGTCGAGCACACCCTTCGCCTTCGTGAGCAAGCTGGTCGCGCTGACGGTGGGCGTGCCACAACCGGTGAGCATCAGCAGCGATGCCGTCGCGACGACCGCCGTGCGGCGCCAAGCGGCGATGACGTGCCCTCCCAAATGGAGTCGGTGTCGCGGGCGAGTATAGGTCTGCCGATACACTGCGCCGTGTGACCGGCGAAGACACTGCCGCGCTGCCAGCGATCGAGGCGGCGCAGTTCTTTGGCGTCGACATCAGGGCCGGGACGGTCTTGAGCTGCGAGACCTTCCCGGAGGCGCGCCTGCCGGCGTACCGGATGGTCATCGACTTCGGGCCGCTCGGGACGCGGCGGTCGTCGGGGAGGCTCACCGATCACTACCGGCCCGAGGAGCTGATCGGGAGCACGGTGGTCGCGGTCGTCAACCTGCCGCCCCGGCAGATCGGCCCGGTTCGCAGCGAGGTGCTCGTGCTCGGCGTCTACCAGGAAAACTCAAACCGGGTGGTGCTGCTCCGGCCTGACCGTGCCTGCGCTCCCGGCGATCGCGTTGGCTGACAACGCCGCGGCAGACGATCGACGGAACCGAGTCCTGCGCGTTTCCCTGCTCGGGGAGCCCGGCGCACGCCGGATCAGCCCGTTCCTCTTCCTGCTGGTCGTCGTGTGCTTCTTTCTGACCTTCGCGGGCGTGTCGTGCAACACCGATGCGGCCAAGTCCGGCCTCCGGTCACTGTCGGGAACTGCAGGCGTCACCGGCCCTGACACAGCGGCGATCGACAACTGCCTCGACTCGCTCAACGGCGTCAACGTCGTGAGCTACAGCGGATGGGCGCTCGTCTTCGGCAAGGATCCGACCATCACGTCACTCCCGCCGGCCTGCGACACCGGCACCGCAGTCACGGCGAGCGACGCCGCGCAGGTGAACGTCGGCCCTCAGCTGCTCGGAATCCTCGGCCTGGTCGCCGTCGGGCTGGGCTTGCTCTGCGCGATCGTCGGCGCGTTCGGCGTCGCTCGAGGTCGGAGCCGCGCGTTCACCGCGGTGATCTTCGGCGCCGGGTCCATCGCGTTGCTCGTCCTCGACCAGTTGCACGTCCGCGATGTGCTCATCGCGAAGATCGCGGCGAGCGCCGGCAGCAGCGTCCCCGGGTTCGACGTGACGTCGTATTTCAACGTGAACTTCGGCATCGGCCTCGTCATCGCACTGATCCTGCTCGGCGTCGCCGTCCTGTACAACGTCGGCGCGATGCTCGTCGGGGACGTCCCGGACGCAGGGGATATCGCGCCGGCCCCGGACGCCGGCACGAGCGCGCCGATCCTGGAACCGCCGCCGCCCCCGCCCTAGGAACTGACCGCGCTGTGGCGCTCTGCCTACGTTGTGCCGCCGAGGAAGGGGATGCCGTACGTCTCGAGCTGCGCGCCGACGGAGCTCGACCACACCTCAGCGATCGCGTCCGCGGTCCAGCCGCCGTCGCGATACGCCACCGAGATCTCCTTCGGATGCGACCAGAGTGAGAGCTTGTCGCCGCCCAGGCCGACGCACTGCCCCGTCACGCCGGCAGCCTCGTCGGAGCTGAGAAATACCAGCAGCGGCGCGACGTCCTCGGCCGTGCCCATGCCCATCCCCTTGCGCACGTTCGCCGGCAGCGGCTCGCCTTTCTCGGCGGCCTCGACGAGCAACTCCAGTCCCGGGATCGTCGAGATCATGCGGGTGATCGCGTTGGGCACGATCGCGTTGACGGTGATGTTGTGCTTCGCGCACTCCATCGCCCACGTGCGCGCATATGCCGCGATCCCAGCCTTGGCGGCCGCGTAGTTCGTCTGCCCGAAGTTGCCGCGCTGTCCCGCGATCGACGACACGACGACGATGCGTCCGCCGGTTCCCTGCGCGCGCATCTGCTTCACAGCGGCACGCGCGCATGTGAACGTGCCGCGAAGGTGTGTCGCGATGACCGCGTCGAAATCGTCGTCCGTCATGTTCCAGAGCACGCGATCGCGCAGGATGCCGGCGTTCGTGCACATGACATCGAGGCGCCCGAAGGCCCGCACCGCGCCGTTGACGAGCTGATCCGCGGCTTCGGCGGAGCCGACCGCGCAGACCTCGGCGATCACCCGTCCGCCTGCCTTGCTGATCTCGTCGGCGGTTGCCTCGGCGACGTCCGCATCGACGTCGTTGACGACCACGGCGCAGCCTGCTCCGGAGAGCGCGAGCGCGTACGCCCGCCCGATGCCTCTGCCGCTTCCCGTGACGACCGCGACCTTTCCTTCAAGATTCATGGCGTCGACTCTAGGCGAACTCGATCTCGACGTGCCGGTCGCGGGCAACGTATCCCGCCTGGCGATAGATGGAGTTCGAGACAGGATTGGCAGCATCCGTGAAGAGCATGGCCCGGTCGACATCGGGTTGCGCCAGCACAGACGCTGTGACCTCGTACGTGAGCCGCCGGCCGTAGCCGTGGTTGCGATGCACCGGCGGCGTGTACACAGGCCCCACCCGGAGCACGCGCGCGGCGACGCGATGACCGACGACACACACCGGCTGCGCTGCATCGATCCAGAGCTCGAAGCCACCCGTGCGGACGGTTCGCTCGGCGGTTGCGCGCGCGTTGGCGCCGATGATCACGTCGACCTCCGTGCCGAAGGCTTCGATCCAGTCGGCGAGCAATGCCACGTCGTCAAGCGTGGCGGTGCGCCGTGCGCCGGGCGGTGTCGGGACGTCCATGAGGCGGTCGAGCTCGTTGAGGAGGATGAGCCGCTCGCGCTCGATACGGTCACCGGTCGCGGCGCTCCACGCGGCTGCGACTGCGCCGGCGCCGGCTTCGGGCCCGTTGACTCCCGGCGGTCTGATGCCGGCAGCGGCAGCTCGCTGGATCATGGACGCTGCGAGCGCCGGCGCCGCCTCGTCGGGGACTGATGACACGAGCAGCGCGTATGGCGGAGTCCAGCTCGCCGCGCCGACGACCTCACCGGAGTCGGTGCTCACCCACCAGAAGCTCGGCGGCGCGCTGAACGAGGCCGAGCTCCCGCGCACGGAGTCGATCACGGAGAGCAGGACGTTGCGCGCGCACGGCTCCTGCTCGAGGAACGGCCGGACTGCGGCCGCATACTCGTCGACCGAGTCGCTGCAATGGACGCGCATGGCGCCAGATTCTGCACCGCTCAGAGCGCGAGACGCCCACCCGTGGCGATCTGAGCAGCGACGTAGACGAGCCATGGCAGCAGCGTCACCATCAGCAGCACGCCGCGCGCCTGACCGCGCCACAGCAGGGCGAGCAGGTACGCAGCGGTCGCGATCGTGAGCACCGCGCTGATGACGCCGCCCGCGTTGAGGCTCCACGTCGTGAACACGACGCCGATGGTGGCGAGCACGCACGACTGAAATGTCGCCGAGCCCGCGACGTTGCCGAACGCGAGCATGTCGTCATGGGTGCGAACCCAGAGCACGCTGTTGAGCGTCTCCGGAAGCTCCGTTGCGATCGGCACGATGACGAGCGCAAGGACCAGCTCACCGACGTGCAACGCCGAGGCCGTCTGGTTGAGTGCTGTGACGAAGAGTTGCGACCCGAGGATCAGGAGCGCGACCGCGAGAAGGAGCTGCACGGAGACGAGCACGGGATGTGGCTCACCCTTGCGCCAGCGGCCGATGTGCAGGGGCTCCGGCATGTCGGATCGGGCGCCGCTGCCGCGGAGCGTTGCGACGACGTATCCTGCGTAGCCGAGCAGCAACAGGATCCCGACGAAGATACGGGCGCCGGACGGCAGCGCACTCGAGAGCACTGCGAGAGTGAACGCGACGAGGAAGACGCCGAGGTCGCGGCGTGCCTGTCGCGGATTGATCACCAGGCGCCGCGCGCCGCCGCGGATGACCACCGCGACCCCTGTTGCGCCGGCGCCAAGGGTCAGGAGCAGAAATGGTGAGCCGAGAATCGCACCGGTTGCAACGGAGTCGGCGTGCGGCGCGTGCGTCGCCAGCGCGACGATTGGCACGACCGTCTCCGGTAGCGACGTGCCGAGCGCCGCGAGCAGGCTGCCTGTCGCGCCGGTACCGAGCTTGAGCTGGTAGCCGGCCCACTCGATGGCGTTGGTGAACAGCTCCGACGCGACGACGACGAGGACGAGGCTCGCGATGAAGAGCAGCGCAGTCGTCATCGGCGGCCGCGCAGCCTGTCGAGCGGCGTGTGCAGCCACGCCGTGGCGAAGCCGAGCACGTGGCGGATGGTCACCGGCTGCACACGATGCACCGGAGGTCCCCCGGCCGCGACGTCCACCGCGTCCTGCACACGCTCACGGATCCAGGGAAACACGGTACGCGGCAGGCGGTCGGGCGATCGCATTCGGAGCGCCCACGACTCGAGGCTGCGTCGCGGCGCGCCGCCGATCACCTCGCCGAGGAACACCACATCACCCGCCGAGCGCAGCCCTTTCCATGAATAGACGCCCACGACGCCGGCGATGCGCACGACGTACCCGGTCTCCTCGGTGACCTCGCGCGCGGCGGTGTCGGCGGGATCCTCACCGGGGTCGCAATGACCGCCGGGCAGCTCCCAACCCGGCGGCCACGGCCGGAACTGGAGCAGCACGCGGCCGCGCTGCACGATCGCGACCTGGGCGCCTTCGACGGGCCATTCGACAGCGTCGATCACCACAGAGCTCATGAGAACAGCGTGAACACGTTCGGCAGTCCCACGAAGATCGGGGTGACCCCCGGCACGATGAGGTGCTCGAAGATGAGCGACGCGGCGCCGATGGTCATCGCGGCGATGGGATTGATGCCGCCGCTCGTGAGCTGCGGTGGGAGCAGGACCGCGAGCGCGACCGCGGCGTACACCGCATATCGGTACTGCTCGACGCGCAGGAAGAACCCCGGGAAACGCCCGAAGAGCAGGCTGCGCACCACGGCATAGCCGTCGAGACCGGGCAGCGGGAGCGCGTTGAACACGAACAGCGCGATGTTGACGAGAAAGCCCTGCAGCAGCACGGCGTAAAGCACGCCCTCCAATGTGAACTGCGCGAGCGGGTCGAAGCCTCGCGAGTCGATCGCCGCTCCCGTCAGCTCCACGCGGAGCGCGAGGACGAAGATGACCGCGACGACGAGATGCGCGATCGGTCCGGCCGCGGCAACGGCGGCGCGGCGGCGTCCGTCCCGCAGGTACATCGGGTCGAGCTGCACCGGCTTCCCCCACCCGAACCCTGCGATGAGCATTGCGGCGGCGCCGAACGGGTCGATGTTGCGCCGCGGATCCAATGTCATCCGCTCGTCGCGACGCGGCGTCGGATCGCCGCAGCGCAACGCGATCGCGGCGTGGCTGAGCTCGTGGATCACCGAGCCGACGACGAAGCCGGGGAGGGTGTAGAGGACGACTGCGAGATACGTTCCGGGGCCCGTCACCGGGCGGCGCTACTCGAGCTCGACTCGCGCCGGGCGGCGCGAGCGCCCGGTGCCTGCTCGCGTGCGCTTGCCGCTCCGGCTCGTGGCGCCTTCCGCCGGTGCTTCCGAGTCATCGGGTGATTGCATGTGATGCTCGATGAGCGCGGCGACCGCGAGCAGCAACTCACGTTGCGCGTTGAGCAGATGCCGCTGCGCAGCGGGCGGGATGAGGTCGCCGAGCGACGAGCCGACGAGTTGCGCGGCATCGTCGACGAGCTTTGCAGGATCGAGCCGGGTGGTCATGCCTTCGCCTCCGAGAACGTCACGGACAGCATGCCCTCCTCGAGGCGACCGCGGCTGACACGCTTGCCGTTGAGCACACGCGGCAGCGAGATCTCACGCTTGTACGGACCGACGGTGATGAAGAGGTCGCCCTCGCGATGCTTGATGTCGACCTCCTCCTTGCCGACGAACGGGAGATGAATCTGCAGCTCGTAGTTGTTGCCGACCTTGCGAATGCGCTGCGGGATCGAGTGATAGAAGATCTGTGACGGATCCTGGTCGCCGTAGATGGAGTCGGCCATCTCGGCAAGGGAGTCGAGACCGACGATCTCGCGGTCGAAGAGCTTTGTGCGCAGCGTCGGGATCGGAGAGAACGCAGTGTCGACCATCGTCGAGTAGCGCTGCTGCGACTCGCGCCACGAGTTGAAATATGCATCCGTGACCTCCGGTGGGAGGACGCGGTTCACGACGATGAGATCGGTGAGGTAGTCGTACAGGCTGAGGTAGGTGAAGGCGCGCTGCGCTTCCTTGACGACCATCTTCTCGAGGTTGAGCACGATCCGGGTGGTGCACACTTTGGGGTCACCGAGGATCTTCTTCATACCCTCGAGGTCCAGCAGCAGATCGCGGACGTTGCTGAAGATCTCGTCGCTCGGCAGCGGGATGTTGATGAACGGCTGCATCACGGGACGCGCGACCTTGTTCATCATCCGGTGGATCGGGAAGATGCGGTTGAGGTACCACTTGGCCACATCGGGAAACGCGAGCAGCTGGAGGGTTTCCCCGGTCGGCGCGCAGTCGACGATAAGCACGTCGAACTTGCCCTCGCGCTTGTGCTTCTTGATCCACATGAGGCTCGCGACCTCTTCCATCCCTGGAGGCGATGCCATCTCCTCGGCAACGATGTCGTCGACTCCCTGCGACGCGAAGAGCGACGTGAGATACACGTGGATGCGATCCCAGTGCTCCTCGAGCTCGTGGAGCGCGTTGACCTCCTGGCCCCAGAGATTCGGCGCGAGCTCGGTCGGCTGGTCGCCGACCGGAGAGTCGACACTGTCCGCGAGGCTGTGCGCAGCGTCGGTGCTGATGACGAGCGTCTTGTATCCGAGGCTTGCGCACTTGACCGCGGTCGCGGCGGCGACCGTCGTCTTGCCGACCCCTCCCTTACCCGTATAGAGGATCACACGCAAGGGCGTGTCTCGTTGCTCACGGGTTGATGCGCGTGACCACGAACGCGGCGATGAGGATGAGCACGATCATCAGCGACGCCATGATCGCGACCCTGCGAAGATCCTGGGGAACGTACGGCACGCGATCGAACGGGATCGCGGCGTCATCGCTCTCCAGCGGCAGGAACATCGCTGCCGTGCTCACGGTTCGGCTTGTCGAACGCGGCTGCGCCGCAGGGTTGATGCGCTGGACGCGCCGCCGCGACGAACCGTCGGCGGCTGCATAGCCGTCGTCCGCCGCTGCAACACCGGTGATGATATCGGTGTCGTCGGGCTCCGATTCGAGCACGCCGCCGCTGCCCGGCAGGGGCATGACGCTGGCGGGGAGAGGCTGCGCTACCCGGGTGGACGAGGACGCGGCCGCTGTCGCCGTGCGAGGCGCTGTCGCGCCGGGCGCCTGGACGCGCCGCGCTGGGGCTCGCTGCTTCTGTTTGCGGGTCTTTTTCGCCATGAACGCATCGAAGCGTATCAGGGGTTAACGGCGCTGACGGGACAGGCAGCGGGCCACCGGATGAGAACGGCCACGATTTGGAGCCGTGACCAGAGCGGTGGGGAAGCCCGGAGCCCGCTGCCCGACAAACCTGGGATGCAAGGGGTGCAGCCCTACATCTTGTGGTCTGGCGGGAACGCTAGCACACCATGCGGTGGTGATCAATCAGCAATCGCGACGCTGCCGATCAGGCGGCGAAAACCTGCTGCAAGCGCCTCGACGAGTTCCTCGCGGCTGACCCGGCGGCCGAGGATCTCGCGAACGCCGACGCCACCGAGCGTCGGGACTGCATCGCCGTGCAGGTACCCAGCAGCACGCGGCGGCTCGAGGAGCACCGAGCCGTGCTGCAACAGCGCGCCCGCACGTCGCGCTTGCGCGCTCCCGACGAGCTTCCGGCCCTGATCGTCGAGCAGCTCGTGCGCTGCGGGGCGCGCGAAACAGTCGGCGACCGCAGCGCCGTCGCGCGCGTCGCGCCGGAGATCCGCCGGCAGCGCGCGAGGCGTCGTCCGGATGCCGAGGGTCTCGAGGCCGGCAGCGATCGCGTCATGGATCCGGGCACACGATTCGAGCACGCGCCCACCGAACCTCGGATCCGACGACCGGCAGACGACGCAATACGTCACCTCCTGGTGGTGGAGGACGGCTCGTCCGCCGCTCGGGCGTCGCACCACGTCGACACCATCGCGCTCGCACGCTTCGAGGTCAACGTCGCTCATCGGCTGCATGCGCCCAAGGCTGAGGCACGCGGGTGCGAAGCCATACAGACGCACCGCTCCGGGAATCTCGCCGCGCGCGCACGCGTCGAGCAACGCCAGGTCGCGACGCATGTTCTCCGGGCCCGGCGCGGGCGCGTCGATGATCAACTCGAGGCGCTGTGCATTCGCGATCACGGCCGTCTCAGACATTGAAGCGCACATGGATGACGTCGCCATCGCGCATCACGTAGTCGCGTCCCTCGAGCCGCTGTTTGCCGCGCTCGCGGAGGACGGCGTACGAACCCGCCGCGAGCAGTTCCTCGGCGTCGGTGACCTCTGCACGGATGAATCCGCGTGCGATATCGGTGTGGATGCTGGCCGCCGCGTCAAGCGCGGTCTCTCCTGCGCGCAGATTCCAGGCACGGACCTCGGTGTCGCCGGCGGTGAAGAACGTGATGAGGCGGAGGAGGCGGTATGCACTCCGAGCGACGCGATGCAGACCCGGTTCCTCGAGACCCAGATCGCGCAGGAACCCCTCGCGGTCCGCAGGATCCAGCTCCGCGATGTCGTTCTCGATCTTGGCGGAGACGGCGATCGCATCGCCTCCGGCGAGCCGCGCGCGTTGCACGACATCCTCGGGCACCGGCTGGCCGGCAGCGTCTTCGGCGACGTTGACGACGACCATCAGCGGCTTGCCGGTGAGCAGCCAGAACTCGCGAAGCATCGACTGCTCTTCGAGGTTCAGCGTCATGGTGCGGACCGACTTGCCCTGGTCGAGGTGCTCCTGGACGCGATGCAGGAGCGCAATCAGCTCCGGTTCCTTCTCCTTCTGCAGGCGCGCGCTTTTCTCGGTCCTCTCGAGGCGCTTCGTCACCGTCTCGAGGTCGGCGAGCTGCAGCTCGAGCTCGAGCACGTCGATGTCGCGGATCGGGTCGACGCGGCCCTCCACGTGGGTGACGTCGGGATCCTCGAAGGCACGTACGACGAGCGCGGTTGCGTCGGCTTCGCGGATGTTGCCGAGGAAGCGGTTGCCGAGACCCTCACCGCGACTCGCGCCGCGCACCAGTCCGGCGATGTCGGTGAACGTCACCGTCGCGGGGATCACCTTCGGCGGCTTGAAGAGCGCTGCAAGACGGTCGAGGCGTGCATCCGGTACCGGCACGACACCGGTATTCGGTTCGATGGTGGTGAACGGATAGTTCCCGACCGTCGCTCCCGCCTGGGTCATCGCGTTGAAGAGCGTCGACTTTCCGGCGTTGGGCAGCCCGACGATCCCGACGGTGAGGCTCAAATCCTTTCCAGTTCGAACGCGGTGTGCAGCGCGCGCACCGCATCGCGCACCCGCGGCCTGTCGATGATGCAGGTCACATGGATCTCGCTCGTCGCGATCATCTGGATGTTGATGTCCTTCGCGGCGAGCGCCTGGAAGATCTTTGCGTAGATGCCCGGCGTGCCCCGCAGGCCGCTGCCGATGACGGTGACCTTCGCGACGCCCGCAGTGGCGTGATACCCCTCCGCCTGAACGCTTTTCGCGACCGACGCGAGCAGCCGCCGGGCCTTCGGCAGATTCGACTCGGCGATCGTGAAGGTCAGATCCGTGGCGCCGTCGTGACCGACGTTCTGCAGCACGATGTCGATGTCAATCCCTGCATCCGCGAACGGGCCGAAGATCGCCGCAGCGACGCCGGGCCGGTCGGGGACGCGCAGCAACGTCACTTTGGCGACGTCGGTCTCGTGCGCTATGGCGCGCACCTTCTGGCGTATCTCCATCTCACTCTGCTTGGCGATGATTGTCCCCGGTTCGTTGTCGAACGTGGATCGGACGTGAATCTCCATCGAGTACGCCTCACCGATCTCGACGGCGCGCGGATGCATCACCCGCGCCCCCGCGGATGCCAGCTCGAGCATCTCGTCGTAGTCGATCGCCGGAATCACCCGCGCGTCGGGGACCAGCCGAGGGTCGGCGGTGTGCACGCCAGGTACGTCGGTGAAGATCTCGCAGCGGTCGGCGCCGACGGCGACGGCGAGCGCGACCGCCGACGTGTCGGAGCCGCCGCGCCCGAGCGTCGTGACGTCCATGTCCTCGGTCGCACCCTGGAAGCCCGCGACCACGACGACATTGCCGAGCGCGAGCTCGTCGAGGACGCGCTGCGGAACGATGTCGACGATGCGCGCCGTGCGGTGCGCGCGGCTCGTTCTGATGCCGGCCTGCGCGCCGGTGAGCGATATCGCCGGCGTCCCCGCGGCATGCAGTGCCATCGCCAGGAGCGGAGCGGTGATCGTCTCGCCGCTGCTCAGCAGCATGTCCATCTCTCGTGACGGCGGATCGGCGGTGATGCGGTGCGCAAGCGCGATCAACTCATCGGTGGTGTCGCCCATCGCGCTGACCACAACGACGACCTCGACGTCCTGCTGGAGCAACTCACGGATCCGGCGTGCGACGCGACGGAGTTTGACGGGTGTCGCAACGCTCGATCCGCCGTACTTCTGGACGACGCGTGTCACGCGGAGACGTCCACACGCGTGCCGTAGTTCTGCGGCGCGAGGTACATGACCTCACCGGGCATCTGGGCATGCAGCGCGGCACGTGCCATTGCGTGCCCGATCGGCTCCGGATCGAGCGGGGTGAGCGCGATGACCGACGGTCCCGCACCCGCAAGTGAGGCGCCGGAGGCTCCCGCCTCCAGCGCGGCGTCAACCACCGCTTTCGCGCCCGGCATCAGGAGAAAACGCGCGTCCTGGTGCCAGTGATCCTGCATAGCCACGCGGAGTCCAGCGTGGTCACCGAGCGCGATCGCGCGGACGAGCAACGCGCAACGGCTTGCATTGAAGATCGCGTCGTTGCGGCTGAACTCGGTTGGCACGACCTTGCGGGCCTCCGACGTCGCAAAGGGATACTCCGGAACCATCATCACGACGTGCAGCTCCTCGGCGACGGGCAATTGCGCTGCAGGCGCCCCCGGGGAACAGATCGCAAGACCGCCGAGCAGCGCTGCGGCGACATTGTCGCGATGGCCTTCGAGCTCCTCGGCGCGGTCGAGGATGTCGTTCTCGTCCCACGGCGCGTGATGCAGCGCTGACGCGACCAGCACGCCGGACAGCACTGCCGCGGCGCTCGACCCCATGCCGCGGCCGATCGGGATGTTGTTCACGCACGTGAAGTGGACGCCGGTTGCCGTCACCCCGAGCTCGGCGCAGGTGATTGCGTAGGCGCGGGTCACGAGGTTCTCCTCCGGGTTTCGCAACAAGGCCGGTGCGTTCTCCCCCGGATCGATGCTGAGATCACCGTCTCGCTGCTCGGCGCGGACGGTGTTCTGCAGGTGCAGCGCCAGCGCCAGGATGTCGAAGCCGGGGCCGAGGTTGGCCACACTTGCCGGGACGGCGACGCGGACACGCATGCCGCTCAGACCTCGATGACTCGCGCGAGCGCCTGCACGTCGGCTTCGATCTCGAGCATCGGTGCGAGCCCTCCCTCGACGGCACCTGGATCCTTGAGACCATTACCGGTGAGGACGCACACGACGCTCGATCCTCGCGCGACGACGCCGTCGCGCACCGCGCCTTCGAGCACCGCGAGCGATGCGGCGGACGCGGGCTCGCAGAAGATCCCTTCGAGCCGGGCGAGACGGCGCTGCGCATCGAGGATCGCATCGTCGTCGACGGCGGCGATCATCCCCTCGGACTGATCGCGCGCTTCGACCGCGCCGTTCCACGACGCCGGATTGCCGATCCGTATCGCAGTCGCAACGGTCTGCGGATCGTCAACCGGGCGGCCGAGCACAAGGGGTGCCGCGCCTGCGGCCTGCCCGCCGATCATGCGCGGCAACCGCGTGGCACGCCCGGCGGCGAAGTCCTCGCGAAAACCGCGCCAGTATGCGGTGATGTTGCCGGCGTTTCCGACCGGCAGCGCGAGCACATCGGGCGCGTCGCCGAGCGCATCGACGACCTCGAACGCCGCAGTCTTCTGTCCATCGATGCGATTCGGGTTGACGCTGTTGACGAGCGTCACCGGATGCTGCTCGCAGAGTTCGCGCACGAGGCGCAGTGCCACATCGAAACCGGCGTTGACGCTGACGACGGTCGCACCGTGCACTCTCGCCTGGAGCAGCTTCCCCGAAGCGATGCGCCCACCCGGCACCACGACGACGGCGCGTAGTCCGAACCGGCCCGCGTACGCCGCCGCTGATGCGCTCGTGTTGCCGGTCGAGGCGCAGATGATCGCGCGGCTCGCCTCGTGCAGCGCCGCCGCGACCGCGACCACCATGCCGCGGTCCTTGAACGAGCCGGTGGGATTCAGCCCCTCGAGCTTGAAATGCAGCGACCCCAGTCCGAGCGCAGGGCCGATCGTCAGCGACTCCACGCAGGGTGTGCCACCTTCGCCGAGGCTGATGCGCGGCGCTGTCGGCGGGAGCGTGAGTCGGTCGCCCCAGCGGGCGATGACGCCTTGTGCCTGGGGGGGCATTCGCGTCGTCAGGCCTCGACTCTGTCGAGGGTGCACTCGATCTCGTCGACGGCGGTGAGCGTGTCGAGCGTCTCCAGCGCGCGGTCGTGCATCGCTCGTGGCGCGAGGCCGGTGAGCACGATGAGCCATTGCTGCGGCAGCTCAACCGCCGCATCGACAGCGATGCCGCGGTCCTCGAGCGCCTGTAGCACGAGCTCGCGACCGTCGGGCTCGTGTGTGAGGCGGAGGCGCACATACCCGGCGACGTCGACATCCTCGTTGTCGAGCAACGCAGCGCGCTGCACCGCTCGCGGTGCCCAGCCCCGTGGAGCGTTGCGATCGCGGACGGCGTTGACGACATCGCTGACGACGGCGCTCGACGTTGACGCGCCACCCGCGCCGAGCCCCCGGACAATCACTCGCTCCGCGAGATCGCTCGAGATGATGACAGCGTTGTCGGCATCATCGACGTCGGCGAGCAGATGGCGCGCGCCCACAGCGGTGGGCCGGACGCTGAGGTGCACCGACCCGCTGCTCGCGCGCTCAGCGTGCGCGATGAGCCGGACGCGATATCCCAGCTCAGCGAGCGCCGCGACGTCGGCGGCTCCGACGCCGCGGATGCCGATCCGGTCAACGCTGCCGGTCTCGAGGTGCACCCCCATCGCCAGCCAGGCAAGGATCACCAGCTTGTGCGCGGCATCCCAGCCGTCGACGTCGAGAGATGGGTCGGCTTCGGCGAAGCCCCGACGCTGCGCGTCCTCGAGCGCGGTGTCAAACGTCACCGTGTCGGTCCGCATCTTCGTGAGGATCACGTTGGTGGTGCCGTTGATGACGCAGTCCAGCGCCGTGATGCGATCGCCGAGCAGGCTCGTGCTCAGCAGCGAGACGATCGGCAACCCGGCACCGACGGTCGCCTCGAAGTACAGACCGGCGCTGTTGGCCGCGGCGACGTCTGCAAGGCGAGGACCCGAGGCCGCAATCACCGCTTTGTTCGCGGTCACCACCGACTTCCCGGCTCGCAACGCCGACTCGATGAGCGCGGTTGCAGGGTCGGTGCCGCCGATTGCCTCGACGACGATCGACACCGACGGATCGTCCACAACGGCGCGGGCGTCGGCCAGCAGGCGTACGTTCTTCAGGTCGACATCGCGCCGTCGCGAGGTATCGCGCACAGCCGCGCACCGCAGGACCGGTGTCGCTCCGGCACGTTCGCCGAGCAACTCCCATTCCCGGATGAGACGCGCGGCGACAGCGCTGCCCACCGTGCCGAGACCGAGAAGCCCCACTCCCACCGATTCCATTGATGGGACAGTGTATTGGGGCTCAGATGATGTGCCGCCTCCAGGCCAGCAGCACCGCGGCGGCGCGGTCCTTGCATCCGAGCTTCTCGAGGATGTTGCTGACGTGGGTCTTCACCGTGTTCTCACTCAGGAAGAGCAGCACGGCGATCTCGGCGTTGTTCTTGCCTTCGGCCATGAGACGCAGGACATCGCGCTCGCGCCGGGTGATCGACGGCATCTGCTCGGCCGCGGCGCTCACCAGTTGCGGGTCGAGCAGCGACTCACCGGCGGCGACGGCGCGGATGGCTCCGGCGAGCTCCTCCCGGGTGGCGTCCTTGAGAAGGTATCCGACCGCCCCAGCCTTGAGCGAGGGAAAGATGTAGTCCTCGTTTCGATACGTGGTGAGGACGATCACCCGCGCCTCAGGGTCGCGGGCGCGGATCTTGCGCAGCGCCTCGATGCCGTCCATGACCGGCATCTGCACGTCCATGAGGATCACGTCCGGATGGGTGCGACGAGCCTGTTCGACGGCCTCGGCGCCGTCGGCGGCGCGACCGACAACCTTGATGTCGGCCTCGAGCTCGAGCATGGTGCAGAGCCCGTCGCGCACCACCGGGTGATCGTCGGCGACGAGGACGGAGATCACCCGGTCTCCGCGATGACGACTGTCTCTGTCAGCGGGAGGCGGGTCGTCACCGTCGTTCCGCGACCGGGGCTGCTCACGACCGTCAGTGTGCCGCCGGCATTGCGAGCGCGCTCGGCCATGCCGTCGAGCCCGAAGCAATCCTCGCGTGGCGCGCTCGCGGCGGGATCGAATCCGACGCCGTCGTCGCTCACCGAGAGCACGAGCTCCTGGCGATGCGCCCGCAATTCGACATCCACGTGTTCGGGGTGGCCGTGGCGCGCCGCGTTGGACAGCGCCTCCTGACCGATGCGGAGCAGCGCGACCTCCGCGGTGGGTGACAGCGACGGATGCTGGGGCACTGCGCGTGCCTTGAAGCGGGCGGGGATGCCGGTTCGCTCCTCCCAGGCTTCCACCTCGTGGCCGATAGCAGCGACGAGCCCGGTTGCGGACAGAGGTGCCGGACGCAGATTCCAGACCGATCGCCGGGCCTCCTGCAGGGCGCTCCGGGCGAGTTCGCGAGCCTTCTCCACCGAACTCCGCGCACGGCCCTCCGAACCGCGGTTCAGCAGCGTGTCAGCAGCCTCGAGCTCGAGCACGATGCCGGTGAGCTGCTGGGCGAGGGTGTCGTGGATCTCGCGGGCCAGGCGGGTGCGCTCCTCGAGCACCGCGTGGTCGGTGAGGGCCTGCACCGGCAGGTACATGCGCCGCGAGAGGAGCGTCGTCGCGACGAAGGCGAGCACGACCAACAGGACCAGCACGGGCAGGACCGTGACCGGGAAGAGGCGGTGAATACCGTCGGTGATGCCGAGCGTGAGCGAGTTCAGGTTGGGCTCGAGTGTGTTGATCGCCACGGGACTCGCGACGACCCAGTGGGCGTTGTAGACGAGTGCGGGGAAGACGTCGTCCTCGACCTTGCTGAGCTTTGCGGTCACGGGTGCCGGCGGGACGGTGCCGGTCGTCTCCATACGACGCAGCGATGCGGCGAGGGCGTTCTGGCCTGGGGGGGCGTTGAGCGCGGATCCGATGGTGCTGTTGGGGAAGTCTGTGAGTGCCTGCGAGGTTCCGTATACCAGCTTTCCTGATGCGCTCACAACGACTGATGACGCGTCCGCCGGCGTCCCCCCGCTCAGGGCGGGCGAGATCAAACTCGCAACCGCATCATTGGAGAGGTCGAACCCCACCACGTTCTTGCCGTCAATCGAGTACCACGCAGTCACGCCAGGCTCGCCTGTCTCGAGCAGGGCGTACGTGTCGGTCCAGAACGGCCCGCTGGCGTTCCGGCCGGGCTCGCCGGGCTCGATCCACGCGCCCGGCGCAATGCTCGACACTCCGCCTTCGGAGGTTGCGAACACGGCGACTCCGTCACGCAGCGTCGGATGGGTGATGTCGAAACGCTGAGCGGAGAGCGCGCTCGAGACCGGGAACTCGGGAAAGGCGCGGATGGCGCCCGTCACCTGATTCTGGAACCAGATCGCGGCGATCGACGAATCGGCTTTAAGTGTGCCGGCGACCTCAGTGAGCACGCTGCTCGACGATGTGGCGGCGGCGAAGGCGCCGTCGGGTTCCACGGCGGCATCCGTGCCGACGACGAGGGTGTCGGTGCCGCGGGCATTCAGGTAGCTGACGTCACCAGCGTTGGTGAGCCCTTTGGGCAATGGGGCCGTGGGCTGCGTGGTGGCCAGCTCCTTGTTCAGCGCAGTTGCGAGGGTGGTGAGCTGGAAGTCAACCGCGCCGAGCGCGTGATCGATCGCGAAGGCGGCTCTGTTGACGGAGGCCTGCTGCTGGGTCTGCTGGCGCTGCAGGATTGCCGTCTCGGTTGCATTCGCGGTGCTCTTCGCGACCGTGTCCAGCTCGAAGACCGCCAGAACGGCGAATGCAACGAGAGGCAGCAATGCGACACCGACCATCCCGAGCAGGAGGCGATTGCGAAAACGCCGCCGCGGATCCCTGAGGCGCGGGAGCCGGCGCACACCAATCCTCACGGCGTGCCTCCATATCTCGCCGCGGTTTCCAATCTCCCCATCGTCCGATCGAGCACTCCGTCCTCACTATACGGTCGGGGCACAATGCACGCTCGTGGAAACGCCGGGATCCCGACCCATGTTCCATACCCGGCCGGCGTGGCGGCAAGCGATGCCGCTCGCGCTGGTTCTGGCGGTCGCCGTCGCCGGCTGCAGCTCAACGCCCGCGGCCTCCCCGACGCCGTCCGGAAGTGGACCCGTCGCCCAGGGCGGAACCCTGACGGTGGGCGTCTGGCAGGCTCCGACGACGCTGCTCGACGCCGGGATCGCCGGCAACCTGCCCTTCGCCGAAGCGATCGCGGCTCCGGTCGAGGAGGGGCTCCTCTGGTATCGAGCCACCAGCTCGACCACGTCGACGACGAGCGAGGCCGACTACTGGAGTCCCGATCTCGCGACGGAGGTCCCCACCGTCGCCAACGGGGACGTCAAGACCACCGGTTGCGCCGATACAGCGGCAAAGATGTGCGTCACCTGGCACCTGCGCCAGGGCGTCCGCTGGGATGACGGCAGCATGTTCTCGGCGCAGGACGTCTGCGACACGTTCGACCTCCACTGGCTCACCTACGGCGCCGCCGGCAAGCCGAGCCCGACTCCGCTGGCGTCGACAGCGGGCTGGAACCAGGTCATCAAGTGCACCCAGGCCGACCAGTACACCGCGGTCGTCGACTTCAAGAGTCAGTACGGGCCGTATCTGGCGCTCGGGAGCGGGGTCGACGGGATCCTGCCGGCGGCGGTCCTCGATCCGGCGCTGGCCGCGGGCAGCAATCTCGAGACGAGCACGACGAACTTCAACCTCACGGAAGGGTCCGGCAATGCCGCGGCGTTCAAGGGAAGCGCAACCCTGGGAGCGGCACTCGACGGCACAGGGCCGTTCGTGCTCTCGAGCTACACGCCCGGGTCCCAGGTGGTGATGGTTCGCAACCCCGACTACTGGGACAAGAGCGGTCTCGCCCATCTCAACAAGATCGTCTTCCGGATCGAGCCCGACGTCGCCACCGAGGAGAAGGACGTGCGCTCCGGCGCCGTCGAGGTGGGCCTCAACCTCGGCCTGGCCGCATTGCCGGGGCTCACGTCCGCCGCAAAGGCCAAGGACGCTCCGCTCACGGTGGATACCGTGGCCGGCTCCGGTGCGGAGGTGCTCATGTTCAACCTGTGTGCCGGGGACGGCGGCCTCTGCGCCAACCCATCCGAGCACGGGAACGAGGACACCGCAGACCTGACGGTGCGCAAGGCGATCCTCCTCGGCATCAACCGCCAGGCGATCGTGGCGGCCGTCGCCCCGGGGATGACTACCGTCCCGCCCGACTCCTGGATGAGCCTCGGCGCGACGTATCTCAGCGGCGACAACGTGCCGACAACGGGCTTCAACGTCGACCAGGCGAACGCGATCCTCGACACCGCCGGCGACGCGCCCAACGCCAAGTGCGGCGCCGGGCCGGATGGCCAGGACTATCGAGCCTTCAAGGACGGGACGTGTCTCGTCGTCAACATCGGCACGACAAGCGACGACGCAGTCCGCGTGACCATCGAGGCGATGGTCAAGGCTGATCTGGCCAAGATCGGCATCAACGTGCCGATGCCGTTCTCGCCGAACGTGCCCGCGGCGACGTTCTTCGATTCGCTCGCCGACGGCGGGACGCTCGCCGCGCACGCGTTCGACGTTGCCCTGTACACGGTGGGTCTCGGACTGCCCGGCGAGCCCGACACCTACTCATCGACGTGGCACGGCAACTGCGGCGGCACGTGCCCGAGCGAGGATGAGATCCCGTCGAGCGCCGACCTCGGAGCGGGGATGAACTTCAGCGGCCTCAGCAATGCGCCGCTCGATGCCGCCCTCGATCTCGGGAGCGATACGGCCGATCTCACGGCCCGAGCGCACGAATACGCGCTCATCGACGCGCAACTGGCTGCCCTGGTGCCGGCGGTTCCGCTCTTCCAGGAGGTCATCGTCAACACGTACTCGTCGAGCCTGTTCGGCGTGACGCAGAACGATCTCGTCCCCGATTTCGACACCGCGGCGTGGTACTGCACGGCAGGGAACTGCATCGGCTGAGGCAGCGCGCGGCGCCATCGTCGAGCGTCGACCCTATACTCCCGCCTCGTGCGTCAGGTCAGCGAGCGAGCGCTCGATGCCGCGTCGGCGGCCGGCGCCTCCTATGCCGATTGCCGAGTCGTCAATCGGACCGTGCAGCGGCTCACCGTCAAGAACGGTGTCGTCGCGGCGGTGGAAATCTCCGAGGACGAGGGTGTCGGCGTTCGCGTCATCGTGGACGGGGCCTGGGGATTCGCCGGCGTCGACCGGGTGGACGGCGCCAGCGTCGAGGCTGCCGCGCGACACGCAGTCCAGATCGCGAGGGCGTCGTCGCGAGTGAATCGCGTGGCAGTCCGCCTCGCGCCGGCGCCACCACTGACGGGCGTCTATCGAACGCCCGTCGTTCGCGATCCCTTCACGGTGTCGCTCGACGACAAGGTCGGCTTGCTCATGCGCACCGACGAGGCGATGTCGCATCTGCAGCAGGTGCGCATTCGCGAGTGCTCGCTCGAGTTCGTACGCGAGGAGCGCCATTTCGCGAGCAGTGAAGGCGCACGGCTCGACCAGACGATCATCGAGTTCGGGTGGCGGGCTCGACGCCACGGCGACGAGCGATGACGAGGTGCAGACCCGCAGCTTTCCGAACAGCTTCGGCCGGCACCAGGTCTGCGCCGGCTGGGAGGCAGTCGAGGCGTTCGATCTTCCCGGCAACGCGGGTCGCATCGCGGAGGAAGCGGTGGCGCTGCTGAGCGCGCCGATCTGCCCGGCCGGCGTGATGACCGTCATCCTCGACGCGACGCAGGCGGCCCTGCAGGTGCACGAGTTCGTGCGGTCACCCGACAGAGCTCGATCGTGTCCTCGGCCACGAGGCCGCCTACGCGGGGACGTCCTTTCTGACGCCCGATCTGCTCGGCACGTTCCGCTACGGCAGCGAGCACGTGACCATGACCGCGGACTCGACTCGAGCGCCAGGCCTCGGGACGTTCGGCTGGGACGACGAGGGCGTCGCGGCGCAGCGCTCGGTGCTCGTCGACCAGGGACTCTTCACCGGCTACCTCTCGTCGCGCGAGACCGCGGCGGCCATCGGCCAGTTGAGCAACGGGACGATGCGTGCCGACGGCTGGTCGCGCCTCCCGATCATCCGCATGACCAACGTCAACCTCGAGCCCGGCACGTCGTCACTCGAGGAGATGATCGCCACCACCGAATACGGTGTCTATCTCGAGACGAACCGTTCGTGGAGCATCGACGACCGCCGCCTCAACTTTCAGTTCGGGACGCAGAACGGCTGGGAGATCGTCGACGGCAAACGGACGCGGCTCGTGCGCAATCCCATTTACAGCGGGCAGACGCCGGAGTTCTGGCGGTCCTGCGACGCCGTCGCCGGACCCGCGGAGTGGCAGATGCTCGGCGTGGTCAATTGCGGCAAGGGGCAGCCGTCGCAATCGATGCACGTCGGTCACGGCGCCGCTCCGTGCCGCTTTCGCAACGTCAAGGTCGAGCCTGCACGATGAGCAGCGACGACGAGCTGCTCGAAGTCGGCGACAAGGCACTCGCGCGTCTGCGACGCGGTGATGCCGAGGTCGTCATCGTCGACGACTCGAGCGAGCTGACGCGATTCGCAGGCAACGAGATTCACCAGAGCGTCGCCGAAAAAGCGCGCTCCGTGCGCGTCCGGCTGATCGCGGACGGCCGTACCGGCGTTGGTGAGGTGCGCGGCTTTGGTGAGAGCGATATCGAGCGCGCGTTGCAGGCGGCCGAGGAAAGCCGGCGCGTCACCACGAATCCCGATGTCCCGCCGCTGCCTGCACCTGACGACCACGCCGGCGGGCCGGTTGCATTCGCCGCTTCGACCGCGGCGGCAACGCCGGAACAGCGCGCCGGGCTGGTGTCGATCGTCACCGGCGCAGCGCGTGCGCACGATATCAACGCGTACGGAGCGTTGAGCACGAGCACGCGGACAACCGCGATCGTCACCAGTGCCGGTATCCGCCGCGCCGCGACGTCGACACAGGCGAGCTTCGTCAGTGTCGCCCGCGGCGACGACGGCGGCGGCTACGCGTCACGGCACTCCGCCGACATCGACGCGCTCGACGTCGACGGTCTCGCCGCCGAGGTTGTCGACACGTGCGAGCGCAACCAGCGTGCCACCGCGATCGCTCCGGGTGACTACGAGGTGGTGCTCTCGCCGTACGCCGTGACCGACCTGCTCGAGCATCTCGGCTGGGTCGGGTTCAGCGCGCTCGCGACACAGGAGCACCGCAGCTTCATGCGCATGGACGAGCAGCTGATGAGCGAGCTCATCACCATCCGCGACGACGCGACCGCGCATGAGATATTCCCGTTCCCGTTCGACGCCGAGGGTGTGTCGACGCAGGCCGTGCACCTCATCGACCACGGGGTGTGCGCCGGTGTCGTGTACGACACGCCCACCGCGTTGCGAGACGGCGTCACGTCGACGGGTCACTCTCTCCCGCAACCGAACACATGGGGACCGCTCCCGCGTCACCTCGTGATGGACGCTGGTGCAACACCCTGGCAGGACATGGTTTCCTCGGTCTCGCGCGGCCTCTACATCACCCGCTTCTGGTACGTGCGCGACGTGCACCCGCTGCGAACCGTCATCACCGGCATGACCCGCGAGGGCACGTTCCTCATCGAAAACGGCCGGATCACGCGGCCGGTGAAGGATCTGCGCTTCACGCAGAGCATCGTCGGCGCGCTTGCAGACGTCGCGCAGGTGAGCAGCGAGCGCCGGCTCGAGCTCGGCGAGGGAGAGTCGGGCGTGCTCGCACCCTGGTTGCACATCAATCGGTTCACCTTCTCCTCCTGACCGGCGAAGATGGCCTCATGACGCGCTCCCCACGCATTGGACTCACGCTGCGCGCACCTGCCGAGCTCAACCTTCCGCCGGTGCTGGCACGCAATCGCGCGTACTTCGACGCGCTCGAGGCCGCCGGAGCAACTCCCGTCGGGATCAGCGCGTCGCTCTCGGAGACGAACCTGCGCGAGCTGTTCGATCTCTGCGACGGTCTCTGCCTCCCCGGCGGTCCGGACGTGCAGCCGATGCTGTACGGAGAGGAGATCCGCGCGGACTGCGCGGTCGAGGTGGACCCCGAGCTCGATCGTGCGGAGATGCTGCTCGCGCGCTGGGCGCTCGAGGCCGACAAGCCGTTACTGGCGATCTGCAGAGGTGCGCAGGTGCTCAACGTCGCGCTCGGCGGGACGCTCTGGCAGGACGTCGAGACGATGCTCGCGACCGAGCACAACCACTATCCCCCAAGCTCGCGCGGTGAGGTCACCCACCACATCGAGGTGACGCCGTCCTCGCGCCTGCACACCATCGCGGGCGATGCACGCGTCGACGTCAACAGCATGCATCACCAGGCCGTGCGCGACCTGGGCCGCGACCTCGTCATCAGTGCGCGCGCGCACGACGGTCTCGTCGAAGCGGTCGAGCACCCCGGACGGCGATTCGTCGTCGGCGTGCAGTGCCATCCCGAGGAGCTGTATCTCGAGCGCCCCTGGGCACGCAGGCTGTTCCAGGACTTCGTCGCCGCAAGTCGTGGGTGACCCGGAGCCGGACTCCGGGCGGGGGCACCGCCGTCTCTGGATCGGCGCTTTCGCTGTCTGTGCAGCGCTCGTCGTCGTGCGCAACGTCGTCGACCTGGCCGGGTCACCCCCAGGTCTCTATGTCGACGAGGCGTCGATCGGCTACAACGCGTGGACCATCGCGCACTTCGGGGTCGACGAGCACGGCATCCACTTCCCGCTCTTCTTCGAGGCGTTTGGCGAGTACAAGAATCCCGTCTACGTCTACAGCGTCGCCGCGCTCGTGCGCTTTCTGCCGCTGACGGTTGCGGTGGAGCGCTTCCCGGCGGCGCTCTTCGGATTGGCGGTGGTGGGGTTTCTCACCGCCGCCGCGTGGCGGCTCACCGGTTCGCGGGTCATCACGCTCGGCATCCTGCTTCTGGTGGCGCTCACTCCCTGGCTCGTCATTGAGAGCCGCGTCGGGTTCGAGACGATCTCGATGGTCGCGCTTCTTGCGGCGGCGCTCTGGTGCCTGTCGGCACGCACGCCAACCCCGCGACAGTTCGGGCTGGCCGGCATCTTCCTCGCGTTGGCCATCTACGGCTATACGACGGCGCGGCTCGAGATCCTCCTCCTTGCGATAGCGCTCGCCGTCGTCTGGGGACTCGCGCGCACGCCGGGTTGGTGGCGCGCGTTGGTGCCGATCTTCGCCGGGTACGTGGTGCTCGGGATCTATGCGCTCCTCAATCCCGGGGCACTCACCGGTCGCTTCGAGCTGATCAGCATCTGGTCGGACGGCGCGCCGCTCGGCGTCGTCATCGACCGCTTCCTCGCCAACTACATCACGTATTTCTCACCGGGCTTTCTCTTCTTCAACGGCGACGCGAACCCGCGCCAGAACACCGAGATCAGCGGGATGTTGTTGTGGGTCACCGTGCCGCTGCTCCTTGCAGGGCTGGCCGTCTGCTGGCAACGGCGCCGGCAACCGCTCATCCAATTTCTCGTGGTCGCGATCGTCCTGGCGCCCATAGCGGCCGCGCTCACCAACAACGGGACGCCGCACGCGCTGCGTTCGTCGGGGATGCTCCCGTTCCTCATCGTGCTGGCAATCCTCGGCGCCGACGGCATCCGCCGTGCTCTGCGAGAGCGGCCTCAGGCGCTCATCGCGGTGACAGGCGTTCTTGCCACGGGGTTGCTGGTCCAGGGCGCGCTGTACACGTTCGATCTGTACACCGCATACCCGAACCGCGCCGCGGCGGACTTCGACACGGGCGAGATCGCCGCCATCTCGACAGCACGCGCGGACGCCGACGGACACCACGTCTACCTGTCGAATGACATGGATCCGCCCTATATCGAGGCCTTCTTCGCGTTCCTGCCGCCACCGCCGTCGGAGCCACTCACCGACAACGCGACACCGGGGCTCGACGCCCTCGGCCTGCAGGTAACGTCCCCCGAGGTCGCCGAAACGCAACCCTCGCCTGGAGACATGCTCGTCTTGAGTGACGGGATCGATCCGCCTCCACCGAATGGCTGGACGCTCGTTGCCGCCGAGCGCTCGCCGGCAAACCTGGTGGATCCCTCGGCCCCGCGACCGGCGCTGATCTCTGTCTACCGCTACGGCGGCTGAACCGAGGCCCGCTGCTACTGTTGGCGGCGCACGAGCGTTTGCGAACGGCACACCATCTGGAAGTGAGAACCCATGACTGACGTCGTGATCGTTGAAGCCGTGCGCACCCCGTTGGGTCGCGGCAACCAGCGCAACGGTGACCTCCGTGACGTCCATCCGGTCCTGCTCGCAGCGCACGTGCTGCGCGAGGTCACCGGTCGCGCGGGCATCGATCCCGCGATGGTCGGTGACGTCATCTTCGGATGCGTGAGCCAGACAGGCGAGCAGTCCGTCAACATCGCGCGCCAGGCGACCCTCGCCGCCGGGTTCCCGATCGAGGTCCCCGCGACCACCGTCGACCGTCAGTGCGGCTCGTCGCAGCAGGCGATCCACTTTGCGGCCAACCTCATCCAGTCCGGCGTCTGCGATATCACCATCGCCGCGGGCGTCGAGAGCATGAGCCGCGTGCCGATGGGGAGCACCGTCTACCAGGGTCCGGGCGCGCCGTTCCCACCCGAGTTGCTCGAGGTGTACAACCTCGTTCCGCAGGGGCTGTCCGCCGAGATGATCGCCGAGCAGTGGCACATCAGCCGTGAGCAGGCCGACGAGTACGCGGCGCTGTCGCAACGCCGCGCCAGTGAGGCGCAGGCAGCCGGCCACTTCGACCGTGAGATCGCCCCGGTCGTCGTCGGCGCCAACGGCGACGGCCACGTCATCAGCCAGGATCAGGGCATCCGTGGCGACACGACGGTAGAGACGCTCGCCGCGTTGCAGCCGTCATTCAAACCGGACGGGATCATGCACGCCGGCAACAGCTCGCAGATCACCGACGGCGCTGCTGCGGTGCTGCTCATGTCGATCGAACGCGCGATGGCGCTCGGCGTGACGCCACGGGCGCGCATCGCCGGTCAGACCGTCGTCGGCGTCGACCCGGTGACGATGCTCACCGGCCCGATTCCCGCGACGACGCGGCTGCTGCAGCGATCCGGCCTCGCCATCGACGACATCGACCTCTTCGAGATCAACGAGGCATTCGCGCCGGTGGTGCTCGCCTGGGCGCAGGAGCATCACCCCGACATGGATCGGGTGAACGTCAACGGCGGCGCCATCGCGCTCGGCCATCCGCTCGGCGCCAGCGGCGCGCGCCTGATGACGACGCTGCTCCACGAACTGGAGCGGCGCGACGCCCGCTATGGGCTCCAGGCGATGTGCTGCGGTGGTGGCCTCGGCACCGGGACGCTGATCGACCGTTCCATCTGATCGCCGCGCCAGCTGCGGGGAAGATGCCGTGGCGCCCTGCGCACACGGGTGACGGGTTGGTCACGCGGTCGACAAGCCCGGAACGGCGGAAAACCCCGTGCTATATTCGGCCAGCTTCCAATATGACCCCAGCGACGAGTACCGCCATGAAGAAAGTCCTGATCATCGAGGACTACTACGCACTCGCCGACATCGAGTCTCTGCTCTGCACGATGGAGGGCTATGAGGTGAAGGTGGCGAAGAGCGGCGACGAGGGCCTTGTGGCTTTCGGCGAGTTCCAGCCGGACCTCGTGCTCCTCGATCTGATGCTCCCCGGCGACCTCTCGGGCACCCAGGTGCTCGAGCGCATTCGCTCCGACCACGGCAGTGATCCGAAGGTTCTCGTGGTCAGCGCGCTCGTCAACGCGTCGACGGCTCCGAAGCTGGAGGCGTACGGCAACGTCCAGACGCTGGCCAAGCCCTTCAAGATCAAGGAACTGGCCTCGCGCATCCAGTCGATGCTCTCCCTGTAGGGAGCACTACACTCGGGGGGCGATGCGAGCAGAACCACCGCCGCCGCAACGGGGCCGTCCAGAGCCGCAGCGTCAGTCCGCGCAGTCGCGACCGCACGGCCGCCGCTGCCCGTACCTCGAGCAGATCCTTCGTGAAAGCGCCGGTCCGTTCGGCTTGCTGACCCGCTACAAAGCTGACTGCCACGTCGATCGCCAGACGCACCGGTTCACCGGCCGCCACCCGGTGCCACCGTGCATCTCGTCGCCGGAATCGTGCTCGCTCTACCAGCACGAGCATGGCGCGGAGGACGAGCGCATCCGTCGCTACGCGGAGTAGCGCCGGGCGCGTCACATTCGCGCATCGAAACGGGACCACGGACGTGGTCGCGCCTAGGCTGTGCCGCGTGGCGGATGTACGGACGATCTCGTTGCAGTCTCATGCCGGCTCCGGCCGCCTGCGGGCGATGGGCATCCTCGGCGGCATCGCGGGGATGGCGGCACTCGTGTCCTTCACGGTCACGCTGCTCCGGCTGCCGACACTGCTTGCGGCGGTGTACCGCTTCAGCGACGCGCCTGAGCTGAGCTACATCTCGCAGGGGCTCGCGACGGGCCACGGTCCGCAACTGCTCCCCACGCAGACATCCATCGGCGTCATCTGGTTCGACGAACTGCTCCAGTGGGTGCCGTTCCGCGCAGGCATCGAGTACTGGACGGGACCCGTGCTCACCGTTGCGATGGGGCTGCTCCTGATGCGCACCGCGCACGTGCTGCTCGGTCGCAAGGGCACGCTGCTCACCTCGGTGCTGCTGCTCGTGCTGCCGACGGTGGTGCTGTGGCCGCTTCTGTTTCCCGACAACCACATCACGACATATGCCGCAGCCGTCCTGCTTGCCTGGCATCTCGTGCTCGACTTGCGCGACCGGCGCAGCGTGCTGCGTTCAGCGCTGGTCGGCATCGTTGTCGGGGTCGGTCTCGTCACTGACCCGCAGTTGCTCGCCTTCGGAGTCGTCCCGTACATCGCGACCATCGCGGTGTTGCGCCGGCGAGTGACCGCTGACCAGGTGCGCTCGATGCTCGTGACGTTGTGCGCAGCCGTGGTCGCCGCCGTGCTCTCGTTTCTCGTGATGCGCGCGCAGGGCATCAGCACCGTCTCGATCCTGCCCGGGAGTGGCGGAATCGGCGGCGTCATCCGGGGCATCGGGCTCGCGGTGCAGACGCTTGCATGGACCATCGGCGGCGGATGGTACGGCCACGCGATATCCGTGCTCGCCGTGGGACTCTGCATCGTCGCGACGCTCAGTCTCGTAGCGCTGGTGGTCGTCGGCGTTCGCGAGCGCGCGGATACCCCGCAGCGTCCTGGTACGGCGACATCGCTTGACGGCTACGCGCTCTTCTGGGGCATCGCGTTCGTCGTGTTGCTCGGCGCGTTTGTCTTCCTCGGATACGGAGCAGGCGGCGCACCGATGCAAGGCCACTACCTCGTCGGCTGCTATCTCGCGGCAGCAGCACTGCTCCCCGTGATCGTGATCCGCTACGGTCCCACGGCGCTCGCGCAATGGCGCTCACGTGGAGCCGCCGTTGCGCTGCTTGCCGTTGCCGTCTTCAGCGTGTTCGCGGTCAACAACGCGGTGAGCACCGCGACGTTCGACGCGTCGCTCTTCTACGACCAGCTGCAGGTGCCTGCCGCGGATGACCCGCTGCCCGTGCTCCTCGCGCACGGCCTCACCCGCGGATACGCGGGTTACTGGGAGTCATACGACCTCGACTGGCGGTCGAACGGCGTGCTGTCCGTGTGGCCGCTGCTCGGCGGCGCGACAGCATGCAGCGGCGGTGCCGCGAGCCTGTGCCCGTACGACTTCGCACCGAAGGGCGAGTACACACCGACTGCGGGCAGCACGTTCATCATCACGCCCTGGACGGGAGAGAGCTGCGGAAAGTCGCTGCCGTCGGCGGCGATCTTCGGACCACCTGAGGTCGTGTACACGCGCGGGCCGTACACGATCTCTATCTACAGCTACGACGTGGCGTCGCGGCTGTCGAAGGACGCGAGCCTCTTCTGCTGAGCGGCCCTACACGCCTGCCGTGGTGAGCACGGGCTCGGGCGCGCCGGGGGCGTCCTCCTCGACCGTCGAGCCGCCGTACACCGCGAAATAGCGAGCTTCCGGGTGGTGGAGCACGATCGCCCCGGTCGATTGCTCGGGAACGAACTGGTACCCCTCGGTGAGCGTGACGCCGATCTCGCTCGCGGGAACGATGCGCATGAGGGTCTCGTGGTCCTCGAGGTCGGGGCACGAGGGATAGCCCCACGAGTATCTGCGGCCCTGGTCCTCGGGAAGGCGCAGCTCGCGGCGGATGCGATGGTGCACGTACTCCGCTGTCGCTTCGGCCATCTGCGTGGCGAAGCCGTGCACGCGAAGCATGTCGTCGTACGCGCCGTCGACCTGCAGGCGGTTCGAGAGCTCTGACGCGCCGGGTCCGGTCGTCACCACCTGGAGCGCGATGACGTCGCGCTCACCGTCAGCGGCGTCCTCGGCAGGACGGACGTAGTCGGCGAGGCAGAGACGGTGCTGTTCGTTCTGACGAGGGAACGTGAATCGGCCCAGCTCGGCGTCGATGTCGCCGGGGTCGTACACGATCACCGTGTTGCCGTCGGCGAGCGCCGGCCAGTATCCGTATACCGCATCGAGCTGCAGCCATCCGTCACGAACGGCTTCATCCATCGAACGCTGCAGGCGCGGCTCGAGCTCGGTGTGCAGCAGCTCCTCCCACCTCGCCGGATCGCGCACGCCTTTGAACTGCCAGCTCATCTTGTACAGCGAGTTGCGGTCGATGTGCGGGTACACGTCCCAGATCGGGATGTCGCGCAACACGCGCGCACCCCAGAACGGAACGGTGGGGATGGGCGCATCGCGACGCACCTCGCTGCGCGCCGGAAGCACTCCGGCTCCGGCGGCCGCGGCATTGCGACGCTCGAGCTTCTGCTGCTCGTGCTGCCGGTGCACTCGCGCCTCGTCGAGCACCTTGGTGAGCAGCGCATCGTGGCGGTCGGGATCGAGGAGCTGATCGATGGTCTCGAGACCCTCGAACGCGTCCTTGCAGTAGAAGACGCCGGGGGCGTAGGCACGCTCCTGGTCGAGGTAGAGGATCCGTCTGCCGAAACCGCGGTTGATCGCGGCGCCACCGATGATGAGCGGGTACGTCAGACCACGCTCGTCGAGCTCCTTGACACACGCGGGCATCTGCTTGCTCGTGCTCACGAGCAGCGCTGACAGACCGATGGCGTCGGCGTCGACCTCCTGCGCTTTGTCGAGGATGGTGTTGAGCGGCACCTGCTTGCCGAGGTCGAACACCGTGTATCCGTTGTTGCTGAGGATGGTGTTCACGAGGTTTTTGCCGATGTCGTGCACATCGCCGTATACGGTGGCGAGGACGACCTTGCCCTTGGTGTATCCCTCGCGCTTCTCGAGGTACTGCTCGAGATGCGCAACCGCGCGCTTCATCACCTCGGCGCTCTGCAGGACGAACGGCAGGATCAGCTCGCCTGAACCGAAGCGATCGCCGACGTCCTTCATCGCGGGGAGCAGGACGGTGTTGAGGACGGTGACCGCATCGAGGTCCTTGAGCGCGAGGTCGATCTGCTCCTCGATGCCGTCCTTGCGGCGATGGAGGATCTGCGCGTGGATGCGCTCCACTGTCGTCATGCCCTCGTAGGGATCGGCGGTTTCGGGAAGTCCCGCGGCGCCCGTGGAGGCCTCACCGTCGAAGTGGCCGATGAACCGGGTCAGCGCATCGGGCACGCTGTTGAAGACGAGCTCCTCGGCTAGTCGCCGTGTCTGCGGATCAATCTCCCCGTACGGCACGACGTGCGTCGGGTTGATGATCGCCGCGTCCAGGCCGGCTTCCACGCAGTGATGCAGGAACACGCTGTTGAGGATCGGCCGCATGTTCGGGGCGAGCCCGAACGACACGTTGGACACGCCGAGCACCGTGAGCACACCGGGCAGCTCACGCTTGATGGTGCGGATGCCCTCGATCGTCTCGTGAGCGGAGTCGATCCACTCCGCCTCACCGGTGGCGAGCGTGAACGTCAGCGCGTCGAACATGAGCTGATCGGGGGTCAGGCCGAACTCGTCGCATGCGAGGTCGTGGATCCGGCGCGCGATCTCGAGCTTGCGCTCGGCGGTGCGCGCCATGCCCTCCTCGTCGATGGTGAGCGCGATGACGCACGCGCCGTGGTCGCGCACCAGTGGCAGGACTGCGTCGCACCGCTTGCGTCCGTTCTCCAGGTTGACGCTGTTGACGATGCCGCGCCCCGGGTACGCCTCGAGCGCGGCGTGGATGACATCCGCGTCGGTGCTGTCGATGACGAGTGGCGCGTCGACGCTCATCTGGAGGTTCTTCACGACCGTGCGCATCTGGTCGGCTTCGTCGCTGCGTTCGGTCACCGCGACGCAGAGGTCGAGCGCGTGCGCGCCGCCCTCGACCTGGGTGCGCGCGACGCCGAGGATGCCGTCGTAGTCGTCGGCAAGCAGCAGGCGCTTGACCGCGCGCGAGCCCTGGGCGTTGACGCGCTCGCCGATGAGCAGCGGCGCCGGCTGCTGGTGCAGCTCGATGGCGTGCATGCTGCTGGCGAGTCGTGGCGCGGTGTCGGGTGACGCGCGATCCGCGCGCTGCACGGCGCCAACGTGTTCGACGAGCTCGCGGATGTGATCGTTCGTCGAGCCGCAGCATCCGCCGACGATGTTGACGCCGTACTCGCGAACGAAGCTCGCGAGCTCGGACGCCATGGGCACTGCCTCGAGCGGATAGTGCGCGCGTCCATCGACGTTGAGCGGCAGTCCGGCGTTGGGAATGCACGCGACCGGGAGCGTGGTATGGCTCGTCAGGTAGCGGATCGGCTCGCGCATGTGCTCGGGACCGGTCGAGCAGTTGAGGCTGATGATGTCGATATGGAGCAACTCGAGGATGGCGAGCACCGCCGCGACGTCAGTGCCGAGCAGCATGCGGCCGGTCACGTCGAGCGACACCGACGCGATGATCGGGACCGGCCGTCCCGCTTCCGCGACTGCGTTGCGCGCGCCGAACACGGCGGCTTTGGTCTCGAGGATGTCCTGCTGCGTCTCGATGATGAGGACGTCGACACCACCCTCGATGAGCGCTGCGGCCTGCTCCTGAAACACCGGAACGAGGTCCGCGAATCCAAGCCGGCTCATCGACGGGTCGCTCGACGCCGGCAGGAACCCGGTCGGCCCCATACTCCCGGCGACGAACCGCGCTCGACCGCCCTGCGAGTACTCGTCGGCGACACGCCGGGCCAGCTGAGCGGCGGCGACGTTGAGGCTCCGTGTCAGCTCGCCCTGGCCCCACTCCTCGAGTCGCGGCCGGGTGGCCTGGAAAGTGCAGGTCTCGATGACGTCGCAGCCGGCCTCGAGAAATCCGCGGTGCACGCGCTCGACGACCTGCGGCGCATGCACCGCGAGCCCGTCCATCCAGCCCTCGAGCGCCGCACCACCGTAGTCCTCGATGGTCGGGTTCTCGGCCTGCAGGCTCGTCCCCATTGCGCCGTCGAAGACAAGCACCCGATCGCGCAGCGCATCAAGGAATGGAGATCGATCCTCGCCCGACATTGACACGACGTTACCAGGGAACGGCTCCGTGATACGCTCGGCCACCGTTCGATCTGCTTCGAGGAGACCCTGTTTGGCACGACGTCCACCCCGTCCCGGCAGCACCCGCAGGCGCGGCCCCGTCCGTCGACGAGACCCGGCTGACGGCACTGCGCAGGTCGAGGTCAAGGAAGAGACCATCGAGATGGACGCGACCGTCGTCGAGCCGTTGCCCAACGCGATGTTCAAGGTGCGTCTGCAGACCGGACAGGATGTCCTGGCCTACACCTCAGGAAAGATGCGCAAGTTCTACATCCGCATCCTCATCGGCGACCGGGTGCGGGTCGAGCTGAGCCCGTACGACCTCTCGCGCGGGCGCATCACCTTCCGCTACAAGTAGCGGCCTCCTGTGCCGGCGATCTACATCATCGCCGTGCTGGTGGTGCTCCTCTTCCTGGTCGGCGCCTACCGGATGATGGGAGCGGGTGCCTCGACCGGCGAGGACCCCCGCGCAGTTCTGGTGGCCGTGCTCGCCACTGCGGCTGAAGCCGCCGACTCGCTTCGCGCCGCCGTCGACGCCGGAAATCAGGACGGCATCCACGCGTTGCGGAGAACGTTCGACGGTTGCGCCCAGGCGCTCGAACGCATCGCAGCGACGCCCGTCGACTCGGACCTTGACGAGGCCCGCGCCGCGCTCGAGCAGGCAGTCGACGAGCTGACGTGGTCGGCGCGACTCGCGGAAGCACCGGCGCACGGGCGCGATCCTGCGATTCGGGATGCCGCACTCGGACTGCGCACCAGCGGTGCCGGCAGCCTTGCACGCGCTCGCGCGGCGATCGGGACTAGGAGTAGCTCCTGAAGAAGTCGACGGTGGTGTGGATGCCTTCAGCGAAGCCGATGGACGCCGACCACCCGAGGGTCTCGCGGGTGAACGTCGGGTCGAGGCTCGAACGGCGCTGCTCACCGGGCTTCGCGGGGCCGTGTACAGCGTCGCCGCTGACACCGCATTCGACCGCGAGCATCCGGTACAGCGTGTTGACGTCGGTCTCGACGCCGGTGCCGATGTTGTAGATGCCGGGCGGCCCGTCGACCGCCGCAAGGTTGGCGCGGACGAGGTCGTGCACGTGCACGTAGTCGCGAGTCTGCGTGCCGTCGCCGTTGATCACCGGCGGGTCGCCGGCGAGCAGGCGGAGCGCAAAGATGGCGACGACGCCCGCCTCACCATGCGGATCCTGCCTCGGTCCGTAGACGTTCGCGTAGCGCAGCGCGACGAACTCCAGACCCGCCTGGCGGCTGAACGTTCCGCCGTATGCCTCGGCGCAGAGCTTCGCCGTGCCGTAAGGGGACTCGGGCAGGCATCGCGTGTCCTCGGGAGTCGGGATCACGTCGGCATCGCCGTAGATGGCTCCGCCGCTCGACGCGAAGACGACGCGACGTGTCCCCGCGTCGACAGCGGCGCGAAGCACGTTCACGGTGCCGACGACATTGACGTCCGCGTCGTGCAGCGGGTCGCGCACCAACTCACGGACGTCGATCTGCGCGGCGTGATGGAACACCACCTCCGGTTTCGCCTCGGCGATGGCTGCCGCAAGTCCGTCGGACGTGATGTCGAGCTCGACGAATGTCGCCCCAGGATTCACCTGTGCGCGGCGTCCGCGCGAGAGATCGTCGATGACGGTGACCGAATGTCCCGCATCGAGGAGCGCGTCGGTGATATGCGAGCCGATGAACCCGGCGCCGCCGGTGACGAGCGCTCTCATCCCTGCGTTGCGATCCGATGCGCTTTCGGGACGTGAATATGGGTGAGCACGAAGATCACGAATCCGATGACGACGAGGCTTGCATAGCTGATGCTCCTGTCGAGCAGCGTGATCGACACGGCCGATGAGTTGGTGACTCCGCCGACAGTGATGAGCACGCCGATCATCCCCGCTTCGACGAGGCCGAGCCCGCCCGGCAGGAACGGCACCGTCGTGAGCAGCGCAGCGACGAGCGCGATGAGCAGGAATTGCGATGGGCCGAGATGGACGCCGACGAGGTGGAGCGAGAAAACGACGAGTTCGAGTCGCGTGCCTTCCGCGGCCCAGACGAGCACGGTCAGTCCGAGGAGCGTCGGCAGACGCGCGAACGAGTCCACCGTGCCGAGGCGGAGGCTCTCGTAGCGATGGAAGACCGCCTCCGGCAGCAGGCGCAGGATGCGCTGACCGCGTCCCGCGCGCATGACGAGGATGACGCCGACGCCCGCGAGACAGACGCCGACACCGATGACGACGTACGGAATGAGGATGCCGGGGGCTTTGGTGCGGAACACGACCGCACCTGCTGCGAGCAGCAGCGTCATGAGCACGATGAGGTCGATGAGCCGCTCGGCGATGATCGTCCCGAGCGCCTTGCTGACGGGCACGTCGAGCTTCTGACGGGCGAGGTACGCGCGGTAGATGTCACCCATCTTTGCCGGCACGACGCAGTTGACAAAGAAAGAGGTGATCACGATCCCGACGAGCGACCGTGACGGCCGTTCCTCGCCGGCATTGCCGAGGAGCACGTGCCAGCGGATGGAGCGGACCACGAACGACGCGTAGTACACGGCTAGCGCCGCGGCATAGATGAAGAGGTTGGCGTGGCGGATGTTGTCCCACGCGGCGCCCCAGTTGATCTGCGCCCGCCAGATGGCGACGCCGACGATCACCACGGCGAGGCCGAGGGACGCGAGGGTGCGAATGGTGAGGAGGCGGCTCGTCAGCGAGGGGGGTGCTTCGCTCGTTTCCGGCTCGCCACGCACGAGCGTGGAGGTCACAGCCGGGACGGTAGCACGCGATTCGCGAGCGTTCTGACGTGTGGACAGGCGCGCGACAGGTCCGAGATCAGGCTGAACCCGGCGGGCGGCGCATCCGCGACAGCAGCGGGCGTCGCGACGGGGTGTTGCCGTCGCCGGCGATGTTGCCCTCGCGTTCTGCGAGGACCCGCGCCAGCTGGTCGAGCTCTGCGTGCTCGTCGCGCTCGTTCGGTGGCCGGCTGTCCCACTGACGGATCTGATAGACGCCTTTGAGCGCTGCGTACGGCACGGCTATGGTGCGCAGCTCCGTGGATCCCGGCTCGACGATGTGCCAGACACCGCCATAGCGGCCGAGGTGGGCGTCGGAACGAATCGAGGCGCGGAGCACCAGTCCGTCGAGAAAATGGAATGCCGCACGGTCCCACGTGGCGACCTCGGCCTCCGGCGGCGCAGGCATCGGATCGCCGACGAGGATCTGGCGTATCGCGCTCACCGGGAAGAGGGCGCGCTCGCTGTTCTGATTGATCGAGCGCAGCTCGGCGTCGAGGATCGCGAGGTCGAAGGTGATCTCCGGCGCCTCGGCAAGAACGAGCTCGCCGTCGACGAAATTGATCACGACGATTGGCACCTGAAAAGTGTCACATTTCGGTCACAAGTCTCACCGACACCGGCCGTACGATCGTCGCCGGAGGTGACTTGAGTAACGGGGTATTGGGGTCGTTCGTCGTCCTGAGCCGAACGCGCCGTGGCGGCGTTCGCCTGGTCGTGACGCTGCTCGCTGCCGCGTCGATGCTCTGGACGCTGGTCGGGCCGGCAGTCCTGTCGGTCGATGCGTCCGGCCCCGACAACAGTGCGCAGACCGAGCGCTGCGACCACGACGACTCCGATCAGTCGCACCACCACGATCGTCACTGCTGCCAGTGCTGTGCGCGTCCGATCGCAACGCCACCACTCGCCCCGGCGCCCAAAAAGACGCCACCGCCGACGGCGGTGCGCACGACGCCGCCGGCGCGGAGCGTGACTCTCGGAAAGTCCCACCCGACGGCTGCACCTTCGCCGTCCGTCACGGCCACGCTGCCGGCCCCCGTCGCTTCGAGCCTCCCGGTGCTCGCCCCGCCCGAACTCGCGGCGCCGGCTCCGATCGCGCCGAGCGTTATCGCGACGAGCCCCACCTCCGTCTACGTCGCCAGCCTGGCGGCGCTGCTCGTTGTCGGCGCTATCGCCGCTGCAACGATCGTCTTCGTCCGGCGCTCCGACTGAGCTGCTGAAATGAGAGGGCTCCGTTGGTTGACCGGTGTCTGGCGAGGAGCATCGTTCTCGCTCAAATTCGCCGCGGTGATCCTCGTCGCGGGGGCAACCGTCGCCGTCGTTCCCTTCTTCCTCGCGCAGGCAAACAGTCGCACGCAGGCTGAGAACAGCGCGGCCGACAAGATCGGAGTCGCGTCGAATCTCATCGGAGGTCAGCGCACGTCGCTCGATGTCTTCATCGCAGGTGTCGCGCGCCAGATAGCGGCGGATCACGACGTCATCACGCCTGCCGGGATGCAGGGAACGCTCCTCGCAGACGCCGAGGTGCTCGACACGTCGGACGTCCTTGGTGTCGTGGCACCCGACGGTGCGGTGGTCGCCGTGCAGGGGTCGACTCTGCTGTCGAGTGGGAGCCCGCTCACTGCAGCGCTCGTCGGTGCGGTGGCATCCGGCGCCGACACCGCATCGACGGCGAGCGGCGATGCATGGCTCGTGGAGGCATCGCATCTTCGCGAGACGCGGGCGACGGCGTTTGTCGCCCGCTCGGTGAACGCGTCGTTCATCACCGCGATTGATCACAACATCGCAACAGCCGCGGATCCCGTGGATCTCCTGCTCATCCGCAGCGACGGCCGTTACGCACTCGGTGGCAGTGTGGGTGGCGCGCCCGTCGCTGCCGGCGAATGGTCGAACAGCACGCTGCGCAACGCGATCGCAGCCGGGATGCCGACGGTCGCGTCGCTGGACTCGCACCTGGATGCGATCGCGTCGGCGCCGATCGGCGCCGGTTTCACGCTCGCGCTCACCACGCCCGTGACCGGGGCACCTGTGACGTGGCAGTCGATCCTGCTCCTGCTCGCGGTGATCCTCGTCGCGATGCTGTTCATCGTCGTCGTCGTCCAGATCGATCTCCGGCGCCCACTGCAGCGACTCGATGCAGCGGTGGCGGCGCTCGGCACCGGCGATTTCGATGCCCCGGTGAGCACGAGCTCAGTCGACGAGGTCGGCCGCCTCGGGGCGAGCTTCGAGGTGATGCAACTCGAGGTGCGCTCAACGATGCGCGCCACAGCAGCTCGAGCGTCGGTCGCGACGGAGCTCAGCCTCGCGCAACCGCTCGAGACGGCGCTCGCGAACGTCTGTGACCAGCTCCGAGCCTCGATCGAGGTCGAGATGGCGATGATCGTCGTCAACGGCTCGGAGATGAGCGATGGGTTCGCCGTCGCGAGCGACGGACAGCGCATCGATGTTGCGGGTGTGCTCGACGGCAACGGACCGCTCGGCGAGGGGTATCGGCACCTGGGACGCAGCGCGATTGTGCTCGGGGCCACGGCGGCGAGTCGCGAGGCGCGTCTCGGCGTCCGCGAGTTCTGCGTCGCCCCACTCCGCCTCGGCACGTACGTGCATGGTGTCATCGCGGTCGCATCCGAAAGCAGAGCGTTCGCGAACAGCGACCTGGACCTCGTCGCGTCGACGGCGGAGCAGATCTCGCTCGCGCTCGAACGCTACCGCTTCCTCGCTGTCGTGCAACGTCAGGCGACGGTCGACGACCTCACCGGTCTCTACAACCACCGCTTCCTCGTCGATTCACTCGGGCAGCAGCTGGCGCTCGCAGAACGGCTCGGTGCACCGCTGGCCGTCCTCATGCTCGACCTCGACCACTTCAAGCTGCTCAACGACACGCACGGGCACCACGCGGGCGATCTGGCGCTGTCCGCGTTCGCACGCACGCTGGTCAACAACGTGCGCCGAGCCGACCTGGCCGCACGCTACGGCGGCGAGGAGTTCGTCGTCGTCATGCCGAACACCTCTGCTGACGAGGCGTTCGGCGTCGCCGAGAAGATCCGTCTTGCGGTCGAGGAGACGGATGTGCAGCTGCCGGGAGCGCAGACGGTGCGGCTCGCGGTGAGCATCGGCGTGGCCGCATATCCCGAACACACGAGTGCTGCGGGTGAGCTGTTCAGGCTCGCCGACGAGGCGCTCTATCGAGCCAAGCGATCAGGGCGGCGGCGCACCCGCGTCGCAACGGCAGTGCACGTGACCTCACCGCACGCCGAAGCATCCGTGAGTCAGGATGCGCAGGTAATCCAGGGAGAGGTCAACATCAGTGGCGGACGTAGTCGATCTTCGAAGTGACACGCTGACCGTCCCCGACGAGGGGATGCGCGTCGCGATGGCACGCGCGGAGGTCGGCGACGACGTGTGGGGCGAGGACCCGACCGTGCGCCGTCTCGAGGAAGAGGTCGCGCGCCGCCTCGGCAAGCATGCTGCTGTCTACGTCCCGAGCGGCACGATGGGCAACCTCTCATGTGTCGCCGCGCAGACGCGGCCCGGCAATGAGGTCATCGCCGACTCGGAAGCGCATGTGGTGATGTACGAGGCGGGTGGCGCCGCGATCGTGGCAGGCGTCCAGTTCCGGCTGCTCGACAGCGTTGACGGGATCCCGGACGCAACACGCGTCACGGGCGCTGTTCGTGTGACCGACATCCATCAACCGGTCTCGAGCCTCCTGTGCATCGAGAACACGCACAACCGCCGTGGTGGCGCCGCCGTGGACGTCGATCGGGTGCATCTGGCGGCGCGCGCGGCGCACAGCCTCGGACTTCGGGTGCACTGCGACGGAGCCCAACTCTTCAATGCGGCGGTGGCGCTCCAGGTGAGTCCGGCAGATCTCGTTGACGAGTGCGACACGGTGACGGTCTGCGTGAGCAAGGGACTCGGCGCGCCCGTCGGATCGGTGGTCGCGGGCGATGCGCCGGCCATGGACGAAGTCCGCCTCTGGCGCAAACGCCTCGGGGGAGGCATGCGCCAGTCCGGCATCATCGCCGCCGCCGGCCTCTACGCGCTGGAGCACAATGTCGAGCGTCTTGCCGAGGACCACACCAACGCGAGCCTCATCGCCGAGACGCTGTTGGACTGTCCTGGCGCCATCCTGCGGACCCCGTCAGTACCGACCAACATCGTCATCATCGAGACGCAGGTGGCTGCCGACGACCTCGCCGCCAAGCTCGCTCGTGACGGCGTGCTCGTCAGCACGATGGGCGGGCACACGATTCGTTGCGTGACCCATCTCGGCGTCGACGCCGCGGGAGCACGCCGCGCCGCGGAAGTGATCGCCGCGATGCTCGCGGCGTAGGCAGTCACCGGGAAGGAAGACACAACGAAGGCCCCCGGCACCGGCCGGAGGCCTTCGAAAAAACGATTGGTCAGTCGCTGACCGAGCGAACCTACGCCGTGGTCGTGGTCGTCGGTGCTGCGGCGGGCGGAGCGGCAGCGGCGGACTTACGAGGGCGGCGGGTCACCGGCTTGCGCGCTGTCGGCTTGCGTGCCGTGGTCTTGCGCGCGGTGGTCTTGCGGGCTGCGGCCGGCTTACGCGCGGTGGTCTTGCGGGCCGTGGTCTTACGGGCTGCCGCCGGCTTGCGCGCGGTGGTCTTACGAGCCGTGGTCTTACGGGCCGTGGTCTTGCGCGCGGTGGTCTTGCGGGCCGTGGTCTTACGGGCCGTGGTCTTGCGCGTCGCCGCCTTGCGTGCGGTGGTCTTGCGCGCGGTGGTCTTGCGAGCCGCCGGCTTGCGCGCGGTGGTCTTGCGGGCCGTTGTCTTGCGCGCCGTTGTCTTGCGCGCTCCGGTCTTACGAGCCGTCGTCTTCTTTGCGCCGGCACGCTTCGCGGTCGCCCGCTTTGCGGTGGCACGTTTGGCTGTCGCGCGTTTAGCAGTCGTGCGCTTGCTGCCGCGGACGGCAGTGGTTGCGCGACGAGCTGCACCACGCAGGCTCACTTCGAGCCGCGCGACAGTCTTCTCGAGGCCCGCAAGGCGCTTCTCAAGCTCGCCGACGGGCAATGCTTTCACGAGATTCTGTACCGCCTTGACGAGATCGCCACCAGCGGCGGGTGCGCGACGGCGAGCTGTCGTCCCTACGCGCCTCACGGTGCGTTTGACGGCCTTCTCGACGCCGCCTCTCCTACGTCTGGTCCTGGCCATATCCTATGGGCCTCCTTGTTGTTTGTGACAGGTGATGTCCAAAACCTCCTGTCGATCGTGCATAGCATGCTGGTTGTGATCGTGATTGTCAATGATTGTGCGTTGCGTTGCTGCCAGGGCAGGCAACTACACGCCGTGTTGACGTCCCCAATCCGAGGTCTGCGGAAGGCCACAAACGTCGGCCTTGTTGCGTATAGTGCGGCCTGTTCATGTCCGGGTCCAATGAGCGGTCTGCCCTGAGCATTGCCCAGCGGCAGTTCGACGCCACCGCCGACGCCATCGGGTTGGACGATTCCGCACGCGCAGTGCTGCGCGAGGTCAAACGTGAACTCGTCGTGCACTTCCCCGTCGAGATGGACGACGGGTCGTTCGAGGTCTTCACCGGCTTTCGCGTGCAGCACAACATCGCTCGTGGACCGGCAAAAGGGGGATTGCGCTATCACCCCACGATGACCCTCGACGATGCCCGGGCCCTGGCCATGTACATGACATGGAAAACGGCTGTCGCCGACGTCCCGTTCGGCGGTGCGAAGGGCGGCGTCATCTGTGACCCGCACGCACTCAGCCTCACCGAGCTGGAACGTCTGACGCGGCGCTTCACCACCGAGATCTCGCTCATCGTCGGTCCTGACCGTGACATTCCGGCACCCGACCTCGGCACCGGTCCGCAGGTGATGGCGTGGATCATGGACACGCTGTCGATGCACGCGGGATTCTCCGTGCCGGCGTCCGTCACCGGCAAGCCGCAGGCGATCGGTGGATCGGAGGGACGGTTCACCGGTCCCGGTCGCGGGTTGACGATGGTCACCGTGCTCGCGATGCGCGACGCGGGCATGGATCCAACCGGCAAGACGGTTGCAATCCAGGGATTCGGCAAGGTCGGCGGAGTCAGCGCGGAACTGCTGACTGCGGAGGGGATGCGAGTCGTCGCTGTGTCTGACAGCACATGCGGCCTCTATCGCGCAGAAGGACTCGACCTGACTGCACTCCGTCACCTCAAGGAGGAGGGCGGACACTTCGTCGACTACGGTGGCGCGGAGCAGATCGACGGCAACGACGTGCTGACGCTCGATGTCGATCTGCTCGTCCCCGCTGCGCTCGAGGCGCAGGTGAGTCAACGCAACGCTGAGCGGGTGCGAGCGAAGGTGGTCGCCGAGGGCGCGAACGCACCGCTGACCATTGAGGCGGACGCCGAGCTCACCGCGCGCGGCGTGCTCATCCTCCCGGACATCCTCGCCAACGCGGGTGGCGTCGTCGTCTCGTACTTCGAGTGGGTGCAGGACATCCAGTCGTACTTCTGGGGGTCGGGCGAGGTGAACAGCCGGCTTCGGGAGGTCATGACCCGGAGCTACCAGGCGGTCCGGGGCGTCTCCCAGGAGCACAACGTCAGCCTGCGCGACGCCGCATTCCGGATTGCGGTCACCAAGGTGGCCGACGCGACCCGGGTGCGCGGCATCTATCCCTGACGCGTGCCCTGAGCACGTGCCCTGAAGGTTGCGCGGCTTGCCCACCAGATGTGGTGGTCGTAGCCGTCGTCTTCCACTAGATGGTGCGATGCCAGGGCGGGACTCCCCGGTCTCTCCTGTAGAATCTCCAGATGGAATTCGAGTTGGGCAGGGGCAAGCGAGCCCGCAGGGCGTACGGCTTCGACGAGGTCGCGCTGGTCCCCGGCAGGGTCACCGTCAATCCGGCGGAGATCGACGTCTCATTTGCGGTCAACGGCACGTCGCTCGAGATCCCTTTCCTGGCAGCGGCCATGGACGGTGTGGTCGATACAGCGTTCGCGGCCGAGATGGGCAGGCTCGGTGGCCTGGCGGTCCTCAACCTCGACGGCGTGCAGACACGCTATGAGAACCCGGCCGAGGTGCTGCAGAGCATTGCGGAATCCCCGGTCGACCAGATCAACACGCTCCTCCAGAAGATCTACACCGCGCCGGTGCAGGACGGCCTCATCGGTCAGCGGATCGAGGAGATCACCAGTGCGGGCGTGACCTGCGCGGTGTCGACGGTTCCAGCCCATGCGGAGCGGCGCGCGCCAATCGTGCAGGAGGCCGGCGCGCACATGCTCGTGGTGCAGGGCACCGTGCTCACGGCGCGCCACGTCAGCAAGTCGTACAAGCACCTCTCCTTCTCGGAGTTGACGCACTCGGTCGACATCCCGGTCGTCGCAGGCAACTGCGTCGACTACGCGACGGCGCTCGAGCTCATGGACACGGGCATCAAGGGACTCCTGGTCGGCGTCGGCCCGGGAGCTGCCTGCACGACGCGCGCGGTGCTCGGTGTCGGCGTTCCGCAGGTCACCGCCACGAGCGATTGCGCGGCCGCACGCGACGATCACTTCCGTCGCAGCGGCGAGCGCGTCGTCATCATCACGGACGGCGGCATGCGCCTCGGTGGCGACGTCGCGAAGGCATTTGCAAGCGGCGCCGACGCCGTGATGATCGGTTCGATCTTTGCGTCCGCGTCCGAGGCTGCCGGTCACGGGAACCACTGGGGCATGGCGACGCCGGACCCGAATCTGCCGCGCGGCACACGTATCCGCACCGGCATCAAAGGGTCGCTCCGCGAGATCCTCTACGGCCCCGCGCATGTCGACGATGGGAGCATGAACCTGGTCGGTGCGCTGAAGACCGCGATGGGTGTCTGCGGCGCACGGACGATCGCCGAGTTCCAGGAGACCGAGATGGTCATCGCCCCCTCGATCAAGACCGAGGGCAAGGTGCAGCAGCGTGAGCAGCATGTCGGGATGGGGGCATAACCACGAGGTGCAAACGCAGCGATGACGGTAGCGACTGACGCAGGCGCGATAGCGCGCACGCCTGCGCAGATCGCCCAGGACACCATCCTCGTCCTCGACTTCGGGAGCCAGTACAGCCAGTTGATCGCGCGCCGCGTGCGCGAGGCGAAGGTGTATTGCGAGCTCGTGCCGGGCACGATCTCAGCGGCCGAGATCCAGCGCCGCAATCCTCGCGGCCTCATCTTCAGCGGCGGTCCGGCCTCCGTGTTCGAGCCTGGTGCGCCGCATCCCGACCCGGCGGTGTACGACCTCGACATCCCCATCCTCGGCATCTGCTACGGCATGGACCTGCTCGCCGTGGATCTCGGTGGCACGGTCGCCCCGGCCGAACGCCGCGAGTATGGGCACGCGTCAGTCACCGTTGACGAGACAGCCGGGCTTTTTGCGAAGTTGCCCGCCGAGCTTGCCGTTTGGATGTCGCATGGGGACGTTGTCACGGCGGTGCCTCCGGGGTTCCGGCCGATCGCGCATTCGCTCAACTCGGTGTGCGCCGCGTTCGCCGGACCGCGCAAGCGATACGGCATCCAGTTCCATCCGGAAGTGGCGCACACCCCGCTCGGCAGCGACATCCTGCGCAACTTCCTCATCGACGTCTGCGGCTGCGCCGGGACGTGGGCGCCGGCGTCGTTCATCGAGATGACGGTGGCCGCGCTGCGCCATCAGATCGGCGACGGCAAGGTGATCTGCGCGCTCAGCGGCGGTGTCAACTCGGCCGTCGCTGCGACGCTCGTGCACCGCGCCGTCGGCGATCAGCTCACCTGCGTCTTCGTCGACAACGGCCTGCTCCGGCGCGCGGAGGGCGAGCGGGTCATCGACGTCATGCGCTCGCAGCGTCACATCAACCTCATTCATGTCGACGCGGCGGATCAGTTCCTCGATGCGCTCGCAGGGGTCGTGGATCCGGAGGAGAAGCGCCGCCGCATCGGCGCGACCTTCATCCGCGTCTTCGAAGAGCAGGCGACGCGGCTCGGATCGATCGACTTCCTCGCGCAGGGAACGTTGTATCCCGACGTCATCGAGTCGACGTCGCACGACACGCACAACGCGACCAAGATCAAGACCCATCACAACGTCGGCGGCCTGCCCGAGGACTTGCGTTTCGAGCTCGTCGAACCGTTGCGGTACCTCTTCAAGGACGAGGTGCGTCACGTCGGACTCGCTCTCGGGCTCCCCGAGGACATGGTCTTCCGGCAACCGTTTCCCGGCCCAGGGCTGGCGATCCGCATCATCGGCGAGGTGACGCGCGAGCGCCTCGAAACCCTGCGCGCAGCCGACTGGGTCGTCATCGACGAGATCAAGCGCAGCGGTCTGTATCACAAGGTGTGGCAGTCATTCGCGATCCTCACACCGATCTCGTCCGTGGGCGTCATGGGCGATTTCCGGACGTACGGGAACGTTGTCGCGGTGCGCATCGTCGAGAGCGACGACGGCATGACCGCCGACTGGGCTCGGGTGCCATACGACGTGCTCGCGGTCATCAGCCGGCGCATCGTCAACGAGGTCGTCGGCGTGAACCGTGTCGTCTATGACATCTCGAGCAAGCCGCCATCCACGATCGAATGGGAATAGTGCTCGATGGCACGCTTCGTTGAGTGGCAGTAGACCGAGTCCTCATCGTCGGGAGTGGGGGCCGCGAACACGCGCTGGCCTGGGTGTGCAAGCGCGACCAGCCTGACGTCGAGATCATCGTCGCGCCTGGCAACGGCGGAACCGCGGGCATTGCAGAGAACGTTGCGGTCGATGTCGAGGACGCGACGGCTGTCGCGCGACTCGCCACGGACCGCGCGGTCGATCTCGTTGTCATCGGTCCCGACGCCGCTGCTGCGGCCGGAGTCGCCGACGCATGCACCGAACGCGGTGTGCTCATCTTCGGGCCTACCGCGGCCGCCGCGCGCATCGAGTCGTCCAAGATATTCGCGAAGGAAATCATGCGCGAGGCTGGCATCCCCACGGCCGGCTGGGTTGCGGGACGTGCCGGCGACCGGGCGCGACTGAGCGCATTCGTCAGCGAGCATCGCGGCGCGTGCGTCGTCAAGGCCGACGGTCTCGCGCTCGGCAAGGGCGTGCTCGTCTGCGACAGCGTGGAAGCAGCGGAGCATGCGCTCGACGAGTGCCTTGACGAGCAACGTTTCGGCGCTGCGGGAACACACGTCATCGTCGAGGCGTTGCTCAGCGGACCTGAGGTGAGCGTCTTCGGACTCTCCGACGGGCGTCACGTCCGCACGCTCGCGCCGGCGCGTGATCACAAACGCATCTTCGACGGTGACCACGGTCCCAACACCGGGGGCATGGGATCGATCGCGCCACCACCGGATATCGACGCAGCATCGTTCAACGAGGAGATGGCCCGGACCGTGCTCCAACCGTGCATCGACGTGCTCCGCGAGCGCGGGACGCCGTTTGTCGGATGTCTCTACGCGGGATTGATGCTCACCGCCGACGGCCCGCGTGTGCTCGAGTTCAACGCTCGATTCGGCGACCCGGAAGCGCAGGTGATCCTGCCGTTGCTCGGGGAGTCCGCGCTCGAGCTGTTCACCGCGTGCGCTCGGGGTGAAGTCGCACCTGGTAGCGCGTCGGTCGCCGGGGGCGCCGCCGTCGGCGTTGTTGCAGCAGCTGCCGGGTACCCCGGCGACGTGCGCCGAGGCGACCCCATCACCGGCATCGAGACACTCGACCCCGACGTGCTCGCTTTCCACGCCGGGACGCGACGCGACAGCGACGGGACGCTGCGCACGTCCGGAGGTCGCGTGCTCTGCGTGACGGCCCTGGGTCCGGACCTCGCGACCGCCCGGGCACACGCATATGGCAACCTAGCGCGCGTGCACTTCGACGGAATGCAATCCCGCAGCGACATCGGCGGTCCGGTGACTGCCGGAAGCCGCGCATGAGCGGCGCCGTGCGCGTCGGCATCATTGTCGGCAGCGAGTCCGACCTGCCCGTCATGAACACCTGCGGCGAGGTGCTCGACGAGTACGGCATCGGCTGGGAGATCGGAGTCATGTCCGCGCATCGGGCCGGGGACGTGGTTCGGGCATACGGCCAGGCCGCGTACGACCGCGGGCTCCGCGTCCTCGTCGCGGGAGCCGGTGCGGCGGCGCATCTCCCCGGCGTGCTCGCCTCACTGACGACCCTGCCCGTCATCGGCGTGCCGCTCGCGGCGACGCCGCTCGCCGGTTTCGACTCGCTGCTCTCGATCGTCCAGATGCCGCCTGGTATTCCGGTCGCGACCGTCGCGGTCGGGCCGATGGGCGCGCGCAACGCCGGCCACCTCGCCGCGGAGATCATCGGTCTCTTCGATGACGAGGTCGCGGCGAGGATCAAGGAGCAGCGCGCGAAGATGCGCACCAAGGTCCAGCTTCCCGAGGGCTTCACCCTCCAATAGGAGTTTGGCCGGGGCGGAGCACTAGAATGGCCCGCGATGCCCCGTCTGGAATTGGTGGAGACGTCGCTCCGCCACGGGCAGCAGTCGCTCCTGGTCAGCAGACTGCGCCTCCGCCACGCCCTGCCCGTCGCCGAAACCCTCGATCACTGCGGATTCGCCGCACTCGACGTCTTCGGCGGCTCGACATTCGAGGCGTCCCTGCGATTTCTCGCTGAGGACCCGTTCGAGCGCCTCCGCGCGATTCGAGCGGCGGCGCCGATCACACCACTGCTGGCGATGATCGGTGGCCAGTCACTCGTGGGGCACCGTCAGGTCCCGGACGATCTCGTGGATGCGTTCATCGAGACGGCCGCCGCAGCCGGCGTCGACATCTTCCGCTGCTACGACCCGCTCAACGACGTGCGCAACCTCGAGCGCTGCGCGACCGCGATCGCCGGCACCGGCAAACAGGCGGAAGGGGTCATCGTCTACAACGAGATACCGGGACACGGCCTCGACGATCTCGGTGAGCTCGCGCGCCGGCTCGTCGACGCGGGCTATCCCACCATCTGCCTCCACGATCCGCTCGGCGTGCTGGGTGCCGCGAGCGCCGGGCAGGCCGTGAGCGCGATTCGCGAGGCGGTCGGCGTGCCGGTGGCGGTGTCGATCTCCGCGCAGACGGGCATGGCCGCGCTCGCGTGTCATGCGGCAGCCGTCGCGGGTGCGTATCGCGCCGACTGCGCGCTGTCACCGCTCGCAGGCGGTGCATCGATGCCAGCTGCTGAGGCCTTGATCGCGGGATTCGCCGGGACGACCGTCGATTGCGGCCTCGATCTCGAACGGGTCGCCAGCGCCGCGCTGGTGCTCGAGCAGGAGCTCGTGCATTACGCGGACGTCATTGATCCTCTTGCGGCGCGGCTCGACACATCCGCGTTGCGCGGTTTGCTGCCGCCGTCCGCGATGGGACACGCCATCGCCGAGTTGCGTGAGCGCGACGCCATCGGACAGCTCGCCGACGTCGAGGCAGAGGTGGTGCAGGTGCGCCGCGAGCTCGGCTATCCGCCGCTCGTCACGCCACTGACCGAGATCATGGCGACGCAGGCCGTGTACAACGTCGTCGAGGGTGATCGCTACGCGACCATCAGCCAGGAGATCAAGGACTACTGTCTCGGCCTGTACGGCGACCCGCCCGAACCGGTGGATCGCGACGTGCGCCGTCTCGTCAATGGTCGCGAGGAGCCCATCACGTGCCGTCCCGCCGACCTGCTCGAGCCGGCGATGGAGACAACTCGCCGCGACCTCGTCCGTGAGGGATATCCGACCCCGACGGCCGAGGCGATGGTCACGTACGCGTTGTTTCCCAATGCGTTTCTCGCGGTCGAGCGTGGCGAGGCAGTGGCCGAGCGGCTCGGTGACGAGCCCGACGTCGAGCCCACCGGCGGCGCAGTCGATGCACCGACCGATGCCGAGGATGCCGCGGCTGAGCCCTCCGGAGACGAGGCCCCGGCGGTGGCCGTGCGCGAGCTCACCGTCGAGGTTGATGGACAGAGCTATGCGGTGCGCATCATCGGTGGCGACACCGGTGGCGTGAGCGCGGCGGCTGCGCCCGCGCAGACTGCTGCACCGGTCGCGCGTGAGGGCACGGTCGTGTCGCCGATGCAGGGACTGCTGCTCAAGGTCAACGTCAAGATCGGTGACCGCGTCGCGCTCGGCGACGTCGTCTGCGTGCTCGAGGCGATGAAGATGCAGAACGACATCACGGCGACGCGCGCCGGGACGATCACCGAGGTGTACGTCACGGAGGGCTCCGTCGTCGGCCCGCGCGCTCCGCTCGTGCAGATCGGCGCCTGATGTTCGAGAAAGTCCTGATCGCAAACCGCGGGGAGATCGCCCTGCGGGTCATCCGCGGCTGCCGAGACCTGGGCGTCCGTACCGTTGCGGTGCACAGCGACGTCGACAGCAACGCTGCGTTTGTGTTGCTCGCCGACGAGGCGGTGGAGATCGGTCCGGCGCCGTCGGCGCAGTCATATCTCGTCATCGATCGCATCATCGATGCTGCTCGCTCCACGGGAGCGCAGGCGATCCATCCGGGCTACGGATTCCTCAGTGAGAACCAGCAGTTCGCGCGCGCGTGCGCCGACAACGGCATCGTCTTCATCGGGCCGCCACCGGACGCGATGGCCGCCATGGGCGAGAAGGTGCCGGCTCGCGATCGCATGCGCGCGTCGGGTGTCCCGGTTGTGCCGGGCACGGGCGCGCTCGTCGACATCGAGGAGACCGTCATCGCGGCGGCGGACATCGGCTATCCGGTGCTCATCAAGGCAAGCGCGGGTGGTGGCGGCATCGGCATGCGCGTGGCGCATGACGAAGCAGAATTGCGAGCGTCGTACGACACAGCGAAGAGCACCGCGCAACGCGCGTTCGGCAACGACACGATCTTCCTCGAGCGCTACCTCGAGGAGCCGCGGCACATCGAGATCCAGATTGTCGCCGACACGCACGGCAACGTCATCCATCTCGGTGAGCGCGAGTGCTCGATCCAGCGCCGCCACCAGAAGATCATCGAAGAGGCGCCGTCGCCGGTCATCGATGCCGCAACGCGTGCGCGCATGGGCGAGGCCGCGGTGACGGCGGCGAAAGCAGTCGGCTACGTCAATGCCGGCACGGTCGAATTCATCTATCGCAAGGGCGAGTTCTATTTCCTCGAGATGAACACGCGGCTGCAGGTCGAGCACCCGGTGACCGAGCTTGTGTATGGGATCGACCTCGTCGCCGAGCAGTTGCGCATCGCCTCAGGAGAGCGCCTCACGTTGACGCAGGAGCAGGTTGTCCCGCGCGGGCATGCCGTCGAATGCCGTGTCAACGCGGAGAACTACGCGCGTGGGTTCCTGCCGTCGCCCGGGCAGGTCACCGGGTATCACGAGCCGTCGGGACCCGGTGTGCGCGTCGACAGCTCACTGGTCACCGCGGGCCTCGTGTCGCCCAACTACGATCCGATGATCGCCAAGCTGATCGTGCATGCGCCGACGCGCGATGCGGCGCTCGATCGCATGCGCCGGGCGCTGCTCGAATACGTGATCACCGGCATCCACACGAACATCGCGTACCACCTCGCGGTGATCGACGATCCGGGGTTCCGCGCCGGCGAGTACAGCACCGCATTCATCGAGCAGCATCCCGAGCTCGTGGCCACCGCCGACGAATGGGCGTCTCGTCAGGAGCCGTTCCGGCGCCTGGTCCGTGATCCGGCCCGTGCCGCGGCCATCGCCGCCGCGGTGGTCGTCTCCGGCTAACGCAGCGTGGAGCCGCGATACGGGCGGCTCTACTCGGCCGCGGTGCTGCGCCCGTTCGCCGAGCAACTCGTCGACGAGCTCGGTGTCCGCACCGGGGACGTCGCGTGCGACCTGATCTGTGACGCGGGCACCCTCGCGGTTGCGCTCGGCGCCGCAGTCGGACCGGACGGTCGCGTCGTGCTGGTCGACAGCGATGAGGCACTGCTCGCCGCAGCGTCGCGGGATGTCGTTGCGACCGGCTCCGCGGTTGCGACTGAGCAGATGCACTCTGTTCCCGATGGCTCCTGCGATCGCGTCGGCTCACTCTGCACGCTCGGCTTCTGGGACGGCCCCAACCCTTTTGACGAAACCGAGCGAATCCTCAAGACACCGGGCGTCGCCGCGTTCGTGGTCTGGAATGGCGCGGATCCGCCGGCCCATGAGCGTGCACTCCTGGATGCAATCCGAGACGAGGCCGGAATGCATTCCCGATTTCTCGAGCGATGCCTGCCCGTCGACGTCGTCGCCGGACGCAAGCACTGGGAGACCGAGACTCTGCGCGACGTCGTGCGCTTTGACGGCATGGCCCAGTACTGGGCGGCGATGGTGCTCGAGCGCCCCATCGCGCGCGAGCTTGCCGATGCATCCGCGTCACTGATCAGCGGAGTGCGCAAGGCTTGCGAGCGGGCGCTCCAGCCGTGGATCGCGGCCGATGGAACGATGCGCATCCCGGTGACGGCGACGATGATCCGCCGTCGCGCGCAGCTCGACCCGGCCTAGGAGGTCGTCCCGACCTCGGTCTGGAAGGCGTGCGCCAGGGCCTGGCCGTATACGTCGTCGAGCGACGTCGCGATGTCGAGGGTGAGCGCTCCGGACGGCGCGTTCGGGATCGTCACCGTCGCCGTTCGCGAGTCGGGGTCATACACCGTCGACGACGTCAGCGTCGTGCCGTTCGAATCGAGCACCGTGACTGCGCTCTCGACCGATGCCGGGTTGAGGTCACTGTCAAAGTTCACAACGAGCGTCGTCTGGCCTGACTGCGTCGTCGCGTTGACCTGCACGACGTGCGGTCCGGACGCCTCGTTGCGCAGCTGTGTCGCGACGATGCTGCTCACCGTGTAGGCACCCGACGACTCCGGCGCGAGCATCAGCGTCTCACTCGCCACCTGGGCGCTGGCATGTCCAGCCGTCGGATCGACGACGAGCTCCACGCTCGCCGACACCACGCCGTGCGGCTCCATGAAGGTGCTGATGACGTAGGCGCGGCTGAGGTTCTGCGGTGTGTTGGCAGCCGGATTCGCGTTCGGGCCACTCAACGCCGCGAGCGTCGCGAGATCGCCGCCGACCTGCGCCTCGACGAATGCATGCAGCGTTGAGTTGGCGGCTGCCGGAATCCCTGGCGCCACATGCGCAGCCGTCGCTCCGGGGACGGTCGCATCCTGCGCCGAGGGATTGCCGCTGCTGTCGGTGCCGAGCAGCGCGACGAGATCACCGCCGGGTGAAACCGCAAGCTCGGATGGCGAGGATGTCACCGGTTCGACCGCGAGTGGCGTGCCGCTCGGAACCTCGACGACGACCAGTTGCGTTCCCTTCGACGGCTGCGTCGTGAGATATGCGGCTTCGTCGCCGTCCTCGTCAACCGAGATGTCGCTATAGGTCGCGTTTGTGTTGAGGAGCGACAGCGATACCGGCGCCTGCTGGGTTACGGATTCAGTCCAGAAGCGCGTCTGGCTCGTCGAACTCGTCGGCCCACACAACCGTGCTGCCGTCGCCGCTGAACCCGACGTCGGTGTTGGAGCCCCGGAGGACCACTTCGCCGCCTGTCGCGATGTCGAGCAGGTTGCCGCCGGTGCCGCTCGCCGGAGCCACATAGGCATATGCGCCACCCGGATCGAGTGCCGCGACCGTGCCGCCCGAATCAGGAACGGTGAAGAGCGTCGTGGTCTTGCCGGAGAGGTCGACCTCATTGATGGCCGTGCCGTCGGTGTAGACGATCCGGTCGTTGGAGGCCCACGTCAATGCAGTCACCGGGGTCGACGAATCGATGAGCTTTGTGGGCGCGTGCTGGCTGCCGTCGCCAAGCGTCACGACGATCTTCGATCCGCCGTTGCCGTCGTCGACGGCCGCCGCGACGTACGTGCCGTTCGGCGAGAACGCTGCGGCCGATGCTGCGGCAGCAAGCGCGAACGGCTTCCCGTTCCGTGGGTAGTCGACGAGTTTCCCTGCCACCCCGGAGCCGTTGTCGGCGACCCCTTCCGGCGTCGCAGTCGGTGAAGCGGTCGGCGTGGCCGTGGTGGCAGGCGGAGTGCCGAGTGGTGTCGGGAGCAAACCGGCGGTGCTCACCAGTGACCCGTCAGGGGCGAAGAGCAGCGTGCCGCCGTTCCCGTCGACACCGTCACCTTGAGGGCCGACCGTGGAGAGCGTGAGCGTCGGTGGTGCCGACTGAGCGACCGGTGGCGTCGACCGTGTGGCGAAGGTGATGTTGATCGGGGTGGTTGCGACGGCTCCCGTGGCAGCGCGGATGGCGCTCTGCGCGATGGTGACCGTGTACGGCGTGTTGCCGGTCAGATGGTGCACGGGGGTGATCACCAGGTTGTTGCCGGTCCAGGAGTACGACACCTCGGTGGCCGGCTGGATGCGGACGCCGCTCTCGACGGCGGTCTTGTTCATCGGCTGGTTGAAGCTGACCTGGATCACGTTGTTCGGGTCCACCGCGTGATCGGCCGTGATTGCCGAGATCGCGGTGATGGTCTTGTCCTGGGGATGGTTCGCGAGGAAGGTCAGCGCTGTGGCGCCGATGAGGGCGGCTCCGAGGATCGCGCCGCCCCACGCCACATGGGTCGAGCCGAGGCGCCACCAGTGCCGAGAGCCCTGGGTCCTCGAGGCCTCAGCGATGAGCTGGGCGCGCAGACGGTTCTGGAACCGTGGGTCAGGCTCGGCTTGCGGCCGGGCAGCGCGAACCCGCTGGGCGGTTTCCAGGAGTTCGGGCTCGTCATGGAACAGCTGCTCGAGCTCGGGATCGAACCAGCCTCCCAACCAGGACATCAGTTCTTCCCCTCGACGGGTGCGGCGACGCCCAGGCGGAGACGGACGCCGATCATCCCGCGATGGATGAGCAGCTTCACCGCGCCCTCGCTCTTGCCGAGGATCTCCCCGATCTGAGCGAGCTTGAGATCCTCACCGAGCTTGAGCGTCATCGCAGCCCGCTGCTGTGGCGGGAGGTCGTCGATGGCCTCCCAGACTCGTGCCGCTTCCGCGCTGTCGACGACGCGCTCGTCAACAGGGCGAGCCGGATCAGCGACAGCGATGGCGCTGTCGAGGCTCGAGGTCGGTTTGCGGCTTCTGTAGTGGTCATTGATTGCATTGACACTGATCTGGTAGAGCCAGGCGCTGAAGGGGTGGCCTGCGGGTTTATATCGTCCGATCGCGCGGAGAGCCTTGAAGAAGACTTCCGAGGTGACGTCCTCGGCGGCCTCCTGATCCCTGAGACGGCTGAAGACGAACCGATAGATCTGCCCGAAGTAGTGGTCGTACAACTCCCCAAAGGCGCCGGCGTCTTGCTTGGCACGCTCGACTAATTGATCCTCATACGCCCGAGGTAGCGTCATCTCGGGATCACCGGGCGCACTCGATCAGTCAACGCCGGGCGCGAGAGTCCGGTTACGTGGCCTGGCATGGAATCTTCCTGTACGCCGTAGGTGGCGATGTCCCGCCTGGTCTCGACGGCGAGGCCGGGTAGGTCGGTGATTATCCCCGCCACGCGCCCGTCTGCAAGGTACGCCCGCATTCGTTGCGGCCCGTCGACCGTCCAGACCATGAGCGGGAACTTGCGGGCCTGCGCCTCCGCGAGCAATCCGGTGCCAGCGGCCTTCCTGCCACGGCTGCGCGTCCGGAGCGGCGCCAGCCACTGATGGACCGCCAGGAGATCCGCACCGCACCGCTCCGCGAGATCGAACGGGAGGGCTTCGAAGCGCTGGGCGCGGCTCCGCAGCCGGCCCGGTCCCAGGAGGAGGCCGCAGCGCGCGTTCGGGTCGAGCCGCTTGATCGTGGCGATCACCAACTCCTCGAACGAGGTGTACAGCAGCTGCTCCCGGGGGAAGCGCGACGAGGCGGCCTCGATCACCTCGGCCTCGTATCCAGGCTCCTTGATCTCGACGTCGAGCCCCGTCCGGTCTCGGCAGAGGTCGAGGATCACCTCGAGCCGCGCCGGCTCGTTCCGGCTCCGGCGAATCAGGGCGGCATACGTCTGCATCGCCACGGGCACACCCCTTCGCGACGCGTTGTGATGGACGACGAGGACGCCGTCGAACGTCCGCCGGACGTCGAGCTCCACCGCGTCCGCCCCCTGGGCGATGGCCGCCTCGAACGCTGCCGGGGAGTTCCCCGGGGCGTCACGGGACGCGCCACGGTGCGCGATGACGAGGGGCAGAGAGGTGCCGGCGGTCACCCCGATAGAATGACCGTAGGTGATCCCCCGGTACGCCCCGCAGCAGATCGCGAAGATTTTCAGTGACGCATCACGACTGCAGCGCTGGCTGGACGTCGAGTTGCTTGCCTGTGAAGGATGGGCCGAACTTGGCCGCATTCCTGTCGAGTCGCTCGGTGCGCTGCAGTCGGCGAGCGTCGATGCGGAACGCATTGCCGAGCTTGAAGCCGAGCAGGGACACGACGTGGCCGCGTTCGTCGCGGCCGTCCAGGAGACGGTCGGCGAGGCCGGACGGTACTTTCACCTCGGCCTGACCTCGTCGGACATCGTCGACACGGCGCTCGCCACCCAACTCCGCGACGCCGCGGCGGTCATCGATGCGGACACCGAGGCGCTCGTCGTGGCGCTCGTCGAGCAGGCCGAGAAGCACCGGCTCACCGTGATGATGGGCCGCACCCACGGAGTCCACGCGGAGCCGCTCACGTTCGGCATCAAGCTCGCCAACTTCGTCGATGAGGTGCGGCGCGCCCGCACCCGCCTCGCCGCGGCAACGGCCGAGATCGCCGTCGGACAGATCACCGGGGCCGTGGGGACGCACGCGGGTGTCCCGCCCGAGATCGAGGAGCATGTCTGCGCGGGGCTCAAGCTGACCGTCGCGCCGGTTGCGACGCAGGTGCTCGCGCGCGACCGTCACGCCTCGTTCGTCACCGCGCTCGCGCTGCTCGGCGCGGTGCTCGAGCGTCTCGCGACCACCATCCGCCTGCTCCAGATCACCGAGGTTGACGAGGTCGAGGAGCCGTTCGGGACGCGGCAGAAGGGCTCATCGGCGATGCCCCACAAACGCAATCCCATCCTCTGTGAGCGCGTCGTCGGGCTCGCTCGCGTGTTGCGCGGCTATGCGCTCACGGCGATGGAGGACGTCGCACTCTGGCACGAACGTGACATCTCCCATTCGTCGGCGGAACGCGTGATTCTGCCCGACGCATGCGCGCTCGCCGACTACATGGTGCGGCTCTGCACCCGAATCGTTGCGGGGCTGCGTGTGAAGCCGGAACGCATGGAGGAGAACATCCAGCTGCACGGCGGCATCGTGTTCTCGCAGCAGGTGCTCACCGCGCTCATCGTTGAAGCTGAGTGGCCGCGCGAGCGTGCGTACCGCGCCGTGCAGCGGCTTGCCGCTCGCGCTCGCGAAGATGAGGGACCGTTTCGCGAACTCGTCGCGAATGATCCGGACATCGCCGGGGCTCTGTCGGAGGCGACCATCGCCCATTGTTTTGACGTCGACACGTACCTCGCGCACATCGACGAGACGTACCGCCGTCTTGGACTCTCCACATCAACAACAGAAGCGGGGCCGCCGGCACAGCCGTCGGAGTTCGCCGTCGAGGCCGGCATCGCCGGCGGGAGGATGCACTGATGCAGGTATTGAGCAGCGCTGACATCGGGGGATTGAACCTGTACCGCCGGGGCAAGGTGCGCGACACCTTCCAGCTCAACGACGGCACGCTGTTGATGATCGCGACGGATCGCCTCAGCGCGTTCGACGTCGTCCTGCCGACACCGATCCCGGGCAAGGGCACAGTGCTCACGCAGATGTCGCGGTGGTGGTTCGATCGGACCAAGGCGATCATGCCGAACCACCTGCTTGCCGACGTGGAAGAGGAGATCCCGGAGGCGGTTCGCGCCGACTGGTTGCCCCGCTCGATGCACGTTGCGCGCGCGCAGCGGATCGATGTCGAGTGCGTCGTGCGCGGCTTCATCAGCGGATCGGGGTGGAAGGAATATCGCGAGAAGGGAACGCTCGCGGGCGAGCAGCTCCAGCCCGGCTTGCAGGACTCGTCGCGCCTCCCATCGCCGAGGTTCACCCCGGCGATCAAGAAGGACGACGGTCACGACGTCAACATCTCCCGCCAGGAGTTGAGGCCGCTCGTCGGAGCCGAACTCGCTGATCAGCTCGAGTCGGCGTCGCTGCGTCTCTTCGATTTCGCAACCGCGCGCTGCGAGAGCGTCGGCATCTACCTCGCGGACACGAAATTCGAGTTTGGCTTCATCAATGGGCAGCTGACGCTCATCGACGAGATCTTCACGCCGGACTCCTCGCGATTCTGGGAGATGTCCGAATGGAAGGAAGGACAGCCCGCAGTGTCGTTTGACAAGCAGTTCGTACGCGATTACGTCGAGAAGCTGGGCTGGGACAAGACCGATCCCGGGCCCGCGCTTCCTGAGGATGTCGTCAAGGGGACCACCCAGCGTTACGTCGAGGCCGCGCGGCGCATCTGCGGGATCGATCTGACAGGAATGATTCCCGGGTGATCTTCTCGGTCGAAGTCGTCGTCGCGCTCAAACCCGTTGTGAACGATCCACAAGGGCTCGTTGTGCGCGATTCGCTCCATCGACTGGGATTCAGCGGTGTGCGCTCTGTGCGCGTCGGCAAGAGCATCGAGCTCGAGGTCGAGGCGGATAGTGAAGACGCAGCACGCGCTGCGGTTGAGCTCATGTGCGAACAGCTGTTGCGTAACACCGTGATCGAGGACTCTCGTATCGAAACGGTCCGCGTTTTGACGGATTCCATAGCGTGACGGTGCCGCAGACGGGGAGGGGTTGGACTGCGCGGCGGGACGCGGTCGGAACGCCTTTGGCGTCCCGCCGCTCACGCTCGCCCGGGGGTCGTCCCGGGCTGCGCGATGCCCTCGCTCCGTCCAACCCCTCCCCGTCTGGAGTGGGTCGGTCGTAATGCGATTCGGAGTCGCTGTGTTTCCGGGGACTTGGTCCGATCGCGACACGAAACACGCTGTCGAACTGACCGGGAACGAAGCTGTTTTGCTGTGGCACAAGGATCGCGACCTGCGGGGTTCGGACTGCATCATCCTGCCTGGCGGTTTCGCTTATGGCGATTATTTGCGGGCAGGAGCGGTGGCTCGGTTTGCGCCGTTGATGGAGTCGGTTATTGAGTTTGCGAACAACGGCGGGCTTGTCTGGGGGATCTGCAACGGATTTCAGATCCTCTGTGAGGCGCATCTCTTGCCCGGTGCGTTGACGCGCAATGGATCGCTCGAGTATCGGTGTGAAGCGACTTGGTTGCGCGTTGAGACCGTTGACAGTGTCTATACCGCAGGGTGTTCACTCGGCTCCGTTTTGCAGATTCCCGTTTCGCACGGGGAAGGACGCTACGTGGCGGATGAGGCGACGCTCGACCTGCTTGAACGCGAGGATCGGGTGGCGTTTCGGTACGTGGCGCGCGACGGTGCGGCCGTTGGTGCTGGTTCACCGAATGGATCGATGCACGATATTGCGGGCATTCTCAATGAGCGGCGGAATGTGCTCGGGATGATGCCCCACCCGGAGCGCGCTTGTGAGGATTTGCTGGGCTCTGCAGACGGGTTGCGGCTGTTCGGGAGCGTGGCGAAACTCCTTGCTACCAATGGTTCTGTGCCTGTCGCAGCGGGGTGACCGGAGTGCAGCTCGTCGCGCCCACCGACGCCGAGCTGGCCGAGGTCGCATTGACGCGGAGTGAGTATCAACATCTCGCGAGCGAGCTCGGGCGCGAGCCCAATCGCCTCGAGCTCGGGATCGTCGGTGCGCTGTGGAGTGAGCACTGCAGCTACAAGACGAGCAAGGCGTTGCTGCGCACGCTGCCGACGACCGGGCCGCTGGTGCTCCAGGGGCCGGGCGAGAATGCCGGCGCGGTTGACATCGGCGATGGGCTGGCGTGCGTCTTCAAGATCGAGTCGCACAACCATCCCAGCGCGATCGAGCCATATCAGGGCGCGGCAACCGGAGTCGGCGGCATCCTGCGCGACATCTTCACGATGGGAGCGCGGCCGATAGCGCTGCTCAACTCACTGCGCTTCGGGCCGCTCGATGAGCCGCATCAACGCCATCTCTTCGACGGCGTCGTCGCGGGTATCGGTGGCTACGGTAACTGCATCGGTGTGCCGACGGTCGGCGGCGAGCTGTACTTCGACGAGTTGTACCGGACCAACTGCCTGGTCAACGCGATGTGTGTCGGCATCGTCGAGCAGGGCCGGATGATGCGCGCCATCGCGAGCGGGGCGGGCAATCTCGTGCTCCTTGTCGGGGCCGACACCGGACGTGACGGTATCCACGGTGCGAGCTTTGCGTCAGTCGTGCTGGACGCCAGCAGCGCTGCGCGCCGGCCCGCGGTGCAGGTCGGCAATCCGTTCCTCGAGAAGTGCCTCATGGAGGCATGTCTCGAGCTCGCGGGTGATCCACGCGTGATTGCCATGCAGGATCTCGGCGCGGCAGGACTGTGTGGCAGCACGTCGGAGCTCGCACATCGCGGCGGTTGCGGCATCGAGGTCGATGTTGCACGCGCCTCGCGACGCGAGACCGGCATGACCCCGTACGAGGTGATGCTCAGCGAGTCACAGGAGCGGATGCTCATCGTGGCGCAGCCGAGCGATGTCCGGTCACTGCAGGCTGTCTTCGACCGCTGGGACCTGCACTCCGATGTGATCGGCGTCATCCGCGATGAACCGCGCTTCATCGTTCGCGACGGTGTCGACACTGTCTGTGACCTGCCGCTCGATCTGCTCGTTGACGGCGCGCCTCCTCGCGAATGCCCCGGTCCCCGCCCCGTCGCAACGCAACAAGCGAACTCGGACATCGAGGACGCAACGGCACCCGCCGGACCGACCTGGACGCCTGACGAAGCACTGCTCGCGCTCATCGGCAGCCCCAATCTCGGCAGCCGCGCGCCCGTCATCCGCCGCTACGACCATCAGCTCGGGGATTCGACGGTGATCCTTCCGGGCGGTGACGCGTCGCTGATGCGCATCGAGCATTCAACGGTCGGCCTGGCGCTGGCGACCGACGGGAACTCGCGATACACCGCGCTCGACGCCCGGCAGGGCGCGATGATCGCCGTCTGCGAGGCCGCGCGCAACGTTGTCGCCACGGGGGCGAAACCTGTTGCCATCACCAACTGTCTCAACTTCGCCAACCCTGAACAGGCACCCGTCTGGTGGGACCTGCACGACGCCATCGAGGGCATCGGCGAAGCGTGCCGCGCACTCGAGATTCCCGTGGTGAGCGGCAATGTCAGCCTGTACAACGACACCGGCGGGACCGGCATCGATCCGACGGTCGTCATCGGCATGGTCGGCGTCATCGGCAATGTCGCCGGCCGGTGCACCTCGGGATTCGCGGCTGAAGGCGACCTCATCGGACTCGTCGGACCACTCGGCGGCGAGCTCGGCGGCAGCGAATATCAGCGCATTGCCCACGGAGTGAACCAGGGCAATCCACCGCATCTCGACATCGATCTCGAGCGCCGCGTGCAGGCATTCGTCCTCGATGCGATCTCGGCCGGCCTCCTCCATTCGGCACACGATTGCGCTGAGGGCGGCATTGCCATAGCGCTCGCCGAGTCGTGTCTGCTGGGCGACATAGGCGCCTGGGTTGGGATCGATGAGCTCGCGGAGCTTCGGGAGCTCGGCCAACTTGGAGGGTTGATCGAGAAGGAGGCCGGTATACTGTTCGGTGAGAGTCAATCTCGGTTCCTCATCAGCTTCGCCAGGGAGGCACTGGTGCGATTGCATGAGCTGGCTGGACGGCATTCAGTCCCACTTCGTGGGCTGGGCTCTGTCGGAGGCGAGCGTGTGTGCGTGACGGGATGCATCGACGTGCCCATTCGCGAGGTGCGACGAGCGCATGAAGGAGCCTTGATCGAACGTGAGTGAGCAGGCCGGAATGGACGCTCTCGGCGACGACCACTTCCACGAGGAATGCGGCGTTTTCGGGGTGTTCCATCCCGGAGAGGACGTCGCCAACCTCACGTATTTCGGCCTCTACTCGCTCCAGCATCGTGGACAGGAGTCCGCGGGTATCGCCGTCAGCGACGGGCACACGATTCGTGTGAGCAAGGAGATGGGGCTCGTCTCGCAGGTCTTCGACCAGGAGACCATCGATGACCTCAAGGGTTATATCGCGATCGGTCACACGCGCTACAGCACGACTGGTAGCGCGAAGCTGAGCAACGCGCAGCCGATGCGCATGGAACACCCGACGATCGGACCCGTGATGATCGGGCACAACGGCAACCTCGTCAACGCGACCAAGCTCCGCGACGAGCTGACGGCGAAGGGTGTGGCGTTCGAGACGACGAGCGATACCGAGGTCATCGGAGCGCTCCTTGCGCAGACAGAGGCCGACTCGCTCGAGCATGCGCTTGCCGAGTCGCTGCCGCGCCTCGAAGGCGCGTACTGTCTCGTGTTCCTCACCAAGGACTCGCTCGTTGCCGCGCGCGATCCACTCGGCATCCGGCCGCTGTGCCTCGGCCGTTTCGGTGACGTCGACGCTCCGGGCGGCACCGGCTACGTCATCGCGAGCGAGACGTGCGCGCTTGACGTCATCGGCGCGACGTTCCTGTGCGAGATTGAGCCCGGTGAGATCGTGACGGTCGATTCGACGGGCATGCGCAGCACCAAGATCCAGCGCGCAACCGCGCACCGCGCGATGTGCTCGTTCGAGTTCATCTACTTCGCACGACCGGACAGCGTGATGATGGGCAAGTCCCTGTACGAGGCCCGCCGCCAGATGGGTCGCGAGCTCGCGAAGGAGGCGCCCGCCGACGCTGACATCGTCATCACCCTTCCCGACAGCGGGACGCCGGCGGCGATCGGTTATGCCGAGGAGTCGGGACTGCCGTTCGCCGAGGGCATGATCAAATCCCGCTACATCACGCGCACGTTCATCCAGCCGACGCAGCGTCTGCGCGAGGCGGGCATCCGTCTCAAGTTCAACCCGATGCGTCACGTGCTCGAAGGGCGGCGCGTCGTGCTCGTCGACGACTCGATCGTGCGCGGCACGACGTCACGCAGGATCATCGATGAACTGCGCCGCGCGGGTGCGACGGAGGTGCACATGCGCATCGCGTCGCCGCCGATCGCGTGGCCGTGCTTCATGGGCATCGACATCGCGTCACGCCGCGAGCTGATCGCGGCAGGCCACACCGAGCGTGAGATCGGCCAGATGCTCGGCGCGGATTCGTTGCGCTACCTGAGCCTTGCCGGTCTGCGCCGCGCGATGGGCAAGCCCGACGGCAACGGGTTCTGCTTCGCCTGCTTCACCGGTTCCTATCCGGTCGATGTTCCGGCGCAGCTCGAGATGGACAAGCTCGCGCTCGAGATTCCGGTCGCCGCGGTCTCCTAGCTCGATCTGACTCTGTGTCGCCGCTCGCAGAGTCCCAGAAGGTCGAGCATCTCGAGCAGATCCGCGATGCCGCGAATCGGATCAGGGGTCACGTTCGTCGAACACCGTTGCTGCGCACCGATATCTCGCCGGGATTGATGGTGAAACCCGAGTCGCTGCAGCTCACCGGCTCGTTCAAGGCGCGGGGCGCGTTCAACGCGGTGCTCAGCCTCCTCGAGCGCGATCCGGGTGTCGCCGGCGTCGTGACGCACAGCTCCGGCAACCACGGCCAGGCGATTGCGTGTGCGGCGAAAGCCGTCGGCCTGCCGGCAACGGTTGTCGTTCCCGAGGGTGTGACGCCGGCGAAGGTCGCGGGCATCCGCTCGTTCGGCGCGACCGTCGTCTCCGACGGCGTCAACTTCGACAACCGGGAGACGATCGCCGAGGAGATCGCGAGAACGCAGCGACTCTGGCTCGTTCATCCATTCGACGATTGGGATGTCGTGCACGGCGCGGGAACGGTTGGCCTCGAGATTCTCGAAGACGTCCCCGCGCCCGGTGCCGTCGTTGTTCCGGTCGGTGGCGGGGGTCAGATCTCCGGGATTGCCCTTGCGCTGTCATCGCTTTCCCCGGCCACCGCTGTCATCGGCGTCGAGCCGGAGAGTGCCGCCGATGCGTCTGCCAGCCTGCATTCCGGGACGCTGCAGTCGCTGGACTCCGATCCGGTGACGATTGCCGAAGGCGTGAAATCGAAGTCGATCGGCGACCGCAACTTCGACGTGATCGTTGCCGCCGGCCTCGTGCGCGACATCGTCACGGTGTCCGAAAGCGAGCTCAAGGATGCGGTGCGTGTGGCCTGGACGCGACTCAAGCTCGCAATCGAGCCCACCGCAGCGTTGGCGCTCGCTGCGTATCTCACGGGGAAAGTTCCTGCCGGTAGCGCTGAGCACCCAACCGTGCTCGTGCTGAGCGGCGGCAACTTCGATCCGGCAACCGTGGCGGCGATTCTGACCGCCTAACCGCGCCGGTACTTGGCGACGGCGAGTGGTGCGAAGACTGCGACGATCCCCACCGACCAGATCAGTGAGCGCATCACGAAGTACGACGTTGGATGACCAAGCAGCGCTTCGGCCGGATGGCCCTCGGTGAGGCAACGAACTGAGTTCACCATCACCGTGAGCGGCTGATTCTCGGCGAAGCCCCGCATCCATGACGGCATCGTGGCGACCGGGACGTAGGCCGACGACACGAACGTGAATGGAAACACGATGAGCGCGAACCCCTGCGCTGCCTGGGCCGAGCCGGCCACCAATCCGATGAGCACGAACACCCACTCGAAGACGAACCCGAACAGGATGATCAGTGCTGCGGCTGCCAGCGCACCACCGACGCTGCCGTGGATACGGAAGCCGACGAGGAAGCCGATTGCGACGGTGACAACGAGCCCCCAGAACTGGAGCACCGTGTCGGCGACCGCGCGGCCAACGAGCACCGCGCTGCGTGGTATCGGGAGTGAGCGCAGGCGCGCGATGAGTTCGGCGCTCATGTCCTCTGCCATTCCCGCCGAGGCATACATGGCGTTGAACAGCACACCTGTTGTGATGAAGCCCGGCACCACAAAGTCGACGTAGTTGATGCCGGGGGCCAGCGCGATCGCACCGCCGAACACGTACCGGAAGATGAGCAGGAACATGGCGCCCTGCAGGGTGCCGACCACCACGAGTTGCGGCGACCGGATGAACTTGAGCAGGACGCGGCGCACGATCTGCCCGGTCGAGACGAAGATACCGGCGGCGTTGCCGCGCGGTGGCGCGATGGCGACGCTCATGCCACTTCCTCCTTGGGTGCGCCCGTGAGGGCGAGAAATGCTTCGTCAAGCGTTGGTTGGCGAACGGAAACCTCGTCGATGGCGATGCCGGTGTCGTCGAGCGGCCGCAGTGCGGCGAAGATGCGCTCCGTATCGGCGCTCAGCGCAACCGAGACGCTGCGCGTGGGCACGTCGATGGTCGTCGGCCCCTCGCCAATCGACATGAGGATCGCGGCAACGCGATCGAGCTCGGAGCTGTCTCGCACGTGGACCTCGACAACGTTGCGCCCGGCGAGGCGCTTCAACTCGCGAGGCGTGCCCGACGCGATGACGTGACCGTGATCGATGATGGCGATCTGTGACGCCAGATGATCGGCCTCGTCGAGGTACTGCGTGGTGAGCAGGACGTCCGTGCCGTTGGCGACCAAGGAACGGATGACATCCCACAGCTCGAGGCGGCTGCGCGGATCCAGACCTGTGGTCGGTTCGTCGAGCAGCAGGAGCCGGGGCCGCGCGACGAGGCTGGCGCCGAGGTCGAGCCGGCGCCTCATGCCGCCGGAGTACGTGCGGACGGTTCGGTCGGCGGCGTCGCTGAGTCCCATCTGCTCAATCACGGCGGCCGCGTCGCGGCGAGCATCTGATGCTGAAGCGCCGGAGAGGCGCGCGACCATGACGACGTTCTCGCGGCCGGTCATCGTCGGCTCCACAGCGGCTGACTGTCCGGCCAGCGCCATCAGCCGGCGCACAGCAGCCGGGTTGCGCGCGACGTCGATGCCGTGGACTCGAAGGGTGCCGCCGCCCGGCCGGATGAGGGTCGCCACGAGATTGACGAAGGTCGTCTTGCCGGCACCGTTCGGGCCGAGCAGTGCCATGACCTGGCCCGGCTCCATCGTGAGGTTCATGCCGTCCAGTGCAGGGGTCTTGCCGAAGGACTTGTTGAGGTCGACGGCCTCCAGTGTCGCGTTCATCTCTAACACCATCCAAGTGAATTTGTGTCTAACGGTGACTTGTGTGATACTAGCCTAACGATGTTAGTCACGTCAAGCCATTCGTGGCATCCCGGTCGTCGCGACGTCGGAAAACGGAGGAACCATCGGTGAGCCGCCAGGAGACGGAGACCGGGCTGAACCGCGAGGCGGTCATTCAGGCCGCCCTGGCGATGCTCGACGCGGTCGGCGTCGATGGCCTTTCCATGCGTGCCCTCGCCGACCGATTGGGCGTGAAGGCCGCCTCGCTGTACTGGCACATCCGCGACAAGGAACAGCTGCTGGAGTTGGTGGCCGAAGCGGTGCTCGAGCGGGTGGCCGTGCCGGCGTCGCCATCGGGCTGGCGTCCGCAGGTGACTGCGGCATGCGATGACCTGGCGCGATTCCTGAAGGTGCACCAAGGGGCGGCCACCGTCGTGCTCGGCTCGCTGCCGGTGATCCAGCGCAGCCGCCTGACCCGCGAGCTGACCGAGGTGCTCGGAAAGGCGGGACTGGCTGAAGCCGAAGGTGCCGCCACCACGCTCGTCGTCGAGGCCGCCGTGTCCGCATTCACCGAACCGCCGGCGGCCGCGCGCGGTCGGGGCGGTCAGCAGATGACACTGGCGATCGATTCGGGTTCCTGGCGCGTCCTCGTTCGCGCGGCCGCGTCCGGCACGGTCGACGTCGCCACCTCCACCGGCGGTGGCGGCGCAGCGTCAGTCGAGATGCGCCCCGGCAGCCTCGTGCTCGTCAAGAACCGCCGCGGCGGCGATCACGGCGCCGTCGAGTTGAGCCCCAACTACGCCTGGTATTTCAAGATTCACGGCGGCACCTGGAACACAGTGCTCGACCTCTCGGGGCTGCGCGTCAGTGGCATCGAGCTCGACAGTGGTGTCGGCAACGTGACGTGCACGCTGCCTGCGCCGGTCGGCGTCGTCCCGATCCGCGTCAACAGCGGCATCGTCGGGGTCACCATGCACCGACCTCGCAATACCGCCGTGCATGCTGCCATCTCGCAGGGATCGGTGCGCGTTCGGCTTGACGACAAGCCCATCCGGCTCACACAGGACGTGCAGTGGGACACGCCGGGAGCGATGCAGGCAACGGACCGCTACGACCTCACCGTATACAGCGGCTGCGTCCGCGTCACGTTGGATGCAGACGCGCCGGCTGTCGCGGGAGCGGCACCGTCAACGGCGTCGACGGGCGACGCCCAATCCACCTGGCGCGCCGACCAGGGCATCAGCCTCGTCCTCGACGGCATCGAGAAGCGACTCCGCGAACGCCGGAGCTAGCGCGTCAGGAAGCGCAGAGGACGTAGCCGGTGAGGGTGGGGTTCGCGGTGCCGCCGTTGTTCTCGTCGGCACCCCATCCGCCGGTGAACGGGAATGTCGTGTTGAGATCCGTGGACAGACCTCCACCTGCACCCGAAACGGCTCCGCCCCCGATGGTGGAGAGCCCGCCGGGGCAGTAGACCGACGTGCCGGTGTCATGGCCCGCCGAGTTGGTGACCGGTGACCCCGCGACCAGCATGTAGTTGGTCTTCGTCACGTTGACCTTGGCGCAGACACGGAACATGGTGAACGACGAGTTCGTGGTCGACGCGTTGTTCATGTACGCATACCACTCGCCCGTGCCCGCCGGCCACGAGCTGTTCAGGTTGATCTGCGCCGAGCCGGTTGCGCTGAGTGCTCCGCCGCCCGTCACGACATCGCCCTTGGGACACAGATACCCGGCGCCGTTCTGCATGCCCGCGGGATTCGACACCGACTTCGACTGCTGCTGAACGTAGCCGGTGAGCTTGTTCGCGCAGACGGCGTAGACGGTGAACATCGTCGCCGCCCCGCTGAGGTTGTCGGCATCAGCACGCCATCCCGTCGGGGATGGATATGAGGAGTTGATGTTCGCAGCCAGATTGCTGGAGTCGATCAACGCGCCACCGCTCAGCGGATACGTCTGCACGCCTTTCTTCTTCGGGCAGGTCACCGAGCCTGGGACGAGCGAGCCATTCGGAAGGGAGAACGGGGCCGAGGCGACGATGGTGTAGCCCGCCGGCTTGGCCACTGCAGGCGCCGTCGTTGCGGCGGAAACGTTCGTGACACCGGCCAGGACGACGCCGACAGCGGCCGCGCAGAAACCCAGAAGCCTGATATCGCGGCGCATAGCTCCCCCTTTCTGTATCGAGTGCGACGAACTCTAGCGAAATGCCCCGCCGTCCTTCCAGACTGTCGATTTACCACTGTGTGCTCCGTATAGGAGGTGACAGGCCGGATCGAGACCGGCCAAAACCAACAGACGGCACGACAGGTGCCGAGGAGGATTTCCGGTGAAGCAGTACATGCTCAGCGTCTGCGCTGTCGACGGTGCCCCGACCCCTTCCGCAGAAGAGACGGCGAAGATGTTCCACGACGTGGACGTGCTCAACGACGAGATTCGCGCGGCGGGCGCCTGGGTCTTCGCGGGTGGCATGGATCCCATCTCGAGCTCGACGGTGGTGCGAGTCCAGGATGGCGCGGTGCTCACGACAGACGGCCCGTTCGCCGAAGGCAAGGAGTACGTCGGGGGGTTCTGGGTCATCAAGGCAGAGGACCTGGACGCGGCGCTCGCGTGGGCGGCCAAAGGGACAGTGGCCTGCGGCGCGCCGGTCGAGGTCCGTCCGTTCCAGGAAGCGACGGAAGACTGATTCGGTGACGGTGACGGTCAGCAGTTCCGAAATCGAAGGTGTCTTTCGTGAGGAATACGGCCGCGCCGTCTCCGTGCTGGTCCGATCGTTCGGTGACATCGATGTCGCCGAGGAGGCAGTCCAGGAAGCGTTCATCGTTGCGGCGCAACGGTGGCCCGACACCGGACTGCCTCCCAGCCCGGCCGGCTGGATCATCACGACCGCCCGACGCCGAGCGATCGACCGGCTGCGGAGCGACAGCGCTCGCAACGATCGCCATGCAAAGGCTGCGCTGATGCACGCGGAAAGCACACCGATCGACGAGGGCCCGGTCCACGACGATCGCCTCCGGCTCATCTTCACCTGCTGCCATCCGGCGCTCGCCCCCAACGTGCAGGTCGCGCTGACGCTTCGGTTGCTCGGCGGGTTGTCGACGCCGGAGATCGCCCGAGCCTTCATCGTTCCCGAGGCCACCATGGCGCAACGACTGGTGCGCGCCAAGAACAAGATTCGCGACGCGCGAATCCCGTACCGCGTACCGGGTCCCGCAGCACTACCCGACCGGCTCAACGCTGTGCTGGCGGTTGTCTACCTGATCTTCAACGAGGGATACGTCGCCAGTTCCGGCGAGTCCCTCGGACGCGCGGATCTCTGCGCGGAGGCGATCCGTTTGGGGCGCCTGCTCGCGGAGCTCATGCCCGACGAGGGCGAGGTGCTCGGCCTGCTGGCGCTCATGCTGCTCATCGAGTTCGCGTGCGCCCGCCCGCATCGCGGCGAGCGGCGAACTCGTCCTGCTCGCAGACCAGGACCGGACGCGGTGGGATCGCAGTCTCATCGTCGAGGGTCAATCGATCGTGCGTGAATGCCTGCGGCGCAACCGTCCGGGCCCGTATCAGATCCAGGCGGCGATCAGCGCGGTGCATGCCGACGCAGCCGCGGCCGGCGACACAGACTGGCGGCAGATCCTCCAGCTCTACGATCAGCTCCTCGCCGTCATACCCACGCCGGTTGTTGCGCTGAATCGCGCGGTCGCAGTCGCTGAAATCGACGGAGCCACTGCAGCGCTGGCGACTCTCGAGAGCATCGACCTCGCTGACTACTACCTGTTCCACGCTGTGCGCGCGGACCTGCTCAGCCGCATCGGTCGGAACGATGAGGCCCGGAGCGAATACGACGCGGCGCTCGCGCTGACATCCAACGAGGCGGAACGCAGGTTTCTCGCACGAGCCCGCGCAGCGCTTGCCGCGGACGACGGCTGAGCCGGCCGAGCCGGGAATCAGCGGAAGCCGATCCCCGCGAGCGCTGCCGATCCGGGCGAAAGCTTCGAGTACGGCACCTGCGTCAGCGGCAGCTCGGTGGTGTTGCCCAGCTCGTGCAGATCGGACGACTGCTCGTCGATGTACAGCAGCCCCGTGACGATCTCGCCGCGCCCTTTCGAGGCCATCATGTGCTCGAGCACCCCGGCGCGATTCGTGGGGTCATAGCCGTCCGGCACATTGCGGAAACGCAACGTCGCGCCGTCGTGCATCGGGATGCTGATCACGCCGTCGGTCGGAATCGTCGCCGAGATCTCGTCAGCCGGCGGCACGAAGTCGGTCACCGTCATCTGCACGTCGTGCTGACGCGTGAAGAGGTAGCTCTTCGTCGAGCCCTCGTGGTCGTTGAACGTCACGCACGGCGAGATCACGTCGATGATCGCGAGACCGTGATGCGCCATCGCGGCGCGGAAGATCGGCACGAGTTGGCGCTTGTCGCCGGAGAATCCGCGGGCGAGAAATGTCGCGCCCATCGAGAGCCCAAGAAGGATCGGATCGATCGGCTGCAGGTGGTTCGCCTCACCGCGCTTCGTGGTGGAACCGACATCGGCGGACGCGGAGAACTGCCCTTTCGTGAGCCCGTACACGCCGTTGTTCTCGATGACGTAGACCATGCGGACGTTGCGCCGAACCAGGTGCGCGAGGTGGCCGAGGCCGATCGACAGTGAGTCGCCGTCGCCGGAGATGCCGATGCACAGGAGGTCGCGATTCGCCGCGCTGGCGCCCGTGGCGAGTGGTGGCATCCGGCCGTGGCATCCGTTGAAGCCATGTGCACCGCGGGCGAAGTATGCGGCCGTCTTCGCGGAACAGCCGATGCCGCTGAGCTTGGCGATCATGTGCGGCGGAGTCGCGGTCTCCCAGAGCGCCTGGGTGATGGCCGCGGTCACCGAGTCGTGTCCGCATCCGGCGCAGAGCGTCGACATCCCGCCCTCGTAGTCGCGGACGGTGAGGCCGAGTGCGTTGCGTTCGAGGCCGGGGTTGGTGACGGCGGGTTTGACGATGGACGGCATCGCTCAGGCCCCCACGATTCGCGTGACGCCGTCGACGACGTCCTCGGCGCTGAGCGGAAAGCCGCCGTACACAAGGACGGATTCGAGCTTCTCCTTCGGCACCGGGGTCTCGAGCGTGAGCAGCGAGCGCAACTGCCCGTCTCGGTTCTGCTCAACGACGACGATGGTCTCGTGCGCGTCGAGGAACGCGCGGACTGCGGCGCCGAACGGGAAACCGCGCACCCGCATGTAGTCAGCAACCACGCCGCGCTCTGCGAGGAGACCGATCGCCTCGAGCACCGCGAGCTCGCAGCTGCCGAGCGTCAGGATGCCGAGCGGCGCGTGTGCGCTGTCCTCGATCATCGGCTCCGGGACGTACTCCGCGATGGAGGCGTGCTTGCGCGCGAGGCGGTCGACAACTGCCTGATACACCTCGGGAGTCTCGGTGTACGCACCGTCACTGCCGTGCCCCGAGCCGCGCGTGAAATAGGCGCCGAGCTCGCTGACTCCGGGGAGCGTGCGCGCGGTGACGGAGTCGGCGTCCGCGGGCTCGTAGCGGTGGAACACCTCGAGCTCTCGCAACGCGCCGGCATCGAGCACGCGGCCGCGATCGGGAATGTAGTCGTCGTCCCACTCGAACGCGGGGCTCACCCAGTCGTTCATGCCGATGTCGAGGTCGGAGAGCACGAAGACCGGAGTCTGGAAGCGCTCCGCGAGGTCGAACGCCGTCGGCGCCATCGAGAAGCATTCACCGGGGTTCGACGGAAAGAGGAGCACGTGCTTGGTGTCGCCGTGCGATGCGTACGCGCAGTTGAGGATGTCCGACTGCTGCACGCGAGTCGGCATGCCCGTCGACGGACCTGTCCGCTGCACGTCGAAGACGACGGCCGGCACCTCGGCGTAGTAGCCCATGCCGAGCAGCTCCTGCATCAGCGAGATGCCGGGTCCCGACGTCGACGTGAAGGCGCGGGCGCCCGCCCATGACGCGCCGAGCACCATGCCGATGGCGGCCAGCTCGTCCTCGGCCTGCAGCACCAGGTAGTTGTTCTTTCCGGTGTCGGGATCGCGCCGGAACTTCGCGCAGTATTTTGCGAACGCGTCCATGAGCGACGTCGACGGCGTGATCGGGTACCACGCGGCGACCGTCGCGCCGGCGTACACGCAACCGAGCGCGGCGGCGGTGTTGCCGTCGATGAGGATGGATCCTTTGGTTGCGTCCATCGCCTCGATGCGGCAGGGCAGCGGATACTCGAAATGCTCGGTCGCGTAGTCGTGGCCGAGGCGCAGGGCGGTCTGGTTCGAACTCGCGCAGCCGTTCCTTGCCTGCGAACTGCTCGGTGAGCAGTTGCGCGATGACCTCCATGTCGAGCCCGAGCATTGCGACGAGCGCGCCGGCGCACGCGATGTTCTTCATGAGGATGCGCTCGCGCGGACCGCGGAACGCGTCGTTGCACATCTCGGCAAGCGGCACGCCCAGATACGTCACGTCCTCGCGGATCAGGTCACGGTCGAGCGGCCACGACGAGTCGTACATCGTGTACCCGCCGCTCACCACTTCCGCGATGTCGCTCGCATAGGTCTGACCGTTCATCGCGACCATGACGTCGTAGCGGCGCGCGCGGGCGACGTGACCGTCCTTGTTGACGCGGATCTCGTACCACGTCGGCAGCCCCTGGATGTTCGACGGGAAGAGGTTCTTGCCGGAGACCGGAACGCCCATCCGGAAGATGGCGCGCATCAGCAGATTGCTGGCGCTCGACGATCCCGTCCCGTTGACGTTGGCGAGCTTGATCGCGAAGTCGTTGACCTTGGCGCGCGAGTCGGCGGACACGAACTCGGGGGTCATGACAGCACCGGAACAGGCGTGGACGCGGACATCGCGAGCGGGATGAGCAACTCGAACTTGAGCATGTCCCATGCCGCCGTCGGGCAGCGCTCAGCGCAAAGGCCGCAGTGCACGCAGAGGTCCTCGTCCTTGACCATCACGCGACCCGTCTGCGGCAGCGCAGCCGACACGTAGAGGGCTTGCTCGAGGTTTCTCGCAGGCGCCGAAAGGCGTGTGCGCAGATCGTCTTCCTCACCGTTTTCGGTGATCGTCAGGCACTGCACGGGGCAGATATCGATGCACGCGTCGCACTCGATGCAGAGCGGCGCCTGGAACACGGTCTCGACGTCGCAGTTGAGGCAACGCTGCACCTCCCGCGCGGTCTGCTCGGCGGAGAACCCCACCTCCACCTCGGTGCCGATGCTTCGGAAGCGCTCGGTCAATTCGACATGCTGCATGCGCTGCCGCGCCGAAGGGTTGTAGTCGTTGTGGTAGCTCCACTCGGTGAGCCCCATCTTCTGGCTGACGAGATTCATCCGCAGCGGCGGCCGCTGCGAGACCGCCACACCCTCGCAGTGGTTGTGGATCGATATCGCAGCCTGATGGCCGTGCTCGACGGCCCAGATGATGTTCTTGGGACCCATCGCCGAGTCGCCGCCGAAGAAGACACCCGGGAGTGAGGACTGGAACGTCACCGGATCGACGACCGGCATGTCCCACTCACCGACCTCGAGCCCGAGGTCGCGCTCGACCCAGGGAAAGGCGTTCTCCTGACCGATCGCGAGGATGACGTCATCGCAGGGGATGACGACGGTGTCGATGACCGTCGAGTGCCGCGCCTGCTCGTCCCATTCGAGACGCTGGAACTCCATGCCGGTGAGCTTCCCGTCCTCGATGACGAAACGAGTTGGCGCGTGGTCGACGAGGATCTCGACGCCTTCCTCCTCGGCATCCTCGAGCTCCCAGGAGGAAGCTTTGAAGAACGCGCGCGGCCGCCGTGCCATCACCTTGATGCTCTTGCCACCGAGGCGAAGCGACGAGCGGCAGCAATCCATCGCAGTGTTGCCGACGCCGATGATCAGCACGCGCTCGCCGATCGAGTCGGTATGGCCGAACGCGATCGAACTCGAGCCAGTCGATGCCGATGTGAATGCGATCGCTGTCGTGCCGCCCGGGAATGTCGAGGTCCTTGCCACGCGGCGCCCCCGTGCCGATGAAGACGGCGTCGTAGTCCTGGGCGAGCAGGTCGCGGAGGCTGTTCACCGTGGTGTTCAGGCGAAGGTCGACACCCATGTCGACGATCGTCGCGATCTCCTCGTCGAGGATCTCCGCAGGCAACCGGAAGGACGGAATGTTCGTGCGCATGAGGCCACCGGGCACGTCGTGCTGCTCGAGGATCGTCACGTCGTAGCCAAGCGGCAGGAGGTCGTTGGCGACCGTCAGTGAGGCCGGGCCGGCGCCGATGCAGACGACGCGACGGCCGTTCTTCTCCGTGGGGATCACCGGGAGCCGGTCGGCGATGTCACCGCGGAGATCCGACGCCACGCGCTTGAGCCGGCAGATCGCAACGGGCGCGCCGTCGATCCGGACCCGCCGGCAAGCGGGCTCACACGGGCGATCGCAGGTCCGCCCCAGGATCCCCGGGAAGACGTTCGACTCCCGGTTCGACATGTAGGCGTCGGTATATCGACCCTGAGCGATCAGCCGGATGTACTCGGGCACGTTGGTGTGAGCCGGACATGCCCATTGGCAGTCGACCACCCGATGGAAATAGTTCGGGTCGTCAGTATCGGTTGGGTTCACGAAGTGGATCTGATTCCCTGGACAGCCGTGTATTCGCTTCTATGGTGACACCCCGTTGCCGGAACGCGGCGATTGGAGCGCACCTCCGCGCCGCCCAACCGGCCGCCGATACACTCTGCCGCGATGGGTGACCTTCGCTACGCAGACGCCGGTGTCGACATCGATGAGGGCAACCGCGCCGTCAGCCTGATCCGGCGCACGATCGCCTCGACCCATTCGGCGCAGGTCCTTGGGGGCATCGGCGCCTTCAGCGGCCTGTTCGCGCTCGAGCCGGATTCTCCGAGCGGCAGGGTGCTCGCCTCGAGCACCAACTCCGTCGGCACCAAGGTGAAGGTCGCGATCGCGACCGGACGCCACCGCGGGATCGGCATCGACCTCGTCAACCACTGCGTCAACGACATCCTCTGCTGCGGTGCCGAGCCGCTCTTCTTCCTCGACTACTACGCCACGGGCAAGCTCATCCCGGAGCAACTCGCCGAGCTCATCGAGGGCATCGCTGAAGCCTGCCGGTCAGCGGGATGCGCGCTCGTCGGCGGTGAGACGGCCGAGATGCCGGGCGTCTACGCACTCGGTGACTACGACATCGCCGGCTTCATCGTCGGGTCCGTCCAGCGCGACGCGATCATCGACGGCTCGCGGGTGGTGGCCGGCGATCAGCTCTATGCGCTGCCGAGCAGCGGCTTGCACACCAACGGCTACTCGCTCGTGCGCCACATCGTCGCGGAGCACGAGCTGCAGTGGGGCGATGTGCTCCCCGGTACCGACAAGCCGCTCGTCGACCTGCTGCTCGAGCCGCACCGGGCGTATCTCCACGCGATTCGCGAGATGCGCACGAAGACCGATATCCACGCCATGGCGCACATCACCGGCGGCGGGGTCATCGACAACGTGCCCCGGGTGCTCCCCGAGGGACTCGCCGCAACCCTCGACCGTTCCACGTGGAACATTCCGCCCATTTTCGACGCGCTTCAGAAGGCGGGCAGCATCCATCTCGAGGAGATGTGGCGCACCTTCAACATGGGCGTCGGGATGGTGGTCATCGTCCCTGCCGATGCTCCGCCGATCGATGCGGCCGCGGGCATACCCGTCTGGCGCATCGGCGAGGTGGTCCCCCAGACCGGCCCACGGCGGGTCGTGCTGCGGTGAGTGCGCGTACCCCGATCGGGGTGCTCGTATCGGGGGCGGGAACCAATCTCGAGGCGTTGCTCGAAGCCGGCGCGGCGCCGAGCTTCCCGGCAGAGGTGGTGCTCGTCATCTCCAACCGTGCCAAAGCGCCGGCGCTCGACATCGCGCGAAGCCATGGGGTCACCGCCGTGGCGCTGCCGCAGTCGGACTTCGGCGGGGACGCGACGCTCCGCGACCGCGAGATGCGCGATCGGTTCCGCGCCGCCGGCGTTCGGCTCATCGTCTGCGCCGGGTACGATCGCATCCTCAGCGACGAGGTGCTCGATGCCTTCCCGGACGCCATCCTCAACGTGCACCCGTCGCTGTTGCCGGCATTCGGCGGCGGCATGGACGCCGTCGAGCAGGCTCTGGCGCGCGGCGTCAAGGTCACCGGCTGCACCGTCCAGCTGCTCGATCGCGGTGAGCCCGACGGCGGACCGATCGTCCTCCAGGCAGCCGTGCCCGTCGAAGCCGAGGACGACGTCGAGACGCTGCGGCACCGCATCCACGGCCGGGAGTGGGAGCTGTTGCCGCAGGCGGTCGCGCTCTGGTGCACCGGCCGGATCGCTCGCGAGGGCAATCGAGTGCGCGTGCTTCCCGCGCCCGCGACGGCGCCGGTCTGAGCATGCGAGCTCTCCTCTCCGCCAGTGACAAGACCGGGCTGATCGACTTCGCACGCGGGCTTCGCGAGTGCGGCGTCGAGCTCATCGCAACGAGCAGCACCGGCAAGGCGCTGTCCGACGCTGGGATCGAAGCGCTCTCGGTGGCCGACATCACCGGATTCCCTGAGATGCTCGACGGACGCGTCCGGACACTGCATCCGGCCATCCACGCGGGCATCCTCGCCCGTCGCGACATTCCCGAGCACATGCGCCAGCTCGCTGAGAACAAGTTCGATCCGATCGACCTCGTGGTGTCGTCGCTGTACCCGTTCGCGGACACGCTCGCGAGTGGTGCCGACGACGAGACGATCATCGAGAACATCGACATCGGCGGCCCGACGCTCATCCGCGCAGCCGCCAAGAACCGTGACTCGGTCGCGGTGGTGGTTTCGCCACGGCAGTACGAGCCGCTGCTCACCGAGCTCCGCGAGCACGGATCGATCTCCATCGCCACCCGGCATCGACTCGCCGTCGATGCATTCGCGCACGTCGCCGCCTACGACACGCAGGTCGCTGCGTGGTTGCGCACCAGCGCGAACTCGGATGAGATGCCGGCGGAGTTCACCGTTGGAGGCCCTCGACTCCACGAGCTTCGCTATGGCGAGAACCCGCACCAGCGCGGCGCGCTCTACGCCGCACCCGGGCAGCCCGGCGGAGCCGCGCGCGCCAGGTCGCTGCAGGGATCAGCGCTCTCGTTCACGAACTGGCTCGATGTCGACGCCGCTCGCGCGCTCGTCAGTGAGTTCGACGAGCCTGCGGCATGCGTCATCAAGCACACCAATCCCTGCGGCTTCGCAGTCGGTGAGACCGCGGTGGACGCGTATCGCCGGGCGTACGAGTGCGACCCGCGGGCTGCCTATGGCGGCATCGTCGGCATCAATCGCCCGATCGACCTCGCAACCGCGACCGAGCTGGCGCGCACCTTCCTTGAGGCGGTGGTGTGTCCCGGCATCGACGACGACGCGGCCGCCCATCTCGCCACCAAGCCGCGTTTGCGGGTCCTCGTCGTCGACCGGCCCTCAGCGGCTGGGGAGTTCGACGTGCGCAGCATCGACGGCGGCCTGCTCGTGCAGACGCGCGATCGCGTGATCGCCGACCGATCGACGATGACGGTGGCGAGCAAGCGCCAGCCGGAAGAACGCGAGTGGCGCGACCTGCTCATCGCGTGGCGCGTCTGCCGCCACGTCAAGTCGAACGCGGTCGTCGTCGTACGCGACGGCATGGCGGTCGGTGTCGGCGCCGGTCAGATGTCGCGCGTCGAATCGTCCGAGCTGGCAGTGGCACGAGCCGGTGATCGCGCCGCGGGTGCGGTCGCTGCCTCAGACGCTTTCTTCCCGATGCCCGATGGTCTCGAGGTTCTCGGCAACGCGGGCGTCCGCGCCGTCATTCATCCCGGCGGGAGCAAGAACGACCCTGTTGTCACCGAGGCTGCCGACCACCTCGACATGGTGGTGATCTTCGCCGGGGAGCGCCACTTCCGGCACTGAGCCGGCTAGCGCCCGTTGCGCCGCCCGCGGTCCTGCTTGGACTGATCCTCGATGCAGAAGCGCGCGGTGGGAATCGCTTCCAACCGGGCTTCGCCGATGGGCTTGCCGCAAGCCTCGCAGTTGCCATACGAGCCCAAGTCCACCCGCTTCACTGCCGCTTCGAGCTCGGCGAGCTCGAGCTCGGCGTGCTTCTGGACGCTCTGGTCGAGCTCGAGGCCGATCGTTTCGCTCGCCAGCTCAGACGGGTGCTGCTCAGCCGACGACAGCTCGCGCTCGGTCGCCTCCTGGGCGTCTGCGGTGAGCCGTCCGGCGGCCATGCGGAGTGCCTCGATACGGGCGCGCTCAGTCAGCAGCCGGGTGCGGGCCTCTTCGGTGTTCATGGTCGTGGGTCACCCCTGTGTCTGCCAAAGCGGTCTTACCAAGCGCGGTGCGCGCGATGTATCTCGCGAGTGAGTCATCGCAGCGGTGCACCCTCGGCCCGCAGGTCTGCGCTCATTCTCACCACTCGGTACCGGTTAAGCAATGGGTGAGGGAGCCAGCCAGACCACGCCGAGCGGGGGGAGCGTCAGCCGCGCCGAGTTCGAGAAGGAGTGCGCGGGCTGCGGCTCGGCCACGACCGCGCCGAGATTGCCGACGCCGCTGCCGCCGTAGTGCTCGGAGTTGGTGTTGAGCACCTCCGACCACTGGCCAGGGAGCGGCAGCCCCACCCGGAAGTCGTAGCGAACGACCGGTGAGAAGTTGGCAATGCACGCGATGCCGGGGTGTCCGTGGGCGTCGCGGCGGATGAAGCTGAGGACGTTCTGGTCGGCATTGCCGGCGTCGATCCACTGGAATCCGCTCGGGCTCTCGTCGAGCTCCCACAGCGATGGAACACTTGCGTAGAGCGCTCCGATGTCGGCGACGAGATGCTCGACGCCGGCATGCGCGGGGTCGTCGAGCAGCGACCAGTCGAGGCCTGACTCGTGCGCCCATTCGTGCTCGTCGCCGAGCTCGCCGCCCATGAACAGCAGCTTCTTGCCAGGGTGCGCCCACATCCAGCCGAACATGGCGCGGAGGTTGGCGAAACGCTGCCAGGGGTCGCCGGACATCTTGGCGAGCAACGAGCCCTTGAGGTGCACGACCTCGTCGTGTGACAGCGGGAGGATGAAACGCTCCGACCACGCGTACATGAGCCCGAACGTCATCTGATGGTGAGCGTAGCGGCGGTACACGGGATCCTTGTGCAGGTAGTCGAGGGTGTCGTGCATCCATCCCATGTTCCACTTGAAGTCGAAGCCAAGCCCGCCACTCGCCGTCGAGCGCGTCACACCTGGCCACGTGGTCGACTCCTCGGCGACCGTGATCACGCCGGCTTTGCGCGCATGCAACGAGTCGTTGACCTCGCGCAGCAACGCGATCGCCTCGAGATTCTCCTTGCCCCCATTGATATTCGGCACCCATGCGCCCGGCTGGCGCGAGTAGTCGAGATAGAGCATCGACGCCACCGCGTCGACGCGCAGTCCGTCGATATGGAATTCCTCGGCCCAGTAGTGGGCGTTGGCGACGAGGAAGTTGCGCACCTCGTTGCGTCCGTAGTTGAAGACGTACGTCCCCCAGTCGGGATGCTCGCCACGGCGCGGATCGCCATGCTCGTACAGCGGCGTGCCGTCGAAGCGCGCGAGTGCCCAGCCGTCGCGTGGGAAATGTGCGGGCACCCAGTCGAGCAACACGCCGATGTCGTTGCGGTGCATGACATCGACGAACGTGCGGAAGTCGTCAGGCGTGCCATGCCGTGCCGTCGGTGCGTAGTACCCCGTGACCTGGTATCCCCATGACCCGCCGAAGGGATGCTCCATGATCGGCAACAGCTCTACGTGGGTGAAGCCCAGCGCGCGGCAGTGCGCGGCGAGTGGCTCCGCAATCTCCTGATAGCTCAGCACTCGTCCATCGGCGCCGCGCCGCCACGAGCCGAGGTGGACCTCGTAAGAGGCGAACGGTGCCGCGTTGAGCGATGTCCGTGCGCGCCGCCGCATCCACGCGGCGTCACGCCACTTGTGCTCGCTCTGCTCGACGATGCTCGCGGTTCCCGGCGGGTGGTCGGCAGCGCGCGCGAGGGGATCGGCTTTGAACGTGCGCATCCCGTCGCCTCGGGTCACCAGGAACTTGTAGCGAACGCCCTTGCCGACGCCCGGGCAGAAGAGCTCCCACACGCCGGAGCCGCCGAGCATCCGCATCGGCCACGTCCGCGCGTCCCAGAAGTTCGCGTCGCTGACGACGCTGACGCCGAGCGCATTCGGTGCCCAGACGCTGAACGCCGTTCCGATGACCCCTTGGTGCTCGATGACCCGTGCTCCAAGCGCACGCCAGAGTTGAAGGTGCGTGCCCTCGCCGATGAGGTGCAGATCGAGCTCGCCGAGAGTCGGCGTGAAGGCGTACGGGTCTTCCTGCTCCCACTCCCGCTCGTCGTTGCGGAAACGGATCCGGTAGCCGGGCAGATCGATCACCGGCAGGTTGACCTCGAACAGGCCTTGACCATTGCGGCGCCGCATCGGGGTAATGCCGTCCACCCGCGCGATGCTTGCCGCCGTGGCCTCGGGGTGAAAGGCGCGGACCAGCGTTGTCGCACCGTCTGGGTGCGGGCCCAGCAGCGCGTGCGGGTCGCGCAGCCGGCCGGCGAGGAGTTGCTCGAGCGCGCCGTCGAGGTCGATGACGGCTCCTGCTTCGGGGGTCACGCCGGCACCGCGCCGCGGAGCAGGAATCGAAGCGGGATCTCGACCCATGTGGGTCGATGTCCAAGTTCGTAGCCGATCTCGTAGACAGCCTTCTGCACCTCGAAGGCCCGGCGGATGACGAGCGCTGGACCGGGCTCCGGGAGTATCGGATCGGAGCCGATCGTCTCCAGGTACGCACTCCAGAAGGCGTCGCGATTGGCATCGGCCCACGCGTCACCGAAACCGAAAAGCCCTTGCGCCTCCTCGCTGTCCGGCGCGGCCCGCTCGGCGATCGCCGCTGCCGCGGCGTAGTCGAACGAACGGAGCATCGCCGCCACATCCCGCAGTGGCGTGCTCAATTCGCGGCGCTGCGCAGGCGTGCGGTCCGGCTCGCCCTCGAAGTCAAGGATGACCCAGCCTGTGTCGACGCGGAGCAGCTGGCCGAGGTGCAGGTCGCCGTGCACGCGGGTGAGCAACCCGCCGGACGGGAGGCCTCGCATCTCGTCGAAATGCGCGGCCACGCTGTCGCGGACGGCGCGGAGCCGGTCCAGCGCCGCATCGGCGCGGTTGCAGAGTGTGTCGAGCTCCTCCGTCATGGCCGTTGCCCAGCGCGCGAGAGTCGCCTGTGTCAGCGGCGCGGTTTCCATCGTCGAGTCCGCGCCGCCGAGCGCCAGATGCATCTCTGCGATCACCTGACCGAGGCGCGCGGACTCCGCAACGAATGCCGCGTCCTGATCGTCGACCGCGGCGCGGCGCTGCACGGCATCCACGCTGCCCATCCCCTCCGCCGTGGCGTAGAGGTCGCGCAGTGATGTCATGGCGAGCGCCCACCCCTCGCTGCTGTTGTGGAGGAATCGCTGGATGAGCACCAGCGGTGACGGCGCGTCTGTTCCCGACGCCCACACCGCGCGCCCCAGCAGCGGCGCCACATGGGTGAAGCCCGATGCCGCGAGCGCATCGGACATCTCGAGCTCCGCGGATGGTCCAGCCTCGACCCGGCGCAGATGCTTGAGGAAGAGTGCATCACCGACTTCCACCGAAGTGTTGCTCTGCTCGACACGGAGCGGGCGAATCGATGACAGGCTCCCGGTGTCGAGCGCGAGTGGATCGGGACAGCTGCAGCGCAGCGTTCCGCTCGAGGTGGCGAGGACGCGCTCCTCGCGGATCGCGTCGAGCAGCCATTCGATGTACGTCGAGTCGCCGACTGCGTCGTAGAGCAGCATTGGCTTGGGTGAGTCCGACCATGGGATCACGAATTCCGGCGCCCGCTCCGCGAGCGCATCGTCGGGCTCACGGACCCCAAGTGGCAGCACGTATCTCGTGGTTACTCCGTCGGTGAACGTGACCGCGGTCAGCGTGTGCAGCAGGATCGGTGCGGCCTCGCTGATCACCGCAGCGTCGACGACCTCAGTCGTCTCGACGATGCGACCGTGCGCGCCGGCCCAGCGCTGGTGCGCGATATACGCGCCGAGCGCGCTCTCGCACCGCTCGAGCCCGTGATCACGCAGCACCGCTGCGGCACTCTCGCTGTTCGCGCTCACGAGAGCGCCGGGTCCAGGGTGAACCAGTAGAAGCCGTGCGGCCCGAGTGTCAGCAGATAGGGCAACTCGCCGATGCGCGGGAAATGGACGCGCCCCAGCAATTCCACCGGTGTTGTGTCGGCGTACTTGCGCAGGTCGAGCTCGACCGGTTGCGCGAAGCGCGAGAGATTGTTGACGCAGAGCACGACGTGGTCGTCGAGGGTGCGGATGAATGCGAACACCGAGGGGTTGGCCGCGTCGAGAGCATCGAATGTTCCCTCGCCGAACACCGGCCAGCGCTTGCGCACCGCGATGAAGCGGCGCAACCACTGCAGCATCGACAACTCGTTGCGACGCTGGGCGCTGACGTTGCACGCCTGGAACCCGTAGACGGGGTCCATGAGTGGCGGCAGGTAGAGCTGCGCGAAGTCGGCCTGGCTGAAACCGCCGTTGCGGTCCGCGTTCCACTGCATCGGCGTGCGCACGCCGTCGCGATCACCGAGATAGACGTTGTCGCCCATGCCGATCTCGTCGCCGTAGTAGAGGATCGGGCTGCCCGGCAAGGAGAGGATGAGCCCGTGGAAGAGCTCCATCTGGCGACGCCCGTTGTTGAGCAGCGGAGCGAGGCGGCGCCGGATGCCCAGGTTGAGCTTGGCGCGCGGGTCTTTTGCGTATTCGGTCCACATGTAGTCGCGCTCTTCGTCGGTGACCATCTCGAGCGTCAACTCATCATGGTTGCGCAGGAAGATGCCCCACTGCGTCTTCGGCGGCAGCGCCGGCGTGCGATCGAGGATCTCGGTGATCGGAAAGCGCTGCTCACGGCGGAGCCCCATGAACATCCGCGGCATGAGCGGGAAGTTGAAGCACATGTGGCACTCGGGATGCTCCGGCGTTCCGAAGTAGTCGACGACGTCCTCCGGCCACTGGTTCGCCTCGGCGAGGAGCACTTTGCCCGTGTACTCGGCATCGATCGCGGCGCGGAGCTCGGCGAGAAATGCATGCGTTTCCGGTAGGTTCTCGCAGTTGGTTCCCTCTCGCTTGAAGAGGTACGGCACCGCGTCGAGGCGGAAGCCGTCCATTCCCAGGTCGAGCCAGAACCGGCACACGTCGATGATCTCGGCGCGCACCTTCGGGTTGTCGTAGTTGAGGTCGGGCTGGTGGCTGAAGAAGCGGTGGAAGTAGTACGCGCCCGACTGCTCGTCCCACGTCCAGTTCGAGGTCTCGGTATCGAGAAAGATGATGCGTGCTTCGGTGAACCGGTTCTTCGTCGGCGACCACACGTACCAGTCGCGGTACTCGCTATCCGGGGAACTGCGCGCGTTCTTGAACCACTCGTGCTGGTCGCTCGTGTGGTTGATGACCAGGTCCATGATCACGCGGATGCCGCGGCGATGCGCCTCCTCGACGAGGCGCGCAACGTCATCGACATCGCCGTAATCCGCGAGCACGGTGCGGTAATCGGCGATGTCGTAACCGCCGTCACGGAGCGGGCTCTGCTGGAACGGCAGGAGCCAGATGCAGTCGACGCCGAGCCACTCGAGATACTCGAGCTTGGTGATGAGGCCCGGGAAATCGCCGATGCCGTCGTTGTTGGCGTCGTGAAACGCCCGCACGTACAGTTCGTAGAAGACGGCGCGTTTAAACCAGAGCGGGTCGTCGGCGAGCTGCGCCTTTTCGGTCATGACGGCGTCCGCACGTGGAACACGTGCGCCGTCTGTTGCGACGGGTCGAGCCGGACGTAGTTCACCGGCCCCTGCCACGTGTACGTTCCGCCACCGAGCTCGTCGTGGACCTCGAAGGGACGGTCGGCGGCGATGCCGAGCGCTTCCAGGTCGAGCCAGGTGGTGGCTTCACGTGGGTGATGTGGATCGAGGTTGACGACGAGCAGCAGCACATCCTCCTTGTCCGGGGTCGTGCGCGATACGCAGAGCATCGCCTCGTCGGACATGTGGTGGATACGCAGCGTACTCAGCTGGGCGATCGCATCGCGGTGAGCGGCGCGGATCTGGTTGAGGCGGGTGATATACGGCGCCAGCGACCAGGGACTCGACCAGTCGCGCGGCCTGAGCTGGTACTTCTCCGAGTCGAGATACTCCTCGCTGCCGTCGCGGAGCGGCGTCGCCTCGAAGAGCTCGTAGCCGCTGTACATGCCCCAGGAGGGGCAGGTGATCGCCGCGAGCACTGCTCGCATGCGAAAGCCCGGCGGGCCACCGTGCTGCAGCGTCGCGTGCAGGATGTCCGGCGTGTTCACCCAGAAGTTCGGCCGGAACCAGTCGACCAGCTCAGTTTGTGACAGCTCCTTCAGATACTCGCTGAGCTCCCAGGCGCTGTTGCGCCACGTGAAGTACGTATACGACTGAGAGAAGCCGATCTTTGCGAGCCGTTGCATCACCGCGGGCCGTGTGAACGCCTCGGCGAGGAAGAGGACGCTCGGGTGCTCGCGATGGATCTCGGCGATCAGCCATTCCCAGAATGCGAACGGCTTGGTGTGCGGGTTGTCGACGCGGAAGATCCGTACCCCGTGATCGATCCAGAAGCGCATCACGCCCGCAAGCGCTTCCCAGAGCCGCGCCGAGTCATCCGTGTCGAAATCGATCGGGTAGATGTCCTGGTACCGCTTCGGCGGGTTCTCGGCGTAGCGGATGGATCCGTCGGAGCGATGCCGGAACCACTGCGGATGCTCGGTGACCCAGGGATGGTCCGGGCTGCACTGCAGCGCGTAGTCGAGCGCGACCTCGAGGTTCGAGACCTCGGCGGCGGCAACGAAGGCGTCGAAGTCGGCGAGCGTGCCGAGGTCGGGATGCACGCTCGTGTGTCCACCGTCGGCTGAGCCGATCGCCCATGGACTACCGGGATCGCCGGGACGGCACTCGGTGATGTTGTTCGGACCTTTGCGGTGGGTCACGCCGATCGGATGGATCGGGGGCAGATAGACCACGCTGAAGCCCATCTCCGCGATGGCCGGGAGGCGTTCCTGGGCCTGGCGGAACGTCCCGCTCTTCGGCGGGACGGCCCCTTCCGAACGCGGGAACATCTCGTACCAGGCAGAGAAGCCGGCCTCCTCGCGATCGACCCAGAGCTTGTACGGGCCATCGATGCCGGCATGGCTGAGATCCGCGGTTCGCCGCATGAGCGCCATCGCGGTATCCCGTGTCGCGAGCTCGATACGCGTCTCGACCGGCGTCGGCGCCGCCAGCTTCATCGCGAGCGTTGCGGTGGCGCGCCGGTCGGCTTTCGAGATACCCGGCAGCATCGAGCGCGCGTCAGCCATCGCGGCGCCGTCGGCGAGGTCGAGCGAGATGTCGAGGCCGGCTTGAAAGCGGATCACCAGGTCGCGAGCCCAGCCGCCCCACGCGTCGGGAAGGCCAACGACCGCGAAGCTCCACGCACCGACTCGGGTGGGTGTGATCCAGGCGCTGAACCAGTCCTGCGGCTCCGCGGTCATCGCGACCTCGACCAGCCCTCGCGGCGGCGCGTCCGGGACGAGCAGGCTGTTGCCGGGCCAGTGCCAGACCCACGTCAGGAGCGGATCGTGGCCTTCGAGAAAGGCGCGGGCGCTCACTCGCAGGGGGAGCCCGCGGGTCGCTTTCGCGGGGAGCTCGGAGCAATCGACGCGCGGTCTGACATGCTCAATGACCACGCGCCTTCGGTCGCCGAGCATCTATGCCAGGCTACCAGACGGGACCGGCCCGTAACGTTCCGTCAACGTGGCGAGACTACAGTCCAACCGAACCTGATGACCCGATACCGTCTCGCGCTGGCCGCCGTCGCCGTCCTGATCGTGGCCGCTGTCCTGATCACGGTCGTCCGCATGCCACCACCCCCGGTCACAGCGTCGACCACCGGCGGTGAGGTGCTCCCGGCGAGCCAGCGTATCGAGGCACCGGATTTCACCGGCATCGACGCCTGGCTGAACAGTTCGCCACTGACGCTCGCCGACCTCAAGGGCAAGGTCGTCCTCATCGATTTCTGGACGTTCTCGTGCGTCAACTGCGTCCGCACCATCCCGCATCTCCAGATCCTCTACAACGACTACAAGAGCGACGGGTTCGTCATCGTCGGCGTCCACTCGCCGGAGTTCGACTTCGAAAAGGTGCAAGCCAACATCGCCGCGGCCGTGACGCGGCTGGGGGTCACGTGGCCGGTCGCCGTCGACAGCGACATGGACACCTGGAACGCGTACCGGAACGAGTACTGGCCCGCGGAATACCTGCTCGATCAGCAGGGCCGCGTGGCCTACACAAGCTTCGGTGAAGGCGACTACACGCAGACCGACGCGGCCGTGGCGCAGCTGCTCGGCGTCAAGACCGCGGCGCTGCCGTCGTCAACGCCGGTGCCCTCGAACACCACCCCCGAGCTCTATGTCGGCAGCGACAGCGGACGCGGTGAGCTCGCCGACAACGAGGAGTACGGAGCGCCGGGGACCCCGGTCAACTATCCGAACAGCGGCCCGCCGCAGACCAATGACTTGCCTCAGGTCTCGGGCAGATGGACGGACGAGGGGCAGTACCTGCAGGCCGACGCAACCGACCACCTGCGACTCAACTTCCAGGCGGACACCGTCTACGTCGTCGCCGGAACGAGCGGCGCGAGCCTGCCCGTTTCGGTCACCCTTGACGGCAAGTCGGTGGGCACGGTCAACAGCGGATCGGCCCTGACCAGCTCCGGGTTCACGGTTTCCCGCCAGGACCTCTTCCAGCTGCTCACCGGCGTCACATCCGGCTATCACCTCATCGATCTCACCGTGCCGGCCGGCTTCCGCATCTATACCTTTACCTTCGGCTGATGATTTCGATCGCCACGGTGCTCGCGACCTTCGTCGCGGGGCTCGGCTCTTTTCTCGCACCGTGCACCGTGCCGCTGCTCCCCGCGTACCTTGCGTGCGTCTCCGGCGTCAGCGCCGCCGAGCTGACCAACCCCGACCGGCACAGCTTCCGGCTTCGCCTTCTGGCCGGCTCGCTGCTCTACGTCGCCGGGTTCACCGTCGTCTTCGTGCTCCTCGGCCTGACCGCCGGCGGGATCGCCCGCGTTGCCAACGGCGCGGTCAGCGGCCGTGTCGTCGAGATCGTCGGCGGCGTCGCGGTCATCCTCTTCGGGCTCGCGATCATCGGCGTCGTCCGCATCGGCCTCCTCGAGCGCACCGCGGGATTTCAGCTTCCCGAGCGGCTCCGCCGGCGCGGTGTCCTCGGCGCCTTCCTCGTCGGCGTCGTCTTCGGGATCGGCTGGACTCCGTGCGTCGGGCCCTATCTCGCGGCGGCGCTGACGCTCGCCGCCCTCAGCGACCACGCGGTCGGCGGCGCGTTCCTCCTGGTCATCTACTCGCTTGGGCTCGGCCTGCCCTTCATCGCGACGGCGCTCGTCTGGGCGTCACTCCCCGACCTGCCCCGCAAGCTGAACCGCTTCGTTCGGCCGCTCACGCTGGTGGGCGGTGTGATCACGGTCGCGCTCGGCGTGCTGCTGGCCACCGGCGCGTACTCACACCTGACGTCCTACCTCGCGCAGCTGTCGACGCCCTCCTGATCGGCGGCGCCTCGCGCGTCAGGCGAACTTGCGGCAGACCACCACGTCGAGCGTGACGTTGCGCTGAATGTGCCGGGCGAGCCTGAGGTACACCCGGAAATCGCGGTAGTGCTGCTCACCGACCATCTCCTTGAGCTGATCCATGTGCTTGTGCATGTTCGCGAGCCAGTGGTCGATCGTCACCTCATAGTGGCGCCGCTCGATGTGGTGGACGCGCTCGATGTCGAACCCTGCGGCGTTGGCGAGCCCCGTCTCCTCGGAGAGGGTCCGGTAGTTGCCGGTGTCGCCGTAGATCTGGCTGACGAACTCGCCGCCGCGCTCGAGCTTGGCATGACGGGGGTGCTTGAGATGCAACTCCTTGTTGATCATCACGCCGCCGGGCTTCAGCCAGTCGTGCGCCTTCTGGAAGAAACCGCCGAGATTGAAGAAGTGGACGATCACCTCGTCGGTGTAGATGGCGTCGACCTGCTCCTCGGGCGTGTAGTCCTCCCAGTGGCTGAGGACGATCTTCGCGTCGACACCGTAGCGAGCGATCCGCTCGTCGGCGTAGCCCTTCTGGGTCGGCGACAGCGTCAGCCCGGTACCGATGAGACCGTACGTCTTGCAGAGATACGTCAGCGGACCTGCCCAGCCGGCGCCGACGTCGATCAGGCGCATGCCCTGCTCGAGCCCAGCCAGACGGGCGATCAGATCGAGCTTGGCCGTCTGCGAGGCGGTGTCGTCCTCGGTCCCGGGGTCCCACAGGTTGGCCGAGTAGACGTTCCACTCACCGCCGGTGATGAGCAGGAAGAATTCGGGAGGCTGCTCGTAATGGACGTTGGTCCGAGCCTGGTCGACGTCGGTCGAGTACTCGTGATAGAGCTGATGCTCCGGACGGACGTCATTTCTCTGCGTGGTTGCCACCGCTCAAATCCCTCAAAGGCGTCGTTGTCAGGACGAGAAGAATAGCCGCGCCTGACGAGGTGTTGTGGTCAGGCCGGCGGTTTCGAGTGCGAAGATGGGTCTGTCATGGCTGGCACTGATCGCTACGGCACCAGGGCGGACCTGGTCCCGGGCGTTTCCTACCACCGCCTTGCTGCGCTCACCGAGCGAGGCGTCGGCGACGTGTCCCGGCTGCCGGTGACGCTCAAGATCCTGCTCGAGAACAGCGTGCGCAACGCCGACGCTCCCTCGGTGCGCGAGGGCGACGTCGAGGCGATCGCGCGCTGGAACGGCACGGTCGCCGCCACGGACCGCGAGCGCGCTTTCATGCCCGCGCGCGTGCTGCTCCAGGACTTCACCGGTGTCCCCGCGGTCGTGGATCTCGCCGCGATGCGTTCCGCAGTCGCCCGCGCCGGCGGCGACCCGATGCGCATCGACCCACTGGTCCCTGTCGACCTCGTCGTCGATCATTCCGTGCAGGTCGACGCGTTCGGCAATCGCGAGGCGTACGAACGCAACATCGTCCGCGAGTACGAACGCAACCGCGAGCGCTACTCGCTGCTCCGCTGGGCGCAGCAGGCGTTCCGCGACTTCCGGGTCGTCCCCCCGGGGATGGGCATCGTCCATCAGATCAACCTCGAATACCTCGCGCAGGTCGTGCAGGTGCGCGACGTCGACGGCGTACGGATGGCGCTTCCCGACACGCTCGTCGGGACCGATTCGCATACACCGATGGTCAACGGCATCGGCGTGCTCGGCTGGGGCGTCGGCGGCATCGAGGCTGAGGCCTGCATGCTGGGACAGCCCCTCTTCCTGCTCGCCCCCGTCGTCGTCGGCGTGCGATTCCATAACGCGCTGCCCACCGGGACGACCGCGACCGACCTCGTGCTGACGCTCACCGAGATGCTGAGAAAGCACGGGGTCGTCAACAAGTTCGTCGAGTTCTGCGGCGACGGCCTCAGCTCGATGTCGGTGCCGGATCGCGCGACGCTCTCCAACATGTCGCCGGAATTCGGCGCCACCGCATCGCTTTTCCCCATCGACGCTCGAACCCTCGAGTACCTGCACGGATCGGGTCGCGACCCCGAGCACATCGACCTGATCGAGCGATATGCGAAGGAGCAGGGCATCTTCCGCACCGATGACTCGGAGATCCCGACGTTCAGCGAGATGGTGGAGCTCGACCTCGCGAGCGTCGTGCCGAGCCTCGCCGGCCCGAAGCGCCCGCAGGACCGGGTCGCGCTGCCCAACGTCTGGGAATCCTTCACAAGCGTCTGGCAGCAACAGCCTCCGCGCGCGACCAGCGAGGTGACCGCCGAGGGTGAGGTGCCGAGGCTCATCGAGGAAGGCGGCATCGATCCCAACGGCAATCCGATTCCCGCGACGCCGAACGGGCCAAGCAACTCCGACCTCGTCCGCGACGGGTCCGTGGTCATCGCTGCGATCACCTCCTGCACCAATACGTCGAATCCCGCGGTCATGGTCGCTGCAGGTCTGCTCGCGCGCAACGCCGTCGCGCGCGGCTTGATGCCGCCGGATTACGTCAAGACATCGCTGGCTCCGGGATCACGCGTTGTCACCGATTACCTTGAGCGCGCAGGGCTGCTCGGCTCGCTCGAGCAGTTGCGTTTCAACCTCGTGGGCTATGGCTGCACCACGTGCATCGGCAACAGCGGCCCGCTGCCCGAGAGCGTCGCGGAGCGCATCGACGATGAGGATCTGGCCGTCGCGGCCGTGCTCAGCGGCAACCGCAACTTCGAGGGCCGCATCCATCCGCAGGTCAAGGCTGCGTATCTCGCGTCGCCGCCGCTCGTCGTCGCGTACGCGCTCGCGGGGCACCTCGACATCGACCTCACCACCGACTCCCTCGGCATCGACCGCGACGGGAAACCCGTGTTCCTGCAGGACATCTGGCCGAGCACCGACGAGGTGACATCGACCGTGCTCGCCGCGATCGGGAGCGATCTGTACACACGCGAGTACTCGCGCATCTTCGAGGGTGACGAGCACTGGCAGCAGCTGCCGTCGCCGACAGGCGCGCTCTTCGACTGGGACCCGGAGTCAACGTACGTCCGCGAACCACCGTATTTCGTCGGCATGCCCCCCGAGCCGACACCACCCGCGGACATCATCGACGCGCGCGTGCTCGCACTGCTCGGCAACTCGATCACCACCGACCACATCTCGCCTGCCGGCAGCATCGCCGGCACGAGCCCCGCGGCACTCCATCTCCGCGAGCACGGCGTCGAACCCCGCGACTTCAACACGTATGGCGCGCGGCGCGGCAACCACGAGGTCATGGTGCGCGGCACGTTCGCAAACATCCGCCTGCACAACCAGCTTGCCGACGGCAAGGAGGGCGGCTGGACGGCGCATCTTCCCGACGGCGCGGTGATGAGCATCTTCGACGCCTCGGCGCAGTACCAGGAAGAAGGCGTCCCGCTGATCATCATCGCCGGGCGCGAATACGGTTCGGGCTCGTCACGCGACTGGGCGGCGAAGGGCCCGCTGCTGCAAGGCGTTCGCGCGGTCATCGCCGTTTCCTACGAGCGGATCCACCGCAGCAACCTCGTCGGCATGGGCATCCTGCCGCTGCAGTTCCGCGAGGGTGAGAGCGCGGAGTCCCTCGGCCTCGACGGCACCGAGGTCTACACGATTCGGGACGTTGCGAAAGCGACGACCGGATCGACGGTCCGTGTCATCGCGCGTCGTGCCGACCAGGCTGACATCGAGTTCGACACAGTCTCACGGCTCGACAGCGAGACCGATGTGGAGTACCTCCGCAACGGCGGCATTCTGCCGCTCGTGCTCCGTCAATTGATGAGCGACTGACTCCCAGCGCGTGCCGCTACCACCGCGCGACTGAATGCTCCTGTTCTTCGGCATCCTGGTCGTCATCCTCGTGGCGGGAGTGGTGTCGTACTTCGTCGCCCAGCAGCGCGTGCGCGACATCCGTGCGTTCGCCGCGGCGCACACGCTGGTCGCCAAAGGCAATCAATGGGACCTCGGTGACTGCGGCTTCTCCCTGTTCGACAAGGGAAATCGGCGGTACTGGCGCAACGTGATGCAGGGCACCTGGAACGGGCTCCCTGTCACGTACTGCGACTTCAGCTACGTCGTGCAGTCAGGGAAGAGCTCGCAGACGTACTCCTTCTCCAATGTCGTGTCCTCGCTTGGCATGGGGATGCCGTGGGTGACCGTTTCGCCGCGCGGCATGATCGGGGCCTTCGCGGAGCGGGCAGTCGGCGCGCCCGGTGTGCGGTTCGAGTCCATCGACTTCAACGACCGGTTCGACGTTCAGTCCAGTGACGACTCATTCGCCGTCGAGCTCATCGACGCGCAGATGATCGAGACGCTCCTCGCACTCGGTCACGGCGTGCATGTCGTGTTCGGTCCCGACGCGCTCATGGTCTACGACCACCGCAAACCGGTCGTCGAGATCGCCCCGATCTTCGACGCCGCAGTCGCGGTGACGCAGCGCATCCCGGCCCTCGTGCGCGCCCGGTACGGACAGCCACCCGCGCCGATCGCCTGACTCCAGACGCAACGGGTGTTTGGAGCGCACTTGCAGCGCGGTACCCTTAGCCCCGCAATCGATTCCCCCGTGCGAAGGAGACGTTCGTGATAGCCCTGATCATCGTCCTTGTCATCATCGTGGTCATCGCCCTGGCGGTGGTGGCCTCGTACAACCGATTCGTCTCCCAGCGCAATGCCGTTCAGAACGCCTGGTCTGACATCGATACGGAGCTGAAGCGCCGGTACGACCTCATCCCCAACCTCGTCTCGACGGTGCAGGGCTATGCCGCCCACGAGCGCGGTGTGTTCGAGGAGGTCGCGCAGGCGCGCTCGGCCGGCATGAATGCGCAGGGCCCGGCCGCAGCGTCGGCTGCCGAGGGGCCGTTCCAGATGGCACTCGGTCACCTCTTCGCGGTCGCTGAGGCCTATCCCGAGCTGAAGGCCAACCAGAACTTCCTGCAGCTCCAGGCGACGCTGTCCGACACCGAGGACCGGATCCAGGCCGCACGCCAGATCTACAACTCGAACGTCCAGCAGTTCAATCGCCGCGTGCAGGCGTTCCCGTCGAACGTCATCGCCAACATGTTCCATTTCCAGAACGCCGAGTTCTTCCAGATCGACGCCGCGCAGCGCGCCGTCGTCGCCGAGGCGCCGAAGGTCGACTTCAGCGCGATCACCAACGCGACGTACGGACAGGCGCCCGGAGCCGCTCCGGCATCAAGCGTCCCGGGGCCGGGAACGCCAGGCGCACCTCCCACCTCCGGAGCCTGAGGCAGAGCCGGTGCAGCCGGCGCCGCGTCGCTGGCGGGTGAGCGACGTCGCGCCGCTCCCCGGCATGCATCCCGTCGTCGCCCAGGTGCTCGCAGCACGTGGGTATGACGCCACCGATGCCGCCGCTTTCCTCGCGACCGATGGCGGTTATCACGATCCGTTCGCGCTTCCCGCGATGGACGCGGCGGTGGCAACGATTCGGGCAGCGATGCGCGACGGGACGTCGATCGCCATCTACGGCGACTACGACGCTGACGGAGTCACCGCTTGCGCGATGCTCACGCGCTGCCTCCGCGCAGCGGGTGCGACGGTCGTCCCGTACATCCCGAACCGCATGACCGAGGGCTACGGCCTCCACGCCGCCGCCCTGACCGATCTCGCGGCGCAAGGTGTCGGCTGCGTCATCACCGTCGACTGCGGGACGAGCAGCGTCGATGTCGCGCTCAACCGTCCCGAGGGGATGCGCCTCGTCGTCACCGATCACCACCTCGCGCTCGCTCCCGGCGGCTCGCCGCCACAGCTCGCTCCGGCGGACGCACTCGTCAACCCGAAGCTCCCCGGCTCCACGTATCCGTTCGACGGATTGGCGGGCGCCGGGGTCGCCTTCAAGCTCGTCCAGGCACTCGAGGCGACCGGCGCGGTCCCCGCCGGCAGCGCCGACGAGTCGCTCGGCCTGGCGGCGCTCGGGACGATCGCCGACATGATGCCGCTCCGCGGTGAAAACCGGGTCATCGTCCGCGACGGCCTGCCGCGGATGGGCGACCTTCCCGGGCTGCGCGCGCTCTGCGAGGCCGCTGGGACAGCGATCCCGCCGCGAGGCACCGATATCGCGTTTGCGGTCGGGCCGCGCATCAACGCCGCCGGAAGGATGGAGGACGCGCGTCTCGCGCTCGAGCTCTGCCTCTGCGACGACCCCGAGGAATCCGCTCGGCTGGCTGCAGAGCTGGACACCCAGAACCGCCTCCGCCAGCGGGCCGTCGCCGTAGCTCTTGCGCAGGCCGAGCTCCGCGTTGCCGAGATCGATGAGGATGCGCCGGCGATCGTTCTTGGCGATCCGGACTGGCCGATGGGGATTGTCGGGCTCGTGGCCGGGCGGATCGCGGAGCGCTATGCGCGCCCGACGTTCATCGCCTGCCTCGATCCGGTTGAGGCCAAGGGCTCTGCGCGGTCGGCGGGCGGGGTCCACATCGTTCAAGCGCTCGACGGCGCTGCACCGGCGCTCATTCGCTACGGCGGTCACGCCGCCGCGGCCGGCTTCAGCCTCGAGGCTTCGCGCTTCGACGAGTTCCGCGACCTCGTCACCGCGTCAGTCAGCGAGCAGAACGCGGGCATCGAACGTCGCAGGGACTTCGCCGTGGACTGCGAGATCTCAGGCATCGACGTGACGCCGGAGCTGTGCGAGGCGCTCGAGCAACTCCAGCCGTGCGGTCAGGGCAACCCGGAGCCGCTGCTCTCCGTCCGGGGCGCCCGAGTCCTCGGCGCCTCGACCTTCGGCTCGGAGCACCAGCACATCAGGGTCGCCCTGGCGACGGGGGACGGCATCGTCGAGGCGATCGCCTTCAACAAGCCCGAGCTCGCCGAGCGCATCGGCGAGCACCTGCCCCGGGGACGCATGGTCGACGCATGCTTCGGGCTCGACCTGGACACGTTCCAGGGGTTCGTCCGGGTCCGAGCACGTCTGCGCGATCTGCGTCCCGCCCGAGAGCCGGAGCAGGAGACCTTGGTCGTCGGCCACCCGGTCACGGAAATCGAAGGGGTCCTACCCGGCCTGTCGGCGGTTTAGATCCGCCCGCTCAAGGTCGCGACGCCATCCCCGGTGAGGTCGGCGAGTCCGGCCTTACGTCCGGTGACGGCGATGATGATCGAAGCCAGCGGGCCTTTCACCTCAGGCCCGATGCCTTCGCTCCAGTCGACATCGGTCGCGGTCAGCTTGAGCCCGGTCGCGCGCCGTTTGCCACCGAGGAGCAGGTTGCCCTTCGTGACGAAATTGCCGACGAGCGTGAGCGACTCGGGTTGGTAGGTATGGGCGATGCCGAGCGGCCGGCGGATGTCCTCGCCATGGATCACGACCTCGGCAACCATCGCATCAAGAGGGCCTGGAGGCGACGTGGTGCGGTCGACCTGCGCCTTGAAGCGTGCGAGCGCATCAGCGGGTGTCGCTCCCTGCTCCTCGTGGACGCCCTTCTCGTTGAACGCGTTGAAGCGGAAGCCGCTGCCGGCCAGCCTGCCGATGAACTTCGGCGGGGTCATCTTCGCCGTCGTTGTCATGTGGGCGAGCACGTCACGCACCGTCCACGCTGCGCAGAGCGATTGCGTCGACCACTGCGCTTCGGTGACGCGGTCGAGGTCGGTGATGAGGTCTACGCGCTCCGCGTGAATGAGCGGCCACTGATTGCCTGCCAACGGGATACCTCCGATGCGCGCGTGCGCTGAACTCGGCATGACTGTATCAGCGGCGCGAAAGTCGCAGGCCGCACACCGTTACAACTTCCGCACTTGTACGCGCTGCAACGCGGTGCTAGCGTCGGGGTGCGAGCTCGGCGGTCGATGAGCTCGGTGAGTGTGACGAGGACGTATCCGGAGGCACCTCATGCTCGAGGAAATCGGCATCCCTCGACTCGTGGTCGGCGGCCTGGGATCGGGTTCCGGGAAAACATCGATCAGCCTCGGCCTCACGGCGGCGCTTCGCGCCCGCGGGCGCACCGTGCAGACGTTCAAGGTCGGCGCTGATTTCATCGACACCGCGTATCTCGCGCATGCCAGCCGCCGTCCGTGTCGCAACCTTGATTCCTGGTTGCTCGGCGGCGACGGTGTCCGTCGCTCGCTTGCCCACGGCTCGCTCGGCGCCGACCGGGTGATCGTCGAAGGCGCCATGGGGCTGCTCGACGGTCACGGCATGACCGCCGACACGCCTGCGGGGAGCGTTCCGGAGTTCGCCGGGAGCACGCTCGAAGTCGCCCGCGTCATCGCCGCACCGGTCGTGCTCGTGATCGACGCCTGGGCGATGGGCGAGACGTCCGCGGCCGCCGTCCTCGGTATCAAGCAGCTCGATCGGTCGGGGAGCGTCGTCGGAGTCATCCTCAACAACGTCCCCAACGACTACCGGCGCCGGGTGATCGAGGATTCGATCTGGTCACTCGCGCGCATGCCGGTGCTCGGCGCGCTGCCGCGGATTCCGTCGGTGAGGATCCCGGAGATGCGCACGGGGCTGCTGCCCCTGCTCCAGAACCCGAACGTCGACGAGGCGATCGCCGAGCTTGGGGAGGCGGTCGCTCGCGACTGTGACCTCGACCTCATCGAGCGCTTGATGGGGCGCGCGCGGATGGTTCGACCGCCCGTCGCGCGTCGCGCGACAGCCCCGCGTGATGTCGAGCCGGTCCGCATCGGAGTCGCGTTCGACGACGCCTTCTGCTTCTACTACCCCGAGAACCTCGAGTTGCTCGAGGACGCCGGCGCGGAGATCGTTACCTTCTCCCCGCTCGACGACCGAGCGTTGCCACGCGACCTCGGTCTCATCTACATGGGCGGCGGCATCTCCGAGGCGTTCGTGCCGCGGCTCGCGGCCAACCACGCATTTCTCGAGTCGTTCCGGCGCGCACGCGCCATCGGCGTTCCGATCTACGCGGAGGGCTGTGGGCTGCAGTACTCGGCGCGCTCACTCCGTACGAGTGACGGCGAGGTTCACCAGATGGCCGGCTTGATCCCCATCGACGTTGCCCTCGAGGCCGGCGCGTTGCACAGCGGCTACCGCGACCTCAGCATCGCGACTGAGTCGATGCTCGGGCCGGCCGGCACTCGCCTTCGCGGGCACGAGTTCCACTTCAGCCACCTGCTTTCAGGCGGCGACTGCCTCAGCCCGGCCTACTCGATGCACGACTGCGACGGCGAGCCGCTCGGCTGCGAGGGCTGGTCCGATCCGCTGCTGCTCGCGTCGTTCATCCACCTGCATTTCGGGCAGGAGCAGGAGCTCGCGAGCAGGCTCGTCGCCGCCGCTCGGACGTCCATCGGCTCGCGGCGCGAGGACGCTGCACTGACGGGCCGCGGGACCCGATTCACCGCCCCGGTGTAGGCTTGGGACGCGATGTCCCAGGTCCCATCCACAATCGGTGAGTTGCGTCGCGCGGAGTACCGCGTCCTGCCCGTCAGAACCGAGCTTCGCCGCAACCTCATCCACAAGCTCAGCAACCACGAAGCGTTGTTCGGCGGCATCCGCGGGTACGACGACTCGGTCCTCCCGCAGATCGAGAACGCGATCCTCGCCGGTCAGGACATCGTCCTCCTCGGCGAGCGCGGCCAGGCGAAATCCCGGCTGATTCGGGCGCTCACGTCGCTCCTCGACGACGCCGTCCCGGCTATCGCAGGGTGCGAGATCAACGACGATCCCTACGCACCGATCTGCCGTCGCTGCCGCGACCTCGTCGAGGCGAACGGCGACGCGACGGAGTTGATGTGGCTGGCCCCGGATCAGCGCTACTCGGAAAAGCTGGCGACCCCGGACACGTCGATCGCCGACCTGATCGGCGAGGTCGATCCCATCCGCGTCGCCGAGGGACGCTACCTCAGCGACGAGCTCACCATCCACTACGGGCTCATCCCGCGCACCAACCGCGGCATCTTCGCGATCAACGAGTTGCCCGACCTTGCGGAACGGATCCAGGTGGGGCTGCTCAACATCATGGAAGAGCGCGACGTCCAGATCCGCGGCTACCGGCTGCGCATGCCGCTCGACGTGTTCGTCGTCGCGAGCGCGAACCCCGAGGACTATACGAACCGCGGCCGCATCATCACGCCGCTCAAGGACCGCTTCGGCGCCCAGGTCCGCACGCACTATCCGCGCAACCTCGAGGATGAGATCGCCATCGCGGAGCAGGAGCGCATGACGTTCGACGACATGCCGGTCCCGGTGATCGTGCCCGGGTTCATGCAGGAGATCGTCGCCGAGCTCTCGCACGTCGCCCGGCGGCATCCGCAGGTCAACCAGCGCAGCGGTGTCTCTGTCCGGCTCACGACCGCCAACTACGAGAATCTCGCGGCAGGCGCGTTGCGCCGGGCGCTGCGCACCGGCGAGCGCGAGGCGGTTGCGCGCATCAGCGATCTCTCGGCGCTCTCGTCGTCGACCGCGGGGAAGATCGAGCTCGAGACCTGGGAGGACGGCGACGACGGCGCGGTCCTCGAGAAGCTCATGCGAACTGCTTGCAACAACGTCTTCCGCCGCCATTTCACCGTGCAGGAATTCGGCGACCTGGTACAGCGATTCGATCGCGGCGGTTTCACGGTCGAGGTCGGTGACCAGCACAAGATCACCGATTACGCGCAGGCGCTCACCGAGCTCGGTGGCGTCGAGAAAGCCCGGCAGCGGCTCGGAGAACCGGACAGCGATGCGATGCGTGTCGCGGTGCTCGAGTTCATCCTCGAGGGACTGCACCTCGGCAAGCGCCTCAACAAGACCGCTCTCGACGGAAGCGCGGTCTATGGAGGATGACCCGCTCGTCGAACGGCCACTGGTCGAGCTGAGGCGAAGCGCGCGTCAGCATCGGTTCAGCGGCTGGGACGGCACCCAGGATCCACTTGGCGATGAAGCCGACGCGCTCTTCGACCGCCTGAGCGAGGACGTCTTCCACGGCTGGGACTTCGAGACGGCGCTCCGCCGTCTGCTGAGTCAGGGATGGCGCGACAAAGACGGCAAGAAGTTCGCGGGTCTCGAGGAGCTCATGGAGCGGCTGCGCAAGCAGCGGCAGAAGCAGCTCGAGCGGTACAGCCTCGACAACGTCTTCAAGGACATCGAAGAGAAGCTCGACAACGTGCTCCGGCTCGAGCGCGAGGGGATTGACGAACGCCTGCAGAACGCCAGCGATGGATCTGCCAAGCGAATCCTCGAGCGTGTCGCGAGCAAGCGCCGCGAACTGCTTGACAACCTTCCCCAGGAGCCCGGCGGCGTCATCAAGGAGCTGCAGGGCTACGAGTTCATGGATCAGCGCGCCGAGCAGGCGTTCCAGAAGCTCCTCGAGGAGATCAAGCAGAACGTCGTCGACACGTATTTCAAGCAGATGTCGCAGCAGATGAGTCAGATGTCCAAGCAGGACATCAGCGCGCTGCGCGAGATGGCGCGCGACCTCAACTCGCTTGTGCGCCAGAAGCTCGAGGGCGTGCCGGATGCGCAGTTGCAGCACAACTACGAGGACTTCCTGAAGCGGTGGGGATCGATGTTCCCCGACGCTCCGGCGACATTCGACGAATTCCTTGCGCAGCTTGCCGCGCAGATGGCGCGCATGGACTCGCTGATGCAGTCACTGTCGCCGGAGATGCGCCATCAGCTCGAGGAGATGGTCGCCGCCACGTTCGGCGATGAGGATCTGCAAGCGCAGCTCGCCGAGCTGATGAGCGGCCTCGAGCTGCTGTCGGATCGCCGCCATCTCGGTCAGCGATATGGGTTCTTCGGCAACGAGCAGCTGCCGTTCGACGAGGCGATGGGTGTCATGGATCGCCTGCAGTCCATCGAGGAGCTCGAGCGCGGACTCCGCGGCATGTATCGCGGTGAGCCGCTCGATGCGGCGACCGAGGAGGCTCTCCGCGACGTGCTCGGTGAGAACGCTGCGCGCGATCTGTCGCGCTTGCAGCGCATGACCGATCAGCTCGAGCAGCGTGGACTCGTCGAGCGCGACGGTGAGGGCATGAAACTGACGGCGCGCGGATTGCGGCGCATCGGACAGAAGGCGCTCGGAGATCTCTTCGCGCGACTGCGTCGCGATCGCTTCGGGGACCATCCGATCTCTCGACACGGCCAAGGAGGAGAGCGCGAAGAGGACACGAAGCCTTACGAGTTTGGAGACGTGTTCGACCTGGATGTTCGCGAAACCCTCATGAATGCCGTGCGGCGGGACGCCGACGACTCGTCAGTGCTCGATGCGGACGGGGGGACATCCGCTCCGGCGACTCCCCTGGCTATGTCGCCTACGCAGTATGTCCCCCCGTCCTGGCGCGCACGGCGGTCGGCGTCCCGTGCCACGGCTGGCTCCTGAGGATTTCGTGGTGCATCGGTCGGACACGCTCACGCGGTCGGCGACGGTCCTCATGCTTGACATGAGTTGATCGATGCCGCTTCGCGGCTATTTTTATGCTGCCAAAAAGGTGGCGCTCGCGCTTGATTCCTTGATTCGGAGTGCTTATCCGCGCGATACCTTGCACATCATTGGGTTCAGCGATCTCGCGAGGGAGATCAGTCCGGCGGCGTTGCCGCATCTTTCTGTAAATGAGTACGTGTATGGCACGAACATGCAACACGGACTCATGCTGGCTCGGCGGTTGCTGGCGCGGGATCCCGGTGAGAACAAACAGATCATCATCGTCAGCGACGGCGAGCCGACTGCGCACATCGAGAACGGCCGGCCCGTGTTCTTCTATCCGCCGTTGCCGGAGACGTTTCACAAGACGTTGCTCGAGGTGAAGCGCTGCACCCGCGAGAACATCGTCATCAACACCTTCATGCTCGAGTTCGAACCATCACCTCGTGCAGTTCGTCAATCAGATGACACGGCTCAATCGCGGGCGCGCTTTCTTCATCAGCCCGGATCGGCTCGGCGACTACGTCCTTGTCGATTACGTGAGCTCGAAGCGAGGCGCTGCGTAACGTCGTGGACTTCCCGCGCTACCTCGACCACATCCGCAGTGACGGTGATCTGGTCGCGGCGCTCGCCCCGCGCGGCCTCGACCTGCCGATCCCGGTGTGCCCGGGATGGGATGTGCGCGAGGTGGTCGCGCACCTGGCGAGCGTGTACGACCACAAGGTGATGGCCATCCGTCTTGGGCGCCGGCCCGCGGAGGGGGAGTGGGTCATCGACGAGCCGTTCCCCAAGAGCACGGTCGAGTGGTTCGAGGACGAGCACGCGAAATTGCTTGCCGAGCTTGCGGCGCATGCGCCGACGGACCCGGCGTGGACGTGGTGGGAACCGGACCAGACCGTGGGGTTCTGGTACCGGCGTATGGCGCTCGAAACTGTGGTCCATCGGGTCGATGTCGAGACGCAGTTCGGACCGCGCAGCGCCATCGACGATGCCCTGGCAGTCGACGGCATCGACGAGGTGCTGACGGTCATGCTCGGCGGCGAGGACGAGGCGGCGGCCGACGCTCCGGGAACGGGAACCGTCAACGTGCTGGCAGCTGACGCTGCATGGTCGGTTCGACTCGAGGATGCGAGCACGATTGTCGAATCCGGTGCGCACGCGTCGCCGGACGCGGAGCTCTCGGGTGATCCCGGTGAGCTTTTTCTCTATCTCTGGGGGCGGGCGCCGCTCGACGCGCTCACCCGAACCGGCGACGAGTCACGCATCGCGCTGATGCGAGCGCGACTCGCCGCTGCCACGCAGTAACGATGGACCGGGGGACGTTCGCGGAACGATTGCGCGTCCAGCTCGCCGCGCGCTATCACGCGCAGGTCGAGGTCGACAGCGCGCGGTTCGCGTTGCACGTCACGGGTTCCGGACTCGACCTGACACTCCCACTCGCGCCGCTGTTCCACGCGTGTGAGCGCAACGAAGCGCAGACACCGGTCCTCATCGCGGAATACGTGGCGTCGGTGGAGCATCAGCTCACTCCGCAGCCGGCGATGATGCTGTCGACGTCGAGATTGCTCTGGTGCGTGCGCAACGACAAGTCCATCGCCAAGCTCGGGCGCGCGGGCGACCTGCTCCGGGTTGCGGTCGGCGCCGACCTGACGGCGTTCGCCGCCGAGGAGTTGCCCGGCTCGATCATGCGCGGCGTGCCGCGCGACGAGTGGACGGCCGCCGGTCTCAGCGACGACGACGTGCAGGCCGCGGCGACTGCCAACACTGCGGCTCGCTTCGCAGCGCTCGTCGAGCGGATCGCGCAGACCGATCGCATACCCAACGATGGCTGGCGCGTCGCATCGGAGCCGCTCTTCCAGGGCAGCCTCCTGATGGCGCCGGCGGTGCTCGAGGCGTTCGCCACCCGCGCCGGAGGTGACGTCCTGATCGGGGTGCCGGATCGCGGCGTCGTGCTCGCGCTGCCAGCGGCGCTGCCGACCGCCGAGCGATTCGAGCGCCGGGTCACCCGTGAGTGGCGCGACGCGATGAACCCGTGCTCGCGCGAGCTGCTGGTCACCGACGGCCGCTCCTTGCGCGCGCGCTCGCGCCGGAAACGCCTGTCAGGCCCTGTTGTTCTTCCCTGGCTGGCCGACTAGGACGGTCCGCCCGCCTTCGATGCGGCTCGCCTCCTGGCGGGCGACGAGCGCGCCGGCAGCGCCGATCGCCACCGCGGCGCCGAATCCGACAAGGGTTCGCAGTGCAAGGCGCGTCGCCTGGTTCCTGCCGCGCGTCGTGATGCCGGGCAGGTCGGGGCCATCGCCGAACCAGAGTGTCAGCGCGGTCTGATCGGCGACTACGTCGCCGTCGGAGCGTACATGGCTGCGCTCGATGCGCACCGCAGCCGGCCGCGGGCCGCGCCAGCGCTTCGTGTCGAGCAGCCCGGGGGCGGCCCGGAGCGCGCCGCTGTTAGCGATCGCTCGAACAATTGCCACAGCACGTTCCGACGTCGCCATCGCTCGAAAGGATAGCGTTCTGCTGATGGCGCTGATGGACGAGCTCCCCGGCCGGATCGAAGCGAGTTTCATCGGCGCACTGGCGGGCGAACACGCTGCGGGAACGGCCGCCGGCACTGCCGACTTCGTGGGCGTCGCCGAGTCGGCGGCCGCGTGTGGCTGCTTCGACGATCCCGATCTGCGCCAGCGCGGTCTCGAGCGGCCGTCGCGCGCGGGCGCTGCCGGCCTCCTGCTCCGTGCCCTGCCGTTCGGGTTGCTCAGCCCGCTCAACCGGCCGAGACTCCGCCGCGACGCGTATCGCTGCGTCGCGATGGCCGGTGCGGATGAGGGCACTGCCGTCACCGCCGTCGCTGCGGCGCTCCTGATCGCCGATCTCCTCCGCTTCGATCTCGAGACGTCGCTCGTTCGCGTGCGCCAATCGCTACTCGAGGACGCCCCGATGGCATTGCTGGACCGGCTGCGCGTCGTCCAGGACGGTCCGGCGCTCGACGTGTCGGATCCGGATCCCGGGCTCACCCTCCAGCGGGCGATCTGCGCACTCGCCACCGAGAACCCGTTTGACGACGTGCTCGCGGCTGCCGCAGGCGGCACGGCAGTCGCCGCCAGCCTCGCCGGAGCGCTCGTCGGGGCTCGCTACGGCGGGCCGGCCGTTGCCGGTGTCGACCGCGCCCATCTGCCCCACGCCGATCGGGCGCTCGGTGTGGCGCACCGTCTCGCCGACGTGGCCGTGGCGTTGCTCCCGGCGGAGCCCGACGCGGTGCCCCAGAGCAGCTAGCTTCGTTGCGTTTGCCGGGGTCCGGCGGCGCAAGCACTAACATCAAGAGCGCATGGAAGCCACCGCCGCGCCGGCAACCGGCCGCAAGATCCGGATCCTCACTGCGAAAGTTGGTCTGGACGGGCACGACCGGGGCGTCAAAGTCATCTCCCGGGCCCTTCGCGACGCCGGTGTCGAGGTGATCTACACGGGGCTGCACCAGACGCCGGCGATGGTCGTCGAGGCCGCCATCCAGGAGGATGTCGACGGGATCGGCATCAGCCTGCTCAGCGGCGCCCACATGACGCTCTTCCCCGAGATCATCCGGCTCCTCAAGGAGCGCGACGCGTCGGACATCGTCGTCTTCGGCGGCGGGATCATCCCCGACTCGGACGTCACGGCCCTGGAGAACCTCGGGGTCGACAAGGTCTTCACACCCGGGACCTCGCTCGACGAAGCCGTCTCGTACGTCAAGGAGCGTTTCGGCTCGGGGGCCGCGGCCTGACCCCCGGATTGCTCTGCCTGGCAACGGCCACCGCACGAGCATCTCGCTCACTCGCCGATCCCGCAGACAGCAGCGCAGGCATCGCGCCGCCGCATCCGGCCTTCGCCGCCTTCCGCAAGATGTCGTACATCTGGGTCGACGGCCGCAACTTCGAGCCCATCGGCGACAGCCTCGACCTCTGGCTGGTCTTCCTTCGTGATCGAGGCGCTCGCCAGGCGTGGCTCGACGTGAGCGATGGCACCGAAGTCTGCCGCGTCACGCGGCGCGACGGCGACGAGACCTGGACGATCGTCTGGAACGGCGGGATCTACATGCTCCACGGCGCTGAGGACACCGGGCCGCCGCGGCGCCACGAGATCGATCTTGCGGGGACAGCGGCCCAACTCCGGGAGCTGGTAGCCGCGGAGCTCCAGGGCGGAGCGACCGACGTCCGCAGAACCGCGCTCGAGCGGGCCGCCGCCATCCTCGCGTCCTCGGGCGACGGTGAAGAGGTCTCGGACGTCGCCTGGCCGTATTTCGTGCTGCCGGACGGAGCGTCCACGGCTGCCCGGCGGCTCATCGCCGCTGCGTGCGCGACGTGGCCGGAGACCGGCGGCGCACCAGATCCCGCCGCCGCGCCGGCGCGCGGCGAGGGTGCCGTTGAGGCGGCATTGCTGGCGATCGCAGCCTCGGTGAACTCGGCACGAGCCACCGAGCCGGTAGAGTAGCCAGGTAATGGCCACCCCCCTCGAACTCAGCGCGTCCACCCGGTCCGAGACCGGGCGCCATGTCCACGCGGTGCGGCACCGGGGTGAGGTACCCGCGATCCTCTACGGCCACAACGTCGAGCCGATGAAGCTGTCGATCGAGGCGCGCAGCCTCCGCAAGGTCTGGCACGGCGCCGGGCACAGCAATCTCGTCGACCTCGCGCTCGACGGCGGGAGGGCACGCAAGGTGCTCATCCGCGAGCTGCAGGTCAACCCGCGGACGATGGAGTTGATGCACGTCGACCTCTTCGCGGTGAACCTTCGCGAGAAGCTCACCGTCGAGGTGCCGCTCATCCCCATCGGCGAATCGCCTGCGGTCACCGAGTTCAAGCTGGGCGTGCTGCAGCAGGTCGTCACCTCGGTGAAGGTCGAGTGCATGCCGGGTGACATCCCAGCCTTGCTCAACGTCGACATCTCGGGGCTGACCGAGGTCGACCAGGCCATCCGGCTCAGTGAGGTTCCCCTTCCCGAGCGTGTCACGCTCGCCACCGGGGTCGATCCCGATGAGCTCGTCCTCAAGGTCGCGCAGGTTCGCGTTGCGGCCGAGGCCGAGGAAGCCGAGGTTGCCGCCGAGGACGAGGTAGCCGAGGCGGCCGAGGCTGGCGACGACGACTCTGGGTCGTCCTCCTAGCGGCGCGATTCGGGTTCCGACGCCGGTGTCGCTCGACACTGATGGGGGGCGAGGATGATCGCCGCCGCAACCTCCTGCGATAGCACCAACTGGTTCGATTTCGTCTGCAAGGCGATTCAGCCCAATGGCGGTGCCGGACCGGTGGGACCGTTCGTGGAGCATCTGATCACCGCGGTCGTCCTGTTCGTCGTCATCTACGTGGTGGGGCGCCTGATCCGCGGCGTTGTGCTCTGGGCGATGCGACGGGGCAAGGCTGATCGCCAGGTCCGCACCCTCGTCCGCAACCTCATCATCGTCACCACCTACGTCGTCGCGGTCGTCAGCGCGCTCGTCGCGTACGGCGTCAACGTCCCGCTCATCATCGCGGCGGCCGGCGTGGGCACGGTCGCCATCGGACTCGCGTTTCAGGACCTGCTGCGCAACGTTCTGGCCGGCATCTGGCTGCTGCTCGAACAACCATTCCGGCTCGGTGACACCATCACCGTTCTCGATCAGATCGGCGCAGTGCAGAACATCACCTTGCGCACCACCACATTGCGCACCGGCGAGGGAGCGCTCGCGATCATCCCCAACCTCACTGTTTTTACCGGCATTGTCATCAACTCGAGCCACTACGACACGCGCCGGCTCGGCGTGACGGTGCGCGTGCCGGCTGACGCCGACCTCGCCGAGCTCATGCGCCGCGCGCGCGAGGTGGTCGAAAGCGTGCCGGGCATCGAGGCCAAGCCGGGCATCGCGTTTGAGCCGATCCTCGACGGCGAGGCGCCGCTCCTGCGGTGCATGTTCTGGGTGGATCAGCGCGAGCAGGACATCGGCGCGGTGAGTGCGGCGGTCGGCGAGCAACTCTGGGACGTGGTCGGCGCCAAGCCGGCGCCCGCGAAGCGGCAGGCGGCGCCCAAGACATGAGTCAAGTAGCGGCGGAAGAGGCGCCCGAGCCGACGCAGCGCGTTGTCGTCGTCCGCCACGGTGAGACCGAGTGGAGTCGCATCAAACGGCACACCGGCCGGAGCGACATCCCCTTGACCGCGGAAGGCCAGGCGCAGGCGCGCACGCTCGGGCCGGCGCTTGCAGGGCTGACGTTCGCTGCCGTCTTCGTGAGCCCGCTGCAGCGTGCGCGAGAGACATCGGCGCTCGCCGGATACGGGGATGTCGCCGTCGTCGATCCCGATCTTGTCGAGTGGGACTACGGTGCGTACGAAGGCAAGACCAGTGAAGAGATCCAGGAGCAGCGGCCGGGCTGGACGCTGTTCGGCGACGGAGTCATCGGTGGCGAGACGATCGACCAGGTGGCGACCCGAGCCCGGCGGGTGATCGCGCTCGCTCGCTCGGTGCCAGGCGACGTTCTGCTCTTCGGTCACGGGCACCAGTTGCGCATCCTCACATCGCTTTGGCTCGACTTCGCCCCGACCGCTGCGCAGCACCTGCAGCTTGCGACAGCAGCACCATCGATGCTTGGATATGAGCATGACTGGACGGCACTGTTGAGCTGGAACGGGCTGCACGCGCGGTGACGTTTGATCCACCGTTCCCGACGGCCAACACGGACGAGCGCGAGTTGCTCCTCAGCTGGCTTGACTTCCTCCGCGGTGCCGTCCTGCGCAAGATCGGCGGCCTCAGCGACATGGAGGCTCGCTGGACCCCCGACGGGGTGTTGATCTCGTTGCTGGGCATCGTCAATCACCTCACCAACCTCGAGTGGCGTTGGATTGACGGCGCGATGCGTGGCGAGCCGACGGGCCGCGAGGAGGCCGAGTTCTATCCCGGTCCGGAGCTGACCGTGGACGCAGCCGTCATCGCATATCGCGAACGCGCTGCGGCAACTGACGCGTACGTCAGGGGCACCGCGCTCGCGCAACTGTGCACGAACGGTGAGGGCACCGACCTGCGCTGGGTGATGCTCCACCTCATCAATGAGACCGCGCGCCACGCGGGGCATGCGGACGCAACCCGGGAATTGCTGGACGGCGCGGTCGGCGAGTAGTCGTCGCGTGCGCTGCCGCGCGCCCCTCACACCGGATGCCAGAAGTCGGCGAACGACTCTGGCTGGATATCGACGTCCTAGTAGATGAAAGCCTCGACATCGTTCAGCGAACCGATGTGGCGCTGATCCACCACACCGAGGCCGAGGAAGTTGCCCTCATCAACCGTGAAACTGTGCGAGCCCTGCACGGAAACGACGTAGGCGACATGTCCGAAACCGCTGTACCCATTGCCCGCACCGAACACCACAATCGAACCAACGCGCGGTCGCATGCCCTCGGGGCGACCGGCCGCGCGCGCCGTCGCCGCCCACTGATCGGCATTGCCGTTCCAGTTGACGTTTCGCAGTGACGCGACGTACCAGGTGCACTGTCCCCACGGGAAGTAATCCGTCGTCGGTCCGAATGCGAACGGTGGCAACGCGTTGCCGAGCACCCGTGCGGCGCCCGCACCAGCCGCTGCTGCTGCAGCTGCGGCGGCTGCTGCCTGCGCGCGACGCACCTGCGCGATCTTTGACTGCACACCCTGGAGTTGCACCATCAATGTCGCAGCCTTGCCCTTGAACGCCGAAGCCTCGCTCTTGTACGTCACCTCCTCGGTTTGCTCCTGGCTGCCGAGTGTCTGCAGGCTGTCGACGAGTTGATTCGCCTGCTGCTGGTCATGCGTCTGCCGCGCCTGCAGCAGCGTGAGCTGATCCTTCTGCGAATGAATGTCGGTGACCAGCGTGTCGACCCGGCTGCTCACCTGGTCGACGCTCGTCAGCGTGTCCATCGCGTCCTGCAGGCTCTTGCTGTTGACGAGGATCTCGGTGACAGTGCCGTCGTCGGTGAGCTCGTAGACGTGAACGAGGAGCTGCGCAAGGTCGGCCTGATCGGTGGCGAACTGCGCATGCACCGTCGCCAGCTGCTTCGTGGTGTTCGCGAGATTCTGGTTCGCCTGGTCGAGCTGCAACTGCGCCTCGGCCAGCTTGGTCTGCGTAGTGGTGATCGCCTGCTCGGACGCGAGCGCATTGCCGAGCGCTGTCGAACTGGCGCTCCCGAGCGCCGCGATCTCATGCGACAGCGCGCTTGCCTGCGCCGAGAGTGACCTGATCTGCTGCGTGAACTGATCGGCATCGACCCGGACTTCGGTGAGCGGGGAGCCGACCGCCACCAGGGCGATGACCCCTGACATGGCAGCGAGACGCACGCGACCAGCGAGCAAGCGGCTGCCTCCATGAGTGAGAAGTGGGGTGAAAGGATGCCGGAGCACCGTACCAGCGGACCCCGGAACGGTCAACCCACCCGCGCGTCACGCGTGAGGCGTCAGCCCTGGTCAGCCTCGCCGTCGTCGTCTGGCTCAGGCCGGCGACGCCGGCGTCCCGCGAGCATCCCCAGGGTCGCACCGAAGACGAGGTGCCCCGCGAGCATGACGGCCTGGCGGCCACGCTGATCGTGATCCGCGCGCGGCATGAGACCGACCGAGGGAAGCCATCCCATGTAGCTCACGCCCCAGATCCCCGCGCCGTACGCCATGCCGAGCGGCACCGACGGCACCGGGACGCGGCGGGCAATGACGCCGAACGCACCGCCGGCGGCGGCGCCGAATGCGAAGTGGAGGCCTGTGGCGATCGCGTCCTGCTGCCCAGGGTCGGGGCGGATCCCGTGTCGGCGGAGCATCTTCGACGTGATCTTCTCGGGCGGCAGCGTGCCGGTGAGGCCGAGACGGCGCGCCGCGAGCATGAGCCCGCTCATCAGTGCGGTGGCGATGGTGCCGGCAGTTGCTCCGCGAATGACGGATTTCATGGGTGACTGCGACTATAGATGACAGTGACGCTATAACGTCAAGGTTGGCCCAGGATCAGCTTCCGGCGGCGGCCTCGACGATGGAAGGCAGGCCGGCAATGGCGGAAACCATCCCGCTGACGTCGAAGTCCGCGGCGAGGCGCGCGGGATCGATGTAGACGAGCTCCGTCAGCGTCTCACCTCGCTCGCGCACCAGCACGCGCAGCGGCAGCTCCAGCGCGATATCCGGAGCGGCGAGCATCAACGGCGTGCCGCCCTTTGCGTTGCCGAAAATGAGGACGCGAGTCTTCGGCATCGTGAGCCCGACATCGCGCGCGTTCTGTGCGTGGTCGATGTCCGCGAACAGGGTCAGGTCATGCTCGCGCAGGAGATCGCGCAGTCGCTCCACAACGTGGTCGAATGGTGCCGCGCTCTGCGTCGTCCGGAGGTCATCGAGTCGGGACATCGTGCGTGCTCCTCGTGCGTTGCACAGATCTGGTGAAAGTGGTCATGCGGCGTGTGCACCATACATGCAACAAGTGGTGCTAATGGTTGCTGAACGCGATGCGAGGGACAAGACCATTCAGGCGTTCCAGAACATCGATGTGAGGAATATCGCTCACCCATCGGGATGAAATCGTGTCCGCGGCTTCCCCCAATAGGGTGAATTGCGTTGCAGGCAAGCCATTTCGCCGCTGGCGGGAGACTAGAGTTTTTCCTGTCGAGGTGTGCGTGGGTGCGCGACAACGTGTCGTCGCACTCGCTATCACCACCCGCATCAGTGGCATCGGAGGAACCATGTTGCTAACCAACAAAGTGGGCATCAGCGCTGTGGGACTTGGAGTCCTCGGCCTGCTCGCGGTCGCTGCGTGCGGGAGCGCGAGCAACAACACGACGACGGGCTCGCTGGCGTCGTCGCAGGTCCTGCACTTCCCGGTCTTCCAGGATCCGGGGACGTGGGATCCCGGCGAGATGGACGCCGAAGTCGACACCGAGCTCATGCAGAACGTGTTCGACAACCTGTGGCGGTTCGACGACAACCTGAACATCGTTCCGGACATCGCGCTGACGGTGCCGACGCAGGCCAACGGCGGCATCTCCGCGGACGGGACCACCTACACGATTCACCTGAATCCCGCAGCCAAGTTCTCCAACGGTGACCCGGTCACCTCGAAGGACGTGCTGTACTCGTGGAATCGCGGCACGGATCTGCAGGGCGCATATGCATCGATCCTCAGCGCGATCCAGGGGTTCAAAGCAGCCCAGACAGCCGCCGGCGCCCCGCCGTCGTCCGGCTCGCCGACCAGCTTCCAGGCGAACATCGAGAAGCAGCTCGCCGCGGGCAACACTGCGTTCATGATGAGCGGCCTCACCGCGATCAACCCCGAGACTGTGCAAGTCAAGCTGAGCAGTGGTTGCGGCTGGTGCCTCACCGCGTGGACCCTCGAGGGCACCGTCGGCGCGATCGTCGACGAGAAGGTCATCAATGCACCGGGTGTGGATCCCGTCAACTGGTGGCAGACGCCGACCAATCTCGTTGGCACCGGCGCATACAAGCTCACCGCCTATACCCCCAAGCAATCCTTGACGTTCAGCCAGGTGCCGAACTGGTGGGGTTCGCCGAAGCCGACGGTCAAGACGATCAACATCGACATCAAGGATCCCTCGACTGCGCCGACCACCGTTGATGCCTTCTTCCAGAAGGGGTACGACATCATCGGCTACGGTGGCAACAGCTCGAACATCCCCCTCGCCAACGTGCTCGCGATCCAGGCGAACTCCCGGGAGAAGTCGGACCTGCTGACCCAGCCGAAGGGGCGCACGACATGGCTGAGCTTCAACATCGGTTACCCGTCCACCGGTGGACCGTTCCTCGGTGAATCGGCCGCGGCGAAGGGATTGCGCATGGCGATGGACCTCGCGGTCGACAAGCAGGGTCTAGCCACAACGGTGTGCCACAACCTCATCTGCTCGGCAGCAACCGGCGGACTGATCACCACCGGACTCGTCGGCAACGGCGGACCGAACAGCGACCCGCTCGCGAAATTCGACGCAACCCAGGCCAAGGCGTTGCTCAAGCAGTACGACCCGACCGGCGCGCTGACCAAGAGCCTCACCTACTCGTACAACGCGGGCAGTCTCAACGAGAGCGTCGCCGAGTACCTGCAGAGTCAGTGGAAGGCCAACCTCGGCATCAACGTCAGCCTGAACTCGGTGTCGGATGCGTCGATCTTCATCAGCAACCGGCTCTCGGGCAAGTACGAGATGTCGCGTGACGGCTGGCAGTTCGACTACAACCATCCGCAGGACTGGTACGACAACCTCTGGGGCGCGATTCCGACTGCGGAAGGTGCCAACACCAGCGGGTTCGACGACCCGACCTACGACAGCATCCTCAAGCAGGCCGACGCAGAGCCGCTGACGACAGCCCTCCCGCTGTACAACCAGCTGGCGCAGATCCTGCAGCAGGACGTCGTCTACATCCCGCTGTACTACTCGGTCGGCAACTTCCTCATCCAGCCGTACGTGAAGGGAGCCGGTTCGAACACCGCCTTCGACCACTACTGGGACGAGATCAAGATCCTCTCCCACTGACCCCGTCAACTCCCTCCCGGAAAGGCGCCTGGCACTCCCAGGCGTCTTTCTCTTTGCCTGCGCGTTCATCCGCGCAACTCGGCCGACAACCCAGAATAGGTCGGGCGATGGGATTCGTTGATGTGAAAGGGCTCCGGCACGTCCTCCCGGATGGGAGGGTGCTCTTCGACGACGTGTCCTTTCGCGTTGGGGAAGGCAGCAAGACAGCGCTGCTCGGCGCGAACGGCGCCGGCAAGACGACGGTGTTGCGGATGATCGCCGGCGACCGCAAACCGCAGGTGGGGACGATCTCGAGTGCAGGTGGCATCGGCGTCATGCGTCAGTTCATGGGCAGCGCGGACGGCGTGCAGACGGTGCGCGACCTGCTCATCTCCGTGTCACCGACCTCGCTGCGTCGCGCCGCAAGAGCGCTCGACGCCAGCGAGGCACTGCTCAACGAGGTTGGCGGTGACAGCGCCGGAGCGGCGTATGCGCAAGCTGTCGCCGATTACGCGGATGCCGGAGGGTACGACGCGGAGTCGGTGTGGACCCTCTGCACCAATGCCGCGCTTGGAGAGGACTACACGATCGCGGCAACTCGTTCAGTCGATGAGCTCAGCGGCGGTGAGCAGAAACGCCTCATGCTCGACGCGCTGCTGCGCGGGACGAGCAGCGTGCTGCTGCTCGACGAGCCGGACAACTACCTCGACGTCCCAAGCAAGGAATGGCTCGAAGCAGCATTGGTCGCGAGCACGAAGACCATCCTGTTCATCACCCACGACCGTGAGTTGCTCTCGCGCACCGCGCAACGCATCGTCACGCTCGAGGGTCACGGCGCGTGGATCCACGGCGGTGGGTACGGCACATACGTCGAGGCACGGCGCAACCGAACCGAGCGGCTCGAGGAGCTGCACCGTCGCTGGACCGAGGAGCATGAACGCATCATCGACTACGTGCGGACGCTGCAACAGCAGGCGGCGCGCAGTCCTGCGATGGCCGCGCGATACAAGGCCGCGCAAACCCGGCTCCGTCACTTCGAGGAAAAGGGACGTCCCGCCGAACGACCGAGCGAGCAGCAGGTTCGGATGCGGCTCAAGGGCGGGCGGACCGGCGTGCAGGCGATCATCTGCAAGCGGCTCGAGCTGACGGGACTGTTGCAACCGTTCGATCTCGATGTCGTGTTCGGCGAGCGCATCGCGGTCGTCGGACCGAACGGATCAGGAAAATCGCACTTCCTCAGCCTGCTCGCCGGCGAAGACGTTGCGCACACAGGAGATTTTCGTCTCGGTGCGCGAGTCGTCCCGGGTGTGTTCTCGCAGCTCCACCGGCGCCCGGACCTCGCCGGACGCACGCCCGTGGAGATCCTTGCCAACGCGCAACTCGAGCGCGGCAGGGCGATCGGCATGTTGCGCCGGTATGGACTCGATCAGCAGTCGGACCAGGTGTTCGAGACGCTCAGCGGCGGTCAGCAGGCGCGGCTGCAGATCCTGCTGCTCGAGGTGGACGGCGCAACGCTCCTACTCCTCGACGAACCGACGGACAACCTCGACGTCGACAGCGCGCAGGCGCTCGAGGACGGGCTCGAGGCATACGAAGGGACTGTGCTCGTCGTCACACACGACCGCTGGTTCGCACGCAGCTTCGATCGGTTCCTCGTGTTCGGTGAGGACACGCGCGTGTGGGAATCGAGCGACCCTGTCTGGACCCAGCCGCTGTCCCAGGCGGCCTCCTAGTGCACCACGGCGCGTGTGTTTGACACCTCCGGTACAGCGTCGCATCCTCTTGGTCACCAACGACTGCAGGAGGATCAGCGATGCCGGTGAAGGCGTGGTCGCCCAAGCGAGAGCGGCAGTACGAGCACATCAAAGAGGGTCTTGAAGAGCACGGCCGGTCCGAGGATCTTGCAGAGGAGATCGCGGCTCGCACGGTGAACAAGGAGCGGGCGCGTGCCGGCGAGTCCAAAGAGGCAAGCCGCACGTCGATCGACGACATCTCGTCCGGACGGCGTGGCGGGCTGCGATCGCACTCGGGGCCTGGTGGACGCACCTACGATCAGTTGCGCAACGAGGCGGCCGATCGCGGGATCAAAGGACGCTCTTCGATGAACAAGGCAGAGCTGGAACGCGCGCTCGATAAGTAGGCTAGCGGCGCTCCGCCTTCAACCGGCTCGGCATCGTCAATTCGTTCGTACGACGGACATTCAGGCTTGCCAGCGCCGGCAGTTGCAGACCGTGGTACCGCCTGCTAGCTTAGTCCCGCTCGAGAGCGTGGGAGTGGGCGTTCCCGGAGGGGGCTGCCATCCGGTTCCTTCAGCCAACCGCTCCATTGGAGGACGCGATGCGACATCCGCGATGGCGTTTCACCGCACCCCTTGTGGTAGCGGCCCTTGCCATCCCAGCGGCGCTGGCGAGTGGAGGCATCTCATCGGCCGCATCCTCGGCGGCGGCGAAGGCCTCAAACCACATCGATTGCAGCAACAGCAATCGCTTTCTCTGTACCGAGGTCAACCAATCGGACGTCGTCTTCGGTCATTACGTCGGACACGACGAGCCGAGCGTCCTCTACTACTCCAACAAGGCCGGCTCCGGGAACCAGATGCAGTACAGCGGCATTCTGCCCACCGAGCCGTCCCCGACCAACGTCCCCGGCAAGCACGTCTACACCTTCCAATATGCCCCGGCCTTCTGGTTCGGGATGGCGATGTGCGACACGCAGTCGTATCCGGAGCTCGTGAACTCGTGCGTGCCTGACAGCAACGTCAACATCATCAATCCGGCGAAGAGCCCATACCACCCCGGCACGGCCTACATGGAGCTGCAGTTCTATCCGCCGGGATACGTCCAGCAGTGGAACGGCTTCAGCTGCTCGGGCACGCAGTGGTGCGTCGCGCTGACCATCGACAGCCTCGCGGCGAACTCGCTGACCGGTCAGCAATTGAACACCACCTGCGAGTCCCTAGTCGGTGAGGAGTACGTGAACTTCGCGTACCTGACGCACAACGGCAAACCCCAGGGTCCACCGAACCCGGTTGACTTCACGCCGGCCGCGTCGGGCAACCCGAATCCCGCGAAGGTGGAATACCTGAATCAGGGCGACCATTTCACGCTCACGATGCATGACACGCCGAATGGACTGGAGACCGTCGTGAAGGACACGACGAATGGCTCCTCGGGATCGATGACGGCGAGTGCCGCCAACGGCTTCGGTCAGGTCAAGTTCGCCCCGAGCCCCTCGACCGAGTGCAAGAACATTCCGTACAACTTCCATCCGATGTACTCGACGTCCACCCCGCAGACCACGGTGCCGTGGGCTGCCGCGACCTACAACGTCGCGATGGACACCGAGATCGGGCATTTCGACTACTGCAGCAAGGTGGACACGACAACCGGTACGTGCCTCGGCCATGAGGGCGTCGGCAAGAACTCGGAGCCGGCCGACGGCGATGACGTGGGCTGCTGGGCGCCATCAGCCTCGAGCCTCATCAAGATCGGCGGGTGCGAGGGATCGAACCTCGGCTACGACGGACCCTCATATCTCTCGGACTGGCCGAACGGCAGCTCGAACCGGCCCACCAACTTCATCTTCACAAGTCCGCTGACGGGCACCCACTACGACACGAACTACTCGTCAGTTGGGTTCAACACGGACCTCCCGGCCATTGAGGATGACCTGGGAACCTGCGCGACCGAGACGGGCGCGGGCTGCACCATCATTCCGCCGACCGACGACGGAACACCGGCACAGTTCTATCCCTTCTACTCCACCGGTCACGCGCTCGGCGGCTGCGCCTGGACCGTCGGCCAGAACTACCCGGGTTTCAGCACCAACGACTACGGTGCGCACCAGCAGTACGGTCACCTGCTCAAGGTCGCGTATTCCGGCGCGAACGGGAGCGTGACGTACGAGTACAACGACTACCAGAACAATCTGCCGAACAACCCCTGTCCGGCCGCCTGACCGCACGCTGATTGACACACTGAGGGGCCGCGCGTGAGCGGCCCCTCACGTGTGCGTGCGGCACTCCCGATACGACGGGCGTCCGTCAGACCAGAACGGGGAGCCGCGGCGCCGCGGTCGCGAGGTTCGTCCCGGCAAAGCGCGCGACGAGCTCATCCGGTGCGATCGGCCGGCTGATGAGATATCCCTGGAGTTCAGTGCAATTTCTGCTTGCCAGATAGCGTCGTTGCACTTCCGTCTCGACGCCTTCAGCGACAACCTTCAGTCCAAGGCTGAGGCCCATCGCGATCATCGCGTCGACAATCGGTGCCGGCTGATGCTCGGCGACGATCGCGCGGGTGAACGTGAGATCGATCTTCAGCGTATCGACCGGGAACTTCAACAGCCGGCTGAGCACTGAATAGCCGGTGCCGAAGTCGTCGATCGCGACGCGCACGCCGAGGTCTCGGATCGTCTGCAGGAGGCAGAGCGCCTCGCCCTGCTGCGGCACGGCTGCGCTCTCGGTGATCTCGAGCTCGAGCAGGTGAGGGTCCAGACCGGTTTGCCGCAGCGCGTCAACGACACGCTCGAGCAGCTTGCAGCTGACGAGACTGCGACCTGAGACGTTCACCGCCACGGGCACTGGATCGATGCACGCATCCGACCACGCCTTGGCCTGCCGGCACGCAGCTGTCAGCACCCACGTGTCCAGGTCGTTGATGAGACCGCTCTGCTCAGCGATCGGGATGAACGCGTCGGGAGGGATGAGACCGCGCGACGGATGGTTCCAGCGCACCAGCGCTTCAACACCCGAGAGTCTCCCGGTCTGTGCATCGACCTTTGGCTGGTACAGCAGCACCAACTCACCGCGTCCGATGCCCGCGCGGAGATCCTGCTCGAGTGTCATCCGCTCCAGCGTGGACGCATACATCGCATCCGTGAACACAGCGCAACGGTCTTTACCGTCCGCCTTGCCAACGTAGAGCGCAACGTCTGCGTTGCGCGAGACGTCGGCAGCGGCATCCGCGCCGACGGAGCTGGCGACACCGATGGTGACGGTGACGGTCAACGTTCGTCCACCGATTAGGAACGGCGCCCGGAGCGCCGTGCGCAGCACCTCTGCAGCGCCGGGCGCGTCACCCGGCTCGGCGAGGTCCTCGAGGAGGATGGCGAACTCGTCGCCGCCGAGGCGAGCGGCCGTGTCTCCGGCGCCGACGCTCGCCGTGAGGCGTTCGGACACACGGATCAGCAGATCGTCGCCCGCCACGTGCCCGAGACTGTCGTTGACGGTCTTGAAGTTGTCGAGGTCGAGCATGAGCACGGCATAGGAACCGCCGCTGCGCTCGAGCCGCTGGTGTGCGTGCTGCAGCCTGTCCCGGAACAGCGAACGATTTGCCAGACCGGTGAGCGCGTCATGCAGCGCCTGATGCTCGAGGTCGCGCCGGAGCCGCTTGCGATCGGTGACATCACTCGGACACACGATCATCGCGTTCTCACCGTTGAAGATCATCTCCCGGGTGTCGACCTCGATATCGAGCGTGCGCCCGCTCTTGGTGCAGTGGCGGATGCCGTCGAAGTGCGTGCGTCCCGCTCGCACCGCGTTGAGGTTTCTTGTCAGCTGGTCGCGATCCTCGGGGGGGCGGATCTCGCCCAGATGCAGCGCGAGGAACTCAGCGCGAGTGTAGCCGTACATCTCCTCGGCGGCCTGGTTCACGGCAAGGAACTGCAGGTCGTCACGCTCCGACATCGCCGCCGGGAGTCTCGTGACGAGCATCGGCTGCGGGTTCTCGTCGAACAGCGCGGTGAACGTCTCTGCACGCGTTGCCGCAATGCGCAACTCCTGTTCGTGCTGATCAGCCTTCGCCTCAACGGCGAGAATCCTGCTCCGACGCCGGCGCGCGAACAACGCGAACAACATCGCGACAACTCCCGCGCCGAGAACCAACGCGATCGACGCGACGAAGGCGATGGTCACGCCGCGTGCGGCGCCTGCGGACTCCTCACGCGACTCCGAGCGCGAGGGCGGCATTGAGCGGCGTAAATCGAGTCTCGCCAACCTGCGCGTTGATGTCGGTGGCTGATTGCGGAGCGCCTTCGCGAATGCCCGCGAGCTCGATGGAGACCGCCGCCTGATAGTCATCAGCCATTCGGGTGATCGCCGGCAACCACGTGTCGGATGCATCGGTGGACTTGACAACGAGGAGTGCCGCGTTCGCTTCGGCCTGCAGCGCCATTCGCATGTTGACGCTGTCGAGCACGCCCTCCTGCTCCACAGCGATGGCGGTGCGCAGCGTGCTCATCGACTGAGCCCCTGCTTCCTGGTCAACAGACCACGCGTGGAGGATGGCGAGCGCAACCAGGACCGCGCATGTCAGCAACACACAGGCGCCTGCGGTCACCCACAACGGGATATCCCGCGAACGCGTGTCCCGTCCCGACCTGGTGATGTTCACAACCTTCCTCATATCGCGTGCAGCGAATGACCTGGGCTGCTCCTGACCTCACGCTACAGCCCTCGGCTCGGTTTGCTCGTCATATCGGCGCGCTCCGAACAACGCCGAGACATCCGTGCTCGCCATCGCTCGGTTTGCATTAGGTAGCCTAATTTGGTAACCTAACGATATGCAGCGAAGCCCGAGAGCAGTCGTCGAACGGCCGATCGCTGAAGAGTTCGACTCCGACTTTTCCACCGCGGTCACGCGCCTCTACCGGCGTCTCCGCGCCGAGAAGGCCGACGATCAGATCGGCGATTCGCATCGCACGGTGCTCGCACTCCTGGTCAAAGAAGGTCCACGAACCCTCCGCGAGCTCAGCGACCGTGAACACGTCACGCCGCCGTCGATGAACCAGACCGTGAATGCTCTCGCGGAATGGGGGTATGTCGAGCGTCGCGGTGATCCCGACGACGGTCGCAAGGTGATCCTCGTCGCAACACCGGCTGGTGCCGCACTCATCGCCGAGACGCGACGCCGGCGTTATGCATGGCTCAACGCTCAACTTGCAGCGCTGTCCGTCAGCGAACGCAGGCTGCTGTCCGCTGCAACCGGCATCATCAACAAGATCGCCGACTCGTGAGCACGGCCACCACGGTCGCGCCTGCTCCGCCGGCGATCTCGCCGAACTACAAGTGGCTCGTTCTGTCGAACACCACGATCGGTGTGATGCTCGCCACGATCGACTCGTCGATCATGCTCATCGCGATGCCCGACATCTTTCGTGGCATCAAGCTGAATCCCCTGGCTCCGGGCAACAGCTTCTACCTGCTCTGGATGATCCTTGGGTATCTCATCGTCAGCAGCGTGCTCGTGGTGAGCCTCGGACGTCTCGGCGACATGTTCGGCCGAGTTCGCATGTACAGCCTCGGCTTCGTCATCTACACGACGGCGTCGCTCGTCCTGACAGTCGACCCGCTGACGTCACAGGCAGGCGCGCTCTGGTTGATCGTCGGCCGTCTGCTCCAGGGTGTTGGCGCTGCGTTTCTGATCGCGAACTCCGCCGCGATCATCACCGATGCGTTTCCGTCGAACCAGCGCGGTCTTGCGCTGGGGATCAACAACATCGCCGCGATCTCCGGACAATTCATCGGGCTGATTCTCGGCGGCGTGCTCGGCGCCATCGACTGGCGACTCGTGTTCCTTGTCTCGGTCCCGTTCGGGCTGTTCGGCACGGTGTGGTCGTACCGCAACCTCAAGGAGCTCGGGCAGCGTCACCGCGCGAAGATCGACTGGACCGGCAACATCACATTCGCCGTCGGGTTGATCCTCGTCATGATCGGCATCACGTACGGCATCGAGCCGGCTGACGGGAAAAGCATGGGCTGGACGAGCGCGCCGGTGCTTGCGCTGCTGACCGTCGGACTCGCGTCGCTGGCGGCGTTCGGGGTCATCGAGTCGCACGTCGCCGAGCCGATGTTCCGGCTCGCGCTGTTCAGGATCAAAGCCTTCACCTTCGGCACCATGGCAACGCTGCTTTCGGCGATCGGCCGTGGTGGTCTCATGTTCATGCTCATCATCTGGTTGCAGGGGATCTGGCTCCCGCTGCACGGCTACAGCTTTGAGCAGACACCGCTTTATGCGGGCATCCTCATGCTCCCGCTGACCGCTGGATTCCTGCTCGCCGGTCCGGTCTCCGGCTATCTGTCGGATCGATTGGGTGCGCGGTACCTGGCGACGGGCGGCATGGCGGGGGCGGCGGTGAGCTTCATGTTGCTGCTGTTCCTCCCGATCGACTTCGACTACTGGGGATTTGCAGCGATCCTGTTGCTTTGCGGGCTGTCGATGGGTGCGTTTGCCGCACCGAATCGAGCGGCGATCATGAACAGCCTTCCAGCGCGCCATCGCGGCGCCGGCAGTGGCATGAACGCGACATTCCAGAGCTCCGCGCAGGTACTTTCCATCGGCATCTTCTTCACGCTGATGATCATCGGACTGTCGGCGACATTGCCCACAACGTTGACGCAGGGGTTGCTGGCACATGGCGTGCCGGCTTCGGTCGCGGCGCATGTTGGCAATCTGCCGCCGGTGTCGATTCTGTTCGCGGCGTTCCTCGGCTACAACCCGATTCAGAGTCTGCTGGGATCGAACGTCCTCGCGCAGCTCTCGCCGGCAAACCGTGCGGCGCTGACAGGGCATTCGTTCTTCCCGGACCTGATCTCGGGTCCATTTCACGCCGGCCTCGCCACGGCGTTCATCTTCGCCGCAGTGGCATCGCTCATCGCGGCCGCAGCATCGTGGTCTCGCGGGTCGCGATACGTGCATGTCGACAGCTAGTCGCAGCCATGCCGGACTCTGAGCAAGCTCTGAGCACTCACAGACGAGTCTCCGAAGCGCCGTTGTCAACCTCGGGAGTGTCGATATCAACCCCACCCCGACGGAGGCACGACATGACAACGGCGACCATCATCCTGAACGCTGGGCTCGCTGCTGGAACCACCGGACTCGTCACCACGGCGATGGCAATCGTCCCGAACCTTGATCGCATCCGGCTGGCGCGCCGGTACCACGCTGTACTCCAGCGGCGCAGGGTCCGCGAGCGCCTCGAGGCCGGCCTGCAAGCCGGCGCCTGACACCTGCTGCAAGCGCCGGCCACGACGCGAGCCGCCTCCGCTGCGCACGGAGGCGGCCGCTGTGCGCAGCGACATCACACCGAGCAGGATTTGACGTCAAGCATTCGTAAGTAGTAGCTTACGGTGCGTGGCAACTAACCAACTCGCCGGATGGGCCGCCCTGGGCGATCGCACCAGGCGCACGATCTTCGAGCGCCTGACCAAACACCCATCCGCCGTCGGCGATCTCGCCAAGGGGCTCCCGGTCAGCCGGCCGGCCGTCTCGCAGCACCTCAAGGTGCTCAAGGACGCTGGGCTTGTCATCGATCAGCCGGTCGGAAACCGCCGCATCTACGCGATCAATCCAGAGGGTCTCGACGAGCTCCGTGCAGAGCTCGATCGCTTCTGGGCCAGCGCCATGTCTGCGTTCAAGCTCGCCGCCGAACAACCAGAGAAGGAGGTCCCATGACACAAGCCACAGCAACGTCCATCCGCCACGAGGTCGTCGTCGATGCGCCGCTCGAGCGCGCGTTCTCCGTCTTTACAACGGGCTTCGGCCGTTTCAAGCCGCGTGAGCACAACCTGCTTGCGGTCGATATCGCCGAGACGGTTTTCGAGCCCCGCGTCGGCGGCCATGTCTATGACAAGGGTGTCGACGGCAGCGAGAGCCGCTGGGCACGCGTGCTCGCGTACGAGCCGCCGAACCGCGTGATGTTCAGCTGGGACATCAGCCCGCAGTGGGCGATCGAGACCGATCCCGCAAGGACCAGCGAGGTGGATGTGCGGTTCATCGCCGAGGGGCCGGACCGCACACGAGTGGAGCTCGAGCACCGCAACCTCGACCGTCATGGCGACGGCTGGGAATCGGTCCGCGAAGGTGTCGACGACGATCAGGGATGGCCGCTCTATCTGCGCCGCTATGCAGACGTCGTGGCGGCTGATAACAGCTAGGCCGGCCGCCGGCCGTGAGTGTCACCGCCGGTCCTTTGCGACGAAGAAGGTCCGCCGCTTTGAGTCATCCGATTGTCGGCGGCGCACCACGATGCCCTCGGCGCGAAGCAGTCGCGTCTGTGCGCGGTCGTTGACACCGGGGAGCTCACCCGTCGCACGCACAACGCGCCACCACGGCACATCTTCCGGACACGACGCGAGCGCCCAGCCGACGGTTCGTGCTGCACGGCGGCTTCCAATGGCGTGCTCGGCCACGTCGGCGTACGAAGCGGTACATCCGGGAGGGATTGCGCGCACCACATCGAGGACATCGTGAAACGTGCTGCGCCGTCCGGTTGACTGGGAGGCGCGCCCCATACGACGCATCATGCGCTCGGACAATCGGAGCGGACCCACTGATGCCATCGATTTACGGGGCATCTCGGTGGTGCGGTAGCGCGATCTTGCGGACCTTCCCCATGTCGTTGCGTGGCAACTCGGTCATGAATACGACCCGTCTGGGCCGCTTGTGCGGTGACAGTGTTTGGGCGACGAAATCGCTCAACTCCGCCTCAGTCGCTGTGGCACCTGGACGCAACACGATCCATGCAGCAACGCGCTCACCGAGATCATCGTCCGGCTCTGCCATGACTGCGGCCTCAGCCACGGCCGGATGCTCTGCAAGCGCCATCTCGACCTCGCCCGCGCCGACCTTGAAGCCGCCAGTCTTGATGAGGTCGACACCCTTGCGTCCGACAAGGTGAATCCGCTCGTCCTCGTCCCGCCAGGCGATATCGGCGGTGTGAAACCACCCGTCGCGGAGAGCGGCGGCGGTCGCGTCCTTGTCATCGAGGTACTCGCTGAACAGATTAGGTCCGCGAACAACAACCTCACCAATCGAGTCCGGGTCCTTCGCGTGGATGTCGACCCCGTCATCGTCGAGGAGACGCACCTCGACGCCGGCGAGGGCTGTTCCGACGCAACCGTGTGTCCGTTGCGCGTCGTATCGGACTGCGCAGTTGATCAATGTCTCGGTGAGCCCGTAGCGTTCGGCAACCTGGAGGCCCGTTGCTGCTGTGATGCCGGAAGCGTCAGCAGCCGCGAGCGGCGCGGAACCTGAAGCGAGGAGTCGTGCGCCGCTCAAGGCGTGGGCGAGGCTTGGCGTCAACTCCAGTTCGGCGCGGAGCCTGTGGTACATCGTGGGAACTGCGAAGAGCATCGTTCCCCCGTTTCGGAACGCGGACTCGAGCGTGGGCGCGGACAACGAGCCCAGATGATGAACGGTGCCACCGCGACGCAACGGACCGAGTGTGCCGAGGATGAGCCCATGCACATGGAACAACGGCAGCGCATGAACGACGACGTCAGAGTCGGTCCACGCCCAGGCATCGGCGAGCGCGTCGAGGTTGCTTGTTATGGCGCGTCTGGAAAGCACGGATCCTTTCGGCCGTCCGGTCGTGCCGGACGTGTAAACGATGAGTGCAGGCGCTGCATCGTCGGGCGCACTCGGACGTCCCCCGCTCCGCTTCGTGTCGAGGTCGATGGTCGACGTCGTGCGTACTTTGAGTGAGGCCGGGAGCTCGGCGCCGGGGGCGTGCAGCACAATGTCGGGGTTCGCACTCGCCACGACGTGCTGCAGCTCAGCGTTTCCCGATCGTGGGTTGAGTGGAACGACAGCGACACCCGCGTTCAACCCGGCAACGACGGCGACGATCAACTCCAACGACGGGGAGCACCAGACGGCAACACGATGCATGCCATGCAACGACGCGCCGACGCCTCGCGACGCAACGTCGAGCTCGCGGTACGAGAGTCGATCCTCCCCGACCACAACGGCGACGCGATTCCCCAGGTCGTCAAACGGCGGAAAGATCATGCGGCTCAATGGTAGGCGAGCCGTCGAGAGCCACCGCGCTGCTCAGTTACCCAGCCGGTTTCGATGGCGTCGCCGGTCGCCGCTGCCAGCGCTGTCGCGTCTCGAGCGTGCTGGGTCCCACCTGCTCGTCAAGCCAGGTCGTGAGCGCAGCAGCAGCGTGCCAGGTGCCGGAGACAAGGTTGAGTGCATCGTCGCGCTCGATACCGGTCTCACCGGTCATCAAGCGTCCCACGAGCAGCGACCGGAACTTCAGCAGCTCATCTCGCGAGTGATCACGTGGGTACCCACGAGGCGCAGACGTGAGGCTGTCGCTGATGAGTTCGAGGCCGGCCATCTGCGTTGCGAGGAGCATTGCAGCCAGGCCGGCGCCGAGCTGCTCGTCGATGACGGCGTCGCGGTATCGGCGCAGCTGATCCGATGCCAGGCGGTGGTATCCCGTGCCCGCGTAGAGGCCGCGCGCAGAGATGTCGGCGTACAGGCGAGCTTTGCCCGGCGCGTCGGCTTCGAGAACACCATACGTTCTCGTCTTGTACGGAACCGTCGGCGTGAAGCGCATGTCGTTCTGTTGACGGAACACGGCAACGGTGCCACCGAACGTGCCGCTCAACTCCTGCAACATGCGTGTGAAGGGACTGCGCACGTCGAACTCATACAGTTCGCGGGTCGCGTGGAAATACTCGCGTGAGTTGTTGAGCTCGAGGCCCACGAACCACGCGAACGCCGCAGCGCTGAACCCGTGAAAACCAGCCTCCGGCATGCCGGCTTCCCGCTGCGATCGCGGCTGTTTGGTTTGCATACCGGCAAGGATGCCGTGTCTGCACGGTCAGCGCGCGGACGAACACGAATGCCGTGCCGGTGCAGCTCCGACTATCGAGTCAGGGTCGTGCGGAGAGCTTGCCCTTACGCCCCAACGAAGAGCAACCCCTTCGGCTGAAGATCGGCACCCTGTAGCTTCAGATGAGCAATCTGGCCGGTCCATATGTTGAGCTGACCCAGGAAGTTGACCGGCGAGGGCGGCGTGTTGTTGCAGCTCGGCGGGGCTGAGTTGGCATCGCACGGTGTCGCTGCGACAAATGCGCTGCCGAGTGGGAAGTTGCCGTGCACCGCGTCCACGGTGTCGCCGGCGGAGTCGGTTGCGTACAGGGTGCCGTCCGCATCGGTTGCCCAAGCGGTGTCATCGATGGACTGGGTCAATTCGAGGACGGAGAGACTGGGATGATCGGCCCCGGGATCGCGGACGTAGATCTGCTCACGATCGCCCTGGCTGTCGAGCATGAAGCTCCCCGCGAATCGGGGGCTGGTCGACGGGACGATCTCGTTGGAATCCGGATCGATCAGCGCCAACCGGACCTGCTGGCCGTGCTGCGCGCTGTTGGTGTTGGCCACGGTCGCGGTGGCCTCGTCGCGGAAGACCGACCGGACAACCGCCACGTGATCGTGGGTGTCCAGAGTCACCGCGTAGACGGCGGGATATGCCGCGTTGGGAGCGGGCGGCGAACCGTCGGAGGTGCCTGGTGCAGATGCGCTGATGAGGACCATCCCGTCATCGATCGAGATGGCGTCCGTGCCGCCGAAGTGAGGCAGCGGGCTGAGGTCGTAGAAGTAGTGGGCGACGGTACCGTGAGCGCCGGAGATGGGATCGATCGTGAAGAGGCTGGAGTTGGCATCCTCGTTCACCGTGGCGATCACGCTCGCGATTGCCGGATCGGCAGTGAGCCCGTCGCAGTGCCCACGGAGCTCCCACTGAGCCACTGCATGGCCGCTCGGGCTGATCTCGACGATGGTGCTGTCCAGGTTGCCACTTGGGCTCGGCGTGCCCTGCGGGCCTACCTCGTTCTGGAAGGTCACGAAGAGGTTGCCGTCCAGCCAGGCGATGTCGTCGGGTTGGGCGAGAGGCTCGGACGTGGGCTTGCCTGAGCCGCTGGGCACGAACGTGTGATGGAGGCTGGCGCCATCAATCAGGACGTGCACTCGATACGGCGACGCAGGGTCTGATCCGCTGTGGCCCGATGCGGCAACGGAGCTCGCGCTGAGCACCAGAGCCGCAGCGCTAAGGCCCGTTACGGAAAGCTGGCCGATCGTCCGCTTCAACATCATCGCTCGTCCCCTCAATGAACTCGTCTCACAACGGCGATCGCCTATACGCGCGTGGACGACCTAGTGGCCGCTTCCTCTCAAAGCAGCTTGGCGAAACTGGACGGACCGAGTCGAGGAAGAACCGATTGCGAAGTCGTTATGAACCGGTCATGGGCATTTGTGTAGCCGCCAAAGCAGCGCAGACTGTGCGTCGTCTGCAACCCCAAAAAAGAGGGCCGCCTCCAAAGCGTTTCGAAGGCGGCCCGGGCGAGAGGGGAGGAGGTTCTAGAAGGTCAGCTGCAGCCGCTTGTGGCTCCGCAGTTGTGGCACTTGTAGCAGGCGCCGTTTCGCACCATGAGGCTGCCGCAATCGCTGCACGTCGGCGCGTCCTCCTGGTTGATGAACGCACCGGCACTGAGCGTGGAAATCGGTGTGACTGCTTTGCGCACCGTCGCTGCCGGTGTCGCGGCGGGTGCAGCGGCAACCACCGGTGCGACGGCCGGCTCGGTGCCGAAGTCTGCGAGGTCCGATGGTTCGGAAACGCTGCCGTCGGGCTCGCGGCGGATGATGCCGAGGCGATCACGCTCCTCCTGCGGCAGGAAGCGCGAAGCCAGCCAGCGGAAGATGTAGTCCATCACCGACTTGGCAATCGGGATCTCCGGATTCCGCGTGAAGCCCTGCGGATCGAAGCGCGTGTGCGAGAACTTGTCGACGAGTGCGGGCAGCGGCACGCCGTACTGCAGCGCGAGCGATACCGCGGTTGCGAACGAGTCCATGAGGCCGCTGACCGTCGAGCCTTCCTTGGCCATCCGCAGGAAGATCTCGCCCGGCGTCCCGTCCTCGTACAGACCGACGGTGATGTAGCCCTCGTGGCCGCCGACCTCGAACTTGTGCGTGAGTGCGGTGCGCTCGACGGGGAGCCGCTTGCGGAGCGGACGCTCGACGATCTGCGTCTTGTGACCCGTCGTCTTGTCGATGCTCGTCGCGAGCGGCTGGCTGCGCTTGCTGCCGTCGCGGTAGATGGCGACTGCCTTGAGCCCCAGCTTCCAGCCGTCGGTGTATGCGCGCTCGATGTCTTCGACGGTCGCCTCGTTCGGCATGTTCACCGTCTTGGAGATGGCTCCGCTGATGAACGGCTGGACCGCCGACATCATGCGGAGGTGGCCCTGCCACGAGATGGAGCGCTTGCCGTTCTGCGGGGTGAACGCGCAGTCGAAGACGGCGACGTCCTCATCGCGCAGCGTCGGCGCGCCCTCGATGGTGTCGTTGGCGTCGATGTAGGCGATGATGTCGCCAATTGCTGTCTCGCCATAGCCGAGGCGGCGCAACGCCGCGGGCACGGTCCCGTTGACCATCTTCAGCATCCCGCCGCCGACGAGCTTCTTGTACTTGACGAGCGCGATGTCCGGCTCGACGCCGGTGGTGTCGCAGTCGAGCATGAAGCTGATCGTCCCGGTCGGCGCGAGCACGGTCGCCTGCGAGTTGCGATACCCATGACGGGCGCCGAGCTCGTGGGCTTCGTCCCACGCGTGCCGGGCGGCGCCGATGAGGTCGGCCTCGATGTTGTCGGTGGGGATGTTGTACGCGGCTTCGCGATGCTTGCCGACGACGCGAAGCATCGGCTGGCGGTTGACCGCATAGCCGTTGAACGCGCCGATCTCGCGTGCGATGCGCGCCGACTGGGCGTAGGCCTCGCCGGTGAGGATCGAGGTGAGGCACGCGGCGAGGTCACGTCCCTGCGGCGAGTCGTACGGCACGCCGCGCGCCATGAGCAGCGCGCCGAGGTTCGCGTAACCGAGACCGAGGGGACGGAAGTCCTCGCTGTTCTTGGCGATCTTCTCGGTGGGATACGACGCGTTGCTGACGAGGATCTCCTGCGCGGTGATCGTGATGTGGATCGCGTGCTTGTAGGACTCGATGTCCATCGAGCCGTCATCGTTGAGGAACCGGGTGAGGTTGAGGCTCGCCAGGTTGCAGCTCGTGTCGTCGAGGAACATGTACTCGCTGCAGGGGTTGCTCGCGTTGATGCGTCCTGTAGCAGCGGACGTATGCCAGTCGTTGATGGTGGTGTCGTACTGCATGCCCGGATCGCCGCACTGCCACGCGGATTCGGCGATGAGCCGCATCAGCTCGCGAGCCTTGACGGTCTTGAGGATGCGATTCGAATCGGTGACCGCGCGCAGGTGCCAGTCGCGGTCGTCCTGGACGGCGCGCATGAACTCATCGGTGACGCGGACCGAGTTGTTGCTGTTCTGGAAGAAGACCGACGCGTATGCCTCGCCCGTGAAGGAACTGTCGTAACCGGCCTCGATGAGCGCCCACGCCTTGCGCTCCTCGCTCACCTTGCACGTGATGAACTCTTCGACATCGGGATGGTCGGCGTTGAGAATGACCATCTTGGCTGCGCGCCGCGTCGTCCCGCCGCTCTTGATGACTCCCGCGAAAGCATCGAATCCCTTCATGAAGGAGACCGGGCCGCTCGCGGTACCGCCGCCGGCGAGGGACTCGGTCGCGGAGCGAATCGTGGAGAGGTTCGTCCCGGTGCCGCTGCCGTACTTGAAGAGCATTCCCTCGGTCTTCGCAAGCGTGAGGATCGACTCCATCGTGTCCTCGACACTGTTGATGAAGCACGCCGAGATCTGTGGCTTGCTGGTGACCACGCCGAGGTTGAACCACACCGGGCTGTTGAACGCCATCTTCTGATGCAGCAACAGGTGGGTCAGCTCGTCCTGGAATGCCTGGGCGTCGGTCTCCGTCGCGAAGTAGCCCCCCTCGCGGCCCCACTTCGCGATGGTGTCGGCGACGCGCGAAATCATCTGCTTGACGCTTGTCTCACGACCCGGCGTTCCGAGCTTGCCGCGGAAGTACTTGCTGACAACGACGTTTGTGGCCATCTGTGACCAGAACGTCGGGATCTCGCAATCCTTCTGCTCGAAAACTGTCTCGCCCTTCTCGTTCCCGATGGCAGCCGTGCGCTGCTCCCAGGTCACTTCGTCGAATGGATGCACACCTTCGTGCGTGAATTTGCGCTCGACCTGGATGCCGCCCGCCTCGATCTCCACCTTGCTACTCACGCGGGCGTGTTCGGACCCCGATTTCCGAGGTGCGCGCCGTCCCGACGGGGGTTCCATCGCGATGTGGTGAGCGTCGTCTGGGAGTGGTTTGGAGGCGGATCGATCCACGGTCTTTCCTCTTTTGGCTGATGGGCGCTTCATGGTGCGGAGACGTGTGCAGGACCGCGCCCTGGCGGGCTCGAGGCCCCAATCTCTGCGAGTGAGATCACCCTAATGATCCCACATCTTGGGGCTCGGCCGGTCGGGAGCCCCCATATCTTGCGAGTCACCGTCTCTGGAGTCAAGGGGTTTTTGCACCGTATTTGCTCCCGTCAGGATGGCACGATGGGCCTCCGGAACCTCGATCCGCATCGCAACGCGCCGGTCGCCCGCGATCAGCAGGAACTCGCCGCGAGATGCGGTTTCGAGAAGCATTCGCTGCCGCTCCGTCAGCCCGAACGCCTGTTCCATTCGGATCGTTTCCGCGGCACGATGACCGCCCAGGAGCACAACCGCGCAGTTGGTCGCGATGACGCTTCCTTCATCGCTGCCGAGCAGGTCCTGCGCGTTCTGTGTGGCCACGACGAGTGACGCGCCGTATTTGCGGCAGCGCCTCGCCAGCTGCACGAGGAGATCGCGCAATGGACGGTGCACGCACAGCGCGCCAACCTCGTCGAACACGATGTGACGGCGCCGGCGATCGCGTCGGACGAGGTCCCACAGCCAGCGCGCGACGATGAGTGTCGCAGCCGGAACGTGCTCCGGAGGCATGTCTCGCAGCGAGATCGCACAGACGCCGGAATCGACCGCGAGGGAGGTGGGGCGATTGAAGAGCGCACCGAGGCCGCCCGTGCAGAAGCGGCGCACAACCATCGCGACCGGCCGGGCTTCGGCATCGAGCGTCGTGAGGCAATCCGCGAGCAACGCCACGCGATGTTCGGCCTCCGCACGTTGCAAGGCGTCGCGCGCTGCAGCGTCGACGATGGCGCGTTCGACATCGGTCAAGCGGTCGCCGCAGAGAACGGTCACCAGATCGACGACGGCCGCGACCGCCTCCTCGGGATCGTCCGCAGCGCCCTCGAAGACGTTGACCGCCGCATCGGTGCCTGGGGCCAGCTCGAGATAGCGTCCGCCCAGCGCAGCGACAACGCCGCGGTATTCGCCTTCGGGATCGATGATCACGGAGTTCACGCCGGCGACCGCAGCCTCGAGCACGAGCGTGCCGATGGCGAAGCTCTTGCCGTGGCCCGACGCCGCGAAGACCGCGATGTTCGGATTCGCATGGCGCTCCGTGTCGAACGGTGCGACACGAACGGGCAATCCCGATCGGATCGCCGAGCCGAGGCGGTAGCCGCCTGGGTCGGAGCATCCGGCGTCGACCCAGGGAATGCATGTTGCGGCGGCGGCCGAGTCGACGAGCTTGCCGGCACGCAACGCGTCGACGCCGAGCGGCATCGTGTTGGTGAAGGCCGCCTTGTGGCGAAAGTGAGTGGCCTCCGCACCGATGAGCGCTGCGGCGAATCCAAGCCGCAGGGCGTCCCCGCGCGCATCCAACTCCTCCAGTGAGCGAGCGCGGGCGGTTGCGACGATCGACAGTGTCAGCGGCCGTCCTTCGTTGCGCGCGAGCCGCTCGCGCAGCGATGCAGCCGATTCGAGCCCGATGTCCACGTGGACGTCGCCGAGCGCTCCCCGCTCCATCTCGAGCATTCGATGTGCCGAGAAGTCGCGCATATGCCGGTTGAGCTGATTGAGTGCGACGCCCAACGGCGACGGAGCCAGATGAACGGCGATGTCGCACTCCGTCTGCACGGTGAGCAAAGGAGCGAGCCAGCCCGCACTCACCGGATGGCCCGGCAGCCGTCGGAGCGCGTAGCCGCGCGCGTACAGCTCGTTGAAGGAGCAATACCGCGCGTGCTCGTACCACGGCGTCGCATCCCCGTTCGCGCGGTAATCGTCGAAGACGGCACGGGACAGCTGCTCGCCCTCGAGTCGATGTGTCGTGATCCCGAGCGCGGACAGTCGGTCGGCTGTGTGCGCACATGCGGTATCGAGGATGTCGGGCGTCTCCGCACGCAACACGACGGAGACGCGATGGCTGTGCCTCGCGCCACCGAGATACCGCTCGCGCCAGAACTGATGCATGGCCTCATCCAGCGCGTGGTGCGGATTCAGGGCGATCCCGCCGTCGTACACGAACGGCCGAACCTGTACGAGCAGCTGCATCGGGGTTTCGAGCGTGTAGCACAGACGCGCATACGCGGAAGCTGCGGCCGCTTTGCGCGCCGGGTCGAGACCGTCGATGTCGAGATCGCTCGTCGTCAGTATCGCGGACACCCCGCCGGCATACTCGCAGCGATTGCCGTTCACGACGATCGAGCCATCGAGCGGGGACGGCCGGAATGCGGGGTTCTTCCAGACGGCGCCGATCACGCCGGCCATGGACTCCGCAGCTCGCCTTCGATGCGGCGGGCGAATCGACGGAGTGCCACCGCGGCCGGACCGGTCTCCTCGAGCCCGACGATGCGGTGCGCGTTCTCGGCGCTGACGACAGCGGTGTCGTCGGGGATGTCGGCAACCACTTGTCCGCCAAGGTCGGCCATCGGCTCCGTCAGGTCGGTGCCGGTCGTCGAGCGATTCACGATGTAGCGCAGCTGCTGGCGCAGCCCGAGGCGGCGCAACGCTTCGGTGCTGCGGTATGCGTCCTGGACGCCGCCAGCCGTCGGGACGACCACGACGAACACGTCGTCGCACGCGCACAGCGCGGCGGTGTTCACCGGCGACAGCTCGGGCGACACGTCGAGGACGACGAGATCGAAGCCGTCCATGTCGAGCTCGCGGAGCACCTCGCGCAGGAGTGCGGGCGTGATGGGCCATTCGGGATTCACCGCACGTTGCGCGCCGAGCAGCACTCGAGCGCCGGATGCGTGCGTGATCATGAAATCGGTGACTGCGCGATCGTCGGGTGACGTGAGCGCGTAGTCGAGCAGCGTCTTCTCCGGAGTGCCCAGACGGATGCCGACTGTCGGGCTGCGCAGGTCCAGGTCGACGAGCGCGACGCGTGGCGCCGGGTGGTTGTCGCCGCGACTCGCGGCGACGAGGCACGCGAGCTCGGTGGCGAGCGTGCTCCGGCCGGTACCACCGCGCAGTGAGAAGAAGGTCACCCGTCGCGGCCCGTCGCGCCGGGGAGCGCGGACAACGGTGGCCGCGGCTTGGGCAGGCGGGGTCGCCTTGGCGCCAAAGAGTTCGATGATCGGCGACTCCGGCGCGACTATCCGCGGAGCATCAGGCGGTTCGGGGCCGTCCGAGTCCGCGGTGCCGCGTACCGTCCCGCGACGCGGCCGCATGAGATACAAGCCGCCAAAGATCGCCCAGTCCAGCGCCGGACGCCCAGCGATGCGGATCCACCCGAATCCGGCGGCGACCGTCGCGATGAGCGCGGCGACCGGATCCGCAAACGCCTGCGGGAGAGGCGAGCGCAGCAGCGAATACGCCGCCAGAGCCCCGCACATGACCACGCCGAGCTGGCCGGCGCCGAGTCCGAAAGCGATCTGGTCGGGTCGGTCGAAGCCGTCGGCAAACTCGATCTGGTCCATCCCGCCACTCCACTGTTTGCGTCCGCAGAATGACAGTATCGTAGGGTGTGGTTCGGATCGATGGCGCGGACAAACCAGGCTTCGCGGCGGCAGGTCTGCACACTTCGCCGTCCCATAATCGACAGCCGCGTCAATAACCGGTGCAGCGGTGAAGGAGCTCAGGTGGAGACCTACCAGCAGTACATCGACGGTGAGTGGGTCGGCGCCGAGGACGGCCGCACCTACGAGGTGATCAACCCCTCCACCGAAGACGTCATGGCGCTCGCCCCGGCCGGCACGAGAGCCGACGCCAAGCGCGCTATCGCGGCAGCGCGCCGCTCCTTCGAGGCCGGCGAGTGGCGCCTCAAGTCGCAATTGCAGCGCTCCCAGATCATGTTCCAGATCGTCGAGCACCTTCAGGAGGTGTCGGACAGTTGGGGGCTGCTCGAGTCAGAGAACGCCGGCGCGGTGATCCGCAAGACATCGGTCGTCGACGTCCCGCTCGCCATCGAATGGTTCCGCAGCCTCGCGGAGCAGGCCCTCGGGATTCCCTGGTACGAGCCGTTGCCGTGGATCGATTCGCCGTACGTGTCCTGGAACTTCGTGCAGCGCGAGCCGGCCGGTGTGTGCGCGGGGATCATCCCGTGGAATTACCCGCTCATCTTCGCGATGTGGAAGATCGCGCCGGCGCTCGCGATGGGCAACTCGATGATCCTCAAGCCGGCGCCGCAGACGCCACTGAGCGCGCTTGCGGTTGCGCGCGCGATCGACGAGACAGGACTGCTGCCCAAGGGCGTGCTCAACGTCATCACCGGCGACAGCGCTGACGTGGGCATCGAGCTCGTCGAGAACCCCGATGTCGACAAGCTCGCCTTCACCGGCTCGACCGCGACCGGCCGTCGCGTGCTCGCAGCAGCGGCGCCAACCATCAAGAAGGTGACCCTCGAGCTCGGCGGCAAGTCGGCGAACATCGTCTGCCCGGATGCCGACCTCGACATCGCGGTCGACGGCGCACTCTTCGGCACCTTCTTCCATCAGGGGCAGATGTGCGAATCGGGCACGCGCCTCTTCGTGCACGACGATATCTACGACACCTTCGTCGACCGTCTTGTCGATGGCGCCGCGTCGCTGCGTGTCGGCGATGCAGCCGACTTCGAGAGCCAGGTTGGCCCCGTGATCAGCAAGTCGCAGTACGACATGATCCTGTCCGCTGTCGACCGGGCGAAACAGGAAGGTGCGACCGTCGCATGCGGTGGAGGCCGTGCGCCGAACGCGGGCGATCGCGGCTTCTTTGTGCAGCCAACGGTGCTCACCGACGTCTCCCCCGAATCGCACGCCGGCACCGAGGAGATCTTCGGCCCGGTCCTTGCGGTGCAGCGCTGGAGCGACCTCGGTGAGGTCATCGGGCGAGCGAATCGCACCATCTACGGGCTGGCCGGCGGCGTGTGGTCGCGGGACACACGAGGTGCGATCGAGATCGCGAAGCAACTCCGTACCGGGACCGTCTGGATCAACGACTGGCACCTGCTCAACCCGCTGGCGCCGTTTGGCGGTTACAAGCAGAGCGGCATCGGCCGCGAGCACGGGCGCGAAGGGTTGCTCGAGTACACGCAGGTCAAGCACATCCATGTCGACCAGGGCGTGCCCCGGCGCGAGCGCTACTTCTGGGACGTGCTGCTGGGCTGAGAAGCGATCTCGTCGACGAAGTCGCTGATCGCTTTCGCGACCTCGTTCGGTCGTTGCACGGGGAGGTCGTGGACCCCGTCGATCCAGACAACTCGGGCGCGATCGCCGAGCACGTCACGCGCCTGGGCGACGGATCGAACCTTCGGCGAGTCCTCGGCGCCGGGGTGACCGGCCGGGATGAAGAGCATCGGTGCCTGCACCTTGGCCATCAGCTCGAACCCATTGGCGTCGAAGAGGTGATGGGCGATCTGCATGTGATGGTCGAGGGTGAGGCGCGGCCGCAAGGTGCCGGCGCCTGTGCCGTCGTCCTCGAAGTTGCCACCGAGAATCTCGGCCGCGGTCTCCGGGTCGGACCCGTCGCGAAGCGGCGATGAGTCCATCCACGCGCGAACCATCGCCGGCGTGATACCGGCCAGCGCGGGCGGTCGCATCGTTCGCTCGGCAACCTCCCAGCTGGGACCGAAATGGGCCTTGAGGTCGCCGGCGCCGCCGTCGATGCAGATGACGCCAAGGGTCAGCTCCGGGTGGTCGACGGCAAACGCGAGCGCAACCGTGGCACCCCAGCTGTGGCCGACCACGACGATCGGCTGGGGATGGTGGATCCCCGCAAGCAAGCCCTCGAGATCGGCGGCGACGGTGGCGAAGTCATAGCCGGTGTCGGGACGGTCGCTCAGGCCATGACCAGGCAGGTCGACGGCGATCACCCGATGCGCGGGGACCAGGCGTTCGGCGACGAGATCCCACCAGCGCGCGTTGCTCGCCAGCCCGTGCAGCGCCAGGATCGCCGGCTCGCCGCCGGCATGGTCTCGGACGGACAGCGCCAATCGCGGCGTGTCGACCCGGTATTCATCAATGTGATGTGACATTGACCCGGGATTGTGCGGACTCCGCCATCCGGGCCGGGCCGGTAGCATGATTCCGGCGGGCCGGCCCCGCTCGGTCTGTGAAGGAGCCACGGCCTTTGTCGGCGATCGAGCCGTACACACGGCGGATGCTCGCCAGCGTCCAGCCGATCATCGTTGCGAACCGGGCCCCGCTTGTCCTGCACGCGGCGGACCCATATCGCAACACGCCCGAGCGCCTCGTCAAAGGCGCAGGCGGCCTGGTGACGGCGATGACCTCGCTTGCCGCAGCGACCGATGCCGTCTGGGTTGCACTGGCGCGCGACCAGTCAGACCGCACGCTCGCCTCGCGCGGCGATCCGGCCGTGCTCACCACCGACGACGGCAGCACCGTGAAGGTCGCATTCGTCGAGCCCTCGGCGTCGGCGTACGACCTCTACTACAACGTCATCAGCAACCCGTTGCTCTGGTTCATCCAGCACTACCTCTGGGACCTCGCGCGCGAGCCCGTCGTCGACGAGACCATCAAGACCGCGTGGGCCGAGGGCTACGTGAAGGTGAATCAGCTCGTCGCCGAGCGCGTCATCACCGAGGCTGAGCGGTCGGAAAAGCCGGTGCTCGTCTTCATCCAGGACTATCAGCTCTATCTCGTCGCCGGGATGATTCGCGCGCGCCGTGACGACGTACGCATCCAGCACTTCGTGCACATCCCCTGGCCGACGCCGCAGTACTGGACGGTGCTGCCGAAGCACATTCGCGACGCGATCGTACGCGGTCTGCTCGGCGCCGACATCATCGGTTTCCAGACGTTGCGCGACGTGCGCAACTTCCTCATGACGTGCGAGCAGAACCTCGGCCTCACCGTCGATTTCCGGCAGCGCACGGTGTTCTTCGAAGGCCGCGCGGTATGGGTCCGCAACTACCCGATCAGCATGGATCCAAAGACATTTCTCGAGCACGCGGAGCGACCGGCCGTCCACGTGCAGGAAGAGCAGATCGAGCAGTGGCGCCCGAAGCACCTCATCCTCCGTGTCGACAGGACCGACCTGTCGAAGAATATCGTGCGCGGGTTCCTTGCATACGAGCGATTGCTCGCGGCGCACCCGGAGTTGCTCGGGGACGTGCTGTTCTGGGCATTCCTGCAACCGAGCCGGCAGGACATCGATGACTACCGCGCGTATCTCGGGCACGTGTTGGGCGTCGCTGCGCGCATCAATCGCGAATACAGTCGCGGTGGGTGGACGCCGATTCGGGTCGAGATCGACGACAACATGGAGCGCGCAATCGCCGGCTATCGCAACTTCGACGTGCTGCTCGTCAATCCGATCTACGACGGGATGAACCTCGTCGCAAAGGAAGGGCCGCTCGTCAACAAACGCGACGGAGTGCTCGTCCTCAGCGAGAACGCCGGTTCACACGAGGAGCTCGGCGATTACGCAATCACGGTCAATCCGTTTGACATCGAGGAGACCGCTGAGGCGCTGTACTTCGGGCTGATGATGGATGTACCGCAGCGTCAGGTGCGACTGCAGAAGATCCGCGACACGGTCATGACCAATGACATCACCCGCTGGATCGCGCTCCAGCTGCAGGACCTTCGGGAGCTGATCGGCTAATCGACGTGTGTGTCGGCGCGGCTCATTGGCTGCGCCATGCGCCGACGTGATCCCCCCTGGAAGGCCGGTCAGTGGTTGAAGCCGGCGAACCCCGCGATGAAGAGCCAGCCAACCACGGCGAAGAAGGTGACCCAGACCATGATCCAGACCCGGCCGCTGGCCAGGCGCTGGCGCCGGAGGTAGCGGCGACGTACCGCCAGGTCGGCCGAGCCATCGGGCTGGTTCCGGGACAGTCGTCGAACAGGAGAAATTTCCGCCATCTGCATGCTCCAACGCGGCTGACCCTGGTGGGGTTACGCCCGCCGAGGTACGCGCAAGTATCATGCAGACCTGCCGAATTGTGGGTGAGATTCCGGGTTCCAAGCCGCGCTTTCCCACGCCTGGAGGTTATGTGGCCGGCGACGCGCCCGATAGCACCGACCCGATCGCGCTTGCGCGCCAGGTGATCGAGGACGCCATCCGACTGGGCCGCGCCGAGCTCGCGGTCGTCGGCGCGGAGCTGAAACGCGCGGTCATCCAACTCGCCATCGCGGCGGCCTTGATCTTCGTGGCGGCGACCTTCGTCCTGATCGGCGTGATCGAGGCCTTGGGTGCGCTGCCGTCGGGCCTCGGCATCCTCGGGGCCGAATGGGTGCGCTGGCTCGTGCTCGGCGGGATCTTCCTGTTGCTCGCCCTGGTCCTCATCTATTTCGGACAACGGAAGGCACGGAAGGCCATCTCACGCGGGCGGAAGCAGGTGGAATCGACGTTGAAGGAGGATGCCGAGTGGCTCCGGGAACTGACGAAGCGCAGCGTCAAAGGGAGTTGACGAAGCAGGCGCTCGCCGAGAGCGCCGGCAAGCTCGAGCAGCGTGTGCGTGCTGAACTGGACTGGAAGGCGCGCCTGCGCCGCGATGGGCCGCGCTACGCGGCGATTGCCGGAGGCGCGGTGCTCCTGATTGGAACGATCGTCCTCGTGCGGTCGCGGCTGCGCCGTGCCAAGGAAGAGGAGCCGATTGCCCCGACGACGCTCGAGGACCTCGCAGCTGAGCTCGAGAAGATCCGCAAGGAGATTAGGAAGGGCGGCGACAAGACGCCGATCTGGCAGAAGGTGGCGCTTCGCGGTGTCAGTGCGGCAGGTGCAGCCGGCGGTGCCGAGGTCGCCAAGCGAATCACCGCCCGCCAGGAGGCTATGGCCGGGGCCGAACCGCGATCGTGATCCGGCCGACGGCGCAGAGCGCGCCGTCGTCGTTGGTGATCTCGATGTCCCAGATCCAGGTCGTCCGCCCGCGGTGACGCGGTGTGGCCACGGCGTGGATCGTGCCGCTGGCGATGGGACGGAGAAAGCTCGTCTGGTTCGACATCCCCACCGAGATGTTCCCGGCCTCGTGCACGCCGATGTAGGTACCGACTGACGCGAGCGTCTCGCCGATCGAGCAGAAGATGCCGCCGTGGACGATGCCGAACGGCTGGAGAATCTTGTCGGTGACCGGACAGGTGGCGGTCATCCGTTCCGCGGTCGTCTCGCCGAACTCGAGTCCGTAGAGGCGATCGAAACGCATGTCCACCACGGGATCGAGGCTCGTCATACGGCGGGCAAGTGTCGCACGACCCCTGGCGGGGATCGCGGTCAGTGCTTGACGAGCAGCTCGGTGAGCGCGCCTTCGTGCGACGAGAGGAGCGAGTGGAGCTCGAGCATCTCGTCACCGGTGATCGGATCCACGACGTCCGGAACACCCTCATCGATGGCGGGGGTGCCGGCCTTCTCTTCAGCTTCGGTCTGGAAGATGATCTGGAGGAGGTTCTCGTCATTGCACGACGCGCAGGTGACGCGAACCAGGGCGCGATTGCCCTGCTGGGCAAGCACGTTGATCCCGCAGTCGGCCATGTTCTCGCCACATGCCGAGCAGCGGTACCGCCGCGCCTGAAAGCGGAGCAACTCGAGCAGATCCATCACTGTCCAGTATATGCCGCCTGCCGAAGTGACAAACAGGGGCCCCGGGGGGCGTCCGGTACACTCGACGACCTCCGCTGGGGAGTGGCCAAGTGGTAAGGCAGCTGATTCTGGATCAGCCAATCAGAGGTTCGAATCCTCTCTCCCCAGCCAACCCGCCCCGACACCCGATTTGATCTTACTTCGAGAGATTTCGGGGAGGGCGAGTGGGCCTTTGCAGAGCCGTCGAGTCACCCGCTTATCCGCTGCTGTGGTTGGGTTTTGCGGGTTATTCGCTGGACACTTAGTCCAACAATTTGACAAACCTAAGGACATTGAGCCATGACCGACCGCCCCAACAAGGCCACCATGGCCTCCCCGCTCACCGAGCTTACCGCCGATTATCTTGGTAGCTGCGAGGCGCGCGGACTCATGCCCAAGAACCTCAAGCAGTATCGATATTCCCTCGCAGCGGTCTTCCTTCCCTGGTGCGAGGCCGAGGGCATTACAACCCTGTCGGACCTCGACCGTCGGACGCTCGACCGCTTCACGACCATGCTGCTCAGCCACCGGACCAGCAGCAACCAGCCGCTCTCGCGCGATTCGGTATGCACCTACATTCGCCCGATCCGGCTGATGCTGACGTGGGCCAGCCGTGAGGGCGAGGTCGTCACGGCGAAGCCCCAGTTGCCGCGCCGCGAGCGCCGGATCCGCGACGTCCTCAGCCGGGACGAGATCGACCAGCTCGAGCGTGCCGCCGCCACCGAGCGCGACCAACTTATCATTCGGATCTTTGGGGATTGCGGGCTCCGCCTGGAGGAACTCACCAGGTTGCAGGCCGGGGACATCGTCCGGGGAGGACGGCAGGCCCACCTCAAGGTCCTGGGCAAGCGTGACCGTGTCCGGGATGTCCCCCTCGCGCCGCCCCTCCTCCGACGTCTCGACGGCTTTCTCAGGCGCCGCCCCGACGAGCGCACCGCTGACGCCATGTTCCTGTCGCTTCGGCTCACCGCTTACGGCGAGTACGAGCCACTGACCAGTGGGGGCGTGTACCAGGTCGTGAAGGATGCCGTCGTCAAGGCGAAGATCACCAAGCGGGTGTACCCCCACCTCCTCCGTCACAGCTGGATGACCGAGATGCTGCGCCGCGGCATGAACCCGGTGCAGTTGAGCATCATCGCGGGCGCTTCGCCGGAGGTCATCGCCTCCTGCTACACGCACCTGACCAGGGACGACGCCTACGAGGCGATGATGCGCGCCTTGGCGCCATACCACCGGCGTTGATCGCCGGTTGCAGCGGCGCTCACCCGCAGGGTCGCCTAGAGCTCTCCAGCGGGCGTCGTCGTTGGGGCCGGTCGTTCCGTTGAGGGCGCGGCTAAGAGCTGTCTGATCACGTCGTCCACTGGGACGGCGAGCAAGACGCCGGCGATCAGTCGGAGAGACGTCTCGGCGATCGATCGACCGGCGAGCGCCGCACTGATCGTCGCGGCGCTCACTCGCGCCTCCCGCGCGAGGTCGCTGGCGCTGAGGCCGCGAATAGCCATCTCGTATCGCAGGCGGACAGGATCGACCGGCACGCTCACGCCAGGACGCCCCGCGTAAACCCACTGCGGTCGCCTCGACCGACTGGCGCGCCCGCAGCGGGCTGGCGTGGTCGCGCGCTGAGCTCGGTGATCCTCGGCATGGTCTCGACCATCATCCGACGCCATTTCCGTAGGCCCTGCTCTGTACGACGATCGTCACGGCCGCCAGGGACGCGCGGTGCGTTTGCGGCGCTCGTGAGACGCATTGGGTGCGATCCGCGGGAGGCACCTAAATCGGCAACGTTTGAGACGTTCGAGCTCCATTTGAAGCGTTCCCCACCTGCTGCAGGCGCTCCCTCGCGCACGCGCGTAAGGGCAACTGGGTTTCGATTGGAGTGGCCGCTACAGCGACGCGTCAGCAGCAACACCTCGACGCGATGGAACGGATCCTCAGGGTGGAGTCGGAGGCCCGGTGCCGCGAGCCGGCCATCGGGTCGGCCTGCCGGCGAGGCCAGGACGGTCAACGACGTCGCGGAGGCGATGACAGCGACGTGGCCGGCGGGGCGCGAACGTGGTCCTGCGTCGCCATGGTTTAGCTGGGCACGACATGACCCCGGGACGTGACCGCTGCTGGCGTGTCTCCTCCCGCCAGCGTTGCTCTGCGGCCGATCATCACGTGCAGACCGACCGAATCCAGCACGCGCAATCGACGTACGCGTTCGAGTGCTCGGGCGGCTCGCTGAAGAACGCAATGGTCATGCCGACGTGGTGTTGATGTCGGTCGGCAACTCAGCACCGGAACGCCCGCCAAAGGGCCATGGATTTCATCCGCTGTGCGCCGCCAAGCGGGTCGACCGGCACCGTGCAGGATCAATCGATGCTTTGCAGAGCCCTGTCAGACATCAGGCGATCCTTTGCACTTCGATGGGCAGTGACAACCTCATCTGCGATATCAGCGACTAACGCTGGCTCAGCCGATCAGCGGTTCGAATCCTCCCTCCCCGGTTCAATCACCGATTCGAACCGGCGCGGCGAACACGGATGACCGGCTAGCATCCACGCAGATGAAGGGTTACGTGACCTCGTGCTACTGGACCCAGCGGGTTGTGCGCGCGCGGTCCCAGCCGTCCGGCATGGAGTACACGTCCTGCGGTGACTGAACGGCTCGACCGCCGGTTGGTGGCGGTGATGTTCACCGATGTGGTCGGGTATACCGCTTTGATGCAGCACGATGAGCAAGCGGCGGTCGACACTCGCGACCGCTACATGAGCGCCGTACAGCGGCATCACGACGCCTCCCAGGGCACGATCGTCCAGCGACTCGGCGACGGCACAATGAGCATGTTCCCGAGCGCTCTGGATGCGGTGCTGGCCGCAGTCGGGTTACAGGCAGAACTGAATTCAAACGGCATCGCAGCTCGCATCGGCATCCATGTCGGCGACGTGGTCGTCGAGCGCGAGCGTCTCACCGGCGACGCGGTGAACATCGCTGCTCGGATCGAATCGTTCGCGGTGCCAGGTGGCGTGATGCTGTCCGACTCGGCGTCCGAGCAGGTCAAGAATCGGAGCGACGTGAACGTGGTGTCGATGGGGCGGTTCCGACTCAAGAATGTCGGTCGTCCCTTCGAGATCTTCGCTGTGGCGGCGGATGGGGTCGTCGTGCCGGAAGCACTCGCGCTCGAGGGCAAGGGCGACCGGTACGCGGGCCTGCCGAGCAATCTGCCCGAGGCAACCACGCGGATCATCGGGCGCGGGGCGGACCTTGCATCGCTCATCGAGCTGGTGCGCAAGCATCGGGTGGTCACGATCACGGGCCCTGGCGGCGTTGGAAAGACCCGGATGCTGATCGAGCTTGGGCGCCAGCTCGCCTCGGAATTCCTGGATGGGATTGCATTCGTCAGCTTCGCCGACGTCGTCGACCCCGAAGACGTCGTACCGGCACTGGCGGATGCCCTGGACGTGAAAGAGGCTGAAGGACGCACCCTGATGGACGGCGTCGTGGCGCTGATCGGCGAGACAACGCCGCTGCTGCTGCTCGACAACATGGAACAGGTCGTGGCCGCGGCTCCGCACGTAGCAGAGCTTGTCGAGCGCTGTCCCGGTCTTCGCATAGTCGCTACGAGCAGGACACCACTTCGGATCGCTGCCGAGCGTGACTACGTACTCGCGCCCCTGGCTGTCCCGTCGCTCCCCGACTCAACATCGACGGAATCGCTGCTGGCATTTGCGGCCGTCGCCCTTTTCGTGGAGCGGGCTCAGACGATTCGCGGCTCCTTCGAGCTGACGTCTGCAAACGCAGAGGCCGTCGCGGCCATCTGCCGTCGTCTCGACGGTCTCCCGTTGGCGCTCGAGCTTGCCGCCGCGCGGCTGCGACTGCTCGGTCCTGAGGCACTGCTCGAGCGCCTGAACCATGCACTCGACGTGCTCACGTCGGGCACGCGCGACGCTCCGCGCCGGCAGCAGACGCTGCGCGCCACCATCGATTGGAGCCACTCACTGTTGAGCGAGTCCGAGCAGCGCCTGTTCCGGCGCATGGCCGTGTTCGCCGGCGGGTGCACGGTCACGGACCTGGAGGCAGTCTGCGCTGATCCGGGACAGAGCGTCCTCGACGACGTCGAGTCGCTCGTCGACAACGCGCTCGTGCACGTTGATGGCCAGGCTGAACGGCTTCGGCTGCTGCAGACGATACGTGAATACGCCCGCGAGCGGTTGGAGGAGTCGGGCGAGCGCGACACGCTGTCGCTGCGGCATGCACGACGATATGCCGAGCGCGCCAACGAAGTCCGCACCGGGGTGGAGGGCACCGACCAAGTTCGGTCCGTCGAGCGCGGCATCAGTGACGACGTGAACATCGTTGCTGCGCTCGACACCCTGCTCGCGGCCGCGCGGAACCATGACGCGGTCGCTTGCGAGTCGGGGCTTCGAATGTGCGGCGACCTTTTTCTGTTTTGGCACATACGCGGCAAGAACCTCACCGCCCGCGAGTACGCTCAGTCGTTCCTCGATGCCGACTCGATCGAGGCGCCGACGGCGGGGCGGGCCGGTGCTCTGCTCACAGCCGGGCTTGCGTCCTGGACGCTGGGTCAGTTCGAGCGATCGAACAATGAGCTGCTCAGGGCATACACCGTCGCCGAGGAAGCGAACGCGTCTCGCGAAGTGTGCTGCGCGACATGGATGGCGGGGCTTGGACAGATCGGGTTCGATCTCGATGCCGGCATCGCATGGACGAGCAAGTGCATTGAACGCAGCCGGGCCACCGGTTTCGCCTCGGGCGAAGGCATGGGGCTGGCCATCGAGGGCATCCTCCACAGCGTCGCTGGCAACGTCGACGCCGCGCACACGAGGTACTCGGAAGCGCTCGAGATCCAGAGCCGGATCGGAGATCAGGAAGGATCGGGTCTGTCCCTCGGCGGCCTCGCCCAGCTGGCGTCGATCCGCGGCGACCTCGTCGGCGCGCTGGAACGGTACCGGCAGTCGCTTGCTGCCTTCGAGGCCATCGGGGACCGGGCCGAGGAGGCACGGATTCTCTCCGAGATGGCATCGACGCATCTCCAGAACGGCGACACCGAGCTGGCGCGCGCGTTCTTTTTCGAACTCCGTGCGTGCCTATACGGATGTCGCCAGCGTACGTGGGGTCGGGCTCTCACTGGTCGGCCTTGCGGCAACGGCGGCCGTCGAACACCGGCTCTATGACGCCGCGCGAATCGCCGCCGCCGCGGAGGTCTACGCCCAGCAGGAAGGCATCGTCAACGTGTATTCGGACGAGACGCCTGGACAGCAATTCGTCGAGGAGGCGCGCTCGGCTCTGCCGGCCGATCAGCTCGACCGTGCGACGCGGGAGGGACGCAAGCTCACCATCAAGGAGGCGCTCGACCTCGCCCGAGCTGCCGAACCGGTCGCGGCGAAGTCAAACGGCGCTCGCTGACACGTTGCGGTCGAATCCGCTCATTGAGGAGCGCGTCCCTCAAGTCATCTAGACGCGATCGTGTCGTTTGGTAGTTCGAATACCGGAGAGCCTTCCCAGTTCAATCACTCTATTCGAACCAGCGGGACGAGCATGGTAACCGGCTAGCATCCGCGCTGATGGAAGATCAGGTGACCTCATGCTATTGACCGTATCTGCCGGCGACGACCAAACGCCGCCGGCGGCGTACGACGCACGCGAGCACTACACCAAGTACGAATACCGCATCCGGATGCGGGACGGCGTGCGGCTCTTCACGTCCGTCCTCGTGCCCATGGATGCGTCGACCGCGCACCCGTTCATGCTCGACCGCACCCCCTTCAGCATGAGCCCTTACGGGCCAAGCGTGTCGATTGCGGCTACCAGTTGACCGCTCGAGAGGTCTCCGATCAGGAGGTACAGTCCGACGACCTGCCCGGATGAGCGCTGTCGCGACGGGAACGAGGCGCCACCATTTCCACGCGAACCGGGTGACACGGGCTACCCAGGCGGCGAACGGAGCTTGAGTAATTGGGTATTATCCACTCCACTTTTTGGGCGGTTTTGAGGCGTTTCGACGCACAAAATCAGTCGATCCAAAAATTGATCAGTCGATGCATGGCGATCGGAAAGCCCTTGTCAGATAACGATATTCCAGCCCCCACATCAACTTCGGGAGGTGCAACGAGGAACGAGTAATTCTGGATCAGCCAATCAGAGGTTCGAATCCTCTCTCCCCAGCCAAACTCGCGCGTGGTCTTGTGGTTGCTGCGGGAGCGCATCTGCTCCTTTGGCCGGGGGCCCCTGTGTCTCTATAGGGAGAAGGCAGATCCTTCTCCCTCGACGGCCGGCGGAGCCGGTCGTCTTCACCCTCATCTTCGGCGCGCTGGGGAGCGCGCCGACGGTCGCATCGGCAAGGTCATGTGTTCGGTTGATGGTGACACCGGTTCCGGCTGACTTTTGACACTCGGTCACATGAGGGAACTGGGCGTGGCGGAGTACTGGTACAAGGCAGTCCTCGCGGTCATCAGCCTGGGCAACGCGCGCCGGATCTCGCGCAGATCCGGGAGCGCCCTGATGTCACCGGATCCCTTCTAACTTGCGAGTGCCCCGACAACTCGGGAAACGACTACAACCCCAGAAGAAGCCATGCCGAGACTTCCGACGCACCATCCTCGAGTGACATGTTGGGCAAGACAGTCCTTGCGCAGACGCCGCTGTCGTCGTTCCCCTCACGCGCGCCAACTCCGTCCATGCCTCTTTTTCGACGACGAGTCCGAGCAATGCGGACCCCTCGATGATCCGGATGCCGTTGCGCTTCGCGAACGCCTGACCCTCATCGCCAACACCGCCGCACGCAACCACGATCCCATTGGTGACGTCCTCGCTCGCCATAACACCTGCGAGCTCCCGAATCACGCCTGGGCCCAACCGAGACGTGTTTTGCTTGCATTGCACGAGCGTCGTGGACCCGCTCCTCGTCAGGATGATGTCAACGCCTCCATCAGCGCCACGCGCGGTTAGGCGAGCGCGATAGCCGCTTCTCCGGAACGCCTCGGCGACCACCCGCTCGAAATCCTGCCATGACATGCGACGTAAGTCATCGACGGATCGCGAATGTCCGGCGAGGCGATGGCCCCGGATAGTGTCCTCAGCGTTGACCAGTCCAGCGAGCCCGATCACCGCACCGCTGATGATGCCGAGCGAGAGTGAGTTGGCCTGGGCTCCAACTGCGATTACGGTCACAGCGAGTCCGCAGGTGACCCACCACGGCGCATAGCCCAGAAGACTCACCAGCCAGCCATCACTCGATCGCGGCCTGCGTCGCCGAATCCGCCCTGCCCGGTAAGTCATGCATAGCACGGTGAACCCGCCCGGCGATTGGATGGTCGCATAGGCGTTGCAACCAGTTGACGAGTCGCCCGCGCGATGTGATCCCTACAGCGCGTACATGCATGATATGATAGTCCGACTATCAGCTTTAGGGGTCCACGGTTAGTTTCGCGGCGCCCACTGAATAACCGCTGAACGAACCCGTGATCTCAAACAGGAGTTCGTCATGACCGCTGAATCCACCACCGGCTCCCCTTTGACCACCGAGCAGGTCGCCGGCACCGAAGCGAACACCACAGTGCCGCCCGCGGCGAGCCCCGCCCCTCCCACGGCTGGAGCGACGAGCGCAGATCCGACGCGGACCGGCCAGGGCTCGCCGAACGAAGCGACGATCCAGGGTCGATCCACGCGCTCGGCGAATGGCGCGAGCGGCGAGGGAGCTCCCCTCCTGGCGAACAACGGCGAGTTCATGGCCCGCTGGACGGCAATCCAAACGACGTTTGTGGACGAGCCGCGGGCGGCTGTAGAGCAGGCGGACACGCTCGTCGCCGAGGTTGTCCGAGAACTCGCCCGCGTCTTTGCGGAGGAGCGCAGCCGGCTCGAGAGCGCATGGTCGCAGGGGACCGATGTCTCGACCGAGGATCTGCGCCAGGCGCTGCAGCGGTATCGGGAGTTCTTCCACCTGTTGCTGCGTAGTTAGTTTCGAGCCCGGCATCACCGCTGTTAGTGGTACATGCAACTATCGTAAAAGGTGACATTCGACCTACATAGGAGGCCTTAGTTATGGCGGGTGCAGCAGAGGACCGCGAGAAGGCAGCGAAGCTTCCGGAGGGTGACATCATCCGCATCCTGTACGAGCAGCACGCTCAGGTTCAGGACCTCTTCGAGCGCGTTGAACAGGCGAGCGGAGACGCACGGCAACGAGCCTTTGACCAACTGACCGCCTTCCTCACCGCCCATGAGGCAGCAGAGGAGTCAGTCCTTCGACCGGTGAGCAGAGAGACTGCCGGTGAGGATGTGGTCCGGGCACGCCTGCAGGAAGAGGAGAAAGCGGAGCAGGTCATCGCCGAGCTCAAGCAGTTGGATGTCAGCAGTTCGGAGTTCGACCGGATGTTCGCGGAATTCAAGCAGGCAGTTGTCGATCATGCGGAGCACGAAGAGAACGACGAGTTCCCCAGCGTGCTTGAAGACCGCGACGAAGACGAACGACGGGTGATGGGCGAACGGCTTTCCAAGGCGGAGGCCACTGCATCTTCCCGTTAACCGCTGTTCGTCACGATCAGTTTGGAGGTATTTGGCATGCCTGGCTCGAAACATGGCCCATCTGTGAAGAACCCCAAGCAATACGAGGTCTGCGCGATAAGGGCATGAGCAAGCAGCGAGCTGCTGCGATCAGCAATGCAAATGCCGCGAATGACAACGCCTCGTCACGCAAGGGTGGGCGCAACAGCCACAAGGACGACTGATCGCAAGGTGCGTCGCGTGACGTCCGGGCGAGGCGCGGGCCTGATCCTCGGTTCGCGCTCATGTATGGGCTGTGGCTGCTCCTCGTTGTCTTCCAGCCTGTTGAGCTTGCCGCGGGAGTACCGGTGGCTTTCATCGGGACTCTCGCGGCAGCACTTGCCATCGACGACGACATCGTTCCTTCCTTCGAGACACGTCGAGCAGGTGGATGCGACTTACCGTACGGTGGCGAACTGTGACCCGGAGCCCATCGGCAGCCCCCGGCCGAAGCACGCGGCTAAACCAGCAGTGAGGCCGGAAAGCCGCTATTGTGCGGCGTGATGTCGGTTAGCGGGACACCCCGCCTTTCGACGGCACGGAACCCTCGGCGGCGACGGCGCAATCTAGCGATTGCTTCGATCAAGCGCCCCTGAAGTCTACGGTGCGTTTGCGCGTACGGATACCCTACGGTCGACGGGACGCTTGAATCGGCAACAACCACCCACGTTGGAGCGGAGGAAACCAGAACCGGTGGACGTACGATCCGCGATGGCCGCACCGGCAGTTGCGACGGCGCCGGGGGAGGCGCCGCCCCGGCTCTCGATTCAGATCGTGCCACGCGCAGCACTTCCTGTTATCGCAGTTATCGTCGCCGGCCTGATCATCACGATTGTCGGCAATTGGCTCTGGGCGCTGGTCTTTTACCACGTGGTCGGCGGCGGCTTGTGGACCGGCATCGACCTGTTCGTCGGGTTCGTCATCGGCCCGATTCTCGGGCGGCTCTCGATTCCGGCGCGCGCTGAGTTCTCTGCACGATTCATGCCGATGATGGTGGTGATCATGCCCACGGTCGTGCTCATGACTCTGGCCTCGGGATTCCAGCTGGCGCTTGGACTCGGCAACCTCCAATCCCTCAACCCAAACCACGGGTGGCTGGTGGCGTCTTTTGTCGTCGTCGGGGTCATGGCCACCGTCGCGCTTGGCGTCCTCGAACCCGCAAATATCGCCGTCCTGTTCGAGATGAAGAAGCCGCATCCCAACGGAGAGCTCATCGCCCGATTGATGCGGCGCTTCGTTTATGCGGCCGGGATCACTGGGGCGATGCAGATCGCGACGCTGGTGATCATGACCCGTGTGGCCACGCAGTGACCGAGGTCGGGCGACAGGGCATGACTCCAGGCGCCACGAGGGGTGCATACCCCCCGGCCGCCGAGCTCGCCACGGTGTCACTAGCTCTGGTCGTTGTCGGCGGAGTGTTCATGGCAGCGTACTTCCCAACCCGACCGCCGCTGACGCTTCCCATCGTGCTTGTCGCGGCCAGCGCTGCGTTGCTGGGCAGCGCGATCGTGCTCCTCGTGCGCTGGCGCGGCTTTGCGTGGGCAGCCTTTTCGCTGGTCGTGCGCTGGGCCCTGCTCGCATATGTCATCTCGGCGGGGATGATCGAGTTCTCATTCGTGCGCAACCACGCCACCGGTGGGCCACTGATCATGGTCTCGCTGATGCTGGTGTTGTTCGCCGTCGACGTGCCCGTGATCATCGCTGTCACCGTGGCGCGCTACCAGTCGTCGCACCCGGGCTGATCCGCGCCGGAGGGCGACCGCCCGGTCCGCCTGACGCTGCGACCGTAGGGACATCTATCGTCCGTGAACGCCGTCGAGACGCCGGTCAGAGCTTCGGCTGCAGGTCTTTGATCAGGGTTTCGCACGCTGCCGTGTTTCCCACGAGGTTCGAGACCTGAATCTCGACGTTCCCGAAGAGGGCTTCCGCGCCGTCGCTGACGGAGAACGCCTTGTCGCCGAGCCCACTGATTGGTGTCACCGGCGAGCCGACAGTCTTGTGCGTGTCGATGTCTGCTTGATATCCGGCGGCCGCGTCGAGCGCGAGCACGTTGAGCACGAAGCCCGTTGTGCCATCCGCACTGGTGTAGTCGCAGCTGTAGATCTTGTAGCTGAGTGTGTCGTCTTCGGTTGCCACGGTGATGGGTTCGCCGCTGACTGAGGCAGCAGTGCTGGCGGGGACGAGCGAGCAGACGTTGACCGGGTGGCCGATGCCGTCGTTGACCGATGTCGTCGAACTGGACCCTCCGGAGGCGGTCTGCGAGCCGCCGCCGCTACCGCCCGTGGACGCGGCGGTCGTGCTTGTCGAGCCGCAGGCGGTCATCAGGACCCCGGCGACTGCGAACGGAACGAGGCGAGCGATTTGGATCGGGGTGGCTGTCCGCACCTTTTGGTCTCCTGACGAACGCGGTGCGCTCTTTCGAGGTGAGTACACACACCATCGATCGCAATCCGATCGCAAGACCAGCCTGGAGTCCACGAGCGGCCGTGACGATAGTCCTCCCGGCGCTCAGCGACGTGAGGAAGATCTCACGCGTCGTCGATGGGACGGCCGTAGTCGACAGCATGTCGAACCGCTTCTGGCGCCTTCGACCGGAACGCCGAATCGGGCTGAGCCCCGAGCGCGTCGTTGACCGTCGAGAACGCCAACCGGAGAGCGATGTACACCGTCATCGCGAAGATCTGGGCATCGCTGTACCCAGCGTCACGCAGCGCCTGGACATCCGCAGCTTCGGTGTGGTTCGGGTCCCGCGCAACCTTTCGAGCCCACGTTGCCATCGCCTGCTCTTCGGGGCTGAGGCGATCGTCAACTCCGAGAAGAACACCCGCTGCCGTTTCCGGGTCGGATTTGCTCGCAAGCTTCGTCCCCCAGGCCAGTGAGCAGTACGCGTCACCCATGGTCGACGCGCACGCAGTGACCAGAATGCCGCGCTGGCGGAACGTGAGCCCTTCCGTTGCGTAGGTCTCGCCCATCAGGTCGAACAGGTGATTCAGCGTTGCCGGCTGATAGGCCCAGAGCTTCGAAACATTCATGACGTATCCGTCATCGGCGATGTCGTCGTCGAAGATGCGCTGTGCCTCCGCGTCAGGCGCCTTGGCTGCGAGAAAACCAATCGATGTCATGCCGTCCCCCTCGTGATTCATGCGGGCTTACGGGCCAGGTAACCGACGACGTCGATCTCCGCTCGCAGGGGCAGGCCATCCCGGACATGCGCGCGAGCCTCTTCCGTTGCAGCAGCGATGAATGCGGCCTCGCCGACGTTCTGCATCGCCTCGTAGGCCGGGCCGGTCGAGGCCAGGGCCCGTGCATATATCTCCGGGTCCGAGAACTCCCACGCGAATGGGATGTTCATGCGCGCGACATCGATAAAGCCAAACCGCGCCAGCAGATCCTCCCCGACGCCGGGCCGCCCCAACGTGACCATTGCCGCTTGGTTCTCGACCTTAGGCGACGCCGCCAGCCGGAAAGGGGCGAGCGCCCACGCACCCGGCGATACCTTGATATGACCCCACACCGTGAGCCCGATTCGGCCGCCCGGTGCAAGAACACGAAGCACTTCCGCCAGTGCATCCGGAGTCGTTCCCCAGATACCTCGGAAGCTGGTCGCGACGTCGAAACTCGCATCTGGCCAGGGCATCGCGTGCATATCACCGACTCGGATATCGGCGTCGGGATTCCTGTCGCGAGCGACGGCGATGAGCCGAGATGACGCGTCGATGCCCGCGCAGACGGCACCTCGAGCTCGCGCGAGTTCAATCGCCAGGCCTGCGCCGCAGGCCACGTCAAGGAACCGGTCACCGTCGCTCACGCCGAGGCGGTGTTGCAACGCAACGTACTCACGGCAATTACCGGGTTCGCTCAGGGCCGCGAAATCAACGGCTTTGCGCCCCCACCCTTCATCAACCGCCGTCCAGTCATTGCGCCCGCTGAGCGCCGTCATCTCGCGTCATGCCCCGAAACTGGTCTGAGCATTGCGGCAGCGAAAACGTCATCGAAGGGCACGACGCCGCAGATTGCGCCAATCACCTGCGTCGCCATTTCCGGCCGCGTGGAGGCGGCCTCGTACAACCGTTGCATGCGGGCCGAAATCGGCGCGAGTGCCGCTGCACGCAAGGTCAAGCGGAAGCCGTTCGCTGTCGCCTCATCCCGACGCCGCTGGTAGTCACACAATGCTTGTTTCCACGGCCGCTCCCCAACAAGCGCCGCGTCGGCAGCCGTCGCCAGTAACTCTGCCGAGATGAATGCGTCCGACATGCCAAAGCCTGTCGTCGAATCCTTGTGGTGTCCTGCGTCGCCCGCAAGTGCCCATCCGTCTCCGAATGACGTCCGGTAGTAGTTCGGCAGATCCGCCGTGCCGCGGAAGCGCTCCTCACGCCGTCCTGCAGCGACCTCGTCGCGAAGGCCGGGGATCGCATCGAGCGACCGCATGAAGTTCCCCTCAACATCACGTCGAAATGCCGCGAACTCGGAGTGATGACCGCCGACGTAGACGCACGTGAGGCCGCCGTTGGTCGGCCAGCGCAGGATCAGCCGGTCAGCGCGCATATGGTATGTCGGAGACGGCGTCGGGATCCCGCTCCAGTACGAGTAGTACGCGAACGTCAGCGGTGGTTCACTCGCGTACTGCTCGGCTCCGACTTGCCCAGCGATCGAAGAATGGCGGCCGTCCGCCCCCACCACCAACCGCGCATCGAGATGCGTATCGGATCCGGCAACCGGCTTGATGTCGACCCCGCACGCTGTGCCTTCCGACCATCGGACCGATCGGACCGAGGTCCGTTCGAAGAGCTCGACGCCGGCTTCGACAGCCGCTTCGACCAGGATGCTGTCGAGCACGGTCCGCCGCGCACAGAAGGCTTCATTCACGCCCAGGACCGACGGGACCTGTCCCGTGAAGACGACGGACCCGAAATCGAACGTCAGCGTCGGGATCGGGTCGCAACCGCGCGATTTCAGGCGATCGAGCAAGCCCCAGGATGCAAGCCGGGCGGCTCCCTGTGGCCACAGGAAGTGACTCGAGATGGTGTCGCTCGGGAACTCCGCCCGATCGACGAGCGCCACACGATGCCCGCGCCGCGCCAGGAGCGTCGCGAGTGACGCCCCGGCGCAGCGGGCCCCGACGATGACGACGTCGTACATCGTCGATCAGCCTAGGAGAGCCGGCTATCCGACCGGTTGCCCGGCAGCGAGCGCTTTGACGTCGGCGGTCGTGAGCGGATTGCCGGCGATGCCCCAATCTCCACTCTTGATCTCCTCAACGACGACCCACGTCACGGGGCGCAAGGCCTCGCCTTCGATGTCCACCATCGTTTCGGTGAGCCTGCGGATCATGTCGCGCTTCTGGCTCTCATTGAACACTCCCTCAATCACCTTGACGTTCACCAAGGGCATCGTGGCACCTCCTCAATAGCACGACCGTTCGGTCGCTTGTGTTGGCGGACCATAGCACGACCGTTCGTGCTATACAAGGCCTGTGCCCACCCAAACGCCTCGGGGCCAAGCTACCAAGCAAGGGATCCTCGAGGTCGCAACGGCGATTGCGAGCGTCGAGGGTCTCGAGGGGCTGACCCTCGGCCGGCTTGCCACGGCGCTCGCCATGAGCAAGAGCGGCCTGTTCGCCCACTTCGGCTCGAAGGAGGACCTGCAGCTCGCCACGATCGAGCATGCACGCAAGATCTACGTCGACCACGTGATCCTCCCGGGCTTGGCTCACCCTGCGGGCGTCGCGACACTCCACGCGCTCTGCGACCGCTACGTCGCGTTGATGGAGCGACGGGCCTTCCCCGGTGGATGCTTCTTTGCCGCGGCCATGGCTGAATTCGACGCAAGACCCGGGGTCGTGCGGGATACCATCGCCGCGTTGCAGCGTCAGTGGCTGGACATGCTCGAGGGTGCCGCGGGCGACGGGATCCGGCTCGGCGAGCTCGATGACAGCGTCGACCCGGTCCAGCTCGCCTTCGAGCTTGAGGCCGCAATGCTCTCTGGAAACTGGTACTTCCACCTCTACAGCGATGCCCAGTTCTTTGCGCTCTCAAGAAACGCCGTACAACGCACGATCAGTGCGGCCGTCACGCCGAAGGGGCGACGCGTGTTGGAAGGCGCGGTGCGGCCGGGCGCCTGACCGACGCACAAACCCACCTCCCTGGAACTGGGCTCAGCTATCCTCCGAACGATGCTGACGCGTGAGCCTGCGTGCTGAAGGTTGCGCTGCTGCAGGTCGCCAGCCCTGCCACCGAAACCGTCGCGGGTCGTCGCGAACGGGTGGGACACATGGTCGCCGCTGCCAAAGGCGCTGACCTCGTGGTGCTCCCCGAACTTTGGGGTGTGGGTTACTTCGCGTTTGACCGCTACAGCGAGTTGTCCGAGCCGATGGACGGCGACATTGTCTCTGCCGGCCGGGAGTGGGCTCGACAACTGGGTTGCTACCTGCACCTCGGTAGTTTCGTGGAACGCGGTCCCGACAATCGGCTCTATAACACCGCAGTGCTCATCGATTCCGCCGGTGAGATTGCTCACGCGTACCGCAAGATCCACGTCTTCGGATATCGCTCTCGCGAAGCCGAACTCCTCACACCCGGCTCCGACATCGCGGTCGTTCACACCTCGCTGGGCGCGGTCGGCGCCACCACGTGTTACGACCTTCGCTTTCCCGAGTTGTGGCGAGCGCTGATCGACGCTGGCGCGCACATCGTTATCGTCCCCGCAGCGTGGCCGGCCGCGCGGCTTGAGCACTGGCGGCTGTTCACCTCGTGTCGCGCCGTCGAAGAGCAGATCCTCCTCATTTCGTGCAATGCGGTCGGCGAGCAGAACGGCGTCGCACTCGGCGGCCATAGCCGAATCGTCGACCCGTGGGGTCTCGTGCTCACGGAGGCGGAGGACGCAGAGGGCATCACGTGGTGTGATGTCGACCCAGCAGTTGTCGCTCGGGTCCGCAACGAATTCCCGGTCCTGCGGGACCGCCGGATGAGCGTGTCCGAACAATGACGTTGCGATTTCGACCGATCGACACGGACGCCGACGTCGACCTGGACTCGCCCCGTCTGATCATCGCCGGATACACGGGCCGCAATGCGGCTGCCGTCGCGGCGCACATTGAGGAGCTCGCCGCAATCGGCATTCCCCCGCCCGCATCGGTCCCCGCCTTCTTTGAACTCGATCCGCGTCTTGTCACGTCCGACCGGACGGTCACGATCAGCGGATCGAACACGTCCGGCGAGGTTGAGCCCGTGCTCATCCGGCACAAGGGACGGCACTACTTGGGCGTCGGGTCGGACCACACGGATCGCGACCTGGAGCGAACCGACATCGCGGCATCAAAGGCGGCGTGTCCAAAACCCGTCAGCCGCGACGTCATCGCGTTGCCGGACGACCTCGCCACTCTGCATTGGGACGCAATCGACGTCGAATCCGATGTGGATGGCGAGCCGTACCAGCGGGGAAGCCTCGCTGTCATGCGTACTCCGACCGATCTGCTTGCACGCCTGATCAGCGCGCTCGGCGAATTCGGCGACGACCTTGTCATGTTCTGCGGGACGGTACCGTTGCTCGCCGCTGAGTTCCGTCCCGGTCGACTGTGGCGCCTGCAGCTGCAACTCGACCCGACGACGAGTCTGACCCACTCATATGAGGTGCTTCCCCGCGATGGCTAAGCCCGAACTCGAATTCTTCTCGACCAGCGGCGTGACCTTCAGCCGCTGCGCAGGGAACGTCGACACTCTCACGGAATCGATCCTCGCCACCGATCTCGATACCGGCGTTGCCAGCTCGCTGATGCGCTTCGCGCCCGGCACCGACACCACGCCCAACGGTGTCCAGACCCATGACTGCTGGGAAGAGGTGTACATCGTCGAGGGCTCGATCACCGATCTGCGGCTCAACGAGACCTTCACCGCCGGCATGTATGCGTGCCGGCCTCCGGGCATGCCCCACGGACCGTGGCGGAGCGATGACGGCTGTCTGACCTTCCAGGTGCGCTACCCCGCCTGAGCGTTGCAGTTCGCCCGTTAGACGCGTCGGTAGCGCATCTCCACAAATGAGTACAGCCCATACGCGGCGAGACCGGCTGCGACGGCAATCAACAGAATCGGACCGAATGGAGCGTGTGCCACGGTTCGCAGGGTCTGATCCAGGCCTTTGGAAGCATGCGGATTATTGGCGGCGGCCGCCTGGATCAAGAAGATGCCGACCAGTGCGAGCACGATTCCGCCTGCGCCGTTGCCAGCGATGCCAAGACCGACGGCCCAGCGTCGCACTCGAGGTCCCATCTGCTCAATCGCAAGCTTCTTTTCAAACTTTGTGGTGACTGCACGCCAGAGCACCACGATTCCTGCGATCACGATGCCGATGCCGATGGCGATCACCAACGCGCGTCCCGCCGGCAGCGCAAGCAGGCGTGCGGTCGCGCTCTGCTGCTCTTGCGTGCTCGATGATTGCTGTCCCCCTGCCGCTGCAACGGCGGTGCTGACGCAGAGCGCTGCATACACCAGTCCCATCGCCAGCGCGCCGAGTCGCTTGAGCAACCGCTTCATGCGCGACACCCCTTGAGCGTCGTGGCCGCCGACGAGCGCAACAGTCCAGCGCCAGAGTGCATATGCACCAAAGCCGATCGCCATGGCGATCAGCAGGATCCGGCCGAATGGTTTGGACGCGACGTCCTCGATCGCACCATGCTGGTCGGCACTCTCCCCCGCACCGCCAAATGGAATTTGCGCCGCGATCGAAGCGATGATCAGATAGGTGATGCCGCGAGTGGCCAGACCCGCTCGGGCCATCGCGTGCATCGGTCCGCTCTCGCTCGCCGCGCGCACGGCGCCAGCACCTTCGGCTGCGATCGATCCAACGGATGCGGTGGCGTCGTGATTCATCCTAACCCGCCTTCACGTAGTTGATCGGAAACGTCGTTCGTCGAGCACGGCACGTCACATGATCACCCATCGACCATCAGTCCTTTCAACGGTCCGAGCAGACGTGCAGACCGTCGCGAGACTGCAGGAAGGGATCGGAGCGGATGGGGATGTGGCGCAGATTCGCTGAGCACTCGGCGCCACTGTGACTCGATAACCTCGAGTGGTTCGCGACCGCTGCAATCGAACGCGAGGTGCTCGCTCCACAACTGTTCGCGAACAAGTCGCGCGAGCGTGGCGTCGTCGGTGACGAGGTTCATCTCAGTGTCGTTGAACAGTGAATGCTCATTGAGATTGGCCGACCCGACGGTGAGCAACTCGTCGTCGAAGATGCCGACCTTTGCGTGGACGTAGACACCGGGCTCCTCCCGGCCCGGCGTTCCCACCGTGCCGAACAGCAAGCGGTGGTGCAGGTCCGCGGATTCGAGAACACCGAGCTGGCCGCGCGTGTCGTCGTTGCCATTGTTCGGCCGTCGCGGCAGCACGAGCAAGAGCCGGAACTCGTCGCTCGGTGGTCGCAGGAGCTTCTCGCGCAGCAGCGCGACGACCTCGGCGCTCCAGAGGAATTGATTCTCGAGATAGATCAAGCGCTTTGCGCGTCGCATGGCACCCAAGTACGCCTCAAGAATGCTGAAGTCGCCGTTCGGGAGAACTGGATAGGTCTTCTCCGGGACCGTGCGAATGATCTGCACTCGGCTCGAGCCCGCCGGTGCTGGAACAAACGGTTCCGGCAGGGCTTCGCCAGTCGTCGCTTGCCACCGCATCACGAAATGCGCAGCCACGTCCGCGACGGCCGGTCCAGTGATGGCGACCGCAGCATCGTGCCACCCGAGCCGCGTCGACTTGGCGTGCGGTGGTCCGTCGAAACGGTCACCGGCGAGATCTGTCAGGTCGATGCCGCCCACAAACGCCAGGGTCCCGTCGATGATGACCAGCTTCTCGTGATGGCAGTGCATCGGTCGGTTCCGCGCGTCAAGGGCGCCGTGAATGCGTGTTCCGTAGGTCAGCCGATGCATCAGGTGCCTGGCCTCTGCACGCGTCGGGTGCATGACGGCGACTGGCGCGCCAGCCCAGGCAAGTACGCGCACGTCGACTCGACGTGCAGTCTCCGCGAGCAACGCTCGCAACGTGATCGTCTCGGAGCCACGCTCCATCGCGAAGTCTGGATTCACCGTCCACCCTGCCACATGCACAAATGACCGAGCCCCGCGAATGGCACTGACGATGGCCGGCAGCGCGGCCTCTCCGTCGATGTGCACGGCAACGTGGTTGCCCTCGCGAGTGGGAAAGGTGCCGCTGCCCCAACCGGTCGTCCCGCGAAACGCGCGATCCCAGCCGATCCTGTCCAGGCGTCGGACATGATGCTGCCGGTTGGCGTGTTCGATCATGTCGCCCAACCGGCCGTCGGCACGGGCGAGCATTTCGCTGATCACGGGGTTGCCTTGCGCGGCCTGCGGAACGCGGGTCCCGTGAGCCGGCCGAGCGAGAGGCTCAAGCAGATCCAGGCAACACCAACCAGAAACCCGCCGATCACATCGCTCGGCCAGTGGGCGCCAACGTAGATGCGGCTCAGCCCTGCAGCCGCGACGAACACCACCGCAAGGAGCCAGCACAGGATGTACAGGACCCGCGGCAGGCGGTCGCGGGCGAGCAGCAGCACCGCGATGACGCTCAGCCAGACGAAGAACCCCACGTGCCCGCTCGGGTACCCGTAGCCGATCATCTTTGAGGTGGTGTGGGCCACGCCACTCGGACGAGGCCGGTGAACGATGATGTTCACGCCGTTGTACACCGCGGCATAGAGCGCCGAGAACGCAACGAGCGGCGTCGCGGGACGCCGGAAGAGAAACGTCACCGCGATCACCGCTAACGCAACCCCAATACCGACGAAGCCCGAGAAGTCCGATATGAAGGTGTTGAACCACCCAAACGGGCCGACGTTCACTGACTGCACCGCGACCTCGATCGGTCGGTCGAAAAAGAATGGCGCCGGATGCGCGACGACGAGCGCCGTGAGCAGAACGAACAGAGCTCCCGCGACGATCGCCACCGTCATGAGGGTCCAGTTGATGTCGCCCGTGATCCATCGCAGCCGCGAGGACGAACTCTCGGTTTGCACCCGATGCGGGCTGAGTGCCTCATGAGCCATAACCAATTATTATAGCGTTGATATAATGTTCGCACCACCGAGGCGCCTGGGATGAGGCGCGACACTGTCGACTCCACGCTCGCGGACGGGTCGCAGGCGGCGCGCGAGGTCCTCGCTGGGGAACCGCGGGGGTCCGCCCGCCGCTGGCTTGGTCCGATATCCCTCACGTCGTTCCTGCTCTTCGCCGTTCTCACGGTCCTGGTCGTGAGCGGCGTCACCCGCACAGGCTTCGATATTCCCGTCGAGCGTTTCATCCAGCACGTGCCCTGGGGTCCGCTGACCTACTGGATGACCCTCACCAACGTGACGGGCGGGCTGGTGCAGGATCTCTTCGGCATCGCCGTGGTGGTGTGCCTCTTCATCTGGGATCGTCGCGCCGGATGGTTGATGGCGCTCGGCGCGATCGGCAGCCTGCTCGACCAGATCGTCAAGGTGTCCGTGGCACGTCAGCGACCGACCGCCGACCTCGTCACCATCCTCAACCCGTCGAGCGGGTACAGCTATCCAAGCGGCCACGCCCTGTTCTTCACATGGCTCGCGGTCATGCTGGCGGTCGCGATCGCTCCGCACGCCGGGCCGCGCTGGCGCGTCGCCATCTGGGTCATTGCGGCCCTGGTGATCCTCTTCGCCTGCATCGGTCGCATCTGGGCCGGCGCGCATTGGCCGACTGACGTGATCGGAGGATTCCTCCTCGGCCTGGGCTGGTCTGCGTTCATTCTCTGGCTGCCGGAACGCTGGCTGCCGACCCCGAGCGGCCACTGGATGCCGACGCGATGGAGAGCGTCGCGGCGCGCTTCCTGACGCGTTTGCTGCGAAGTCGTCCGAGAATTGCTAGGATGCATCCTCAGGAAGTGACCCGCACTGCGGGTGTGCGAGATGCGGTGTCCAACCAAGGACACGGGGACAAAAGGGGAGGACGACGTTGTGGGCAATACCACAGGGCTAGGGAACAGGAGATTTCAGCGCGCGAGTGCGGTTGCGGCCGGCGCTGCCGTTCTGGCCATCGGCTCAGCGACTGGCATCTGGAACGCGCAGGCGGCACCGAGCCTGACCGCTCCGACGTTCAAGCTGCAGATCGGTCAGCCGGGCAGCGCTTTCGTCTATCCGTGGGGAATGGCGTTTGACTCTGCGTCGGGCACGATCCTGACGACCGACTACAACAACTACCAGGTGCGGCGTTTCTCGACATCCGGGACCCCGCTCGCCGTCTACAGCAACAAGGCGGCGCTCAACACCCAGCAGCCCTACTCGATCGTGGTCAACTCCTCGACCGATAACTTTCTGGTCGACGACCTCGAGGGGTACCTGCGATACAGCAGCAACGGCACCCTGTTGAATTCGGTGAGCTCAAACGCTGAAGGTGCCTTCTACGCGCCGTGGATGACGGTCAACTCGGCGACGAGCGATGTGTACGTTGCGAACTCCAACAGCGCGACCGGCCACAACTTCGTGCTGATGTACAACGGCAGCGACAGCTTCCTCGGTGAGTTCGGAACCACCGGAACGAGCTGCTCGCTGGGCCAGTTCGGCCTCATCCGTGGCATGGACGTCGACAGCTCGGGCAACGTCTACGTCAATGACGTCACCAACAACTGCGTGCAGGTCTTCAGCAGCACCGGAACCTTCCTTCGCTACTTCAGCACCAAGGCCGGGCTCCCGACGAAGAATCAGACGAGCGGCAACACCCGCGGGCTGACCGTCGATCGTGCCAACAACATGGTCTACGTCACTGACGCGGGCAAGCAGAACGTCGCCGTCTTCACCACCGCGGGGACATTCGTCGGCGACATCGGCAAAGCCGGATCGAATTGCGCAGGCGGCGGCCAGCTCGACGGGCCGCGGGACACTGCCATTGGCACGAACGGGACCGTCTACGAGAGCGATTACGCCTGCTTCAACATCGATGCATACAACCCGCTCTTTGCGAGCAGCAAGCCCGGTGGTTTCATCGGGTCGATCCCGAACCCGGTGCAGCCCCCTCCCGCCGGAGGCCTGAACCAGGCGGTTGGCGTTGCGGTGTCGCCGATTGACGGCACGGTCTACGTGAGCGACACGTTCAACCAGCGGATCCAGGAATTCCAGGGGCTCAACGGCACCACACCCGGAGCGTTCGTCCAGATGTGGGGCAGCCGCCAGCCAAGCCTTCCTTCGTACTGCGCGATGGACTACCCGCGTGGCGTCGCGGTCGATTCCAACGGCAACCTGTGGGTGAACGACACGCGCTCCGGCTGGATCAAGGAATACACACCTTCCGGCAACAGCAACGGGCCGCTCGGCTGCGCGTCGCCGTCGAGCGCCAAGGTCAGCTCGCTGTCGGAGTTCGGCGGCGAAGTCGCGGCGGGGACATGCCTCACGTGCTCGCCCGGCAAGTTCTTCTACGCTCGCGGGATCTTCGTCGGTGGCCCGTCGAACGATGTCTACGTGCCGGATAGCGACCTGGGCCGCCTCCAGGTGCTCACGCAGGCGGGCAAGGAAGTGGCAGGTTTCCCGGTGGCATGCGGCGTGATCAGTCGCAACCCCGGCGCTGTGCAGGGCTGCACCGGCGTCACCGTGAATAGCACCACAGGCACCATCTATGCGGTCTCTGTGACCGAAGGTCTGATCGATGTGTTCAGCCCAACGGGCACGCTGCTCCGGCAGATCGGGGCGTCGGCCGCGATGCGCTCGCCGTTTGACGACGCGCTCTCGCCGGACGGCAGCATCCTGTATGTCACGGACACGTACAACAACCGGATCGACGAGTTCAACCCGAGCACAGGAGCGTTCCTCGGAAGCTGGGGTTCGAAGGGCAGCACGAACGGCAAGTTCACTCAGCCGATGGGGATCGTCGTGGATCCCTCCGGCAACATCTACGTCAACGATTACGGCAACGACCGTGTCGAGGTGTTCGCCCCGGCATCCTGATCACGTCACATTAGATTGAGCAAGGAAGAGGCCGGCCACTCCTGAGGGAGTGCGCCGGCCCTTTCGCGTTGCCGCGTTTGAGGAGCGCGGCAACTCGGAGTAGCCTGAGGCTCCAATATCGAGGATCTGCTGACACATGAACGGCTGGATGTACCACGCACGGCGCCATCTCCCAATCGCACTGATGGCGGTCGCGCTCCTTGGTCTACCGGCCGCGAGCAGCGGCACAACCTCGCTCTGGCCGACATACCATCTCAACGCAGGGCGGAGTGGGAACGATGTCAAAGAACCGTCCTTCCAGACGATGAAGCCGTCATGGACGGTTGGCCCGCTCGACGGAGCGATCTACGCTGAACCGCTGCTGAGCGGGAACGACGTTATCGTCGCCACCGAGAACGACTCCGTCTATGCGCTGGCGGCTACCTCAGGTGCCGTCATCTGGCATACGAAGCTTGGGAATCCAAGAACCAGCAACTTTCCGTGTGGAAACATCATGCCGCTCGGCATTACCGGGACGCCGGTCATTGACCACGGATTCCTCTATGTGCTCGCGGAGACACAGACCGCTCCCACGACCTTCACATTTCGGCTCGCGAAGATCGCGGTTGGAACCGGCCACGTCGCGTACAACCGCAACGTCACGCCTCCTGGAATGATCACGAATACTGAGCAGGAGCGGAGCGCGCTGAACGTCAGCCAGGGCAACGTCGTCATCACCTGGGGTGGTCTCAGCGGTGATTGCGGTACCTACCATGGGTACGTCGAAACGGTTGCGGAGTCAAGTGGCGGCATTCGTGCGTCGTGGCACGACACGCCGACTGATAACCAGGGCGGCATCTGGGGACCGTCCGGTCCGGCCGTCAGTTCCGCCGGAAACATCTTCGTCACCACCGGAAATGGGTCGTCCACCACAGTGACGCAGTACGACTACGGCGATAGCGTGCTTGATTTCAGCCCGTCACTCGTCCTCAATTCATTCTTCGCACCCGGGGCACCGCAGCAGTGGTCATCACTCAATGCCGACGACACTGACCTCGCCTCGGTCGGTCCGTCGCTGCTGTCCGGCGGCCTGATCTTCGCGATTGGCAAAGGTGGGCGCGGTTATCTCCTGAGCCAGGGAGGTCTGCCAAGCGATTCGAACCCAGGCGGTGGCGAAAACTTCAGCGCTCAGGTTTGCCATCAGACTTCCGGCGCCGCCTTCGGCGGATTAGCGGTGTCCGGCGCCACGGTATTTGTGCCCTGCGCTGACGGCATCGTGTCAGTCAGCATCAACTCCCCATCCGCCTTTCACGTCGTCTGGTATTCGAACACTGCGTCAGGTCCGCCTATCCTCGCCGGCGGTCTCGTCTGGGCAGGAAGCGTGGATGGCGGGACCACGCTGTACGGACTCGATCCGACAACGGGCGCCACGACAGTGCAGTTGCACCTTCCAAAGACGACTGAACACTTCGCGACTCCCACCTCCGGCGACGGCAAGCTCTTCATTGGTGACGGCACCGACGTCGAGGCGTTTGGCCCCTGACGGCGAACTGTCGAGGGACAACGGTGTACGCTCGTGGCGCCGTTCGGCACGGTATCGGAGCAGCGAAGAAAGACGTGAACGACTGATGAGCAGCGTGACGATCTCGGCGTCGTATGGTGCCAGGGGCGAAGCGGTGGCACAGGCGGTTGCGTCGGCATTGCAGCTGCCTTTTCTCGATCGAGCGATCCCGCACGCCGTTGCCAGACGACTGCAGGTCTCGCCGGAAGCCGCAGAAACCCAGGATGAGCATGCTCCGGGTCGCCTGGAGCAATTCTTCGGTGCGTTCGCAAGCGTCGAGGCAGTGACCACGGCAGTCGGGATCACGCCGGAAGCCCTCCGGAGCCAGGACACGTACGTTGAAGCCACGCAGCGCGTCATCAGGCGCGCCGCGGATACGACTGGGGCGGTCATTCTTGGCCGCGCGGGCATGGTCGTCCTCGGCGGTCGAGACGACGTGCTCTGCGTCCGGCTCGACGGCCCTCAAGAGGCGCGAATCGCGCAGGCGATTGCCGATGGAGCCGACGAGGCCACCGCGCGCGACACGCAACGGGCTGTGGACGGTGCGCGCGAACGGTACGCGAGCGTCTTCTACAACACGCATCAACACGATCCGCGCCACTACCACCTTGTCATCGACAGCACCGCGTTGCCTGTTGATGCGTGCGTCGACATCATCCTGAAAGCCGTTCAAGCGCGTAGCTGATCGCAGTCAGTCCTAACCTCTCCTCGTAGCCCTTCGCTTTCCGGTTGAGAAACGCCACTTTGCCGTGGTGCAGGCAGAAGTGGGGTAAGGTGATAGAGCGGTCGTGCCAGCGCCAGTTTTGGCCCGATATGTGCTGGGACCGTGAAGGGAGGAGTTAGGAACCATGCGAAGCAATCAGCGCGGTCGGCGGCTGTCGCTTACCGGAATTTTCGTCTGTGCTCTTGGTCTGGCCCTGGGAAGTGCTCCAGTGTTCGCATCGTCCGCAGCTCCGGGCACGCATGCCGTCAACACGCTGTCCGCCGTCTCACCGGTAACCCAGCGGGCCTTCACGCAGGCAGCAGCGCACCGGGAGCACCCAAAATCGGTGTCCTTTGCAGTCAAGCATGCGGTGATCGCGAACGCCTCGTCACCAGGTGTGAGCGCTCATGCCGTCGGTGCGCGTGGTTCGTTGGCGTCGCCCGCGACGGCCGGCCTGCCGACCGAGCTCGAGGGCACCGTCGGCAATGAGCAGTCCGCCCAGCTTGAGCAATTCGGCGAATACGATGAGAACAACTCGCCCGCCGACGATGACATTGCAGTCGGCCCGACGCAGGCCATCGAGGTCACGGACGAAGCGATGTACGTGTACTCGGCAGTCAGTGGCCAACAGGAATGGGGGTTCGACCTCAACACCTTCGTCAACGGCAACTTGTATCCCGAATACGTCGTCAGCGACGCTCACGTGGTCTACGACGCGTCGTCTCGGCGCTTCTTCCTCAGCGAGCTCGATACCGACCGGTTCCAGACCGGGGTCTGTGGCGACTATCCCTCGTTTGACGTCGTCCTGGTGTCACCAGCCCCGACGCTGCTGGACACCGACGTCTGGACCGGATTCGTCTGGGCTCCGTTCAAGACGGTCACCGACGAACTCACGGGAGTGCAGCCCGGTCTCGGGATCTCCAGCAACCTGATCGCCTCGACCATGAATGCCGACGATACCTGCAACGGCGCATTCAATGAGAGTGAGTTGCTGCTGGTGCAGAAGTCGGATGTCCTCGACAACACCTTCACCGCGGCGGGCAGCACCGTCGACGTCTTCGACGGCCCCGAGTTTGCACAGCCTGTCGACGAGCTGGGCGCGAATCCGACGCAATATGTCATCTGGAACAATTCCGACGCACAAGAGGGCGGCTGCACGCCCACGTGCTCGATCGGTATCACGGCGGTGCAGGGAACGCCCGAAGCACAGAATGTCACTGTTTCGGCCCCCATATATGAAGCGATGACGCCGACAGCTGTGCAGTGCTCGACGCGCTGTACCAACCCACCAGCAAATCAGTCGGGCACCACAGGTCCGCTCCAGACTGGTGACGATCATTTCCTGAATGCAGTTTGGTACGGCAACACCATCTGGACGGCGGACGGGACCACCTGCACGCCGAGTGGCGACACCGCACCTCGATCGTGTCTCGACTTTGTCAGCGTGCAAGCGGATACGAGTGGTGACGTCGTCGCGGGCACCCAGATCAATAACGTTGGGGTTGCGGGTGCGTCGCTGGCCTTTCCGGCCGTCGGTATCGACTCGTCGGGAAACATGATCGCCGTGTTCAACGAGTCGTCCGCGACGATGGATCCCTCGATCGAGCTTGCGGCCGTCGACAGTGGCAGTGCCGCGCTGACGAGCTTCACGACCATACGCTCCGGCGACGTGTATTACGGGCCGTGCGGACAGTTCGGTACCACTCCATGTGCCTGGGGGAACTACTCGGGCGCCGCCGTCGACCCGAGTGACCCGAACGATGTCTGGGTCGTCGCCGAGGACGTCGATGGGGACGCGGTTCCCGACTGTTCAAACAATCCGCACCTTTGTTGGGATACTTGGATCGCTCGATACACGTTCAGCGGACCCACGATTGCCGCCGTCAACGCGAACAGCGGGCCCGTGGCCGGGGGACAGACCGTCACCGTCACCGGCGACGACTTCGCGGCGAGTGCAACGGTCACATTCGACAGTGCACCGATTGGGATCAGCTACCTGACCCCTGAGTCATTCACGCTTGTGACCCCGCAGCACGCGACTGCCGGCGGAGTGGCGCAGATCCAGCTCACCGACGCGATCGGCCCTTCACCGGAAGACGCTGCGTCTGCATATACGTACGTTGGTCTCGCGAACTTCGTGCCGCTCACACCCTTCCGAATCCTCGACACGCGGAGTCCAGGTGAAGGTGGTGCTCTCGGACCAGCGACGACACGCGCTTTCCAGGTGACCGGCGTCGGGACTTCACCGATACCCTTATCGGCGACGGCTGCGGTCCTCAACGTCACCGAAGTGAACGGCACGGCGGCAAGCCTGCTCACCGTGTATCCGTTCGGTCCGGCTCGACCGACCGCGTCGAACCTCAACTTCGGAGCCCATACCACCATGGCGAACCTGGTGACCGTAACGCTTGGCCCAGGAGGCAAAGCGGACATCTACAACGCGGTGGGCAGCGTCAACGTTGTCGTGGACGTGGAAGGCTATTTGACGCCGCAACCTGTGAGCGACGTCCAGGGACTGTTTCACCCCATCTCACCGGTCCGCGTCTGCGACACCCGCTACCACTCTCCGACGCCGGCGTGCAGCGCCCACGGTGCGCTGAAGGCCGGCACGTCAATGGTCGTCGTCGTGTCGACCGCCACCGGCATCCCGGCGACTGGCGCGGCCGAGGCTGCGGTCGTGAATCTGACCGGTGTGGCGGGGACGGCCGGCACCTACCTCACTCTGTTTCCAACGAGTGCGAATGGCACCTGTCGTTACGGCCCGTCCCAACAGCCTCCGTCGTCGACGATCAATCTCACCGCGGGAGAGGTCCAGGCTAACCGGGTTATGGTCGAGCTCGGGCCGACGTCGTCTGGTGGCAACGATGATGCGGTGTGCGTTTACAACTCCACCGGCTCGATCAACTTCCTCATCGACGCGAACGGATGGTTTGGCAGCGCTACGGCACCGATCACGCCGACCGGCTACCAATATCAGGCGATCGTCCCGACCAGGGTATGCGACACACGCGTCGTCAACCCTTATACGACATGCGACCAGACGCCGACACCGATCAGCGGCGGTACTAGCCTGATGGTCGGGGTCGCTGGACTCCTGGGCATTCCTAGCCCATCGAGTCCGACTTTGGTGGTGGCGGTGATTGCCAATCTGACGGCTGTCACACCCACTAAAACGACGTATCTGACGCTGTATCCCGGAACCTTGCCAGGCCCACCTGCCGTCTCCGATCTCAACGTCGGCGCGGGAAACGTGCTGCCGAATCTCGCGGTCGTCGAATTGACATTGAACGTCGGAGAATTTGATGGCACCGTGGACCTCTACAACAGTGTCGGCTCCGTGAATGCGATCGTCGACATTGAAGGTTGGTTCCAGTAGGAGGCTGCTATGGCTGCGGTTTCATTCAGCGTCGAGAGCATGCCGGTCAGCACGGTCGACTTGATCCTGGCTGTCACGCGCCTACGTCAACGGGAGTCGATCATTGCGTCGCACTTCACTCACCCGCTGCCCTTGACTCCGCGATTCGCTGATCGATGAAGGCGGCGTAGTCGGCATTGGTACTCAACGGCGCGAGCGCCTCGCTCGTGGGCAGCCGTCTGCTGACGCCTCAGGACGCCAGGCGCGGCGGTGGGCAACGGCGAGAGGATCCCACCGCCGCGCCGCTCCACAGCAGGGTGCGTTCATCCGATAGTTGTCGGCGTGACCGAGACATTTGACGCCGGCGTTGTAGACGCCGCCTCGCTCGGCGTGGCGCTGACGAACCTCGATGACCCGCTCTTCGACGGCGCTGGGGCAACGAAGCGAGACCTCATCAACTATCTGGACAGCGTTGCCGACCGGCTCATTCCAGTCCTTGCAGACCGCCCGCTCTCGGTCATCCGAGTCCACCGTGGACAGGAAGCCTTCATGCAGAAGAACCTGCCGACATATACGCCGCCCTGGGTATCGCGGGTGACGATGTGGGCCGAGTCGTCGAAGCGCGACGTGACCTACGCGCTCTGCAATGACCCCCGATCGCTGCTGTGGTTCGGGAACCAGCGCGCTGTCGAGTATCACCCGGCGCTGATACGCGTCGACGATCCCGAGCACATGACGCACTTGGTGCTCGACATCGATCCTCCGAGCGGAGATACCTTCGCCGAGGCCGTGCGAGCGGCACGCGTTGTCCGGCAGGTCCTTGTCGACGAAGGTCTCGGCGCTGTGATCAAGACGAGCGGCGCGAAGGGTCTGCATATCTTCGTTCCGATCGACGGCAGCGTTTCCATCGATGCAGCTGCAGCGGCCACACGCGCGATCGCGGCACGAGCAGAACGGCTGGATCCCGCTACGGTCACCAGCGCATTCATGAAGGAGGACCGCGGGGGAAAGGTGTTCGTCGATTCCACGCGCGTTGGTGGAGCGACGGTGGCGGCCGCGTACAGCCCGCGCGTACGGCCGGGCGCTCCCGTGTCGTTTCCGGTGGACTGGGACGAGCTGGATGACATCACGCCGGCGGACTTCACGGTGCTGACCGCTGCGCGTCACATGGGCAAAAGCGACCGTTGGGCAGCGCAGATGCCGCAGCCACAGGCGCTCAGCGATGGGTTGCTCGAGGAGGGCAGGGCTATACCCGTCGCCCGTGTCCAGGCGATGCACGAGGGGAAACGCCGGGCGCGAGGAAAGCCCTGACCGACAACGGAGCTCCGCGCCTCGGCGCCCCGGGGCAGACGGGTTCGTGGGATGCAACAATGCAGCACCCGTGGACCCAGAGGGAGGCGCCCCGCGACCAGGCCCAGTTCGGGAAGCCGAGGAGGGCTCGGACGCGCCTGCCGAGAGCGCTCCCGATGTCGGTCCGTGCGTCGACCGGGATTCGTCCAGCCTCCGATTCATCTATCCGTTCACGTTCGGCGGCGACACGATCGCGCTCCGTTCTGAGGCGCTCGCGTCGGCCACATGGCGCATCGGTGAGAAACCGGTTGCCGTGTGGGAGCCGGCGTCGTTCCCGACAGACGACCTGCTGTCGGAGGTCGCCGACTTTGTCGATCCGCCGGCCGGGTCACTCGTCAGCGCCGGTCGCTGGCGGGTCGGCGACACGGTGCTGCGCTCGCCATCAGGACTCGGCGGCGGCGCGCGACATCCCGGTGCTGACTGGACGCTGACCACCCGCCGCGGGACGATCCCATTCGTCATCGAGTCGATCGAACTCGCGCTCTTCCGCCACGGCGTTGGCTTCGTCGTCGTCTCAGCGCTTCCGGTATCGACACAGTTGAGCGACTGGTTCACCTTCCTCCACTTCTTTCGGTACGTGCAGGGACGGCGAGCAAGTGAGGTTGGTGCAATCCGCACCACCGGCAGGGACGGCGACGGCGCATCGACGCGGACGGCGTTCTTCCCGCAGCTCGGCGGCCGCCAGCCCGACTCGGAGGAACAACACGTTTTCGGCGAGGTGATCGACCATCTGCTGTCGACCGCCGCGCTGGCGGACGAGCGGCCGCGGTGGTGGGACGAGATCTTCGTCCCCGGCATGATGCTTCCCCACGTCGCGCTCTTCGTCGATCAGTGCCCGGTCGACGACACGCCGATCCATCTTCACCGGTTGCGGAACTTCTTCCACGCGGACCAAGCCGTGCATCCGTCGGCGGAAGAGCTCGCCCTCGTCGACCCCGGCCTGTTGCCATATGCCGCGAATCAGTGGTTCTTCTACTCGCTCAACGGCGGCGGCTTTCTTGCGTGCGACGCGCCACAGACACCGTTCTTCCGGTCGACGCTCCCTGAGCACCTCACCGGTGCGTATCTCCTCATGTTCCTGCTCGCACTCGACCAGCGCTTCACGCTGATGCTGCTGTCGCAGGAGGTTTCGCGAGAGTGGGTCGGCGGTGGTGATGGCGTCGACGCCGCCAAAGTGGCCGCCTTCAGGCGGATTCGCGACGCACTCCTCGCGTTCACCGCGCAGGGATATTTCGCACAGACGATGCAGGAAGAGCACCACCATCGAAGCTACGAGCGCTGGCAGACCGTGTTTCAGCTCGAGCGCCTGTACCGCAACGTCGCCGATGAGGTCCGTGAGATGTACGGGGACCTCGAGCTCCGCGCTCGCGACCGCGCCGAGGCGGTGGCGCGCGAGCGGCAGCGGCAGGCGGAGAATCTCGACCGGCGGCTCACCGTCGTCACGTGGCTGCTCGGGATTCCCGTGTCGCTCCTGCTCGTCATCAACGCTGCCGGCAACATCGCACTGGTGCGGAGGCTGATCTTCGGCCCCGACGGCGTGCAGGCATATGACGTGCTCATCGGCGTCATCCTCGACATTATCGGCATCGTCGTGGGCTACATTGCGTACCGTATGTTCGATCGCCGTCTGCGTCGCAAGAATGCTGAGGACACGAGCGACGCCGAGCTGGCGATGAGGGCGTCCCTGGAATGACCGAGCACGTCACAGCCAACGAGTCCGACCGCATCGACGAAAGCGTTGGGGACCGCTACCCGTACCCCCTTGTCGCGACATACGACCGGGCACTCTTTCAGGCGCCCGATCCATCCGAGGCTCACGAGTACCTGCTCGACCTCGTCGAGATGACGCTGAAGTATCTGGCGGTCATCGTCATCGCGCAGTACTTCCGCGACGGCGTGCCCGACGCCACCATCAACCGCGATCTGAAGAACCTGCAGCGCCCGAGCCTCGGGCATTGGCAGGGCTGGCTGCGCGACATCCTCCACTTCTACGAGCACGACGATCGCGTCCCCGTCGCGAAGGTCCGCGAGGTGTATGCGAAGCGCTACACCGGTGCGATCCCGGCGGCAGTGCAAGGACTGTCGCGCGTCACGGTGGCGATGGGGTCGGGCGCGCCGGCCTTCACTGGCGATACGGCCACGACGCAGCAGTTCTTCGACGTGTTGATCGCGTATCGCAACCGTCTGGCGCACGGCGCGACACCGAGCGCGTACGACCGCGCCATGGTCACCGAAATCCTCGCGCCGGCCATGCGCCAGCTCTACGCCGAGATGAGCTTCCTCGTCGCGTACCGGCTCGCGTATGTTCGCGGCGTCGCCGTGGATTTCGGCGCCGGAAATGCGGCACCGGCGAAGCACCGCTACCGGCATCAGGTGACGTATCTCGTCGGTGCGTCACCGAGGGTGAGCTCGACACCGCGCGTGGGCGATGAACCCGTTCCGGACAAGCAGCTGTATCTCCTCGATGAATCCGAGGCGTTCGTGCCGCTGCTCAGCCTGCACCCGTTCCTCGTGTTCGCGCACTGCGCGAGCTGCAATCGTGAGCAGGTCTTCGTGCTGAACGCCACGTCGGCCAGCGCGCAGGACTACCTCGCATACCAGTGCACGCACCACCTGCGTCCGACGGCATATCTCGACTACATGCAGCGGCTCCTCAAGCAACTTGACGGGGATGTTTCCGCGTGGGACGACGAGCAGAGGACCACGCGTTGGGAACTCCTGCGCAAGGTCGATGAGAAGGCATCGGCGCCGGTGCCGGCACCCACCGGCTCTGCGGCCGCGGAACCGCCCGCCGCTGACACAACGCCGCCTCCCGCGGCAGTTGCTCCCCCGGCCGCCGCAGCGCCGCCATCCGTGGCAGCCGCTCCGCCTGCCGCGACAACGCCGACGGTGTCAGTCCCACCGCCACCGCCTCCGCCACCGGTGCACGCGACGTCCGCGCCACCGGCTTCATCCGGTCCGAGCAAACCGTTGCCGGTGCTCCGCGTCAAGGGCGCCGGTCGCGACCTCATCATCACCGCGGACCGCCAGGTGGTCATCGGACGCGAGGCGTTGTGCGATATCGCGTACGACAACATCCGCGTCTCGCGCAAGCACGCGACGATCCGGAGCGAGGGTGACCACTGGGTGCTCGAGGACAACAACAGTCACAACGGCACATTCCTTGACGGAAACCGGGTCACGCGCGTGCATCTCAGCGGGAACGCGCAGTTCCGTCTCGGCGGGGCCACAGATGGACCGATCCTCGAGACAGCGATCCAGGATGCGTCGAGTCCCGCGTCAGCACCGCCGTCACAGCCTGATCCGCGCCCTGTGTCGATGCCGCCGTCGCAACCCGTGCCAGTCGTCGCCTCGGGACCGGCACCCGGCGGACCGACACCGGCGAAAACGGTATGGACAATCGGCCGAACGCCCGACAACGACATCGTCCTCGCGGATCCCACCGTCTCGCGGCACCACGCCGAGCTGCGCTTCAGTCCGACGACCGGTTACGAGTTGCGCGACCTGCAGAGCCACAACGGCACGTTCGTCAACGGGCAGCACATCACTGTTGCGCACCTGCAGGGCACGGACCTGGTCAGCATCGGCAATCGCCGGCTGCGGCTCGTGCACGGCGTCCTCCAGGAGTTCGCCGCCGAGGACAAGCGACTCGAAGTCGACAACGTGACGGTCCGCACGCAGGACAACCGCGTACTGCTCGATCACGTGAGCTTCGCGCTCGAGGCGAACTGCTTCCTCGCGGTGGTCGGTCCCAGCGGTGCGGGCAAGACGACGCTCGTCAACGCCATGACCGGGTTCCGGCCGGCAGATGAGGGCACCGTCTTCTACGGCGACCGCGATCTCTATGCCGAGTACGACGACCTGCGCCGCGGTATCGGCTATGTGCCGCAGGACGACATCCTGCATACGCAGCTGACCGTGCGTCAGGCGCTGCAGTTCACCGCCGAGCTGCGCTTCCCCGAAGACGTAACCGCCGACGAACGCGGTCGCAGAGTCACGGAAGTCATCAACGAGCTTGGACTCTCCGAGCGCGCGGATCTCGTCATCGAACACCTTTCCGGCGGCCAGCGCAAGCGTGCCAACATCGGCGTGGAGCTGTTGACCAAACCGTCGCCGCTGTTCCTCGACGAGCCCACCTCAGGGCTGGATCCCGAACTCGAGAAAGGCGTCATGACGATGCTGCGCGGTCTCGCCGACGGTGGTCGCACCATCATCACCGTCACGCACAGTGAGCAGAGCCTGCAACTCTGTGATCGCCTGCTGATCCTCGCGCCGGGCGGCCGTACCGCGTACTTCGGGCCGCCAGACGGTGCACTCCGATACTTCGGGAAGTCGGATCTTGCGGATGTCTTCACCGACCTCGAGCAGCATTCGTCGGTGCCGTGGGATGAGCAATTCCGTGCGAGCCCGGAATACGACAAGTACGTCCGCCAGCCGATGTCGGGCCATGCGCCAACGGCCGGGCCACCACCGTTGCGGGCGACGCCGACCCGGCCGCCCGGCATCTGGAAACGGCAGACCTGGACACTGCTCAAGCGCTACGTTGCGGCGACCACATCCGACCGGCGCAACCTCATCCTGCTTCTGATCCAGGCGCCGCTGCTTGCGATCCTCATGCTCACTGCACTCGGGTCGGATTCCTTCACCCATCCCAACTTCCTCGCGCAGATGGTCGTCACCGTCGCGGTGCTCACGATCACGCTGACTGGGCTCCTCAACTCCATCCGAGAGATCGTCAAGGAGTTCCCGATCTACCAACGCGAACGGTTCGTCGGGTTATCGATCCGCGCGTACATCCTCTCGAAGCTCGGCGTCCTCGCCCCGCTGACGATCCTGCAGGCGATCATCCTGGTGGTCATCGGATTCGCGCGCCAGCCGGTGCACGGCTCGGCGTCCGCGCTCGGATCGCCCGAGCTCGAGCTCATCGTCGATCTTGCGTTTGCGGGTCTCGCCGCCATGTCGCTGGGACTGTTGGTGTCCGCGATGATGCGCTCAGCTGACAAGGCGATCAGCGTGCTCATCCTCATCGTCGTGGCGCAGCTGATCATGTCGATTCCGTTGCTGCAGATCAGCAGCAAGCCGGTGCTCGGTCAGCTGAGCTGGCTGAGCAGCGCCAATTGGGGAGTCGATGCGGTGGGGTCGACCGTCAATCTCAACGCGGTGCAGCCACCCATCGGTGGCCCCGACCCGGCGTGGGCGCATACCGCGGGGACGTGGTTCGGTGACGTCGGCATGATGGTGCTGCTCACCGTCGCGGCACTCGCTGGTACCGCATGGTTGCTGAAGCGCCGCGATCCAAGCCTGCTGTCGGCGCCACACGCCGCCACTGCGCGGACTGTGCCAGCGCTGCCGCCGGCACCCCCGGTCCCGGTGGACCGACGCCCCGCCTAACCCCCTTGCGCGGTGCGCAGATCGTTGGCTGCGTTGGTCGCCATTGACTGAATCGTCGAGGCGAACAGTTCCCACTGATCCGCCGATGACGCCGAGATCGTGACAGACACGCCATTCTTGACCTGCACGTAGACGAGATCGTTGTCGCCGCTGGCGCTGTTCTCATACGAGGAGCGCAGGGCCAGATCCCCGGCCTGCGGCGGTGCGGGAAGCGTGGCGCCGTTTGCGGTGCAGTTCTTTGCGCTGTTGGTGGCCGTCGCCATGAACGCCGATGCGGCAGCATTGCTGGGGAACACGTAGACGTAGTTGGCGATCTCGACCGTCACGTCGGTCCCCTGCGAGTCGGTCGTTGTCGTGCTGAACAACTCGTTCGCGCTGCCCGTCGCCGTCGTGGTGGTGGGATCCGTTGGCGCGCACGCCCAGCTCGACAGCGCTTCGGCAGCGCCGTCATTGGTGTAGTTGGCCGTGCCGAGGTCACTTTTCGTCAACAGCGCGGCCGTCGGATTGAACGCAACCACCGGCGGCGAGGTCGGGTTCAACGTCGGCCGCAGCGTCGGCGCGACGGTCGGTGTGGGGGTCGTTTTCGAACGCGATGCCAGGACGTAGATGCCGGTCCCGCCCGCGGCCACGACGATGATCGCGATCACAGCGGCGATAACAGTGTTGGCCGCAATCCACGCACTCAACGAACCGCTGCGTGGACGCTGGGGCGACTGTGGTGGCGGCGGCATGGGAGCTGGCGTATAGGGATTCGGCGGACGGACCGGTGCGGCTGCGTCGGCGACCGGCGGGGCCCACGTCATCGTCTTGTCGTCGTCGACGGCCGGCACCGCCGCGACTGCCGCGACGGGAACGGTTCCGGTCTTCGCGAGTGCCAGGTCACGGCGGAACTCGGACGCAGTCGCGTATCGCTGTTCCGGCGTCTTCGCAAGCGCTTTCTCGAGGACACGGCAGACGGCGTCGGGCACGCCGAGCACACGGAGATCGGGCGGCGGGTCGATCGAGATGCGCTTGAAAATTGCGGACGTGGTCTCACTCGGCCCGCGGGCGAACGGCGCCTTGCCGAGGATCATCGTCATCAGCGTCGATGCGAGCCCGTACACATCGGTGCCCGCGGTCCGGGGCGCGCCGTCGAGCACCTCGGGCGCGGTATGAGCGACGCTCACCATCACCGCGACGCTCCGCGTCTCCGGTCCCTCGGTGAACGCAGCGAGCCCGAAGTCGCTGAGCTTCGCTGCTCCGTACCGTGAGAAGAGGACGTTCTCCGGCTTCACATCGCGGTGGAGGACATGCGCGCTATGCGCAGCCTCGAGCGCACTGGCGAGGCCGTCGCCGATCGTCAGCGTCTCCTCCCAGCCGTACGGGCCGCGCTTGCGGATCGCGTCGGCGAGGCTGCCGCCGGTCATGTCCTCCATGACGATGTACGGACGGTCGGCGACGGTGAACCCGGCGGTGATGATGCCGACGATGCCCGGATGGCCGAAGAGAGCACCCATCGCGCGGACCTCACGGTCGAAGCGCTGCCTGGATTCGTTGTCGAGTGCGGCGGCGAGCACCTTGACCGCCACGGATTGATCGAAGCCCTGGCGGCGTCCTCGATACACGACAGCAAAGCCGCCGCGACCGATCTCTTCAGTCTCGACGATGCCGGGGATGCCGAGATCCACCGCCGGCACGCCGGGCGGTCCTCCTGCGTCCGAAGTCCCGCTCACCGTTGTCTTCCCCTGTGCAACTCGGTCACATCCGTGCTGGCATATGGATCTGCCGATCCGCTCTCCCTCGAATCGGGCGATTGTGCCACGAATTGGCACCCTGTATTGCGCGTCCGCGCTTTTGCCGGCACCGGGACCGAAGCGTGCCACCCATCGCCAGGGTGATAGTGCTACTATCACCAGTGCTGATAGTCAACAGGCCAGGCATTGCCACGGCCGATACCCAATTGGGCGATCGATAGAGGAGGTACCCGTGCTGGACGACACGCTCACGCGCGGTGAGATCACGTGGGTCACCGACCCCGACTCGCTGCTCCCCGGCGAGGATCCGACCTCTGTGGAGGTTCGTGACGCTGTTCACTGGGTTCAGGTCTATGGCGAGTTGATCGGCATGACGAGTGCCCTGCTCGAACGATCCGAGCCGACGGTGCGGGGGATGCAGCAGGATGCCGCCGCCGAGGCCGGCGGGACCCAGAAGGTGTTGCGCGCGCAGCGCCTGCAGTATCAGGCGAGATACGAGTTCTGGCGAGACCGCGCTACGGCGCTGAGCCCGCATTCTGGGTAGTCGCATGTGCGAGCGCGGAGACTCGCATTGACGGGCTCTCTGCTCGTCGACGCTACGCGAGATAACGCATGATTCTCGAAAGCGTCATCTTCTTCGCGTTGCTCCTGGCAACGACCCTTTTTGTTGCTGTGCTGCCGCGGACGATGACCGCGCACGCGTGGCTGTCGATACCGTCCTGCGCGCTCGCGCTCGCCGGAGCGGGCGCTGCGTTCCTCCTGATCGAGCGCGATGAACCGGGGATGACGACGCTCGGCATCGTGGCGATCGTGCTTGTTCTGGCGTTGCGGGTCGTCCAGCCGCGGTGGAGCTTCGTCGGTGTCCAGCTCTTTGCCGCCGTCACTGCGGCCGCCGTCTGCTACCTCGCATACGCGTTCCTGCAGACGTTCTTCGGCCAGCTGCCGATCGCAGCCGTGCTCCTGTCGATCCCCTTGCTCCTGCTCGAGTTCCTCGCGCTGGGGTTGTCCGTGTCATTCACATTCGAGATCTGCGACGTGCTCTCACGACGCGAGCCTCAACGTGTCATCCCGCCGCTGACGCGCGAACCGTGGGTCGCTCTCCAGGTCCCGACGTACAACGAGCCGGTGGAGGTGGTTGGCCCAACGCTCCAGTCGCTGGCGCTGATCGACTACCCGCATCTGCTCGTTCAGGTCGTCGACAACAACACGACCGATCCGGCGCTCTGGCGACCGCTCGAGCAGTACTGCGCTGAGCTGGGGCCGCGGTTTTCGTTCGTCCATCTCGAGAACTGGCCGGGATTCAAGGCCGGAGCGCTCAACGAAGCGACGCCCCGCTTGCCGGCGGAGGTCGAGATTCTCGGCATCGTGGACGCCGACTACCAGGTGCATCCGCAGTGGCTGCGTAACACGATCGGCTATTTCGACGATCCATCGGTCGCGTTCATGCAGACGTCGCAGCACTACCGCGAATGGCGCGACAACCGATATCTGCGCGGACTCTTCTACAGCTTCCGCTACTTCTTCGATATCACGATGGTCGCGCGCAGCCACCGCAACGCGATCATCTTCTGCGGCACGATGGGGCTCATCCGGCGCTCCGCATTCAACGCCATCGGCGGCTGGAACCAGGAGTGCATCACCGAGGACGCCGAGGCATCCCTGCGCATGCTCGGCGCCGGCTACCGCGGCGTCTACAACGCGGCCGCATACGGCGAGGGGTTGATGCCGCTTGACTTCGATGGCCTCAAGAAGCAGCGATTCCGTTGGGCACTCGGCGGCATCCAGATCCTCAAGTTCCACTGGCGCGAGATGGTGCCATTCGCGAAGCATCGGATGCGGCTGACGTTCGCGCAGCGCATCCACTACCTTCTTGGCAGCGTGCAGTGGTTTGCAGAGGCGCTCACGGCATCGTTCACCGTGCTGCTGCTGGCGACCGCCCTCGCGATATCGCTGCATGAACGGCTGCCGGTGCGGCAACTGACCGGCGCCGTACTCGTGGTACCGCTGGCATTCGCTGGGACTGGCATCCTGCGCGCGGTGTGGGCGATGCGACGTGCCTGCGGTGCCAGCACGCGGGACGCACTCAGTGCGCTGCGCGTCTGGTTTGCGTTGTCATGGGTGGTGACACTCGCATGCTTCCGCGGCCTCGTGCAGAAGCAGGCGGAGTTTCTCCGCACCGCAAAGAGCAAGGAGGGCCGATCGTTCATCGGCGCACTACGGTCGTCGCGATCGGAAACGTTGCTCGTGGTTGCGGGCGTGGCCGGCGCGGCAGCGATGCTGGTGCGCTCACCGAGTGCATCGACGATCGTGCTCTCGGTGCTGCTTCTCTTCGAGGCCTTCGTCTACTCGAACGCGCCGTGGGCGAGCCTGGCTGCCGAGGGCATCATCCTCACGCCGGAACGTCGCGCCTTCGAGCGATCGCCGCAGAACACGGGCGATCGACCGGCCCGGCGGACTGTCGCCGCGCCACTTGCGATTGTGGGTATCGCCGCGGCTGCGGCGGCCGCGGCGCTCGTCATTGCGTCGCCGAGCCAAAACGCACCGTTCGGCGGCCCTCAGGCGGACCTGCCTCGCATCGGGAACCTCGTGCCGAACGTGAAGTTGGGACCGGTTCCGGACATCACCCCGTCGCCGGTTCCATCGAGCTCGCCGTCGCCGAGTCCCAACGCGTCGCCATCGCCATCGCCGAGCGCCTCGGCTGCACCTTCGCCGACGCCGACAGCATCGCCGACGGCCGCGCCAACTCCAACGCCGACCACCGCGCCCACTCCCACTCCGACGCCGGTCCCGCCGACACCAACGCCTTCGCTATAACGTCGCTTAGCGCGCGAATCACGGTGCGTCGCGCCGCGACAGGTGAGGCCGGCTACTGCGGTTCTCGCGTCAGGTTCGGAGCGCGTGCACTCAACGAACAAGGGATGAGAGGTGGGACTGTCCCTGCGCCTCTCTCACAAATATACCAGCGCACCGGGGACTTGCGGCAAGACGGGGGCCGTGGCGCAGAATCGCTGGCCGCGGTCCGATAGCTTCGGCAATGGAGGAGCGGAATGACTGTGTCGTCGACGACGAGGTCACGCAACAGGGCTGCTGACAATCGCGCAGGGAGTGGTCAATGACGGATGCCGACGTCATCGTCGTGGGCGCCGGCCCGGTGGGGCTGATGCTGGCCGTTGAGCTTCGTCTTGCAGGCGTCAGGACGCTCGTCCTGGAGCGGCATCCGCAGATCCGTGACATCCCGAAGGCCGGCGGTCTCAGCGGGCAGATCCTGGAGTTCTTGCGCTACCAAGGCCTGCTCGGCAGATTTGAAGCTGCATCGACGGCGGGGCTCTTTCCGCCCAAGGTCCGGACTGAGCCGGCCACGCCGTTCCGGTTGCCGTTCGGCGGCGTGCACGTGGACTTCACGCAACTGGACCCACCACCGATACAGGTGCTGCCGCTTCCACAACCGCAACTCGAGCGTGTTCTCGACGAACTGGCCCGCGAGCTCGGCGCCGACATCCGCCGCGGGCACGAGGTGGTCGGACTGCGCCAGGACGACGATGCAGTGACCGCCGAGGTGCGCGGGTCGGACGGGCAGCATGAGATGACTGCCGCATACCTCGTCGGCTGCGACGGATCGCGCAGTCCGGTTCGCGACATGGCCGGTATCCCCTTCCCCGGCATGACATATCCGGAGGTCCAGCGGCTTGCTGTGGTCACCGTGCCCGAGGGCGTGACGCTGGTCGGGAACGGCGACATCGAGGTCGCGGGAGTCGGCAGGATCACCTTCGGTTTCACGCGCACCGAACGCGGCGAGTTCGCGCTCGGCTCAACCGCACCCGAGCACATGGGGCTCTTCACCAGCGAGGCCGAAACCACCGACTACGACGACGACGAACCGATGACCGTGACCGAACTTCGGGACAGCATCCACCGCGTCCTCGGCGTGGAATTGCCGCTCGGAGAACCGACTCGGCTCACGCGCTTCACCTTTCACGCTCGACACGTGGAGCGATATCGCGACGGGCGGGTGATGCTGGCGGGCGACGCCGCGCACCTGTTCCCGTCTCCTGGAGTGGCGCTCAACGCCGGCCTGATGGATACCGTCAACCTCGCGTGGAAGCTCGGTGCCGCGATCAAGGGCTGGGCGCCGGATGGCCTGTTGGACACGTATCACGAGGAACGCCACCTCGCCGGCGAACGCACGATGGTCCACGCACAAGCACAAGTTGCGCTGCGGCGCGGCCACGACCCAGCGGCAGTTGCGCTTCGCGATCTCTTCCTGGAATTGACAAGTGATCCGCAGCCGGCGCGCCGGATCGGCGCCATGATCGCCGGCACCGACATCCGCTACCAGTTGCCTGGTTACGACAGCAACGCGTTGATCGGCACCTTCGCGCCCGACATCGTCCTGCGTACGGACGAGGGCGCAACGAGTGTCGCGGACCTCATGCATACCGCGCGGCCGGTGTTCGTCGACCTCGCAGGCCGCTCAGACCTGCGTGACATCGCCCGAGCCTGGGAGCCGCGGATCGACATCCACGCAGCCACCACGGATGACCGGCCGGCAGACGCACTGCTGATTCGCCCGGACGCCGTCGTCGCTTGGGCGGCAGCCGTCGACGAACCCGCTGACACTGCCGCACTCGGGCTGCGAGATGCGCTCACCCGCTGGTGCGGCGCGCCAAGTTAGCTGACGAGGGCCAGCGTGACCTCCCCAACTGGGAGCCGATGTCTCAAGGCAACAGTGTTGACTCGGGCGGTCACTTCAGCCTTATGCGCTTGAGTTAGAATCACGCCTAATGGCGACCGCTGCAAGGCTGCCTAGGTGGGCTCCGCAGGTTCGCCCGCTGGGAGGGAACGAGCGATATGTTGATGACGCAAGGCGAACGCATCGATGGGTGGTGCGCGCCTGACACGTCCCTGACAATGAGCAGCGCCAGCCTCCTTTGGGCCTCCGATGGACCGCTGGCTGCACAGCAGGTCGTGCTCGTGCCATCGCCGCGACTCGGCGCCCCCGCTCCGTGACTCCCAAGGTGGTGTCGGCCCCCATATCTCAGGATCTCCGATCTGACGCGTGGAATGAACGATTCCGGCGGCCAACCTTTGTCGCCGCGTTGCTCGTCATTCCATCACTCGTCATTGAGGAGAGTGGGGTCCAGGGCGCTTGGCGAGTTGTTGCCGCAGCGCTGAACTGGCTCATTTGGGGCGTGTTTCTCGCGCAGGTGGTAGTGATGCTAGTAGTGACTCGCGATCGCGTGGGATGGGTGCGCCATCATCCACTCGAGCTATGCATTGTTGTACTGACGCCGCCGTTCCTTCCGGCGACGCTGCAGTCGGCAAGGATCCTCAGGCTGCTGCGCGTCATGCGCGTCGCCATTACAGCGCGATCACTACGCCGGTATCTATCGTTCGAGGGTCTCAAGATCGCAACCGTCGTCGCCCTCTTCGGCATCCTGGGCGCCGGGGCGGTGTTCGCTGACTTTGAGCACATCTCTGCATGGGACGGCGTCTGGTGGGCGATCGGGACCGTGACGACAATGGGAAGCGAAATCTATCCCCACACAACCGAAGGCCGGATCGTCGCGATTCTGATCCTCGTGTTGGGTGTGGGGTATGTCGCGGTCCTAACAGGTGCCCTAACACAGTTCTTTGTTCGCGCCATGGCTGCCGAGTCCGAAGGTACCGATGACGTTGGCAAACGCATCGACGCGCTGACCACCGCAGTCGATTTGCTACGCGATGAGATTCGCGCGCTTTCTTCCGAGGGCTCGACAGAGCACTTAGCGGGGGTGGCTCGGCGCAAGGTGGTCAACCCGCGCGCGGCTGATTGAGCCGCCTAGCCGACGTACTCGCCGAATGGAAGCCCTCCTAGTTCGCTAGAGACAACAGCCACAGGGGCGGAGCTTCGCGGGCTTCGTGCGGTGGGCACAGCCGTCGCGCCCTGGCTTCGTCGCTTGAATGCGGTACTAGCCCATCGCCGGTCGTTTGCCATGTCGACCGCCGCGACAGGATCACCCAGGAATCCATTGCGCGCGATCGTGCATCTCAGATTGGGATTCGCTCCTGATACCAACCGGCAACTCCCAGAGCAACGCTGTCATTACTGTACGCCAGCGGTTTTCTCTGAAGTTGGTGCCAGTACCGTCATGATCACCATAGGCGCCAAACGCCTCCTCTTCCGCTCCGCGACCGACGCTCGCCGCGTCCCCGCTCCGAGCGTCGATGTCGTCGATGGTTCCGGAGCTGGCCATGCGTTCGCAGCGGGGCTGATCGTCGGCCTCCCCGAGGGCTAAACGTTAGAGCCGTCGCTCGCATTCGCCAGCGAGGCCCGCGCCTTCGCATGCACCGCCCTGGGGTTCTCAGCTGGCTAGATCGAGAGCATGTGATGCAGCAGATGGCAACGCATTGAGGTATGAGCTGTGTTGACGAACGATCAGATTCAGGACGCACGCCAGCGAGCGGCGCAGATGCTCGCGGAGGCAGGATTTGTCCTCCCCAACCACGAGCGCGACGACATCGAGGTGGCCGACTTCAGCCTGTCAGAGCTCGAGCAAACGGGACGGGGAATCGTCGTGTACGTCAGCACGGCGCGCGTCTGCGCGAAGGAGACGTCATGCTCTCCGGCCAGACGTGCCCCGAGCGCCACCCACCGTTCGACGATACCCAGGCAAGGAGGAGGCATTCCGCTGCCGCAAGGGCCTCGTATACCTCTACGTCGAGGCTGCGTCGTCGATCTAGCCCGCCGGTCGATCAACGAATCCGAACGGAGGCGCTGACACGGCTTGGCACGAGGTGACCCTCTGCCCTGGTCAGAAACGCCTTGTTCGTCCCAACACGCTGCACTGGTTCTAGGCGGAGCCATAGTCTCGGAATTCTCTACCCGTAGCTGTGACGATCTTGCCGTCTTCACGGACGCTGACATCGTCCGATCTCATCGGTTTCGTCGGCCTGATCTCCCAGCAGACCGCTGCGGGGCTGCATCTTGGCTCAGGTCCAGCATGTCGGCCACCGAGCCGGTTGATGGACTCTGGGTGTTGCCGCAGGCAGCCACTGCGCCGTGGCCGGTTGAGGGGTGTTGATCGCCCCGGCTTTCCAAGGTCCGCTTCTGATTCAATCTGGTCGCAATGAGCATCCGAGATCCTACGCACCGGACGCGTAGATCCTGCAAACTAGCGATCACGGCTTGAAAGGGAGACTCATGGCGCGCGTGGAGAGCTTCGTGAAGGTGAATCGGACCGGGTCGCATCGTCTTCACCCAACCGCAGTTATTTGCGGGGTCGAGACATACGAGGTTGGTGGAGCGCGTCTGGTACAGCTGGATACCTATGGCGGCGAGGACCGCGACATACCGGGCAAGGTAAGCCAGACGCTCCAACTCGATGCGGCTGCGGCGAGTCGGTTGGTGAAGATCCTCCAGGATGCGTTCTTGTGAACACGCCGGCAGACACTTATCACTCATGCCTGACGACGTCACGGCGGCTAGATCAGTCGCATGCCCCCGCGGCCAAACATAAGTGAGAAAGTTACGAGCGATTCGACCAAGCGAATAAACATCCGGCCAGGGGTCGGCGTGCTCGGGATATTCCCGAACATGAACTACAAGCCCTGGTTTGCACTCGGCGAGTTGGTCGACAACGCCATCGCGAGCTACCAGCGTGAACAGGCGCGCCTTCTTGAAATCGAGGGCGAAGACTTTCAGTTGGTGATTCAGGTCGAGATCGACGCGGCGCTGGATCGTATCCGCGTCGCTGACAACGCCGCGGGTATCAGCGCCGAACGATACGCAGACGCATTCGTCACTGCTGACCCCCCGCCCGACACCAACGGACTCGCCCAATTTGGGATGGGAATGAAGAGTGCGAGCTGCTGGTTTGCGCGTAAATGGTCAGTACGGACAACGGCGCTCGGCGAAAGTGTCGAGCGCACTGTCACATTTGACGTTCCCGAGATTGTTCGCACGCGGCGCGAAGTCCTTGAGCCGACTACAGTACGGGTGGCGAAAACCGAGCATTACACAGAACTCCTCCTAGACGACCTTTACCGGCCGCCTAAGGGCCCTACCCTCGCGAAGATGCGGGACCATCTGGCGTCGATATACCGCATATTCCTTCAGTCCGGCAACGTCGAACTCATTTTTAACGGTGAGCGTCTCACCTACAACCAACCACGTTGGCTCGTGGCCCCAATCTGGCGAAGCCCGATGGGCCAACCTAGGCAGTGGCGAAAGGATGTCGAATTCACGCTAAGCACCGGTGAAACCGTTACCGGCGATGCAGCGCTTCTCCAAAAGGGGAGTGTCAAGTACGCAGGCCTAGCGCTCTTCCGGCGCGGCCGGTTGATCGTCGGGAGCGGTGACGAGACATATCGGCCCCCCGAGATCTTTGGCGGCCCCAATTCATACAGGTATCAGAGAGTTGTCGGAGAGCTCCACCTAGAAGACTTCGATGTCAGTTACACCAAGGACGGATTCATCTGGGGTGAACGTGAGCCAGAGTTCCTGCGCGCACTTAAGAAGGCGCTGGACGGCGGAAGTCTTCCTCTACTCCAGCAGGCCGAGAACTATCGGGCCCGCGCCAGCCAAGCGGACGTTCTCAAGGCTACCTCGAAAGCGGTCACGTCAACTGGAGCTGTCGTCGGCGAGATGGCGGAAGCACTCGGGAGACACGTAACGAGCCCGCCAACTGAAGACGTAGGAAAACGTCGCAGGAAGAGCGAGCATGTTACCTCGGAGTCTAGCGTCAACCTAATCGTCGCTGATCAAGAGTGGCAGGTTGTTCTCGCTGTCGCAAACGATCCGGCGAAACATGACTGGTTGACCGTGACCGACAGCGGACCGGCCACCAAGAAGGGTGAGATACGCCGCATCGAAATCTCAGTCAACGCAGCTACTCCCTTCATGAGCAGGTTTGCCGGGGCCCGAGGAGACGAGGTTGAGCCTCTCCTCCAACTCGCTGTTGGTCTCGGTCTTGCAGAACGCACGGCTCGCGACAGCGGCGTCGCGATGGCCGGCTCAATCCGGAAACGCCTAAATGAGTATCTCCGCGGGCCGCTTGCGGCCACCCTCGGCAACGGTGCGTGACCACCAACACAACGGTGACTGTGCTACGAGGAGGCTCGAGCTACAACTCCTCGGATGCACGATGGAATCCCGTAGAAGGGCCCGAGTGTCACGAGCTCCTTGAGGGTCAGGACTCGGCGATCCGGGACGGCGTTCGCGAGAGTTCTGTGGAGATTTTTCCAGGTGCAGTCCGCCCGGGCGTGATCAGCCCGCCGAGGGCCGCGCGGGCTTGGTTGTGGGGTATGTACAGAGCGGTAAGACGTTGTCTTTCACAACTGTCGCTGCGCTTGCCCGTGACAATGGCTACGCCATTGTAATCCTCATAGCCGGCACGAGTGATCTGCTGCTGCAGCAGTCACGAGAGCGTCTTACCGACGACCTTCGGCTCGCCGCCGGGAATGCCTATGAACGCTGGCAACATCTCCCGAGCCCGAAGGGGCAGCCTGGAGTGGAACAACTAACGGCGGATCTCGAGCAATGGAGCAAGGCTTCTCCAAGCAATCGACCGACAATCCTGGTCACAGTGATGAAGCGGTACCAGCAGCTTGAACAGCTCGCGCTCGTGCTCGAGAAGATATCCGAGCATGGAGATCCATCGTCATTTCCAACGCTAATTATTGATGACGAGGCTGATCAAGCCTCTCCAAACGTGCAGCGTGCGGCAGACAAAGAAAGCACGACCTATTCGCAGATCCGCAGGATCCGTCACGCGCTGCCTCGGCACACCTTTCTGCAGTACACAGCGACACCGCAGGCTCCCCTTCTGATAAGCCTCACGGATAAACTGTCACCTGACTGGGTTTCCCTTCTCGAACCTGGCCAAGGATATACCGGAGGCACATATTTCTTCAAAGAACACCACAACGACTTCGTCCGGCTGATACCAGACGAGGATGTCGCCGCGTTCAAAGAGAAGGGTCATGAGACGCCTAAGTCTCTTCAGCAGGCGTTCGCTGCGTTCCTTGTCGGCGTGGCCCACGGCTCACTTCAGTCTCCCAAGGCGCCGACCCAGCGGAGCATGCTAGTCCATCCCTCGCAACAGGTAGCACCGCACAAAGAGACAGCTCTTTGGCTCAACAGTCTCCGCAAGTTGTGGCTCGAGTTGTTAGAAGCGCCAAACGCTGACGATGATCGCCGTGACCTACTAAGTACTTTGATCATCCCTGCCATTACCGACCTCCGAGGAACCGAACCAGGGCTCGCAACTGAGGACGACATCATTGCCGAGCCCCGGGCGCGATCCGCCAATTGCGGATGCAGGTCGTCAACGCAGCCGGTGAGGCCAAGGTACCTTGGTCCCAGGCGTACGCCTGGATTCTCGTCGGGGACAGTTGATGGACCGGGGCTTCACGGTTGAGGGGTTGACAGTGACATATATGCCAAGAGGAAAAGGCGTGGGCAATGCCGACACCATCCAGCAGCGAGCCCGATTCTTCGGCTACAAAGGATCGTATGCGTCTTTGTGTCGCGCTTGGCTCGAGACGGACGTTGCGGATGCATTTACACGATATGTCGAGCATGAGGAGAGCATGCGGAAGGAGCCGCTGGAGTCGTCGAAAGTGGTGAATCCCTCCGCACGTGGCGAAGGAGGTTCTTGCTTGACAAAGGCATGAAGCCAACTCGCGCCGCCGTCGTTCGGCTGCAACTTCAACATGCCGTTTTCGGCGACGCATGGTGGCGGCAATCGGTTGTGGTCACCAACGACATCGTGCTTCGGCGGTCAACTCGGCGCTCCTCGCCTCAACGCTCGCTGACCACTCGTGGAACCTCGATCAGACGGACTGGCAATTCCAGCAACTGATTGCGAAGGTTGACTTGTCCAACGTCGTTGAACTGTTGGCCGACTACACAGGGCAGGATGACGATGATGCCGCCCTGGTGGCCCTCGGTCTAGTGCTGCAGCGGGTCATCGATGAAGGCGGAGACGAAGGAGCTTTCCTGGTCCATATGCTGCCTGACATTCGGAAGCGCAAACAGAAAGGCGCCAACGTGAACAACCTGTTTCAAGGGGCGGATCCCAAAGGCGGTGGCTATCCGGGCAACTCGTCCGTGCATGCTCCCAATGCCGTGACGGTGCAGTTGCACAATGTCGAGGTGATGCACAACGATCGTCCGGTCCAAGGCCCCACGTCCGTTCTCGCGGTCTGGGTTCCAAAGCAACTCACTAAAGGAGCGGTGGTTCAGGGTGCCTAGCGCGCTGGCGCAGTCCTCTCCGGAAGGATCTTCCACTGACCTTGTCTTCGAGACCGAGCCCTTGGGAACTGGAACCAGTTGGCTGCTTGGCCGAGGCAGCCAATCTGTAGCGATCCTCGTTCCGAGCGAGCAGAGCCAGAAGGTAGGAACCCCGCTCGTGCTGCAGAATCTCCAGAGCTTTCCGCACGCCTCGTGCATCATTCGCGAGCACGGTACCGAGCCTCGGTCCGGGAGCTTCACCGTGGTGCGTTGTACGTCGAACGACGCGGAACTCCGAGACCGTTTCGTGGCTCTCGCGAGGTTGTTGCCATCCTTCGGTTGTTCGACCATACGAGAGGCAATAGATGTCCTCGTCGAACTCTTCGAGGCGGCTCAGCAGCCGCCTAAGGCGGGTGAGTTAGGTCTCTGGGGTGAGTTAGCCGTAATCACCGGTTCAGACGATCCGATAGGTCTCCTTGAAGCGTGGCACGGCGAGCCATCGGAGGCTCTTGACTTTGTGACGAACCAGGAGGCCTTAGAGATCAAGCGAACTCGTGGCGAAGTTAGACGCCATCGCTTTGCGTTGACCCAGTTACGCCCCCCGGGCGGCCGGCGCGTCTGGGTTGTCTCAATCCTTGCCGTACCCAGCGCTAGCGGAGATACCGTCCCTGATCTCGTGAATCGAATCGTGCCAAGGTTGGCCGGCCGTGGCGAGCTTCAGTTGAAGCTAGAAAGGCAGGCGGCCAAGTGGATCGGTAACGCGTGGGGTCCCACAGTGCAAACTCGTTATGACCTCGAAGCGTCGCTTGCGAGCGCTCGTGTCTTTCTGGCTGACGACGTGCCAGCGATCGCGCTTCCGATCCCCATCGCAATCAGCAGGGTGGAGTTCGAGGTGGACCTAACTGGCGTTCGGCCGTCAGAGCCAGACGGCCTCGCCCAGCATCGCCCTAGGCACTTGACAATCTTGATTAATCGTCTCCGGCACGAAAAGTACCGGTGAACGGCGTAGCGTCGCTGAAGGCGGCAAACAAGTCAACCGAACTTGCACCGGCGCGCAATGGCGCGACTTGTCCATTGCGTTTGTCCCTAGCTTCGGGTTACAGCAAGTGGCATGATTGCAGCCATGGACGGCGGCGCTAAGTCCCCTGACATTCCACGCAGCCGATCAGTAGCCTTGCTGGGCCACTGATGTGAGATTCGTCGATCTCTTCGCGGGCATCGGGGGATTCCACCGCGCTTTCACGTCACTCGGCCATGAATGCGTGTACGCCTGCGAGATCGACGACGAATTGCGCAATCTCTACATGCTGAACTATGCGTCGGCAGCCGAGTTCACATTCGGCGACCTCCGCGCTCATGTCGATAAGGTCCCCGACCACGACATCCTTTGCGCAGGCTTTCCGTGCCAGCCCTTCTCGAAGTCCGGCTCTCAAGATGGCATCCTTGACGAAACACGCGGAACTCTGTTTTACGACGTACTCAAGATCTTGCGCCGGCATCGCCCGGAGTATGTTTTCTTAGAGAATGTTGGCAACTTCGAGCGTCACGACAGCGGGCGTACGTGGAGAATCGTCAGCCAGTCGCTCGCCAAGCTTGGCTACGACGTGCAGGCGACAACTCATATGGCGAGTGGTGGCAGCGGTCTGCTCTCGCCACACCATTTTGGGTACCCGCATCACCGTGAGCGCTTCTTCGTAATAGGGCGGCTTACGCCCTGGGATCGGAACGTTCTTCCGGTGCGCCGCACCGGCTCCGCGCCTAGCTTGAGGACGATAATCCAGCCCGCGGACACGTTAACGGCTGCTGACAAAGCCGAGACCGGTCTCACCGCTTCGCAAGAGCGATGCATCAATCATTGGAACGAGTTTCTGCAGCGCCTGCCGTGCGAAACGCCGCTCCCGTCCTATCCCTTATGGGGCGACGAACTTGACGCGCGTTATCCATTCGAGCATCTGGTTCCAGCTCGGCTACAGAAGGCCGATCTGGCGAAAGCATGCCGGTATACTGGCAATCAGCCACTTACGGCCGTCGAACTTCTAGAGCGCCTTCCGCCCTACGCGCGCGATCCAGGACCACGGTTCCCCACGTGGAAGGTACGCTTCATACGGCAGAATCGCGACTTTTGGAATACCAACCGGAAGTATCTTCCAGTCGCATGGCGCGCTCAATTGCGCGCCATGCCGCCCTCTCTGCGAAAGCTTGAATGGAATTGTCAGGGAGAGCAGCGCGACCTCTGGGAACATGTACTGCAGTTTCGGCCTTCCGGTCTCCGCGTGAAGCGAATGACCGCGTCGCCCGCGCTCGTAGCCATGACGACCACGCAGATCCCGCTAATAGGTCCAGAGCATCGCTTTCTAACGCGGTGCGAAGGCTTGCGTCTGCAGGGTTTTCCGGATGATCATCTACTTCCGTACTCGCGTGGAGCTGCATTCCGTGCGTTGGGTAACGCGGTAAACGTTGACCTCGTTCGATTGATCGCTGCGTCTGCGATGCTTACGATGGGTCAGGGCACCGGCAACCAACTACTAGCGGTGTGAAACCCGAGCCGCACGCGTGCGCGAGCTTATGACGGCGTCGCCGGGCACGACCGCATTGTCCTGGGCCTCTAGTCCAGCGGTACGGGCGGCCATGAGAGGAAACCGCAAGCGCGATACGAAGCCGGAACTACTGATCCGTAGCCAACTACACGCGCTCGGCTACCGCTATCGAGTGGCATCGAGGCCTCTCGGCGGCCACTACCCGGTCGTGGACGTTCTGTTTACAAAGCGGAGAATCGCAATATTCGTTGATGGATGCTTCTGGCACGGCTGCAGCCAACACTATGTTCCGCCAACGCGCAACGCCGAGTATTGGCGCCCAAAGATCGCCCGAAATCGCGAAAGGGATGCACACTCCAACGAGTTGCTTGCGGCGGCTGGTTGGACTGTCGTTCGCGTATGGGAGCATGAAACTCCGTCTCGCGCGGTGGAGCGGATTGCGCAGACCCTCGGTCAGCCAGCCTCTTCCCTGCGATAGTCGACAATGAACGCTCAGTCGAAAAGCGCAGCCACGCTCTCAACGCTTTCGTCCGACAGTGATGCTGATGCGGCTAACTGCATCAATCGGGGCCGATCGAGTACGAGGCCGGCCTGTTGTGTAATGCGCCGCATTCGCCATGGGTCGTGAATCACAGCTGGAATTGCGAAAAAGCGTACTGGATCGGGAGCCCATTGAACGTAGTCTCGCCATACGTCGACGCTCAGATCCATCGTCTTCGTTGGCCAATTACGTCCTGTCGCGCATTGGCCCACAAAGTGAAGATATGAACCGCGACCGTCCTCGAACAAGATCCAACTTACAACATCGAGTCCAACATCCTGATCATGTGGGCCAAGTTCAGTTACGTCGACGGTAGGCACCCTGGCCAGCGCGCCATATCCCTCAACGGCATCACTGAGCGAAGCAGGAATCGGTGCAACGCGAGGCGCGCCCAAGCGCTGGGATGGCCCGTCAGTCAGCGCTCGAACCAAATCGGTCACGCAGTGCTCGAATAGGCGGCGCTGCAGATAGTCGATTTCGTCGCCGATGGAGAGCACGCATAGGAAGGCGTGAAATGCCATGTCTGAGTTCCAATCACCCCTTCGCGTGAGATCATCATCACTGAGTTGCAGCGGCCATGCTGAACCGTAAAAGTGGTTTCTTTGCCCTAGAATCGCCCACGCATCTTGAGCGACCGACTCGTCTGTTCCTGCGCCCTCACGGGCCACGGCCTGCACGAGGCGTCCGCGGGTCACTCCCTCGCCGGTCACGCATACGAATAACTCCGCCCAATCTGCTACGACCGAAGCATCGGCACCTGTTGGAAATTCAGGGGCGTCGGCCATCTTCTATAGGTCGTTCAGGAAGGTGCGGATGCGTTCGAGCTGCGCCCTAATCACGAGGTCATCACTGTGAAACGGGAGGACCGTCGCCGCGCGCTGGAGTCCTCGCAGTGCTGTTGCTAGTTGGCGCAATAGGAACTCGCGCTCGCCCCCAGACAACTCGTATGCAGCCTCGATGTCTCGAGTTCGTGCGCAAGTGGTCGGTAGCCGCTGCGTCCTTTAGAACTGGACCGAGTTTGTTTGAGATCTCGCGAGACTCCGTAATCACCGGCAGGACCCCACTGCCGGTATCCCCAAAGACCCACGTGATCACGTCGCGAAGGTCGCTTAAGTGCTCATCCGGGACGATCGTCTGAACGGGCACACTCGGTAGCTTTTGGGACATCCCCAGGAATGTCTTAACAGATGCTTGATTGAGTGTGACCTCGAGGAGCGAAAAGCGCGCAACCACCGGCCTCGTATCGAATCCCATATCGCGGAGTTGCATGTACACGAGATAGGAGCGATATAGGTGCCGCACCGTGGTTTCGGTGTCGCCGACGGACTCCTCAACATCGCCGATGTTCCCGCTGTCCTGGATTAACTGCGCTACATAACGGGCTCTTGGAAATGGCTCCCATTTCTTGATGCCTGTTATGTGTCGGAAGCCTAGATAAGGGCTCACCTCCGCCCGTGACGCGTACTCCACCGTCGGAATCGAACTCGAGGCGAGCGTGTTGTGCATCATCGAGCGGCGGAACCGTCAGACCCGGGAAGGCTGCTGAGAGCGTTGGATCAAGGAGCAGTTTCAGCGTGGCCAACCTTCGGTTGCCTTCCACTACGACCCAACGGTCGCCCGAGGGAACGACGACGACTGGCTCTTCAGTGAAGTACCCATGCCTCACGAACGAACCTATGAGTTCTTCAAGCGCCTCATTCTTAACGAGGAATGCAAGGATCTTCTCCTGGCTGGATCCGTCTTCGACAGTAATGCGCGGGTTCTGCGGATCCAGGTCGAGGGTCTCGACTTGCCGCCAAACAATGGCTCTCTGATTGCCAATGCTCATCCGCTAAGGCCCGTGCTAGGCAGCGTCGGAGTCCGGCAGCAAGCACTTGGCTCGCACTTCCGGGCCTGATACGCGCGAATGTCTCCGATTGGCCCGGGTGGCGGAGTGTCTGGAAACTGCATCATGCCTTCGCTAAGTGGAGTTTATCCTCGACATGCGAACAAGTATGAGCGCTCGTATTCAAGCCCGATTCTATCAGCCCCTTGGGATGTGGCCAAGATGTGACGCGTGGGAAATGCCCGTCGTCGCCCCCAGCGACCAGAGATCCCAGGCCAGCTATCGGAAGCGCCTTGGATCTCCCCAAGTGTTCGGTACGCAGGCGGCCTCGCATGCGGATTCACGTGGTCACCGTGGATCAAGCTACCGCAAGTGCCCCGGGCCGACTTATAGCATCTGCTCTGGCATGACCGCATCGCGACCGCCAAGGGACACGCTGGCCCATGCACCACCGGCGATGAGCGCTGAGGAGGGCCGACCGGCGTTCGCCCGCCGCCGCGTGCTGCCTGGACGACTGGTTCCACTGAAACAGATGGATCGTCATAGGCGTCGCGCCGGATTACTACCAAGGTGGTTCGCTAGCGTATATCGTCGCAGACGCGGCAGTTCGCCTGACAGGCCAAACAGGAGTTAACTGGAGCCTCGATGAATGGAGCCGACCAGCACTTCAGCACGCGTGCTGATGGCACACCCGCCGCACCGGGGCGTTACGTCGACGTCGCCTCGGTCGAATCCGTCGAGTTCCTGCCCGGGCTCGTGTTTCGACCGGTCGTCGGCGAGAGGACGATGCTCAACTTCGTTTCATTCGAACCGAACACTGAGGCTCCGATGCATGTCCACGAGGAAGAGCAGATCGTCCTCGTCATCGAAGGCGAGTTCGAGTTCGAAATCGATGGCGACGTCCGCACCATGCACGTCGGTGACGTCGCGGTCGTTCCCAGTTGGGTACCGCATGGAGCGCGAACGCACGACACTTCGTGCCGCGAAGTCGATGTCTTCAACCCTCCGAGAAGCTCTCTCCTCGAACACGCACGGAACCAGATACGTTCCTAACATCCTGAGGAGCGCGTCAGTGGAGGTACCGCTAACCGCCGGATCCCTACGAGCGCGCTTGGCCCCTTGCGTCGATCGCAACAACTCCCGACCTGATGACCATCTCGGGCGTCCGCAACGCACCGAGATCGGCGAGTGGGTCAGCCGAAAGGAGGACGAGGTCCGCAGCGTATCCGGCCTTCACCTCGCCGACACGCTCGAGGCCAAGCGTCATCGCGGAGTTGCACGTTGCAGCCGCGAGTGCTTCAGCGTTCGAGAGTCCCGCCTCGCTCAGGGCCTCGACTTCCTCAATAAGGACGGTGAACGGAGTGTCGTCGCTTCCTGCATCGCTCCCAGCAATGAGTTGTACCCCCATGTCATGCAGCCGCGCCGCGATGACAGCCCGCGCTTCGAGACGTTCGAGCGCTCCGATGTCATCCGCGTGATAGCCGTGGCCCTGACTCCTGAAGAGCCGGGCTGCTCGTAAGCCACTCGCGATCGTCGGCGACGCCACAACTCCGCGCTCCTTCATCTCAATGGCGGTTGTCTCATCGAATCGGGGATGGCCTGAAGGCTCCATGAAACTCACATGCTCGATGCAACCGATGCCACTGCGTACGGCACGTTGGATCGCCTCGGTCGCGTGACAGTGGGCAGTGATCGTCATGCCATTCGCTTCCGCCGTCTCGCGTGCGACCACCATGAGCTCCGCCGAAAAGTCCGCTTCCGTTGGCCGAGTGCCTGCCGTCATACCGCCGCCGGATCCCATGACTTTGACGTTTCGAGCACCCTGCGCTGCCTGGCGCTCGATGAGGTCGCGAACCTGGTCGGCGTTCTCCACCTCTCCACCAAAGAAGTAGCAGTGGCCATTGGGTCTGGTGAGTGGGGCACCGCTACTGACCACGTGTGGTCCGCGCGCAGTCGGCACACGCATCGCTGATAGGAAGGCAGCCATCAAGTCGGGCGGCGCCCCGAGGTCGCGCATGGTGGTGATCCCGGACGACAGCGCTATCTCGGCATTCCGAAAGGCGACGGCCATCCTGGCCTCAACCGCGGAGCCCTGATAGACCGCTAGCGGGGACGATCCAGCATCAAAGAAAAAATGGACATGAGCATCAATGAGGCCTGGGATAACGAACAGCCCTGTCGCATCAATCGACGGCACATTGCTCGCGGGCACGTCAGACAGAATCGCGACAATGTTCCCGCCGCGGATCACTACGTCCTGGCGGGCATGAGTCTCACCAGACCGCACATCGACCACTGTCACGTTACGCAGCGTCAGATCACTCAACCGGTCCATCTCCTCCGTATTGGAAAGCACGGGTCAGCGCGGCGCGGTTGGTTGGCCTAGGTCGACTTGAACGGATCCCGCGACTGTCCGAAGAGCTCAACCCAGACCGCCTTGGTCTGCGTGTACTCGTTCATGACTTCGAGGCCGGCCTCGCGGCCGATGCCACTCATCTTGTATCCACCAAACGGCACGGTGTATGAGCTACGCCGATAGGCATTGATCCAGACAGTCCCCACCTTGAGTGCATGCGCGATCCGGTGCGCGCGCCGCATGTCGCTCGTCCAGATGCCGGCTGCCAGACCGTATCGCGTGTCATTCGCGAGTCGGATGACTTCCTCTTCCGTCTTGAACGGGATGACTGCCAGCACAGGACCGAAGATCTCCTCCTGCGCGACCCGCATCTCGTTGTCGACACGCGTGAAGATCGTTGGCTCGATGAAGTAACCGTCGCGGAGTTCGGGGGTGGTGGGGCGATGTCCGCCGGAGACCAGCATGCTGCCCTCCTCCTGTGCGAGCGCGATGTAGCCCTGTACCTTGGTCAGCTGCTCCTCAAATGCGATTGGCCCCATCTCGGTGGCCATATCCATCGGGTCACCGAGCTTGATCAACTCCGCCTGCGCCTTGAGCTTCGCCACCATTTCGTCATGCATGGAGGCTTCGACAAACAGACGGGATCCCGCCACGCACGTCTGGCCGCCGGCGGCGAAGATGCCCGCAACAACGCCGGTCGTGACGGACTCGTCGGCATCGGCAAACACGATATTCGGGGACTTGCCCCCCAGCTCGAGGAGTACCGGCGTCACGGACTTCGAAGCGACGGACATGATGTCCATCCCGGTCTCGGTCGAACCGGTGAAGACCACCTTGTCTACGCCCGGATGCTCGACGAGCGCACGGCCGGTAGTCGGGCCGAATCCGGTGACGACGTTGAAGACGCCGTCAGGAAAGCCGGCCTCGGCGAATAGCCTCGCAAATTCGAGTGTCGACGCCGGCGTCTGCTCGGCCGGTTTGGCGACCATCGTGCAACCTGCCGCAAGCGCCGGGGCGAGCTTGTAGGTGAGCACCATCAGTGGCGAGTTCCACGGCACAATGGCCGCCACAACTCCGATGGGCTCGCGCCGCGTGTAGACGAGCATGTTGGCCTGGTCGGTGGGGATCTGCTCCCCGCGCATCTTGTCGGCGGCGCCGCTGTAGTAGTAGTACCACTCGGGAAGTTGCTTGAGCTGCCCGAGCATCTCCCGGATCAACTTGCCGTTGTCGGCGCACTCGATCGCCGCCAACTCCTCGGCGTTCTCGGCAATCAGCTCCGCGAGACGGCGCATGAGCGCTGCACGCTCGATGCCCGTCATGCGCCCCCAGGGACCGCTGTCAAACGCGCGACGCGCGGCTTGCACAGCGAGGTCGACCGTTGCGGTGGTCGCCTCGGGAACGACCGCCCACACCTTGCCGGTGAATGGGTTGACGGACTCGAACGTCGCGCCCGAGGGATCATCCACGCGCTTGCCGTCGATGAGCATCTGGAAGCGGCGAACTTGACCGACTTCTGGTGACTCGCGTTGCTTGGTTACCAAGGTCGCTCGCTCCTCCGGACACGCAGATGATTTTGAAGGGGATGTGATCATGTTAAGTGGCACCGGACACCCTGTCAAGTTCGCCGAGCGTGCCCAGTCGCCGTGCCAAGGCGTCCAGTGGCACCGGACAGTCCTCCAGCAGGAGTATAGTTGCCGAGATGCGCTCGGTCGACCTGCGGTCTGACACGGTCACACTGCCCAGCCCCGCGATGCGCAGCGCGATGGCTGAAGCCGAACTCGGCGACGACGTGTTCGGTGAGGACCCGACGGTGAACCGGCTCCAGGAGATGTCGGCGGAGCGCATGGGTAAAGAGGCCGCCATCTTCGTGTCGAGCGGCACCATGGGAAACCTCATCGGCATGCTCGTCAATGCGCGGCGCGGACAAGAAGTCATCGTCGACGACTGCGCGCATGTGCTCCTCTCAGAGGCGGCATCCGTGACGACGCTGGGTGGCATCCAACTGCGCACTGTCACCGCGGACGAGGGCACGCTGCGGCCGGATGTGGTCGAGCCGTTGATACGCCCCCGTGATGACGTCCATCAACCTCCGACTGCTGCCATCTCCGTGGAGAACACCCATAACCGGTATGGGGGAGCCGCGTGGTCGATGGCATCCCTGGAGGCGATCGCCGAACTCGCGCAACGTCGCGGTTTGGCGCTGCATATGGATGGCGCGCGCATCTTCAACGCAGCGCTGGCGACGGGTGTCGATGCGCGGGACGTCGCGTCAGCCGCAACGACCGTGACCTTCTGTTTCTCCAAGGGCTTGGGTTGTCCGGCCGGGAGCATGCTCTGCGGCCCGGCTGACAAAATTCACGAGGCGTTTCGCTGGCGCAAGATGCTCGGTGGGAGCATGCGTCAGGTGGGCGTCCTCGCTGCTGCCGGAGTGTACGCCCTGAACCACATGGTCGATCGTCTGGCCGAAGACCATGTCAACGCGAAGGCCCTCGCGGAGGGCTTGTCAGACGTCCCTGGAGTCAACTGCGATGCGGCCCGGGTGCAGACCAATATCGTGCTCATCAACCTCGCGGACATGCCGGCTGATGCGTTCGTGGCCGCGTGTGCGCAGCAGGGTGTTCGCTGTGGCGCGCGGAGTGAGCGGCAGATCCGGTTTGTCACGCACTTCGGCATCGACGCTGAGGACATCTCGTACGCGATCGATGTAGTCCGCCGGGTGATGTCGAGTGCACGCCGTGCAGTCGAGGGCCGGCCTGCCGGCCTAGTCGCGGCAACGCAGCAGCGATAGCCTGCAGTCGCTCACCGGGCACGTATTCCATGGACGCACATCCTCATGAGCACAGGCCGAGCGCGACGTGCTGATCGAAGCGCGCCGCGAGAAGGCGCTGATCGCGGAGGTCATCAGGGCGCTTGGCAGCAGCATCGCCGAGGCATCGGTGCAGGCCGAGCTGCTTCTCGAGGCCGACCTTCGCGGCCATCCATCGCACGGGTTGCAACGCTTACCGGTGATCGTTGGGCGAATGCGCGCGGGGCTCACGCGCCCCGGGGTCTCTCCGAGCAGCGAGTGGTTGAGTCCGACGATCGTGGCAGTCGACGGGGCGAGTGGTCTGGGACCAGTCATCGGCGTGTACGCGATCGACGTGGTGTCGGCCCGTGCGGAACGCGATGGCATGGCCATCGCACTGGTGCGAAACAACAACCACATTGGCATGCTCAGCTTCTACGTCGAGATGCTCGCGAATCGCGGTCAGATCGGGATCGCGATCACAACCGGTGAGGCGCTCGTCCATCCGTGGGGAGGCCGTGTCGCCATGCTCGGGGCAAATCCGATCGCGATCGCGGTCCCGGCGAAGCCCCATCCTTTTGTCCTCGACATGGCGACGAGTGTGGTCTCGATGGGACAGGTCATCGAGTACGGGATACGCGGCGAGGCGCTGCCAGACGGCTGGGCACTCGACGATGAGGGCAATCCCACACGCAACGCCGATTCGGCGCGGCGCGGATCGCTGGCGCCGTTCGGCGGCTTCAAGGGCTATGGCCTCGGCCTGGCAATCGAGCTCCTTGTATCTGTGCTGACCGACGCGGCACTGGGACGCGACGTGCGCGGCACGCTCGACACGATGCACGCAGCCAACAAGGGCGATGTCTTCATGTGCATCGACCCGAGCCGCATGGACAAGCGCGACTCGATCACACGAGTCAGCGCGTACCTCGACGACATCAGGCACTCGCCGGCTGACGATGGATCGTCGGACATAGCGATTCCGGGCGACCGATCCCGATCGCTACGCGAGGATCGCCTCGCCAACGGCATCCCCATCCCGGACACGCTCTGGAAGGAGTGCGAGCGCCTGCGCGACGAGGTTGTCGGCGCGACGTCCTAGGTGACGTCGACGAGGATCGTGTGGTATCCCGTCGCACCGGATGGGTAGTCGGGGGTTGCAGTGGATGTCTGCAGAGCTCCCGTCCCGTCGCGCGCTCGGGCCATCAGGATGTAGATGCCCTTGTGGCGTACGGTCCAGGTGCTGCTCCAACGAACCCACGTATATGCCGAGAGTGGTGCCTCGACCGTTGAATTCCGCCACGTCGCGCCATTGTCATCACTCCACTGCACTGCGCTGATGCCCCGAGTACCCGCGAACGCGACACCGCCCAACAGAACGATCCCAACAGAGGCGGTGGCGGCGTTCGGATCGGGGACGTCGAAGCGAGCCGTCGTCTGGACGATACCCTGCGGATCCCAGCCCTGTGAACTCGTAGTAACTGCCGGCCGCCATCGCCGTCAGAGTGATCGTGGTCAGCCATTTCGGCGACTTGAAGCCGTAGTGCCCGGGCACCACGATGCGTGCCGGAAAGCCATGCTCATCCGGGAGCGGCGTTCCGTCGAGCTCGTATGCAACGAGGATCCCTGGTAATGACTGGACGACCGCGAGCGACAGGCTCTCCATGTACCCGTCGGTGGCCGTGAACGCAACGTAGGAGGCACTCGGTAGCGGCTGGACGAGCCCGAGCAGGTCAAGCAGGCGAACGCCCGTGAACGCTCCCGTACTCATGAGCCGGCCGCCCACCTTGTTGCTGACGCATTCAAGGGTGATGTCTTCCGAGACAGTGGCGAGCTTGCGGAGGTCTTCGAGGCCGATAACCAATGGCTTGCGGCAGAGACCGTTGATGGTCAACTCCCAGGTCGTCCCCGCGACCGTGGGATCGACGAGGTTCTTCGACACGATGTAGAAGTCGCTGACCGGCGTGATGCGCGGCGGCTCACCAACGACGCGATCTTCCGGCGGGGTGAAGATCGAGCTGTACCAGTCAGGCACAAGGCGGAGGGCGAGACTGCCGAACGCCAGCCCGCCAATGCTGAACGTGATCACTCGCAACGTCCGGCGGCGTTCCGCATTGAATTGGACGTCGCTGAGCAAGCCACGGAACGCGAGCTCAAGAACCCCGCCATACAAAGCGAAAATCAGCGCCCAGATCACCACCGCCTTCGGTCCTTCATCCAGCCCAAGGAACCCGTCGCCGAGGAGCGGCAGCAGCACGACGACGATCGCAAACCACGCCACCGCGCTGATGACGACGGCCGCGCCACGGCCGATCCGCGTGCGCTTAACGACTGGGTACACCGAGCCGATCGCCGCGCACACCGCCACCATCACGACGAGACTCGCCGCCTCGAAGGCAACCTTGGCCCCGTGCTGCAAGCTGCCAATGAGGAGCGCGAAGACCGCTCCCGGGATGACCGGCGTCAGCGTCTGCAGCGCCAGGTCAGGGAGCGTTCGCATCCCCGTGAGCGCCGATGCTAGATACATCCCCGCACACAACGCAAGGCCGGCGTCGAAGCCGGGGAACACCCTGCGCCAGCGCATGAGATCTACGTTCCTAGATAGGCTCGCTGGACGTCCGGCGAATCCAGAAGCTCCTGCCCCGAACCCTCGCGGACGATCGACCCTGTCTCCAACACATACGCGCGATGCGCTATCCCGAGAGCCTTGTGCGCGTTCTGCTCAACGAGCAGTATCGGCGTCCCCTGGCTGTTGATCTCGACAATGGTCCTGAACACCGCCGCTACGACGAGCGGAGCCAGCCCGAGCGACGGCTCGTCGAGCAGCAGAATTCGTGGCCGCGCCATCAGTGCACGGCCGATGGCCAGCATCTGCTGCTCGCCTCCGGAGAGCGTTCCAGCGATCTGCTCGCTGCGTTCGCGCAGGCGCGGGAAGAGATCGAACACACGGTCGACCTCGCCCTTGAGCGATTCCCGATCCTTACGACTACGTGTGTACGCACCCATGAGCAGGTTCTCGTGCACCGTCATCCGCGGAAAGAGCCGGCGGCCTTCCGGTGCCTGACACATGCCGAGCGACACCACCCGATATGGCGGCATCTGACTGATGTCCTGACCATCGAACCTCACAGTCCCCGAGGACGGGTGCATCAGTCCCGAAATCGTGCGGAGTGTTGTGGTCTTGCCGGCTCCGTTTGCCCCGATGAGTGCGACGATCTCGCCGGCATCGACGTCGAGGCTGACATCTCGTAGCGCCTGGATGTACCCGTAGAACGAATCCACGGCGCGCAGCTCGAGCAGCGCCATCAGTCGGCTCCCAGATACGCTTCGATGACGCGGGGATCCTGGCGAACCTCAGACGGTTCGCCTTCGGCGATCTTGACTCCATAGTCGAGAACGGCGATCCGTTCGGCTGCACCCATGACGACCTTCATGTCGTGCTCGATCAGGAAGACGGTCGTTCCGCGAGCTTGAATTCTGCGCATGAGATCCATGAGCGCGACCTTTTCCTGCGGGTTGAACCCGGCGGCGGGTTCGTCGAGCAGCAGGAGGGTCGGGTCAGTGGCGAGCGCTCGTGCCACCTCGAGTCCGCGCTGCAGGCCGTATGGCAGGCTGCGGGCGGTCCGATCCGCGTACAACTCGATGCCAACGAACTGCAGGAGATCCATCGCACGGTCACGCACGCGCCGTTCCTCGGAGCGCTCGAAGGGCGTCTTGAACATCGCGCTCCAGAGGTGCGCGCGCAATCTCGAGTCCTGCGCAACCCGTACGTTGTCGAGAGCGCTCATATAGCCGAACAGCCGAATGTTCTGGAACGTCCTGCCGACCCCGCGCCGCGCGACCTGGTGAGGCTTCAAACGGCTGATATCACGGCCGTTGAACTGAATCGAACCTGCGGTCGCGTGAAAGACGCCGGTGATGGTATTGAACAGGGTTGTCTTCCCCGCTCCATTGGGACCGATGAGCGCGAAGATGCTGCCTCGCTTGACGTCGATCGACACATTGTCGACGGCCGTCAGTCCACCGAAGCGCTTCGTCACGCTCTGCAGCCGGAGAATCATCGGGTCCGCTTCGGGCTTGGTGGGAGCATGCGACGCTGTCGCGACGGACTGGGTCACGCTCGCCCGCTCGCGGTGATGCGACGCTTGCGCTTGCCGCGCAGCGATCGATCGCCCGCCAGCTCCTGCCGCCGTATCGCGCTTGGAATGAGTCCCTCGGGTCGAATCAGCATGATCACGAGGAGGATCAGCCCGAAGAGCATGTATTCCACGTTCTGCCCCTCGCTGAGGAGACCCGGCCACGCGCCGTGCGGACCGTCGAGCGAGCTGAGCCCAATGCTGTTGGCGATGTTCACCAACGTCTGCGGCAGATTGGGAAGGAAGTTGAAGTTGAAGTAACACATCACCAGCGCGCCGACGATAACGCCGGGGATGCTCCCCATCCCACCGAGCGCCACCATGATCAGTACCGTGACGGAGATCACGAACGAGAAGCTGTTGGGGTCGACGAGCGACAGCTTCGCCGCGTAGTAGCAACCGGCAAAACCGGCGAGCGAAGCCCCGATTGCAAAGGCCTTGAGCTTCACGGCGACAGGGTTCAGCCCCATTGCCGCAGCCGCACCTTCATCCTCTCGAATGGCGACCCACGCGCGTCCGAAGCGTGAGTTGTAGAGGTTGTGGATGAGCCAGACGCTGAGCGCGATGAGGAGAACGATGACGACGTAATAGGACAGCGGATCGAGTAAGAGGAAATGGTTGACGATGGAAAGCTTGACTCCCGCCCACGGGCCGGTCACCCACGCCGGAAGGCTTGGGATGTCGAGCGCGCCGATGCCGTTGACCCCATTGGTCCAGATCGATGCATTGCGAAACGCCCGCGGGACGATCTCGCCGAATCCGAGCGTGACAATCGCCAGGTAGTCGCCGCGCAAGCGCAACGTTGGAAACCCGAGGAGCACGCCGAACCCCGCCGCGATCACCACGGCAACGAAGAGCAGCAGCCAGAAGGGCAGATGGATCGCGTGATGGAGTGGTGTGTATGCCAGCTGGTCCGATGCGAGAAACGCATAGGTGTACGACCCAATGGCGAAGAACGCGGCGTAGCCAAGGTCAAGGAGGCCTGCATAGCCGATGACGACGTTGAGCCCCAGTGCCAGCAGCACGTAGACGCCGGCGTCACCCACCTCGCTGAGCAGATAGTCGCCGCCGCCGCCCGTCAGCGCCTGGACAACGGGTGGGAACAGCAGCAACAAAATTGCAAGCAGGCCGTAGAGGATGAGCTTGCGACTGCGGCGCCCCCGGCGCAGCCAACCTGCCGACAGCAGACCTGTGATGCTCTGACGCCGCCCGACGCTGGGGACTTCTTCCGGCGGAGGGATCACGCTCATCGATCTGGTGCCCTTTTGCCGAGCAACCCGGTCGGCCTGAAGATAAGGAAGACGATGAGGATGCTGAACAGCCAGACGTGCGTCCAGATCGACGCGAAATAGCTGTCGCTGTAGGTGCTGATGAGCCCGATGATCAGGCCGCCTAACGCAGCTCCCGGTATGTTGCCGATGCCGCCGATGACGGCGCCGGTGAACGCAATCAGACCGTTTGCGTAGCCGAGATTGAACACCAGGTTATTCAGGTAGAGGCCGTACATCATCCCGCCGGCTCCAGCAAGCGCAGCGCCCACGAAGAACGTGGCCGCGATGGTGTGGTCGGTGTTGACACCCATGAGCAGTGCACCCTCGCGGTCCTGCGCCGTGGCACGCATCGCTCTGCCGAGCTGAAACCGGGAGATGAAGATGCCGAGACCCACGACGAGGACGAGGGTGACCGCACACACGACGATGTCTTTGATGCCGACGAACTGACTATCGAAGATCGTGAGTTGGCTGATCGGCAACAGGTTCGGAAAGTTCACCGAGAACGGCCCGTGCCAGAGATACATGATCCCCTCGAGGAGGAATGACACGCCAACGGCGCCGATCAACGGAGCCAGTCGGGATCGCTGGCGGAGCGGTCGAAACACCACACGCTCGATGACGACGTTGACCCCGCCGAGAATCAGCATCGTCACGAGCATGACAATGAGCAGCGCGGGGACGAGCCACACGAGCGTGGTGCTGGACGTCAGGCCGAGCAGCGACACGAACGAGAGCGACACAAATCCGCCGAGTGTCAGAAGATCGCCGTGGGCGAAGTTGATCAGCTCGATGATGCCGAACACCATGGTGTATCCGATCGCGAGCAACGCGAAGAGCGCACCATCGCTGATCCCCGTCACGGTGACGGCGAGGAAGAAGTTCAGCCCATGAGCCGGCACCTGGACCAGGAGCAGGGCCACCATGACCAGGAACAGGACGACAAGGCCGGCGTCGAGCGCCCGCGCTCTCGAGAATCTGAAGGTGCTTGAACGGGTCTGCGTCCGGGCGGTGGAGGGCTGTCCCATGCCGCGGTTTCGCAGACCCGTTCAGTTACAGAGTTAGGCTGGTGGGTGGTCTCAGTCGCCGTTCAACGGTACGGAATTGGGGTCGACGGCGAACTGCTTGATGAAGGTGAACGCTGCCGGCGTTCCCGTCGTGTGGTACAGCGCCATGTAGGGGCCGGTCACGTCACCGTACTGGTTGAACGTATACGTACCGGTCGTACCGACGAAGTTCTTGGTCGCTGCCATTTCCTTCACAACCTGGGCTCGCGTGGGGAAGTTACCACCGTTGTCCTTGATCGCGCGTCCGATCGCCGCGATGAGGATCTTAGTGCAGTCGTACGCTGGGAACGTGTAGGACGCCAGTTGGTTCGGGTTCGGGTATGCGACCTTGTAGGCGGCGATGATCGGCGCCGCGTTGGGGTTCTCTGACGGATCGGCCAGCGGCACGGTGTTCGTCATGCCATCGGCATTGGTACCGGCCTCGGTGATGCACTGCTGGTTAGTCATCCCGTCGTCTCCGAGGAACGGCACGTCAAGGACGCCTTGCATCTGTGCGCGGAACTGACACGACTTCGTGCCCGATTCGCCGCCCATATAGACCCCGTCGGCACCGGCGTTCTTGGCCCGCAACACGAGCGGCAGAAAGTCAGTGATGGTCGTGGGGTCGTAGTCCTGGTTGACGACGATGGACCCACCGTCCTTCTCGAACTCAGTGACGAAGTGGTTCTTCATCAACTCCGGTGACGTCTCACCATCCGAGAACGCGGCGACCTTCTTGAGGCCGAGTGTGTTGTACGCGTAGTCCGCCATCGCGGGGCCCTGGAAGAGATCCGAGGTCGTGATCCGGAAGTAGTTGTTGACGCCAGTCGGCCGCAGCGAGCTTGGCTGAGGGTCGCACGACGTGTACGGAACGGTGAGACACTCGTCCGTGTTCGTCGGGCTGATCATGGCGAGTCCCGCTCGGTTGGCCACCGGAATGTCGGCAGCCCCGAACGTGGAGTAGTACGGGCCGACCATTCCCAGGACCTTGTTGTTATCGATCATCTGCTGGACGTTCTGCACCGACTTCTGGACGTTCGCGACGCCGTTGACCGTGTCGTCGAACGACAGCCCCTTGATGGTGAACCCATCGACCGTCCCCGCTGTCGAGATCGCGAAGTTCACACCGTCGAGCTGCGGTATCCCAGCGGCAGCATCGCCTCCCTGCAGTGGGAACGCCGAAGCGATGTAGATCACTCCCTTGGAACCACCGGATGTCGTTGTGCTTGCGCTACCGCAGCCCACCGCCGCGGCAGCCACCGCTATTGAGGCGGCCGCCAAAGTCACCGAAGTCGTTCTGAAGCCCATGGCCTGTTCCTCCAGTGGTGCATCTTGGGGGCGAATGCCTCCGGGTCTCGCGGCCCTCGTGATCGAGGCGGAGTGTAGGACTCAAGGTTAAGGGAAGTCAAGGCCCACCGGACAGGGTGTTAATGTACGATGGGTATCCGCTCAAGATAGTGCATCGAATACGAAGACTCGGAGCCTCGTATCCCGAGCAAAATGCCCTTAATTTGGGCGACGTGCTGTCAACCCCTTGGAGGCCCGGGCCATCGTCGGATTAGTCGCTGACGACTTGACAGGGGCATGCGACTCGGCCGTCGCGTTTACCGGCGGCGGCAGGGTTGAGGTTGGCGTTTGGCCGCATGTTCCTGGCGGTGACCTCGCATGCGCCGCGGTGTCCACGGAGTCTCGTGATGGTTCATCCACCGTCGCGTTCGCGCGATCACAGCTCGCGGCGGAACGCTTGCGACGCCACGGGGCGACGCTGGTGTACGGAAAGGTCAACTCGCAGCTGCGAGGCAATGTCGCCGCCGAGGTCGCCGGCGTACTCGAGGGTCACGATGGGTCGTGTCTCTTCGCTCCGGCGCTGCCGCAGGTAGGCCGTGTGACGCAGGGCGGTCACCAGATGTGGGACGGCAATGACGTTGATGTCGTCGCTCTCCTTGCCGCAACCGGTCGGCCGGTGCGCACTGGATCCCCTGAAGAGCATGTCGCCGGGGCGATCACGGTATGTGACGCATCAAGCGATGAGGACTTGCGGCACGTCGCTCGAGTCACCATGGCTACGCTTGGAATTCTCCCGATCGGAACGGCAGGTCTCGCCCACTTCCTCGGTAGGGAGCTGCCGATGACGCGGGAGTCGTCACCTGCTCAGCCATCCAGTCGCCGCCCGGTGGCGGTGGTCGGCAGTCCTTCCGCGCGAGCCCAGGCCGAGCATGCGAAGGAGTATGGATGGCCGGTTTTCTGGTTGGGGGAGACGGACTCACCACCCGATCTCGACGATTACGACGGGCTCGTGGTCACGGGTGGCGAGACCGCATATCAAGTCCTCAGCAGTCTTGGTGCGACGAGCATCGAGCTGCGCGGCGAACTCATGCCGTTGATGCCGTTCGGCACGGTCGTCGGCGGATCACGCGATGGTCTGCCGGTTGCACTGAAGAGCGGAGCCTTTGGTGATGCGGACGCGGTTCGCGTTGCATTGAGCCGGTTGACGACCCGTGACTAGGAAGCCGCGCCTCGCGCTGTCGGTCGGCGATCCGGCAGGTGTCGGTCCCGAGATCACCTTGAAGACGATGGCGCAGTCGTCATTGAACGACATCGCGGAGCTTTACGCAGTCGGAGATCCGCACCAGTTGTCGCGTGTTGCCAAGTCACTGGGTGTGCCGCCGGCTGCCCGCATCGAGCCCGCGGGAGACGCGACGGGTGTTGAGGTTGGCCGCGTGAGCGCAGCCGGTGGGCGTGCCGCGGTGGCCGCGATCGAAGCCGCGGTTCGGATGATCGAGTCAGGCCGGGCCGACGCGCTCGTCACCGCGCCAATCAACAAGGAAGCGCTGCGAGAGGCCGGTTACACCTGGCCCGGCCACACAGAACTACTGGCGAGTCTCTCGGGCGTCTCTGACGTTCGTATGTTGCTGGTGCGTGGCAACCTCCGTGTCGCGCATGTCACTACGCATCGATCGCTGCGTAGTGCTATCGACGCCGCGACGACCGATCGCATTCTTCGGACTATTCAGATCGCCGATGACGGAGGTCGGCTTCTCGGCCTCAGCCGCCGGCGGATCGGCGTCGCCGGTGTCAATCCACATGCCGGTGAAAACGGACTCTTCGGCGATGAGGAGATCGAACAGGTGGTTCCTGCTATTAACGCCGCCGTTGCGCTGGGCATCGACGCGGTCGGTCCGGTCCCGGCCGACACGTTATTCTGGCGTGGGCAGCGCGGCGACTTCGATCTGCAGGTTGCGATGTACCACGACCAGGGACATATCGCGATCAAGCTCGCGGGCTTTGCGGATGGAGTCAACATCTCGCTCGGTCTTCCGTTTGTGCGCACATCGGTTGACCACGGAACGGCCTTCGACATCGCCGGTCAGGGCGTGGCGGAGTGGCGGAGCATGGCCGTCGCGGTCGAGCTCGCCGTCGAGATACTCGGGCGTCAAGCGGGCGGACCGAGCCACCCGCCCCCGTAGCCACGCAATGGCGTGCCCCCGGCGCGAGAGCTATGGCATCCGCTGTGACCAGCAGGAATCTCACCACCGCGGCTGCTAGACTCAGCGCTTCGTGGGAGACGTCAGAGAAAGGGAGTACCAAGGCAGGTTTGAGCGGTCCGCTCCCTGCCGCATCGAGAATCGCGGCGCATCGAGCCCAATCCACTGCGTCCGGAGTCGCCCCACGAGCCAACCCTAATTGGAGCCAGCGTGAATCACAACGGCCAACTAGCCACAAAGGCCACCCCGCCTCAGCCAAAGAAAACGACGAAATTGAGCGTCGCAGCCAACTCACCCGAGACGACTGCCGGCCGCGAAATCGGCGAGCGCCTTCGCAAACTCAGGATGCGGCGCGGCATCTCCTTGCGCCAGGTTGCCCAGCGCGCGCAGATGACGCCGAGTTTCCTCAGCCAGGTGGAACTCAACCAGGTAGCACCGTCGATGACGAGTCTTCGTCGACTGTGCGCGGCGATGGACCTCTCGCTCGTCGAGTTGCTGCAGAGCGACGACGTGCCGTTGCGGAGTCTCGTCAGGGCGGGTGCGCGTCAGCAGCTCATCGCGCCCGGACAGACGTCGGTCATGGAACTGCTCGCTGAGGCTCCCGGACGACCGTTCGAGATGGTGCTCTTCCGGCTCGGTCCGAAGCAGGCAAGCGCCGATGAGCTTCGCAGCCATGGAGCGCGAGAGTGCGTCTATTTGCTGTCGGGTCGGGTCAAGATCGAGCTTGGCGAGACCTCGGAAATTCTTCGGACCGGTGACTCCATATTTTTCGCGTCGACAAATCCGCATCGCTTTGTCAATCTGGGCGCTCGCGAGGCCGTGATGATCAGCTGCATCGTGGGCGAAGTCTGATCACGGTCCCGTGAGGCTGTTGAGCAGCGGACCCCCGGCCAGCGCAGACTCAAGACTGGCGACGGCGCTGTCGACCGTTCGCTCCCGGGTTCTCACCGAGCCGGATGCAAGATGCGGCGTGACAATTAGGTTGGGGACGTCCAGCAGCGGGTGACCCGGGCCGATCGGCTCCTGCTCGAAGACATCCAGTGCAGCGGCGCGCAGCAAGCCCGCTCGCAGACGCTGGGCAAGTGCCGCTTGATCGACCACCTGCCCACGTGACGTGTTCACGAGAATGGCAGTCGGCTTCATAAGCGACAACTCCCTCCCTGCAATGAGCCGCGTCGACGAAGGATTGAGCGACACCGTGACCGCGACGATGTCTGATGTCGTCAAGAGTGCGTCAAGGGGCACCCACGCCGAATGCTCGCTTGCGCGCTGCTGGCGGGACGTGTGCTGGACCACCATCGAAAAACCTGACGCTCGTCGGGCAATCGCCTGCCCGACTTGGCCAAAGCCCACGATGCCAAGCGTCTTGCCGTAGACGTCCCAACCAACCATAACGTCGATGTCGACACGCTGCCATGACCCTTCACGAATGTATCGGTCAGCCTCGACGATGCGTCGGCTGGCGGCGAGCATCAAACCCCACGTTGCGTCTGCAACGGCCTCTGCCAGCACGCCTGGAACATTAGCTGCCACAACTCCCCGCCGCCTTATTTCGTCAAGGTCGAGATTCTCGTATCCGGCGCTGACCGTCACGACCCATCGCAACTTCGGACAGCCCGCGAGGAAAGCATCGTCGACACGGTTTTGCGCCATAACGAGAGCAGCGTCGCAGTCACCGCACAGGTCGCGGAGCTCTTCCGGCGACGGAGCTTCGTCTCGCGTCCACCAGTTGATGTCCGCAATCGCGGCAAGCCGCTCGACTGCCTGTCCAGGAAGGGATCGACGCGCCACAGCGATGCGCCACCGGTTCGGTGTGGCTTTGACGGCTGGCGCAGCGCCAGCCGAATCCGTGCTGGATGTCATGGGCTATCGACTGGTCAGCGCCTTACGCGGATTCGTCGCCGTGCCGCGCAACTGCGACGGCCAGGACTTCGACGGGAACGCCGAAGGGTAGCGACGCGACGCCAATTGCTGCGCGCGCGTGGCGCCCAGCGTCACCCAGGACGTCGATGAACAGCCGCGACGCGCCGTCGGCGATCGCCGGCTGACCTCCGAAATCGCCGGCGGCGCGGACGAAGACGGTGACCTGTGCAATTTGCTCCACATTGACCAGCCCGACTGCGTGATCGAGTTGTGCGAGCACATTCAACGCACAGGCGCGAGCGTTCTGAGTCGCATCTTCCACCGTCACGTCGTCAGGCACACTTCCGGATTGCACTGGTCGTCCGTCGCGCACCCATGTCTGGCCGGCAACGAACACCATCACCCGTCCCGGTGATAGCGGGACCAAACACGTGGGTACAAACGCTGCCACCGCAGTCGGCGCTGGTGGGAGTTCAAGCCCCAATTCGGCAAGTCGAGCTGCTGGATCGCGCATCATCGGCTCTCTCCCACGTTGTTCGTTGGCATCGCCGAGTTAAGCCTACTGCCTGACGGCGAAACCGCGTCGCACGCTGTCGCCTGGCGCATGACGGCACTTGTGCGTTACTGGAACCAACCCTCAACATCGAGGAGCGCGTCCACCGTACCCGTGGAGTTGAACAGCCGGACGTCCCCCGCAGGACCGCCCTGAGATAGGCCGACCGCAACAAGGTTCGGCAGTACTGAGCTCTCGACATTCAGATCGGATGCATTCGGCCGCGGCGAGACATCCGCCGGATAGGCGGTCAGATATGTGCCCGCAGAGCCAAGCGCTATCGCAGTGAGGTTGCCGATGATCGCGACAGGGCCGTTATTCGGTACGCCTGCCACGCCGGCAACTGCAACTAGCAGCGTCGCGCCCGTGGTGAGCGTGCGTCCTGCGCACGGAGTTCCAGAACCGGCTCGCGTATCGCAGACACGTGTCGGCCCGATCGCCTGAAATTGCGTCCCCAACGGCGCCGACGCTGATCCGAACCAACCCGTGGCGTCGAGAGCGAAGTCAATCGAGCCCATAGAGTTGTAGACGCAGACGTCGGTCGACGGTCCGCCGGTGACACCGGGCCCGAGACTGACCATGACTCGATTCGCCTCGATGGCACCAGGAAGAAGGTTGATGGTGGACGTTGATGCCGACGCTGCACAGGCGCCGTCTGCCTGCGGCGGGAAGACGCTGAGATACGTTGACGCAGTCCCGTCGATCGCGGTCAGATTGAGCACCGCGGCTTGCGCCGTACCGGCGCTCGGGATGTCCGACTGCACGCCGCTCACTCCTTGCGGGATTCCCGAGACATTCACCTTCACGACGGCACCCGGCCCAAGACGATGATCGCCGCCTCCGTTGCCATTACAGCCATTGGCGGGTTGCGCCGCCCTCGTATCACACACACGCAGCGGCGCGATAGAGTGGAACTGTCCCGTTGGATCACTCGACGTGTCGGGCGCGAAGTATCCCTCCACATCCATAACCACGTCGACCGAACCGATCGGGTTGTAGACATAGAGCTCGCGGTTGGCGTCACTCGCGTTGGCTTGACCCAGTGCCACCGTCACCAGGTTGGGCGTGATCGCATCGGGACCGAAGTTCAAGTTGGACGCGAGTGGCCGTCCGGTACCTGCGGGATAGATGGTCAGCAGCCCACCGGTTGTGCTGTCGACCGCGGTCACATTGACAACAACTGCCGTCGCAGTCGCGGGCACTGGGTCCATTCCACTTCTGAGCCCCGCGACCCCCGTGATCTGGATGCTCCGCATCTGACCCGTCGTGAGTCTCCCCCCGGTGCACTGCACACATGTGCCGGCGCGTGTGTCCCATATGCGGAACGGCGTCAAGCGCGACATACTTCGCCAGCCCTGTATAGATGTAGCCCGCACCATAGTCGAGCGGGTTTGATCCCCCCGCAGTCGTAACCTTCAACTGCTCGTAGCCCGCAGCTGCAGCCGGCGTGGTGAAGGTGAAATCGGTGGCCGTGACATTGCCTGGCGTCACGGGCGTCGACCCGATCGCGACCGTCATCGATGGTGTGAACCCAGAGCCGGTAACAGTCACAGCCTGCCCACCGGTAATCGGCCCCGCCGCCGGCGACAGAGCACTCACCACCGGATAGGCCGGCGGCACAACCACTTTGGGTCCGACAGCAACACCCATGCCACCGAACGTCGAGAGCATGGCGGTGAACTGGTCCTCGGTGTAGGTGTATTGGTTACCGGAATAGACATCGAGCAGGGTGACCGAGTGCCCTGGATACGCACCGAGCACGGTCACCGCATGCTCATGCAGCGTGTACGGGATCTGCCGTCCATCGAACGCCGTCCATGTGCTCGTCGGATAGCCGACGCCACTCGCGAGGCTGCGGAAATCGATCCAGACAACGACCGGACTGCCGGACTCGATCTCCGCTTCGATCGACGCCGTGGTCCATCCGGTGTGCGCGGTCACCGTATAGCCAACCTGGGTGACAACGTTCGCGATCGGTTGGTAGTACACGCCATATCCGTCGCCTGACTCGAAGCCCTCAACACCGTTGACGTTGCCGACGAAGTCGGTGTAAGGATCGCCCCATGTGATGCCCGAGTCATTGACGATGGGATTGCGAAGATCAACCGGGAGTTGGCTCTGGATCCAGTCCTGCACATCCAACGCGCCGGTGTTTACCTGAACCCCTCGGACCGAGAACGCGGCAGCGAGTGCAGCCGCTTCGCAGTCGAGGTTCTTGTCCTGGACGGTGAGGTTCGGCGCCAGATTGATGGCATTCCTGCTCGCGGCCAGCGCGTCGACCGACGATCCAGCGCCGACGATCGTCCCAATGGCGAGAGCAATGCCGAGTGCAGCGAACGCTGTCGCAGACGGACGTCGGCGGAAACCCTTCACGCTCGCGACCGTGCGCTCACGCGACCGATGCCGCACGCGCCGTTACGGTTCTGGGCACCGGCGGTGGCGGAGTGCGACGGGCAGCGTTACGCGGCACCGCCGGTACCGGGATGAGGCGCGCTCACACGCTTAACTCTGAGGCGTCGTACCCGGAAAGTCAGTAGCCTTCATGTAACGCTTGGTGTCATCCCGGTTATCCGCGGCGCTCGACGAGCGCGCTCTCGGAGGCCCGGGCAGGTTCAGGGCCGGGCTCGCGATCGGCCCTTGTACCGGGGAACGTCCTCCTCTGACGCCACGCCTGCGAGACTGCCGGCCAGGTCTTCCAGCACAGCGAGGAGCTCCCCAACCGACGCAGACTCCACCCCCGCGACGGTCTGCTCCGCCACTCGACGCCACGCCAGCTTCAACTTCGGCAGCAACGCACGTCCGTCATCAGTCAGCTCGACGATCGACACACGTCCATCGGTGGGGGACGAGCGCCGCGCCACGAGCCCAAGGGCTTCGAGTTGCTGGACGCTCAGCGTGATGGTCGGGGGCTCGTAGCCGCTCGCGGCGGCCAGCTGTGCCTGGGTACGCGGTCCTTCAGCCTCCAATTCGAGCAGGACGAGCTTGTGACCCGGATGAATCCCGAGCGGCGCCAGCGCAGCCATGGCGAGCGCCCGGTGCCGGATGCCGATGGCGCGGATTGCCTCGTTGAGCGCGTCGGCCTGCTCGAAGTTCAAAGAAGACCTCTTGACACGGAGATAGTTAGGCGTCTAACGTTAGCCGCCTAACTAAGTCTACCCCACCCGACGGGACAAGAGGAGACCTGACATGGCTAGCACGACAACCACACCCTACCCAGCCCGGCACACCAATCAACTGCTCCGGACCAGGGCCCTCGGCGTAGTGGGCGCCGTCATCGCCGCCGTCGCCGTCTGGGTCATCGAGGTGCCCATCCTCGGCCTCCATCTCGACATCCGGTTCGGCACCGGCGCGGTGCAGACCATTGGGATCGGCTTCGTCGTCGGCGCCACCTTCTTCGCGTCGCTCCTCGGCTGGGGCCTGCTCGCCATCCTCGAACGTCGCACGCCTCGTGCCCAGACGATCTGGACCGCCATCGCAGTCATCGTTCTCGTGGCATCGTTGAGCCTTCCGCTGTACGCCGGCATTTCGGGATCGACCAAGGTTGCGCTCGCCGTGATGCATCTCGCCGCGGCTGCGGTTCTCATCCCGGTCCTGCGCGCCGCATCGCGCGTGACAGATATCTGATCCGGCCGCCGCGAATCGGATCCGCGGTTGCAGATTGATGGTGACGCGAGCGAGCCGGCCAAGTCTCACATAGCCTTCAACCAACGCCAACAGCGGCGCAAGAGAGCGGTGCCAGCAGTGGCACGAACCGGGGGGTTGACAGGGGATGAAGGCTGCCGACGGCATCAGCTGGGACGATCGCAAACGCCGCACGGTCACGGCGGTCGCGACTGCCACAGCCATGGTGCTCACCGCCGGCGCGTTCGCCACCTCGGCGCATGCGGCACCGCGCATGGTGTCCGTCATCGTTCGCGCATCGCCTGGCGAAGGCGCCGCGGCGGCGCAGCTCGTGACCTCGCTCGGCGGCCATGTCGACCAGCAGATCACCTTGATCAACGCGCTCGTCGCCGATGTCCCGTCGACCGCGATCGCGCAGCTCAGCGCGTCGCCAGATGTCGCGCAGGTCACCTCGAACGCGCCGGTGCAGCTCCTCGGCAGTTCGTTCAGCGCAACCGGCCTCGGATACAACCCGGTCACCGACGTCAACTCCATGTACAACGTCGAAGCGATGGACGGCGCCCACGCGTACTGGGATGCGGGCTACACGGGCCAGGGCGTCGGCGTCGCACTGATCAACTCCGGCGTGACACCGGTCAACGGGCTCGACACGCAGGGCAAGGTCGTCTACGGACCAGACTTCTCGTCTGACTCACGCTCCTCGTCGCTCCGCAACCTCGATGCCTTCGGCCACGGCACGCACATGGCCGGCATCATCGCCGGCCTCGACGACGGCGTGACCTCGGTCAGCTCGAGCGACAGCAACGACTTCATGGGCATGGCGCCGAATGCGCAGATCGTCAGCCTCAAGGTCGCGAACGCGCTCGGCCAGACAACCGTCGCACGCGTACTGAGCGCGATCAGCTGGGTCGTGCAGCATCAGAACTCCCTGAACATCGGGGTTCTCAACCTCTCCTACGGCACCAACACCAACGAGCCGTACGTGCTTGATCCGCTCGCATACGCGGCGGAGCAGGCGTGGCTGAGCGGCATCGTCGTTGTCGTCGCCGCCGGCAATGATGGCAACAACTCCGACGGTCTCGAGGACCCGGCGATCGACCCCTACGTGATCGCCGTCGGCGCCGCCGACACCGAGAACACCACCAACGTGCGCAACGACCGGCCGGCGAGCTTCACGAGCGAGGGTGATGGCACGCGCAACCCCGATCTCGCCGCACCGGGCACCCACATCGTCTCGCTACAGGTTCCCGGATCATTCATCGAGGATGCCTTTGGCGCGACGGCCGACGTCGGTAGCCGCTTCTTCCTGGGCAGTGGTACCTCGCAGGCCGCAGCGGTCGTCACGGGCGCGGCAGCATTGCTGTTGAGCGAGCGGCCCTCGCTGACACCTGACCAGGTGAAGGCGCTCCTCGTCGGCAACACGAGCACCATCCATGGCAACCCGCTCCTCACCGGCAGCGGCGAGCTGAACCTCGCCTCGGTGCTCAACGCACCGACGCCGGACGCGGTCCAGACGTGGCCGGCGTCGACCGGTGGACGCTCCAACGCTCGGTTCTCGTCGTACGGCGCGTCGTGGTCTGGAGCCTCGTGGTCGGGCGCGTCGTGGTCGGGCGCCTCGTGGTCCGGCGCGTCGTGGTCGGGAGCCTCCTGGTCTGGGGCTTCATGGTCCGGTGCATCGTGGTCGGGCGCGTCGTGGTCCGGTGCCTCGTGGTCCGGGGCCTCCTGGTCGGGTTCGAGCTGGTCTGACGCCGGCTGGAATTAGGCCCCTCGCCGATCGGGGCGCGATCTCGGCGGCCCGTTCCCGATAGGACTGCTACCGCTCGGAAACAGGGCAGGCACAACGAGTTCGGATGTGACCGCTGTCACGCACCATCTGGGCATGACCGACGAGGTTCAGGAAGTGGTCACACCGGGTCGGAGAGGACATCGCGTTCACCTCCTCACGGCGGTGCTTGTCGCCGCCGCGATCGTCCTGCTCGTCGAGGTGGTCGCCCCGCTCCACGGACTGCCCGCGCCACGGCAGATTCCCTGGTGGGTGCTCATCCCGCTCTTCTTCGGCGCGGAAGTCTTCGTCGTCCACATCCAGTTCCGCCGCGACGCGCAGTCCTTCTCGCTGAGTGAGCTGCCGCTGGTCGTCGGTTTCTTCTTCGCACCGCCGCTGGTCGTCGTGCTCTCGATGGTCGCCGGCACCGCGCTGGCGCTCGTGATCCACCGCCGCCAATCGTTGCTGAAACTGGCGTTCAACCTCGCCAACTTCACCGTCGCGAACAGCGTCGTTGCGCTGCTCTTCATGCACCTCGTCAACCATCACGATGCGCTGAGCGCGCTCAGCTTCCTCGGCGTGCTGGTCGCGGTACTCGCCGGCAGCGCGATCCAGTCGCTCGTGATCCTGACCGCCATCTCCTTCTCCGAGGGTCGCATCGATTTCGCCGGAATTCTGTCGACGTTCGGCTTCACCCAGGCTGCGACGATCGTCAACACCTGTCTCGCGTTGATCGGCGTTCGTATCGTGTGGCAGAACCCGTCCGAGCTCTGGTTGCTCGTCATCCCGACGGTGGGCGTCTTCGTCGCGTATCGCTTCTATGTCGCCGAGCGCGAGAAGCGCGACCAGGTCGACTTTCTCTACCAGTCGAGCAAGCAACTGCAACGCACGGAGGCTGTGGATGAAGCAGTCGCCGCACTGCTGAGCAAATCGTGCGAGGTCTTCCGCGCCGAGCTTGCCGAGATCACCTTCCTGCCGACCCGCGAACGCGACGCGGTTGTCCGCACCGCAGTGGACACGGAACACACCACGCAGTTCATGGCGCCGGTGACCCTTGACGAGCCGGAGCTCCAGTTCATCAGCCGGCTCCTGCTCGACTCTCCGAAGCTGTTGAGCACGCACGGCAAGACCGACAACGACCCGGGCGGGTTCCTGGAGCACCGCGGACTGCGCGACGCGATGGCAGTCGTGCTCCGTGGCGAGACCAACATGGTCGGGACGATGCTCATCGCCAACCGCCTCGGTGAGGTCACCGGATTCGACAACGAGGATCTTCGCCTCCTCGAGATGCTCGCCAACCAGACCGGCGTCATCCTCGAACGTGGACGGCTGCAGCACTCGCTTTCGCAGCTCACCGTCTTGCAGGATCAGCTGCGCCATGAGGCATCGCACGATCCGCTCACCGGCATGGCGAACCGGCTGCTCTTCAGCTCCCGCGTCGAGCAGGCGCTGGCGCAGAGCGGCCAGCACGTCGGCGTGCTCTTCATCGACATCGACGACTTCAAGACCGTCAACGACAGCCTCGGCCACGCAGCCGGCGACGAGCTGCTTCGTGCCATCGCAGATCGCATTGGCGAGTGCCTCCGACCCGGCGATGTCGCCGCGCGGTTGGGCGGTGATGAGTTCGCGGTGCTCCTTATCGGCATCGACGAGCAGGCGACCGCTGTACGTATCTCCGAGCGCGTCATCGAGGCGCTGCGCGAGCCGTTCATCATCGCCAACGAGGAAGTGCTCACCCACGCGAGCATCGGCATCGCAACGGCTGTGGACACGGGCTGCGATGGTCAGGAGCTGCTCCAGAATGCCGACCTCGCGCTCTACACGGCAAAGAGCGCGGGCAAGTCGCGCTGGGAGCTGTTCGAGCCCGCGATGTACGCGGCCGTGCAGCACCGCCACCGTCTGAAGGCCGACCTGTACCACGCCATGGAATCCGTCGAGTTCGAGCTCGTGTATCAGCCGATCGTACGTGTCTCGACGTGCTCGATCGTCGGGGCGGAAGCGTTGCTGCGCTGGCGACATCCCACGCGTGGGACAGTGCTGCCCGACGACTTCATCAGCCTGGTGGAGGAGACGGGACTGATCACGCAGGTGGGAGCGTGGGTGATGCGGAGCGCGTGCGAAGAAGCGCGCGACTGGCCCACGATCGCCGGTGCTGAGCCGATGTACGTGACCGTCAATGTAGCCGTCCGTCAGCTCCGCGAGCCCGACTTCGTCGACAGCGTTCGCGAGGTCCTCCGCGACACCGGACTCCCGGCGCACCGACTGATCCTCGAGGTCACGGAAGCCGACATCATCAACGATACCGACTCGATCCTCGAGTGCCTCAATGGCGTGCGCGACCTGGGCGTGCGCATCGCACTCGACGACTTCGGCACGGGTCACTCATCGCTGAGCCGGCTTCGCGAGTTCCCGGTCGACGTGCTGAAGATCGATCGTTCGTTCACGGCGTCGCTGTGCGGTCCGACGCAGTCGGTCGCGTTCGCACACTCCGTGTTCAGCTTCGGTGTCGGTCTCGGTCTCAGCGTGATCGCCGAGGGCGTGGAAACCGAGGAGTGTCTGCACGCGCTGCAGGATCTCGGCTGTGAGCTGGCCCAGGGTTTCCTTTTCGGGCAGCCGCTGCCGCCACTGGCGATGCGTCGATTGCTCGCGCGTGAGGTCGAAGTACCGACGGCGTGGATGCCGTTCGGACCGGTTCCGGTGGGAATCGCCGCTCAGGCTCGCTGAGGCAGGAGCTGGGTCAGTCGGCGCTGACCGGACTGGCGCGGAAATACGCCGCCGGGGTCACACCAATCTCGCGATGAAATGCGGCCACGAACGCACTCGTCAACTCATAGCCGACGTTGATTGCCACAGCGCCGACGGGCTCGCCGGCCGCCAGTCGTGGCAACGCCGCCTGCAACCGCGCAAGCGCACGCCACCGCCCGAACTGCATCCCCGTCTCCGCGAGGAACATGCGGGCAAGTGTCCGGTCGCTGGCACCCACCTCGCGTCCCCACTCCGCCAGAGTCCGATGATCCGTCGGATTGCCGACGATTCCCGTCGCCACGGAGTGCGCGCGATCATCAACGGGCATCCGCACCGCAACCGTCGTCACCTCGACGGGACGTAGCAGGTCGTTGAGGAGCGCCTCGGCGCGCGACCGTTGAGCAGCGTCCAGGCCGTCGCTGGCCAGATAATCGATCATCTCCGTAAGCAGCGGGCTCGCCTCGACCGGCGTGGGTTGCGTCCACTGAGCAGCCCATCGATCGGGCTTGATATAAAGCGGCCGCATCGTCGCGGCATTAGCTGCATACACCTCGTGTCGTAACCCCGCGGGTATCCAGAGGGCTCGAGTCGGTGGCAGTACCCATGTCGCTGATTCCGTCAGTACCGTAAGCACGCCGCTCGACGCCCACGCGAGTTGATGGTCGTCGTGGGTGTGCCAGTCGAATCGCGTGCCCGGCGTCATCGGAAAGAGGCAGACGGTCACGGCGCCGGTTTCGCCCGCTGCAGCACTTTGTCGTTTTGCAGACACAGGTTGGCAGCCTACGCTCTTGTCCGCGACTTCACCCATCGTTACGGTGAGGTCATGAATGAGAACCACGCTCTGTGTGCGACTCCCGAATGGGCCGAGCACATGCACAACGAAGTCCTGGATTCACTGCTCGGCGGCCTTGACCTTGGGACGACAATGCTCGAAATCGGTCCCGGGCCTGGTGCAGCGACGGAGTGGCTGCGCCGCCGAGTTCCCGCACCTCGTCGCAGTCGAGGTCGATCCCGATGTGGCAGCGCAGCTTGCGGCCAAGCTCGCGGACACAAATGTCGACGTCATCGACGGCGATGCGACGAAGCTCGAATTCGCTAAGGCATCCTTCAACTCCGTCGGCACGTTCACCATGCTCCACCACCTCCCGACCGTGGCGCAGCAGAACGATGTCTTTCGCGAGGCGCTGCGGGTGCTGCGACCCGGTGGTGTGCTCGTCGGCTCCGACAGCCTCCACAGCAACGGGCTGCACGAGTTCCACGAAGGAGACGTGTACAACCCGATCGAGCCGTCGTCGCTGCTGGTGCGCCTGCAGACCGTCGGATTCACGGACGTTATGGTGCGCGTCGGCTACGACATTCGCTTCTCAGCCCGCAAGCCTGAGGAAGACACCGAACCGTGCGAGTGAACTCCAACCAACTGCGCCGCTCGCTCGTCGAACTCGTCGGGTGCGCGGCGGTCGAGGATGAGATCCTTCTGGCGGACGCTCGCATCTCGGGCACGCAAGAAGCAGGGACTCCGGACTCCTGGGCGCCGATCCCATTGGTCGCGCACAACACGGAGTTCAAGCGTCAGCAGGTCATACGCCTTCGCGCAATCCGCGGCGGCAAGACTCCGCAGACGTTTGCCGATGTCGACCACCGCTCACTCGCGACATACCAGCGCTACGCCCGCAAGACAACGGGACAGGTCGTCAACGAGCAGCGTCGAGTCACGTCAGCGCTGGTTGACGAGATCGTGCAGGTCTCAGACGACGATCTCACCGACCCCGCGCGCAATCCCTGGCTGCGCGGTCGCCACCTCTGGTTACAGATCGTCGTGCGAGGGTTCTGGCATCCGCTCGGGCATCTCGGCGAGTACTACCTCGAACATGCTCAATCAGAGCGAGCCGTCGCGCTCCACAAACACGCGGTTGCTACCGTTCGGCACCTCGATGCGCCCGCGCAGGCACGCGGCATGGCCCTCTATAGCCTCGCATGCATCGAAGCTCGGCTCGGACTGCTCGACGAAGCTGCATCCAACGTCCGTAACGCGGTTGAGCTCAACGCCGACCTGCGTGAGAAGGCTGCGACGGATCCCGACCTCGCCCGGCTCCGCGCGACCGTGTCAGCGGTGCAGGGAGGGGCGCCTCACCGCACCCCGCTCACTCCCCGGCGCGGCATCGGTAAGGCGCGACCGCCGGTGAAGATGCGGCCATAGCGTTTGCGACGTCGGATCGACCATGTTGCAAGCAGCAGGAGCAGGAGGATCACCAGCACGCCCGCGGCGATTGCGAGCGCTGGAACCGGCGATGTGATCTGAACGTCCACCACTGGCGAGGACAACGTGCCGGCCGGTTTGCCGTCGGCGACGATCACAACGGTCGCCTGCGCGCGATAGTCACCAGCGTTGACACCGCCTTCCTTCCAGGTTGCGTCGAGCGGCACGTTTCCCTCCGGCACGACGTAAGCGCCGGTCGGCACGAGTGCGAGGGTCGCGACTCGATGCCCGTCAGTACTCGTGATCTCGATCGACCCTGCGTAGGTGAGCAGCACGTTGCCGGTGTTGGACAGCGTGACACCGAACCGGACCGACCCGGATGTTGCAGACATCGTCAGCGGACTGAGCGCTCCTAGTGCGTGCGCAACGCCCGGCACCGTGACGACGGCGATCAACGCGACTCGCGCCTCGATCGGATTGCCCTGGGGCGTCGTCCCCGCGTCGGCCGAGGCGACCACGGCGCCGAGATGCTGCCCGGGGGATACTGCATCGGGCACGCTGAGCGTGAACGCATCGTTGACCTGGCTGTGTGCGGCAACGGCGATCGTCGGTGTCCTGACGGTGATCCACGCACCGACGGCATGCATCGTCGCCGTGGATTGTGCAGGCGCGAGGCCGCCACCAACTGCAGTGAGCAAATCCGCCCCGTACACGTGGACCATGAGCGTGTGGTCGGAGAAGTTCTCCACCACGATGCCGTCGGAGATGCTCTGTCCCGGAACAAGCGCAAAGTTGAAATGGCCGCCTGGCAGCGTCGTGCGGCCTTCCTGGAGCGGATGCACACCGAACAGCTGGGAGGGTGTGGTTGCTGATGGAGTTGTCGCGGCGTATGCCACATCGGTCGTGCCGACGGACAGCAACGTCGAGAGCGCGACGCAACCGAACGATGCCAGCGCTCTGGTGCGCGCCGCGCTGGTGGAGCGCACGATCAATCCAGTTTTCATCTCATCCTCGGTTCCTGTGGGTCCCACCCTAGGCCTCCTGCCGGACAGTGACCGTTACAAAGAACCACCAGACGAAGCGACTTGTCACGGAATGGGAAACGCCGCCTGGCGTTCGCGCTCGCTCCCGGAAGGGGAGCCCGGACGATCGTGCCGATGGATGAAGGGTCCGATCGCCCGGGATGGAGGGGGAGTGTGTGTCAGCTAACCCGTCACGGTGTACTGGATCGTCGCTGCGAACGTCGTGGCTGGTGTCGTGTTTCCAGGCACTGCGACACTGATCTGATTGCCGGTCTCAGTCCATGAGCCTTCGCTCGTCGCCGAAGAGGTCGCAAGCGTGATCGGATCGCTGAAGGCGGCGAAGCCGGTGGTCGGTGCCCCGGTGAGCACGTACGGGCTTCCTGCGGGTACGGTCGGTGCAGCACCTGTGTTGTTCACGTTGGCGACGGGTGCCGGATCAGCGGTGATCGTGAAATCCTGAAACGGGATGTACAGGCCCGCACCTGCGGCATGCCACAGATTGGTCGCTGCAAGCGTGACGCTCGAGACTACTGCGTCGTTCATCGTGTCGGTCCAGGTCAGACTGCCGAGGTTCGTCGCCGCGGTGGAGCTGCCGGCAACGAGCGACGGCAACGCGAGACTCGGCGGGGCGGTGATGCTGAGCACACCGCCGGCGGATGCACCGGTGACGACTTGCGTACCGCTTGCGGCGGATGCTGTGCCGGTTCCGAAGACGATCAGTGCGGTGGCAAGACCGATCCCGGTGGCGATGCTGGTCAAACGGCGTCCGGCCGTCGTTGTCGAAATTTCCCTATCCATGTCACGTTGCTCCGTACGCGGTTTCGATGACTGTTTGTCCTCGTCATCGTCTGCCACTCCGGCAATCCACGAACGATGCAGATGTATCGAATCGGACTGATGCAACCGCGTCAGTCGGGCTTAGCTCCAGGGATGCATCGGCTCCGAGAGCACGCCGCTCGGGATCGGCCCCGGCCGGCCGAGGTAAAACCCTTGCGCCCACTCGACTCCGAGGTCGAACAGCACGCGCAATTCCTCGGCGGTCTCAACGCCCTCGGCAATGACCTTCCCGCCGATCTGTGATGCCACACCCAGCATCCCGGCGACGACGGCTCGCTTCACGGGGTCCTTGTGGATGTCGTGGACCAGAAAGATGTCGATCTTGATGAACTCAGGAAGCAGCCGGACGATGTGCTTGAGGCTCGCGAACCCCGCACCGGCGTCATCGATGGCCAGCCGCACGCCGTGCTTGCGGAGATTATCGATCGCCCCTTGGAGCGGCTCGTAATCCGCCACCACCGCGTGCTCCGTCACCTCGACGACGAGGCTGGCACCATGCAATCCGGTCATGAGCCGGCTGAACTCATCGGTCAGCAGTGTCTGCGGCGACGCATTGACCGACAGGAACGCGGACGTCGGGAGCTGGTACGAGTGCGAGATCGCCTTGTGGATGGCGTAGATCTCGAGCTCCGGCCCGAGTTCCGCCGCGTATGCGGCGCCGAACCACTGGTCGGGCGTCGTGGCGGGCTTGGTGTCAAATCGCGAGAGCGCTTCGTAGCCGCCGACCTCGAGGGTCGTGAGGTTCACGATCGGTTGGAACACCGCGCGGAGGCGCCCTTCCGCCATCATCGTGAGCACCCGTGCGCGCTGCTCCTCGGATTGCACGACACCGGTCGCATCGGCGAGCACCTCGTCGGTCACGTCGCGAGCGGCGGCATAGATGGTCCCGTCGCTCAGTGCTGGTGAGGCCGTCCAGGACAGCCATTTGTAGCTGCCGTCCTTGCAGCGGTACCGGTTGCGGAAGCTGACGAGCTTCTTGCCTCCGGCGACCTTGGCAGTGGCATCGATCGTCGCCTGGCGATCGTCGGGATGCACGAAGTCGACGAAGGGCTTCCGGAGGAGCTCGCCGTCCTGATAGCCGAGGGTCTCGCTCCACGCCTGGTTGAGTGTCTTGAAATACCCGTCGGTGCCGGCGAGACACAGCATGTCCGGCGAGAGATCGAAAAACCGTTGGGCCGGCGACGTTCGCGGGTCCATGTGCGACCCCTCAAAGGGTGAGAACCACAAAGGATTATTTGGCGCCCTCATACGGCATTCTGGGGCCGCTCCCCATTGCTCCTCGGCATTTGTCGAGCGAACCGTGACCACGTCATCCGAATCGGGCACCGGGGTTCGCATATCGACGGAACATGTTGTCCCGTATCGAGCCCTGCAATCTTTCGGTCACGATCGGCTCACAGGACCGCGATGTCGCGGACGCCACCCGTAGGGTGAGCAGCGACCGGCCACACAGGCTCGGTCCCCTTGCGCCCGTGCCCCGGCTCGCCGGATGGAGGTGCCCAGCACATGGACGTCATCAAGGCCCCGGCCGACGATCGCCCGGCATCCTCCACCGCCGCAAGCCGCTGGATCGGCGTCGGCACATCCACCGATCCTGATTCGCGGCAAGCGGGCCTCGAGGCCGCGACAACCGCGCTCCTCGGCGCGGATCCCCGGCTGCTCGTGATCTTTGCGTCTCCCGCACACGACCTTCCGGCGATGCTCGCCGGCGTCCGATCGGTCGCACCGGCGATCCCGCTCGTCGGCTGCTCCACATCAGGCGAGATCGCCACCGACGGCCCCAGCGATGCGAGCGTTGTCGTGACGGCCATTGGTGGGAGCGGCTTCACCGTTTCGACGAACGTCGCGCGCAACGCCTCGAGCGATCTCCGCCAGGCAGGCGCAACCGCGGCGGCCTGCGCCGAGACTGGCGGCGGTGCTGAGCACCAGGTCCTGCTCCTGCTCACCGACGGGCTCGCCGGCGATCAGCAGGAGGTCGTGCGCGGTGCTTACAGCGTCGTCGGCGGATCGGTGCCGCTCGTCGGTGGTTGCGCCGGCGACGACATGGCGATGAAAAAGACCTTCCAGTTCTTTGACGGCGACGTCCTCGAGGACTCGGTGGTCGCCGCCGCGATCAATTCCGACGCGCCGCTCGGCATCGGAGTCCAGCACGGCTGGAGCCGCGTCGGCGCGCCATTCCTCGTCACCGCAAGCAACGGCACCCGCGTGCTCGCGCTCGACGATCGTCCCGCGCTCGACGTGTACCTCGAGCGCCTCGACGCACCGGAGGATGCCCGCACCGACGCCGCCGCGTTCACGCGCTTCGCGTTGACGCATCCGTTTGGGCTGAGCAGGCGGAGCGGCGAGGAGGTGCGCTTCATCGCCGAGGCGAACTTCGATGATCGCTCCATCGGCTGCATCGCTGAAGTCCCGCAGGGCGGGCTTGCGTGGATCATGGAGGGCGACGCGGCCTCGGTCCTCGACGCCACCGCTGCCGCGTGCACGCAGGCCGTCGACGGACTCTCCGGCCGCCAACCGCTCGGGTTTCTTGCCTTCGACTGCATCGCACGTCGTGGTGTCCTCGGTGACGAGGGCATCCGCCAGGAAGTGGCGCGCATCACGTCCTTCTCGCGCGGGGCGCCCGTCGCCGGCTTCTACACGTACGGCGAGATCGCCCGCACCCACGGCGTGAATGGTTTCCACAACCAGACGCTGGTGGTGCTCGCCTTCGGCTGATGGCATGACCCGGCCCGATTTCCCCGCAGCACCGAGCAACTGGTCGACCCAGCAGTTGGCCGAATTCCTCGTTGCCGTCGCCGCGAGTCCGAACCCGCCGGCCGCCATGCAATGCGCGATGCAATGGGCGTCCGAGGTGCTCGAGGCAGAGGTGTCCGCGGTGACGACCGACGACACGGTGATCGAGATGATCGGGTTTCCACGCGGTCAGGTTCCGGTTTCGGCGTTGCTCGCTGCTGGGCGCAAGTCGACGTATCTGCTTCGCCTGCCGCGTGTCGGCGAACTCCAATCCGTCAGCGTTCCCGTCGAGGAGATCGACGGCCATCTCATCGTGGCGCGCTCGGGTGGCACGAGGTTCCAGCCGGAAGAGATCGGCCTGCTCCGCGCGATGGGGCGCAGCCTGTCCATGTCGCTGCGCACCTTGCGTATGCTCGAGCAGGAACGCACCCTCCGTGCCGAAGGTGAGTTGCGCGCTGAAGAGAACCTCCGCCTGCTGCGTATGGTGCAGGCCCGCCAGGCAGCACTCGAGCGACTCTCCAAGATTCAGGTGTCGATATCACGACGGGCTCCCCTTCCGGAAGTCCTCAACGCCATCGTCGAAGGCGCGCACGAGTTGCTCGGCGACGAGGTCGTCGGTCTCCGTCTCGTCGACCCGGACGACCCCGACTACATGAACCTGGTGTCATCGGTCGGCATCTCGCACGCGGTCCTGGCGGCGACGAAACGGAGTTCTCTCAGGTCAGGAGCAGGCGGCCGGGCGATCGCCGAGAACCGCGTCATCATCCTCAACGACTATCAGAACGCAGACGTTGCGATGAACGCGTTTGTCGGCGATCAGCTGCAGAGCGCACTGGCCGCACCCATCCACGAGAACGGACAGCCCGTCGGCAGCATCACTGTCGCGACGCATCGCCGTGACCGCGACTATACTGACACCGATTGCGAGATGCTCGTTGCCCTCGCTCACCATGCCAGCATCGCGCTCAACGACGCGAAGGCTGTCGACCAGATGCGCCATCTCGCGTATCACGACGGCCTGACGGGTCTGCCGAATCGCCTGCTGTTCTCCGAGCATCTGGTTCGCGCGGTCGCCAACGCCAACCGCAGCGGCGCGAGCCTCGCGGTCCTCTATCTCGACCTGGACCGATTCAAGTTGGTCAATGACAGCCTTGGCCATAATGTGGGCGACCTCCTCCTCGCGGCAGTCGCCAAACGACTCCGCGCGACGTTGCGGACCGCGGACCTCGGCGCACGCCTGGGCGGCGACGAGTTCGCAATTCTTGCTGAGAACACCTCCGCCGAGGGTGCCACGATCCTCGCCGAACGGATCTGCGATGCGCTTGGTGATCCCTTCTCGATCAGTGGCCACGAGCTCACCGTGACGGCGAGCATCGGCGTCGTCGTCGACGATGCGGGGCATACGGACGCTGATGGGCTGCTGCGCAATGCGGACCTGGCCATGTACAGGGCCAAGCTCGACGGCCTCGGCAAGCACGCGGTCTATGAGCCCGACATGCACACGGTGGCGTCAGACCGAGCGCACCTCGAGGGGAACCTTCGTCGCGCGGTGCAACTCGAGCAGTTCGAGGTGCACTACCAGCCGATCGTCTGGCTGTCGTGGGGCGCCGCGCTCGGTGTCGAGGCGCTGGTTCGTTGGCGCCGCGAGGACGGCACGCTCGTTCCGCCGGCGGAGTTCATCCCGGTGGCAGAGGACATCGGCCTCATCATGTCGATCGGGCGCGTGGTCATGCTCGCTGCGATGCGGCAGGTCCGCGAGTGGCAGGAACTCGCTATCGAACGCGACGATGCTGAACCTCAGCATCAATCTTTCGCCACGACAGCTGTACCAACCGGACATCGTCGCCGAGGTGGTTGAAGCGTTGCGTGTCACGGATTTCGACCCGGCACACCTGACCCTCGAGATCACCGAAACAGCGCTGATGCTCGAGACCACCACGGTGAGCGCGCGCTTGGATGAGCTCCGCGCCGTCGGCGCGCGGATCGCGCTGGACGACTTCGGTACCGGATACTCGTCGCTCAGCTACCTGCGCAACTTTCCCATCGACGTGTTGAAGGTTGACAAGTCGTTCATCGACGACATCGCTCTCGGTTCGGAGAAAGCAAACCTGACGCGCGCGATCATCGAGCTCGGCAGGACGATGAACCTCGACATCGTTGCCGAAGGGATCGAGGATGCCGGTCAGGTCGCAGAGCTCGTCCGCCTCAATTGTCGTATGGGGCAGGGGTTCCATTTCGCCAGACCGATGCCGGCCGAAGAGCTCGGTCGGTACTTGGACGCGCAGCGTTCGATACCCGCGGCCAAACCGACAATCCTTGCGGTGTAGCAGCTACCCCCAGAAGGCGTCGACCTTGTCGTGGTTCTCCTGGAAGATCCACGACTCGGTGACTTTGCCGTCGGCGACATGCACCACATGCGTGTACCTGTCGCTCAGCGTCTTGCCGTCCTTCTCTCCGGAGACCGTCGCGAGCGCGACAGCGTGCGTGTCGTTGCCAAGCACGTCGTGCACCTCGACCTTGAACGTGCCGTTGGTCTCCTGAGCGTTCTGCAGGAACGTTGCGAGTACGTTGTCGATCCCCTGGTAGTCACCCGTGTAGTGGTTGTGACCGCCAATGTGCCACACGATGTTGTCATCGAAGAGCGCGCGCACCGTGTCGAGATCGCCAGTCTGAAACGCCGCATATCCACGCTTGAACAGGTCCGCGTTCGGATGATCAGCCATGGTTCCTCACCTCCATTCGCTTACGGGACCCGGGCGAGCCGTCTGCTCCGGGGCGCAATTTCTACCACCCCGAGGCGGTGGAGCACAACTAGGGCCAGGTGGGGCTCAGCAGGAGGTTTCGGAGCCGGTCGATGCGAGCGTCGTCAAGTCCGATGGTCCGCAGCAACGACGCCACGCCGCCGTGCTCGGAGTCGATGCACTCCATGGTCTCGACCATCGCGTGGCGCGGCACGGTGAAGAGCCGCTCGACGCGTACCGGGTCCATGCCACGCTCGACCGCCGTGACGCGATCCCGGGCGAGCATGTCGAGGAGCTGGATACCGCTCAGCGCGTAGTCGTCGGCGATGTCGGCGACGCTGACACCAGCCAGGCGCAGGACCATGCCGACGATGACACCGGTGCGGTCCTTGCCGGCATGGCAGTGCACGAGCACGGGTGCAGACGGTGCGTCCGCGATCGCCTTCATCGCCATGGCGACGCCGGTCCGGCGCTCGCGCAGCCACCAGCAGTACACCTCGCCCGCGGTGGGGAGGTGGTCCGGGTAGTCGTCCTCGTCGGTGAAGATCGGCGCGTGGACGATGCGCACGCCGGCCTCGGCCAGCGGGCTCGGCCGCTTCTCGCGCTCCGAGGCGGTACGCAGGTCCACGACGGTGCCGATCCCGAGATCGACGATCGCGCGCAGGCCCTCGTCGGTCAGCGTGTGGGGTGACTCGCTCCGGATGAGGCGCCTCGGCACCGTGGTGGCGCCCGACTCGGTCGGCATCCCGCCGAGATCACGGAGATTGATGAGACCGTCGACGAGCAGCGCGTCAGATTGCTGGGAGACCATGCCTCCACCCTATCAAGCCTGCGGCTAAGGGCGGGTGGCGGCCACTCCTGACGCCTGCTGTTGCTGCTGCTGTTGCCAGTGCACCGCCGAGCCGCGGCGCACGGTTTCGATCTGCTGTTTCGACATCCGGGTGACGCGCACGAGCACCTCAGGCGGCGCGCCCGCGGCGTTCCCGTAGAAGAGCCCGCGGTGCGGCGCCACATCGCTGTAGCTCCGCCCGGCGGCGAGGCGCAGGTGATGAGCCCCGGTGAACCCCCCGTGCGTCGGATCCAGGCCGACCCAGCGGCCGTCGGCGCCGCAGACCTCTGCCCACGCGTGGGATTGACCCTCGACGAAGGTCTCATCGCCTGACGGTCCGAGGTAGCCGCTCACGTATCGGGCGGGCCACCCCGCCCCCCTGACCATGGCGAGGAACAGGTGCGTGAAGTCCTGACAGACACCGGCGCCACCCGCGAGCAGATCGTCGATGCTCGACTCGACCGTCGTGGCCCCGGTCACGTAGCGCAGCTCCTTGGGGATGCGCTCCGCGGTTGCGAGCACAGCATCGAAGCTGCGGTCCTCCCCGTTCCACTCACTCCAGAGATTGCGTGTCACTGCCGACAGTGGCACTCGCGAGGTCGGCAGGATGTATTCCAGACGCGGGTCGGCTGCAAGCGTCTCCATGGACCAGACCGGGAGGCGCCGCCGTCTCGGTTCATTATTTTCGACGACGGCCTCGACGACAAACTCGAGCATGTCATGTGCGCCGGCAACATCGACACGGTGCACGTAGTTGCCGAAGTAATCGATACGGCTGCGGGGCACTGCCGCCGGGTTGCTCAGGAGTGAGAACGTCAGCGTGCGCTGCGAGCCCCGGTCGCGCGGACGCATGCGCACCTCGTTGAACGACAAGGCCACCGGATTGGTGTAGCGCAGGGTGGTGTGATGCCACACCGCGTACGTCAGCGACTCAGCACCCACGTGTCCTTGCTCCCTCCGCCTTGTGACGAGTTGACCACCAGCTGGGTGGGATTGGCTGCGACTCTCGTGAGACCACCCGGCGATATCCATGGTCGTTCATCGAGCAGCACGAAGGGACGGAGGTCGACCGCGCGCGGCTCGAGGCCTCCCGCGCCGTCCATGCAGACGGCCCGGCTCAGCTCCACCTCTTCCTGGGCCAGCCACTGACGGGGCGACGAATCGATGCGTGCGATCAGATCCTCGCGTTCGATACGTCCAACGAGCCGGCCGAAATGGATGTCGTAGCCGCCGCTGGCGTCCACCGGTTTGAGCACCATCTGTTCGAAGTGCGCCACGACGTGATCGCGCTGCAATGGATCGCTCAGATCAAAGGTGGGGACGTTGTCGATCAGCGGCTCCTCGCCGAGGTAGTAGCGAATCATCGCGGGGACGTATGGGTAGATCGCCTTGTCGTCTGCCACGCCGGTGCCAGGGGCATTGGCGAAGGCGACATTGCCGCGGCGCCACGCCTCGATGATGCCCGGGGCGCCGAGCATCGACTCGCTTCGGAAGACGAGCGGATCGAGCCAGTCACTGTTGACACGCGAATAGATGACGTCGACACGATGGAAACCACCTTCGTCGTCGAGCCGGTAGACCTCATCCTCAGCGACGATGAGATCTTTCCCCTCCACCATCGTGGCTCCGATCGCCTTCGCGAGCAGCTTGTGCTCGTAATACGCAGCGTTGTACGTGCCCGGCGTCAGCAGCACGATCGACGCGTCCCACGGCCGCGGCGCGATCCGTTGCAGGATCCGATGGAGACGAGTTGTGTAGTCGTCGATTCGGCGCACGGCATTGTTCGCAAACCATCCGGGTGCCACGTGCTCCATCGCACGACGCGCCTCGAGCGCGTAGGCCACACCACTCGGAATCCGCACGTTGTCTTCGAGGACGCAGAAGGTCCCGTGGACTCGCACCACGTCGATCCCCGAGACGTGACACCACGTGGACCGGGGAGGGCGCACGCCGACGATGTCGCGCAGATATCCGGTGCTGCTGTAGACGAGACTTCCCGGAACGACGTGCTCGCGCAGAGCGCGTTGTGCGCCGTAGCAGTCCGACACGAAATGGTCGAGCGCGACGGCGCGCTGCGCGAGCGCGCGATGCAGCGTTCGCCACTCGGATGCACCGATGACCCGGGGAATGGGATCGAACGGAAAGATCGGTGCGACGCCGTCTGCAGGGACGCCGAAGGTCACCTCGCGGCTCGCGAACCACTCCTGCGCGTTCCGGCTGATGGCGGGGAGATCGCCGAACATCCCCGTGACTGCTCCGAGCAGCTCGATATAGGGGCCGCGGACGCTGCCATCCGAGTCGATGCACTCATCCGCACCCATGGGGAGCAGTGACTGTTTCAATTTCCCCATTGTCGGTGCGGACTACCTCCCAGGGTTAAACTGCAATCGTGTCGGAATCTTCTCGGCGTCGGCTGCGCGTCGGCTGCGAGTTCGCCCTTGATCTTAGCTGGCCGGTATCGCTTGTCTTGCAGGTCGAGCCTCGACCGGACGCGGTGTTCATTGTGCACGGCGCCCAACTTTTGATCGATCCGTTCGTACCCGCGCACCAATATGTGGACATCTACGGCAATATCTGCCGCCGGATCACGCTCGAGCCCGGCACCTCGCGCATCCGGTATGAGGCTGAGGTCGAGGTGAGCGCTGACGTCGACGCGGTCGATCCCGAAGCCATCCAGCCTCCGATCGCCGACCTTCCAGACGAGGTGTTGCTCTACACGCTTGCCAGCCGGTACTGCAACTCCGATCGTCTTGCGAACACGGCCTGGGGCCTGTTCGGCGACGTGCCGGCGGGGTGGGCTCGGGTCCAGGCTGTCGTCGACTGGGTGCACGACAACGTGACTTTCAAAATCGGCAGCAGCACGCCGAGCACCGGGGCAAGCGATATCTACCTCCAGCGTCGCGGAGTTTGCCGCGACTTTTCGCAACTCGCCATCGCCTTCCTGCGTGCGCTGAACATTCCCGCTCGATACTGCTTCGGATATCTGCCTGACATCGACGTCGACGTCGTCCCCGGCCCGATGGATTTCGTGGCCTGGCTGGAGGCGTATGTCGGTGGCGTGTGGTACACCTTCGACCCGCGCAACAACACCCGCCGTACCGGGCGCGTGGTCATCGGGCGTGGCCGCGATGCCGTCGACGTCGCCATGCTGACGACGTATGGGCATGCGCCGCTGACGGGGATGCGTGTCATGGCTGAACCGGTCGAGGCGTCACCCTGGGCGAGCGCCAGCCCCGCGATCCTCGGTGTCTTCGAGGCGACGTCATGACATTGCCGCTCGACGAAGGATGGGGAGTCACCGAAACTGAGGGCGTCGACACTGCCGGAATTGACTGGTCTCGCGTTCGTCACGGCGCGTTCGTCATCCACCAGCGCATCACCTACCGGTACGAGGGACCTGTGCGGCGGTTGCGGCAGCGTCTCGTGGTGCTGCCTCGCGAACGCCACGGCGATCAATGGCGGATCTCCCGCCGAGTTCGAGATTCTTGACGCGACTCCGAAGCGGGTGCGCGCGGCCACCGACGACTTCGGGAACCAAGTTGTCGACATCGAGGTTCCCTACGTCGCGGAGCAGGTGACGTTCGTCTCCTGGAGCGTTGTCGAACGCAACGTCGGCTGCCCGCATCTCGTCGCCAGTACGGTGCTCAACGATCCCCGCCTGCTCGACCCGAGCAAGCTCACCGCTCCTGACGAAGCACTCGAGGAGTTGATCCGCAAACTCCGCAGCAGCGGTCTTGAGCAGGCTGAGCTCGCAACGGCGGCATGCCAGGAGATCCATGGGCTCATGACGTATGCCCATGGCATGACGACTGTGCGCACGACGGCTGCCGAGGCCTTCGCGCAGCGAACAGGCGTCTGTCAGGACTACGCGCATGTGCTGCTTGCGGTCACCCGTGGCCTCGGCCTGCCATCCCGATACGTTTCGGGACAGCTGCTCGGGACCGGCGGCTCGCACGCCTGGGTGGAGGTGCTCGTGCCCGACGTCAGCGGGCGCGCTCGTGTGCTCGCACTCGATCCCACGACCGGTCGGGGCGCCGGCATGACCTACGTCACGATTGCCGTCGGACGCGACTACGCGGATATCGCACCCGTGTCGGGAACCTATGTCGCGCCGCACTCCGGTGTGCTGACGATGAGCAAGCGTGCCGTCGTCCGGCGCGTCGAGGGGACCGCCGACCTCAGCTAGTCCGGACCGCCGTGGGCGCGGGCCGTCTCGCCCGTCCGGTGAGCTCGACGCCGTCGTCCGGCATGGCGGCGGGATCGTCCCAGCTCATCTCCTGGTTCATCGTCCCGTCGAGGACGCCGATCTTGTTGCTCATCGCGCCAACCGCGACCCGGAGCGAGGCTCGAGCGGCGACCAGATCCCACTCCTTGTCGACCGGTGGTCTCGAGACTGCCCGCAGCAGCGAGATCACCGTGACCGCCTGGTCGAGCGCCTCGTCATGCAGCTGCTGGACGGCCGGACTGCCGAAGCGCTGCAGCTGGGCGCGGCACCGGAGCACCGCGGAGAGGTCGCCCGACCCGAGCGCGGGGGCTTCCTCCTCCGGAAAGGCGAGACGGCGCACAGCGCGCAGATAGGTGTGCCAGCCGAACGCCACCTCGAGGTAGGTGGATGCGCGGCGAGCGAGCTTGTATGCCTCCAAGGACGACTGCAGGCGGACGTCGTCGCCCGTTTGCCGCTGATGGGCACCGATCGTCCACCCGACAAGTCCGCAAGCCGCCGCAGCCAGCACCACGACAATCGCGGCGACAGCTATCTCCCACCATTGCGCCACCGCGAGAGGATATCGCGGAAGTGAGCGCTCGACCCAAATTGACGAATCAGGCCGCGCGCCGCTCCACCAGGACGACATCTCGCCAGACGCCGTTCATCTGACCGAGCCGCTCGCGGGTCCCGACGATCCGAAAGCCACAACGGAGATGGAGCTGGATGCTCGACGCGTTCTCGGGGAAGATGCCCGACTGAATCGTCCAGATGCCGGAGGCCTCACTGTGGGAGATCAACGTCTCGATCAGTCGACGGCCGATTCCCTGACCTCGTGCGCGCTCGGCGACGTACACGCTGTGTTCGCCGACGCCGGCGTACGCGCAGCGATCCGACACCGGCGAGAGCGCGATCCAGCCAACCACCTCGCCACCCTGCGTCGCGACGAACCGATGTTCCGTGGGGTGTGCGGCACTCCAGCGCTCAAAGGTCGGGGTTTCCATCTCGAACGTCGCGTTGCCCGTGGCGATGCCTTCGGCGTAGATCGCCTCAACCGCCGGCCAGTCTTCGTCGACGAACGAGCGGATGCCGATGTCGCTGTGAGTCACGGCGACTGATTCTATCGAGCGATGGATGTCGTCCTCGTAGTCATCCTCCCGCCCGCGAAACGCAGCAGCGCGAGCGCAAGCAGCGCACCGAGCGTCGCCCACGCGGTCAGGCTGATCGCGACCTGACTGAAATCGGTGCCCGCCAGTTGCGCATGGACGAGGAAGACGAGAAACATCGGATATGAGAGGCGATGGATCCAGCGCCACACCAATGGGCGCATGAATCGCCGCAGCGCCGAGGTCGCCGCGATCAGCACGATCAGCAGCAGCCCGATCGTTCCGAGACCGATCGCGAGCTGCGACCCCGCGCCCTCGTCGACGCGAAACGGGACGACGAGATCCAGTGGTGTGATCCGCGACGTTGCGTCGAGCAGCAACGAGGTGACGTGCACGGCCACGAGTGGCACCCAGAACCAAGCGAGAAAGCCGTGCACGGCGACCACTGCACGATTGCGCGCGACCGGCGCGAGGTACGCGGTGCGGATTGCCATCCCGGTGAGGAGCGACGCCGCGAGCACGAAGAACGCCGCAAGTGCTGCGGCTCGCGCCGCGTACCAGAGGACGAGATCCAGATTCATTGCAGCGTGTGCCGCGCGCAGCCGTGCAACGCCAGCCACGCGGGCGCCTCGGTTGATCCGAGCAGGCACGCAGTCTTGGCGAGCACCTCGGCACGCACCGCGGTGCCGGCGACGACTGAGATGCTCGTAATGTCGGTGGTCGACGGGGAAGCGGTGCGTGGATCGATGAGGTGATGGCCGCCGGCCCAACTGCGTCCGCTCGTGCCGGATGTCGCGATGCCGGCATCCCGAGCGCTGACAACCGACTCATCGCGCAACGCGACGCTCCAGCCCGCGCCGTCGGGTCCATCGCCACGGATGCGCAGGTCGCCACCGAGATTCACCACTGCGTTGTCGAAGCGTTCGCAGAGGCGGTCTGCGAGCCAGCCTTTGCCAACGCCGCCGAGGTCGATTGCGGCGCCGTGAGCGAGTTGTGCCCATCCGGTACCGAAGTCCAGAACGTCGGGGAGGGCAGGCAGTGGCGCTGCAGCGTTGCGCTCCGGCGCGGACCCACGGCGCTGCACCTCGCGGATCGTGCGGTCGTACCCGGCCGCGATAAGCGCCGGCAGACACGCAGCGTTGACGAGGCCGTCGCTCAGCATGTACGCGTCGAGTGCGACATGCAGCAACTCCGCAAGCAGCGGAGAGACTGCGGTTCGCCTTCCCGCGGCATTGTTGAACCGCGACAGCTCGCTGGATGCGTCGAACCGGGTGAGCTGCCGTTCGAACGCGTACGTGTCGGCGACGGCAGCCGATACGTCGCCTTCTGATGCGTCGCACGCGAACACTGCACAGCGCGCCCCACCGAACGCGGTGAACGTGTGGTGGATCGGCGGCGCTGCGACTGCGTTCACGAGACGTACGTGTTGATGAGCGGCTGTGCCGTCGGCGACCCGTTCACGACCGACGGCGTGATCGTGACCGGCGCCACTCGGCCCGGCGCCGCCAGAGTCGTCAGCGCATGAAGCAGCCTCGCGTCGCAGGGCGCTGACATACGCCTCCACTGCAAGGCGCTGTTGCGACGTGAGCGGCGCGAGGATCGCTCGCCGTGCCGCCGCCGTGGTTGCCTGCTGCAGTCGTTGCACGAGCGGCAGCAGCGAAGCATCGATCGCGGGAGCCGTGCCGCAGGACGGAGGGATGATCAGTGACGGCGACGCAGTCGACGTCTCGCTGCTCAACGTCGGCCGCAGCGGAGCGGTTTCCGGCTTGGGGTCGATGGCGACGAGTGCAGCGCTGATCCCGCAGATCGCCACCGCGCCCGCGCCGCTGATCGCCTTGAGCGCACGAGGGCTCAGCGGCATGGCTACACGGTCCTGATCAGCGGCAACTCGGGGAAGGATGCACCGAGCACCGACGTCGGATCGGCCTGGAGCCAGTCGCGGATGAGCGTCTGATAGACGCTGCGGAAGTCGACGTTGTACTTGAGGTTGCCCGAGTCAACCGTGTTCGTCAGCGACGGCTGCTCGCCCACGACGCCACCTTGCACCGGCTTGCCGACGACGAAGATGGGCGCTGCTGCACCGTGATCAGTTCCGTTGCCCCCGTTCTCGACGACGCGTCTGCCGAACTCCGACCATGTCATGAGGACGACCCGGTCGGCCATGCCGTGCGCCGCGATGTCCTGCATGAAGGCGCTCACGGCACTGTCGACGTAGGAAAGGAGCGCGTCCTGACGCGTGGTCTCGTCCTGGTGTGTATCGAACCCGCCGAGCACGACGTGGCAGATCTTCACGCTCGGTTGCGTGACGATCATCTCCGCGGTGAGCTGCAGTGACGCCGCGAGGCTGTTCTTGCTCCCGTATACGGTGCTGGTCGGTGTGTAGCTGACGGCTGGCGTGTAGCGCGTCTGCGAGTCGGCGAGTGCGGCGATCCCGTACTCGGCCGTCGACAGCGCTTCGTCGAACAGCATCCCGTACACGCCCGGCGTCGTCTTGTACAGCGCCGGTGCTGCGACCTTGCGGCCCGCGCCGCCGAGCACCTGGTATGTCGGGATCGAATCGATGACGCTCACCGTCGCGTTCTGCGCGAGCAGCTCCGCCGGCGTGCTCACCTGACCGAGCGCGCATCCGGTGAGCGGATGTCCCTGGCCGTCGAGCTGCGACGCGAGGAGCTTGCCGAGCCATCCTTCGGTCTGCTGCATGCTCGGATCCGCATGCTCCCAGATGTACAGCCCCTCGAAGTGCGAATAAACGGGGTTCGCATAGCCGACGCCTTGCACGATCGCGACCTGGCCCGAGTTCGTACAACGACTTGATGCCCGGCATGACCGGGTTGAGCCCGATCTCCGCATTGAGTTGCAGCACCTTGCTTGCGGGGATGCCGATCGTCGGCCGTGCCTGCAGATACGCCGGATCGGCATACGGGATCACCGTGTTGAGGCCGTCATTGCCGCCGCCCAGTTGCACGATGACGAGCACGTGATCGTTGTGGATGTCCTCCGCTGTGGCTGCGAAGACGGACTTGGCGAACACCGGCGGCACGATGATGCCGACGCCTGCGGCGGTGATCCCGCTCACCACGAAGTCGCGTCGCGTGATCATGGGGTGGACCTCACTTGAGCTGAAACTCCGGGCTTGACAGCACGGCGTACGAACGATCCTCTGCGCTCGAGCTCGCGTTGAAAACAGCGGCGGTATCCGGACCGACGACATTGTCGAGCTGTGTGCGGACGGCGTCGACCGGGTCCGAGAATCCGGGGCCGCTTGCGACCACTGACGCTGCGAAGTTGAGGCGCGCCAGCCACGCGCCGGAGGACACCCAGCCCTGGTTTGCCGGCCATCCCGCCACGGTGGGCATGTCATAGAGGATCTGGTCCATCCCCGCTCCGGCCTTCACGCAGCTCGCGGCCAGGTCCGATCGTCCGAGTGCACGCATCGTCGCGACCATGTAGTCGGCAGGCCCGCGCACGAGGGACCGATATGCGCCCGGGGACGTGAACGCCGCATTGGTGAAGATCGCCCGCATGAGCGTCTTGATGTCGTACTTGCTGTTGCGGAACGCCGTGGCAACGCTGTCGATGAGCTGCGTCGACGGATTCGGCGTGCAGAACTGCATGAGCGCGAGGCGCGCGATATGGGGTGCGCAGGCAGGCTGCGCGAGGATGATGTCGAGTGCCTCGCTCGGGCCGAAGTTGCCGGTCTGTCCGAGGAACGTCTTGCTGCCGTTGTCGTGCTGGCGGTTCTGGAGCACGCCCTTGAACGTCGTGCCCTCGGCGATGAGCTGCGCGATCGCCGCCGCATACGCGGCGGGCGTGGAGCCCTTGAGCTTTGGCGGAGTGACCCTCGAGCCGTCGGCGCCGATGAGGGTGGTCCGGATGCCGGAGAACGCGCGAGCCCCCTCGCGGACGTCCTGCTCCGTGTAGTTGTTGACGCCGAGCGTGAAGAGTTCCATGAGCTCGCGGCTGTAGTTCTCGTTGGGGGCGACCGCGGTGCTCTCCTCAAGGTCGAGATACCGAATCATCAGCGGGTCAAAGGTCACGGCGTTGATGAGCGTCCGGAAGTCGCTGCGCGCCATCGACCGGTACAGCTCGTTCTGCTGCAGCACGAACGGCAGTCGCGCCGCCTTGCGGTAGTCGCTCGTGAGGAGGCCGTGCCAGAAGAGCGTCATCCGCTCCGGGAACTGCGCGGTCGTCGTCGCCATGTGCTCGTACCAGGCGCGAACAATCAGCTGATAGTTCGTGGGATCCGACACCTTCGGCAACGGCTGCGGTTCCTGGTTGAGCACCATGTCGACCAGGTCCGGGTACGACATCGAAGCCGCCGAGTCCAGCTCGGCGTCGGTGTACCCGAAGCCGGCACGGCGGAGGAGGTGGGCGGCGAGCCCGGGCTTCGTCTCGAGCGGGCTTGCCCAGGCTCCCGCGGTGCCGGCCGCTGACGCCACCTGCGGGGACGCGCCGGGCAACTGCAGCGTCAGGTAGCGGAACCCGACGGCGCCCGCAACCCCGCCGGCGGCGATGCCGAGGACCTGGCGGCGGCTGAGCTTCACGGTCGGGCTGCCCATATGAGCAGTGTCACGGCCGGAACTGAGAATTTCCCTGTGCCGAGCCCCCTAGCTGCGAGATCTCAGGGAACTCTCAGCCGTTGACCCGGGGTGGACAGGCCTGGTTCAACCTGTTAGTCTCGCTATAACGTTTATTTACCGCAACGGTATAAGGAGATAGGCAATGTACATAGGTGGTGGAATCGGCCTCATCATCGTGATCCTGGTCATCCTGCTGGTGCTTCACGTCATCTAGGTGGCGTTGAGCCAGCGATAGCGGGGATCGATGAACACGCGCATCGCGCGCTGTTCCCCCGCGAGGATCCAGAGGTAATACAGGTTGTGGCCCGGAGCGGCCACAACCGGGTGGAAGCCCGCAGGGATCGCCGCGATGTCGCCGTCGCGCACCGTCCGCAGGTCCTGCCGGTCGGTCTCGATGTCGTAGCGCAGTTGCACCGCGAAGCCGTCGGCCGGATCGATGCGGTAGTAGTAGGCCTCCTCGAGCTTTGCCTCCTCGGCCGAGTCGCGATCGTGCCGGTGGGGCGGGAACGACGACCACGTTCCGGTGCCGTTGTGCACCGTCTCGCCGACGAGTAGTCGTGACGCGGCGTCGTCCGGTCCAAGGATCGTCCTGACGGTCCGTCCCCAGCTCTCCTTGCCGACGACGGCGATGGGTTGTTCCGCGGCCGGGATCACACGCGCTGGTCCGGGTGGTTGTGCGCTCAGCGGTGCAGCGATGACCGCCAGCGCAAGGCCGCCGGTGGTCTGGTCTGCCACGAGGGCGGCAGATGAGCCGGGAGGCAGGTACACAGCGTCACCCGGTCCCTCGAAGACATTCGCACGGCCGCCGATGACGCCCGAGTCCTGACCGTCGAGCGTCAGATGTGCCTGCCCGGAGAGGAGGACCACGAGCCGTTCCTCGCCGGGGCCGATCGCCAGGGTCTCTCCCGGCTCGACGGTCGTCAGGTCGAGCCAGATGTATTTCGTGTCCTCGCCGCCGCGGAGCAACGACGTCGTCTTCACGCGGCGTTCTCGTGATCGGGGTCCGGGATCATGACGTTGCGCACGAAGGCATTGAGATCACCGCATGCCGCGACGAACTGTCGCATCGTGCGTCGCGTCGGGGCGAACTGGTCGAACTCCTCGATGCTGAGGCCGTCCTCGGCGTACGCGCGGCGGAAGTCCCCAAAGTGGGTGAGCAGCGCGTCGACGACCCTCGGATCGACGGGACTGTCGATGCGTGGTCTGACCTCGATGTCGCTCGCGTTGAGTCGTCGCTGCCATGCGTACGTCGGCGACACAACAGCGTCGGCGCCGATGAATTCACTCCAGTGCATGTGGTTGCGGAAGGCCGCGGAGAGGAGCCGAATCCGATACCCGCGCTCGCGAAAGAGCGCGTACGCCTTCTTGAACACGGCCACACCGGCCCACTCGAGGTAGCCGGGATCGACGCTGATCCCGTCACGCTCCATCACCACTTTCAGCCAGTCGTCGAGGCGGCCGACCATGATCGTGCAGACCGGTCCCATCGACGCGATGTCGTTGCCGGCGGTCTCGCGTCGACTCAAGCCGCGTTCCACCGCCTCCGCGACCGCGATGCATTGGGGGAGCGTGAAGCAGACCGTCGCATTGATGCTGATGCCCTGGAACGTCGCCGTCTCGATCGCAGGGATACCGGCGCGCGTCACAGGGATCTTCACGATGATGTTCGGCGCGAGCCGGCTGAACGCAAGTGCCTGTTCGACAATGGCCGCGCTATCCCGAAAGAGCCGCGGATCGGTCTGGATCGAGAGACGCCCGTTGCGACCGCCCTGCGCCTCGAAGATCGGCTCGAGGAGCCTCGCGGCCCTGATCGACAGCTCCTCGACGAGCTTCCACGCGATCGTGTCCTCGGTGGCGGTGGCGAGCTCACGCACCAATGCCTCGGCTCGCGGCCGCCATGTCGCCGTATCGCCCGCGAGCACCGCCGCCGCGATCACGGGGTTGCACGTGGCGCCGACCCCGCCGTTCTCCATCGAGTAGGTCAGCTCCTCGATGGACGCGGAGTCGTTCCAGAGGCACGTCGGCGTGCTCTGCGTCATCTGCAGCAGTGGACTTGCGCCAGCCATCGCCACGAGACTACACGCCCGTCACTGGGCGCCGATCGTTAGATCTTCCGAGCGCTCCGCCGGCGGCCGCGCGAGATCGCGACCATGCCGCTGCCGAGGATTGCGAGCGCGGCGCCGAGGACGACGCGCGGTCCCATCGGTCCGCTGCCGGTCGTCGGATCCGCCACACCGTTGACGATGGAGAGCGCTCCGTCTTCACCGCTGCCCGTCGCGTTGGTGCCGTTGTAGTCGGCATCACCGGAGTACGTCGCCTTGACCGCGTACGTGCCGGGCGGCAGGGTGACGGTCGTCGTGCAACTCGTCGCCGGCAGCGTCGCCGTGCAGAGGATGGTGCTGCCGTATGTGAAGGTCACGGTGCCTGAGACGCCGGGCGGGAGGCCGGTCACCCAGAGCGTCACGGGTGCGCCGGTCATCGTCTCGTTGGGCGACACGATGACCGTCATGTGCGTGTCGGCCTTGATCACGGTGAACTGAGCGCCGGTGGCGGTCGCTGCCGAGTCGTTGACATCGCCGGAGTACGAAGCGGTGACCGGGTACGTCGCCGGCACCAGCGTCGCCTCGGTGGCGCAGCTCGTGGCCGTCAGCGAGACGGTGCACAGGGTCGTGGTGCCGGAGGTGAACGTCACGGTGCCGGTTGCGCCGGCCGGGAGCCCACCCGCGGTGAGCGTGTCCGTAGAGCCGTACACGATGGTGAGGGGCGACGCCGTCTCCGTCAGGAAGACGTCAGCCTTGGTCACCGTGAAGCTCGCGCCGGTTGCCGTGAGGCCGTCGTAGTTACCGTCACCGGAGTAGACCGCGCTCACCGGGTACACACCGGGGGCGAGAGTGGATGCGCTCTCGCAGCCGCTCGCCGGCAACGTGAGCGTGCACAAAGCGGATCCGTGCGACCAGAAGGTCACGGTTCCCGTCGCGTCACCGGGCAGTCCGGACGACGACAGCGTGTCCTGCGTCCCGAACGCAATCGTTGCCGGAGACGCGGATTCGATCATCGACGGGTCGGCCTGGGTCACGATAAAGCTCGCGCCGGTTGCAACACCACCGTGGTAGTCGCTGCATCCGGAATACGCGGCGGTTACTGGGTACGTTCCCGCTGCAAGCGTTGTCGAGGTCTGGCAGCTGATTGCGGGCAGCGTGGCGGTGCAGAGGGTCGTGCCACCCGATGTGAAGGTGATGGTGCCTGCCGCATCAGCGGGCAGACCGGTGGTGGACACGGTGTCGCTTGTTCCGTACTCGACGCTCGACGGTGCAGCCGATTCGGTGAAGGACACATCTGCCGCGGTAACGGTGAAGCTCGCTCCGGTTGCGACGGTGCCGTTGTCGTTGGTATCTCCGGAGTACGTCGCGGTCACCGGGTACGTCCCGGCATCAAGTGACGTCGAGGTCTGGCAGCTGAGTGCGGGCAGCGTTGCTGTGCAGAGCGTCGAGCCGCCAGACGTGAAGGTCACGGTGCCTGTCGCGTCACCGGGCAGTCCGGCAACGGACAGCGTGTCCTGCGCGCCGTGAGCGATGGTCGCCGGCGACGCAGACTCGGTCATCGTGGTGTCGGCCTTGGTGACGGTGAAGCTTGCGCCCGTCACAGTCGCGCTGTTGTAGTTGCTGTCACCCGAGTAGATCGCCGTCACCGGGTACGCACCAGGAGCGAGCGATGTCGAGGTGTCGCACGAGGTCGACGGAAGCATTGCGACGCAGAGAGTCGAGGCTCCCGACGTGAACGTCACGGTGCCGGTCGCGTCAGCGGGCAGGCCGGTCACGGACAGCGTATCTGCTGCGCCGTACGGGATGCTCGCCGGTGCAGCGGATTCGCTGAATGAGGGATCCGCCTTGGTGACGGCAAAGCTCGCGCCGGTCGCAACGCTGGACTTGTCGTCAGCGTTGCCGGAGTAGGTCGCGGTCACGGGGTACGCGCCGGGCGCGAGCGTTGTCGATGTCTGGCAGCTTGTCGCCGGGAGCGTCGCGACGCAGAGCGTGCTGCCATCCGACGTGAAGGTCACGGTTCCCGTTGCGCCGCCGGGCAATCCCGTCTCGGACAGCGTGTCCTGCGCGCCATAGCCGATCGATGGCGGCGACGCCGATTCGGTCATCGACGTCGTTGCCTTCGTGACCGTGAAGCTCGCGCCGGTTGCGGTTGTGCCGGTGTAGTTGGTATCACCCGAGTAGGCCGCGGTCACCGGATACGTGCCGGGTGCCAGCGATGTCGACGTCGAGCAGCTCGCTGCGGGGAGTGTCGCAACGCAGAGCGTCGAGCCACCGGACGTGAACGTCAGGGTTCCCGTTGCGCCGGCCGGAAGCCCGGACACCGACAGCGAGTTGGCTGTGCCGAACTGGACGCTTGACGGAGCTGCAGACTCAGTCATGGTCGTGCTCGCGAGCGTGACGCTGAACGTCGCGCCGGTGGCGCTCGTGCCGGTGTAATTGGCGTCACCGGAGTAGCTTGCGGTGACCGGGTACATGCCCGGCGTCAGTGTTGTGGAGGTCGCGCAACTCGTCGCCGGCAGCGTTGCGACGCAGAGCGTTGTCCCGCCGGATTTGAACGTGATGGTGCCTGCGGCGTTCGCCGGTAGGCCGGTGGTCGACAGCGTGTCTGCGGTGCCATATGGAATGGTCGACGGCGCTGCGGATTCCGTCATCGACGTGCTCGCCTTGGTGACGGTGAAGCTCGCGCCGGTTGCGACTGCGCTGGTGTAGTTGCCGTCACCGGAGTAGGTTGCGGTGACTGGGTACAGACCGCCGCCAAGCGAGGTCGCGGTGAGGCAGCTCGTCGCCGGCAGCGTCGCGATGCAGAGCGTGGAACCACCGGACGAGAACGTCACCGTGCCCGTGGCAGCACCAGGAAGACCCGCGGCCGCCAGGGTGTCCTGCGAGCCGTACACGATCGAGCTCGGCGTGGCCGACTCCGTGAACGACGGGGTGGCGCGGATGATCGTCAGTGGCGTCGTCGTGGTCTGCGGCGCGAAGTTCGTGTCGCCGGAATATGAGGCCGTCACGGTGTTCGCGCCGACCGGCGCGGTGCTCGTGCTGCAGCTCATCGCGGGCAATGTGGTCGTGCACAACGTCGTGCCGCCGATGGAGAAGGTCACGGTTCCCGTCGCGCTCGACGGGAGCGCCGCGGAGTACGTCACCGGCTGCAGCCATGTCTGCGGCGACGGGAGTGCGGTCGCGATGAACGCGCTGACGTTCACCACGTCATTGCTCACCGCGGGGAGCGCATCAATGGACGAGATACGCGCGCTGTTGGTGACGCTGCCACTCAACCCGGACGAGAGCGTCACCGGGATGGTGATGTCGGGGAGCGTGGTGCCCGAGCCGATGGCCGAGCCGGGCGTGTACGTGCACGTCACCGTCTGACCCGCGGTCGCGCATGCCCAGTCGGCGCTGCTCGTTGCGGCGCCAGGCGTCATGCCCGTCGGCAGCGTGTCGCTGACGGTGAGCATGTTCGACTCGGATCCGCCGCTCGACGCGACGCCAGGCGCGAGGATGAAGTTGGCCTTGTTGCCGGCGAGCATGTGCCCGCCCTCGTTGTCGGATGTGCTGATCGAGAGGTTCGGCACCGCGCCGACAAGCGTTGCGGCGGTGAGCTGGTTGACCTCGTGGTACTCGTTGGAGCCGCCCGTCGACGCTGTCCACCCGAAGGTGAGCTGGTACGGGATGCCCGTGGCCGGGTTGATCCACGAGGAGGGGAATGTGGCGAGCGCCGCATTGTTCGTCGTGGTGGGCAGCGCACCGGAGAGCGTCTGCTGCGTCGTCGTCCCGAGCGGCGTGTACGCGATCAGCCAGGAGCTCGCGGGGACCGAGAGGCCGCTGGCCGTCGTCGTCACTGCAGCAGATGGGTTGATCGCCATCTCGACAGGGACCATGACGCCGGTCCGCGATGTCGCTGACTGCTTGTCGAGCAGCAGGCCAGGTCCGAGGTTGCTGATCGTGCCGTTCTGGCTGCTGCCGCCGTCCGACTGGTTGTATGTGGTGGCGGTGGTTCCGAGGATGCAGTAGCCGACGGTGCCGTTCCCCGGCCCGCGCGCCGTCACCGACTCGGGATACGCCTTGTTGGCCACGAGCGGCGAGGGGATCGTGCATCCGGACCCGCCGGCAAGCGGTGTGTTCTCGTAGTTGCCGTAGACGTCGAGGCCGATGCCGAGGTAGCCGTAGGGCATCCCCGCGGCACCCGAGCCACCGTTGGCCGCTGCATAGCCGAGGTTACCGCCGAGGGGACCGGTGCTCGATGGAGGCATCGGATCCGCGGGGTTGGCTGCGGCAAGGGAGAACACGATGCCGTCGGCGCCGGTTCCGTCGAACTGGTAGGTCTCGAGGTTGACATCGAGGCCCTCGGTCGTCGGGAGGCTCGTCTCATAGAAGGCTGCGCCGACCGCGTTGCCTGCGTTGGTCGTCAGCCGCAGAGCGCCGCTCCCGTTGGAGTCAGGTGGCGATGCGCAGTTTGGGATCGAGGTGGCCCCCGACACCGGCCCCGCGGTCAGGCATGCGCCGTTTGTTCCACCCGAACCCGCGGGGAGGTACCACTGGCCGGCCGCAGTCGAGTTGTTGGCGAACGTCTCGGTCTCGAGCGATACGCCGCCCGCGAACGCGTTGGTCGGCAGCAGCGCCACGATTGTGGCGACCGCTGTGACGACGCACATCGCCTCGCGGAACCGCTCCATCAGGGCGCGGCGCGAAAGTCGGGTCGAGTGAGAAGTGCTCACAAAGGATCTCAAATAACGGTTGATCGAAACTGCCGCGACCGTACGGGAGAACCCGCTGATTTCTTCGTGCTGTCATCGCGCGAAAGTCAGTTTGTGACCTCGGCTGCGACGGGCTATGCGGTTGAGACCCCTCGTTATGACGCTCAGCGCACCACACGTCGAACTAGTTGGACGCCCAACCAGTTCGAGTGAGAAGCCGTGGCGACGCAAGGCATGTCGACCCGATCGGGATTCGTCCGTGTGACGGCACGACATACACGTGTCGTGACGGCCTCGGACACTAGGGCTATGAGAACAGTGACGCTTCGAGACGAGAGGAACGGGCGCGACAGCCGCCACCTCAGTGCTTTCCTGGACGACCACGGCAACCTCCATATCGACGGGCAGGACCTGGGGCCCGGCACCTCGCCGATGAGCAGCGACGGCGAATACGAGTGGAGCCGTCTCATCTGCGCGGAGGACATCCCGCACCTGCTCGCGTTGCTCGGGGCTCCGAAGGGTGCATCCATCCTCGACGTGCTGGAGCGTTACTGGAGCGGGGAGAAGGCCGGAGACCTCGAGACGCGGATCAACGCCAGCAACCTTCGGGTCCAGTTCTCCTCTTGGTCAGGTTGAGGGGTCGACCTCAACCCGATCGTCCAGATCGAGACGGAATCAGGAGTTTGCTTCGTGCGCACGCATCACGGTCATCAGCTCGTCATGCGGCAGCGCGTACGCGACGACATCATCGCCACCCGTCATCGTCTCAGCGGCGACGAGTGCGTTGACGATCGCCTCCTCGGTCGCCTCGATAGCAGCGTAGAAGAGGGAGTCGATCACGGGATCGGCAAGCATCTCCACCGTTGAGGAGACGGTCTGCTCGCCCTCGACGATCCAGTCCGATGACAGGCCCCGATTTGCCGTCGAAAACGCGACGCAGAGGTCGCCGCTCCAGTTCTCGCCGGCGCCGCCTGTGCGTCCGACGCCGAGCATCGCGCGCGACGCAAGCCGGTTGCACTGCGTCGGCAGCAGCGGCGCGTCTGTCGCGACAACGACGAGAATCGAGCCCATCTTGCGCGACGGATAGAGGCCGTCCGGACGCACCCCACATCTGCCCCGCGATCGTGGGAATCGGTATACGGGACGCGGGGAAGTGCTCGCCCACAGGGACGCCGTTGATGCTGAGCCTGTCTCGGTGACCGTGATTGGCCTGCACGATCACGCCAACGGTATAGCCACCGATACGCGTGTCGGTGACTCGCGATGCGGTGCCGATGCCGCCTTTGAACCCATGGCAGATCATGCCGGTGCCGCCGCCGACGTTCCCCTCGGCAACCGCACCACCGCTCGCTGCAGCAAACGCCTCGATGACGTGCTCCGCGCGCACGTGCTGACCTTCGATGTCATTGAGGATCCCGTCCCATGTCTCGAGCACGACGGGAGGCGTGCCAAAGCCGAGTGGACCGCGTGCGGTGATGCCGTTCGACACCAGCGCATCGCACACCGTGCCAACCGACCACGAGCTCGTCATCGCGATTGGGCCGCAGAGCTTTCCGCCTTCACGAAGAAACTCGAGCCCGGTGGGATGAGTCACGCCGCTGAGGATGTCGACGCCGGCGAAGACCGCGTCGCTCCATACATCGCCGTCGAACGGAATGATGAGCGTGACCCCGGTGCGCACCGGTCCCTCACCGCGGACGCGTTTCCCCGCGCCACTGATCAGCGTCGTATGGCCCACCGACACACCCGCGACGTCCGTTATCGCGTTGTGCTCGCCCGCCGGCAGACGGCCGATGATGATCCCCAGGTCGCGCGCGCGGGTCACAGAACCGGATCGGTTACCGGGAAACCTGGCAGGTCCTGCACGTGCTCGAGCAGCAGCTCGGCGACGCGGTTGTGGTCGCGCGCGACGAGCGCATCGAAGAGGTCGCGATGCGCCTTGGCGACACCGACGAGTTGTTCCTTGGTCGGCATCGCCTCACGGAGATGTGTGTAGAAATATGCGCGCATCCGCGGGGCGATCGACCCCCAGATCTGCGTGGTGTGCGGCTGTCCCGAGCGCGACATGACGAGCCCGTGAAAGGCGACGTCGTCCTCGACAAGCCCGATGAGGTCGCCGCCGCGGACGGCCTCCTCCATGCGCTCGATGATGCCGCGCATCTCGGTCACGTCATCCTCGGTGAGGTTGTCGAGCGCTTGATCGAATCCGAAGCCCTCGAGCGTGGCCCGCAGCGGGATAAGCACCTGGCGCACCTCGAGCGTCGAGATCCGCGAGACGAACGACCCGCGATACGGGAAGGACATGACGAGCCCCTCCTGCTCGAGCTGCCGCAACGCCTCACGCAACGGTCCGCGGCTCGTGCGCATCCCCTGGGAGATGTCCTCTTCGACGAGGCGCTCGCCCGGCTTCAACGTGCCGGTGAGGATGGCGTCGCGAAGGGATGCCGCAACCTGCTGGCGCAATGACCGCTCGGCCGGCTGGATCAGCCGGTAGCGATCACCCTCGGACACCCAGCGTTGTTTCGCAGGTGCGGTCGACTGTCGAGGGGTCATAGCAGTGATCCTACTGCACTTGCAAGTGTCGATTGTTGACAGTTGCCAGTAAGGGGGGTACGGTGCGCATGATCGTCACATCGATCTCGTCGCACAAAGATGTGCCGAGAGTGGAGAATCGGGCCGAATGGCTGAGATGCGTCGTGTTGGCGAGGTCAGCGAAGTCGCTGACATCACGTACGCCTTCTTTGTGGATGGCATGGCCCTCACTGTGCGCCGTTGGACCGAGCACGCCACCGACGGTGACGAAACCGGTGCGCGACTCGAGCTGCAGCGTCTCCACGAGGACCGCAGTCACGGTTCGGAGTTCGCCATGCCGACCGTGCTGCTCGGGGCGCCGATCTGGCGCGCCGACCTGTTCCGCCTCGGGCCAGGCGAGACACTCGAGCGGGCGCATCACCATCCGCGTTTCACGAACGGCGAGCCGTGCGATCGCGTCTGGCTCGCCGACGAAGATGCGGCCCAGCCCCTGGTATGGACTGAGCGAGTGCTCACCGACGGCCTCGAATCGCTCCTCGTGAATGCCGGCGCCGCTGATCTCTACGGGGCGGCCACCCAACGCCAGCTCGCGGAAGTCCTGCCACTCGCGATCCAGGCGACGAAGGCCTGCCTGGAGACCGTCTCCGCCTGATTCTGCGAAGCTCGTCGGCATGCGGCTGAGCGACGCGAACACCCTGTCCATCGCGGCTGCGCGTGACGAGTTCCGTCCTGACGTCATCTTTCTGAACACCGCGACGTTGGGGCTACCGCCGCGTCGCGCGCTCCATGCCATCCGCGCGGCGCTCGATGTGTGGTCGAGCGGTCGGGCGGACGCCGTCGCCTACGACGACGAGGTCGCCCGTGCCCGGAGCAGCTACGCGCGGCTTGTCAACGTTGACGAGGCCCTGGTCGCCCAGGGGGGCCAGGCTTCGGTCTTCGCCGGCCTCATCGCCGCATCACTGCCCGACAACGCTGAGGTGTTGACGTCGACGGGGGACTTCACGAGCGTCGTCTTCCCGTTTCACGTCCAGGCATCGCGCGGCGTGCGCGTGCGCGAGGTGCCGCTCGACGAGCTGCCGGGCGCGGTCTCAGACAGCACCTCGCTGGTTGCGGTGTCCGCGGTGCAATCGTCCGACGGTCGCATCGCCGACCTCGATGCGCTGACACGCGCGTGCGCCGCAACCGGCACGAAGATCATGCTCGACACGACGCAGGCAGTTGGATGGCTTCCCATCGACGCCGGGAAGTACGCGTACACGACCTGTCATGCCTACAAATGGCTGCTGGCCCCACGTGGGACCGCGTTTTTCACCATCCAGCACGACCTCCTTGACGGCATCACCCCGCATACGGCCGGCTGGTACGCGGGCGATGATCGCTGGAACAGCATCTACGGTGCGCCGTTGCGACTCGCGTTCGACGCGCGTCGCTTCGACGTGTCGCCCGCCTGGCTGTCATGGGTCGGCGCCGATGCATCACTGGCGCTCCTCTGCGAGGTCGGCAGGGAGGCGTTGCACGAACATGCGGTCGGTCTCGCAAATCGATTCCGGGCCGGCGTCGGCATCCCCGCGTCGAACTCCGCGATTGTGTCGACGCACGCCGACGATCAGGTCCCGGCGCTGATGCAGGCCGCGAATATCGTCGGTGTGACCCGGGCGGGACGGCTGCGCCTGTCGTTTCACGTTTCGACGAGCACGCAGGACGTCGACACGGCGATCGACGTGCTGTCGGGCCATCTGCAGGTCTAGAGGGCCAATTTCCGGGGGCACGTAGAATGCCCTTGAGATGACCGATATTCCTGCACGGTCTGTCGCTGTCATCGGGTTCGGACGGTTCGGCCGCCTATGGGCGTCAATCCTCCGAGACGACTGCGACCTCATGGTCTACAACTCCGCGTCCGCGAACCGCGAGGCGGCTGCCGAACAAGGGTTCTCGTCAGTGCCCCTCTACACGGCGCTCGCAGCAAGCGTCATCTTCTACTGCGTCCCGATCTCCGCATTCGAGTCGACGCTCCGTGAGCACGCACTGTATTTCGCGAATCTCGAGGGGACGCGCACGTTGATCGACACGCTGTCCGTCAAAGTGCATCCGCGCGATGTCTTTGAGCGCCATCTACCGGAGACGTACGAAGCGCTGCTCACACATCCGATGTTCGGACCCGACAGTGTTGCCGTCGGCGGGCTCGCGGGGCAGATCATCGTGCTCGATCCATATCGCATGAACGACGCGACGTTCGCCGCGTGGCAGCAGTATTACGAGAGCAAGGGTCTATCCGTCGTCGTGATGCCGGCGGACCATCACGACCGTCTCGCCGCGGAGAGCCAGGGAGTCACACACTTCGTCGGACGCACGCTGGAGCGCTTCGGGTTTGCGCCGACGCCCATCGACACGCTCGGCACGAAGAAGCTCCACGAGATCACGGCGCAGGTGACCAACGACACGCAGCAACTCTTCGTCGACCTGCAGACGCGCAACCCCTATACGAGTGCGATGCGCGTGCGACTGTCGCAGGCGCAGGACAGCGTGTTCGATCAGCTGCTCCCCAATCGCGTCGTCACCGATCGTCTCGTCGTTGGCATTCAGGGAGGACGGGGCAGCTTCAACGAGGAGGCCGCGCGTCACTACATGCATCACCGCGACGACGGCCCCGTCAAGCTGGTGTACCTGCACACGACCGAGCGTGTGCTCCGGGCACTCCACGAGGGCAGCATCGACCGCGGCCAGTTCGCCATCCACAACTCTGCCGGCGGCATGGTCGGAGAGTCGGTCGCCGCGATGGCGAAATATCGCTTCGACATCGTCGAGGAATTCGAGATCAAGATCTCGCACGCGTTGATGATGTCGAGCACAGGCGATCCCGACGCCGTCGACACGGTGATGACTCACCCGCAGGTGCTCGCGCAATGCCGGACCACGCTCGCAAGCAAGTATCCGAACCTGCATCAGACGAGTGGCGAGGGTGACCTCATCGACCACGCCAAGGTTGCGGAGCTCATCGCAAGCGGCGAGCTCGCACCGAACATCGCGACCATGGGGAGCAGCGTGCTCGCCAACATCTACGGGCTGCGCGTCATCGAGGACAACCTGCAGGACCTCGGTGAGAACTACACGAGCTTCCTCTGGGTGCAGCGCCCGGGAACCTGAGGCCCGCTAACGCGGATTGGCCCGGTCCAGGTTCCAATGCCGACCGACGATCGCCAGCCACGATCCATTTGGCGTCGCCGTGAGGCCGAACCGGCTGATCATGCGCTGGCCGCCCTCAAAGTCGCCGTACATCAGGTCGATAGCAACGCTCCCGCGAGCGTTGCACGCGTCCCTCGCGATGCCGAAGATCGGCTGGTTCGGGTCCCGGAACGCGCCCTGCCAGAAGCCGATATCCCCTGCGGGGATGTAGAGATCCCGCGTGAGCATCCGGAAGTCCTTCGGGTCGGGGTGCTGCGGCGCAGCGGAGATGCGGTCCGGATGGAAGAACCAACCGTGCAGCACCGCCATGCCTGAGCCTCCGTTGCGCAGGCTGATCACGAGGTAGATCGCGGCGTCGGTAACCTCGAACGATGCGTGACCCCCTTCGACTGTCACCCAATGCATATCGTTGAACGACACCTTCTGCGGGAGATCCTGGAGGCGGGTCGGCATGAGCACGGGGCGCAGCCCGACGAGCAACGATCGCTCGGCCACCCGCGCGGCGCGGTTCGCGGATCGCACCGACGCGAACGTCGCGATGGCGAGAATCAACGTTCCTCCGGCCGTTGCCAGTGCCGAGATCGTCACCCAGTCCACGAGGCGAGAGACTACATGGTCATCACGATGGTCATCGGGGCGCTCGCGGGCGCGCTCCTCGTCCTGCGTTCGAACGCCGCGCTGGCACTCGTGCTCGCGTTCGTGCTGCTCGCGATCGTGACGGCGACGGCGGCGCTGGTCTCCCGAGAGGAGACGACCTGGTCGCGTCCAGGCTAGGGATTGACAGGGAGCATCGGAGCCATACACTCCGAGGTTCCAATGTCGAGCCCCCCAGATAGCGATCCCGGCGCAGCGCACTCCGGACGACCATGGTCGTGGCCGGAGGTTCGCAGGGGCACGCCCGTGCGAATCCTCATCGACCTCCTGCAGTACGGGATCGCGCTCGTGCTGCTCGTCCTTGCCGCCGTCGTGCTGGTGCGGAGCTTCGCCGACTTCCTTGGGTCGTGGGGCGGCTACCCGCAGACGCTGATCAGCGCCGTGGACGGCGTGCTCGTCGTGATCATCCTCGTCGACATCATGCGAACCGTGCTCACCCACCTCGAGGGATGGGCGTTCCCGTTCCGTCCCTTCCTCGTCATCGGCATCATCGCCGCCGTGCGAGACATCCTCGCGGTCTCGACACGGCTGACCCTTTCATCCGGTGGCAATACCGCCGGCGAGATCCCCGTCACGCAATCATTGATCGAACTCGCCACCAGCGCCGGGGTCGTCCTCATCCTTGCCGTGGCACTGTTTCTGACGCGAGCGCAGAACGTCGAAGGCGAGTCAGGCTCCGACGAGTAGGCGGCAGCACGCATGTCAGATGCTGTGACGCGGATGATGGCGGATGACGTCGCGTCGCGTGCGCTGGGGATCGTCGTGTCCGACGTGAGCGCGGGCGTTGCAACCGCGACGATGACCGTCCGTCCCGACATGGTCAACGGCCACAAGATCACCCATGGTGCGTTTGTCTTTGCTGTCGCAGACACGGCGTTCGCGTGTGCCTGCAACAGCGACGGCCCGCCGACGGTGGCGGCTGCGGTCAACGTCACGTTCATCGCACCGTCGTACACCGGCGACGTGCTCGTGGCGCGCGCGGAGGAACGCACGAGGTTCGGCCGTTCGGGTATCTACGACGTCACCGTGCGACGCGGTGACGTCGTCATCGCCGAGTTCCGTGGCACGAGCCGCACCGTCGGCCGGGAAGGCGCATGATCAGGCTCGGCAGCGCGCTTCCGGCTGACCTGCTGGATGCTGGTGAGCGGCTGACGCGTGAGCAGATGCTCGACCTCCAGCTCGAGCGCCTGCGCTGGTCGCTGCACCACGCATACGCGAATGTCGCCCACTACCGCAAGGCATTCGACGCTGTAGGCGTGGCGCCTGACGACTGCAGGACGCTCGCGGACCTCGCGCGATTCCCCTTCACCACCAAGCACGATCTGCGCGACAACTATCCCTTCGGGATGTTCGCGGTGCCGCGCACCGACGTACGTCGCATCCATGCGTCGAGCGGGACGACCGGACGTCCGACGGTGGTGGGCTACACGGATGACGACCTCAACACCTGGTCGGATCTCATGGCTCGTTCCATTCGCGCCGCAGGCGGCCGGCCGGGCGACATCGTGCATGTCGCGTACGGCTATGGGCTGTTCACCGGCGGTCTCGGCGCGCATTACGGCGCCGAGCGTCTCGGCTGCACGGTGATACCGGTTTCCGGCGGCATGACGCCGCGCCAGGTGCAGCTCATCAACGACTTCGAGCCGTCGATCATCATGGTCACGCCCTCGTACATGCTCGCGCTGCTCGACGAGTTCGAGCGTCAGGGGCTCGATCCGCGAAAGTCGTCGCTGCGCATCGGCATCTTCGGCGCCGAGCCGTGGACCGAGGCGATGCGCACCGAGATCGAGGACCGTCTCGACATGCACGCCGTCGACATCTACGGCCTCTCCGAGGTGATGGGGCCGGGCGTCGCCGAGGAGTGCGTCGAGACCAAGGACGGCCTGCACATCTGGGAGGACCACTTCTATCCCGAGGTGATCGACCCCGAGACGGGCGACGTGCTCCCCGACGGCGAGCCGGGCGAGCTCGTCTTCACGTCGCTGACGAAGCAGGCGCTGCCGATCATCCGCTACCGCACGCGCGACCTCACGCGGCTGCTCCCCGGCACGGCGCGTCCTGCGTTCCGGCGCATGGAGAAGATCACCGGCCGGAGCGACGACATGATCATCCTGCGCGGCGTCAACGTCTTCCCGACGCAGCTCGAGGAGATCGTGCTGCGTACGCCAGGTCTGTCGCCGCATTTCCAGCTGGTGCTCACCCGTGAGGGGCGGCTCGATGCACTGGCGGTCCGTGTGGAGGCGCGTACTGACTGCCCGCCGGAGCGTCGTGACGGCGCTGCCCGGGACGTCGCCCGCGAGGTCAAGGACCGCGTCGGGGTCACCGTCGCGGTCGAGGTCATCGACCCCGAGACCCTCGAACGCTCCGCCGGCAAGCTGCAGCGAGTGATCGACCGCCGGTCGTAGACTGCGGCAGCCCGCCGATCGTCCAGGCCAGGCGGGCCACGGGAGGTTGCTCCGGGTGGATCGGTTTCTCCTCTATCGGACCTACGACGAGCTGGAGGTCGGCCAGACCCAGCGCACGCGGGGCCGCACCATCACCGAAGGCGACATCGTCAACTGGTGCGCGCTGACCGGCGACTGGTTCTACCCGCATATCGACAAGGTCGCGGCCGAGCGCTCCATGTTCGGCCAGCGCGTCGCGCCGGGAATCATGGTGTTCGCGCTCGGGACCGGCCTCGGGGTCCCTGCCGACGCGACGACGATCCTCGCCAACTACGGGTCCGATCGTCTCCGCTACACCGCGCCGACCTGGATCAACGACACCATCTATCTCGACATCGAGGTCATCGAGAAGTCCGACAAGGACGCGAAGTCGGGTCTCGTGACGTATCGCTGGGACATCCTCAACCAGAACGGCGTCACCGTCTGCGCGAGCCAGCTCAAGATTCTCACCGCGAAAGAGCGCGAGCCGTATGCCGGCATCTGAAGGCTCCGGACCGGTCCTGCTGAGCATCGACGGCGGCGTCGCCGAGCTGGTGCTCAACCGCCCCGACAAGATGAATGCGATGAACCTCGCGATGGTGCACGACCTCGCCGAGGCGATCGACAAGGCGGAAGCCGGCGGCGCGCGAGCACTCCTGGTCCGGGGTGAGGGACGCGCATTCTGCAGCGGGCGCGACCTCGCCGACGCTGATCCTCTGCACGAGGATGGCGAGGCGATCCTTCGCGACATCTTCAACCCGCTGCTCGAGCGGATGGCGACAGTCGCGATACCGACCATCGCTGCAGTGCAGGGCGCATGCCTCGGCACGGGGCTGGGCCTGGCGCTGGGGTGCGACATCGTGTACGCCGCCGACGACGCGCGCATCGGTTCGCCGTTCGCCCGCATCGGCGCGGTGCTCGACAGCGGCGCGCACGCCGCGTTCGTCTCGCGCGTCGGCCCGCATCGGGCGCTCGAGCTCGTGTACACCGGACGCCTCCTGTCCGGACGTGAGGCCGAGCAATGGGGACTCGTCAACCGCAGCGTCGCCGGCGCGGATCTGCTGCGGCGCACGCGCGAGCTGGCGGCGTCCATCGCACGCGGCCCGACAGCAGCGTTTCTCGAGTCGAAACGCCTGGTGCGCACCATCCTCGACATGCACCCGTCCTTCCGGGAGGTGCTCGCCGAAGAGGCTGCCGCGCAGGGTCGCGCCTCGCACACCCACGACTACAAGGACGGCATCTCAGCATTCCAGGAGAAGCGCAAACCGTCCTTCACGGGACGGTGAGCAGCAGCGCATGACGGACCTCGGCAGCTCATTTCCCAGCCTCGTCTTTGACCGTCCCGAGGACGGGATCCTCGTCATCACGATGCAGGCGGAGGGACGTCTCAACGCCGCCAACGCGGCGATGCACCGCGACCTCGCGGAGGTGTGGCGCGCCGTCGATATCGATACCGAGACGCGCGCGGTGATCATCCGCGGCGCCGGCGGGACGTTCTCCTCAGGCGGTGACTTCGACCTCATCGAGGAGATCGCGTCGGACTTCGGCGCTCGGGCGCGCGTCCTGCGCGAGGCGCGCGATCTCGTCTACAACGTCATCAACTGCAGCAAGCCGGTGGTGTCGGCGATGGACGGGGTCGCCGTGGGAGCCGGACTCGTCGTCGGGCTGCTCGCCGACATCTCGATCGCCGGCCACGCGACGCGGCTCATCGACGGCCACACGCGTATCGGCGTCGCGGCCGGCGACCATGCCGCGATCATCTGGCCGCTGCTGTGCGGCATGGCCAAGGCGAAGTACCACCTCCTGCTCTGCGAGCCGGTGACCGGCGTCGAGGCGGAGCGCATGGGGCTCGTGTCGCTCTCGGTCCCCGACGGCGACGTGCATGCCAAGGCGCTCGAGGTCGCCCGCAAGCTCGCCGCCGGATCGCCGACCGCGATCGGCTGGACGAAGTACGCGCTCAACAACTGGCTGCGGGCGGCGGGCCCGATCTTCGACAGCTCGCTGGCGCTCGAATTCCTGGGGATGACCGGTCCCGACGTCACCGAGGGCGTGGCCGCCCGCCGGGCCAAGCGGGCGCCTGATTTCGGTGCCCGCGGTCCGCAGCGGTAGGATCGATGAACGTGAGTGTGGGTGTTGCGTCACTGACCAAGGCCGCCTGGCAGGACGTGGCAGCAGAGGGATCCATGGGTGCACTGACCACCCACGACGTTGATCTCAGCCACGATCAGCTGCGCGCTCTCTACCGCCTCATGGCGCTGAGCCGCCGCGTCGACCGCCAGGCGATCAACCTCACCCGCCAAGGCGCGCTCGGCGTCTTCGCTTCGAGCCACGGACAGGAGGCGGCGCAGGTCGGATCGGTGTTCGCGCTCGAGGCAGATGACTGGCTCTTCCCCACGTACCGCGAGACGGTGGGGACCTTCGCGCGCGGCGTCGACGTCGTGGAGTTGCTCGCGCTCTTCTCGGGGAGCTGGCACTGCGGCTTCGATCCGTACCAGTACCGGGTGGCCCCCCTGACGACGCCGCTGGCGACCCAGGCGCTGCACGCCGTCGGCCTCGCGATGGCGGCGCGCATCAAGCACGATCCCATCGTCGCGCTGACGTTCTTCGGCGACGGCGCCGCCAGCGAGGGAGACGCCCACGAGGCGATGAACATCGCGGCGGTATCGGGGGCACCGGTCGTCTTCGTGGTGCAGAACAACGGGTACGCGATCAGCGTCCCGTATCGCCTGCAGACGAAGGCGTCGTCGATCGCGTTGCGCGCGGCGGGCGTCGGCATGCCAGGGATTCGCGTCGACGGCAACGACGTCATCGCCGTGTACGGCGCGGTGCGTGCGGCTGTGGAGCGCGCGCGACGCGGTGACGGGCCGACACTCGTCGAGGCGGTCACGTACCGCCTCGAGGCGCACACCACCGCCGATGACACGACCCGCTATCGCAGCGACGACGAGGCCGCGTCGTGGCGTGCGCGCGATCCCGTTGACATGTTCCTCCGCGTCCTCCGCGAGGGAGGTGTCGTCGATGACGCGTATGTCGCCGAGGTCGACTCCGAAGCTGAGGTCGTCGCCGAGCGCATGCGCGACTTCCTGTTCGGGGCTCCCGCGGGCGACCCGCGCGAGATGTTCGACCATGTGTACGCGAAGCCGACGCCGCAACTGCAGGCCCAGCGCGCGATGCTCAACCAGGAATTGACCGCCGCCGAGGAGACCTCCTGATGGAGCTCACGATGGCGGGAGCGCTGAACGCCGCGCTCCGCGATTCCATGCGTGAAGACGACAGCGTCGTTGTGTACGGCGAGGATGTCGGCAAGCTCGGCGGTGTCTTCCGCGTCACCGACGGCTTGCAGGCTGAGATGGGCATCGACCGGTGCTTCGACACGCCCGTCGCAGAGTCCGGCATCGCAGGAACGGCCATCGGCATGGCCATGTATGGGCTGCGTCCGGTGGTCGAGATGCAGTTCGACGGCTTCTCGTATCCCGCGCTCAACCAGGTCATCAGCCATGTGGCGAAATACCGCAGTCGCACTCGCGGTCGTGTCGGGTTGCCGCTCGTCATTCGCATCCCGTACGGCGGCGGCATCGGCGCGGTGGAGCATCACTCCGAGAGCCCCGAGGCGTACTACGCACACACCGCAGGGTTGACGGTCGTGTCGCCGGGCACGCCCGCCGACGCCTACGCATTGCTCCGCGCATCCATTGCATACGACGATCCGGTGATCTTCCTCGAGCCCAAGCGACGCTACTGGTTGAAGGAGGACCTCGAGCTCCCGGTCACCGCGCCGCCGATCGGCGAGGCCGTCGTTCGCCGCGTCGGAACCACCGCGACACTCATCGCGTACGGCCCGATGGTGACCACGGCGATGGAGGCCGCAACGCGCGCCGCCGACGAGAGCGGCTGGGACCTCGAGGTCGTCGACGTGCGCACGCTCTCGCCACTCGATATGGACACGCTCGTCGCCAGCGCCACGAAGACCGGGCGCGCGATCGTCGTGCATGAGGCGGCGCGGTTCGTCGGGTTCGGCGCAGAGATCGCTGCTGAGCTCAACGAGCGTGCCTTCGGCTACCTCGCGGCGACCGGTCCTGCGCGTGACGGGCTGGGATATCCCGTACCCGTCGGCGAAGATCGAGCGCCACTTCCTTCCGGATGCCGACCGTGTCCTCGATGCCGTCGCGCGCCTGCTCGAGTACTGATCGATGCTGACGGTGCGGGACTTTCTCATGCCCGACCTCGGTGAAGGGCTCACCGAGGGGGAGATCAATCGCTGGCTCGTCGCCGAGGGCGACGTGGTCGTGGTTGATCAGCCCATCGCCGAGATCACCACTGAGAAGGCCGTCGTCGAGGTGCCGACACCGTTTGCGGGGCGCGTGGCCACTCTGCACGGGGTCGAAGGCGAGAGCATCGCGGTCGGCAAGCCGCTCATCAGCATTGAGGTTGCCGGCGGGCCGTCGGAGTCGGCGTCAGGCAACGTGCTCGTCGGCTACGGGACGAGCGAGTTGGCGCCGCGTGCGCGGCGCAGCGCCACCTCCGCGGTTGCGGCGGCGCCGGTCAGCGCGACGGGCGGTCCTCCAGCGTCACCGTTGGTTCGCCGTCTCGCGGCGGAGATGGGCGTCGACCTCGCGACCATCGCGGGGAGCGGACCGGGCGGCATGGTGACGCAGGCTGACCTCGAACGCGCCGGCGGCGCACATTCGCCGAAGCCCGCCGGTGCCGCGCCCGCACTGGAAGGTGGTGTGCGCACGACGTTGACCGGCGTCGATCGCGTTGCGGCAGAACGGCTTACACGCTCGTACCGCGAGGCGCCGACAGCGACCGCGACGCTGGCCGCCGATGCCACGCGGATCATGGAGTGGCGCTCCGAACCGCTTGGCGAATCGAGCGGTGTTCGCATCACGCCTTTCTCGGTGATCCTTCGACTGTGTGCCGTCGCACTCGGAAAGTTCCCGCGACTCAACGCGCACTTCGACACCGCAGCTAATGAGGTCGTGACCTTCAAACCCGTGCATCTCGGCGTCGCGGTGCAGACCGACCACGGGCTTGTCGTCGCGGTGATTCGCGACGCCGAGACGCGGTCGCTCCACGACCTCGCGGCAGAGCTCCAGCGCCTCGCAAACGCCGCAAGGGACGGCTCGATCGACGCCGCTGAAATGCGCGGCAGCACCTTCACCGTCTCCAATTTCGGCGCCTTCGGTGTCGACGGCGGGACCGCGATCCTCAATCCACCGGAGGCGGCGATCCTCGGTGTCGGCCGGATCGCGACACGTCCGTGGGTGGTGGACACCGCTGTGGTGCCTCGCTCGGTCGTGGAGCTTTCGCTGGTGTTCGACCATCGCGTCGCCGACGGCGGTGTCGCCGGCGGCTTCATCCGACACCTTGCGGACCTCATCGAAAATCCTGACGAGGCACTGAACGATGACTGAGACCCCGACCAAGGCACCGGTTGCCGCAGCCGAGTTGCGGCGTGCGCAGGCGGATACGTGGGTGTACTTCGACGGCAAGCTCTGCCAGTACGGCGACGCGCACCTCGGTCTCCTCACGCACGCGCTCCACTACGGGACGGGATGCTTCGAAGGCATTCGTGCGTACTGGAGCGAGAGTCAGCGGCGCATGAACGTCTTCAAGATGCCCGAGCATTTCCAGCGCATGACCGGCAACGCGCAGATGCTGCACATGCAGTTGCCGCACAGTGTTGATGAGCTCTGCGCCATCACCGTCGAGCTGATGCGTCGCAACGCGTTCACGACCGACGTATACATCCGGCCGCTGGTGTACAAAGCGAATGAGGAGATCGGCATTCGCTTTCACAACCTCCGCGACGGGTTCATGATTGTGCCGGTGCCGTTTGGCGCGTACGTCGACACGACCGGCGGGATCCGTTGCCAGGTGTCGAGCTGGCGACGCATGGACGACAACGTCGCGCCGCCGCGATCCAAGGCGACCGGCATCTACATCAACAGCGCACTCGCAAAGACCGAGGCGTTCCTCAACGGGTTCGACGAGGCGATCCTGCTGACGCAGGACGGCAATGTCTGTGAGGGCAGCGCTGAGAATCTCTTCATCGTCCGCCGTGGAACGCTCATCACGCCGCCGGCATCGGAGAACATCGTCGAAGGCATCACGCGCGCAACGCTCATGGCATTCGCGCACGACGACCTCGGTCTCGAGGTGGTGGAACGAAAGATCGACCGCAGCGAGCTGTACATCGCGGATGAGGTGATCCTCTGCGGCACGGGCGCCGAGGTCTCGGCCGTGATTGAGATCGATCGGCGCCGCATCGGCGACGGCGAGCCCGGCGAGATCACCCGCAACCTCCAGGACCGCTATTTCGCCGCTTGCAAAGGCGACGACCCCCGGCACACCGACTGGCTGACGCCGATCATCTGATCGCCGGAAGCCGGCGGGGGTTGAGTGAACCCCCCGCCGGCCGCGAGCTAAGCGGCGAGGTCGGCGTTGAGGATCGCGACTTCCTGTGCCTGCACCTGCACGGCAGGGCGAGCACCGCGGAGCACGATCGCTCCAGCGATCGCGGCGGTCGCGACGCAACCCGCTGCGACAGCGAAGCCGAGGTGGTATCCGGATGTCAGCGCGACGTTCACGCTCGAGCCTCGGGCGATGAGACCTGAGGTGTCCGCGGCAGAGATGCTCGCGAGCACCGCGACGCCGATCGCCGCGCCCATCTGGATCGCCACGTTGGCGACGCCCGACGCGAGCCCGGAATCGCTGCTGTTGACGCCGCTCATGGCGAGCAGCACGCTCGGCATGAAGATCAGGCCCGCACCGATGCCCATCACGAGGAGCGCGGGCAGCACGCTGACGACGTACACCGCGTTCACCGGCGCGAGGCCGAGCAGCAGCAGACCGATGGTCATGAGGACGAGGCCCGGAAGCAGCGTCCCCTTGGCGCCGAACCGCTTCACGAGACGGGCGGTGACGAGCAACGAGAACAGGGCCACGCAAAGGTTCATCGGCATGAACGCGAGCCCTGCTCCCACCGGCGAGTAGCCGAGCACGCGCTGCAGGTAGAGGGCGCCGAGGAAGAAGGCTCCGAACATCCCGACGGGAAAGAGCGACCGGACGAGCACCGCACCGGCGACGTTGCGCGAGCGGAAGAAGCGAAGCGGGACGAGTGGGTGTTGCGCCCGCGACTCCACGAAGATGAACGCGGCGATGAGCGCTGCTGTGATGGCACCCATGCCCAGCGTCTGAACCGACGTCCAGCCGTTGCTGCTCGCCTCGAGGATCGCGTAGACGGCGAGCGCCGGCGCTGCCGTGATGAGGATGGCTCCCCAGATATCCACGCCGCCGCGGAGTCCCACACCCGTGTGCTCGGGGATGAGGATGGCGCCGAGGACGAACGCGGCGATGCCGATCGGCAGGTTGATGAAGAAGATCCAGTGCCAGCTGAGCGCCTGGGTCAGCACGCCGCCGACGAGGAGCCCGATCGATCCGCCCGCCGATGCGACGAACGCGTAGATGCTCATGGCACGCGCCGTCTGCTCGCGGCTCTTGAAGAGGGTCACGAGAATGCCGAGCACCATGGAGGAGACGATGGCTGCGCCCACGCCCTGGACGAACCGGGCAGCGGTGAGCAGCCCCTCACTCGGAGCCAGTCCACACAGTGCTGAGGCGATGGTGAAGATGGCGATGCCGCTCAGGAAGAGGCGCCGGCGTCCGAGCAGGTCACCGAGGCGACCGGCCAGAAGGAGCAGGCCCCCGAAGCTGATCAGGTAGCCGTTGATGACCCAGGCGAGCGACGCCTGGTCGGTGTGCAGGGCCCTCTGGATCGACGGGAGGGCGACGTTCACCACCGTCGAATCGAGCACGATCATCAGCTGGCCCACGCAGAGCACGACGAGTGCGATCCACCGCCGGGCCGCTGCCGAGCGCAACGAGGTCATACCGTCCTCCGGACGGCGAGGGTCGCGGGGGTGGATGTTGCTTGCGAGACTTTCATTTGGGACCTCCTTGTGGTAACGTTCGATGTGGATCGTACAACAAAGTTCGATGGGTGTCAAACTATGGGTTGGGTAACGGAGGTCCCGGAGGGCCATACCTACGACGCGAGCGTTCTCGCAGAACGGCCGATTGCCGGTATTACTGAAGTGCTCCAGGCGCTCGCCGACCCGGTTCGGCTCACCGTCGTCCGCGATCTCGCCGAATCCACGGAGCCGCGCCCGTGCGGCAGCCTCGTGGCGTCGGTGACCAAGTCGACGCTCAGCCACCACATGAAGATCCTTCGCGAGGCGGGCATCATCAAGATGCGTCTCGAAGGCACCCGCAAGCTCACGAGCCTTCGTCGCAAGGAGCTGAACGAGGCCTACCCGGGACTGCTCGACAGCATCCTGCGTACCCCAGTCACCGAGGCCGTGCCGGCCGAGGCGGTCGCTCCCGAGTCCGTCCCCGTCGGCTGACGGTCGAAGCCTCACGAGAGTTGCCGGGGGCCCTAGGGCTGCCTCGGCTCGCAGGAGGGCAGATGTCTGAGCCGCAGATCGTTCCGGTGCTCGAGAGTGAGCAGCAACGAGCTCTCGACACCCTCGTCCTGGCATTTGCCGCGGACCCCGTCGAGCGCTGGTTGTATCCCGAGGCGCATCGATATTTGAGGCGCTTTCCCGCATTCCTCGCTGCGTTCGGCGGCAACGCGTTCGCCCAACATACCGTGTGGCGGCTTGGCGAGTTTGCCGGCGTGGCACTCTGGCTGCCACCGCACGTCGACCTGGACGGAGACGCCATCGCCGCCGTCCTGGCGGACACCGTGGCACCGGTGCAGCATGAAGACACGTTTGCAGTGCTCGCTCAGATGGACGACGCCCACCCAAGGTTTCCGTGCTGGTATCTCCCCTGGTTCGGCGTTGACCCGGCAGTGCAGGGAAGAGGCCTCGGCGGCCAATTGATGCAGCACTGCCTGAGGATCGTCGATGCAGATCATCTGCCTGCGTACCTCGATTCCCCCAACCCTCGGAACGTGTCGTTCTACGAGCGCCACGGGTTCGTCGTCACAGCCACGGCCCAGGCCGGCAGTTGCCCGCCGATCGTCTCCATGCTGCGGGCCGCGAGGTAGCGCGGCGACGAAACGTCGTGACTACTGGTCGAAGTCGAGGACGACCTCGTCTGAGGTCGGATGCGACTGACAGGCGAGGACGAAGCCTGCGTCGAGTTCGTTCTGCTCGAGCGCAAAGCACTGCTCCATCTCCACGCTGCCGCTGAGCAGCTTCGCCCGGCAGGTGCCGCAGACCCCGCCCTTGCACGCGTACGGCGCGTCTGAGCGGACATGCAGCGCTGCGTCAAGGATCCGTTCGCCGTCGCGGGCGAGGGGAAAGGTGGACTTTCTGCCGTCGAGGACGATGGTGACCTGGCTCATGCCCTCGGCTGTCTCCGCTGACGTCTCGCGCACCTGCGCGGGCCGTGGCAAGTCGTCGGCGTGGAACAGCTCCGAATGCACGTGGCTCGCTTCGGTGCCGCGCTCGATGAGCAGGGCGCGCGCGATGTCGATCATCTCGCGAGGACCGCAGAGGAACCACTCGTCGACGTCGTCCGGTGGCAGCAGCTGGTCGAAGAACTGCTCGAGATGCTCGCGGTCGATACGACCGTGCAGCAGCGGTACGTCCTGCTCCTCGCGCGACAGCACGTGATACATCGCGAACCTGCCCGGGTACAGGTTCTTCAGGTCCTCGAGCTCCTCGAGAAACATGATGTCCTGCACCGTCCGGTTGCCGAAGATGAGCGTGACCGTGCTGTGCGGTTCAACCTCGAGGATCGCCGTGAGGATCGACAGAATCGGTGTGATCCCGCTGCCGGCCGCGATCATCGCGTACGACTTGGTCTGCGTCGGATCCAGCGGTGTGTTGAACCGCCCGATCGGCGTGACCACCTCGATGATGTCACCGGCCTTGAGACGGTCGTGTGCGTATGCCGAGAACACACCGCCCGAAAGCCGTTTCACCGCAACGCGCATCCGGCCCGACGCCGGCGAGCTGCAGATCGAGTAGCTGCGCCGGATGTCGTCGCCGGCCTCGAGCGATCGGAGCGAGACGTGCTGACCGTGCAGGAACCGGTACTCGTCGGCGAGCTCCGGAGGGATCTCGAATTCGACGGCGATCGCATCGTCGGTGAGCCGCTCCACTGCGCTGACTCGCAGCGGATGGATCGTCGCGCGCCGGTGCCCCGCCGGCGCCTCAGGCGACGTGACCGACAACCCCTAGTGCTCCTTGAAGTGCGGGAATGTCTCCCTGCAGTCGGCGCACGTGCGCACTGACTGGCACTGCGTCGCGCCGAAGTGCGCGACCTCGCCCGTTTGCGCTGAACCGCAGGTCGGACACGCGACCGCGAGCTCGAGCAACTGCAGGTTCTCGCCACGCGCCCGCGGTGGCGCGATGCCGTACTCGAGCAGCTTTTGCCGTCCGGCATCGGTCATCCAGTCGGTCGTCCACGCCGGCGAGAGCACGACGTGCACCGTCACGTCGGGATAGCCGTGGTCGCGAATGCTCCGCTCCACGTCATCGCGGATGACCTCGAGAGCAGGACATCCCGAGTACGTCGGCGTGATGTCGACGACGATCGCGCCCGCGGCGTCGACGCGCACCTCACGGAGGATCCCGAGATCCTCGATGGTCAGCGCGGGGAGTTCCGGGTCGGGGATCTCGCCGGCGATGCGGCGGATCTCCTCGACGGAGGTCACCACGTCACGCCCGGATGGGATCGATGAAGGTGCTGCATCTCAGCAACCATGTACCCAAACGGCTCGGTGTGCAGTCCTCGGCGGCCGCCTGTCGGCGTCCAGGTGCCCACCGGACGCTGCAGCGTTGCCGCACTGAGGACCTTGTCGATGTATGCCTCCCATTCGAGTCCGAGAATCGCGGGGTCAGGCGCGATGCCACGGGCGACGACGTCACGGGTCACGTCGTCGGCCTCGAAGAGTTCGGTCGTATATGGGCAGAGCGTTGCGAGCGCGGTCTCCATGCGTTGATGGCTCTCCTCGGTTCCGTCGCCGAGACGAAGGGTCCAGTCCGTCGCATGGTCGCGGTGATACGTCGACTCCTTGACCGCTTTAGCGGCGATGGCGGCAACCTGATCGTCGGTTGATCCGACGAGCGCCTCCCACTGCGCGAGCTGGAAGGTCGAGCAGAGCAGCTGGCGGACGATCGTCATCGCGAAGTCGCCGTTCTCCTGCTCGACGAGGAGGCAGTTGACGAACTCGCGCTCGTCGCGGAGAAACGCGTAGTCATCCTCACTGCGACCGGTGCCGTCCAGCTCCGCCGTCCTTGCGTACATCGCACGTGCCTGACCGAGCAGATCGAGCGCAATGTTCGTCAGCGCGATGTCATCCTCGAGCGTCGGTGCGAACGACGACCACTGCGCAAGCCGGTGCGAGAGCACGAGGCAGTCATCCGCCATGCGCAGGGTGCACACGGCCGCCGCGTCGGCGACCACGATGGTCACAGCTGCTGGACTTCCTTGGGGATCGAGTAGAAGGTCGGGTGGCGATATGCCTTGTCTGCGGCCGGATCGAAGAACGAGTCCTTCTCATCCGGGGACGACGCGGTGATCACCGACGACGGCACCACCCAGATGCTCACGCCTTCCATTCGCCGCGTGTAGACGTCGCGCGCGTTGCGGAGCGCCATCTCCGCGTCTGCCGCGTGCAGGCTCCCGACGTGGTTGTGCGAGAGACCTCGCTTGCTCCGGATGAAGACCTCCCAGAGCGGCTCCTGGGTTTCGGTGCTCATGCCGCGTGCTCGGTGGCGCCGTGCTTCTTCGCGTAGGCAGCGGCGGCCTCGCGTACCCAGGCGCCGTCCTCCTGCGCCTTGCGATGATGCGCAGCCCGCTGCCGGTTGCAGGGGCCGTCGCCACTCACGACGCGACGCAGCTCCTCGAAGTCCGGCGTGCCGAAATCGTAGTGTCCGCGCTCCTCGTTCCAGCGAAGACCGGGATCGGGTGGTGTGAGGCCGAGCACCACGGCTTGCGGAGCCACCATGTCGACGAAGCGCTGACGCAGCTCGTCGTTCGAGAAGCGCTTGATTCCCCACGCCATCGACTGCGCGCTGTGCGTCGAGTCCGTGTCAGGCGGTCCCAGCATCTCGATCGACGGCCACCACCAGCGGTTGACGGCGTCCTGCGCCATCGCGTGCTGCTCGGGACTGCCGTGCGACAGCGCGTACAGCGACTCGAATCCCTGTCGCTGATGGAAGGACTCCTCCTTGCACACGCGCACCATCGCTCGGGCATACGGCCCGTATGAGCAGCGGCACAGCGGGATCTGGTTCGTGATCGCAGCGCCGTCGACGAGCCAGCCGATGGCACCCACGTCGGCCCAGGTGAGCGTGGGGTAGTTGAAGATGCTCGAGTACTTCTGCCGGCCCGCATCGAGCAGGTCGATGAGCTCTGAGCGATCGACCCCGAGGGTCTCCGCTGCGCAATAGAGATAGAGCCCGTGCCCTGCCTCGTCCTGCACCTTGGCCATGAGGATCGCCTTGCGTCGCAGCGACGGCGCCCGGGTGATCCAGTTGCCCTCCGGCTGCATGCCGATGATCTCGGAGTGGGCGTGCTGAGCGATCTGGCGGATCAGGCTTTTCCGGTAGGCGTCCGGCATCCAGTCGCGCGGTTCGATGCGCTGATCGGCGTCGATCAGCCGCTGGAACTCGGCTTCCTGCGGATCCGCTGCGATCTCGGTGAGGGTCATGAATTCATTGTAGGGCGGCCGGACGCGAGTTCCAGAGAGGGCGCCGAGGGCTTTGCGAGCACCCCCAGCACGCCCTTCGAGCCCAGGGGCGACAATAGGAGCAGATGACACAGGTCGCCGATGTTGCCGCCCCGGTGCTCGAAGGCACCGACCACGTCGAGCTCTGGGTCGGCAACGCGCGCCAAGCCGCGTACCACTATCGCCAGGCGTTCGGGTTCGACGTCATCGCGTACGCCGGCCCCGAGACCGGCGTCCGCGACCGGGCGAGCTACGTCCTCCAGCAGGGCAAGGTGCGCCTCGTGCTCACCGCGCCACTCCAGCCCGAGGGCGAGGTGGCCGATCACCTGCGCCTGCATGGCGACGGCGTCCGCAGGATCGCGCTCCGTGTTGAGGACGCCACCGCGGCATACGAGGCCGCGACCGCCCGTGGCGCCCGCAGCGTCGCCGAGCCGAGCCGAGCCGAGGACGAGCACGGCATCGTCACCTCGGCATCCATCGCGACCTTCGGCGACACGATCCACACGTTCGTGGAGCGCGACGAGTACACCGGCGTGTTCTGGCCCGGATATCGCGCGGACAATCGCAGCGGCGGCGGCGTCGGCCTGCGCTTCATCGACCACACGGTCGGCAATGTCGAGACCGGAAAGATGGACGACTGGGTGTCGTTCTACTCCGAGGTGTTCGGCTTCACCGTCTTCCAGGAGTTCGACGAGAAGGACATCGCCACGCAGTACAGCGCGCTGCGCTCGAAGGTCGCGCGCGACCCGAAGACGATGATCACCATGCCGATCAACGAGCCGTACATCGGGCTCAAGAAGTCGCAGATCCAGGAATACCTCGACTACTACCGCGGGAGCGGGATCCAGCACATCGCCATCCACACCGACGACATCGTCGGCACCGTGCAGCAGATGTCCGACCGTGGCGTGGAGTTCCTCGATACGCCCGGCTCGTACTACGACGCCCTCGGCGACCGCGCAGCCGGCATCGATGAGGACCTCGACCGCCTGCGCGCGCTGCGCATCCTCATCGACCGCGACGACGACGGCTATTTGCTCCAGATCTTCACCCGCCCGGTCGGCGATCGGCCGACGCTCTTCTTCGAGGTGATCCAGCGCAAGGGCTGCAAGGGTTTCGGGAAGGGCAACTTCAAGGCGCTGTTCGAGTCGATCGAGCGCGAGCAGGCGGCGCGAGGCAACCTCTAGCCATTTCGGACGCCGCGCCGCCGATCCGACACGCAGTGCGTGCGCTCGTCGTCGATCGCTCCGACCGGTTGGTCCTCTTTCACGCGAATCTTCCCGATCGCGAACCGTGGTGGTTCGCACCCGGTGGCGGAGTCGAGCGGGGCGAGTCGGACGAGGCTGCGATCGCTCGCGAGCTCGAGGAGGAGATCGGGCTGATCGTCGACCCCGCGTCGCTGCCGGCGCCGGTCTGGACGCGCGACTCCATCTTTCGCTGGAAGGACGTCGACGAGCGCCACCTCGAGCGCTTCTTCCTCGTTCGCGTCAACGAGCACGTCGTCGACATCAGCGGCCTCGATGCCGACGAGGCCGGCGTGGTCAGGGAATATCGATGGTGGGCGCCGGATGAGCTTCTGGCGAGCACGGAACGGTTTTCACCGGCGCGGTTGCCGCAGCTGTTCATCCCGCTGCTCGGGGGTGACCTGCCAGCACGGCCAGTCGCGATCGGCGACTAAACTCGCTCACGGCGTCCCTACGCGCTCGTCGGATCGTCGACCCGTGCGCGGTTGATGAGCGTGGTATCGGCAAGCACGTCGTCCATGGTCCAGTACTGCCAGCCGTCCAGCTCCAGATAGTGGTGGTGATAGCGAGGCGTCGCCGAGTCCCGCGGCCAGGGCTTGACGATGCCCTCATTGCGGATCAGCGCGACGAGGTTGAAGAACTCCCTTTCGAGCTCCGGCTGCCACTTGAGCACGGTGTACTCATGCGGCCATTGCGCCATCGTGGTCGCGAACTGCCAGCGGACCCTGGCGATGTAGTTGCGGGCGTCGTCGTTCGTGAAGGGCATATGCCGATCATCACGAGGCACGGCGACAACTGCGTGTCGTGGCTCAGACGAGCAGTGCGCGCGCCTCGCGCGCCATCTCGGCGTCCTCGCGAGCAGTGACGACGACAACTGCAGGTTGATGCGACTGCGGCCCGATGACCGCGTCACCGTCCGCGGCAAGGAGGACCTCAGGCAGTCCCAGGAGCCGCAAGCCGGCACAGACCCGGGTCCGGATCAGCGCCGAATGCTCGCCGACGCCGCCCGTGAACACGAGAGCGTCGAGGCGATCGAGCGACGTTGCGAGACCGCCGATGACGCGACAGAGCACATGCACATACACGTCAAGCGCTGCGGCGCACGCGGCGTTGCCGTGCGCAGCCTCGCGTTCAACCTCCTTCATGTCGGAGGAGCCGCACAACCCGAGGAGCCCGCCGCCATGTTCGAGCGCTTCGTTCATCGTCTCGGTCGTGACTCCGCGGTATGTCTGAAGCCAGACGAGCGCTCCGGGATCGACGGTGCCGCTGCGGGTTGCCATCACGGCACCCTCCATCGGCGTGAAACCCATGCTGGTGTCGGCGCTGCGACCGTCACGAACCGCGCACGCCGACACACCGGATCCGATGTGCGCGATGACCATGTGCAGCGACTCCAGAGGCCGGTCGAGCAGCACTGCACAACGCCGGCTCGACCACGCATAGGACAGCCCGTGGAATCCGTACCGGCGCACCCCCCAGTCGCGCCATTGCGATGGAATGGCGTAGGTCGTCGCGGGGTCGGGAAGGTCCGCATGGAACGCCGTGTCCACGCAGACGATCTGCGGGCGGTCGATGCTCGCACGTGCCGCGTCGAGCAGCGCCAGCGCGGGTGGCACATGCAGCGGCGCCAGCGTCACAGCGTCGTCGAGCTCCCGCCGCACCGTGTCGTCAACAACCGTTGCGCGCCGGATCGCAGCGCCGCCGTGGACAAGCCGGTGCGCCACGCCGTCGACTGCTCCTGCCCGCGCAGCAAACTTGTGCAGCGTCGCGACGGGATCAGCGTCACCGTCAACCTCGAGCTGGTCCTCCACAGCGTCGTCGTCGCCGACGACGCTCAGCTTCAGGCTGCTCGAGCCGACGTTCACCGCAAGGATGCGCATCCGTCAGCGGCCGGCGATCATCCCGGCCAGCGCCACTGCGCGATCTCGGGCATGTCCTCGAAGTGCTCGCGGACGTAGTCGTGATGGCGGGCGAGCATGTCGAGGCAGTGCTGTTCGAGCGCCGGCGCTCCTTCGGGGATGTGACGAGCCCTGCGCAGCGCCTCCATGACGAGGTGGAAGCGGCTCATCTCGTTGAGCACGACCATGTCGAACGGCGTCGTCGTCGTTCCGTGCTCGTTGTACCCGCGTACGTGAAAGCGGGGAGCGTTGGGGCGGCCGTGCACAACCTGGTGGAACGCGCGCGCATAGCCATGAAAGGCCATCACAACGTCCACGTCGTCGGTGAAGAGCTCCCTGAACGCGTCGTCGCTCAGCGAATGTGAGTACAGGGGTGCAGGACTGACGGCGAGCAGATCGACAACGTTGACGAACCGGACCCTGAGCTCGGGCACGTACTCGCGCAGGATCGCGGCTGCCGCGAGCGTCTCGAGCGTCGGGATGTCACCCGCGCAACCGAGCACGATGTCGGGTTCCTCGCCGTCATCATTCGACGCCCAGTCCCACACGGATGCGCCGCGCGTGCAATGGTCGATCGCAGCCTCCATCGAGAGATACTGCAATTCCGGCTGCTTGTCGATGACGATGAGGTTCACGTAGTTCCGGCTGCTCATGCAGTGGTTGCCGACCGACAGCAGGCAGTTGGCATCCGGCGGCAGGTAGACGCGCACAACGTCGCCGCTCATCGCCATCACCGTGTCGATCAGACCCGGACCCTGGTGGCTGAAGCCGTTGTGGTCGTTGCGCCAGCAGGTCGACGTCAGCAGGATGTTGAGCGACGCGACGGGCTGACGCCACGGCAACGCGCGAGCGGCTTCGAGCCACTTGGCATGCTGCACCGTCATCGAAGCCGACACCATCGCGAAGGCCTCGTAGGTCGCGAACAACCCGTGCCGGCCGCTCAAGAGATACCCCTCGAGCCAGCCCTGACAGTTGTGCTCGGACAGCACTTCCATGACGCGGCCGTCCGCGCTCACGTGGTCGTCGATCGGAACGATCGTCTCAACCAGGCAACGGTTTTCGATGTCGAACACCGCACCGAGCCGGTTGCTGTTCGTCTCGTCGGGACAGAAGAGCCGGAAGTTGTACGGGTTGTCGCGATAGACATCGCGCAGCCATTCGCCCCAGCGAGCGGTCAACTCCGCGATCGTGACGCCGGAGGTCACCGGCATCGCATAGTCGGTGAACACGGGAAGGTTGAGCGCGTCGAGCACGCGTCCACCGTTGGCGTGCGGGGACGATCCCATCCGCTTGTCGCCGCGGGGAGCGAGCGATGTGACCTCCGCTACGGGTGCGCCCGCGGAGTCGAAGAGCTGCTCCGGGTGATAGCCGCGCATCCATTCCTCGAGCAGATGCAGGTGCTCCGGGTTGTCGCGGACATGGAGGATCGGCACCTGATGCGCCCGGAACGTTCCCTCCACGGGCAGGCCGTCGACAAACTTTGGTCCGGTCCACCCTTTCGGTGTCCGCAGGACGATCGCCGGCCAGCGCGCGCGCAGCGTCTGGGCGCTACTCCGTGCCGCCGCCTGGATCTCGCGGATCCGGTCGTAGCAGGCGTCGAGCGTGTGCGCAAACTCCTCATGCACCTCGTAGGGGTCCTCCCCGCTGACAAAGTGCACTTCGTAGCCGTGCGCGTGGAGGAGACCCCGAACGTCGGCCTCCGCTGCGCGACCGAGCACCGTGGGTCCGCTGATCTTGTATCCGTTGAGCTGCAGGATCGGCAGCACAGCGCCGTCGCGGCGCGGGTTCAGGAAGCTCACTCCTTTCCACGAGCCTTCGAGGGGACCGGTCTCGGCTTCGCCGTCGCCGACGACGCACGCGGCGATCAAGTCAGGATTGTCAAATACAGCGCCGAACGCATGGACGAGCGCGTAGCCGAGCTCGCCGCCCTCGTGGATCGATCCGGGTGTCGGGGCGCTGACATGGCTCGGGATGCCGCCCGGAGTCGAGAATTGCCGCACGAGGCGGAGCAGACCCGCTTCGTCGAGCGAGACCTGCGGATAGATCTCCGAGTACGTCCCTTCGAGATAGACGTTGGCCACGATGGCCGGTCCGCCGTGACCTGGACCGGTGACGTACAGCACATCGCAATCGCGTTGCTGGATGAGCCGGTTGAGCTGCGTATAGATGAGGCTCAGCGCCGGCGACGTCCCCCAGTGCCCAAGCAGCCGGGGCTTGATGTGGTCCGCCGTCAGCGGCTCACGCAGGAGTGGGTTTTCCTGGAGATAGATCTGGGCGACGGTGAGGTAGTTGGCCGCCGTCCAGGAGGTGACCAGGGCTTCCACATCGACGGCGGCGACCGAGGGCGAGGACGTGCTCACTGCATCAATCCTAGCCACGCGGGCAGTTGCCACTGGCGAAGAACGGGTTATGGGCGGCCCGCGTGGCACATTGGTCACCACAGGGCATGCAGAACGGAAATCAAGACGAAACGGGGCTGCAGCGCCGCGCCGGTCGACGGTCAGCGCTGGCGCTGGTCGCGATCGTCGTGGTGGCCGGCACCGCCGGCATCGTCATCTCGCTGGGCCAGCATCCGGCTCCCGTGCCACCGGCTCCAACAGCGCTGATCCCGCTGCGGACCACGCCGAGCCCCATCCCCGCCGAGCCTGAGGTCGGGACGTCGTTCGCGGTGGCGGACGATCTCGCAACCCACGACGTCGTCCTCTTCGGTGGCGAGGACAACGGCGACAACACCTGGCTCTGGAATGGCACGTCGTGGACGCTCGCCCGTCCGCAGGTGAGCCCGACCGGGCGTTTCGGTGCGTCGGCCGCCTACGACCCAGCCACCAGGACGGTGCTCCTCTTCGGCGGGCGCACCGAAGACGGCGTCGCGGTGAATGACACGTGGGCCTGGAACGGGGTCACCTGGAACGAGATCGATTTCGGGACCGACGGACCCGAGGCGGGCGAGGGCTCGGACATGGCATGGGACGCGGCGCAGCGACAGATGGTGCTCGTCATCGGTCTGGGCGGCACCGGATCGGGCGCGACCTGGGTCTGGACGGGATCGCACTGGCTGCGACCGCCGGCAGGCACGCTGCCCGGCTCCTGGTTCTACAGCCCGATGTGGCCCGACCCTGCCAGCGGGGTGCTCACCGCCGTCGGGTGCTGCTCCGGACCGCCGACCCCGGCGGGCGCCGTCGAACTCCACCTGGCGATGGGATGGCAGCGCATGGCAGCAGGTGAGCACAAAAACGTCGGCCCCGCTCGATGGATCGACGATGGCGCTCGACCCGCCGCTCGGGAGGCTCGTGCTCTGCACCTGCGGGTACTCGAACTCATCGGAGCCCGAACTCGCAGGGTGGACCGGCTCCAGCTGGCTGGCGCTGCCGGGCGCTGCGTTGCCGGTGCGGGGAGGTATCGAGGTCACCGATGCCGATCGCGGGCAGTTGCTCCTGCTCGGCTCACCGCCGTCGAGCACGGCATCGAGCGGCGGCCCTGTCGGGGTCTGGAAGCTCAGCGGGTCGAGTTGGGATCGGCTCGGCTAGCAGGATCACCTTCGCGCATCGCATATAACAAGATCAAACGCGCCAAGCACATCAAACTGTGTCAAGATGAACGCGGTGCCGATGGCACCATCGGCGGAGGCGTGCGGCACAAACCGTTGGGGAACGGACTGCGGCACGACGTTAGGGGGATCTATTGAGTGAGCAGGACGATGCGTTGGCGCGCGTCATGAACCTGATGCGCGACTTGGAAACGCTGTTGATCGACATCAAGGAGGCGGTCATTCCCGTGCTCGTCGGAACCGGTGAGCCCACCGAGACGGCATGGCGTGCGCGGAGCTTCCTTCGCCTCGCGGACAGGATGCTCGAGGACATGCACGAGCTCCTGCGGACGATCTAGCTCCTAAAGTCGACGTCCTTGGTCTCGACGGTTCCGGCCGTCCGGCCGGGGGCGGTCTGGTAGGTCCAGTAGAGGTTCGTGTGCGCGATCACCATCTCCGGCGGTGGCGCGCCCCACTCCGACTGGTCCTCGGTGGTGTGCGCGTCGCTGACGAGCGTCGCGTCGTATCCCCGAGCCAGCGCGCCATGGAGCGTCGAGCGGATGCATGCATCGGTCTGGGCGCCGACGACCATGAGGCGCCCGACGCCGAGGCCCGACAGCACGGTCTCGAGCGACGTGTCCTCGAAGGAGTCGCCGTAGTGCTTCTCGACGAGCGGCTCGGCGCCGTCCGGCTGCAACTCCGGAACGATCCGCCAGCCGTCGCTCCCGCGCACGATCTGCTCGTCCGAGTGCTGTACCCAGACGACCGGGACCTGCTCCTGGCGTGCTTTGTCGACGAGCGTGCCGACGTTGGCGACCACCGCGTCCCGCCGGGGCGTCCCCTCGACAACGCAGGTCTGGACATCCACGACGAGGAGCGCTGTATTCGGCCGATTCTCGAGTGTCGTCACGGCTTCCCCTTCTGCTGGCCAAGTGTCAGTGTCTCGTGTCACATTATTTCCCGAGAGGGCTGATGGAAGAGGCATCCGTGGACGACCAAGGTCAGAGGACGCGGCGGGGCGTCAGCGTGCTCGTGTTGCTCAGCCTCATTGCCGTGGTCGCGGGCATCGGCCTCGTGCTCTCGGCCGCCCGGCACACGGTACCGATCGCCTCGGCGCCGGTCGGCTCGGTCGCGCTGCTGAATCCCACCCCGGCACCGGGCAGCGGCGAGCCCCAGACCGGCGCGCTGTTCAGCGTCGCTGATGATCTCGCCAGCCACGAGGTGGTCCTGTTCGGCGGCGTCGACGACTGGGGCAATACCTGGGCCTGGAACGGGACCGTCTGGACACAGCTGCACCCCGCAGTCAGCCCTCCCGGTCGATACGGCGCGTCCGCCGCCTACGACCCCGAGACGCAGATGGTGATGGTGTTCGGTGGCCGGACCGAGGCGGGGACGCCGATCCACGACACGTGGGGATGGAACGGGACGGCATGGGAGGACCTTGACAGTGGCCCAGTGGGACCCGCGCCCGGCACAGGGTCCGACATGGCCTGGGACCCGGCACTGTCGGAGATGGTGCTGACGACTCCCTCAGGGGTGATCGGCGCACCAGGAGCGACATGGGTCTGGGCCGCGGACCGCTGGGCGCGCCCGGCCGGCGGCGATCTCCCGTCCGGCGCCTCCTACAGCCCGATGTGGTTCGACCCGGCGACACGGTGGCTCATTGCCGTCGCCTGCTGTGAGGATCTTCCCCCCGTCACCGGCGCCGTCGACACGACATGGCGATGGGATGGAGGCAAGTGGAGCCTGCTCGCGACGCCCGACAACTCACCGCAGGCTGCGTCGACGATGGCGCTCGACCCGGCGACCGGCAGCCTGGTCCTCTGTCCTTGCAACTCAGCTGCCCCGGGAGAGTCGAAGCTCCTGGTCTGGTACCGAAGCGGTTGGATCTCGAGGGCCGCGACGCAGCCTCCCATCCAGGGCGGCGTGGAGATTACCGACGCGGACCGGCACCAACTGCTCCTGCTCGGAGCGCCGGCGACAGGGAGGGCGTCAGGCGCCGTGCCAGTCGAGGTGTGGACACTGACCGGATCGAGCTGGCAGCGGATCGACTGGCCGGCGTCGCACTAGTCCGAAAGGTCACGGCTGCGGCCAGGCGCCCGGAGACGGCTCCTCGCGGGGCTTGTCCGCCCAGTCGTCTCGCGGCGGCGAGAAGCTCTCGACGATGGTGCAGCCCGCGTTGCCCGCCTGCTCGACGGTGTGCGGGACGTCGGGAGGAATGACCCACATGTCACCGGGACGGCGGAGGCGGGTCTCACCGCCGATGGTGAACGTGAGCTCACCGCGGAGCACGACGCCCACCTGCTCGTTGGGATGCCGGTGCTCCGGCATGCGCAACCCCGGTTCCAGCTCGAAGACGCCGAGCGTGATGCGCTCGCCGTTCACTGCGCGGACCCGGATGCCGTCCATGAGCGCGAGAGGCGCCAGCTCGTTCACGGAGGCGAATTCGTGCGCGGGATCGTTTGCTGCTGTCATGCGGGTGACGATACGCCGCCCTCGGGCCCGTCCACGTTGACCACTGATTCGCCCTGTCCGCTGCGCGTCACCACGAGGCTCGCCAGCCGGTCCGTCGTGTTCCCTTCGCGGTGGATGCTGTACGGCGGCACGTGGATGAACTCGCCCGGCTGTGCGTCGAAGACGTCACCTCCATGCAGGCCCGACTCCATCCGCAGCGCTCCGGCGAGCACGTAGATGACGGACTCGTGGTCGCCGTGATGGTGCCAGCCGGATACTGCGCCCGGCTGCGTATGCACGAGGCCCGTCCAGATGCGGTCGGTCGCCACGGCCTGGCGCCGGCTCATCCCCGGTGTCGACGGCCCGTCCGACAGCTGATTCGCGCGCACGAGGCGGATCGGATCGCTCACGTCAGGCACTCTGCGCGCGATACGCACGCAGCCATTGCAGGCTGCTCTGCGTGTCTGTCAGCGGCCGGTACTCGAGGCCGACGTAGCCGTCATACCCGACGCGGTCGAGGTCGTCGAGGAACTGTTCGATCGGCTGCGTTCCAGTCCCCGGTTCGTGTCGGCCCGGCACGTCGGCGATCTGCACGTGCGCGATGAGCGGCAGGTGGGCGTGCAGACACTCGATCGCGTCCTCGCCGGCCATGCCCGCGTGGTACTGGTCGAGCTGGAGCCGGACGTTCGGATCGTCAACCGCCTCGACCAGTCCAACAGCAGCCGCAACCGTGCCGGCCCAGTACCCGGGGATATCGATGTTGTTGATGCCCTCGATGAGGAGGGTGATGCCGGCCTCACGAGCAAGCGGCGCTGCCATCTTCAGGTTGGCGATCGCGGTCGCCTGCGCCTGCGCGTTGCTGACGCCTGCCGGCGGGATGCCGGCCAGCGTGTTGAGACGCGTCGTGCCGAGCCGGCCGGCGAGCTTGATGGCCTCACGCACACCGTGCAGGAATTCCATCTCCCGCCCGGGCAGCGTCAGGATGCCGCGCTCGCCGTCTGCCCAGTTGCCGGGTGCTGGGTCGAACGCCACCATCTCGAGGTCGAGGCGGCGCAGCGTTGCCTCGAGGCGGTCGGCGTCGAGCTCATGCGGAAAGAGCATCTCGACGTAGCGGAACCCGGCAGCAGAGGCGGCGGCGAAGCGGTCGTAGGGGCCGAGCTCCTGCCAGAGCATGCTGAGGTTCGCCGCGAAGACCGGCATGTTCAGGCCTCCGGGCCGGTGCGGTCCCAGAACCGCACGAGCGCCGACATGTCCTCCCCGGTCCAGCCGCGCTCCTTCGCGTCGAGGAAGCACTGTTCGGCGACGCTGCCGAGCAGGAGCCGGACGCCGGCGCTGTCGGCTTCTCTGTGGATGATCGAGAGGTCCTTGGCGATCAGACCGATGGGAGTCGCCGGGGTGAAGTCACGAGCGATGAAGCGCGGCAGGTTGCGCAGGAGCATCGCCGAGCTTCCGAACGAGGTGCCGATGACATCCTGGACGGTGCTCAGATCCGCGCCGAGTTGCACCGCGAGTGCGGCGGCCTCGGCCGACGCGGTGGTGTGCACCGCCACGAGCAGTTGATTGACGAGCTTGATGGCCTGACCGCTGCCGACGGGGCCGCAGAGCCGGATCTTGGATCCGAACTGCTCGAAGACGGGCAGTGCACGGTTGAACGTCTCCTCGTCACCGCCGACCATCACGGTCAGCGTGCCTGCCTCCGCGCCAGCCGGGCCGCCCGAGACCGGCGCGTCAAGGAAGGACGCGTGGCGTGCGCCGACCTGCTCGGCGCACGACCGGTTGAGGTTGATGCTCACCGTGGAGTGGTCGACGTAGAGCTGGCCGGCGACGGCGACTCCCGCCATCTCCGCGTAGACATCACGGACGGTGTCCTCTGTCGGCAGCGCGGTGAGGATCACGTCGACTCCCGCCGCGAGCTCGGCAGGCGATGCGCAGACGTTGGCGCCGCGCCCCGCGAGCGATTCGACGCCGGCGTTGCGCGAGCGGTTGCAGATGGACACCTCGTTGCCGGCCGCGAGCAGACGGCTCGCGATCGGCTGTCCCATCTTCCCGATGCCGACGACTCCGATCCGCGTCACAGCGCCATGTCCATGGTCAGGTCCCCTCAGTTGCCGGTTGCGTAGCCCAGATGTTTGTCGATGACGTTGCGCAGCGGCTCGCCACGAAGCCACAGCTCGAGATTGCTGTCGAATAGTCTGGCGATATCCGCTTGCCAGCCGCGTCGGTCGCCGGACATGTGCGGTGAGATGAGCAAATTGGGTGTGTCCCAGAGCGGGTCGTCGGCCGGCAGCGGCTCGGGAGTGACGACATCGAGCGCGGCAGCTGCGAGCCGCCCTTCGCGGAGCGCGCGAACCAGCGCGTCCTGGTCGAGCGACCACGCCCTCCCGACGTTGATGAGACGCGCCGCCGGCCGCAACGCCGCGAGCGCGTCCGCATCGACGAGCTGCTCGGTCGCCGGCGTCTTCGGCAGGACCATCACGACGTAGTCGGCGGTGGCGAACACCCTCTGCAACGTTTCTGGCGTCGTGATGTCGCCGAAGTCGGGATCACCACTGCGAGCGGTACGCCCGATGCCATGCACCACCATGCCGAACCCCTTTGCGAACCGCGCGACCTGTCGCGCGATCGGGCCGACACCCACCAGCACCACCACTTTCCCTTGCAGGGTGTCGGTCTCCCGCTTGACCCAGCGGTGCTCGCGTTGCAGTGCGAGCGTGGTCGCGAGATCCTTGCTCATCATGAGCATGAGGCCGATGACGTACTCCGCGAGCGCTTCGTCGAAGACGTATCGCGAGTTGGTGAGCACGACATCACTGTTCACCAGCTCAGGGAAGAGCAACCGGTCGACGCCCGCGCTGGACGTATGCACCCAGCGCAGGTTCGGCAACCGCGACCAGTTGTCGCGCAGGAACGGATTGCTCGGATCCCACGTGAACAGCGCATCGCACTGGAACACGTCCTCCGGCGGCGGTGATGTGGGCTCGACGAACACATAGCGGACGCCGGTCCGCGGGGTCAACAGTGCAGCGTTCGACGCCTCGTCCTCGACGACCGCGATCAGGTGCTCATCGGGCACGGGCTTACGCTCTGACCGACTCGTTGGCGTTCATCGTCGGCTAGGGGAGCATCGCGGTGTCGAACGCGGCGTCGTCGAAGGCGACGTTGTAGGTGCCGCCGCTCACCACCTGGCCCAGCTGGAGTTGCGCAATCGGAGCGGCCGGGAGGCTCACTGCGCGCGAGAGCGCTGCGATGAGCGTGCCGTCAAGCCAGACGTTGGTGGTGCTCTTTGCGCCGGCGAGGGTCACCGACATCTCGAGCTCGTGGAAGACGCCTGCGCTCACCGAGGTCGTCGACGCGAACGTCTTGCCGGCGGTCAGGGTGAGTGCCTTCGTCGTCGGATTGACGGAGAGGTAGGCGATCTGCGTGCTGGTCGCATTGTTGAAGCGCAGCACGTTCACCGTGCTCTTCTGGCTCACGATCTCGAACCACACTCGCGCATACCCGGTGGTGTAGGTCGAAGGCAGCACCTTGCGCGCGTACGTCGCGCCCGTCGTCGTGTTTACCTCAGCGGCGAACGCTCCTGAGTGCACGAGACTCGTCTCGAGCCCGAAGCCGTGCGTCGTCGTCCAGGCTGAGAGATTGCCGCTGTCGAAGCCGTCGCTGAAGACCACTGTGTGTGCGTTTGCCGTGAGCGTGAAGTTCTGCGCAGTGGGCGCACCGGCGTCAACGGAAACGGGACTGGATGCGGACGCGAATCCCGACGCGGTCACCGTGACGGTGAACGTTCCTGGGGCAACACCGCTAAACGAGTAGTCACCCGAGCTGTCGGTGAGCGTGCTGCCGCTCGTGCAGGTACAGGTCACTGTCGCGCCCGCAATCGGCGCGCTGGTCGCCGCGTTGGTGACCGTGCCATCGACGGCGCCATCCTCGACGAGCGCCGCGTCCTGCTCGGTCGTGTTCCCCGATGTCACGCCGACGCCGCCAACGGTCTGGCTCACGTCGCCGTTGAACGCGAACGTCAGCGAGTAGGTGCCCGGCGCGACATCGTCGAATGCGAAGTTGCCGTTGTTGTCAGTGCTGGTGCTCCCGCTCCCACACGTGCACGTCACGGTCGCGCCGGCGATCGGGACATTGCCGGCGGTGGCATCGACGACGTTGCCGTCGATGACCCCTCCGGGCGCAAGCGACGCGTCTTCAGTTGTGTCACGGTCGGGCGCGACCACGACGTCGCTGAAAGTCACGGGCGCGAACCCGGAGGCAGTGAACGTCATCGAGTATGTTCCCGGGGCGACGTCGCCAAAGGAGTAGTCGCCGGAACCGTCGGTCGTCGTACTGCCACCCGCGCACGTACACGTGACCGTCGTCGCGGGGACACCGTCGTCGTTCTGCGCGTCGGTGACGCTCCCGTCGATCTCGCCGGGCATCCCCGTCAACGCGACGTTCTCGGTGGTCGTCTGTCCGGCGCTGACGGAGACATTGGCGGTCTGAGTTGTGTAGTCGGCGTCCGAGAACTGCAGCGAGTATGCCGACGAGGGCGCGAGATTCTGAAAGGCGTACACACCGTTGGTGTCTGTCGTCGCCGGATCGCCGGCACAGCTGCACGTCACAGTGGCGCCGGCAATCGGCGCATGGGTTGCGCCGTCCCTCACGGTTCCGGCGATGGCTCCGACGGCGGCCGTGCCGAGGCTGAAGTTCTGTACGGCGGTTCCCCCACTGGTCACTGAAACGCTCGTCGACGCTGACGGCTGTCCCGACGCTGAGACCGCAACACGCTGCAGACCGGGCGTCACGTTGGCGAGCGTGTAGTAGCCGCTGGCATCAGTCGTCGCGCTGCCGCCGCTCCACGTCACGGTCGCGCCTGAGACGGGCGAGCCAGTGCTCTGCATCGTCACCTGGCCCGCGACATTCGACACCTGGCGACCCCATGCCGCGGCGACGGTCGCCGGGCTGGTCACCACGGCTCCGGCCGGGATCGTGCCGATCGCCTGGTCGAAGTCATTCATGCAGTACATCTCTGTCTGGCTTGTCCAGTGGTCCTGCCAGTTGGGGGCCGTGCAGTCCCATGACGGATTCGTGTTCGCGCTTGCACCGGTAACCATCCGATAGAACTGGAGCACGACCCATTGATCGGCGGTGACCTGCAGGAGTGATGACATCGCGACCGGCGACGCGTAGCGCTTGCCGTTGGTGCTGAGCGTGTAGCAGGACTGGGTCGAGTCGTTGCAGGCGCCACCGAGCAGCGAGTTCGTTTTCTGAAAATACGGAGCGGTCAGCCCGGCGCGCGTGTTCACGCCACCGTTGTAGGTCCGCCCATAGTCGAAGCACTGGCTGACCGTGTTCGTCTGGATCGGGGTGCTGCGAAGGTTGTCGCCGTATGCGTAGAACGCGTCGGCAGTGGTCATGCCGTTCTCGGAGAGGTACGCAAGTGAGCCGCAGCTCTCCTCGTACTGCTGTGCCGGAGTCATCGCGGTGATGTCGTTGTGGCTCATGCCGTCGCTGTCGAAGCTCCATCCATATCTGTCGCGTAGGGTGTCGAGGTCCGACCACGTCGGGTAGAGACTCCCGCCGTAGCAGAGTTGGCTTGCGCTCTGGGTGCGATCGACGACGACGACACCGGTTGCCGTGAGCCCGCGGCTCGAGAGGTCCTGCGCGATCTGATCGAGCGGGACTGCGCCGGCGATCTCGTTGCAGTTGTTGTCGGCGATGCTGTACATCGTCCGGCCGAACAGCAACGTGATATAGCCGGGCCCGGGCGTCGTCGCGACCGTGGCGCGTCGTGAGGACGTCCGTGCGCCGACCCGGACCGCCGTCTGCGCTCTGGCCGCTGCCGCGTGCGGCACCTGGGCGATAGCAGCAAGCGCGATCGCCAACACCGGAGCGAGTACACGCCGCACTGACCTGCCAGAACCCGATCGCAAGATGGCCTTCCCGCCCCTGTGCAGTCCTTGGGTGATGCCGTAGCCTAGCGCGCTTCAGGCGGTTTTGGGGTGGAGGTGCGAGAGGGAGTCTCGTTGCGATCTGACGTCCGCGGGGCCGGGTCGTTACGCAAACACCATGTCGTTCGGCGCTATGCGACGGGTCGGCAACCGGAACGAGACGGGCGTTGATCAGAGTGTGACAGAGACGTTATCAGTCACCTTCACCGATCAACTAGGAAGCGAAAAACCTTATGGCGCATGTATTCACTCGACTCGCTCTGGTGTCCGGCGCGACCGTCATCGTGACGGGGCTCGCCGCCACTGCTCCCACCGCAACGATGGGAGCGGAACTCTCCGGAGCGCAGACCAACGCACAGACCTCGACCACGCTTGCCGCACCGCACAGCGCGTCGACTGCAGCGCCAGTCGCATCCGCGTCGCACGCGGCGACCGCGCCGGGCAAGCACGTCGCAGGCACCGCAGCGACGGCCTCGACCGCCACCAGCCCGATCCTGCTCTATGCGCAGGACTGGAACAGCGCCCCTGCCTCGCGAACAACCGCGCAGTGGCAGCAGGTCGCGCAGACCCACGCCATCCTCGTCGGCTCGCCGGGTGCCGTGTACGGCAAGATGATCCCGCAGCTCCACGTCTGGAACCCGTCGGTGAAAGTCCTCGTCTATGACCTCGGTCCGTACACGACGGGCGGCTCGGCCGAGTACACGTCGCTCATGGCTTCGCACCCCGACTATTTCGCGCGCGACGCGTCGGGCAATCTCATCACCGTAAAGGCGGCGAGCGGTTCGCCCGCGTTCTCCAACAACTACCTCATGAATGAGGCCAATCCGGGCTGGCAGGCTGAAGAGGCGTCGAGGATCGTCACCAACATCAACAAGTACGGATGGGACGGCGCATACATCGACTCGATGGGCCCCGGGCCGTTCTCCGGCACCACCACCGGCGTCCCGATCGATCCTTCGACGGGCGTGGCATTCACCAAGCTGTCCTGGATGCAGGCAGCCGGCCAGACGCTTTCCGTCATCAAGGCCGCGATCGGTTCGAAGTATCTCTTCTCCACCGGACTCGTCAACGGCGCCGAGTTCACCACGCTGACGCACTACATCACGGACTCCACCGCTGACGGCGGTCAGACGGACTCCTGGATCCGCCTTGCCAGCAACTCGCCCACGGTGTACCCGACAGCCAAGACGGTTGCCGCCGACCTCGCCATGGTGCAGGCGCTCAATGCCCAGGGCTCGTCGTTCTTCGGCTGGACCAAGGTCTGGACGTCCGCAACCCCCGCACAGGAATCGGCGTGGAACACGTACGCGCTCGCCGCATATCTCCTCGTCGACAACGGCGTCAGCGACTACTACCTGTTCAGCGCCCCGTCGTCGGGCGCCGACCGCTCGACGGTCTACTACCCGAATGAGCTCGCGGCGCTCGGCGCAGCGACCGGATCGTTCACGCTGACCGCCGGGGTGTACACCCGCACCTTCCAGGGCGGCGTGGTGACACTGAACACCAACAACAACACCGCGTCGATCACGGTCTCCTAGAGACCACACACCGCCATACGTACACGCGGCGGCCGCCGGTCAGGCGGCGGCCACCGTGTACGGCGCGGGCGCACCGCCCGGGTGTTATCGTCGCGAATCGGATGTGAGCAACGAGGACCCCGAGCGCGAGCGGCTGCGCGAGAATCCCGCCGTCTGGCGCCGCTGGGGGCCGTACCTCAGCGAGCGAGCCTGGGGCACCGTCCGCGAGGACTACAGCCCTGACGGTGACGCCTGGAACTTCCTTCCCCATGATCACGCGCGGTCCCAGGCGTTTCGCTGGAGTGAGGACGGTCTCGGCGGCCTCTGCGACGACCATCAGCTGCTCTGCATGGCGTTTGCGTTCTGGAACGGCGTTGATCCAATCCTCAAGGAACGCATCTTCGGATTGAGCGGCCCGCAGGGCAACCACGGTGAAGACGCGAAAGAGTACTGGTGGTACGTCGACTCGACGCCGACGCACTCCTGGATGCGCTGGCGATATCTCTATCCGCAGGTTGCGTTTCCATATGCGGACCTCATCGCGGAGAGCGCGCGCCGAACGACGCTCGATCCCGAGTACGAGCTCGCCGACACGGGTGTGCTCGACAACGGCTTCTGGGACATCACCGTCGATTACGCCAAGGATGGAGCGGACGACTTCTGCATGGAGGTGCACGTCCGCAACGCCGGCGCCGCAGCGGCGTCGCTCCATGTGCTGCCGACGATCTGGTTCCGCAACACGTGGGCGTGGGGTATCACCGACACGGTCCCGTCGATGCGCTGGGAAACGGACCGCATCGTCGCGGATCACACGGTCGTCGGCAGCCGATTTCTCAGCGGGGACGGCAACCCGACTCCGCTGTTCTGCGACAACGAGAGCAATGCCGAGCGCCTTTGGGGGTCGCCATCGCGCAGCGCGTTTCCCAAAGACGCGATCAACGACAACGTCGTTGGCGGCGCTCCGACGGTCAATCCCGCGCTGACCGGGACGAAGGCCGCGCTGCACTACGTGCTCGATGTCGAAGCAGGGGCGACGGCCATCATCCGGCTCCGTTTCGGTCCGAACGACACCGCGGCCGCGCCGAAAGCAGATGCCGGCAACATCCTGCGATTGCGCCACGCCGAGGCGGACGCATTCTACGCACGCATCCTCACCGACGATCTCTCTGCGGATGAGCAGCTCGTTGCGCGCCAGGCGCTCGGCGGGATGCTGTGGTCGAAGCAGTTCTATCACTACAACGTGGCGCGCTGGCTCGATGGCGACCCCGCAGGTCCGACGCCGCCGCCGGAACGTCTCGCAGGTCGCAACGCCGGCTGGCGGCACGTCGACAACGCGGACGTCCTGTCGATGCCGGACACGTGGGAGTATCCGTGGTTTGCCGCATGGGATCTCGGGTTTCAATGCATCGCGCTCGCGCACGTCGACCCGGAGTTTGCGAAGGACCAGCTCATCCTGCTGTGTCGCGAGTGGTACATGCATGCCAACGGCCAGCTGCCGGCGTACGAGTGGTCCTTCGACGACGTCAACCCGCCGGTCCACGCGTGGGCCGCGCTGCGCGTGTTCGAGATCGATGGCGCGACCGATCATGCATTCCTCGCCCGCGTGTTTCACAAGCTGCTCATCAACTTCACGTGGTGGGTGAACCGCGAGGACGCCGAGGGCAACAACCTCTTTGAGGGCGGCTTCCTCGGGCTGGACAACATCGGCCCGTTCAACCGATCGGCGTTCATTCCGTTCGGTGCTCATCTCGAACAATCGGACGGTACGGCGTGGATGGCGACGTACTCGCTCAACCTCCTCGAGATGGCGCTCGTGCTCGCCGCGCATGACCGCACGTACGAGGACGTCGCGACGAAGTTCTTCGAGCACTTCACGGCCATCGCCACCGCGATGAATGAACAGGGCCTGTGGGACGACGCGGACGGTTTCTACTACGACAGCCTGCATCTCGCGGATGGTTCGCAGATCCCGATCCAGGCGCGTTCGATGGTCGGTCTCATCCCGCTGTGCGCAGCCACGACGCTCGGGGCAGCGACGCTGCAACTCCTCCCGGACTTTGCAGAGCGGTTGCGCCTGTTCATCAAGCTCAAGCCGCGTTTCGCTGCTGCGGTGTCACTCGTGGTCGCGCCCGACGCGCGCGAGAGCCGGCTGCTTGCCATCGTCGACCCTGAGCGCCTGCGCCGCATCCTCGCGTACGTACTCGACGAGGCGGAGTTCCTCAGCGACCACGGCCTGCGCGCACTCTCGAAATATCACGCGGACCATCCGCTCGACCTCCAGATTGCCGGTATGGAGGCGCGCCTCGACTACGAGCCTGCCGAATCGACGTCGCGCCTCTTCGGCGGCAATTCGAACTGGCGTGGACCGGTATGGTTTCCCGTCAACCACTTGATCATCGAGGCGCTCCGCTCATACCACCGCTTCCTCGGCGACGACTGGACGGTCGAGTACCCGCAAGGCTCGGGGACGCAGATGCATCTCGGCGCTGTGGCCGACGATATCGCGCGCCGTCTCACGACCATCTTTCTCAAGGACGCCGCAGGCCATCGACCGGTGGTCGCCGGCATGGATCTCTACCTGCGTCCCGATCTCGCCGACCTCATTCCGTTCTACGAGTATTTCCACGCAGACGACGGAAGAGGGCTCGGCGCCTCGCATCAGACGGGGTGGACGGGCCTCGTCGCGGATCTCCTGCTGAGGCGCACCGGCGGGCGTGAGCGCTGGGATGTCGAGTTCGACCTCGCAAAGCTAGCTGATCACATTGCAGCATCAGGGCGTTCACTACGACACGGGGACGGTGTTCCGCGGCCCGGGATATGCGATCTCGACGCGCAGAGGAGCGCTCGACCTGTCGGTGGTGGGCAGGGAGCTCGAAATCATCCGAGATGACCTGCATGCCAACGCCGTGCGGATCGTCGGCAGTGACATCGCACGACTGACAGCGGTTGCGGAGATCGCGCTGAACGTCGGTCTCGAAGTGTGGTTTTCCCCAACCTTCTTCGAGTACTCGTTGGAGGAAACCACCACGTTTCTTGTCACAGCGGCGAAGTCAGCGGCGGGACTGGAGACGTCGCATCGCGGGCGCGTGGTCTTTGTCGCCGGCAGCGAACTCACCCTCTTCAGTCCAGGGATCATTGCCGGCAAGAGCGTCACCGAACGCGTGATGACGTTCAAGGCTGACCCATCGGTGCTCGGGAACGGGAAGCTCGACGAGTACCTGGCCGCGCTCGTGCCCAGAGTGCGCACCTCATTCGACGGCCCGCTCGTGTACGCAGCACTCACCTTCGAGCAGTTGGACTGGGCGAACTTCGACTACGTCGGCGTCGATCACTACCGCGAGGCGCGGACCAAAGACCGTTACGTTGAGATGCTGCAACCATTCCTTGCAACAGGAAAACCGGTGATCGTCACCGAGTTCGGGATGCGCACCTACCACGGCGCTGAGAGTTCGGGCGCCCTGGGGTTCGGCGTCACCGACACCACCCGGCTCTACCTGCACACGCGTCCGGTGATCGGGCGTCTGTTCCGGCCACGCCTGAACGGCGTGTACCAGCGTGACGAAGCGATGCAGGCGCGGGAGCTCGCCGATACTCTCGACGAACTCGAGTGCTCAGGGGTGGCAGGAGCCCTCCTGTCAACCTTCGCGACACCCGAGTCGCTGACCGACGACGATCCTCGCCACGACATCGACATGGATTCGATGTCGCTCGTGAAATCCTTGCCCGGCAGGCACCACGGGATGGTCTATCCAGAGATGACCTGGGAGCCGAAGGAGTCGTTCACCGCTGTGGCACGGCACTTCGCCGCCCACGCACCGGCGTCGTCGCCGTCCGTCTAGTGCGCTCCTGCCGCGGGTGCTGAACCTGCCGAGGCGTCTTGGGCTCCCACCGGGGCTACACTCGTGCGGCAGATGGCAGCCAACACGAACGTGCGCGGCACCCTCGCCGCTGCGGTGACCCCCCTGGTCGGCAGCGGCGGCAGCATCGACGAGGACGGGATCGCTGCTGTTGTGGAGTTCTACGTTCGCGCCGGACTGGACGGCATCCTCGCGCTCGGCACTACCGGGGAGGGCATTCTCTTCTCCGTCGACGAGCGGCGCCAGGCGGCCGATGCGTTTGTGGCCGCGGCGCACAACCGCTTCGCAGTCGTGGTCCATTGCGGCGCGCAGACGACGCACGACACGGTCGCGCTTGCCGAGCACGCCGCAAGCATCGGTGCCAGCGGCGTGGCGGTCATCCCACCGCCGTATTTCCCGTTGGATGCGGAGGCGATCTGGCGCCATCTCGATGCAGCGGCGGACGCGTGCGCTCCAACGCCCTTCTACTGTTACGAGTTCGCGGCGCGGAGCGGATACGCGATTCCCATCGAGGTCATCGAGCGGTTGCGCTCCAGCGCGCCGAATCTTGTGGGCATGAAGGTCTCGGACTCGACGTTCGACGCCGTGCGCCCATATCTCATCGATGGCCTCGACGTCTTCATCGGCGCCGAGGGATTGATCGCGCAGGGTATGGAGCTCGGCGCGGCGGGATCGGTGTCAGGGCTGGCAGCCGCACTCCCCGAGGTCACCATCAACGCCGTCACGGCTCGCACCGCAGAGGCGAGCGCGCTCGCGGCACGCATCAGGATATCGCTCGAGTTTGCGCCGTTCCATGCCGCGATGAAATCCATCCTGCAACACCGCGGCGTTGCGATCGACGACGCAGTGCGCGCGCCTTTGCAGGCCGTCGATGCAGCGCAGCGTGCGGCGTTACACCGTCTCGTCGACGACCCGGGCGGCGAGATCGCGCCCATGCTGGCGGAGGTGACTGCCGCGCACTGACGTGCGTCGTACGTCAGAGCACCGCGGTTTCGGCAGCTCCTCCCGGCTCGTCGAATCGCTGCAGGCGCAACGGATGCAGGTCGAACGTCGTGCAGCGGCCATCGGTGATCAACTCCGTCACGGCCTGGCCCGCGGCGATCGAGTGCATGATCCCGTGGCCGCCGAAGCCCGCGCACTGAATGAACCGAGGAGCCTGCGGGGGCGCATCGACGATGGCGTGGTGGTCGGGAGTTTCCGGGTACAGCCCGGCCCAGCACTTGCGCGTGTTGATGTGCGTGTTCTCGAGAAAGGAGAAGCGATTGCCGATGCGCGCGGCGATCGCGTCGAGGAACGCGGGATCGAAGCTCGTGTCGAGGCTCGGCGGGTCGCCGGGATCCGAGAAGCCGATGAGGAATCCCGCGCCTTCTCTGCGTGTCAGCACAGCGGTGTCGCTGTCGACCAGCATCGGGGTGACGTCGGGCATGCCCGCGATTGCCTCCGTGACCGCAAGGTTGCGCCGTCGTGGGGTGACCGGGAGGTCGATGCCCGCGGTGGCGGCCAGTGGAGCTGCGTACGGACCGGCAGCGTTGACGGCATAGTCGGCGCTGATATCGCCACTGCTCGTGTGGACGACGACTCCTGTCGTCGACGTCGTGACGCTGAGGACCTCCGTGTCCGGCAGCAACCATGCGCCGAGACGCCGCGCCTCGTCCCAGAGCGCGCTCGTCACGCCGTGCGGATCGATCAAGCCATCGGTCGCGCAGAACGTCGCGGCGCGCAATCCCTCCTGGTTCACAAAGGGGACCATCGCGATGACGTCTGACGGTGACAACCAGTCGACGTCGACACCGTGTTCCATCTGCAGAGCTCGCGCCCGTCGCAGGGCAGCCTCGCCGGCCTCAGTGCCGGTCATGAAGAGATAGCCGTTGGCACGAAAGCCAACCTGGCCGCCAGTCTGCTCGTGCAACGCTCTGAGCTTCTCGATCGTGAACCGCGAGAACTCGATGTTGATCGCCGTCGTGAACTGCGCGCGCACACCGCCGTTGGCGCGGCTCGTGGAGCCCATCCCCGGCGATGCGTTGCGATCGACGACGAGGACATCTGCGACACCTGCTCGGGACAGCTGGAGCGCGACCGCGAGACCTGCCGCGCCCGCGCCGACGACCACGACCGAAGCGTTGCGGTGCACGGACATCTCGGCGGTCATGGACGTCCTCGGCCTGCGCTCAGCGATTCGACGCCGTGCGCAGCATCGCGGTTGGCACGCCGCGGAGCGAGGCGTCGACCAGCTCCACCGGATGGAGCACCGGCAGCGGATGCCCGCTGCGCCGCAGCGCTGCCTGGATCTGGAGCAGGCAGCCGCCGTTGCCGGCGGTGAGGAAGTCCGCGTGAGCGGCGCTGACGTTGGCGGCCTTGCGATTCCCGAGGTCATCCGCGGCTTGCGGTGCGACGAGGTTGTAGATGCCGGCACTGCCGCAGCAGACGTCCGACTCGGCGATATCGACGAGGTCGAGCCCGGGAATCCTGCGCAGGACGGTTCGCGGCTGCGAGCGCACGCCCTGCGCGTGCGCGAGGTGACAGGCGTCGTGATACGCGACCCGCGCCGGCAGCGGGTGGAGCCGTCCGGGGAGCTGGACCTCGAGGCCGGCGAGCATTTCCATGACGTCGCGCACCTTGGCGGAAAACGCGGCCGCGCGCTCCGCCCAGAGCGGATCGTCGGCGAGCAACGCCCCGTACTCCTTCATCGCCGAGCCGCAGCCCGCGGTGTTGACGACGATGTGATCGACGCGCATGCGCTCCATCTGGCTGATGAGCGTTCGCACGCGATCGAGCGCCGGGGCCTCGCGTCCCGCATGGATCTCGAGCGCGCCACAGCAGCTCTGCAGCGGCGGCGTGAGCACCTCGCAACCGTGCGCGGCGAGCACGCGCGCCGTTGCGCGATTGACGTGCGAGAAGAAGGCATCCTGGACGCACCCGGTCAGGACCGCGACACGCTCTACGGTGGTCCCCGGAGGTGCGAGATGGCGCGGCGTGCGTGTCCGGAGGTCGGCGAGACGGAGATCCGGGGCCATGTCGTCGAGACGGCGCAGCGTGCGCGGCACAATCCGTTGCACCGGCTTCCAGTGCAGGATGCGACGCAGTCCGAGTGCTTGCGTGACCGCGACTGCAGTCGCGACGTCGCGCATGCGTCGCGGGTACGGCAGCAGCGCGAAGAGCGCGGCGCGCCCGGCACGCGATCGCCAGTCGCGCGTGAACCGGCGTTCGACCTGGGGGCGAACCTGCTCGATGAGCCGGTTGTACTGCACGCCGGACGGGCACGCGTCGACGCAGGCCATGCACCCGAGGCACGAGTCCCAGTGGCTGACCACTGCATGGTCCATGCCGATCTCGCCGCGCTCGGCGAGGTCCATGAGGAGGATGCGGCCTCGCGGTGAGTCCATCTCCTCACCCCAGAGCAGATACGTCGGGCACGCGGGCAGGCAGAAACCGCAGTGCACGCAATCGCCGATGAGTGCCGCGTCGGGACGGTGATGGTCGTCGAACGCGGCTGCTGCCGCGCCGTTGCGGGGATGTCCCGACGTCACGGGCGGCCCGACTGCGGCCGCCATCTCAGAGACCGCCCAGCTGGCGTCCGGGACTCAGCGTTCCGGCGGGATCGAGCCGGTGCTTGACCGATCGCATGAGGTCGAGTGCCACGCCGTCGACCGGGCCCACGTCAGCGCCATCCCCGCGGCGCATCGCGAGCCGTCCGCCGGCGTCGCGCACCGCTGCCGTCACGTCGCTCGTTGAGTCCGGCGCAAAGCGCACCTCGCCGGTGCCGAGCAGCGGCCGGACGACGAGCGACTCGCACATGCCGCCGGAGAGCGGCCTCAGGTGTTGAGCGGTGCGCGACGGCAACACCGCGATCGCGGCGACGCTGCCCGAGCCCTGCCACGGCGTGCCCGCGAGCGCCGCGCCCATCGACTCCGCTTCCTGATCGCTGAGGACACGCCCGCCTGCGGTCCGGGTCACGCGTTCGGCCTGGAGCGCTGCGCCCTGCGCTGAGCTGTCGAAACGCACGACGACGACGCCCTCGGGCCAGTGCAGGTCGACGACACTCGGCGTCACCTGCAACCGGCCGACCGCCGATGCGAAGGCGCACAGCTCGTCAACAGAACGCGACTCCAGCACAACCGTCGCGGACGCCGGCGGCAGGGGATGGAGCCGAACAGCCAGCTCGGTGATCACCGCGAGCGTCCCGAGCGAACCGCTGAGCAACTTCGCGATGTCAAAGCCGGCGACGTTCTTCACGACCTTGCCACCGCTGCGTGCGACCGTTCCGTCCGAGAGCACGAAACTCGCGCCGATCACCAGGTCACGCGGAGTCCCGAAACGGGTGCGCAGCGGGCCGCTCGCTGCAGTCGCCACGATGCCGCCGAGCGTTGCCGCGGCGCCCTGGGGCGGATCGAGCATGAGGCGCTGGCGGAAGCCCTCGGTGGACGCGAGCCGAGCCTGCAGGCTCGACAGCGTCGTGCCCGCTCGTGCGACGCACACGAGGTCGGCGGGCTCGTGGTCGACGATTCCCGCGATTCGGGACGTCGAGAGCACGATGTCGCAGCGCGATGGCGGCGGACCCCAGTCGAGCTTGGTGCCGCCACCACGCGCGACCACTGCGAGGTTTCGCGCCGTCGCAGCGGCGAGCACCGCCGAGACCTCGGCCTCGTCGGCGGGTGAGACTACGGCACTGGGCGAGACACCGCGGACCGCGTCAGCAGCGAGCGCGTCGCGCACGTGGTCTGCACCGACGATATCACTGAACACGCGCAGATCCACGGCGGTCGCAACCATCACATGCGGTCCGCGAGACCGGCTTGTTCCGCCGGGTGCGGTCGGTACATACCGGGGACCTCGCCGCACAGCCGCGGAGTCGGCAGCGCCTTGCCCGGATTGCAGAGGTCGTTACCGTCGAAGGCGTCGCGAACACGGCCCATCACATCGATGGCGCTCGGGCTGAACATCTTCGGCATGTAACACGCCTTGTCGGATCCAACGCCGTGCTCGCCGGTGATCGAGCCTCCGGCCGCGATGCAGGCGTCGAGGATCCTCCCTGCCACTGCGAGCGCTCGCTCGCCTGCGCCCGGCTGCGCGTCGTCGAAGAGCACGAGCGGATGGAGATTGCCGTCACCGGCGTGAAAGACATTGGCGACGCGCAGGCCGTTCGACGCTGACAGTGCGTCGATCTGCTCGAGCACGTCGCGCAGGCGGGTGCGCGGGATGACGCCGTCCTGGACGTAATAGCTCGGGCTGATCCGGCCCATCGCGGCGAAGGCGGCTTTACGCGCTTTCCAGATCAGCGCACGTTCTGTGTCGTCGGCCGCGACGCGGATCTCGGTCGCGCCGCTCGCCGTGCACGTGTCGATGACGTCACGGAGCGATGCATCCGTCTCAACCGCCGGCCCGTCGAGCTCGACGATGAGCGCGGCGCCGCAGTCCGGGTACCCGGCGTGCACGGTCTGCTCACACGCCATGATCGCGAGCCGGTCCATCATCTCGATTGCTGCGGGCGTGATCCCTGCGGCGATGATCCGCGAGACCGCCTCGCCCGCATCACCCATGCTGTTGAAGGCGGCAAGCACAGTCTGTGTGGACTCGGGCACGCGCACGATGCGCAGCACCACCTCGGTCACGATGCCGAGGGTGCCCTCGCTGCCGATGACGACACCGAGCAGGTCGTATCCCGCAGCATCGCGAACGGCGCCTCCGAGCTGCGCGATCCGCCCGTCGGCGGTGACGAATGTCGCGCCGAGCACGTGGTGTGTCGTGAACCCGTACTTCAGACAGTGCGCTCCGCCCGAGTTCTCTGCGACGTTGCCGCCGATGGTGCACACCTGCTGCGACGACGGATCGGGCGCGTAGAAATACCCGAGTGGCCGCACCGCTTTGCTGACGTCGAGGTTGGTCACGCCTGGCTGCACCGTCACCTGTTGGTTGTCGAGGTCGATGTCGAGAATCGAGCGCATGCGCGTGAGACACACCACCACGCCGTCGGCCGACGGGAGCGCGCCGCCCGAGAGTCCGGTGCCCGCACCGCGCGCAACGAACGGTATGTTTGCGTCAACGCACGTGCGCACGACGTCGGCGACGGCAGCCGTGGCGAGCGGCAGCACCACCGCAGCGGGCGTGACCCTGTGCCCGGTCAGTCCATCGCAGGCGTACGTCCGCAGTGCTGCAGGAGCGGTGATGAGCCCGTCGTCGCCGACCGCGGCGCGCAACCGCTCGAGGACAGCGGCCTCAAGCATCGCCGGTCATATCGACTCACTTGCCAAGCGTTGCGGCGGCCACGTCGATCGTGCGGGTCGCCTCGGCCTCGGCTGCCGTGCCCATGTGCCCGATGCGGATACCGCGGCCGGCCCACGGGCCGAGGCAGGCCGAGATGATGACCCCGCGCTCCGTCATCCCAGCGCGGAACTCGGCATCGTCGACCCCTTCCGGGAGCGCGAACACGCTGAGCGTCGGTGCGACATACGCCGTGTTGGTCAGCGGCTCGAATCCCAGCTCGCTCATGCCGTCACGAACCATTGCAGCGACGCGGCGATGGCGTTCGAACCGCTCGGGCAGACCCTCGTGGAAGATGCCGTCGAGCGAGACCTCAAGCGCGCGGATGAGTGACACTGCGTGGGTGGAGAAGTACCGCTTCGGATCGTCCACCGACACGTCCCAACGGCGCAGGTCTGCGTAGTACGCACGGATGTCGCCGAGCAACTCGCGGCGCTGTCGCGCGCGTTCCGACACAGCGAGTATCGCGAGACCGGGTGGCACGCCGAGCGCCTTCTGCGCTCCCGTGAGGACGACGTCGACATCCCAGCTGTCCATCGTCTCCTCGACGCCGCCGGTGGCGCAGACCCCGTCCACGACGATGATCGCGTCAGGCGCCGCCTCGCGCGCCGTCGCCGCAAGCACCGCACAGTCTGCGAGGACACCCGTGCTCGTCTCGACATGCGTCATGCAGACAACCGCGGGTGCGTCCCCGCCGGCGATGAGCTCGCGGAGGGCTGCTGGTTCGGCATGCTCGCCCCACTCGACGTGGAGCACGTCAACGCGCAGCCCGAGCGTCTCGCCGATCTGCGCGAAGCGGTCGCTGAAGAACCCGTGGCTCACGACGACGATGCGATCGCCCGGAGACGAGTGGTTCACGAGCGCCACTTCCATCGCGAGCGTCCCTGCCCCTGAGAAGCAGTGCACTCGCGCTGTCCTCGAGCCCGCCAGCGTTCGAATCCCCTCCTGCACGCGGAGCATGCTCGCCGCGTTCTCGGGCCCCGTGTGGCTGCGCACGGGTTCGGCGAGCGCTGCCAGCACGTCCGGCGCGACCGGCGTCGGTCCCGGGATCATGAGCAGTGGGGGAGCGGTCATTCGCCGTTTCATGCTGCCACACCGACGTGCCGGGGGACGTCGCGCCGGCGTGGCTAGGGAGCGGTCGCCACCAGCATGCCGTTGCCCTGGGTGGCGAGATACACCCGCCCATCGCTCCCTGTAGCCAGCGAGATCGGGTTGCCCGCAGCCTCGTGGTAGTACGGATCAACGAAGCCGGTCGCGGATGGGCAGGTCACAGCGCATTGAGTCACCTGCACCTCCCAGAACATTGGCGCCGAACCGCCCGCGGCCATATAGACGTCGTCACCGGCCGCGCTCGCATAGGCCGCCACAGGGCCGCCTGGACCGGCGACCACCGATGCGGGCGTGCACGGTGTCGTTGCGCACGTTGCGGTGTCCACGTAGCTCAGGCCGTTGGTGTTGGCGATCCACACGGCCGTCGCTGTGGCCGGATCGGTGACCACCCAGCCCCGCCCCGGGGTGAGGCTTGGGTCCGCGTACACCTCGACCCACGGAGCGAAGACTCCGAGCGCGAACGCGGACTCCCACACCGCATGGGTGCCCGTGTCGTACATGAACACCGCGCTGCCGTCGATCGCCCAGCTCAGCGTCACGCCGTGCGGGTCCGATGGCGAGACCGACGGCCCTCCAGATGTTCCACTGGTGATCAACGTCCACGTCCCCATGGTTCCCGTGCCCGTGAACACGTAGACGCCCGTCTTCTGAAACGCGGCGACCAGCATGTACACCCCGGGGGACACCGTCTCAGCCGCGAGCGCGATCGGCCGCGATGTTATGCCCGCCGGCAGTGGCAGCGAGTTCCAGGCGCCTCCGCTCGCCCAGGCGGCGTCGTACCAGATGGAACCGAGTGTGTTCGTGCTTCCACTCCCGCCGGAGACGATGAGCGCCGACGGCGAAACGCTCGCATCCCATGCAACCCCATAGCCGGTGCCGTTGTTTTCGGTGAAGAATGGGGGAGCGGCAGTCGTGTCGACGTCCTGCATGCCGTCGATCGATGTGATCACGTTCCAGTCAGCGTCCGACACGGCGACGTTGGACGGTTCGGCCGGGTCGACGCCTGCGTCGAGCTCGAACGTCGACGCAAGGCCGTTCACCGCGGGCAGCCACGGCGGCGAGGCCGTCGGGTCGTAGTGCCAGAGGCCCGAGCGGCCGGCGATCAGCAGCACGTCTGAGCCGGCGTTGTGCGTGAGCACGTCGATGTTCGACCCCGCAAAGAAATCGGTGGTCTGACCGGCACAGAGCGGGCTCGTCGACGACGGGCAGCCCCCGACCATCGCCTGCGGACCGAGATTCACCCCTGCCGTGCCGGCGCTGGTCGGCTCCCACCACTGCGTCGACGTCCCGTACACCGTCGTCCCGACGCTGCCGTTCGGCACGAAACTCGTGATGACAGGCGCGCTGCCGCGGACGGTGACCTGCTCGACATCGCGTGCACCGTGTCCCGCATACGTCGCTGCGTACAGGACGTCGACCGGCGTTTTTCCAGGCGTGAGCTCGTAGCCGTTCAGCGTGTACCAGTGCGCGGTGGAATCCAGCGCCACCCATGTGGTGCCCGTGCCACTCCAGTAGCCGATGCCGTTGGCGCCGGCTGCGTACACGCGCGATCCGAGGTACAGCAGCTCCTGCACTCCGGTCGAGACCCCCTTCTTTGCGCTCAGCGCTCTCGTCGTCACCTTCGACGTGAGTCCGGTAATCTCCGTGACGCCCAGGCTTGAGCCGTTCCTTGCGATGAGGGAGACGAAGGCGTCCCCGCGGCCGTCGAGCACCAGCGAGTTCATATACGACGTGCAGAGCGCGACGCACTGCCATGACGCGCCGAGTTGGGGCGACGACAATGCCCAACGCTCCAGGCCGCGCCCGAAGCTCGCTGCATACAGGTATTTCCCGTCGGTCGCCAGCAGGTTGCCTGTCGCGCGCGGGTTGCCCATCTGGCCGGGCAGGTTCGTTCCGTCAAAGACTGGCGGCGCGCCACTCCCCGCATGAGGATGCTCGACCCACGTGAGGCCGTCGTCGAGCAACTCGGCGACCCCGCCGTTGGTGCCGTCTCCGACCCCCGCGAACCACGCGGCCCCAACCGGCAGGATCGCCGCGACGCGGTAGCCCGCGCTCGGGAGGCCGGCGTCCTGCACGGTCCAGGTCTGACCGCCGTCAACGGATCGAAAGAACCCCTCAGTGTCGCCGCCGGCGATCAGGGTGCTGTCGGCCGCCTGTGCGGTGACGCTCATAAACCCTCCACCGATGATCGGCGAGGTCGTGAAGGCGGGTCCGCTCCCGTCCGCCGATGCCGAAGGAGCGCTCGCCGCTGCGGGCGCGCTGCAGAGGACGGCAGTCGCGACGGCGATGTATGCGCGAACTCCTGTGCGCCTTCCTGCCACCCGGTACCTCCCAGTGCACTGCGTGCAACGAGGCGGAACTCTACGCGTTTGCTGAGGTCGGCACAGTGAGGGTCCCAGTTCGGGCGCTCTCGCGTGCGGCATCGACGATCCCGAGCCCCGCGATCGCCTCGCCGGCGGTCACGGGTGATGGCGAGCCGTCTCGGAGTGCACCCCTGACCGCGAGGTAGAACTTGCTCCAGCGCCCCGGGATGCTCGGCACCGGTTCGCCGTCGTCGCCATGGAGCAGACGTCCCCAGCGCTCGGGCGGAGGGTCCGCGAAGGCCGGCTGATCGGGGCGCCTGCCCGCACGGAGCGCATCCTCCTGCCCGTCCAGGTGCCTGATCACATACGCTCCGGCGTCGCCGAGCACCCGGAGACGGGGTCCCGGGGCAGCGGCAAGCGCGCCCGCCCAGAGGTGGGAGAGCACGCCGGAATCGTGGTGGAGCGCGAGGAACACGTCGTCGTCGGAGCCGCCGCGGCGAGCATCGATCTCAGCGTAGACCTGACTCACCGGCCCGAAGAGGTTGAGGGCCTGATCGATCAGATGCGTGCCCAGGTCGAGGAGGAGCCCTCCACCCACATCGGGCTCGCGGTGGTCGCGCCACCCCTTCCCCGGGGTCGGTCGCCAGCGCTCGAACCTCGATTCGTAGCGCAGCACCGTCCCGAGGCGACCCTCAGCCAGGAGGGCGCGGAGCGTGAGGTGATCGGAGTCCCAGCGGCGGTTGAGGAATGGGACGAGGAGCACGCCGCGCGCCGCTGCGTGGTCCATGAAGTCTTCCCTGCAGCGGCGGTCGTCGCCATCGGTTTCTCGACCACCGCGGAGATGCCGGCGTCGATCGCGGCGGTCGCCACTGCCGCGTGCGACCCCGACGCCGTCGCGATCACCGCGAGATCGAATCGATCGCTGTCATCCCAGACATCCTGCGTTTGGGAGAGGACGAGCGCTTCGGGGAAGTCGCGCCGAGCCTCAGCCTGACGGTCCGGATTTGCAGTCACGATTGCGCTGACGCGCATTCCCGGAGTCGCGGCGATGAGCGGACCGTGGAAGACCCGGCCTGACAAGCCGTAACCGACGATCGCGACGTTCAGATCGTCGATCGTCGCGTCCCGCTCGCCGCCTAGATCGAGTCCCGGCGGAAGGCCGCGATGACGATGGGTGCGTCCTCGCGGACCGAAACGTCCGTTCCGTCGGTGAAGAAGATCCGCGTGTTACCGGTCGAGATCTGGCGAACCTGGGTCACCTCGTCCACGTTGATGTATGTCGAGGCATCCCCATCGTTGAGGTGGAGGACAACCCATTTCGCCATGCATGGAGTCTAGTCGGGCCGGTGCATGACGTTTGTGACGGTGTTGAACGAGATCCGACAACGCGGCACCTTGGCGCGCCCTCGAAGGTCGATCAACGGAGACTCCGACGCGTGAGGATCGTTCGCCTGCCCTTCGAAACGGGTCACCAGAGTTAGGCACTGGGTGTTCTCTCGCCGGCTGTTCATTGTCGTGTCGGCGATTGTTGCTGCGCTCGGCGGAGGGCTCGCTTGTGCTGCGCTGCTGAACGTTGGCGGACACCTTCTCGAGAACTCGCTGCACAACGCGGCTGAGGCGACGGCGGCTTTGTTCGCCTGCGCACTGGCACTCGTCGCGGCAAGTCGATCGCGCGGCCGGCGCCGGCTTTCGTGGCTGTGCTGGAGCGCATTCGCGGTGCTCGAGGCCGTCTCGGATTGGAATACGCTCGCCTCACACGCGACGGCGACGTTCCCGTCCTGGACGGACCTCGCCGTGGTAGTGCAGTTGCCGCTGGGATTGATGGCTGCGCTCGTTTTCATGCGCGTCCGGGCTCCGCGTCTGGCGGTCGCCGTCGCGTACTGCGACGGACTCCTCATGGGCGGCGCTGTCCTCGTCGTCGGCCTGGCGTCCGGGTACTACTCGTTCCTGGAGGGACGGACATCGATTGGGGTCAGCATGCTGACGCTGTCCCAACCGATCACGGATGTGGTCGTGCTGACGCTGATCATTGCCGTTACCGCGCGAATCGGCCGCAAGACACGGCCCGTTGCCGTGTTGCTTGGTACGGCCGTCCTTGGGATCGGGCTCTCAAACTCGCAGCTCGCGCATCAGGTCGGCCTCGGTCTGACCGACCCCGGGTCCCTGCACGCCCTTGGCTGGATTGCCGGTCTCCTGTGCCTCGGACTGGCTGCGCTCTATCCGCTCTGCTTTCCGCGCCAGCCGGATGCACCGTTTGCGGATATGACGCGAAGCCGGGCCGTCATCTGGATTCCCATCATTCCGGTGGCCGTTGCGTGTTGCATCGGCGTTGGTCTGCGGGCCGGAGACCCGTCGGTTGCACGCGCGCTCGTCTGGGTCATGCTCGCGCTCATCGGCGTGACGCTGTTGCGCATGTATTTCGCGCTCTACATGAACCTTGGACTCGGGAGGGCGCTCGAACACCAGGCATCGCATGATGCACTGACTGGACTGCCCAATCGGACGTTGCTCAAGCGCCGTCTGGAGCGAGCGCTTGCGGACATCGAGACGTCGAACCAACGTGTGACGTTGCTCATGCTCGACCTCGACGGATTCAAGGAGGTCAACGACACCTTCGGGCACAGTGCCGGCGATCAGGTGTTGGTCCAGGTGGCACGACGAGTCGTGAGCAGCGTTCGCGATGTCGACTTGGTCGCGCGCCTCGGCGGCGACGAGTTCGCGGTCGTGCTCGCCGACAGTCCTGCGGATCAGGCGATCGCGCTGGCGCGTCGCGTGCTGGCATCGCTCGAACTGCCGATCGCACTGCGCGTGACGACAGCGAGCATCGCCACGAGCATCGGGATCGCCACCGGCGGTCTCGGCGACACTGCGGACGAACTGTTGCGCAACGCGGACCTCGCGATGTATGCGGCCAAGGACGCGGGTGGCAACGGGTACGCGCTGTATCTGCCGAGCATGCACAAGGTCGTCGCGGAACGCGTTCGCGTCGAGAATGCGTTGCGAACGGCATGGCTGACCGGTGATCTCATCGTGCATTACCAGCCGATCGTCGACCTCAAGGACGGGCGCATGCTTTCGGTCGAGGCACTCGCGCGGTGGCGTCATCCGGACGGCGACATGATCCCTCCGAGTGTCTTCATCCCGATTGCCGAGCGAACGGGGCTGATCATTCCCATCGGCGCGCGCGTGCTCAACGAGGCGTGCCGCTGCCTGGCCGGCTGGCAGGCTGACTACGCCGGCACCGCCGAGCTCGCGATGAGCGTCAACGTCTCCCCGCGCCAGCTGTACTCGGACGACCTCATTGACATCGTGCAGGAGGCGCTCCGTACCACGGGTATCAACCCGCGCAACCTCATCCTCGAGGTCACCGAGACGGCGATGACCGACGACACGGACAGCGCAATCCGCATCCTCAGCCGGCTCAAAGCGCTCGGCGTGCGCATGGCGATCGATGATTTCGGCGTCGGTGCGAGCTCCCTGGCACGCTTACGTCGCCTTCCGGTCGACATCGTCAAGATCGACAAGTCGCTCGTCGACCATGTCCCCGACGGGCACGTCGCCAGCAGCGTGCTCGATGCCGTCATCGGTGTCGTCAATGCGCTGCAACTGCGCACCGTCATCGAGGGAGTGGAGCGCGCGGACCAAGCCGAGCACCTGCGAACGTCGGGATACGACCTCGCGCAGGGATACCACTTCGCGATGCCCATGTCCGGCGACGCGATCGCGCACGCACTCGCGCTCGCGCAGCCGAGCGGGGTCACCATCTTTCCGCTGACTGCCGCGAGCGAGCCCATCGCGGAACGGCGGGCGTCACGGCGCATCGTCGTCGTCGATGACGACGAGGCAGTCGGTGCGACGGCATGCAGAATTCTCGAGCGCAGCGGTGCGCGCGCGGTGCTCGCGGTCACGATCAGGGAGGCCCTCGGCGAGCTGTCGAAACGCACCGATGCGATGGTGATCGACATCGGCCTGCCCGACGGTGATGGATGGGGCCTGATCACGCACATCCGCGATTCGGCTGACAATGCGCAGATGCCCGTGGTGGTCATGACGGGGTTGCTCGACAGCGCGGAAGTCCTGAACCGCGCGTACGACCTGCGCTGCGAGTATCTCGGCAAGCCCTTCGCTCCGGAGGCGTTGATCGCCAAGCTCGAGTCGGCGCGGCGCATCGTCGATCACGAGTTCGCCGATGCGCTGGAATTCTCGTCGAGCGAAGCCGCGGATTCGGTCGCAGCCGCTCGCTGATCCGATCGTCACGCCCCTTCGGCGAGAATGGCCACATGCCCCATGCAGTCCGTTTCGGATACAAGCTCTCGGCCGAGCAGTTCGGCCCGAGCGACCTGCTCGACTTCACCATCGCGGCCGAACAGGCCGGCTTCGACACCGCGGCAATCAGTGATCACCTGCAGCCGTGGCGGCACACCGGCGGCCACGCGCCGTTCTCGCTGGCGTGGCTCGGCGCCGCGGGGCAGGCGACGAGCCGGATTCAGCTCGGCACGAGCGTCCTGACGCCCACCTTCCGCTATCACCCGGCCGTCGTTGCGCAGGCGTTCGGCACGCTCGGCTCCCTGTTTCCCGGACGCATCTGGCTCGGCGTCGGCACGGGCGAGTCGTTGAATGAGGCGCCGCTCGGGGTCGAGTGGCCTGATCAGAAGGAACGGTTCGCGAGGCTCAAGGAGGCGGTGACGCTGATCCAGACACTCTGGACGGAGGACCGCGTGACCTTCGACGGCGCGTTCTATCGAACCCGCAACGCCACCATCTACGACCGGCCCGAGACGCGGATCCCGATCTACATCGCCGCGTCGGGTCCCGCTGCGGCGCGTCTCGCCGGCCGTGTCGCCGATGGGCTGATGTGCACGAGTGGCAAAGGTATGGAGCTGTACGCGGATACGCTGCTGCCGGCTGTGACAGAAGGCGCCATTGCGGCGGGTCGTGATCCCGCAGACCTCGACCGTGCCATCGAGATGAAGGTGTCGTTCGACGCCGACGCACAGCGCGCGCTGGAAGACACGCGGCACTGGGCAGCGCTTGCGCTCTCCGCGGATGAGAAAACGGGCGTCGAGGATCCGATCGAGATGGAGCGTCTCGCGGACGCGCTCAGCGCGGAGCGAGCGGCGAGCCGCTGGATCGTGTCGAGCGATCCGGACGAGCACGTGGAACGCATCCGGCCCTACCTCGATCTGGGCTTCACCCACCTCATCTTCCACGCGCCCGGCACGGATCAGCGGCGTTTCCTCGAGCGTTACGCAAGCGACGTCCTGCCGCGCCTTCGGCGCCTGACGAGCTGACTGTCCGCTACCCGGACTGGGTCGGCCCGCTGCGGTCGACGGTGAGACGCAGGAGCACGCGCTGCTCGCGCACCATCGCTTCGCGATACTCCTGCCAGTCCGGGTGCTCACCGGATATGCGCCGGTAGTAGTCCACCAGCGGCTCGAGCGCCTCGGGAAGGCTGAGGATCTCGACGTTGCCCTCGACGCTGTACCAGGCGCCGTAGAAGCGCTCGCTGATGACGCACACGCTGGCGCGCGGATTGCGACGCAGGTTGTGCGTTTTCATCGCGGTCTCGCGCGTGCTGATCACGACGCGCGACTCCTCGTCGACGGCGACACCGACGGGAGACATCTGTACCTGGCCGTCCTGACGGTAGGTGGCGAGCACACCGCGATGCTGCGCGCGGATGAAGTCGAGAGCGGGTTCATGAGCCATCGGTCGACTCTATGCGCTGCAACAGCGCGGCCGCCACACGCCGCTCGCCGTCAGCATCCGCCATCACCGTGTCCTCGACGAGGACGTGCATCCCGAGCGCTCGGATGGGCTCCTGCAGGGCGGCGTCGGCCCGGTCGATGACGATCGTCGCCGCGATCCCCGTGTAGCGCCGAGCGATGCCGAGTGCGGTCGCCTCCTCGCCGAGCTGACGGAGCATCTCGACCGTCGGACCCTTGAGCGATCGGCCGCCGACGATCGGACAGATGACCGTGACCCGCTCACGGTCCAGTGAGTCACCGAGCACCGCGAGGATCGGGTCGACGCTGACAATCGGATTGGACGGCCCGATGATCACCGCATCGGCGTCGGTGACGGCCGTCAGCGCTTCCGGCGCAGGGCGCGCAGTGTCGACCCCAGCGAAACGGATGCCGAGTACGGGAGGCTGGGACCGCTCGCGAACGAACCACTCCTGCAGGCTCAACTCACCGGCTGCGGTGCGTATCCGCGTGCGGACCGGCTCATCGCTCATCGGCAACACCGCAACGCCGATACCGAAGTTGTGCGCGATGTGCGCGACGGCCTCAGTGAGGCGGAGGCCGCCGCGCATCAGTGTCGCGCGGAGGAGATGCACGCCGATGTCGCGGTCGCCGAGCTGAAACCATGTGTCCTCGCCGAGCGTGCGAAGCATGTCGAGGGCCGCAAAGGTGTCGTCCCGCACGCCAAAACCGCTCGTGTGGTTGAACACGCCTGCAAGCCGATAGAGGATCGCGTCGATGTCGGGACTCACGAGCATCCCCCAGAACTCGTCGTCATCCGCCGTGTTGACGACGATCGACAGGTCCGTCGCCGGCAGGACGGCCGCCATGCCGGTGGCCAGCTTCGCGCCGCCGGTGCCGCCCGAGAGGAGCGCGACCTTCAACGCGCCGCCGTCATCGAAACAGGTCCAGCTCCGACGGACGCACGAGTTCCTGTCCATCCCCGGGGGGGCCCTCGAACACATCGAGGCCGTGCACGATCACGACGGGAACACGTCGCGTCTTGCCCATGAGCAGCTCCGCGGCCGCTGCGATCTCGTCGGCAACGGCCACGACCGTTGCCTGGAGCGGCATACCGAAATCATCGGGACGTCCCCGGTAATCGATGAGCGCCGGCAGGCCCGCGACGCCGAGCGCGACGTTGACCAACCCCATGCGCCAGGCTCTGCCAAACGTGTCGCTCACGACGACGCCGACATGCGCGCCGGCGATTGCGCTGATCCGCTCCTGCAAGCCGCGTGCACTGGCGTCGCAGTCGATCGGCAGGAGACAGACCTCGTCATCACCGGCGACGTTGGATTTGTCGACGCCCGCGTTGGCGCACACGAAGCCCTGGCGTGTCTCGACGATGAGCACGCGGTCGGCGCGCACCACTCGCGTGCTCTCGTCGAGGATCACCTGGACCATCCGTGCGTCGGCCTCGAGACTTCGGGCCAGGTCCAACGCGCGTTCCGACGGGGCGACGTCAGCGAGGTTGCGGAGCCGGCCCTCGGCTTTCGATACCACCTTCTGCGCGATGACGACAACGTCGCCGCTCTGGAGCGGAGCCGCTGCGCCGACGATGAGCGCGGCGAGGTCGTCGCCGGGGCGTATCTCCGGCAGTCCCTCGACCGCGCGGAGCTCCATGTTCACGCCGTCGGCTCGAGCACGCGCCAGGCGGACAGGTCACTCGGCTCATCGAGATCGAGTGCCAGGCTCGGGTCGTCGTGGACGACGAAGCTGCGGCCGCGCCGGTGCGCCTCCGCCGCAAAGCGCGGCAGCGACGCTTCGCCGAAGTGGAGGTCGAAATCACCGGGCGGACGCAGGTACAGCGCGTTGGTCCCCTGCCTTCCCACCGCCGGTGCGGCGACGACCAAGGCACCGTCTGCGTCGGTGCGCGCGAGCAGTCGCTGGAGCCCGCCGGCGTCGATCAGCGGTAGATCGGAGCTCAAGAGCAATGCAGAGTCCCCACCGCGTCGCACCACCTCATCGAGGCCCCGGCGCGCGGCGGGATTCTGGCCGCCCGGCGATTGTTCCACGACGATCTGCGCACCACGCGTACCGGCGAGTTGCGCCGCCTCTTCGGAGCCACAGACCGCGAGCGTCGGTGCGACCGCAAGCGCCGCGTCGAGTGCTCGCGTCGCGGTCATCTCGGCGAGCGCACGGCGTTGCCCGGGCCGCATCGCCGGCGAGAGGCGGCTCTTGGCGGTGCTGAAATCCTTGATGAGGACGACGATCCACAGCTGTTCCGGCACTATGCGCGACCTTCGTGCGCGAGAACAGCATCGACTCGCGGGGGTGCCACGACAACATTGCTGTCCTTCAACAGGTTGAGGGTCGTGACAGCGGCGACGAGCACGACGGCGCCGACGATCTCGATGCCGTAGAAGGGAAAGCCGAGGCCGACCGGTGGCGGCAGCGAGAACACGAGAAACAGCGTGCACGGATAGCCGAGCTCGGCGATCGACGCCATCGACGCCGGGGTGTTCGACAGCGCGCGGTAGTAGAGCAGCATCGCGAGCAGACCCGGGATGAGCGCGATGCCGATGAAGCTCGGAATCTGATGCACCGAGAACTGGCCCAGCGCACCGATACCGCCGTTGATGATCATCAGCACGAACAACACTGGGAGCGCGAGCGTGAAGCGCATCGCCGCGGTCGTCACGAAGGAGACGTTGGACAGGCTGTAGCGTCCGAAGACCGTTCCCGACGCCCAGAGCAGCACGGCACCGAGAATGAGCACCGCTGCGAGCAACTGACCATGCTGCACCGACGAGAACGGTGCGAGCGGATTCTGCGGGAAGACGATGAGGTACACGCCGACAACCGCGCACGCGGCGAGCGGCCAGAAGTACGGCTTGCGGCGTTCCTTGAGGACGAGGCGCGCCAGCGCGATGCCGAAGACCGGTTGCAGCAGATAGAGGAGATACACCTCGTTCTCGACGTTGAAGTCGGGCGCGGCATGCGCCGGAAACGCATAGCTGAGCGCCTGCGTGAAGAGCACGGTTGCGAATGCCTGCGCGCCGAGCGCGATGATGCCCATGGCAAGCCACTGGCGGACCGAGAGGCTGCGCAGCTCACGCCGGACGCGCCCGATCACCGGCAGAAAGCAGAGCGCGATGAGCAGGGACTCGGCGAAGACGATCTGGCTCGCGGAGAGCTGGCGCGTGAGCGCAGGACGGAAGTACGCATCCGTCGCCCACATCGCAGCGGCGATTGCCACAGCGAGGGCGCCCATGCGGCCGATCAACGCGCCCAATTTCGATCCCACGATCAGTTCTCGCGGGCCGAAGCGGGCGGGGAGCAGCACGGATCTTTAAAGCGCACAGGTAAATTACACTCGAAAGCCACTCGAACGGCGCGAGCCCACTTGCACACTCCGGAGATCCCCGATGCTGTTCGGTCAAGAGCACGTCGATCGGTACATCGAAACCAACGGTGAGGAAGGCTTCACCTGGCGCGAAGGCACGGAGATCCTCATCCTCACGACAACCGGCCGCAAAACCGGCGAGCAGCGGAGCAACGCGCTCATCTTCGGACGCTCCGGCGACGACTATCTGGTGGTGGGATCGGTGGGCGGCCGTCCAAAGCCGCCCGCCTGGTACCTCAACCTCCAGGAGCATCCCGAGGTGAGCGTGCAGGTGAAGGGCGATCGATTCGCGGCTCGCGCTCGGACGGCCACCGACGAGGAGAAGCCGGCGCTCTGGAAGATCATGACGGCGGCGTGGCCGCACTACGACGAGTATCAGACGCGGACTGACCGCGTCATCCCGGTCGTCGTCCTCACGCGTCTCTGACCGTCTGAACGCGTCGCGTCAGCGCAGCTCCGGAAAGTCCTCTTCCCAGTACTCGTTCTCGGCGCGTGCATTCGCTGTCTGCTCGCGCAGCGCGTTCTCCCGCGAGCGCAGGTCGACTCGCCGGATCTTGCCGGAGACCGTCTTCGGCAGCTCGGCGAACTCGAGGCGGCGCACGCGCTTGTAGCCGGCCAGGTTGCCGCGTGAGTGCTCGAAGATCGAGCGCGCAACGTCCGGTGTCGGTGCTTGACCGGCTCCCAAGGCGATGAATGCCTTCGGCACCGCGAGGCGGATCGGATCCGGTGACGGCACGACCGCCGCCTCGGCGACAGCGGGGTGTTCGATGAGGATGCTTTCCAGCTCGAATGGCGAGATGCGATAGTCCGAGGATTTGAAGACGTCGTCGGAACGACCGATGTACGTGATGTAGCCGTCAGCATCACGCGACGCGACGTCGCCCGTGTGATAGAAGCCGTCGCGCATCGCGTCGTCGTTCTGTTCGCGGTCGCGGTATCCCACCATCAATCCAACCGGTCGCCGCGAGAGATCGATGCAGATCTCGCCCTGGTCGCCATGTGTACCACTCGCCGGATCGATGAGCTCAATTGCATATCCGGGCAGCGGGCGACCCATCGACCCGGCTTGCACCGGTTGTCCCGCAGAGTTACCGACCTGCGCTGTCGTCTCGGTCTGGCCGTAGCCGTCGCGGATGGTGACCCCCCATGCCTGTCGCACCTGCTCGATGACCTCGGGGTTGAGCGGCTCACCGGCACTCAATGCCTCGCGCAGCGGCGGCTTCCATGCGCGCAGATCTTCCTGGATGAGCATCCGCCACACTGTCGGGGGTGCGCAGAAGCTGGTGACAGCGCAGCGGGTCAGCGTGTCGAGCAGACGCGTGGCCGAGAAGCGTGCGGTGTTGAGGATGAGCACCGTCGCCTCAGCGTTCCAGGGCGCGAAGATGTTGCTCCAGGCGTGCTTTGCCCATCCGGCGCCGGCCAGGTTGAGGTGCACGTCACCGGGCTGCAGCGCGATCCAGTACATCGTCGAGAGATGGCCGATCGGATAGCTGGCATGGGTGTGCTCGACGAGCTTCGGCTGCGCGGTCGTGCCCGAGGTGAAATACAGGAAGAGCGGGTCGGCGGCCCGCGTGGGCCCGTCGGGCGTGAAGTCGCTTGCGGTGCTCAGGAAGTCGTCGTAGTGGAGCCAGCCATCGACGCGATCGCCGACCGCAACACGCGTGTAGTCGCCGGTGACGTCCGCAAAGTGCCCTGCCTGGGTTGACTCGGCGATGACGTGCGCGACGTTGCCGCGCGTGACCCGGTCGCTCAGGTCGGCGGGCGTGAGCAGCGTCGACGACGGGATGACCACGGCGCCAAGCTTGATCAGCGCGAGCATGCACTCCCAGAGCGCGGCGCGGTTGCCGAGCATGAGCAGTGTCGGGTCGCCGCGGCTGACGCCGTTGGCGCGGAGCCACGACGCCAGTCCATCGGAGCGGCGGGACAGCGCACTGAAGCTGAGGATCGTCTCGGTGCCATCCTCATCGATGACCCAGAGGCCCGGTTTGTCATTGTCCCGGGCGATGGCGTCGAACCAGTCGAGTGCCCAGTTGAAGTGTTCGGGCTGCGGCCATGTGAAGTCGCGATACGCCGTCGCATAGTCCTGCCGGTGCGCGAGAAGAAAGTCACGCGCGGCTCTGAAGTCCATGACGGCAACCTCTCTGGCTCAGGAACTCCTGGAACGAATGGCGCGGGCCGCCTCCATGAGCCGTCCCGCACGCGCGGGATCGACCTTACTCCACGTCACACCGTCAACCTTGAGGCTGGTGCCCACGATCACTCCGTCGGCCACCGCGAAGATCTCTTCCAGACGCTCGGCGCTGACGCCCGTGTTCGCGAAGACCGGGACGTCAGGCACCGCTTCCTTGGCCGTGACGAGGTCGCTCATCGCGAATGGCACGCCGGCTGCGGGACCCGAGATGAGGATCGCGTCGACGCCGAGGAACGCGGCGCCGCGGGCGCGATCGGCGATGCCTCGCGTGCCGACCGCGCTGCTGAACTCCGGCGAGATGTTGTCGAACAGCGCGACGTCGTCGGCGCCGATCGCGGTGCGGTAGCCGGCGAGGTCACCGATCGAGGGACAGATCATGCCGAGGTCGCTCTCGTAGACTCCGGTGAGCACCTCGCGGATGAACGTTGCGCCGGTGGCTCTCGCGAGCGCGAGTGTTGCCTTCGCGTCCCAGAGGATGTTGACGCCGAACGGGACCTTGACCGATGTGCGCAGCTCGCCGATCACCGCAGCCATCGCTGCCGGGATCTCCGGCCCGACCGCAAGCTGGTACGGGATATCGGCCTCGTTGCAGAAGAGCACGCCGTCGACGCCGGCGCCCTGGAGCGTCTCGAGATCGCGACCGACGACGTCGACGAGATGCGAGCGCCCCAGGTCGCGATTGTGCCGCGGCCGCCCCGGAAGGGCGGGGAAATGCAGCATCGCGATCACTGGTTTGATCGTGCCGAAACGCTGTGCGAGCGACAGAGTCATACGGATCTCCTCTCTCCTGAATGCACCGTCGCGCGGTGCTGATCGATGAATTCGATGACGGCCCGGTTCCAGGGCCCAGGATTCTCCAGGAACGCGGCGTGGCCGCCCGGAACGATCGCCCACGCGGCACCGGGCAGCTCCTCGTACATGCGGTGCGAGAGGGACAACCTGATGATGATGTCGTCGTCCGCGGCGATGACGAGCGCCGGCGTGTGCAACGTGCTGAGGCGGTCGCTGCAATCATGGGTGAGCAGTGCGCTGATCTGTGCCGAGAATGAGGAAGCGGGCTGGACGCTGCGTTCCATCTCGCTGAGGTACGTCGCGAGGCGCTCCGGTTCCTTGTCGTAGAAGCTCGGGCTGAAAACCCACGGCGCCTGCTGACGCATCATCGCCGGCATGCCGGCGACCTCCGCGATCTGACTCCAGACGTCGAACGCGGCGCGCGTGTACGCATCGGGTTTTCCATACGTGTTCGCAAGCACAACGGAGCGCAGGTCCATCGGGTACGCGAGGGCGTACTCCTGCGCGATGAGCCCACCCATCGACACACCGGCGAGGTGAAACGGCGCCAGATGCAGGACGTCCGCGAGTGCCTTCGTGTCCGCAGCCATCTCGCGGCTCGTGTACGGGCCGGGCGGGTGACTCGAACGTCCAACACCACGGTTGTCGAACGTGACGACGCGCAACCCCGCAGCCACGAACACGCCGACCTGCATCGCCCATCCCTCGAGATCGTCGCCGACGCCGTTGACGAGCAACAGTGTCTCGGGACCTTCGCCAGTGATCCTGTAGTGGATGTCGATGCCGTTCGCTTGGACAACAGGCATCGCATCAACCTGCGGACGCGTGGTCGCGAATCGCGGTTTGCCATTGCTCGACCGAGGACCGGAGGTCGTCGACGACCCGGTCGTCCGGGTCCTCCCAACCGGGGATGATCTCGAAGACGAGATCGACGTCGCCGGCCCCGCTGGCGGCGAGCGTTGTGAGCACACGCGCCGGATCGATGATGCCGACCGCGTTGTGCTCTTCGGTGAACGCCCAGTGATGATCGGCGAGGCCGTCCGACTGCTGCAGCTGCACCTCTGTGAGGCGTCTCCCGAAACGTTGCAGCCACGCGTAGGGATCACGCTCGTCTCCGGTGGTGCCCGGGACGCATTGGTGGCCGACGTCGAGGCAGAGCTTCCACGCGACGTGATCGGCGTCGCCATCGCTGAGCAGGTCTTCGATCTGCGCCATCGTCGACGGCTCGCGCACCGCGACCAGGTTCTCGACGAGGAGGTAGTCGAGCCCGGCGTTGCGCGCGTGCTCGGCGAGCGTTGTGAGGTCACGTTGCAGCCCTTCCCAGCGCTCCTCGCGGCGCGCCGGATCTGACCAGTCCGGGACGCTCATCGCGCCGACATGTCCACCCGTCGCACGGCATCCCAGTGCAGCCGTGAGGTCGATGACCTCGCGATACCACGCGAGTGCGCTGTCACGTCGGCCCGCATCGGGATGCATCAAGAGATCGAGCGAGTACGCCGCAAGACCGGTGAACGTAGCGCGCGCGCGCAGACCGTTGGCGTCGAGTGCCGCGCGCGTGCGCTCGATCGCGTCGCGCCGGCCGGCAAAGGTTTCCGTCCCTTCGATGAGGTCGAGTGACAGCTCGACGAAGTCGAGGCCGAGGTCGTTGTGCACCACCGACGCCCAGTCGGACGGCCGCGGCCATCGTTTGAGCGCGAAACACGTGTTGATGCCGAGGGTCACGTTCATCCGTACCCTCCCGGATGACGTTGCGATTCGTGGGGCTCGGACGTGCTGACAACGGGGACGCGCAACGTGGCGGAGGCCACGACCTCGCGATAGCGTTCGTAGATGGCCTGATAACGCTCGTGGTTCGCGGCATTGGGCTCGATCGGTGAATCACGTCTGCACGCCGTCGCCATCGCATCGTCCGCGCTGGCGTACAGCCCGACCCCGAGTCCGGCGAGCAGTGCCACGCCGGCGCCGGTCGCATCGCCGGGCACGCGCGAGACTGGAATCCCGAGCACGTCAGCCTTGATCTGGCCCCACGTCTGCAGCGATGCGGGTCTGCCCGAGACGCGCAACTCCGTCACCGGCGTGCTCGCGCGACCGAGCTCTTCGAGGTGTGCGCGGATGCTGAACGCGACGCCTTCGAGCGTTGCCCGCGCCCACGCCTTACGGTCGTGGCGAATCGAGAGGCCAAGGGCGCTGCCGCGCAGCATCGGGTCGTCGCGCTCGCCGTCGCCGAGCACCGGGATGAAGAGCAGGCCGTCGGCGCCCGGCGCCACCTCGGCAGCTTCGCGGTCGAGCAACTCGAAGTCCTCGCTGCGCGGTCGGCCCGAGCGTCCGCCGTACATGAGCTCGGCCACCCAGTCCACCGCCTCGCCCGCGGTGTTGATCCCCACCTCGGTGACGTAGCCGTTCGGTCCCACCGCGCTCGGGTAATGCGTGATCGCGAGATCGCGAACGGGCTCGCTCACCACCGTGTTGAGACACGTCGAGCTGCCGGCCATCTCGCTCGCCGGACCCGGTGACGCGACCCCGGCGCCGAACGCGCACGCGATGCTGTCCCCCGCTCCGGCAACGACGGGAATCGTGCGCGCGAGCCCGAAGCGGCGCACGAGCGCGGGACGCAGCTCGCCGATGATCGTCCACGAGGGCTGCGGGACCGGCAGCTGTTGCAGGTCAAGGCCGAGCGCGTCCACCAGCTCGGGCGCCCATGCGCGTTTGCGCAGGTCGAGCAGCGCGCTCGCCGCAGCCATCGTCCAGTCGGTGGCTGTCTCGCCGGTGAGCGCCAGAGCGAGGAACTCCGTCGGCTCGAGGAACAGCCGGGTGGCCTTGAACACCTCAGGCTCGTGCGCGCGGATCCAGAGGATCTTCGCCGCGATGTGGAACGCGGCCGGAACATGCCCGGTGAGGTTGTGCAGGAACTCGTCGCCGAAGCGCTCGCGAAAGGCGTCTGCCTCCGCCACTGCGCGGTTGTCGCGATAGATGATCCCCGGCCGAAGCGGCGTGCCGCGCAGGTCGATCGGGACCACCGATGGGCACTGCCCGGTGAGCCCGATCGCGTGGATCGTGTGATTCGGCCCGAGGTCCGTGATGAGCTTGCCGAGCGCCGCGAGCGAGGCGTCGCGCCAGCTCGTCGCGTCCTGCTCCGCCCAACCGTCGCGCGGCATCCGCGTTGGGTACGAGCGGCGTACTTCGAGGAGGCGAGCCCCGGCGGTGTCGAAGGCTGTTGCGCGTGCGCCGGATGTGCCGACATCGATCGCAACGAGGGTGTCGACATGCGCGATGGACATCGCCCGCGCTCTACCCGCGGACCAGTTGCTGTGCCTTGACCTTCTCGCCGTCGAGCGTGACGAGTGCGCCGTTGAGCGCCCCGGTGGAGTAGTCGCTCCCCGGATTGAGGACGACTGTCCGGCCGATGCGACGGATGCCGGATGACTCGTGGATGTGTCCGTGAAGCCCGAGCATCGGTTGATACGTCTGCTCGGCGTCGCGCACCGCGGTGCTGCCCACCGGGACCATCTGCACCTGACCGAGCGAGGCCTGCACGGTGAGGTTCGCATCGAGCAGCGGTGCCTCATCGAGCTGCGTCCCGAACGGCGGCGCATGCAGGTTGAAGACCGCGCGCTCCGGGTGCTGCAGCAGCGGGATCATCGAGTCGATCGACGTCTTGAGCTGATCCTCGGTCTCCTCGCGGTAGGTGTGCCAGGGCGTGACGTTCGAGTACCCGATGCTGATCATCTCGTGCTCGTCGTCGAGCCAGATCACCTTGCCCTCGTCGTGCGTGCCCCACGGAGCACTGTCGAGGAGCGCACCGAGCTCTTCCGGGTCGTCATTGCCGAGCATGAAGTACAGAGGGACTCCCATCGGCCGCAGACGCTCGTCGGCGAGTTGGAGCCATTCGGTGAGACGGGCGCGCATGAGCTCGAGGAACAGCGCGTCGAGGCCGCCGGCGGCCTCCATCGCCTCGAGCTCTCCGGGATCCGCCTTGTACGGGTAGTAGCCGTGATCGGAGATCAACTTCTCGAGCGCGACCAGCTCGGGTCCGTCGACGACGTCGTAGTCGGTGCCGACGAACCTGCACCGGTAGTGACCCCCGGGCGCGCGCACGATCGACTGAATCGCCTTGCCCGCGACGTCGCCACCGAGGATCATCACCTTCGGCTCGTAGACCTTTGCCGCGTTCACGAACTTCCGGAAGCAGACGTTCGAGCCGTGGAGGTCGCTGACGAAGTAGATCCGTGTTTTCGCCATCTCAGACCGGAACCGCACCGCGTGCGCGGTGCACCGCAGCCATGAACCGATCGGCCCGCTCCGGGTCGACACTGTTCCAGGTCACGCCGTCGCGCTTCAGGCTCGTCCCGACGAGGACGCCGTCCGCAATCGCAAGGATCTCGTCGACTGTGTCCTCGCGGACGCCTGTGTTGGCGAGCACCGGCATCTGAGGAACGGCTGTCTTGGCTTCGAGCAGCTCGCGAAGGCTTGTTGACGTTCCCGTGATCTGTCCGCTGATGAGAATCGCGTCGACACCCAGGTAGGCCGCGCTGCGCGCTCGCTCGGCGACCGAGCGAGTGCCGACGGTACTTGCGAACTCGGGCGTGATATTGCTGAAGAGCGCGACGGAGCCGGCACCGATCTGCTCGCGATATCCGGCGATGGCGCCGAAGTCCGGATGCATGAGTCCGAGGTCGCTCTCGTAGACGCCCGTGAACACCTCGCGGACGAACGCGGCGCCGGTCGCGCGCGCCACGGCCAGGCTCGAGATCGGATCCCAGACGAGGTTGACGCCGAAGGGGCGTGTCACCGTCGAGCGCACCTGACCGATCACCGCGGCCATCCCGGCAACAGCCTCGAGTCCAACGCCGATCTGATACGGGAGATCCGCCTCGTTGCAGAACAGGAAACCGTCGACGCCCGCACGCTGCAGCACCTCGAGGTCGCGGCCGACCGTGTCCACGAGAAGACCCATGCCCGCCACACGATCGTGGCGCGGCCGGCCGGGCATCGCCGGGAGGTGCAGCATCGCGATGATCGGCTTGTCGACGCCGAACAGACGACGCAGCAGGCTCACGCTGATCCTCTGACTTCCGTTGCGCTGCTTCGCGCTGAGCGCGATGCCGGAGTCTCCGCGGTGCAGATGACGACCTCGCAGCCGGCGCTCTCGATCCTCGCGATCTCCTCGGGATCCGCGGAGGCGTCGGTGACGATCACGGACACCTGCTCGAGCGGCACGACCGTGCTCATGGCCACATTCCCGAATTTCGTCCCGTCGGCGATGACGATGATCCGCTCGGTCCGCTCGAGGCCGCCGCGAATCACATCGGCGTCACGGTCGTCGAGCTCGGTCACACCGCGCTTGGCCGAGAGGCCGGCCGCGCCGATCACCGCGGTATCGGTGTTGTAGCGCCGAACTGCCTCGACCGCTGACGCGCCGATGCACGTCAACTCGTCCTGCCGGACGAGACCGCCGGCGATGATCACCCGAACGTTGCGCGTGCCGAGCAGGCTCGCCACCGCGAGCGACGGGGTGATGACCATCAGATCCTCGCGCACGGGGAGCAGACGCGCGAAGTGTTCGACGGTGGTGCCGATCCCAAGGAACATCGAGCGCACCCCGACCGTCAGCTCGGCTGCACATCGGGCGATGAGACGCTTCTCCTTGGCGTGGCGGAGCGTCCGTGCGTTGGCGCCGACCTCGAACGTCCTGACCAGGTGCGTCGTCGCGCCCCCATAGGTGCGTCGCACGAATCCGTCGCGCTCGAGGCGCCGGAGATCGCGACGGATGGTCATCTCGGAGACCTGGAAGTCGCGCGCCAGCGTGCTGACCTCGATGGCCTGGTCCTCGGCGACGCGCTCCAGCACCTTCAGGCGCCGTTCCACCGCTAACACGTTGCGTGTCTCCTCGCTTCCTCAGCCCCAGATCGGGTTGTCAGGTCTTGATCGGAGGGTGTCCCTCCGTGTACAAGCCCTACTTGACACTAGTGTTCGATTATGTTCAACTCTGCCTGCTTTCGACGCGTGTGTCAAGTTGGGGGCGGCGCCCAAGCCGCCGGAGGGTCGTCATGGCAACCGCAAGCAGGCTATTCGTCCGCAACAGCACCGGGCTCGTGCGGTCGGCGTCGGCCGTCGACGCCACGATCTTCAACGCGGTCATCTCGGCACCAGTCGGCTCGACGATCGCGTACTCGATCTTCTTCACGCTCGTCGCGTTCCCTGGCGCGAACGTCGCCGGCGTCCTGCTGCTGGTCGCAGTCATCAACATCCCCGTCCTCGTCATGTTCGCGCTACTCGGGGCGAGCATGCCGAGGGTCGGCGGCGACTACGTCTGGGTCAGCCGTGTCCTGTCGCCGCCGATCGCCCTCATATCCAACCTGTGCATGATCGCGGGCGGCCTCCTTGGCGCTGCATTCTTCGCCAAGTTCTTCTCACTCCTCGCACTCGGACCGGTGCTCGTCGCACTCGGATCGTTCGCGAACAACAGCACGCTCATCAGCTGGGGAACGTCCTTCCAGACCAATCAGACCTGGGAGCTCATCGCATCACTCCTCATGGTCGTCCTGATGACCGGCATCCTCATCAGCGGCACCAAGGCGACGTTCCGCTGGCAGAACTACTCGTTCCTGATCGCGATGGCGGGGACCCTGATCGCGTTCATCGTGCTCCTGATCGGGAGCCAGACCGACTTCTTCTCGCATTTCGACGCGCTCAACAAGAGCTTCGGCGGCGGCAACGTCGCGGCCGTGATCGCAGGAGCGCCGGGTGCCGCGTCAGCGCACACGAACTTCTTCGACGGCAACGCGACGTGGCCGACACTCTTCTCGATCCAGGGATTCATGATGTGGAACTTCTGGTCGGTGTACATGTCCGGCGAATTGAAGAGTGCCTCGAACCGTCGCCGCCAGCTGTCGGTCATGTTCGGAGCGCTCGGCTGGGACACCGTCCTCCTGATCATCGGCGTGCTGCTGCTCTTCCGGATCGCGGGCTACAACTTCGTGTACGCGCTGAATGCCGCGAGCACGCAGTACAAGATCCCCTCCGGACCGTTCTACCCGTTCCTAGCGTCGCTCGTCTTCAACACCCCTGTGCTGACGATCCTGATCATGGGCTCGTTCCTGTTCTGGTCCTTGCCCTCGATGATCGCGAACACGTTCATGCCGATCCGTTCGTTCTTCGCATGGTCGTTCGACCGGCTCATGCCGGAAAGCCTCGCGAAGATCAACGAGCGGACTCATTCGCCGGTGAACGCGATCATCGTTGCGAACGTCATCGTCGCGGCGCTCGTGGTCTGGAGCGTGTATGGGAATCAGTTCCAGCTCGTGCTCGGTCTGATCGTGCTGGCTGGCGCGCTCGCGGTGATCATCGTGGGACTCGCAGCGATCGCGTTACCCATCCGACGGCCTGACCTGTATCAGGGCTCTCCCGCCAACGTCAAGTTCCTCGGCATCCCCGTGCTGCAAATCGTCGGTGTGCTGTCGATCGCCGAATTCGTCGGGATCATCTACATCGCGTTCCAGTTCCCGGCCCTCGTCATGGCCGGCGACAGCTCCAACTGGTGGTGGATCCCAGCCTGGCTCGGCGGCCTGATCGTCGGTGGCGCCCTGCTGTATTACATCCCGAGCCTCATCCGCTCTAGTCAGGGCATCAACATCAAATTTGTGTACAAGGAACTCCCGCCGGAGTGACTCACATCCCCCTTGGCTGGGAGGGCGGCCGGTGATTGGCACCGGCCGCCCTTACCATGTCCGGATGGTGAGTGGAGTTTGATGATGGCCGAGACTGACTCGACGATCGTCGCTGACATTCGCGACGAGGCTCGCCGTCTCGCGGCCGCGTGCGTGGAGCTCGCGCTGCCGGCGCGGCTGATCGGCGGTCTCGCGATCTGGGTCCGCTGCCCGAGCTCCCACGCCGGTCCGTTCGCGCGTTCGTACGATGACATGGACTTCGCCGTCGCCTCCGCCGCGACGACGAAGTTCAAGGCGCTCCTGGTGACTCAGGGGTATCTGCCGGACCAGTTTTTCAACGGCCTGCACGGCGCAACTCGCCTGTACTACCAGGAACCGGCCGGACGCTGGTCGATCGACGTCGTCATCGACGAGCTGGTGATGTCGCACAAGCTCGACCTCCGCGGACGCCTCGACCGACCGGCACTGACGGTCCCGCTCGCTGACCTGCTGCTCACCAAGCTGCAGGTGTGGGAGATCAATCGCAAAGACCTCGGCGACGCGGCGTGCCTGCTCGCGGATCACCCGCTCAGCGAGGATGACTCCGACGAGGACGGTGTGAGCCTGCCGCGCCTGCGTTCGGTGCTCGGCAAGGACTGGGGGTTCTGCCACACCTTCGAGCGCAACGCACGCAAGGTCGCGGAACTCTGGTCGCAGGATCAGGTGCCGGATGCGGTGCATAACGTCGGCGACCAGGTCCGCGCCGTGCTGCAGGCTCTTGACGACGCACCGAAGTCGCGAGCCTGGCGGCTGCGCAGCCGCGTCGGCGAGCGTCTGCGCTGGTACGAGACGCCCGAGGAAGTTCGGCACTGAGATAATCCCGCCATCGAACTGACGGGCAAGATTGCAGTGATCACCGGCGGTGCCAGCGGCATCGGGGCATCTTCGTGCCGCGCGTTTGCCGCTGCCGGGGCCCAAGTCGCGGTGGTTGACCGCAACCGCGAAGGATGCGAAGCGGTCGCTGCGGAGATCGACGGCATCGCCGTGCCGTGCGACCTTCGCGAAGACGGCGCGGTCGGCGCGATGGTTGCGGAGGTCGAGACCCGTCTGGGTCCCATCGACATCTTTTTCAGCAACGCGGGTGTCGCTACGGGCGGCGACATCATCACCACCCCATCCGCCGTGTGGAACGACCAGTGGGCGATCAACGTCATGGCGCACGTCCACGCGGTGCGCGCCGTGCTGCCGGGCATGCTCGAGCGCGGCAGTGGCTATCTCGTGCACACCGCATCCATGGCGGGCATCCTCACGAGCCACGGGAACGTCACGTACGCCACAACGAAGCACGCTGTCGTCGGCCTCGCCGAGTGGTTGTCGATCACGTATCACCACCGCGGTATCCGCGTGACGCTGGTCGCGCCGCTCGGTGTGAACACGCCGATGCTGGCGGCAGCGGATCCCGCGTTTGCCGCGATGGTTGCCGGCCCGATCAAGGAGCCTGAGGACATCGCGGCTTCGGTGGTCGAGGCGATTCGTACGGAGCAGTTTCTCGTCGTCTCGGATCCGATCGCCCAGACCTGGATGGAGCGCAAGACCGGCGACACCGAGCGATGGCTGCGCGGGATGCGCCGCCTGCAGGAGCAGATGGACTCCCCGGAGACCCCGCCCGGCTAATCTCGCGAATCGCCGGCAGGCTGTAGCACGATCTCGATGTCGACGCTGCACCATCGTCCGGCGATGCCTGAAGGAGGTGGTTCGACGGCGGCGTCATGCTCGATGAACGTGCGCACCAGTGATGGTTTCACGCCGAAGACCACGTCGGAATCGAGGTACTTGCTCGTCGAGTTGAAGATGTGTGTCGTGACCGTGTCATAGCCACGCGCGGACACGATCAGATGCACGTGGGCCGGTCGCCATGGATGGCGGCCGGTCACTGCAAGCATGTGACCAACCGGGCCGTCATCAGGAATCGGATAGTCGACGGGTCGCACCGTGCGGAACGCAAATGCGCCGTCGGAGTCCGTGTGGAACCGGCCGCGCAGGTTGTCGGGAGCCTGATGCTCGTCCTGGACGGCGTAGAGGCGGTTCGTCGCGTTCTGCCAGACATCGACGACGGCGTCCGGGATCGCGCGGCCGGTCGTGTCGCGGACGCGGCCGCTGACGAGCAGCGGGTTGTCTCCGAGGGCGTCGGTGATCGCTTCGCCATAGGCGCGCCACGGGGAATCGGGAACGTAGAACGGCCCGAGCACGGTGGACTCGGTCGCGCCGCCGCCGGCTCCGTGGTTGATCAGGTCGACGAGCATCGACAGCCCGAGCGTGTCGGACAGCAGGATGAACTCCTGCCTGTGGTCGCTGGTGATCCGGCCCACCGCGGTGAGAAAGCGAATGCCGGCCATCCACTCGGCCTCGGTGAGCGATGTCTCAACGGCGAAGTGATGCAGGTTGCGGATCAGGCTGCTGAGCACCTCGCGCAACCTCGGGTCCGGGCAGTTCGCGAGGCTGTCGATTGCCTGCGCGGTCAGCGCTTCGCCCCTCTCGTCCGACGCCGTCATGACTGCCTCCACTCATATCCGACGTAGTTCTCCGCGAGACTCGTCGCCGCTGCACGCGAGTCCACCGTGTACGCGAGCTGCGCGAGCTGCAGCTGCACCTGGTACGCATCGCCGTCCGGGAAACGGTGCAGCATCGATGTCATCCACCACGAGAAGTGCTGCGCGCGCCACACGCGACGCAGACACTGCGCCGAATAGCCGTCGAGCAGTGCAGTGTCACCACTGCGATAGAAGGCGGTGAGCGCGTCGGCGAGGATGCTGACATCACGCAACGCGAGGTTCATCCCCTTGGCACCGGTGGGCGGCACGATGTGCGCGGCGTCACCGGCGAGGTAGAGATGCCCGTACTGCATCGGTTCAACGACGTAACTCCGCAAGGCGGAGATCCCCTTCTCCGTGATCGGGCCCTCGTGCAGAGTCCATCCGTCGAGCGCGAACCTCGTCTGCAATTCCTCCCAGATTCGTCCATCGGACCAGTCGCCGATCTTCTCATCGGCCGCAACCTGCAGGTAGAGGCGGCTCACCGTCGGCGACCGCATGCTGAGGAGCGCGAACCCGCGCTCGTGATAGCAGTAGATGAGCTCTTCCGAGGAAGGAGCCACCGTGGCGAGGACTCCCAGCCATGCGAACGGATAGTCGCGCTCGTACGCGGTGAGCACACCGGCTGGGATGGTATCGCGCGAAACGCCGTGAAACCCGTCGCAGCCCGCGATGAAGTCGCACTGCAGGGTCATGTGCGCGCCCTGGTGCATGAATGCTATGCGCGGGCGGCTGCTGTCGATGTCGAGCAGTGTTACCTGGCCGACGTCGAAGTAGATCGACTCGCCCGCGTCGAGCCGCAACCTGATGAGGTCTTTCACGAGCTCCTGCTGGCCGTAGACGGTGATGCCCCGGCCGCCGGTCAACTCGCTGAAATCAATGCGGTGGTCGCTGCCGCCGAAGCGCAGTTGAATGCCACGGTGCGGGAGACCTTCACGGAGCATCCGCTCACCGGCCCCCACGCGCTCGAGCAGGTCGACGCTGCCCTGCTCGAGCACACCCGCCCGGACGCGCTGTTCGACGTATTCCCGTGATCGCGACTCGAGCACGACCGAGCTGATGCCCTGCAGTCGCAACAGGTGCGCGAGCATGAGTCCAGCAGGGCCGGCACCGATGATGCCGACCTGAGCCTGCAGCCGGGCATGGAGCAAACGCGACCCCGGCTGATCCACGTCTAGAACGGGAACGGCCTGCGCCCGGTTTGCACCGTGATCCAGCGCAACTCGGTGAACTCGTCCATGGCGAACGTGCCGCCGAAGCGACCCCATCCGCTGTCCTTCACGCCGCCGAACGGCATCTGGGGCTCGTCGTGCACCGGCTGATCGTTGACGTGGACGATGCCGGCCTCGATGCGGTTTGCCACCGCCATCCCGCGGTCCGGGTCGCTCGTGATGATCCCCGACGAAAGGCCGTACGACGTGTCGTTGGCACGGGCAACCGCCTCATCCTCGTTGTTCACCACTTCGATGGTTGCGACGGGGCCGAAGGTCTCCGTGTTCGCCAGCTCCGAGTCCGCGGGAACGTCCATGACGAGCGTTGCCTGGAAACACGTTCCGGTCGTGCCACCACCGGTGAGCACACGCGCGCCGGCCGCTGCTGCGGCGTCGACACGCCGCTGCACGGTGGCGAGCGCTGCCGCGTTGATGAGCGGCCCGATGATCGTGTCCATCTCCTTCGGATCGCCGAGCTTCAGCCCGGCGGTCTTCGCGGTGAGCTTCTCGACGAACGCGTCGGCGATGGGACGCTCGACGATGATCCGCCGCGCCGACATGCAGATCTGGCCCTGGTGGAGGAACGCGCCGAAAGCAGCCGCATCGACGGCATAGTCGAGGTCCGCGTCGTCGAGCACGATCAATGGGTTCTGGCCGCCGAGCTCGAGGACGACTCGCTTGAGATGGCGTCCGGCCGCCTCGGCGATGCGCCGTCCTGTCGCGGTCGAGCCGGTGAAGTTGATGCGCCGGACCTTCGGGTTCTCGACGAGCTCGTCGCCGATGGGACCCGCTTCACCCGGCCCGTGGGTCACGATGTTGAGCACGCCCGCAGGGAGACCGGCCTCCGCGAAGATCTCGCCCCAGAGCAGGCCGCCGCTGTATGGCGACTCCTCGGACGGCTTGAGCACAACGGTGTTCCCGAACACGAGCGGTGCGGCGATCGAGCGGGCAGACAGGATGAGTGCGGCGTTCCATGGTGCGATGGCCCCGACGACACCGACCGGTTTGCGGACGGCCATCGCCATCGCACCCGGCATGTCGGTCGGGAGGATCTGACCGAGCGGCGCGTATGCGGCGCCCGCCGCCTGCCGGAAGAGACCGGGGACAAACCCCATCTGGAACATGCCGAAACCGAAGCTCGCGCCGGTCTCGCGGGCGAGCCAGCCGACAACCTCGTCGCGCCGCGACTCGAGGATGTCCGCTGCCCGGAGGAAGATGCCCTGCCGTACCGCCGCGGGTGTCTGCGACCACGCCGGGAACGCAGCCGCGGCGGCGTCGACCGCGCGCTTGGCGTCGGCGCGAGTGCCCGCCGGCACACGCGCGACGGCGTTCCCCGTGAACGGATCCATGTCGTCGAAGAGGCGGTCGTCAGACGCGCCGACCCACTCGCCACCGATGAACTGTGCGCACTCGCGTACGTTGCCGTCGACCGTCGCCGTCATGCTGCCAACCTCCATATCCTGGTCTGTCGCTGAACGTCCTCTCGCGTCAATCTCGTGTTCACGCCTCGTCAACCACGGCTTCTGGCTTGGCCGGCGCCGATCCTTTCAGCGACCGTAGTGTGTAACCGACCGGGAGCAACCGCAACCGAAGCCGCCGGTCGATCGCGCCCCAGAGTCCGTGGGGCAGGAATAGCGCGAACGCGATCGCTACCGCTCCGAGGCCGATGAAGTACCAGGCGCCGCTGTTGCCGAAGTTCGCCTGGATCAGATAGAAGATGACCGCTCCGAGAATCGGTCCCTCGAACGTGCCGAGTCCACCCACCAGCACCATGAAGAGCATGTAGGCGGTCCACTGCACGCCGAACACCGAACCGGTCTGGATAAAGAGCGTGTTGGCGAGGTAGAGCGAGCCAGCGATGCCACACCCGACCGCGGCCACAACGAAGAGCACGCGCTTGGAGCGCGCGACGTTGACCCCGAGCGATGCTGCGGCCTGCTCATCGTCGCGCACCGCCTGCAGCGACGTGCCGATCGGACGCCGGAGCAGGAAGAACACGAGACCGAGCAGCAGGGTTGCGCATGCGAGCGTGATCCAGAACGTATACGCCTGACGGTATCCGGGCGCGAACACGTTGAGGCCGACAAGCGACACGCCCGTTCCGCCGCCGAGGCTCGAGTCCAGCGAGACGAGGATGCCGAACACCTCGGCGACGACCCACATGCCGATCGCGAACTGACCACCGCGCAGGCGCAGCATGATGAACGAGACGGGCACGGCGACCGCGCCCGCGCCGAGGCCGGCGATGATCATCGCGAGATACGGCGTGAACCCGTGCTGCGTCAGGAAGATCGTGCCGTACGCGCCGAGCCCGATGAACGCCTGCTGACCGACCGAGATGAGGCCGCCATATCCCGCAAGTGCATTCCACATCACCGCCAGGATCACGAACGTGAGCAACACGGTCAATTGCTCATCGACGTCCGCACCGAAGAGAAACGGCACCAGCGCGAGCACAACGATCACGGCCAGCGTGATCGCAACGAACGCCATCGACACGCGCGTCCATCGTTGCACGCGGTATCCGCCGAGAAGTGACGCACTGCGGATGCGGATCACAGCTGACTCCTGCGAGCGAGAAACCCGACACGCGGCGCGGCGAGGACTGCCAGGAACACCAGGTGACCGAAGAGCACGGCGTACTGCGGGTTGACCTGCTCGCCGATCACCTGGGCGACGCCGAGCACGATGCCACCACCGAGCGTCCCCCACGCCGAGCCGAACCCGCCGATGACGACAGCCTCGAACGCGAAGATGAGCTGCGTCGGCCCGGTCGACGGATCGAACGTGGAACGGATCGCGAGAAACACACCGCCGAGGGCCGCCGTCGCCACAGCGATCGCGGTGGCTCGCGCGTACACGGCTCGCGCGTTGATGCCGACGAGCTCGGCTGCGTCGGGATCCTCGGCGGTCGCGCGCATCTGACGGCCCGCGTTGGTGCGCGAGAGGAACAGTTGCAAACCGGTGAGGACCACCACCGCAGTGACAAAGATGAGGGTTCCGAGCGCCGAGATGGCGAGGCCACCGCCCACGTTGACGCTTGCCGTCGCCAGCGATCCAGTGCTGCTCAACAGTGAATGCACGTCGGGCGAGAACACCTGGAGCAGGACGTTCTCGATGACGATCGCCAGCCCGAAGGTGGTCAGCAATGGAACCAGGACGCCGGCTCGCCGGCTGCGCTCCAGCAACAGCACGTACATCGCGTACCCGACGACCCACATGACGGGAATCACCAGGAGCGCGGCGAGAAAGGGGGAGATCGAAAGTTGCGTCGCCAGCACCCACACGAGGTAGGCGCCCACGACTGCGATGTCTCCGTGCGCGAGGTTGATGATGCGCATCACCCCGAACATGAGCGACAGCCCGCACGCGAGCAGCGCATAGAAGCCGCCGAGCAGCACGCCTTGCACGATCGCGTTGACCCAGGTCATGACGCGGCTCCGGCGCTCGTGGCGCGCTGCGTTCCGAAGTACGCCGCCGTGATCTGCACCCGCGTCAGTTCCGCTGCGGGTCCTTCGAGCACGACCGCGCCGTGGAGCATGCACGTGACGCGCGACGCAATGCTCAGCGCGCGCCCCAGGTCCTGCTCGACGAGCACGACCGTCGTGCCGCCGGTGATGAGCGTCTTCAGCGAGTTGTAGACAGCGGTGACCGCGATCGGTGACAGGCCGAGTGACACCTCGTCGAGAAGAATGAGACGCGGGTTGCACATCAGTGCGCGGCCGATCGCCGTCGCCTGTTGCTCGCCACCGGAGAGTGTTGCCGCGCGCTGCTTGCGACGCTCCCGCAGCATCGGGAAGACCTCGAGCACTCGCTCGACGGTCCATTCCCCACCGCGCCGCTTCCCGCCCGCGATGCTGAGGTTCTCCTCGACGGAGAGGCCTGGGAACAGCCTGCGTCCCTCGGGGACGAGCGCGATGCCGAGGCTGACGCGTCGATACGCGGGGACGGTGGTGATGTCGACGCCGTCGAAGACGATGCTCCCTGCTGCCGGGCGATGGGCGCCGGCGATCGTGCGCAGCAGCGTCGTCTTGCCGGCGCCGTTGGCGCCGACCAGCGCGCGGGTCTCGCCCTCGTCGACCGTCATCGACACGCCGCGGACCGCTTTCAGCAACCCGTACTGCGCGTCGATGGCGCGGACCTCGAGCAGGCTCACGGTGTCGCCGCACCGAGATACGCGTCGATGACGCGCGAGTCGGCGAGCACCTCCTTGGGCAATCCGTCGGCGATGATGCGACCCGAGTCGAGACAGATGAGCCGGTCGATCGCCTGCACGAGCACATGCACGATGTGCTCGATCCAGATGATCGCGATGCCACGTGTGCGAAGTTGCTTGATCGTCGCCACGAGCTCGAGCGCTTCGGCGTCAGTGAGCCCGCCGCCGATCTCGTCGAGGAACAACACCTTGGGGTCGGTGGCGAGCGCGCGAGCGAGCTCGAGTCGCTTGCGATCGAGCAGGCCGAGATCGGCGGCTCGACGGTTGGCGACGTCGACGAGACCGCATGTCTCGAGCACGTCGACGGTGCGTTCGTAGGCCACGGTGCTACGCCGGCCCGCGCCGAGCATCGCACCGACCAGCACGTTCTCGAACACCGTCATGCCGATGAACGGCCGCGGTATCTGATGCGTGCGGCCGATTCCCATGCGACAGCGGCGATCGGCCCGCACGCCGGTCACGTCAGCCCCCTGATAGCGGATGCGTCCGGATGTCGGACGTTGCGATCCCGCGAGGATGTTCAGCAGCGTCGTCTTGCCGGCGCCGTTCGGTCCCACCACGCCAACCGACTCAGCGGATCCGAGCGCAAAGTCGACACCATCCAGCACGACGAGCGCGCCGAATCGCTGGGCGATACCGCTCGCCTCGAGCAAAGGATCCGACACCGGCACGACGATACGCGCCCCAGTCTTAGCTGTAAGCGGTCAGAGTCGCCGCAATGGGGACGTTGGCATCATTCGAGTTCTCGCAGATCACGAAGTTGATCGGATATGCGGTTCCCGGAGTCGCGACCCATTGACCACCGATGATCGGGGTCGCGACGACGTTGGGCGGAGTCGATCCGACGCCCCACGCGAGGTGGCCGAGCGGTGTGTCAACCGCAAGGGTCTTCATCGCCGTCGCCACAGCCTGCTTGTCCTTGGGATTGCCGCTCGCCTTGAGCGCGGCGTTCGCGACGTCGAACAGCGCAAGGCTCGCGCCCGCCTGCTGGTTCCACTCCTTGCCCGAGCTCTTTTCATAGCCGGATGCGAGATCCGCCGAGCTGATACCCGTCAGCGACGACGTGTACGGCCAGGTGGGGGCCCAGTACACGCCGCTGGCAAGACCGTTGCCGAGCGAACCGAGTGCCTCGACCTGCGACGGGAACAACCCGGTTTTGGCGATTTGCGCGATCTTCGGCTTGAAACCCTGCTGCGCAGCCTGCTCCCAGAACGTGACGAAGTCCGGCGGGATCGGGAAGGTGTTGAAGATCTCGCAGTTCTTCTGCTTGAAGAGCGAGATCTGCGCCGTGTAGTCCGTACTGCCGTCCGCGTACGCTCCGGGATCGACGATCGTGTATCCGGCTGTCTTCAGCAACGGTCCGAGCGCACTCCGGATCGCGTTGCCGTCAGCGTCGTTCGGCCACATGACACCGACCACCTTGTTGGTGGGGACCTGCGGCCACAACTTCTCGTACGCGCTGGCAAACTGCGCGACGCCGAACGCGAAGTGGAACGTCCATTTGAACGGAACCGGCGTTGCCGGATTGGCCTGCCGCCCGAAATACCAGGCCTCCCACGGCACGATCGTCGAGATGCACGGTACGCCGGCGGCCTCGGCGGCGTCCGACACGGGGTTGACGGTCTCGGGGGCGGACGTCGTGAGGATGAGATCGACGTTGGAGGTGTTGATCAGGTCCGACGCGGCCTGCTGCGCGCGCGTTCCCGACTGACTGTCCTCGGTGATGATCTGGACGTCGTACTTCTTCGAGCCGACGGTGATGCCGTTCGCCCAGGCCTTCCGGGCGAGCGAGACGACGTAGGGGTCAGGCTCGCCGAATCCGGCATCCGGACCCGTGAGCGGGCTCACGTAGCCGATCTTGATCGTCCCGGCGCTCGAGGTTCCGCCCGTGTTGCCGAGCGAACCGCAGGCATCGAGGAGGCCACCGGCAATCATCGAGACGGAGCCGGCGCCGAGCGCCTTGAGCACTGTGCGCCGGGTCACCGGGTGATCGCCGATGAGGCGGTCGACGATGGATACCTCGCCCGCTCTGACGAGGGTGTCCTCTTGGGACATGGCTCGCACCCCGTACTTTCCGATGCTAATCCGACCGATGCTGATCCGATGCTAGAATGTTCGCATAGCGAACTCACGTTCTCTGAATGAACGTACCATATCCCCGTAGCGAGAGGCAAGCGCATTTGACGTACCGCCCGTCTGGTCTCAATACTAGTGTCATGAGGACGGGTGTGCGCTCTGCGAACATCTGCGTAAACGATCGTGGCTGAGATCGTCACGCTGTCCGACGGCGTTGCCGCAGTCGTCCACGACGGCGACACCCTTGTCATGGAGGGGTTCACGCACCTGATCCCCTTTGCCGCGGGTCACGAGATCATCCGCCAAGGACGCCGCAACCTCACGCTCGTGCGCATGACCCCCGATCTCATCTATGACCAGCTCATCGGGATGGGATGCGCGACCAAGCTCATCTTCTCGTGGGGCGGCAATCCCGGCGTCGGATCGCTCCATCGTTTTCGCGATGCGGTGGAGAACGCGTGGCCGCTGCCGCTCGAGCTCGAGGAGCACAGCCATGCCGGTATGGCGAACCGATACCTGGCCGGTGCGAGCGGGCTGCCGTTCGCGGTGCTGCGCGGCTACGTCGGGACCGATCTCCCTGCGCACACCGATACCATCCGGCCGATCGCATGCCCGTTCACAGGCGAGGTGCTGACCGCGGTGCCGGCGCTGTCACCGGACGTGACGATCATCCATGCGCAGCGCGCCGACCGTAAAGGCAACGTGCAGATGTGGGGCATCATCGGCGTGCAGAAGGAGGCGGTGCTCGCCGCGAAGCGGTCGCTCATCACCGTTGAGGAGATCGTCGACAGTCTCGATCCCCGGCCACAGGATGTGATCCTGCCGTCGTTCGCGACGAACTACATCGCGCTGGCGCCGGGCGGCGCGCACCCGTCGTACGCGCAGGGATACTCCTATCGCGACAACGCCTTCTACACCGAGTGGGACGCGATCAGCCGCGACCGGGAGACCTTTGTGCGCTGGATGGATGAGCACGTGCTGCGCAGAGCACCCGCGGCGTGACGGAGGCGTACACCGCCGACGAGATGATGACCGTGGCCGCCGCGCGGCAGCTGCACAACGGGACGGTCTGTTTCGTCGGCATTGGACTGCCGAGCACCGCCGCCAACCTCGCGCGGTTCACGCATGCTCCGGACGTCGTGCTCATCTATGAGTCCGGCACGCTCGGCGCCAAGCCGGACCGGTTGCCGCTCTCCATTGGCGACGGCATGCTCGCCGACACCGCCGATACGGTCGTCAGCGTTCCCGAGGTCTTCAACTACTGGTTGCAGCCGGGCAGGATCGACGTCGGATTCCTCAGCGCTGCGCAGATCGACCGCTACGCCAATATCAACACCACTGTGATCGGCAACGACTATCGCCATCCCACGGTCCGCCTCCCCGGAGCCGGCGGAGCACCGGAGATCGCGGCATCGTGCCGCGAAGGCGTCGTCGTCGTTCGGCAGACGCTGCGCACGTTCGTCGACCGGGTCGATTTCGTGACGTCGGTCGGCTTCGGGCAGGGACCGGGCGACCGTCAGCGACTCGGCCTTCGGGGTTCCGGCCCTCGCGTCGTCATCACCGACCTCGGGGTGCTGACTCCGGATCCGGAAACGTGTGAGCTGACACTCGTCAGCGTCCATCCCGGCGCGAACGTGGAGCAGGCGAGAGCGGCGACAGGATGGCCGCTTGCGGTGTCGTCGGACCTGTCGACGACGGACCCGCCGACGACCGACGAGCTCACAGTGCTCCGCCGCCTGGAGGCGACCAAGGGCGCGTTGTGAGCGGTGAGGTGTACATCCTGGACGCGGTGCGCACGCCGATCGGCCGTCACGGCGGCGCGCTCGCTGGGCAGCGCCCCGACGATCTCGCTGCGCACGTCATCGCTCAGCTCCTGCAGCGGAGTCCGTCGATCGATCCCGCGCAGGTCGGCGACGTTGTCTTCGGCGACGGCAACGGCGCCGGCGAGGACAACCGCAACGTCGCGCGCATGGCGCTGCTGCTTGCCGGAGTACCACCATCGGTTCCCGGGACGACGGTCAACCGTCTCTGCGGATCGGGGCTCGAAGCGGTGATCCAGGCCAGCCGCGCCATCCAGGTCGGTGACCACTCGATGTGCATCGCCGGTGGCGTCGAGTCGATGAGCCGCGGACCGTGGGTGATGCTCAAGCCCGAACGCGGCTACCCACGCACCAACGAGACGATGTTCTCGACCACCCTCGGCTGGCGGATGGTGAATCCGCGCATGCCGACCGGCTGGACGATCTCGCTCGGCGAGGGTGCGGAGTTGCTGGCGTCCACGTATGGGATTTCCCGCGATGCCCAGGATGCTTTCGCACTGCGTAGTCATCGCCAGGCCGCTGCCGCGTGGGATGCCGGCCGCTATGCGGACGAGGTCGTTGCGATCGGTGGGGTCGACCTCGATCGTGATGAGTGCATTCGCGGCGACAGCTCGCTCGAGGCGCTCGCCAGGCTTCGGCCCGCATTCAGCGCAGACGGCACCGTCACCGCGGGCAACGCATCACCACTCAACGACGGTGCGGCAGCGCTGCTCCTCGCCGACGCCGACGGTGTCAGCCGCTCCGGCCACGAACCGCTCGCGCGAATCGTCTCGCGCGGCGTCAGCGCGGTCGAGCCGCCGATGTACGGGATCGGGCCGGTGGAGGCGGCGAACGCCGCGTTGCACAAGGCAGGCATCGGATGGGACGACCTCAAGGTGGTCGAACTCAACGAGGCGTTCGCGTCGCAGTCGCTCGCGTGCCTGCATCTCTGGCCCGAGCTCGACCCGGAGAAGGTGAATCCCAATGGGGGAGCCATCGCCATCGGCCATCCCATCGGATGCTCGGGAGCACGGATCATCGGATCGCTCGCCCACGAGTTGCACCGCCGCGGCGGTGGGTACGGACTCGCCGCGATCTGCATCGGCGTCGGGCAGGGCCTCGCGGTCGTCGTGGAGAGCTGATGGCCGCATCGGCGCATCCGCCCAACGACACATCCGCGTACCGCTCGAGCGAGCTGCGCGCACCGAAGCGGCCGCTCCGCGTGCTCCCGGAACGCTTTCCCGACCTCTCGGCACCGCTGCTCACCGGCCTCACGATCGGCCCGCTCGACAACGACCTCACTCGCCAGCACGAGGGCGAACCGCTCGGCGAGCGCATCACCATCAGCGGATCGGTGCGAGACGAGCTTGGCGAGCCGGTCGCCGGGGCGCTCGTCGAGGTCTGGCAGGCCAACGCGGCGGGGCGCTACGCACACGTATCCGACCAGCATCCGGCGCCACTCGACCCCAACTTCAGTGGCGCGGGACGCTGTCTGACTAACGATGAGGGGCGCTATCACTTCATCACCATCAAGCCCGGCGCATACCCGTGGCGCAACCACCCGAATGCCTGGCGTCCCGCGCATGTGCACTTCTCGGTGTTCACCGATGCGTTCGCTCAGCGGCTGGTCACGCAGATGTACTTTCCCGGCGATCCGCTCCTGCCGCTGGATCCGCTCTACAACGCGATGCCTGATCCTGCTGCGCGAGCACGGCTTGTCGCGCGCTGGTCGCTGGAGCTGACACAGCCCGAGTGGTCGCTCGGGTACGAGTGGGACATCGTCGTCGCCGGACGGGACGCCACCCCGCTGCACGATGATGGCGAGGAATGACGCTCCCGATCACGCCGTCGCAGACCGTGGGGCCTTTCTTCGCGATCGGACTCGGTCCCACGATCGGAACCCGCGTCGTCCCTGAAGGCGCGCCGGGTGCGGTGCGCATTTCCGGCCAGGTGCTCGACGGCGACGGCCAGCCCGTGCGCGATGCGCTCGTGGAAACGTGGCAGCCGGAGGGCGTCGCTCGATCTGCCACCGACGAAGAGGGACAGTTCGCAGTGGTTGCGGTCAAGCCATCGCGCGCCACATCGGACGCTGCGCCGCATCTCGACGTCTCGGTGTTCGCGCGCGGACTCCTGACACGGCTCGTGACGCGCCTGTACTTCCCCGATGAGGGCGGGGCCAACGAGACGGACGCCGTGCTGCGGACGCTCAACCCGGAAGAACGCGCAACTCTTGTTGCAGCGGCCGACGGCGCTGGCCTCCGTTTCGACATCCACCTGCAGGGCGCGCATGAGACCGTCTTCTTCGATCGCTGACGGGCTGACGGACTCGCTCTTCGGCAGCGCCGAGGTGGATGCGGCCGTCAACGATGTCGCGTGGCTGCAGGCGATGCTCGACGTGGAGGCAGCGCTCGCCGGGGCCGAGGCGGACGCGGGGCTCGTCCCCGCCGCGGCCGCCGCGGAGATCAAGTCGGCGTGCGTGGCAGAGCGCTTCGATATTGCCGATATCGGACGCCGTGCGGTTGCCGCCGGTAACCCGGCAGCGCCGATGGTCAACGACCTCACCGCCGCGGTGCCATCCAGCGTGCGGTCCTACGTCCACCTCGGTGCAACGAGCCAGGACGTCATCGATACGGCGCTGTCGCTGCTGGCGCAACGCGCGCTCGACCTCATCCTCGCGGACCTGCGAACTGCAGCCGCCGCATGCGCGACACTGACAGCAACGCATCGCGAGACGCTGATGACGGCGCGCACGCTGCTGCAACCCGCCGTGCCGACGACGTTCGGACTCAAGGCCGCAACATGGCTCGTCTCGATCGACGAAGCCCGCGCCCTGCTCGCGCATGTCAGATTCGAACGCCTTGCCGCCCAGCTCGGTGGGGCCGCGGGAACGCTCGCAGCGCTGCACGAGGCAGGCATTGATGTCGCTCATCGGTTTGCGGAGCGCCTCGGGCTCGCCGAGGCAGTGGTGCCGTGGCACACCGATCGCACGCGTATCGCGGAACTTGCCGCTGCGCTCGGCACCGCCATCGGAGTCCTCGGCAAGATCGCGCGCGACGTCACGCTGCTCGCGCAGGCAGAGGTTGCGGAGGCGACCGAACGCGGTGGCGATCAGCACGGGACGTCGTCGACGCTGCCGCAGAAGCACAACCCGGTTCGAGCCGTGCTCGTCATCGCCGCCGCCGAGCGAGCGCCGGAACTCGTCGCCACAGTGTTCCACGCGATGGTGCAGGAGCATGAACGGGCCACGGGCGCCTGGCACGCCGAGTGGGAGACCGTTCGTGCGCTGCTGCGCCTCGCCGGAGGCGCCGGACATCACACCGCGCAGTTGCTCTCCACGCTGTCGGTCGATACGGACCGGATGCGCGCGAACCTTGGGTCGGATGGCGGGTTGGTGATGGCGGAGAGCATCGCCGGATGCCTCGCCGCAACGATGGGACGGAGTGCAGCGCAGGACGTCGTTCGCCGCTGTAGCGGTGAGGCTGCGCAACGTCGCATCGCATTCGCTGCCGTCGTTGCGACGGACCCGGAAGTGAGCAGCCATCTGACCCCCGTGGAGGTCGCCGCCGCGCTCGATCCGGCCGCGTACCTTGGCTCCACGCCGGAGTTCATTGCGCGCGCACGGCGCGCACACGACGCGACCGAGACATCTCGGTGACCGTTGCGCTCGCCCACACCATCCTCGGCGACCGCAGCCTGCCGATGCTCGTGATGAGCAGCTCGCTCGGCACGTCGCGGTCGATGTGGGAACCGCAATATGCGCTGCAATCGGAGTATTGCCTGCTCCTCTACGATCACCGCGGTCATGGCGCATCGCCCGCCCCGAACGGCCCATACAGCGTCGACGAGCTCGGCGCCGATGTCGTCGCGCTGCTCGACCATCTCGGCGTGGAATCCGCATCGTTCTGCGGTCTATCGCTCGGCGGCATGGTGGGACTCTGGCTTGCGTCGCATCATCCGCAACGCATCGATCGCCTGATCGCGATGTGCACGCTCGCGCGACTCGAACCGGTGAGCCGGTACAGCGAGCGGGCGCTTGCGGTTCGTGCCGGCGGGCTCGAGCCGATTGCCGCCGGCATCGTGTCGAACTGGTTCACACCCGCGTTCGTCGAACGGCATTCCGACACCGTGGATCGATTCGGCCGGGAACTCGCATCCATGTCAGTGGAGGGATACGCGAGCTGCTGCGACGCGATCGTGGCCTGCGATCTTCGTGATCGGATACACCGAATTGACGCACCAACACTGCTGATCGCCGGCGCGGATGACCCGATCGTGCGCCCCGCCGCGGCGGTGCTCTTCGGCGCGTCCTTCCGCGACGCGAGTGTCGCGGTCGTGTCGGATGCCGCGCATCTCGTCAACGTCGAGCAACCCGATATCGTCTGCCGTCTGGTGCGCGAGCACCTGGCCGAACAGCGAGGGGACGAGTGATGACGGACGACCTTCGAGAGCAGGGCTTGGCGACCCGCCGCGAGGTGCTCGGCGACGAGCACGTGGACCGCTCGATGCGTGACGCGAACGCATTCACGAGCGACTTCCAGGAGCACATCACGCGCTACGCGTGGGGCGCGGTCTGGTCACGGCCGGGGCTCGACCGCAGGACGCGCAGCTGCATCACCGTGGCGATGCTGGCAGCACAGGGCAACGAGGACGAGCTGGTGCTGCACCTTCGCGGGGCGCTGCGCAACGGTGTCACGCTTGACGAGCTCAAGGAGGTGCTGCTGCAGGTTGCGGTGTATGCCGGCGTACCGCGTGCGAATCGCGCCTTCAAGATCGCCCGCCGCGTCCTGGAGACCGACGCCGCGACACCGCCGTCGCCCGTCGATCCGTCATGACCGACGCGCGCGCGGAGCATGCGGTGGGAGCGGACTTCGTGCAGTCGCTGGCCCGCGGCCTCGCGGTCATCCGTGCCTTTGATGCGGAACATCCCGAGCTCACGCTCAGCGACGTCGCTCGCGCCGCCGGGCTGACACGGGCGTCGGCGCGCCGCTTCCTCCGCACGCTCACCGAGCTCGGGTACGTGCGCAGCAACGGTCGCCTCTTCGCGCTGCGGCCTCGAGTTCTCGAGCTCGGCTATGCGTACCTCTCGAGCCTCAGCCTCCACGAGGTCGCGCAGCCCCATCTCGAGCGGCTGGTCGCGACGCTGCGCGAATCGTCGTCGGTCTCCGTGCTCGATGCCGATGACGTCGTGTACATCGCTCGAGTCCCGACCCGGCGAATCATGACCATCACCATCAGCGTCGGCACCCGCTTCCCGGCGTACGCGACATCGATGGGCCGAGTGCTCCTCGCGGGACAGAGCGACGACTGGCTCGACGGCTACTTCGCATCCGTGGAGTTGCGCCGCCTGACGGCGCGCACCGTCACCGATATCGACGCGCTCCGCACCGAGTTGCTCCTGGTGCGGGAGCAGGGCTGGTCATTCGTCGACGAGGAGCTCGAGGAAGGACTGCGAGCGATCGCGGCTCCCATCCACGACCTCTCGGGACGCGTGACCGCCGCGGTCAACGTGTCGTCGCCGGTCAGCCGCGGGAGCGCCGACCTCGTGCGCGAGGAGTTCCTGCCGCACCTGCTCTCTGCCGCCCGCGGCATCGAGGAGGACCTCCGCCACAGCACGAGCGGTTCGCGCTGACGGAGCCAGAGCGAGCATGCCAATCCAGCGAGTCGGCGACATCGACATGTACTACGAGCTCCGCGGGACAGGCGACCCCGTGGTGCTCATCGGTGGGCTCGGCAACGACATCACGGAGTCCGAACGGCTCATTCAGTGGTTGGCGCAGGCGAATCGTGTGCTCGCGTTCGACAACCGAGGCGCGGGACGCACCGACAAGCCGGACATCCCGTATTCCATCGAGATGATGGCCGCCGACACCGCCGGACTCATGGAGGCGCTCGGCATCAGCGGTGCGACGATCCTCGGCATCTCGATGGGCGGCCGCATCGCGTTGGAGCTCACGCTCGAACACCCGGAGCTCGTTGCGCGCCTGATCCTCGTGAGTACATCCGCGGTCGCACGGCACGACAATGGCCCGACGCGCATGGAAATGCTCCGGTTCGTCGGCCGTCTCATCTTCCGGGGTAAGTATCCGCAGCCGGCGTACGCCCAGGCGCATCAGAGTCATGCTTCGCACGTGTACGAATGTCTCGACCGGCTTCACGAGATCCAGGTACCGACAACGATCATGCACGGACGCAATGACTTCATCTTCCCGCTCCGCCACGCGGAGGACATGCGGCACGGCATCGCCAACTCGCAACTGGTGACGTTCCGCGGTGGGCACATGTTCTTCATGCGCAAGGAGCGCAAGTGGTTCCTCAACTCGCTTGATACCGCACTCACATTCGGCGATCCCGTGAGGTTGACATGACCACGACGCGAGTAGCGTTGCTGCGCGGGATCAACGTCGGCCGCAACAAGCGGATCGCGATGGCGGATCTGCGCGCGATGCTGGAGTCCCTCGGATACGAGGATGTCCGCACCCATCTGCAGAGCGGCAACGCGCTCTTCGCCGGCGGTAAGGGCAAGGATGCGGCGGTGGAGCAGGAGATATCAGCAGGCATCAAGAAAACCTTCGGCATGGAGGTCGCCGTCCTGGTGCGGACCGCCGCCGAGCTTGCCTCCGTCGTCGACTCGAATCCGTTCGTCGGCCGCGCCGACGCGAGTGAGCTGCACGCGACATTCGTTGCTGCAGCACCACCTGCGGCGAAGATCGCCGCCGTCGATCGCGATGCATGCGCGCCCGATGAGTTCGCGGTCGGTGATCGCGTGATCTACCTGCGCCTGCGCAACGGCGTCATGGGGTCTCGCCTGCCGGACTGGGACAAGGTGCTCGGGCTGCGGACCACGACGCGGAACTGGAACACGACCACGCGGCTGCGCGAGATGGCCGAAGAGGTCGCACGGTGATGTACTTCGTCGTGCTGCGCCGCAGAGGTCCGCAGTGGCAGCAGGATCGCCCGCTCGAAGAGCAATCCGGTTGGACCGAGCACGCGGCGTTCATGGATGACCTCGTGACGTCCGGGTTCGTCGTCCTCGGAGGACCGCTTGCCGATGAGCATCGCGTTGTCCTCGCCGTCGAGGCCGAGTCGGAGGACGCGGTGCGCGAAACGCTCGCTCGCGACCCCTGGGACCAGACGCATCTCGTGATCGACAGCATCGATGGCTGGACGATCCGCCTCGACGGCCGGCAGTCTCGCCGGGGCTAGCTCCTCGCCGATCAGCCCACCCTGGTGTGCAGCAAGCAGAATTCGTTGCCCTCCGGGTCCTCCAGCACGACCCACGAGACCTCCGGGCCCTGACCGATGTCCTTGCGGCGCGCGCCGAGTGACAGCAGCCTTTCCAGTTCCTCGGCCTGCTCGCATCCCGAGGGACTGACGTCGAGGTGCACGCGGTTCTTCACTGTCTTGTCCTCGGGGACGGGGATGAAGCACAGGGTCATCGCAGCGTCCTCAGTGCCGTCCGACGACATCCACCAGTAGCCATCGTCCTGAACGGCAGGCCAGTCGAGCACGCGGGACCACCATGCCGCTTGCGCCCCGGCATCGCGGCAGTCGACAACGATTTCGCGCAAAACGCTCGCCATCACACCTCCTTGTCCGGTCGGGCGAGCCGGAAATGGCGCGCCGGTCGGTAGCGTGGCACAGCGGTTGAGCGCTGCGAAGCGTTCAGTCAGACAGCAGGACGCCAGCGGCTGTGCCGGGTTCGAGGCTCTCCCTCGCGGATGAGCTGGAGCCTCGGTTTCGGACCGTCGGTGCGCCCCGACTGCGGCTTGCGACTCCCGGCCCTGAACGGATCCGGCCAGACGACACCGGGTCCCGAGTAGCCCTGATCTGCGGCCGCGTGCAACGTCCACTGCGGGTCGTACAGATGCGCGCGGGCGAGCGCGCAGAGGTCGGCCCGGCCGGCGAGGATGATCGAGTTGACGTCGTCGTATGACGAGATGACGCCGACGGCGATCGTCGCGACGCCCACCTCGTTGCGGATGCGGTCGGCGTACGGCGTCTGATACGAACGTCCGAACGCGGGGCGCTCGTCCTTGACCACCTGACCGGACGAGACGTCGATCGCGTCTGCGCCGTGCGCCACGAACGCGCGGGCGATCTCGACTGCGTCGTCGGAGTCGATGCCGCCCTCGTACCAGTCGGTCGCCGAGATGCGCACGCTCATCGGCTTGTGTGCCGGCCAGACCGCGCGCATGGCGTCGAACACCTCGAGCGGATAACGAAGGCGATGATCGAGCGAGCCGCCGTACTCGTCCGACCGCTGATTGCTGATCGGTGAGATGAAGCTCGACAGCAGATACCCATGTGCGCAGTGCAGTTCCAGCAGGTCGAAACCGGCGCGATCGCCGGCCACGGCAGCCGCAACGAACTGCCCGCGGATCTCGTCCATCTCCGCGACGGTGAGCTCGCGCGGCACCTGGTTGATCGGCGAGTACGGGATCGCCGACGGCGCCGCCAGCTCCCAGTTCTCGTCCGGAAGCGGCTCGTCGATCCCTTCCCACATCAACTTCGTCGAACCTTTGCGGCCGGAGTGACCGAGTTGCAGGCCGATGTGCGCGCTGCTGCGTTCGTGCACGAAATCGACGACACGCCGCCAGCCCTCCTCGTGTTCGTCGCGATACATGCCCGCGCATCCCGGCGTGATGCGACCTTCGGGTGAGACGCAGACCATCTCGGTCATGACGAGTGCCGCGCCGCCGAGCGCCTTGCTGCCCGTGTTGACGAGGTGAAAGTCGTTCGGCATGCCGTCGGTCGCCGAGTACATGTCCATCGCCGAGACGATCACGCGATTCTTCAACTCGAGGCCACGCAGGCGGAACGGCTGGAACATCGGCGGCGCATCGGGACCGGCGTGCTGCCCGACCTGATGGCGCACGCCGGCGTCGAACCACGCGTCGACCTCGGCCACGAACTCCGGGTCGCGAAGGCGCAGGTTGTCGTAGGTGACGCGCCTGCTCCGCGTCAGGATGTTGAACGCGAACTGGAGTGGATCCTGGTGCACGTACTGGCCGAGGTTCTCGAACCACTCGAGGCTTGCCTGGGCCGCGCGCTGCGTCGACACCACGACCGGTTTGCGCTCGGCCTCATACGCAGCAAGCGCGCTTGCGACGCTGGGCTGCTCGTGCAGACAGGCGGCAAGCGCGAGCGCGTCCTCCATCGCGAGCTTCGTTCCGGATCCGATGGAGAAGTGCGCGGTATGGGCCGCGTCGCCGAGGAGCACGACGTTGGCGTGCGACCACGCGTCATTGCGCACCGTGGTAAAACTGATCCAGCGCGAGTTGTTGGCATGCACTGCATGCCCATCGAGGATGTCGCTGAACAACGTTCGAATGAGTGCGATACTCGCGTCATCGCTCTCGCCGGGCGTGAACGGGCGTGCCGCGTGCTGCGCGAAGCCGGCGCGCTGCCACACCGCATCGTTCATCTCGACGATGAACGTGCTGCCGGTAGCGTCGAACGGATATCCATGGATCTGCATGACGCCGTATGGCGTGTCGACGATGTAGAACTTGAACGCGTCGAAGACGAGGTCGGTGCCGAGCCACATGAACTTGCAGTTGCGGACATCGAGCTGCGGTCGGAAGAACTCCGCATACCGCGCTCGCGTCGCAGAGTTCACGCCGTCCGAACCCACCACAAGGTCGTACTCCGCAGACAGCACGTCGAGCGCGGGCGCCTCGGTGTGGAAGCGCAGCGTGACGCCGAGCGCGGCGCAGCGCTCCTGGAGCATCTGCAGCAAGCGACGGCGGCTCATCGCCGCGAAACCGTGTCCTCCCGATGTGATCACGGTGCCCTTGAAATGGATGTCGATGTCGTCCCAGCGCGCGAACTCCTGCGCCATCGCGCGATGGATCTCCGGGTCCGCGTGCTCGATGCCACCGAGCGTCTCGTCCGAGAACACCACGCCGAAGCCGAAGGTGTCATCGGCCGCGTTGCGCTCCCAGACGGTGATATCGGCGCTCGGGTCGAGCTGGCAGGCGAGCGCCGCGAAGTAGAGTCCGCCCGGTCCGCCCCCGACAACCGCTATGCGCATGTGAGTCGGTGCGCAACTGTAGAGTGTCGAGCGTCGTGAGTGTGCCGTCATCAGCATGCCGTCGTCGATCCATTTCGCCGATCTGACGTCGCCGCGAGCCCGGGCGATGCTCAACTCCGGGCCCGTGCCGGTGCTGCTCCTCCCGGTGGGCGCCGTGGAGCCGCATGGACCCCATGCGCCGCTGCGCACCGATTCGATCATCTCGACGGCAGTCTGTGAGCGCGCCGCGATCGAGCTCTCCGGCGACCCCAGGATTCGAGCGCTCGTGCTGCCCGAGATCGGTTTCGGCGTCACCCACTACGCCGCAGCCTTCACCGGTGCGGTCACCATCAGCGAGGACACCCTCCACTCGCTCATCGTCGAGGTCAGCTCCTCGCTGCGTGCGCAGGGCTTCCGCCATCAGGTGATCGTCAACAGTCACTTCGAGCCCGCCCAGGTGGCCACCGTGCGCCGGGCGGCCGAGACAGCTCACATTGGGCTGCTCGATCTCACCCGCCGCGTGGTCGCCGAGCAGCTCACCGAAGAGTTCAAGAGCGGCGCCGCCCACGCGGGACGCTACGAGACGTCGCTCGTGCTCGCCACGCACCCCGAGCTCATCGAGACCGACGTCATGCGAATGCTGCCCGCGCTGCGCGTGAACATGCCCGTGGCGATGGCTGCCGGGCAGACCGACTTCCTCGCGATGGGCATGGACCGAGCGTACTGCGGGGCTCCCGCCGAGGCGACGGCCCGCGAGGGCGATGCGACACTCGCCACGCTCGCCGCCCTGCTCATCGACCTGATCCGTGCACAGATCGAGCCCGAGCCCGGTCAGTGAGCCCAACTCCGGAGCCTTGCAACCTCGCGACGCATTTTGTCGATCGCAACATCGCTGAGGGGCGTGGCGATCGCACGGCGCTCATCGATGGCGAGCGCTCGTGTTCGTATTCGAGCCTTGCGGCGCTCGTCAATCAGGTCGGCCACGCACTGCTCGAGCTCGGCGTGCGCGCACAGGACCGGGTGCTGCTGGCCCTGACCGACTCGGTCGAGTTCGTGGCGACGTGGTACGCGGCCCAGAAGATCGGCGCGGTGACGGCCGAGGTCTACACGTTCCTGCAGCCCAAGGACTACACGTACTACGTCGATTACACCGGTGCCACGGTGGTGGTAGTCGACGGCGGCACCCTCGACCGCATGCGTGCAGCAACGGAAACGACGCGCACGCATCCGACCCTGCTCGTGCTCGGCGCTCCCACAGATGCGTTGCGCGCCGATGAGGAGTCGTTTGAGGCGCTGGTCGGGCGCCAGCCGGCGATGCTGGAGCCCGCGGCGACGACACTCGACAGCATCGCGCTCTGGAAGTTCACCACCGGCAGCACCGGCAAGCCCAAGGCGTGCGTCCATCGCACACGCAGCCCGATCGTCAGCTACGACGGCTACGCGCGCGGCGTGCTCGACATCCGCGCGGACGACATCATCCTGCCGGTTCCCAAGCTCTTCTTCGGCTACGCCCGTGACCTCGTGGCGCTCTTCCCGTTCGGCGTCGGCGGTGCCGGACTCATCTTCCGTGAGCGGACAACGGCGGAGCTCATCTTCGAGCTGATCGCGCGCCACCGTCCGACGATCCTCGTCAACGTGCCGACGATGATGCAGGCCATGCTCGATCACCCGAGCGCCGCCGCCCAGGACCTGAGCTGCCTGCGCCTCTGCACGTCGGCCGGAGAGGCGCTGCCCGAACCATTGCACCACCGATGGAACGAGGCGTTCGGTGTTGAGGTGCTCGACGGCATCGGATCGTCGGAGGCGTACCACATCTACATCTCGAACCGGCCGGGGCGGTCGCGGCCGGGCACCATCGGCGAGGTCGTCCCGGGCTACGCCGTCACCGTCGTCGATGACGATGACCAGCCGGTGCCGGACGGCACCATCGGACGGCTCTGGATCAGGAGCGAGAGCGCCGCCCTGGAGTACTGGGAGGACCCGGGCGCGACCGAGCGAACCTTTGCGAAGGACCTCGTCATGAGTGGCGATCTCGCCGAGCGCGATGCCGACGGGTTCTTCCTCTACCGCGGCAGGGCCGACGACCTGCTCAAGGTGGGCGGCATCTACGTCGCGCCGGCGGAGATCGAGCGGTGCCTGGCGACGCATCCCGAGGTCATCGAATGTGCAGTCGTCGCGGCGGATCGCGACGGACTGGCGCGGAGCTGCGCGTGGGTGGTCCTCCGCGCGGGATCTGCGCCAATGACCGCGGAGGCGCTGCAGGCGTTCGTTCGCGAGCGCCTTGCGCCGCACAAGGTGCCGCGGGAGGTGCGGTTCGTCGCCAGCCTTCCACGCACCGGTTCCGGCAAGATCGACCGGACCGCGCTCCGGGAGGCGACGATCGCGGCCCCGTCTGCCGATCAACGCAGCGGCGACCAAGGAGGCAGCCCACGATGACGAGGTTCCGGGCATCGGCCGGCTTCACGGATCGATGGCAACACTTCGACTTCGCCGTCGCCGACGGAGTCGCCACGATCACGCTGGCGCGTCCGGAGAAGCTCGGCGCCCTCACCTTCGACGTCTACGCCGACTTGCGCGACCTGCTTGCAGAGCTACCGCACCGGGGGGATGCGCGGGTCCTGGTCATCACCGGCAGCGGCCGGGGATTCTGCTCGGGCGGGGATGTCGTCGAGATCATCGGCGCGCTGCAGTCGATGCAGGCCGGGGACCTCCTCGAGTTCACGCGGATGACCGGCTCGGTCGTACGCGCGCTTCGCGAGTGCCCGCTCCCGGTCATCGCGGCCGTCAACGGCATCGCCGCCGGAGCCGGAGCGGTGATCGCGCTGGCCTCGGACTTCCGGCTCCTCGCGCGCTCGGCGCGGTTCGCCTTTCTCTTCACCAAGGTGGGGCTCGCCGGTGCCGACATGGGTTCCGCCTATCTGCTGCCGCGGGTGATCGGTCTCGGGCGGGCGACCGAATTGCTGATGCTCGGGGATACGGTCGATTCGGAGCGGGCGCTGCAGATCGGTCTCGCGATGGCCGTCGTCGACGATGCGGAGCTGCCGGCAGCCGCCCGCGAGCTCGCCACCCGCCTCGCCACCGGACCGGCCCTCGCTTACTCGACCACCAAGGTCCTGCTCACCCGCGAGCTCGACATGGATCTCGGCGGCGCGCTCGAGCTCGAGGCGATGACACAGGCGCTGCTCATGGGCAGCCACGACCACGGCGAGTATCACCGCGCCTGGACCGAGGGGCGCGCGCCCGTCTGGGAGGGCAGATGACGCCCAAGCCCGAGATCGTGACCGCCCCCGGATTGGCGCCGCCGACCGGCTTCGCTCACGCCGTCGTGGCACCCCCCGGGAGGACGGTCTATCTCGGCGGCCAGACGGCACAGGGCCCCGACGGGGAGATCCAGGGAGTCACGATCATCGAGCAGTTCGACCTGGCCACGCGCAACCTCCTCGCCGCGCTGCGTGCTGCCGGAGGCGTGCCCGACGACCTGGTCTCATTGCAGGTGTTCGTTACCAACCTCGCGGCGTATCGACTGGCGCTTGCGGCGCTCGGCACCGTCTGGCGCCAGCACTTCGGCCGCCGTTACCCGGCGATGGCGCTGATCGGGGTCACCGAGCTCTTCGATCCGCGAGCACTCGTCGAGCTGGTCGGCATCGCCGTCCTGGAATGAGCACCACGTACGCCCACCTCTCGGTGGCGCAGCGGGAGCTGCTGGTCCGCAGCGAGGTCATCGCCCTGGACATCCTGGCGCCGCTCGCCCGCACCGGTGAGCCAGGTCACGTGAACCGGCCGCTGGTCGCCGAGCTCTCCGAGAGCGGCCTGATACCCCGCGTGCTCGGAGCGGGGCGCGACATCTCCGTCCTTGACCTCTGCCTCATCCGTGAGGGGCTGGCACGCTTCTCGACCGAGGCCGAGATCGCGTTCGCACTCCAGGGCCTTGGGTCCCACCCGATCCTCTCGGCCGGCCGGGCTGAGGTCGCCGATGTCTGGATGCCGCGCGTCGTCGCCGGCGAGGCGGTCGCTGCCTTCGCGCTCACCGAGCCCGACGCCGGTTCCGATGCGGCTTCGCTCTCACTCGCCGCTGAGCGGGACGGAGACGGTTTCCGGCTCTCCGGCGAGAAGGTCTTCATCTCGAACGCGCCCGAGGCGGACATCTACAGCGTGTTCGCGCGTACCACGGCCGCCGCGGGCGCGCGCGGGATCACCGCCTTCGCGGTGCCGGGCGACAGCCCGGGGCTGTCCGGGACGTCCATCCCGTTCGTCGCCGATCACCCGATCGGGCGATTGCGCTTCGACGGCGTCGCGGTTCCGGCAACCCATGTCCTCGGCGAGATCGACCACGGCTTCGGCGTCGCCATGCGCACGCTCGATCTCTTCCGACCGAGCGTCGGCGCGGCAGCTGTGGGGATGGCCCAGGCCGCGCTCGACGCCGCAGTGACGTACGCCCAGGAGCGCGAGGCGTTCGGACGCCCACTCTCGGCCCTCCAGGGCGTCAGCCACCAGCTCGCCGACGTGGCGACCCGCGTCCAGGCCTCGCGACTCCTCGTCCATTCGGCCGCCGCCGCTCATGACGCGGGGATCGCTCCCATCACTGAAGCAGCCGCGATGGCGAAGCTCTTCGCGACCGAGACGGCGGCGCTCGCTGTCGACGTGGCCATCCAGATCCACGGGGCGCGCGCGCTCGAGCACGGGCACCTCCTCGAGCATCTGTACCGCGAGGTTCGCGGCATCCGGATCTACGAAGGGGCGTCCGAGGTGCAGCGCGAGATCATCGCGCGGCAGCTGTTCCGCCGGGCCGGTCGCGAATCATGAGCACCGACTCGACGCGCTGACCGTCGCGGGTGTCGGTGTCGAGGAAGCGTTCGACGACGCGCATGCCCGCCCGGACGTACGCAGCCTGGGCGCGGAGATTGCCGGCCTCCGTCGCCAATGCCACGGCCGTTGCGCCGTGCTCGGCGAAGAGGTGGTCTGAGATCAGCCGGACCGTCCGAGAGCCGATGCCACGGTCGACGAGCGAGGGCTCACCGATGAAGATGTCGAGCCCCCAGGCTCCGTCCGGGATCGTGATGTCCACCTCGGCGAGGTAGGCCGTCTCGCTGCCCCAGGGATAGAACTGGAGGTATCCGATCGCGGCGCCGTCGAGCTCGAGCATCGCGGCGGTATTGGCATCCGCGCCGTGCGTCAGCGGTCGCAGCTCCTCGATCGCTCCCTCGAGCGTCAGCGGCGGATCGTCGGGATCCCACCACGCACGGACGTGTGGCTGATTCCGCCAGCCGACGATCAGCGCGTAGTCGTCGGGGTGATCGCGCATGCGCCGGATGCGCACGTTCCCGTCCGCAGCGATGACGTCATTCATAAGAGCGGGTATCGAGTCACTCGCGGGGACGATACGCCGCGTTCCCGCGAATACGATGCCAGACGTGCGCGTGCTCGTCGTCGAGGATGAACCCGAGGTCGCGGGCAGCCTTGCGCGAGGGCTGGCCGAGGCCGGTATGTCGGTCGATGTCGCCCTGTCCGCCGAGGAGGCCCTCGACACGATCCGAACGAGCCTGCCGTATGACGTCGCCCTGTTCGATGTGATGCTCGGCGGCGACCTCGACGGGACGGACCTGTGCCGTTCGCTGCGCGCCCAGGGCGTCCCGACGGCGGTGCTCATGCTCACGGCCCGCGACGACGTCCGCGACCGTCTCGCCGGGTTCGACGCCGGCGCCGACGACTACCTCGCCAAGCCGTTCCACTTCGAAGAGGTGCTGGCACGGGTTCGTGCACTGAGCCGGCGCCGGCAGGGTCCGCAGATGCAGGTGCTCCAGGCCGGGAACCTCAGCATGGACAGCGCCTCCCGCCTGATCACCGTCGACGGGGAAGTGGTGCCGACCACGCGACGGGAATACGAGCTGCTCGAGCTGTTCCTCCGTCACCCGGGGCAGGTGCTCAGCAAGGAGCAGATCCACGACGCCGTCTGGGGCGACGGGCAGACCGTCGATTCGGGCCTCGTCGAGGTCTACGCCGGCAAGGTCCGTCGCAAGCTCTCGGCGGCGACCGCCAACGTGGTCATCGAGACGTGCCGAGGAGTCGGATACCGGCTGATCGGCGACGGCGCGGCGGTCGCCTGACATGATGGCCGTCGCCTGGAACCGGGACGCCTTCACACCGCGGCAGATGACCAACCGTGTTGCCCGCATGGGCATCTTCATCGGCTGTCTCGTGTTGCTCGGTTTCGTGACCATCGTCGAGATCGTCGTCCCCAACAACCCGACGCTCGGTGGCTTCCTGCTGCTGGCGGTCCTTTTTTCCGCGTGGCTGCTGCCGACACCGTTCTCCGCGGCGATCACGCTCTTCGCGATAGCCGTCACCATCTTCACGGCGGCCGAGGGCGCCATCGACCCGCTCACCGCGAAGTTTCAGTTCACCGCCGTGGTCGTGACCGCGTGCCTCAGTGAGATGACCGTCCGATCCCTCGTGGCGCGCGAACGAGCCCAGGCCGCAACGACGGACCAACTGCGCCGGTTCACGGCGGACGCGGCGCATGAGTTGCGCAATCCACTGTCGGCGCTGCAGAGCGAGCTCGAGATCACACTGCGCCAGGAGCGGACCAGCGACGAGCTCACAGCCACCGTCCGTCTGGCGCTGAAGAACACGCAACGGCTCGTGAAGATCTCCGAGTCACTGCTGACCCTGTCCCGGAGCGATGCCGGCGGACTCATGACCTCGGTGAGGCACATCGACCTGAGCGACGTGCTCGAGGAGGCATATGCCCGGTGGGAGGGTCACGCGTCGGCGATGGGCGTCCGCCTCTCGAAGTCATTGCGCTGCGAGGCGTCGCTCGACGGCGACCCGCTCTTGCTCGGCCGGCTCTTCGACAACCTGCTGGAGAACGCGCTCGCCCACACGCCGCGCAACGGCGTCGTCAGCATCGAGATGACAGCGTCACCGCCGAGTGGATGCGTGGTGTCGATCACGGACAACGGACCAGGCATTCCCGCGCCGCTGCGCCCCGTTGTGTTCGAGCGTTTCGCGCGCGGTGACAGCTCGCGTTCGAGGCGCACGGGCGGAGCCGGACTGGGACTCGCAATCTGCGCAGCAATCGTTTCTGCCCACAAAGGCATCATCACGATCGATGACGACTATGTCGGTGGAACGCGAATCGTTGTGCGACTGCCTGTTACCAAGCGTTCCGAAAGGATTTGAGATCCGGCTGCACGATGAGGCTATCGCCTCGAAAAACCGGGGATCGGCTTTCATCGGAGACATCATCATGGTTGACAGGGTTACGGAGGTCAGCGAACGCTTTCGAGACATGCTCGAACAGCTCAACAGCCGTGAAGAGGGCCAGGGCATGGTCGAGTACGCCCTGATTCTTGTCCTCATCGCGATCGTGGTCATCGTGATTCTCACGACGCTCGGCCACAACGTCAACAACGTCTTCTCGAACATCAGCCACGGCCTGTCCAACTAAGACACGCGCCTGATACGCCGCGCACGCGGTGCACGACGGTCGAACCGACTGTCAGCCTGCGTGTGCGGCAGCAGCCGGCTGCGGCGCCGGCTGCGGACGGGTTCGGGGCAGGAACATCGACAGGATGCCGGTGAGCGCCCAGAAGCCCACGTTGAAGAACAGGATTCGTTCGACTGACGAGACGAAGGTGCGTCCGAGCGCAACCGAAGCAGCGTGCTCGAAAGCGTTGGTCACGGGGTTCGTCGTCGGCGCCGTGCTGGCAGCAGGGCAGCCGGGGATCGGCTGAGTCGGATCGCTCGAGGCAGCCTGTGCCTTGAAGCATCGGGTGAACGTCGCGATCGATGCCTGTGCCTGTGACGGCGGGAGTCCCGCTGCAGCAAGCTGCGACTGCAGTTGCGGCGTCACCGTCGCGATCGCGGTTGTCGCCTGGCTGGAAAGCAGTCCGAAGAAGACGACGCCGACAACCGCAACGCCGATCGCGCCACCGAGTTGTTGAAACGTCGTCAGCACACCTGACGCGGACCCGGCGTCGCGCCCGGGCACGCCCGCAAGGATGATGTTCAGCAGCGGCGCGATGACGGTCCCGAGTCCGAGCCCGCTGATGAGGAATGACGGGATCAGGTCCCATCCGGTGACGCTCGTGCCCACTTGGTGCAGCGTCAGGATGATGCCCAGGATCCCGATGACGAGCAGCGTCGAGCCGATCGCGATCGTCCACTTCCCGAGCCGGGGCGCGACGCGCGTCGACATCGCCGACGCGAATGCGGATCCGAGGCTCCAGGGAATGGTGGTCAGACCCGCGTTGAGCGCGCTGTATGACAACCCGACCTGCAGCATGAGGCTGAAGGTGAAGAAGAATGCGGGAATGCCCGCGATGAAGACAGCGGAGATGACAACGCCGACTCGGAACGAGGGAATGCGGAACAGCGAGAGCTGCACGAGCGGGAATCGCGTGGACGGGAGCGACCGCTCATACAGGATGAACGCGACGAGGACGAAGGGGCTGAGCGCCATGCAGATGAACGTCCACGCCGGCCACCCCGCCACCTGTCCCTCGACGAGCGGGTAGACGAGGAGCAGGATTCCCACTGTCGAGAGCACGACTCCGACGAGGTCGAGTCGTTTGGCGTTCGGTGCGCGGGACTCGGTGACGAGCCGCGTCGCGGCGATGAGCGCCCCGATGCCGATCGGCAGGTTGACGAGGAAGATCCAGCGCCACGAGCCACCGGTGATGTCGTTGCGGATGATCAGGCCGCCGGCGAGCGGCCCGGTGATCGTCGCGATGCCGATGACGGCGCCGACGAAGCCGAACACACGCGCGCGTTCCTGCGGCGGAAAGCTCACCTGGATGACGGACAGCACCTGCGGGTACATCAGCGCCGCCATCGTTCCCTGCAGCACTCTCGAGAGGTCGAGCATGATGGCGCTCTGCGCGAGGCCGCAGAGTGCCGACGCGATGACGAAGCCGGTCATGCCGATGAGGAACAGCTTCTTCCTGCCAAAGATGTCACCAAGTCGTCCACCGGTGATCAGCATCACGGCGTAGGCGAGCCCATAGCCGGCGACGACGAACTGGATGTCGGCGTTGTTTGCGGAGAGGTTGCTGCGGATCGCCGGGACGGCGACGTTCACGATGGAAACGTCGAGCAGCACCATGAAGAGCGCGGTCATCACGGCGCCGAGCGCCAGCCAGCGGCGCGGGTCGAGCCCGTCGGCCTGCGGTGTTGGCGCGGGCGCCGGTCCCGCTCCGGACGGGGGTGCGATCTCTGTGGTCTCAGTCATCTCGTGCGTGGTCTCCGGCGATGGTTCAGGTCGGGGCGATCATCTTGCCAGAGTCCCGTTCTTGATGCACTTGGACATTCACCTGCCCGCGAGCGGGCCGTTGAGCGCGGTGTGCACGATCCCCACCGCAAGCACCGCGAACATCGTCGCCACATGGTTCCGGCGAATCCGCCGGCGTGCGTCGCGCTTGGCGCCGGACAGGCCGCTGCCCGCGAACGCGGTGAGGACCAGCAATCCCACGGCAGCCGCCCCGGCCCAGACGCCGATCTCCTCGCCGACCGGCAGGGTGACGCGGCCCACCGACGACAGGCAGTGCCCGATGCCGGCGAGCGTCGCGACTGTGCCGAGCCAGTTGTGCGCGCGGAACCACGCCATCGAGAAGCCGTGTCCGTTGGCCACGCGCCACCGGTTCACGAGTGAGGCAACGATCGCCACGCCGAAGAGGCCGGCCGCGATCCACCCGGTGATGGAGTCGATCTGACTCATCCGCGACTGCCGCGGTCATTTCGGGGCGTGCCTCTATGCTCGGTGACCATGGAAATGCAGTATCGACGCCTCGGGCATGCAGGGCTCCGTGTGAGCGTTCTCTCGTTCGGATCGTGGGTCAGCTTCGGCCCTCAACTCGCCGGTGCCAACGCACGTGACTGCCTCGCGGCCGCGTACGACGCCGGCATCAACTTCTTCGACAACGCCGAGGTCTACTCCGGAGGCAGGTCCGAGACGATCATGGGCGCCGCGATCGCCGAACTCGGCTGGCCGCGCCACAGCTACGTCATCTCGAGCAAGTTCTTCTGGGGCATCGAGGACGGCGTCAACACGCGGAACACCCTCAACCGCAAGTACCTGCTCCAGGCGGTCGACGGCTCGCTGCGCCGGCTCGGCCTCGACTTCCTCGACCTCATCTACTGCCACCGGTCCGACCCCGAAACCCCGATCGAGGAGACGGTGCGCGCCATGCACGACATCATCACGTCGGGCAAGGCGCTGTACTGGGGTACGTCGGAGTGGAGCGCGGCGGACATCCAGGAAGCGTGGGACATCGCCGAACAGCACCACCTCCACAAGCCGATCGTCGAGCAGCCCCAGTACAACCTCTTTTCGCGCGACAAGGTGGAGAAGGAGTTCGCTCCCCTGTACGACCGGATCGGCCTCGGCCTCACCACGTGGAGCCCGCTGGCGTCCGGTCTGCTCACCGGCAAGTATCGCGATGGCATCCCGGCAGGCAGCCGCGCCGCGCTGCCCGGCTACGACTGGCTCAAGTCCATGGTCACCGACCCGGATGCCAACCGCCGTGTCACGCAGCTCGAGGCGATCGCGAAGGAGCTCGGCGTCAGCCTTGCCCAGCTGTCGATCGCCTGGTGCGCAGCCAACCCGCACGTCTCGTCGGTCATCACCGGAGCGAGCCGCGTGGAGCAGGTGCACGAGAACCTCGGCGCGCTGCCCGTGATCGCGCAACTCACCCCGGAGATCCTCGGCCGGATCAACGAGATCTTCTGATCTGCCGCCGCGGTCAGGCGGTGTGGTCGAGCACCCGAAGCCAGGCCCGCGGGTCCTGAGGCTTGCCGTCGGACCAGCGACCGCCGGCCACGCGGGTGGCGTGGGACGCGTTGAGCATGTGCTGGATCTCGTCGGGCGGAACGGGCTTCGAGAAGTAGAAGCCCTGTGCGAAGCGGCAGCCGAGGCTCTGCAGACGCTCGCTCTGCTCCGCGGTCTCCACACCCTCGGCGATGAGCCCGAGGCCGAGCGTCTTCCCCATGCGGATGATCGCCTGCGCGAACGCCGTCCGGCGGGGATCCTCGGCAATGTGGTCGACGAAGACCTTGTCGATCTTCAGGATGTCGAGTGGCAGGTCCTGCAACGATGCCAGGGACGAGTACCCGGTACCGAAGTCGTCCATCGAGATGCGCACCCCGAGCGCCTTCAACTCGTGGAGGCGGGCACGGGCGCTCGCCGGATCCTCGACCATGAAGCTCTCGGTGATCTCGAGCGTGAGGTGTGACGGCGGCAGCCCGGCTCGGGTGAGGATGCGTCCGACCTCGCTGACGAAGCTCGGGTCGCGCAGTTGCCGCGGCGAGACGTTGACGCTGAGGGTGAACGACGCATCGTCGATCAATGCCACCTGCCAGGCCACCCACTGACGGCATGCCTCCTCGAGCACGTGAAGCCCGAGCTCGCGAATCATCCCCGTCTCCTCGGCGATGCCGATGAATTCGGACGGGACGACCATGCCCCAGCGCGGGTGCTTCCAGCGGACGAGCGCCTCGACACCGATCGGCGTGCTCGTCGCCAGGTCGACGATCGGCTGGTAGAGGACGAGAAGCTCATTGCGGTCGATGGCGGTCTCGAGGCCGCTGCGCACCTCGAGGCGGCGCGCGACGACGTCCTGCATTCCCGGTTCGAAGACCTCGAAGGTGTCCTTGCCCTTGACCTTGGCGCGGTACATCGCCACGTCGGCCTGGCCGACGAGATCCTCGGCCGTGATGTCGCGCGAAGCGGTGACCGCGACACCGATCGACGCGCTCATCGTGACCTCACGCCCGGCGACGACGAAGCGGCGTTTGAACGCGGCGACGAGGCGTTCGGCGACGCGGATGGTGTCCTCGGGATCGGCGGTCTCCTCGAGGAGGATCGCGAACTCGTCGCCGCCGAAACGAGCGGGCGTGTCGGAGGCACGCAGGACGTCCTTCAGGCGATCGGCAACCTGCATGAGCAGCTCGTCACCGGCGACGTGCCCGAGGCTGTCGTTGATCTCCTTGAAGTCGTCGAGGTCGAGGAACATCACCGCAAGCGACTCGTTGTCGCGCTCACGCCGGGTGAGCGCGTGCTCGAGGCGGTCCATGAAGAGCGCTCGATTGGCGAGGTCGGTGACCGTGTCGTGGAATGCCTGCACGCGAAGGCGATGCCCGAGCCGCGTGTTCTGCACCGCGACGCTCGTCTGCGCAGCGAAGGCATCGAAGAGCCGGAGGTCATCGCTGTCGAACATCTCGACGTCGCTGAGCCGGTTGGCGACCACGAGCGATCCGAGCAGCATGCCCTCGCCCTGCAGCAGCGCGCCCATCGCGTCCTTGAACCCATGATCGCGCAGCCATTCGCGGACGTCGGTGTCGGTGGTCGCCTCGACGGCGATGAGCCCGCGCTTGGTTTCGTCCAGCAATGGCACGAAGTGCTCGAGTGCCGCGGTCTGCAGCGGGCCATCGCTGTTCTCGTGCCGGTGGCCGCTGGCACTGATGACGCGCATGGACGCGCTGCCCGTGGCCGTCGGCAGCAGCGTCACGGTAGCGATGTCTGCACGGAAGACCTTGCAGAGCTGGTCGAGCAATTCGGGGATGGCGGCACCGTCCGAGCTCGCCCGCTGGAGCATGTCGCTCGAACTCGTAGAGGTACTGCAGGCGCTGATGCTTCTGATGCTCGCGCGTGTAGAGCACGTACGCAGCGCCGATCGCGGCGAGTGGCGTGAAGAGGAGCAGCAGCATCGCCGGCTGGCGCTCGAGCATCGCGACGACAACGAGGCCGAGGCTGCAGTTCGCGAACCCGCCGACCAGCGCGAACGCGACCGACTGGATCCACTGGCGATACGACTGGCGCCCGACCGCGATGGAGATCACCGACGCGCTGAGCGCGAAGCCGAGCAGCGACGCCACAGACATGAACAGGAGCACGCAGAGCCAGACGATCGGATGGGTCGGATTCGGAGCAGCGCCGGCGACGCGATGCACCAGGACGGTGATCGTCTCCGCCTCGAGCGCGAAGCTGGCCAGGTTGAAGACGAGCTTCTTCGGGTCCTGGCGGCGGACGAGTCCGAGGCCGATCGCGGCGCCGAGCACCCGTGCGAGCACCAGGTGGTCCGGTGCCAGGACGAAGAGCCCGATGACGAGCGGAATCTCGCTCAGCGAGTAGGACTGCGCCTCCTGCCGGAAATGGATGAACACCCGGCCCCACTCCGTGGCGGTGAAGGCGGCGACGATCCCGACGAGCACGATGAGCGGCGCCAGCGTGACCTCGCTGGTCTGCCTGAGCGGCGCGACCGCGAGCACGTAGACGGCTCCGGCAGTTGCGATGAGGAGGGCGTTGAACGCCCAGATGGCCGGCAGCCGTCCTCCGCGCTCGTGTCCTTCGGGCTCTGCCACCGGTCCGGCCCGAGGGTCGTCGACGCGTGACTCGGTGGTCACGACGGACCGAGATACGTCATGCGGTTCCTTGCATCGCGAGTGTCTCCCGCGCTGGCCGTGCGCCGGTCTCCGGCGGCCCCCCTCAGGGGCTGTCAGAGTTATATCGCGACGCTCCAAACGCGTCATCGCGCTGCGGAATCGCTGGTGTGACGGCCGATGCGATATTCGGCCGGCGGTTATTGCAGGCCCTGTTCCGCCAGCAACGTCCGGATCTCGCCGTGATGTTCAGCCCACCCGTTCCAGACGGACCTTGCCCAGCGCTCCACGGCGGCGGCGTGGGCCTCGCCGTCCGGGGCGTCGAGGACGTCGATGACGGTCACGACGCCGTGGTGATCGTCCGAGATCAGGTCGGGATAGCCGCCCGGCCGGTGCGTCCATCCACCGAGCAGGGTGGTCGTCCGTCCCGGTGTCAGACCGAGCTCGAACGTGGCGCAGAGGCTCATCAGGTGCACCGCCACCGACTGGCGGTTGCGGGCGTCCGGGTTCGTCGCGTGCTGGCTCGCATAGGCGTCGGTTCGGAGCTGGGCCGTTCCCCGGTCCACAGCCGAGTCGCTGCTCCGGACGAGCAGCTCGCCATAGGCACTCCAGCACCCTGGCGCCGATGTCATGTACTCGTGGATGGGACCGCCGATGTCAGCCACCTCTGCGCCGCACCCGGCGCAGAGGACGGTCCTCAGTCGGGCCAGGGTGCGAGGCCGAGGGTCAAGGATCCGGTGTGCGATGTGCCGTTCGGGTCGATCCAGGTCAGGGACACCGTCTGTCCGTTCGAGTAGCCCTCCATCGCCTTGTGGAGGTCGTTCTGGGAGGCGATGGTCTGGTTGTCGATCTTCACGATCCGATCGCCGGCGGCAATCCCGATTCCAACGGCCGGTGAGCCCGCGAGAACGGAGCCGACGTAGGCGCCGGGAAGTGTCTGCGTTGCAGTTGGCTGGGCGACCTCGATGCCGAGTTCCGCCGCGTTGCCGATATGGACATTCGGTCCGCTGCCGGCCCGGATCTCCGCGACGATCTGCATCGCCTTGTTGATGGGGATCGCGAAGCCGGTGGTGGCGCCCGTTTCCTGATTGGGGTTGCCTGACGTGGAGCCCGCGGTGGTCATGCCGATGACCTGTCCGGCGCCATTGATCTCGGGACCGCCGGAGTCGCCGGGCTCGATGTTCGCCTGCACCTGCAGCATGCCGGTCAGGCTCTCGGTATCGCCGCCCTCGTCACTCGCGGTGATCTGCTGATCGAGTTGGGACACCACGCCCGTCACGACGGCCGGTGTGCCGCCCTTGCCGAGCGCGTTGCCGATGACGGTGAGCGAGTCACCGACCGTGACGTTGTCCGAATTGCCGATGGGGACGGTGGGCAGACCGGATGCGCCCACCAGTTGCACGAGTGCAACGTCGTCAGACGCGTCGTATCCGACCACGGTGACCTTGTACGTCGTCCCCGTCCCGTCGATCTGTGCCGTGATGTTCTCAGTGTTGTCGATGACGTGATTGTTCGTGAGGACGAGTCCCGACGACGTGATGATCATGCCGGTGCCAGCCACCTCACCGGTGTGGGCCGCGGTGATGGCGTTGATGTCAACAGTTGCAGCATCAATTGCGGCGATCTCGGCGCTCGTTGCAGTGCCGGTGCTTCCGCCGGTCCCAGTGCTGCCTGTGCCGTTGTCACCGGTGCTGTTGGGGGCTTCGCCGGTCTGGGAATTCCCAGACGGCAGCGATGCCGTTGTGGGCGTCCGCGTGAGCGTGGCGCTCGTGATCGCCCAGGCAGTGCCGCCGCCGGCGCCGACGCAGACGATCGCCAGGCCGGCGATGAGCGTGCGCTGCATGAAGCTCGAGCGGCGGCGCGCGGAAGCTGCCGGCGGCCACGCAGGCGGACCCCAATGGGGATCCGGCGCCCAGTGGCCATACGATGCCCCGGCGGGATCGACGGGCGGGGGTGGGGGATCGAGAGGAAGTTGTTCCTGCATATCGCTACTCATGGTCGGGCTCCGAGGTTTTCGATTGGGTGACACTCTGCAGCATGAGGCCGGTTGCTCAGCGGGTCCTGAGCTATGTCTGTGACATTGCTGAGACCTCGGGCACGGCGGTTTGCGCCTGTCTCCAACCTACTCTGAAATCCCCGTGATGTCCTGCGTCACGCGGGGGAGTGGCGCGAAGACGTAGTAGAAGCCGGTGAGCGCCGTGATCGCGAGTGCGATGGGCGCGCTGATGAATGCCACCGCGAAAACGACGACGTAGACGACCCCGCCGATGGAGGTGCGGAGGCGCGCCTGCCGGCGCTGATCCCGGGGAACCTGCACCGTGCTGCGGCCCTCACCGAGTGACCACTCGAAGATTGCGCCAAAGCTGAGCGCCATCCCCTCGAGGACGACAGCGTACAAAGCCATCGCGACATGCGCGTCATCGCTGCCGCTCGTCAGATACGCGGCGACTGTGGCCGTGGCGAAGGGGATCAGGACCACGAAGAGCAGGAGCACAAGGTTGAGGAACAGCAGGGTCCGATCGACGCGGACGATGAGGTTGAACCGGGCGTGGTGGTTCACCCAGATGATCCCGATGAGGAAGAAGCTCACCGCATACGCGGCGAACTCCGGCCAGCGGTCGCCGATCAGCGTCAACAGTGAGCCGTGACCCGGGCCCGGGACTGAAAGGTCGAGCGCCAGCAATGTGATCGCGACGGCGATCACCCCGTCGCTGAAGGCTTCGAGACGGTTCTTGCTCACACCGGTCCCACCCTTGGTTCCATCTGCGCCGATGAGCGTACATGCACATGCGATAGCGAGCCGTCAGCTCCGCCCATCGGTCCAGGAGGTGCCCGCGCGCGCCGACCTCGGGGTACCATCTGACGGCCCCGCTCTTTCCGGCAGGGGCCGTCCTTGAACTCGTCGTTCCACTCAACGTCTCAACAGAGGTTCGAGGTTTGCCTCGTTCGCGTGATCTCATGGGTCGGCGCCCGGTGCGGCGCCGGCGGGCTTCCCTGAAGACAGGACGCCAGCGGGCGGGACAGGGCATGCTCATCGTGGCCGGCTTCGCCGTGTCGATCATCACCGGCGTGGTGCTGTACTTCCTCCCCGCCATCCAGGTTGCGCTGCGCGACACCGGGCAGGCGAACACCACACTCGGCGGCAATCCCCAGCTGAAGCCGGTGTCAGCGAGCGAGAGCCTCTCGTCGACGTCGCCGTTCACGTTGCTGCTCCTCGGCTCCGACAGTGACTCGAAGTTCAAGGGCGACTACCTGACGCAGTCGATGATCCTGACGCGCGTCGATCCGGTGAGCAAGCACGTGACGATGCTCTCGATCCCGCGCGATCTCTGGGTGCGTCTCTGCAACGGCAGCAACGGCAAGATCGACCAGGCGTTCCTGCATGGCGGCGCGCAGTGCGCGATTCAGACCGTCGAGAAAGACCTCAACGTCCACGTCGACTACTACGCGTGGATCGGCTTGCAGGGTCTCGTGTCGGTCCTCAACCAGGTGGGTGGTGTCAACGTGATCGCCAACAACCCGGTGATGGACGACTACTACCCGGCGGATCTGTCCGGTGGGAATCCTTTTGACTATCAACGAATTCTCGTCCTCCCCGGCGCGCAGCACATGGACGGCACGCTGGCCCTGGAGTACGTGCGCGCTCGCCACGATGACGCCTACGGAGACTTCGCGCGATCGCAACGTCAGCAGCAGATCCTCATCGCGCTCCGTGCCAAGACGAAGACGCTGACGCTCGCCGACATCCCGAACCTCGCGACGTCGCTCGGATCCGACTTCCAGACGAACATGAGCATCAGCCAGGTGAGCGGCCTCCTGCCGATCGCGGGATCGGTGCCGCTCGCATCGATCACGCAGGTGGTCCTGCTGCCGCCGTACACGACCACCGTGACCGTCGACTCGCAGGACGCGCTCCGGCCGAACTGGGCGCTCATCCGGCCTGAAGTCGCCAAGTACTTCCCGGTGAACTGACATGAGGCGAGCACTCATCCTCATTGGATGCATGGCCTTGAGCGGTCTTGCCGCCAACCGCGCGCTCGCCGCGTCGCAGTCGCACGGCAGCACGGTGAGCCTGGTCAGTGCGACGAGCCCGCAGATACGGCTGCCGGGAACCATCTTCGTCAGTCAGGATGGCGCCATCTACGCGATCGGTGGATCGAGCGTGCGCCGCCTGCCGTTGCCGGCAGGTGGCGACTGGATGCAGCCACGCGTGCTCCCAGACGGCAGCCTGCTGGTCGTGCGGCGATTCGACGAGTACTCCGATCTGTACCACGTGAGCGCGGCGGGCAAAGTGCTCAGCCAGATGACCCAGAACGAGCAATCCTCCAGCAACAAGACGCTCCAGCTCGACCACTGGATTCTCTGGCCGGCAATCGGTCCGGACGGCACGAGTGTCTACTTCGCCACCGACGCACCCAAGCCCGCGCCCAGCCAGAGCTACGAGGTCGATTTCTCACTCTGGGCGGCGCCGCTGAGCGCGGAGGTCACGATCGCGGATCAGGGCGTCACCGGCGGGACGCGCTGGTCAGTCCCGGACTCGTACACCGGCGGGGACATCGAGCCCGTGCCGCTCCCGGACGGCAACGTCCTGTACAGCAGCTATGCCAACACGGGGAAGGGGACGGTCGTCACCGTGCTCGGCGTGCAGACGGGACCGCGGAGTCCGATGGTGTCGCTGACCACACCGGCGCAGGACTGCGGTGCTCCGGCGGTTGCAGCCGACGGGGTCACCATCGCGATGGTGTGTGACCTCGGCCAGACGGCAGATCTCGAGGTTGCGACGCTGAACGGCACCACGCTGAGCGCGCCGCGCGTCGTGGTCGCCAACTGTCTCTGCAACTCGCCGTCGTGGTCGCCGAGCGGCGACAACCTGCTGTATATGAACGCGTCCAATCCGGACGGGAACTTCGGGCTCTGGTACATCGCCAACGCGGGCAGTCCGCACCCGGGAAGTGCCAAGCGTGTCACCGACGCCAGCGTCGACCTCGACGCCACGTCGGCTGCTGCGTGGATGACCCGCTGACGCTGGGGGCTTAGCCGGCAGCCTGCGTCAGGTCGTAGATGGTCACACCGTCGACCTGCGTCGAGGTGAAGTGCTGCTCCACCCATCGGCTGATCTGACTCGAGGTGCCGGATCCACCGCCAACGCCGCCGCTGCCGATGAAGTAGTGGATGCGTCCTTGTGCGACGTCCTGCTCGAACTGCGCGAGCGTCGGTGTCGGATCGGTGCCGTTGAAGCCGCCGATCGCCATCACCGGATCGTCGGTGGCGAGCTGATAGCCCGCTGCTGAGTTGGCGTCGATAGTGGCCACAACCCACGAGTAGCTCGAGGCATTCGTCTTCAGCAGCTTCACGAGATCCGCTCCGGGCGCACTGGCGTTGAGGAAGTTGCCGCCGGTCCCGGCGCCGAAGCCGCCTCCACCGCCGCCGAAGCCGCCACCGCCGAAGCCGCCACCGGGAACACCCGTGCCGCCGCCACCAAAGCCGCCGAAGCCGGCCGGCGGCCCGAAGCCACCGCCGCCGAACCCACCGCCGCCACCGCGACCGAACCCACGGCCGCCGGCGCCGGTCGGACCGCTATTGAGCGATGCCGTCAGTGTCGGACCCGCAGACGGGATCGCGCCGCTGTGCGGAGTCAGCACGGTGTTGATGGTGTACGAGGCAGGTCCCGCGAACGCCGCGGCGAGCGCAACGACGATCACGGTCACAGCGAGTGCTCGGTGCAACATCGGCAGTGCCACGAGCGCGATCGCGGCCATGATCGCGAGCGCAGCGACGACAGCCGCGAGCCCCGGCAGAAATGTCGCGCTGCGGCCGAGCAGCACGGCCGACCACACGCCCGTTGTGCCGACGGCACCGGCCAGGAAGAGTCGTGCCCACAGGTGCGTGCGGTGCTGCCAGAGCACGACGCTGCCCATGCCGACGAGCGCGCCGATCGCCGGTGCCAGCGCGACGGTGTAGTACGGATGGATGATGCCCGCTGCGAAGCTGAACACAAGCGCGGTCACTGCGAGTGACCCGCCCCAGAGAAGGAACGCCGCGCGCGTGCGGTCTGTCCTCGCGGCGCGTGCGGTGACGACAAGACCGCCGACGAGCAGGATCAACGCGGCCGGCAGCAGCCAGGAGATCTGGCCGCCGAAGTTGACGTTGAAGAGACGGTCCCAGCCGGTCGGTCCCCACATCGATCCGGCTGTCCCGGTGCCGCCGACGCTGCCGGTCTCGTTGCCGGTGATGCGCCCGAGTCCGTTGTAGCCGAAGATCAGGTTGAGGATGCTGTTGTTCTGCGACCCGCCGATGTACGGCCGGTCGGCTGCGGGTGTGAGCTGGACGATCGCGACCCACCATCCCGACGCGGCGATCATCACCGCCGCCGAGATCACGAGTTGCGTGAGTCGCTTGCGTATCGACACCGGAGCAACGAGCAGGTAGACGAGCCCGAATGCGGGAACCACCAGGAATGCCTGCAGCATCTTGGTCAGGAACGCAAAGCCCACGAGCGTCGCCGCAAGCACGAGCCACTTCGTCTTGCCCGCCTCGATGGCACGCACCACCGAGTAGGTCGCGGCCGTCAGCAGGAGGACGAGCAGCGCGTCCGGATTGTCGAACCGGAACATGAGCGCCGCAACCGGCGTGAGCGCAACCACGGCGCCGGCGATGAGCCCCGCGGCTGCAGGGAACCAGCGCCGCACCGCGAGGTACGTGAAGCCGACGGTCGCGACCCCTTCCAGGGCTTGGGGGGCGAGGATGCTCCACGCGTTGACCCCGAAGATCCGCGCCGAGATGTCCATCACCCAGAGTGCGGCGGGTGATTTGTCGACGGTGATGAAGTTCGATGCGTCGAACGATCCGAAGAAGAACGCCTTCCAGCTCGTCGATCCCGCCTGCACCGCTGCGGAGTAGAAGGCGTTGGCCCAGCCCGACGCGCTCAGGTCCCAGAGATAGAGGAGCGCGGCGATCCCGAGCAACGCGATGAGCGAAGGGCGGACCCACGCGGCATCCTGCTGACGACCGCGGACCAACTGCCGCGCCCAGCGGACCGGTGCGACATCGGTGCTGCGAGGCGCCGTGATGTCAGGTGCGGGCCACGCCGGCGGCAACGGAGGCGGCGGCGGATCGTTGAAGAACGGTCGGGATGCCATGGGCCTCAGTCTGCCGCCGCCCGCTCACGGCGATCTGAGCGGATGCTCAGAGTTCGCTGTGAGGCAGGAGGCTACGTGACGCTAGGGCAGAAGGTGGTCCGGACTGCCGCTGAAGCCCACTTCGACGCCGAACGTGTCGCCGGCCACCGCTGCCGAGCTCACGTCGTAGACGAGGTTCCAATAGCAGCGTGGATCAGGTGGGCCAACCGACGTGCAGACGAAGCCACCAAGACCTGTGAACGACGCGGGGATCTGGATCTGCATCTGCACCCACTGACCCTGGTAGATGGCGCCGCCACCTCCACCTGCAGTCTGGAAGCAGCCTGTGCATGACCCGCCGCCGCTCCCCGGCCACGTGCCGAGGGCCGTGACGGCGCCGCCGCCACTCGGCGGGCTGGCCCCGGCCAGCGACGCTCCGAGATCGATGACCGAGTTCGCGGTGGCCCAGGTCGTGCCGTCCGGCTGTTGCAGGCCGACATACGCGGGACCGCCTCCAACGTCACCGATGTCGAACAGATCGACGTTGATGGTCTGCCCGGCGTACGCCGTTGGATCGATGGCGAAGAGCGGGATCTTGAACTGCGGCGTGGTGGCACCGTTGACCGGGGTGAACACCACCATGTCGTCCATCGCGGACATCGAGCAGTTCGTGCAGTTCGCGGAGCCTGGGACTGTCCCCTGGACCGGCACAGGGCTGCCGGCGTCTGTCACGAGGCGCACCGCGTACCCCTTGTGCGCTTCGGAATAGGAACTCGTCCCGGTGGTCGGGTTGGCGCACGGGCCTGACGTCGCAGGGCAGGACGGCACGCCGTTCCAGGCCAGGGTGTCGACCTCGAGGCGGAAGTACTCGGTGGAACCGCTGTTGTTCACGATGTAGCCGTTACCGCCGAGCGTGTCGGCGAACTGGTCCTTGAACAGCTCCTGGTCGAAGGCGTTCGTCGGCGCGTACTTGAGCGCCGAGACCCACTGGTGATACGTCGCTGGAACAGAGTCCTGGGCATTCGTCACGTTGGTCTGCGTCGAGCTGCAGCCTCCGCCGTTCGAGCAGTAGTAGAACCACCCAGAGGTCGTCGAGAGACCCGTTGCGTTGTACGGGTAGAAGACCTCCTGACTCACCTTCGTGTCACCGGTTCGCGAGGAGAGCGTCGACACCTGGTAGAGCGTGTATTCCATCGCCGAGTAAGCCGTGTTCGGGGCGCCCGTGCCCGCGAAGCTCGAGTCGTTCTCGTGATAGCAGTAGACGGCCGTCGAGCCACCGCCGCACGTATCCGGGGCGAATGCCGGGTTGAAGATCTGTGGGTCCGCGGATTGACCGGTGGGAACGGTGATCAGATAGTTCGAGCCGCCCGCGTAGTTGAGCGTTGCGTCGGCAGGGGGCGCCGTGCCCGCTTCGGTGCTGATCTCATGAAAATCCGGCGCGCTCGACGCGTTGCAGGAGTTGGTGCCGGTGGGACCGCAGCCGTTGTTCGTCTGAGACGCTGACGGCGTGAAGGGATCACCCTCGGAACGTGGGTTGCCCCAGCCCTCCTGGCGCTCGAAGTAGTAGTTGTTGCCACCGCTGCCGAGGCCTGACGCCGTGCTGCCGCAGTAGTTGGGCAAGCCATTACAGGACGGATCCGAAAGTGCCGAACCCTGCTGTCCGCCGGGCTGGCCGAGCGAGATCGGCGGGAGGTACTGCGCTGTCTCGGAGCGTACGACGGTGTGCGAGCCGAAGCCGACGATGCGCAGGAAGATCGTCCCGACCGTTGCGGAAATGGTGACCTTGAGCTCATTGGTCGTCGGCTCTGACGTGACCACGCACGGCGACGGGTTGCCAACGCATGCATTGGCCGACCCCGCGTTCGGGAATCCGTCACGTGCAGCCTCGACGAGCGCTGCGTTCTGCGCATCGGGAATGTCTCCCGGGAGGTATGCGACGCCTGCGAGGGCAGCGGCCGCCGCGGCGCGCTCGATCTTGTTGCTCGTCAGGTAGCTGGTACCGGCGTCGATCGAGAGGCCGGCCACGACGAAGAGCAGAACGGAGACGAGGGCGAAGATCGCCATCGCCTGACCCTTGGCGGACCGCCGGTTGGGCCGATTCGGTGCTGCGCTCATGGTCTCCTTCCTCACGATGTCGGCACCAGCCGCATAACGGTGTATTGCGAGTCGGTCTGCGTAAAGAACTTCAGGGTCGGCGACGTGTACGTGAAGACGAGGCGCACGCCGAGCTCTGCTTCACTCGGATGCGTCTGCAGCCGCAGCGCGAGCGTGTACGTGCACGTGGTACAGGGGAACGTCGCGACGTAGTTCGTCACCGAGTAGACGTCGATGGGTTCACCGGCGGTGTAGGCGCCGTTGTTCGGCGGGCACGTACCACTGTTGAATGGGGTGGTACCAGTGCAGCCGTTCGGCTCATAGATGTCGATCTCGGTGACCTGCGCGTTCGTCAGCTGCGGCTTCACGATCGGCAGGACCTGGTCGATGATGTTCGCGGTCGACCTGCTGCTGAGTCAGCCCCAAACTTGCGCCGTTGCCGAGCTCAGCAGCGAGTCGCGCGCCGGCGCGCGTCGCCTGGGCGGCCGCATCGTTGTCGTCGATGAGGTTCGCGGCCGTCCACGCTCCAAGGAAGATGAGCATGAGGACAGGGAGCAGCATCGCCATCTCGACCATCGCCTGGCCGCTCCGGGTGTTGCGAAGGCGCGAGCCCCGGTGCGGGGACCGACGGCGCATCACTGCTGGGGCTCCAGTCGGAAGAGGTTCACCGTCGTGCTGTTGAACGTGGTCGTTCCGATCAACAGCGTGTAGGAGAACTTGATGACGAGCTTCGCGTAGTCCGGCTGGGGGCCGACGTTGCGAACGGCTGGATTCCAGTTCAGCGCACTTGTGAGGACGCCCGCCGAGCTATAGGTGTTCTCGCAGACGACGGCACCGCACATTGCATCGCTGAAGACACCTGCGTTGACGGACTCCTTGTAGATGTCGACTTCGGTGACCTTGACCAGCGGTGTGCTGTTGAGGCCGACGGCGACCATCCTGGAGAGGGCTACGGTGTCCGCGTTATTCGGTGCCGGCGCCACGGGGTTGGAGTAGTTGCCCTCGGCCGCGATCGTCGCGACGCCGATGTCGGCCGCATACTGCATTGCGTTGGCGCCGTACAGGTAGAAGCCCGCATTCATGATCGCGAAGATCAGGAAGAAGAGGAGCCCGCCAACGATGGCAAACTCAACGAGGCCCTGCCCGCGGGACCCGCGTCTGTTCCTCCGGCGCTCACGCGTGAGAATGGTCGGTCCTCCAGATATGTAGATCCGGCGGTGTCCTCGACACCCCTTGTCCACCCGAATGCCAGTATCGATGCGATCTCGCTCCGGGCTCGATTGCAAGCTGTGAAGAGTTGGTTGCAAAGGGTCACGGAACGCCGATACACCACCGGGCCGTCGCATTGACCCTGGTGGGCCGTCCAACCACGCCAGCGTGGAGACGTCAGCGCCGATCGGGAGTTTGTTCGGAAAACGAGGTGCTTGCCGAAGCTGCCCCACTAGTGCAATTAATGCACGACAAATAATTCGGTATGACTCCGTCTGGAGGGTTGTGGTGAGCGAGATCGAGAGAACCATCGACACCCTGCTCGACGAGCGACGTACGTTCGCTCCGAGCGCCGAGTTCCGCTCCAAGGCGCGGGTCACCGATTCGAGCCTCCACGACGCGGCCGAGGCCGACCCCGAAGCGTTCTGGGCCGAGCAGGCGAAGAAGTACGTGAGCTGGTACCGCCCGTTCGACAAGGTCCTCGAGTGGGACCTCCCCTTCGCCAAGTGGTTCCTCGGCGGCGAGCTCAACGTCTCCTACAACTGCCTTGACCGCCATGTCGAAGCAGGGCGGGGCGACAAGGTCGCGTACCACTTCGAGGGTGAGGGCGGCGACACCCGCACGATCACCTACGCGGAGCTGCTCGCCGGCGTCTGCCGGTTCGCGAATGCGCTCCGCAAGCTCGGCGTCAAGCGCGGTGACCGCGTTGGCATCTACATGCCGATGATCCCGGAGCTCCCCATGGCGATGCTGGCCTGCGCCCGCATCGGCGCGGCCCACTCGGTCGTCTTCGGCGGGTTCAGCGCCGACGCGGTCCGCGATCGCATGAACGACGCGGCTGCCGTGGCGATCATCACCGCAGATGAGGGCTGGCGGCGCGGCAACCTGGTGCCGCTGAAGCGGAGTGTCGACGAGGCCTGCGAAGGGTCCCCGACGGTCAAGAACGTCGTGGTCGTCCGTCGCACCGGCAACGAGGTGCCGATGAAGGAAGGCCGCGACCACTGGTACCACGATCTCGTCGAAAACGAGTCGGACGTCTGCGAGCCCGAGCACATGGGCTCCGAGGACCTGCTCTTCACCCTCTACACGTCAGGCACCACTGCGAAGCCGAAGGGCATCAAGCACACGACGGGCGGCTATCTGCTGTACGCGATGTTCACCCACGACCTGGTCTTCGACATCCAGCCGGACACCATCTACTGGTGTGCTGCCGATGTCGGCTGGGTGACCGGGCACTCCTACATCGTCTACGGGCCGCTCGGCAACGGTGTGACCTCGGTGATGTACGAGGGCACCCCGGACTACCCGAACAAGGACCGCTGGTGGTCGATCATCGAGAAGTACAAGGTCACTGTCCTGTACTGCGCGCCCACCGCGATCCGCACGTTCATGAAGTGGGGACCCGAGCACCCGCAGGCGCACGACCTGACGAGCCTGCGCATGCTCGGCACCGTCGGCGAACCGATCAACCCCGAGGCGTGGATGTGGTACCGGAAGTACATCGGCGGGGACCGCACTCCGGTCGTCGACACGTGGTGGCAGACCGAGACCGGCGGCATCATGATCGCGCCGCTGCCGGGACTCACCGTCCTCAAGCCGGGCTCGGCAACGAAGCCGCTGCCGGGTATCGGCGCATCTGTCGTTGACGAGCAAGGCGTGCCGGTCGCGCTCGGCGGCGGTGGGTTCGTCACGCTGACCAGGCCGTGGCCGGGCATGCTGCGCGGCATCTGGGGCGACGACGAGCGGTACAAGGAAACCTACTGGAACAAATTCGGGAATCAGTATTTCGCCGGTGACGGCGCGCGCATTGACGAGGAGGGCTACTTCTGGTTCATGGGCCGGGTTGACGACGTCATGAACGTCGCAGGCCATCGGATCTCCACCGCTGAGGTGGAGTCAGCGCTCGTCGACCATCCGGCGGTGGCGGAGGCGGCAGTCGTCGCCAAGGCCGACCCGGAGACAGGCCAGGCCATCTCGGCGTTCGTGACGCTGCGAGCCGGCTACGACGAGTTGACGGATCTGATCGCCGAGCTGCGCAATCACGTCGGCAAGCTGATCGGTCCGATCGCCAGGCCGAAGTGGATCGCATTCACCCCGGACCTTCCCAAGACCAGAAGCGGAAAGATCATGCGCCGCCTGCTCCGGGATATCGCCGAGAACAGAAAGCTCGGCGATACGACGACGCTTGCCGATGCGAGCATCGTCGCGGATCTCCAGCGCCGCGCCACGGAGGAGGAGAGCAAGGAACAGTAAAAGGTCGTGATGGGGGACAGTTCGAAATCGAACACGCGCCCGGAGTGCGAATAACTCCGGACTTTTGGAGGGTCACACACCTATGGCAACCGTAGTTACACCCGGGCCAGTCTCGCCCGGCGCGCCGTACATAGCGGAGTCGGTGGCAGTGGTCGCAAACCCAGCTCCGCTCGGGCTGATCGGGTTTGGTCTGACCACCCTGTTGCTCTCGGTCATCAACGTCGGGTTCATCTCGGCGGCCCCGGGACCGACCGCCGGCTCTCTATCCGTCGTCCTGGCGACGGCAATTGCTTTCGGCGGGTTGGGACAGATCTTCGCCGGCATGTGGGAGTTCAGGGTCGGTAACACGTTCGGAGCGACCGCATTCACGAGTTACGGGTTGTTCTGGCTCAGCTTTGTGCTGATCGAGACGACCTTCGCACCTGATCTCCCCAAGGATCCGACTCCCATCCTCGGCATGTATGCACTCGGATGGGGCATCTTCACCGCCTACATGTTCGTCGCCTCGATGGGTGGGGCATCGCGTGGAGTGTCGGTCGTGTTCTTCCTCCTCGCGCTCACGTTCATCACGCTGGCGATTGCCTTCTGGGCACACAGCGCCCCGAGCGCCGGTTGGAACCAGATCTCGGGAGGCCTCGGCCTTCTCACCGCGATCGCAGCGATCTACTGCTCGTTCGCATTCGTCACGAATGCGAACTTCAAACGAACGGTGGTGCCCGTCTAGGGCTTCATTCGGGAACTGGCGGCGCGCGGCCCTTCGGGGTCGCGCCGCTGCCACCCGGGGTTGAGGGCGGCCCTCGTCGTGGGCCGCCTCCCCAAGTATTCAGGAAGCGGGATCAGCCGGGCGGCTGCTGCGGTTTGGGGTTCCGAGGGGGCCGCCGGAAGAGGCCGTATCGGTTTCTGAGCATCGCCACGCGGAACCGCGAGGCGCCGCCGAAGCAGAGGACCGCGGCCGCCACGCCGACGACCGGGGCCACGAAGACATTGACCGGCCTGGGGACCACATCGCCGACGAGGATCGTCACCCCGATCGTGATCGCGATGAAGAGCGCGACTGCGAGCAGCGACAGGATCAAGAGGAGGACGGCGAAGGCAGCCAGCTTCAGCGGGTTCTTCAGCACTGCCCGCGAGAGCGGAGCTGGCGCGTGCGAGGCCGATGTGTCGAGACCCGCCGGGTCGTCGGTGTAGGGCGGCCGGTACGTCATCGTGGAGCGACAAATCATCGTAACGGAACGTCAACGATGCTCGCGCGCTTCCGATGGTCGGAGACCCCTATGACAGAATCGTCGGCGGGTGAAGATGAATCAGCAACCGCCGACGTTTCTGATTGGAGCTGCTCGTTCGGGCACGAGTCTGCTCTATAAAGGACTCTGTCTGCACCCTGACGCGGCATATTTCAACAACTACCTCCGACGTCTGCCGACGCACCCAATTGTCAGCGTTACCAATCACATCGCGCGTCACACACCGGAACATCGACGTCGGGTCTGGTTCTCCGGTGGTTCGAATGCATACGTGTATGCGGGTGCGCGCACGCTGCGTGACCGCATGTATCCGATGCCGGTTGAGGGTGAGCCGGTGTTCGCCGCATGTGGCATTCCCGACAGCGTTTCGAGCGACATGGTGAGCATGGATGCAGCGCGAAAGTTGCGCAAAGCCGTATCGGGCACGGTGCGCTGGGGCGGCGGCACGAACTTCATCAACAAGCGTATTGCCAACGTTCGTCGCATCCCGCTCCTCGCAACAGCGTTTCCCAATGCGCGCTTCGTCGACATCACGCGCGACGGTCGCGCGGTCGCGGTGTCGCTGTCCCGCGTCGACTGGTGGGAGGACAGCATCGTCTGGTGGTACGGTGGGACGCCCAAGGCATGGCGCGAGGACGGTCGCGATCCCTGGGAACTGTGCGCGCGAAACTGGGTTGAGGAGGTACGAGCCATCGACTCGGGCATCGAGGAGCTCAATCCCAAGCAGGTGCTCCGGCTGACCTATGAGGAATTCACCGCCGAGCCGGTGGAGACGATCCGTCGTGTCGCTGCGTTTGCGGGGCTCGACGACGATCCGACATGGCGGCAGGACATCGAAAGCATTCAGTTCAGAAACCGGAACAACTCGTGGAAGACGGGACTGCCTCCGGAGGTGGTCACAACCATCGAGGAAGTGCAGGCAGGTGAGCTGAGCAAGCGTGGCTACGCCTGACGCTGCGGGCTCGCCTCGTTTCGTTTTCGTCCTTGGCACCGGTCGCTGTGGGTCGACGCTTGTCGAAGAGGTGCTCTGCCGGCATCCGTCGGTAGGCTTCGTCTCGAACCTGGAGGATCGATTCAACCTGCCCGCCGCGGCGGGGCGCTGGAACGGTCCGTTATATCGGCGACTCCCAGCGGCTGCAACGCAGAAATCAAGGCTCCGCTATGCGCCTTCGGAGGGATACCGCATCCTCTCTCGCGAGGTCACGCCGATGCTCGCAACGCCGCTGCGCGACCTCACCGCATCAGATGTCACCCCGTGGCTGGAACGTCGCTTCAGCGCGTTCCTGCACGAGCGTGCGCAGGCGCAGGGTACCGACACGTTCCTGCACAAATTCACGGGGTGGCCGCGTGCGGGGTTCATCCGTGGGGTGTTCCCGTCCGCGCGCTTCATTCACGTCGTCCGAGACGGCCGTGCTGTTGCCAACTCCTGGTTGCAGATGCCCTGGTGGCGCGGATTCGAAGGCCCCGACCACTGGCAGTGGGGACCGCTGCCGCCCAAGCTCGAGGCCGAGTGGGAGGCGTCGGGCAAATCCTTCGTTGTCCTCGCCGGGTTGCTCTGGCAGCTGCTCATCGACTCGTTCGACAGCGTCCGCGCGACGATCGAGCCGGCCAACTGGCTGGAGGTCCGCTACGAGGACGTTGCCGCCAACCCGCGCAGGACGTTTGCATCGATGCTCACGTTCTGCGGTCTGCCCTGGGATGCCGAGTTCGAGCGCGGCTTCGAACGGCACACGTTCACCGCATCACGTTCCGACGCGTTTCGCCGCGACCTGGCCGCGTCAGACGTCGAGCTGCTCAGCCGCATCCTTGCGGATTCGCTCGCCGCGCGTCGCTATCGCTGATCAGTGCTGAGAAGGATCAGTACGAGCCGCGAGCGGTGAGCAGCGCCGGGATCGTCTTGGCGAGGATGTAGAGGTCCATCGTCAGCGACCAGTTCTCAACGTAGAAGAGGTCGTAGCGGACGTAGTCCTCGAAGGCGAGGTCGTGGCGTCCGTTCACCTGCCAGAGCCCGGTGACGCCCGGCTTGACGCGAAGCCGGCCGCGCTGGGACTCGGCGTAGCGCGAGGCCTCTTCGGGCAGCGCCGGCCGCGGGCCGACGAGGCTCATCTCTCCGCTCAGCACGTTGAACAGCTGCGGCAACTCGTCGAGTGACGACTTGCGGAGGAAGGCTCCGACCTTCGTGACTCGCGGATCACGGCGCATCTTGAAGAGCAGACCGTCAGCCTCGTTGTCGAGCGCGTCGCGTTGCGCATGCGCACCGACGACCATGGTGCGGAACTTCAGGATCGTGAACTCCTTCTCCTGCTCGCCGACGCGACGCTGACGGAACAGCACCGGCCCGGGGCTCGTGAGCTTGATCGCGAGCGCGATGAACAGCATTGGAACCGCCGCGATAACGATGGCAACCGACGAGATGCCGACATCGACACTGCGCTTGACGAACCGCTGACGGCGCGAAAAGCGGTGACGCCGCAAGGAGAACAGCGCCATGCCATCGATCGGCTCGAGGATCACACGCGCGGCGCCGAGGTTGGCGAGGCCCGGCGAGACGCGAACGCTCACGTCCGCGCTGAGCGCTGAATCGATCGACTGGAGCGTTGCTCCGCCGGCGGCGCTGCCGGCGATGATCACGGAGCGTACGGCGTGGTCGCGCGTGATCTGCGCGATGTTGTCGACGGTGCCGAAGACCGGGAGCCCGTCCATGACCTCGAGCCCGGATGGCGTGACCTCCACGAAGCCGCAGACCCGGTAGCCCATCCACGGCCGGCGCATGAGCGTCCGTGCGAGCGCACGCGCCTCGTCATTCGTGCCGGCGATCAAGGTCACCTGGCTCGTCACGGCATGCGCGTTGAGCGAGTGACCGAGCCGGCGGGTGATGAGCCTCCCGGTGACGACGGTGACGAGGCTGAATCCCAGCAACCAGACGACGAAGCCGCGCGAGATCTCGATCGGGCCGATGAAGGTAACGAGCACGATCAGCAGCACCGACATGAGGATCGCGTTGAACAGCCGTTGCAGCTCGGCAGTCGCGTGGGTGGGCCGGCGCAGGTCGTAGAGACCGTAGATCGCGAAGACGACAGGCCAGACCGCGATCGTCAGGAAGATCGGCCACTCGAGCACGAGTGGCTTGCCGCTGTCCCAGCCGACGCCGTGAGCGATTGACTTTGCCAGGTAGGTGCTGATGAGGACCGCGACCATGTCGACCGCAAAGGTCACGATCGCGAGGATGAGCGGCCACGGACGGAGCGATTCCTTCCCAGGCGCGGTTGCCGGCTGGGCGGTCGCAGCGGCCTGCGACTCGCCGACGAGCTCCGCTTCCGCGGTTGTGCTTCCCCCTTCGCTCCAGCTTCCTTCCTGCTTCAGGTTGGAAGTCCGGAGCGACTCCTCTACTAGCTCCACGACGTTTCTCCCCTATCGGAACACGGTGCCGTGGAACGGCAAACCCCCCGGTAGACCCGCACCAACCTCGTTTCCGTTCCCGAGGAGTGATTCTACCGGGCGTTTCAACCCAAGTCAAATTGACGCTCTTGACACGGTTGGCGCGATCTCGGAGTTCAGCGCCGTGGTGCTTTCGGTAGGTTTGCTGCGATGCGGGGTTTTGACTTTCTAGGTCGGGTCGGTCATGATTGGCAACGGACGAACTGCCTGGAAGGGTCAGGTTGAGGGTCGGGCGGGGATACCGGCCGGCGGGTTCCAGCAGGGAGTCGGAAGTTGGCACTCAACGGGGGTTACATGGATCAGTCGTCTTCGCGACTCGCAACATTGATCGGTGGCGCAGCCACGGCTGCTCTGCTGCTCACTGCTTGCGCTTCGACTGCACCTGGTGGTGCCGTGCTCGGCGTACCCAAGACCGAGACGTCGGCACCGGCGCAATCGTCGGGCAATGCGCTTGCGGGGCTCGAGCAGGCGATTACGAACGAGCTCAACGCGGTGGCCGCCACGCAGAGCGGCGATCAGGCGCCCTTGGCGCTCATCGAGCTCAATGCGCTGAACAGCCCGTCGAGCCTGATCAAAGCCGAGAACTTCGAGAAATTGGTCAGCCTTGGCACCGGTCAACTTGTCAAGCGCGAGCAGATCGTCAACGCGCTGATCTCTGAGGTCGGGGGCAACGCCTACGTCAGCACTGTGAGCATCGGAGGGCGAAGCCTCCGGGCGTCGCTCCTCGAACTGCTCCAGTCGGTGAATGGCCAGCTCGAAGCCCTGGTTGGCAGCATCTCGTCCGCAACGCTGACCGATGTCGTGCGCGCGGATGTCACGAGCCTCAACGCCTCGACCCGTGTGTACGGTCTGGTCGAGCCACAGGTCCATCTGGAGTTGGCCGGTGGCGACATGCTCGCAGAGCTCAACGATCTCGCCGGCCAGGCCCGGACGCTCGCCGCTTCAGTCGCGGCCGCGGGAAGCACGGACCTGACATACGCGAAGGATCTGGCACTCATCCAGGACCTCAACAGGCAGATCTCGGCCGCCGAGGGTGCGCTGAACTCGTCACTGAGCACGGTGCTGTCCTTGACGGCCGCCGGTTTCCCGGGCAACAAGGCCGCTATCGTTTCCGCGCGATCGACCCTCACGGCTCTTCGCGGCCCAAGTGGATCGCTCGGTAAGGCACTTGGAGACGCCGCCGAGATCAGCACCGACCTTGGTCTGGGCGCGTAATTGTCATGCGATCAATAATGAACAGCAACGTCGTGGCGGGACCTCACCTAAGGCGGTATTCATGAACCTGCGCAATGGACTTTCACTCAGGCGCGCCGGAGGGCTGTCCGCATTCGCCGGTGCCGCGACACTGGGCATCGCCCTGTTCGCATCGCAGTCCGCCATGGCTGGCGGGAATCCCAACTTCGAGGGAATTCTCTCCGCCGGTCAGCCGACTGGGTTCACGAGCAGCCCATTTACGTACAACACCTACAACGGATCGGTGTCGATCAACTTCGATGTCGTCGCCAAGAACCTCACCGCTACTCCGCAGACAGTCGCGCTGAACTTCTCCGCGCACCACATCCTGACCTACAACGGGGCGGACGTCTCTGACGGCCAGCCGGGTCAGCCGGGCATCACGTTCACCGGTCCGCAGGGCACCACCCAGGCGCTGATGCCCGGGACCCAGGCGTTCACCGAGACGTGGACGCCGAATGGCACCCAGTCTCTCGCGCTCACCTACAACTTCACTGCGTGCGGCTATTACCAGCTCGACGTCTGGGCGCCGTTCAAGCAGAGCGGTGACAACGGCCGCAACCGCGCAACGCTCGCGTCCGGCTTCGTCCGGGTGCTCGGCTGCACCGGCACTCCGACGCCGACGCCAACCCCGACGGGAACGCCGACGCCAACTGCCACGCCGACGCCGACTGCAACGCCGACGCCCACCGCCACTCCCACTGCAACGCCGACGCCCACCGCCACTCCCACCGCTACCCCCACGCCGTCGGGTGGCGTCGGTGGCGCAACTGCGACGCCCACCCCGAACGGTGGCGTCCAGGGCATCACCAGCACGCCTGATGCCGGAGCCGGCAGCGGCTGGCTGACCATCGGTGCCGCGCTCCTGATCGCAGGTGCCGGAATGTTCGTCGTCGGGGTGCGCGGGCGGCGCATCGACATCTAAGAAGAGGGGATTAGGCCACCATGGAGATTCGCGACTACCTGCGGGCGATCCGCCGGATCCTTCCGCTGCTCATCATCCTGCCGATCGTCGCGGCGGTGATCACGGGGTTCTTCCTCGAGAAGCAGCCATCGAAGTACCAGGCGGATGCGACGGTCGTCGTCCCGGCAATCAGCGGGAACGGCACCTCACAAAGCGCGGCATCGCAGTATGTCGACACCTTCAAGGACGTTCTCGTCTCGCAGCCGGTGGTCGCTGATGTCCATCAGAAGTTCAACATCCCGACTGCGGAGTTGGTGGCCGGACTCAGCGCCGACACCGTCACCGCGTCGAGCAACATCATTCACGTCACCCTCGTGGGCCAGCATGATCAGAACCTCACAGGCGCTGTGCGTGAGGCGACAGTCGTTTCGATGGATGCCATCGCGCAGCCGACGTTGATCCAGGCGCAAAACGAGGTAACACAGGCACAGACGTTGCTGCAGAAGTCGAATGCCGCAATCAACGATTTCGTTGCGCAGTACGGAAACCCGTCGCCTGCGGCGTACTACAACGTCCAGTCGACACGGCTCAGCTCTCTCGAAGCGCAGTACGCAACGGCAAAGATCAACAACGACGTCAAGCTGCTCCCGACCCTGAGCGCGACCATCAGCACTCAGAGGACGATCGTCACTCAAGCCGGACAGCAGCTGGCCATCTACCAGCCACTGGCCAGCGCTCAGTCGGCGGCGACCGCCTCCAACGACCATGCTCAGAGCACTCTTGTCGCCGCGCAAGCGCTCGTGGCGACGGATCATGATCCCAGCACTGTCACGGTCGTCAACGTCGGACGCCTTTCCAAGCTGAGCGACGTCATCAAGTTCGCCGGCATCGCCTTCGCGCTCGCGCTGCTGATGATGCTCGGTCTCATCCTCATCCTCGAGCTGATGCGGTCGGGCCGTCGCCCGGTCGCAGCAAAGGGACCGGAGCAGGGCTCGTTCGCCTGGCCGGCCGCGCCGCCCGCCTCGTCGCAGGCTACCGCGACCGTGACCCCGGCGCCAGTCGAAGCAGCACCGACCCCGACAGCCCCGGCGGCGACGGACGTGCCTCGGGATCCCTGGCGGGCGGCGCCTGTTGACGCGACGGAAACCGAAGTCTCCCCGGAGCGGTCCGGTGGTGGGCTCCTTCGGCGCTGATAGCCTCGTGACCCCGGTCGCCTGATGGCGCCGGACCAGCGCGCTGAAGCTCAGACACTGATGTCCACCGCCGTCCTCTATATCGCCGGCACCGGGAGGAGCGGCAGCACCGTCCTCGCCAACATCCTCGGCGAGGTTGACGGTGTGTTCGCTGCAGGCGAGGTGCGCTACCTCTGGCAGCGCGGCCTCAAGGAAAGCCGGCTCTGTGGTTGCGGTCTGCCGGTGCGCGAATGCCCCGTCTGGAGCCAGGTCCTGGCGAGGGCCGGCTACCTCGACGATCCGAGCCGCGTTGACTCCGTGATCCGGATGCTGCAGCGCACCGGCAGGATTCGGAACCTCCCGGGCATCCTTGCGGGCGGCGTCCGCCATGGCCTCGACCCGGCTCGCTCCGCCGCGTACGCCGATGATCGCGCCGCGCTGTCGGACCTCTACGCAGCGATGGCCGACGTCACCGGCAGCCGCGTCATCGTCGATTCGTCGAAGCTGCCGGCCTACGCCAACGTGCTCGCCGCGACACCTGGCATCGACCTCCATGTCGTGCACCTCATCCGCGATCCTCGCGGCGCCGCGCACTCATGGGCGAGCAAGAAAGAGCTCAGCGACGGTGCTGCCCGCTCGCACATGGAGCAGATCGGGCCTGCCAAATCAGCGGTGCTCTGGGACGTCTGGAACATTGCGGGCGGGATGCTGTTCCACAGCGGGCCGGATCGGTACCTTCGCCTGCGCTACGAGGATTTCGTCGCGGACCCGCCCGCGGCCGTCCGCCGGATCCTCGCGATGGTCGGCATGGAAGACGCGGCGCTGCCCTTCGTGAATGGCAACGAGGCTCGGACCACGGCCAACCACAGCGTCGCCGGCAATCCGGATCGCCTCCGCCACGGACAGATCACGCTTCGCTCCGACGACCGCTGGCGCACCGCCATGGCATCGCGCGATCGGCGCCTCGTCAGCGCGCTGACGTCGCCCCTGCTGCTGCGCTACGGCTATCCGCTGCGTCCGGCAACGGCGCCCACCACTCCGTCCAGGAGCGGCGAGGAGACGATCTTCGACCGCGCGCCGGTAGGGGAGGGAACCGTCTCGCGGACCGCGCGACGGCTGCGACGCCACCTACGCTGGGGCCGGACCGAAGGGTTCTCACGCCTTGTCGAGGAGGACGAGCTCAACCCCGTCACCCGAGCACGCGTGTCGGCAGCGAAGTGGAACTGGCGCCGCGCGCATCCCCGCGAGGCCGGACTCGCCACGCCGGTCTATCTCGTCGGCCTGCAGCGCTCGGGGACGAACATGCTCGCCCGCGGGCTCGACATCGCCCCGGAGTTCGAGGTGCACAACGAGAACGACCGCGAGGTCTTCGATCACTTCCTTCTCCGCGACGACGCGGTCGTCCGCCGCGTGGTGATGGCCAGCCACCACGAGTACGTCCTCTTCAAGCCGCTCTGCGACTCGCATCGTGTCGACCATCTGCTCGACACGCTCGACACCCCCTCGCCCGGTCGCGCCATCTGGGCGTATCGCGACGTCGACGGCCGTGCGCGCTCGGCCGTGTCCAAGTTCGGGCGCAACAATCTGCTGACGCTGCGCGACATCGCTGCGGGCAAAGGCGCGTCGATGTGGCAGGCGCAACGGCTCTCCCAGTCCACGCTGGACGAGATCTCGAGCTATGACTATTCGACAATGACGGCAGAAACTGCGGCATCGCTCTTCTGGTGGATTCGCAACGGCCTCTACTTCGACCTGGGTTTTGACCGCCGCGACGACGTGCTCCTCGCGTCGTATCAGGACATGCTTGCGACGCCGGTCGCGGCGATGCAGGCGATCTGCAGCTTCCTGGGCCTCGACTACCGCCCGGCGCTGATCGCGCACATCTCGCCTCGCGGGGCATCGTCGCCCCGGCCACTCGACATCGATCCGCGCGTGCGCGCACTCTGCGACCAGCTCGCAAGCCGCCTCGACGCGACCCTTCGCAGCCAGCGCGATGGCGCTGCAGCCTAGAGGCGTGGCGTGAGCGCGGACGACGGCGCCCGCAGGACGGGGCGTCATTCGGATCGCGCGATCTTCCGGCAGTCGGGTCTCACCGGCGTTGCCGCGATGGCCGGGGTCATCGCCGGCCTGATCCTCGACGTCAGCATCGCGTTCAAGTTCGGTGCGGGAAAGAACACCGACGAGTTCTTCGTCGCGGCGCGCATTCCCATCGGTCTCGTGGCAGTGATCACCGCGGCTGCGAACCAGGCGCTCGTCCCCGCGTTCCGGACATCGCTGACCCAGCGCGGCGAGCGTTCCACCGACCGTCTCATCTCGATGGTGATCGCGGTCATCGTCATCGTCGGAGCCGCGCTGGTGCTCCTCACATGGCTCGTCGCAAGTCCTTTCGTTCACGTCACAGCGCCGGGCCTTCCGGTGGATGAATTCAACGCAGCGGCCTCGATGGTCCCCGTGATGTTCGGGATGATCCCGCTCGTCGCGATAGCGGAGGTGATGCGCGCATACCTCAACGCTCGCTACCGGTTCGTCGCTCCTGCGCTGATGACCGTCGTCCTGAACGGTCTCGCCGCGGCGATGATCCTGATCATCCCGCTCTTCGGCTACAAGGAGATCTTCCTTGTGGCGATCGCCTTCGTGAGCGGCGCCGCCGCACAGCTCGTGTTCATGTGCGCGTCAGCGATCCGAAACGGGTTGCGACTCCGACCCGCCCTCGACCTCCGTGATGAGCAACTGCGCGCCGTCGGGAAGCTCTGCGTCCGACCGCTCGGCGCCGCGGGGTTGAACCCGGTGGCGCGGCTCGGCGAGCAGCTGATCGTGTCGTTCCTGCCCACGGGCTCGATCAGCGTTCTCAACTACGGGTTTCTGATCAACTCGGCCGTCGGCGGCACGGTGTTCTTCCGCTCAGTCATCGTCGCGCTCGTCCCGCGGCTCACGGACGCGCACAACCTCGGCGGTCAGGCGGAGGTGCGGCGCGTCACCGGCCTCGGCGTCAGGATCATGCTCGCGATCAGCATCCCGCTCGCGGCGTTGATGGCGGTGCTCGGCAAGCCCGCCGCAGTCGCCGTGTTCGATCGCGGCTCATTCAAGTTGGCATCCGCTGAATTGCTGGGCACCATCCTGATCGTCTACGCGATCAGCCTTGTCGGTCAGGCGCTGCAGCGGGCACTGCTCGCCCCGTTTTACGCGCGGCTCGACACGCGAACTCCGCTGCGGAATGCGCTGTATGGGTGCGTTGCGAACCTCGTGCTCCTGCCGCTCATGGTGCTGCCGTTCGGCCTGCACAACAAGAGCGCGATCGTCGGCGTCGCCGTCGCCTACTCGCTGGCGCAGTACGTCAACGCCGGACACGCGTGGTATCGACTGACACACACCGACGGCAATCCGCTGGCCGGCGTCCTCCCCTTCACGATCCGGCTGGCGATCGCGTCAGCGCTCAGCGCCGCGGTCATGATCGGGGCGACATTCGTCCTCAACCTTGAGCACGCCGTTCAAATCGGCGACCGCGTCCAGTTGCTCATCCGGACGCCGATCGCCGGTCTCGCCGGCCTCGCAACGCTGCTCATCGTCCTGTACCTCCTCGCCGGCGGAGAGATCAGGAACTGGCGCGCGATGCTTCGCCGTCGCAAGCCGCCGATGGGTGGAGGAGACGCGGCGCTGCCAGAGGACGGCAATTACGTACCCGGCATCGAGGGCGGCGGCGATGAGCCGGGCAGCCCCGACATCGACTTCCGCACCCTCGAGACGGACGATCAGTCGACAGTTGACAACACGCCAATCGCAGCAAACTTGCCATGAAGGACAGGTGCCGGTACACTGAGGGTCGACGCGACGACCGCCGCTGCGTCCGGGGACGGACTTCCATGCCGGAAGGGGGCTATTCGCGCCGCTTGACGTACGGTGCTCTGGTGAACAGGGGAATCAGTTGATGTCGACGACGATCACGAGGCGCCCGATCTCCGAGGTCGTGCCGTCGACGCGACGCAGCAAGGTCATCTTCATCCTCTGCATCGTCGCCATCTTCGTCCTCTCCATCGAGAGCGCGATTGAGGCAGCCATCGGTGGCAACAAGTTGCTCCTCATCGTCCCGATCGGTGGCTTTGCGGGTATCGGGATGGTCGCGCTCGGCCTCGTGAACTTCGAGAACTTCGTCCTCACGACCATCGCCCTTCGCGCCAGCCTCGACATCACCAAGCCCCAGTCCGGCAACTCCGGTGCTGCCGGTGTCGGCAATCCCACGGCTGCGGGGCTCGACCCGGCCGGCGCACTGGCCGTGTTGTTTCTCCTCGTCGCGTTCTTCTGGTTCCTCACCCGTATGCGCGCAGGACGAAAGTCGCCACCGGCGTCCATCCATCGCGTCGCGCTGATCATCTTCACGCTCACCGGATTCCTCAGCATCATCGACTCTGCGCTGCCGACCGTCAGCCTCCTCGAAGCAATCCGCGTTGCGGCGGTGGCGATGATGCTGGCGGTCCTCGAGGTGATGCTCGTCGACCGTGAGTCGGTCAAGCGCTTGATCGCCGCCATCTACGTGTCGTCGATCGTCCCCGTCGGCTATACGATCTTCAACGTCCTGCTCCACCACCCGCAGTTCACGAGCGGTGGTTTCGCGCGCTACGAAGGGACGTTCTCGCAGCCGAACCCGTTTGCGATCTATCTGACGATGCTCATCGTCATGGGCGCGGCGATCTTTCCGCACCTGACGCAGAAACGCAAGATCGGGATGTCAGTGCTGCTCGCGCTGTCGATCGTCTGTCTCTACTACACGTTTACGCGCAGCGCATGGATCGCGTGTCTCATCGGGCTCTTCGCCGTCGCCTTCATCGGCAGGCGCCGGCTCATGCTCGGGCTCATGGTCGGCGGCATCATGGTGTCGCTCGTCGCATTGCCTTCGGTGCTCGGCCGATTCGCGGATCTCGGCTCATCGACGAGCGCCGCCGGTTACTCATCGAACTCGCTCGAATGGCGCTTCAGCTATTGGGGCGACGTGCTGCCATTGGCCGACAAGGATCCGATCACCGGCATCGGACTCAACATGAGCTCCTACTCGACCGACCAGGCGAAAGAGCCGCACAACGACTTCCTGCGAGCGTATGTCGAGACCGGTGTCATCGGAACGATCGCGTACCTCGTCTTGCTCGTCAGCATGGTCATGGTCGCGCGGGACTCGCTGCGCTTCACGAAGCGACGAGCGTGGACCTACGAGCGAAGTATCGCGGTGGGATTCGCGTCATGCGTGATCGCGTTCGTGATCATCAGCATCGTGTCCAACGTGATCACCGAGGTGATCGTGCTCTGGTACTACGTTGCCTTCGCCGCAGCCGCGTATGCCGTCACGCGCTACAGCGAGAACGCGGAACTCGCGGGGCTGCCGCCGCCGGTTGTGGAGCCCGAGCCGGTCAAAGTGGGCGCTCGATGAGCCTTTGCGGCGGATCGGACAGACGCCTTATCATGGTTAACATCCGGGTGATCAGGAAGCGAGCGTGCTCCCCGGTCGTCCGAGCAGGACAGGGACCAGGAGATCAGTTTTGTTGGGACGTTCCACGTTGACCCCGAAAGTTCGCGTCCGGGCGATCCGCCGAGCCGGCGTCGCAGTGCTCGCCGGCATCTGTGCCGCGGCGGCCGCCGGCGCGACTGTCGCCCAGGGCCACGCGACGGTCGCGACACCCACTCCCACCGGGCAGTTCGCCGGCGGACGGGTCACGGGGCCTGACGGCGTGCTGACCATCGGCAGCGAGGCGATCAGCGCGGCTGATGCGCACTTCACCACCGCAGACGTTGGCTTCGACGTCATCGCGTCAGGGATTCCTGTCGGCGCCACGATCACGAGCGTCATCGACTCGAGCCACGCGATGATCTCGGCCCCCGCCACGAAGAAGAACAAGGCGGCCGTCTTCGCGATCGACGGCGCCAACGCCGCCCTGTACGGCTGGGGCGACGCGACCCTCCCCGATGGCTCGGTGCTCGTCGGTGACTACTGGAACAACCGCATCGTCCACTACAACGACGACGGCAGCGAGGCGACACCGTTTGTGTTCACCAAGAGCACCTTTGGCTTCGGCAACAACACCAACCAGGCGCCGTTCGGCATCTGCGTTGACAACAGTGGCGGACCGAACCAGGGCGACGTCTACATGACCGAGGGCAGCCTCTACAACGTGATCCAGTACAGCCCGAACGGCACCTGGCTCACCAGCTGGGGCACCACCAATGCAGTGCACTCTGTAGCGTTCGACTACCCGTCGCAGTGCGTCGTCAGCCCGACGACCGGGCTCGTCTACATCTCGAACCAGTTCGGCAAGAGCATCGTCGTGCTCAACCCGACGACGAACCAGGCGACGTTTGTGGCGCCGCCAAGCCCGAACACCTTCATCCAGCCGCGCGGACTGGCGTTCGACGCGCTCGGCAACATCTGGATCGCCGACCAGGGCCATCACCGGGTTGACATCTACAGCCCGAGCTGCCTGCAGAACCCGTGGCCGAGCGGCAGCGGCTGCAGCAAGCCGATCAAGGAAGTGACCCCGCCCGGCGGCGTGACCACCACCTTCGACATGCGCGGGCTCGCGCTCGACCTCACCGCGCCAGCCTCAGCGCTGAACCCGAACGGGATGCCGTTGATGTTCGTGACCAACGGGCAGAACTGCCTCGTCCAGGAGTTCAACGCGGATCCGACCAACAACTACAAGAACGTCGCGTTCCTGACCAACTTCAACGAGACCAATCTCGACGTCAACGGCAGTGACTGCGGGACGCCGGGGCAACTCGGTGCCGACGGTCAGTTCGAGGACGGCGCCCGCGGCATCACGATCGACGGCAACCACCAGGTGTGGGTTGGCGACCTGGCCGATTTCCGTACCCAGATCTTCGATGAGAGCGGGAACTTTCTGAACAACGTGCCGGGCTACTGGCCGGGCGACAACGGCGCGACCAGTCCGCCGTCGGTGCCCGCAGGTGGCGGCTTCAACGGTCCGCGTGGTGCCACGTTCGACAACGCCGGGAACATGTACGTCACCGACATGTACAACGAGCGCATCGAGGAATTCTCGCCAAGCGGCAATGGATGGGTGCTCAACACGACGCTCAACGCCAACAGCGTCACGCCGGGAGCGTGGGGCATGCGCGGCGACGGGCCGGGCCAGTTCAACTACCCGCGGCTGCTCTGCTGGGACCCGCTGACGGCGACGGGTAACGGTTCGGGCGCGCTCATCGTCGCCAACACCGACTCCAACATGATCGTCGCCTGGAATCCGAACCGCGTGAACAACCCGCCGAGCGTCGTGTGGAGCAGCACCACCGGTCTGGCCGATCCGTACGGCGTCGCCTGCGACACCAACTCCAGCATCGCCGGGCTACGGCCTCATCTACGTTGCCAACAGCAACGGCAAGAACATCACGGTCCTACAATGCCGACGGTAGCGCGGCGGTGAACCCCGCGCTCACGGGTAACACCATGGGTACCGGCAGCATCGTCGGCTTCACGCGCGGCATCGACGTCGACCCCGACGGCTCGGTCTGGGTGGACACGGGGACCGCGAGCCACGTGTATCACTTCGCATCGTTCAACGATCCGACGCAGCCGGGTGCGCTGCTTGCGCAGTCGGACTTCATCGCGTCGAGTGGCTCGAGCAAGGCGTGCAACCCCTTCGGCATCGCAGCGACGACGAACTACGTGTACCTCGCCTGCTCGTCGACGAACAACGTCGTGTACTACACGAAGAACGGCGACAGCCAGCCGCCGACATATACGGGCACCTTCGGGGTCTTCAACGCCAACGACGGCATCGGCACGATGCACACACCGCAGGGTCTGGCGCTCGGCGGCCCGAATAACGACCTTTATGTCGTCGAGGAGAACAACGACCGCGTCAGCGAGTGGCAGGTCCCGCAGTAACGGACTGACCACGGGACCTTGACCGGCTCCAAACGGTCAGGCACGGTCGCCGCTTCCAGAGGACACTTGACGAGATGCGGATTCTCCACGTCAACAAGTTTCTCTACCGACGCGGTGGCGCCGAGGCATATATGGAGGATCTCGCCGATCTCCAGGTGGCGGCCGGCCACACGGTTGCGTTCTTCGGCATGGCGCATCCGCTCAACACGCACCTCGAGTACGCGTCGCACTACCCCGATCACATCGAGCTCGAGCCGCCACCGCCGACCTTGAGCGGCCGCGTGCGCGGCGTCGCACGGATGCTCTACTCGACATCGGCGAGCCGCGGCATGGACGCGGTGCTCGAGGACTTCCGCCCGGACGTCGTGCACATGCACAACATCTACCACCAGCTGTCGCCGTCGGTGCTGCGACCGATTGCGCGTCGCCGGATCCCGGCGGTGATGACGCTGCACGACTACAAGCTCGCGTGCCCCACGTATCAATTTCTCGATCATGGCAACCTCTGCCAGGCGTGCCTCGGCGGCCACTTCCAGAACGCCATCCTGCGGCGCTGCAAAGACGGCTCGCTCGGCTCGAGCGCGGTGATGGCGGGCGAGCTCTTCGTCCACACGATCACGCGCGCGTACGCGCCGGTGCGCGTCTTCATCTGTCCGAGCCGGTTTCTCGAAGGCCGTATGCGCGCAGCAGGCGTGTTCCCACGGCGCATGGTCCACATCCCGCACTTCATCGAGACGAACGACATCCCGGTCAAGACGGCTCCTGGGACGGGCGTGCTCATTGCAGGACGCCTCTCACCCGAGAAGGGAATCGATGTCGCCATCCGAGCGATCGGGCTGATCGAGGACGGCATGCTCGACATCGCCGGCACCGGCCCCGACGAGGCGGCACTTCGTGCGCTGGCGGAATCGGTGGCGCCGGGGAAGGTGCGTTTCCACGGACTCGTCGACAAGGCCGAGGTGCAGCGGCTCATGCTCGCCTCGGCAGTGGTGGTGGTGCCGTCGCGCTGGTACGAGAATCAGCCGATGGTTGTGCTCGAGGCGCTTGCCCGCGGCACGCCGGTCATCGGCAGCGACCTCGGTGGGATGCCCGAGCTCATCGAGCCTGGCGCAACGGGGGAGCTGGTTCCGGCGAACGACCCGGCTGCGCTCGCCGCAGCACTCGCCCCCTACGTTCACGATCCGGCGCGTGCCTTCGCTCTGCGCGACCGTGCCCGCGCGACGATCGTCACCGAGTTCGCCCCGCAGCGGCATCTCGATCGCATCGGCGCGATGTACGCAGTGGCGGAGCGCACGATGCAGCCGCGCGCCGCATGAGACCAGCACGCATCGCGTTCATCGGGCAGCGTGGAGTTCCTGCCACGATCGGCGGTATCGAGCACCATGTCGAGGAGATCGGATCGCGCCTCGCCGACCGCGGCCACGACGTCACCGTCTACACGCGTGGCAATTACACGCCGAGCCGCGCTGCGTGAGTACCGCGGCATGCGCGTGCGCTACATCCCAACTGCGCCGACGAAGCACCTCGAGGCGCTGGTGCACAGCGGCCTCTCCACCGCGGTGGCGATGGGCCCCGGTGCCGACCGTGCCGACATCCTCCATTACCACGCGATCGGCCCGTCGGTCTTCACACCCCTGCCGCGCGCGCTGAGCCGGCGTGGCGTGGTCCTCACCATTCACGGCCTCGACTACGACCGCGACAAGTGGGGCATGGGAGCTCGGGCCGCGCTGAAGAGCGCCGGCTGGATCAGCGCCCACGTCCCGCACGCCACCATCACGGTGTCGAAGAACCTCGCCGACTTCTATCTCGAGCGCTACGGGCGGGTGGCCCACTACATCCCGAACGGCGTCGCACCGGCGGTGCGCCGCGCGCCCGACCTCATCCGCGAGCGCTTCGGGCTTGTGGGCGGTGACTACGCCCTGTTTCTCGGGCGGCTCGTGCCCGAGAAAGCCCCCGATCTGCTGCTGCGCGCGTTCCGTGACGTCAAGACATCGTCGCGCCTCGTGATCGCGGGCGGGTCGAGCTTTACGGACACGTACGTCCACGAGCTCGAGGTGCTCGCGGCGCGCGATCCGCGCGTCCTCCTCGTCGGCTCGGTGCACGGCGAGCTGCTCCAGGAGCTGTATACCAACGCCGCACTGTTCGTTCTCCCGTCGCGGCTCGAAGGGCTCGCGCTCACCCTGCTCGAGGCAGCGTCATACCGGCTCCCGCTCGTTGCGAGTGACATCGCGCCGAACCGCGAGGTCATCGGCGAGGACGGGCCCGGCGGGCGGCTTTTCCCGAGCGGCGATGCTCACGGCCTGACGGCCGCGCTCACGGCGACGTTGCGCGATCAAAGCGATGCTCGGGAAGGGGCGAGGCTGCTCGGCGACAGGATCGTCGGCGAGTACGACTGGGACGCCGCAACCAACTCCACCGAGGACGTCTACGAGCAGGTCCTCTCGCGCTCGGGAGCCGCCCGCCGCCGCTAGCCGTCGGGTCGCGCCGGTGTGCCTGAAAACCACGCCGAGGAGGTCCAGCGGGTGTCCCCCATGATGACGCGTTTGCCGCGAACGGTCTGGAATGGTACGATGCATTTCGGGGAGATTCGACCAGTGGGGTTTGAGCCGGAGAGGGCTCGAGGGGACGCATGAACCAGGAAAGGAAACTAGCTCGCAGGCTCAGCTTTGGGTCGCTGACAGGCGTTGCCATGTCGGGCGCGATCCTCGCCGCCGTCGTCGGCTCCGCACTGCCGGCGAGCGCTTCATCCGCCACTGATCCCACCGTCAGCGCTGCGTACGGGGCAACGATCGGCGGCCCCGGACACGCGGCGATGTACCCGTCCGGCATGGAGATCGAGCCGACGAACGCCGCAACGACTGCGGCGGGTATCGCGGGCAACGTCGTCATTGCGGATACGGGGAACGACCAGGTCGCCATGTACACACCGGGCGGTACGCAGGTGTGGCGCGGCGGCGCTGAGGGCAATGCCGCTCCGTGCGGCGCCAACCCGGCGACGTTCCCGGACTTCGAGCAGCCACGTGATGTCGGCGTCAACTCGTCGGGCAACATCTACGTCGCCGATAACGGCAACGGCCGGATCCTGAAGCTGAGCGGCATCACCGGGAAGTGCGTCGTCAAGCCGTTCAAGATGCCCGGCGGCGGCGCCCCGATCGGCGTCACGGTGAGCACCACCCCGGCTGGACAGCTCGTCTATGTCGCCAACGGCACGAAGAGCCAGGTGATCGTCTTCAACACGAGCGGCGGCGTCGTCCAGACGATCGTCTCCAACGGCGCCTGCACCCTCAATCGCATGCGCGATGCGGCAGCCGATGCGTCCGGCAACGTGTACGTCGCCAACTACACGAGCAACAACATCCTGGAGTTCAACGCCAACGGCACCTGCATCAATACCTTCGGCAAGAAGGGCAACAAGACAACGAGCGGCGTGTGCGCCGGCAACGTTGGCGGGACGTTCAAGAACCCATACGGCGTCGCGATCGGTACCGACCCGTACATCAATGGGGGCTCCCCTGGCGAGGCCATCTACGTCGCCGATTCCAATGACGACTGCATCCAGGAGTTCACGCCGAGCGGCGTGTTCGTCGCCGACATGGGGTCGCCGGGAACCACGCCGGGGACGTTCACACAACTGCGGCGTGTCGCAGTGGACGCGAACGGCAACGTGTGGGGCGCCGATCTCTGGGGCTACCGCGTCGAGGAGTTCACCCGCTCGCCCTCCGGTTACGCGTACGCACAGACCATTCCGAACCCGGTTGTGCCTCCGGGCGACACCGACACCTCGATCTTCAACCAGGTGCGCGGGATCGCCTTCGATGCATCCGGCGATGTGATCGCCATGGACTCCGTCAACCAGCGGGCCGACGTCTTCAACTCGGCCGGCAACGTGATCAACAACTGCGGACAGCGCGGCTTCACGAGCACCGGTGATTTCAACTGGCCGCGCGGTGTCGCCGTCGATCCGGCGACCGGCAACTACTGGGTCGCCGACACCAAGCAGAGCGACCTGCAGGTGCTGCAACCGATCACGACGCCGAACTTTGCCGGCTGCAACGGTCTCGCGGAGTTCGGGGTCGTGGGGACGGCACTTGGTGACGACAACTATCCGTACTCGATTGCGATCAGCAACGGCTACGCTTGGATTGCCGACACGAAGAACAACCGTGTCGAATCATGGAACGTGTCGACCGAGAAGGCCGTCAGCGTGTACGGCACCAAGGGCTCAGGGACCGGTGAGTTCTCGACACCCGCGGGCGTCGGCATCGATCCCGCGACCGGCAACCTCTTCGTCGCCGACAGCGTCAACAAGCGCGTCGTCGAGCTCGCGGTGAGCAACGGCAACGTCACGTCGACTGTCGCGACCTTCACGGACGGGTTCAACCTGCCGTACGGGGTCGCGTCGAACGGCGCTGGGCTCCTCGCGGTCGCCGACCGCGACAACAACCGTGTCGTGATCATCAACGAATCGGACGGCAGCCAGGCTGCTGTCATCACTGCCGGCGACGTGACGGGTGGCGGCCCGACGAAGCTGTTCAATCCAGAGAACGTGGCCTTCGGTCCCAACGGTCAGCTCTACATCGCTGACACGTACAACGACCGGATCCTCGTGTACACCTTGACCATCTCGTCGTAGGGGGGAAACTGACGATGCATTCCATGCGCAAGGCCACTCGTATGGCCGTGGTTGGACTCGGAGCCGGCTCGGTGCTGGCGTCCGTCGCTCTGGGTTCCGGCGTGACCGGAGCCGGCGCGGCGACATTCACGCCGCCCGGGTATGTCCGGTCCGTCGGCGGCACGGGAACCGCCGGCGTCTACGCATGGGGCATTCAGTACGACGCGACCACGAACCAGATCGAGGTCGCTGACTACTGGAACTTCTACGTTCGCAGCTACACACCGACGGGGACGCAGACGCAGTCCTTCTATCAGTCGGCAGCCACGCGCCAGGGTCAGCCGGAGTCGATCGCGGTCAATCCGTTGAATGGCGACATCTATGTCGCCGAGAACGGCACGCAGAAGTCCGCCGGCTACGTCGCCCACTTCAGTGACACGGGTGCCTACATCGGCGAGATCAATACGCAGTCCGAGTACACGGCCTGGATCGCGATCGACCACAACAACCATCTCTTTGTTGTCAACGGCCATCTCTCGGGAAGCTCGCACAACCCGAACAAGGTGCAGGAATACGACATCTCGCAGAGCAACGACCCGGAGATCAACTCGTGGGGCACGTACGGCACAGGGAACTGCGACCTCGTCCAGGCCACAGGCGTCTCGACCGACTCAGCCGGTCACGTCTTCGTCGCAGACGCGCAGAACTACTACGTCGCCGAATTCACACCGAGTACCTCGCAGAACGGCGGCGCGACCTGCGTCCAGGACATCGGTTCCGGCCAGGGCCATACGCTTGGCCAATTCGTTGGTGATCTCCGCGGCGTCGCCGTGGACCAGACCAACAATCTGCTCTATGTGTCTGACGCTGCCGGCTACCGCATTGTCGAGTTCAACCTCAACAACACGCCTCCGACGGCAGTCAAGAACATCGGCTCGCAGGGCACCGGCAACGGACAGCTCGGCGATGGCGCACGGCAGATCGCCGTGGACAGCTCCGGCGATCTCTGGGCCGCGGACTACAGCAACTTCCGCTTCGAGGAGTTCTCGCCCTCCGGCGCGTTCATGGCCGTCTACCCGAACCCCGCTGAGCCGCCGGCACCCGGCTTCCTCTCCGAGGCCCGTGACGTTGCGGTGAGCCCGGTCAACGGCACCGTCTGGGTCGCCAACTCATGGAGCGACCGGTTCCAGGAGTTCGCTGCCGATGGGACGTTCATCGGCGCCTGGGGACACCGAGGCAGTACCGCGCCGTACGGTCTCGACTATCCGCGCGGCATCGGCGTGGATCCCAACGGCAACGTCTGGGTGGCCGATACCCGTGACTACTACATCCGAATCTATGACGGCAATGGCAATTACCTGAATACGATCGGATCAGGCTTGGACTCGAACCAGCCAGGCAGCTTCGAGGCGCCCGATGACGTCACGTTCTATGGCGGCTACGCCTACGTCGGCGACTACTGGTCCTGCACCATGACCGTCTGGACCGATCCGGCCAACCCGACCACGACGCTCCCCACGTACGTGCGCCAGATCAACGGCTGCAACTTCGGTGTTGCCGTCGATCCCGCGACCGGGAACACGTACATCGTCGACCAGAGCCGCGATCAGATCCGTGAGTACAACTCGAGCGGATCCTTCATCACGCGAGTGGGGCAGTGGCGGCACCGGTGCCGGCCAGTTCGAGTCGCCGTGGGGCGCCGTGGTCCTCAACGGCGTCGTGTACGTCACCGACACGAAGCGCAACAACGTGCAGGCGTTCGACACAAGTGGGCACTACCTCGGCAGTTGGGGAAGTACCGGCGCCGGCGCGTTCCAGTTCAACCAACCATCCGGGATCACCGTCGATGCGTCCGGCAACATCTATGTCGCATCGGCCAACCAGGGACGCGTCCAGGTGTTCTCGGAATCCGTGCCGGTGCCGTCGGGCGACACGACGATTCCGACCGTCACGATGACATCGCCGACTGCCAAGCAGGTCGTCCCCGCGGCGACCGTCACGATCACAGGCTCCGCAACGGACAATGTCGGTCTCGGCGATCTCGAGGTCGCGGTGCACAACGCCGTCACGAATCTCTGGTGGGACGGCAACCACTCGAACTGGACCAAGACGAAGACGTGGAACTATGCGGCTCCAGTCTGCGACAGCCTGACGGCCTGCACCTTCAGCTTCGGATTCGTCGGTGTGTCGTTTTCGACCAAGTACACGGCACAGGTTCGCGCACTTGATACGAGCGGCAACATCGCGATGTCTGCGCTCATCGCGTTCAGCACAGCCAGTTCGTAGGCGCTAACGCACCCCGCTGCAACAGAGACGTTGCAGCGGGGTCGCACGGGAACGTACGTGTGTTGTGAGATGCACGCTGGTCGCTCTAGAACGCGTTCGTGACTCTTTGACCATTTTGGGGCAACCAGGTCGTAGCACAGTGAGGTTCAGCCGTCAGACACCTCGCTGGGAACTCACGACATGCGTCACACCACAATCTCCCTCACGATCATCGCAGCGTGTGCGACCGGGATCGCCACCATCGCCGCGTTGGCCGCCAACGCTGGAGCAACAGCACTCGCGCCTGTCGTCTCCGCACCCGCTGCGCACCACACCACGACTCAGACAACGAGCGTCGCGCACGGCACCACGACGACTGCCGCAGCAAAGGCAGCTGCCGCAAAGGCCGCAGCAGCGAAGGCCGCGGCAGCAGCAGCAGCCGTCAACCATCGGTACCACCCAAAGCCCGTCCTCAAGGCGCAGCTCACCGGACTCCTCAACCGCACGGGCGTTCCGCCGAGCGCGGACCGCACCGCCGAGGGTGGGTACGACATCCAAGGCTCGCGCGACGACCAGGGCGACCCTGACGTCGGCGACGTCTCGTGGGCGGAGCTGCAGCCCACCGCCGGTGGCCCGATCGTCGCTGGCAATGCCATCGACCAGGCGATCACCGATGTTCGCGCCTGGAACCTTGCCAATCCGACGCACCTCGAGGGCCTCAAGCTCAGGGTCGAAGCCGGCATCCACTCGCCGACCTGGGCGCTCAACCTCGGCGGCGCGTGCTTCACGGTCACGGATCCGACCTCCGGCACCTCGGGCTGCTGCCCCCGCTTCTGGACCACCCAGTTCAGCGCCGCGTACTACCAGTTCGAGACGGAGCTTGCGGCCAAATACGACAGCGTCCCTGAGATCAGGGAGGTCGTCATGGCCAAGAACACGACCGTCTACAACGAATCGCTCATCCGTCAGACCCAGAGCGCGTCGACCGTCGCCGCGCTGAAGGCCGCCGGCTACACGACTGCGACTGACGAGCAGGAGCAGATCTCGGACATTGCCTCGCTCGGCACGTACTGGAAGCACACCGACGTCGCCTTCGCCTTCAACCCCTACCAGACCGCCAGCCCGAACACGCAGGACGAAGCGTTCACCCAGCAGCTCATCACCTCAGGGCGCTCCGCGCTCGGCAACCAGCTGGTCATCGAGAACAACAGCCTCCGTCAGACCTACCTGACGGGCAACGGCGACTACCAGAGCATGTACGCCTTCATGAAGAGCACCGGCGGCCCCATCGGCTTCCAGACCGCGACCCTCGCCAAGGTCGGGTCGCTTCAGGCAGTCGTCAACGGCGCCAAGTCGATGGGAGCCACCAGCCTGGAGCTCCCCACCGGCTACCAGTCGCAGTTCACCCCGGTGCAGCTCATGACACTCGGGCGGTCGTTCTCCTCCTAGGTCCACGGGCGGGCGCCACGTCGTCGCCGCTGAGCCGGCCGTGCCGAGCTCACCGGCGATTTGACGCGGGCTGACACGCCCGGCGCGAACAGCGCCTCACCTCCTATCGCAACAACCCAAGGGTCGATGTCGGCATTTAGTGACAGGCCGACAACCGGGATGCAACGGCCCGGTCCGCACAGTGCAACGCAGGTCACCCCGTCTAACCGCACGCAACAACAGGAACGAAAAAATATGTCTCATCTTCGCGCTCGTTACTCACTCGGATCCGCAGGCGCCGCGCTCGCGGCGCTCGCAATCCTCGGCCCAGGCACCGTCTCCGCGTCGCCGGGCGTGAGTCCTGCCGCTTCTGCCGTGGCCTTCCAGGCGCTCTCCTCGTCGGTCTCCGTGACCCACGTGAAGACTTCCACGAAGCCGGCCGGAACCACAGGAACTTCCGCAGCGACCGGACACTCGACCCTGTCGGCCAACTCCGGCACCGACTCGAGCTCCTCCAGCGTCGGCCTCTGGGCCGCTGACTGGGGCGGCGCGGCCTCCAAGCGGACCGCCGCCGGATGGCAGGCCGCCGCGATGAACAACTCCGTCCTCATCGGTCAGGCGGGCGTCTACAAGAAGTGGATCCCCCAGCTCAAGGCGTGGAACCCGAGCGTCACCATCCTCGAGTACAACCTCGGCCCCTATCTCCAGAAGGGCAGCGCCAACTACAACACCATCCTCGCGAGCGACCCGAGCTGGTTCGCCCATGACGCCAAGGGCAATCTCATCAACCTTCCCTCGTTCCCTGGGAACTACCTCATGGACCCGGGCAACGCCGGATACCGCGCATGGCACTCCCAGCAGCTCGCGGCGTCGGTCGCCGAGTACGGCTTTGACGGCGCCATGGATGACTCGATGGGCGCGGGCCCCCTCGGCAGCTACTCCAGCTCGCCGCCGGTCGACCCCGCGACCGGGACGCTCTACACCGCCACCGAGTGGCTCAACGCCGGCGTGCTCATGCTCAACAGCGACAAGGCGGCCTTGAACGGCAAGTACCTCGCCTTCAACGGCCTCGTCAGCGGCGCGATGTTCGTCCGTGAGTCGTCGATCCTCGCCACCTCCAACGCGGATGCCGGCGTGAGCGAGCTCTTCCTCCGCCAGCCGACGTCGTCCGTCACCACCTACCCGAATGCGACCGCGCTGAACAACTCGCTCACGATGATGAGCGACATGGCCGCCAACGGAAAGACCTTCCTCGGCTGGACCAAGGTCTGGTCGACGGGAACGCCCGCGCAGGTCAGCCAGTGGGAGTCGTTCGATCTCGGCGTCTACCTGCTCGGTCAGGGGTCCGGCTCGATGCTCGACTTCATGCCCTCGCACAGCGCTGACAACACGGTCGTCTCGTACTCGAACCTCCAGCAGGACATGGGCACGCCGATGGGCGCGTACACGGTCAGCGGCACCACCTACACCCGCGTCTTCCAGAACGGCACGGTCACAGTCAACCTCGCCAACAGCAGCTCGACCATCCAGATGAACTCCTAACCCCCACAACCCAACAAGCAGCGAGGCCGCCGCGGAACGATCCGTGGCGGCCTCGGTGTGTCCAGAGGTCAGCGAACGCGGCCGCCACAGCATCTACCGTGGCGGCCGCGCTTGAGATCAGGTCAGGTCAGGTTGATCGACGAGGTACCGGTGCCCGCGTTGACGGTCACGGTGCCGTTCTGGAACTTACGGGTGAAGGTCGAGCCCGACACCGTGTAAGCGCCGAGCGGCGCTCCCAGGTTGGTGGTGAGGTTCGAGTAGCTCACCACGGTGTTATCCGAGCTGTGCGAGGGCATGAAGTCCAGGTACGACATCGATTGCCGTCCCAGGAGATATACCCCCAGCGCGAACTGCTCCCACTTCGTGACCTGCGCCGCGGACCCGTTCACCCAGACCTTGGTCCAGCCGAGGAACGCCTTGCCGGCCGCGCCGAGGTCGGTCATCATCGCGATCGAGTCCTGCACGGTCGTTGCCGTCGGGAACGAGCTGATCGAGCCGTTCGGCTGCCGGAGGAACAGCTCCGAGATCCCTGCGTTCGCGTTCGATGTCGCCAGGATGTGCGTGTCGGAGAGGTACGTTGGTCCACTGATCAACCCGTTGAACGCCAGGAACTTGGTCCCGAGCGCCGCCTTGTCCCCGTTGAGCAGCAACACCGAGTTGGCGAGGTACTCCGCAGGGGTGTACGCCTTGCCGGTCACGGTGTCCATCGGCACGCCGCTCGCATAGTGGCCGCCGCCGACCGGCGCGTCACCGACCGAGTTGACCATCGCGCCGTCGAAGCCGTCGGCCGAGACCGTCTGCTCGAGCTGCGATGCCTGCCAGGACCGGTACGCCGCGTTGCCCTCGTCCATGAGGTAGTTCCCCGGGAACATGGGCAGGTTGATGAGGCGTCCCTTGCTGTCGTGCGCAAACCAGGTCGGGTGCTGAGCGAGGGTCTGGCTGTACGCGGACGAGCCCTTCTGGAGGTAGGGCCCGATGTTGTAGACGAGCACTGTCAGGTTCGGATTCCACGCGTGCAGTTGCGGGATCTCCTTGCTGTACACACCGGCTCCGCCGATGAGGATGCGGTCGTTGTGTGCGGCAGCCTGCCACCCAGCGGCTGAGCGCTTGGCGGCTGCGCCTCCCCAGTCGGCCGCCCAGAGCCCGATGCTGCTGGACGTGGACGCCGGCGCCAGCGCCTTGGTCCCAGCACCGAGCAGAGCGGCGGAATGACCCGAGCCGGACGTTGTGCCACCAGACGAAGCACCAGGGGTCGACGCTGCGGCGGACTGGCCAACCGCACCTTGTGCGGAAGGGGTCAGGCCACTGAAGCGGCCGGAGTTGAGCGCGGCGATCCCCGACGAGATGGTCTTCATCGATGGCGACGACGAGGCGTAGGCGATTCCCAGTAGAAGGCTCACAGCAACGAGCGCGGTGCCCTTGAGGGCGCGGTCGGTCCACCTTGGCTTCACAGGCATTCTCCCCTTGAGCGCGGGGTCCTCCCGCGCGATGCTCATACCCCGGGGGGTGACCCGGGTTTACTGACGGACCTCGGAGATCTGGCTCGTCAAGGTCGGCGGCAGTCTACGACACCTGTCGCATACCGTGCCGGTGTATTCGCATGCGCGAACAAAGTCATCCTAGTAGGTGATATTTGAATTCACCGAATGTTCATCTCCAGGGAGACATTCAGGTGAACTGGTCGACCAACTGCGGACCTTCTGTTCGATCGACTGGTCGACCAACCGGGCTCAGCCCGCGAGCTCTGGAGGCTGTGCGGGACGTGGTGGCAAAACACCACGTCCCGGCCCGAGCGCTTTCACGCGCCTGCGGAGTGCTCAGTGCGTCGTCAACACCAGGACCCGGTTGTTCCACACGTCCGTGAGGTACACGGTGTCGCCGTTGAATGCGACATCGAACGGGTAGATGACCGAGTCATTCGGCGTTGCCGGGATCCCCATGCTCGCCTCGGTGGCGCTGAAGATGAGGTTGCCCGAAGTATCCACCGAGACGATCCGGTTGTTGCCGGTGTCCGAGACCCAGATGCTGCCATCGGGTGCCACGGTGACGCCCCACGGAATGTTGAACGCCTTCTGAGCGCCGCTGCCGATCGGCTTGGCGATCGTCTTCCAGACGCCCGAGGTGGACATGCTCTGGATGCGGTTGTTGAGCGTGTCGGCGACCCAGATGGTGCCGTCCGACGCGACAGCGATCCCGGTTGGGTTATTGAGGTCGCCGGCGGGCGATGTCGAACCGGCACCAAACGTGCCGTAGGTGGCCGTCCATGTCGCGCTCGTGTCGCCGGGCGACATCGTGAAGCGCTCCACACGGTCGTTCCCCGAGTCATCGACGAGGAGGGTCCCGTTGGTCGGATCGAACGCGATGCCCTGCGGGAAGCTGAACTGCCCGTTGGCGCTGCCGTTCTGACCGAAGATGAGCAATGACGTTCCGGTTGGCGAGAACACCTCGACCTGGTCGTTCTCGCGGTTGGCGACGAAGATGTCGCCGGTCCCCGGCTGGATGGCGGCATCCCACGCGAAGTTGATCGCGCCGCTCTGCGACGGGTTGCCGCGGAAGCCGAACGATCCGACGCCCGTGCCGTCGGCGTTGATGTACTCGATGCGCTGATTCCAGTAGTCGACGATGAAGATCTGCCCGTTGGCTGCGACGCGAACGCCGCGCGGCGAATTGACACCGGGCAGCGGCGGTGGAACCTCGAAGAGATTGCGTGTCGGCGTCGCGCCCGTTGGCGTGAACGTCATCTCGTGGAGGCCGAAGCCCCACTCATCGGTGAGGACGAGATGGTTGTTCGACGTCGTCGTCAGGCCGCGCGGACCGACGAACTGACCGGCGCCGGTTCCCGACGAGATCGTGTACTTGAACTTCGCGCTGCTGTAGTCGCTGCCGCTCGAGGTCAATGTGAATGCCTCGATGCGCTTGCCACCGGAGTCGGTGACAAATGCGATCTTGCCGTTCTGGCTGACGCTGACGCCGCGCGGATCATCGGTGAACTGGCCGTTGCCGGTACCGAGGCTCCCAAAAGCGAAGAGCAGTGTCCCGGCGCTGTTGAAGACATCGCACTCATGGTTGCGCGCGTTCATGACGAGCACGTTGCTGTTCGGCGCGACGGTGACCTGGCGTGGCTCGTTGAGCGTGCCGGTGCCGAACGAGCTGATGAACGTGCCGTTGGGCGTCGACTTCTCGACACGGCCGGCGCCGTCGACTGCATAGACCCAGTTGTTGACGGCGTCGACGGCGATGCCGTACACCTGCGCGAACTGTTCGTTGCCCGTGCCCTTGGTGCCGAACTGCGAGACGAACGTGAACGCTGTTGCCGAATGCGCCGCGCATTTCGTGCTTGCGAACGAGAAGATCTCGACGCGGTTGTTCGGCGTGTCCGCGACGTAGAGCTGGTTGGTCGCGGTGTCGTAGTCGAGCGCGCGTGCGTCCCCGAACTGGCCGGGCCCGTTGCCCTGGAGACCCCCGATCTGGCAGTCGATCGCGCCGCTGGTTCGGTTGACCGCGACGACGCGGTAGTTGCCCGCGTCAAGGACGAAGTAGTACTTCGTGTTCTGCGTGACGTCGACCGGGTACATCGAAGCCTGGCCGGCGCCGACGAGCGTCTTGGAATACGTTGGAGCGGCGAGTGCGTTCGACGCCGCGGAAGCGCCCGCGCCGGGCAGGATCGCCGATACGGCAATGAGCGGCAAGGATGCCGCGATCGCAGCTTTCATCGGTCGCATGCAGGAACCCCCTCTGTCACCAATCCCGAATAGCCATCGGTCCCCCTCGGACCGGTTCTCCATAAATCATACCGTGAATGACGAATGGCGGGTTTGGCGCGCTTTATGCCAAACCCGCCATCTCACGATCAGGGCTTGAAAACCTCGACACGGGCATTGCCGTAGTCGACCACGTAGATGTCGCCGGTCGAGTCGATGGTGATACCGAGCGGCCGGTTGAGGTCGCCGTTGCCCGTCCCGGCCTTGCCGAAGCTGCCGATGTACGGATACGGTCCGGCGGGCGTCGCGATGTTGAACTCGCTGACCCGGTTACCCGTTGCCTCGGTCACGTAGAGCGTCGTTCCGGAGATGGCCACGTCCCACGGATCGGCGAGGCCACCCGAGGGGGCAGTTGCTCCGAGGGTGCCGATCTGGTGCCCAGCCGCGTTGAAGACGTTGACCACCGAGTCGCCCGGAGCCGCCGCGTAGATGTTGCCATTGTTGTCGACAGCTGCCCCGGTGCACCCGGTATAGCCGCCGTAGCCGATGCCGCTGCCGCATGTCACCGGGAATCCGGCGACCTCGGCGCCCGCCTGGGTGAGGACCTGGAGGCGGTTGTTGGCGCTGTCAGGGATCACGATGTGGCCGTTGGGTGCGATCGCGATGCCGATCGAGTAGAGGAACTGGCCCACCTCGCTGCCCTGGCCGCCGAACTCGCTGATGAACGTGCCCGTCGACGAGTATTCCTTCACGTAGCCGGACCGCGTGTCGTTGACCCAGACGTTGCCGTTGCTGGGATCGACCGCCACGCCGCGCGGGTAGTCGAGCGCGTAGGGGGCGTCGAGCTGCGGCAGCCGGCTGCCCCACATCCGGATGAACGTGCCGGTGTTGGTGAATTCCTGGATGCGCTGATTGAATGTGTCAGCGACGTACACATCGCCCTTGGTGCCGGAGAAGCTCGACACCGCAACGGCCGTCGGGTTGTTGAAACCACCGGCAGGCGGTGGGATCGGCGTCGCGGGGATGGACCTGATGAACGCGCCCGGCGTCGAGCTGCTCAGCGGGTCGTACTCGTTGACCCACCAGTTCGTGTAGTCACCGACGTAGAGCGTGCCGTCCGTACCGACGGTGACACCGCGCGGTCCGGCGAGGTCTCCGGGATCCGTGCCGGGTGTACCGATCGTGCCGAGGAACTTGCCGGCAGTGGAGAAGACGGCAACGTCCTCGTTGGCCGCGTCCGACACGTAGACGATGCCGTTGGCCTTGTCGATGCCGAGGTCACGCGTGTTGCTGCTCAGCTGCGATTTGTTGCCGAAGCTCCGCACGAAGGTGTTCGCCGTCGTGCTCGTGTTGAAGACCTGGATGCAGTGGTTCTGGACATCGTCGACGAAGAGGTTGTTGTGCGCATCGACGTCGACACCGCGGATCAGACCGAACTGACCGGTGCCGCAACTCGTTCCCGTCGTGCCGAACGAGGTGAGGTAGTTGCCTTTGTTGTCATATTCATAGATCGTGTTCGGTGTGTGGCTGTACAGCCCGAGTGACTGCACGATGAACAGATCACCGAGGGAGTTCACCGCGACGTACGGCGCGTAGTACGCACCCGGCGCGGCGACCGTGTACAGCGCGACGCCGGTGTTGCTGAACTTCTCGACGCGTTTGTTGTTCAGGTCCGCGACGTAGATGGACCCATCATTTGGATCGATCGCGAGCCCGTACGGCTGGCCGAACTGACCGAGCCCGGTGCCTCTCGTGCCGAACGTCTTCTTGAGCGTCCCGGATGGCGTGAAGAGCTTGATGTTGTAGTTGTTGTAGTCGCCGACGACGACGTCACCCGCGTACGGGCCGACCGTCTCGAATTCCATGCCCCACGGGTAGACGAACGCGTCCCCGGGGTGACCGATGGTGCGCACAAACGTCGGTGCCTTGAACGCAGCCGGTGCCGCCTGCGCCTGGCCGCCCGTCGCGGCAATCGTGGCCGCAAGCGCTCCCAATCCGATGGCCGTGGCGACCGCATGTCGTCGCGCACGATGACGAACGAATACTGCACGTCGCATGACATTGCCCCCTGTGTTCCTCTCCGTCCCAATCGACGTCGAGTGGAATTTTATCTGGTGTGTACGATTTACGAGATCGGCGTGAATGACTGCTCTGGGGGCATCGGCAGACTTGCCAACGGGTTACTCGCGAGGAGCTTGCTGGACGCCGAGAAGCTCGCCGGCGTCTCGATCGATTGGTATCCCCCGGGGAGCTCGACGGAGTTCGCGCCGAGCGTGATCGCGTAGCCGATCGTCTCCGCGAGATCGCCGACGCGATCGGCGGTAGCGGTCTGAAAGGAGAGGGGGGCGCCGAGCTCGCTCATGCTTTCGTACATCGCCTCATAGGCGGTCCCAATGACGGGGTAGCGCAACGAGTTGTTCTCGAGCACACAGCCGAGGCCGAGCGTGTCCCGGCAGTACTGCATCATCGAGAGGGTGAACGCCTCGTCGGTGGCTTTCGTGCCCGCGGTGCCAATCACCTCGTAGGGGTTCAGGGCCAGGTCGGACCGGGTGTGTTGCCAGATGGTGGCGGTGTCGATCTCCTCGCGCTGACAGTTCTCGTCGGCCGTCGGCGTGTATCCCGCGGCGAGCAGCGCGGTGATGTCGGTGGGGTCGTTGGAATCGCGGATGAAGGGCTCGTCGTAGAAGGTGGTGCAGCGCGAGATGGTCACCTCGCGGACCGCCGGCACCTCATCGTATTTCGCCGCGAGGAGATCCTCGAACTGGTTGTAGGCGCTGCCGAACGCGTCGGTCCAGAAGCGTCCGATCGTGCCGGACCCGCCGCCCTGTGGATTGACGAGCGTGATCGGGCTGCCGCCGAGGTCCTTGACCCATTGCGGTGCCCAGATGCCTGCGAACACGCGGATCTTCAGACCGAGCTGGGTGCCGTGCTCGGCGTTGAGCGCATTGACCTCGGTGACCGCGCGATCGATCGCGTTGTCGGGCGTGAGCGAGGCGCCGGGCGTGGGCTGCAGATCCTTCCAGTAGACATTGACCACATAGCCCCCGAGCGCTCCGAGGAAGCTGGGGGGCGGGACGCCATTGCGATCGAGCAGGCCGGTCAGCGCCGGCTTGAGGTCGTTCGGGGCCGGGCTGGGGAGCGCCGACGACGCCGGACTCGGCGTCGCGGTGACCGTGGGGAAGTCAGACGGGGTCCCGCATCCTGTCAGCGCGATCGAGCCGGCGATGGCGGCGATGAGGCCGATCCGCTGTGCCAATCGAGGAGTGCGGATCCGCCGCGTCCTGCTCAACGCGCGGCTGTGGACCGCTCGGAGCGCAGCGATACCAGGGCTCCTCTCATGCAAACCATTGTGCAACGGGCGCCGGATGCACCACCTGTGAGGAGGTGGAGAATCCGGCCCCTGCTTTTGGTCAGGAAGGGTGCGCGGCAGAGGCCGTGCGGACGGCTTCGATGATCGCGCCGTGGAGGTCCGGCCGGCACACGACCTGGTCGGGGAGCCACGGGCTGGTGCGGTTGTAGCGGAGCGGTGAACCGTCGATGCGGGTCGCGGTCAGACCCGCGGCGAGCGCCACGCCGACGGGCGCAGCCGAGTCCCACTCGTACTGACCGCCGATATGGAGATACGCGTCGGCATCGCCGAGCACGACCGCCATGGTCTTCGCCCCCGCGGAGCCCATGTACACAAGCTCAGCGTCGAGCTCGGCCGCGACAGCAAGCGCCTCGGGCGGCGTGTGGGAACGGCTCACCACGAGGCGGATGCGCCCGGGAGCGCGCTCCGGCTGCGGTGGCACCGGCATGGTCGTCATGACCATGTCGCGTGCGGGCAGCGCCACCGCCGCTGCGACGGGGCTGCCGTTCTCGATGAGCGCGACGTGCACGGCCCAGTCGGTGCGACCGTCCTCGCCGAACTCACGCGTGCCGTCGAGCGGATCCACGATCCAGACGCGGCGTGCCTTGAGCCGGCCTGGGTCGTCGGCGCCTTCCTCGGAGAGGACGGCATCATCCGGGCGCTGCTCTGCGAGCAACGTCGTCAGCAGCTCGTGCGCAACCCGGTCGCCTCGATCACGAAGCAGCTTGCTGTCTTCGAAACCGAGCTCTTCACGGAGATCCATGAGGACTCGCCCGGCTGCAACTGCTGCAAACCGGGCGAGCTCATGGTCCGAACTCAATGACAGGTGTGTTCCCCCCCACGGCGTAGCTCCTTACTTGACCTGAATCAACTGTAGTAACCGAAGACGTCAACGATCAGGTACACGTTGCCGAGGTCGTTGAACAGATTGAAGGTGCCATCTGATCCCAGCTGCACGATCACAAGGTTGGTGTCGACGCCGCCTCCGGTGACGTTGAGGTCAGAGGCGGTCGGCGGCGTTGCATCACTGGGACCGGGATACACGGTGACGAAAGTATCGGTGCCCGTCGCATTCACTGCGGTCACGTTGGCCAGGATCGCAGACGGCGGCGGAGAGGCAGTCAGCGTGGGGATTCCGTCCAGGCCGGGTACGTAGAGGTTGAGGACACCACCGTGGGACACGGTGCCCACAAAGCAGCCGGCGGCACCGCCCGTACCGAACCGCGTGTCGCACACGCGCGAAGGTGTAATCGGGGTGAACTGCGTTCCCGTACCCGTGTAATAGCCGTCGATATCGACCGCGATGTTGACCGAGCCGATGCTATTCCAGATCGATACGGTGCAGTTTCCTCCACCGCACGTGACTGGGACGATGACGCGATTCGGAAGAGTTCGCGTGAGCAGCGACGTTGAGGTTCGATGCGGTGGGCCGCGAGCCGCCACCGGCGAACGCCGTCAGCACGGTGGGTACGGTTGGCGAGATCGCGGTGAGGTTCAAAGCGACTGCGGTGACTCCCGTCGTCGGTACCGAGCTGCCGTTGTTCGCGGCGAAGGTCAGCGTGGTGTTGCCGTTGAGCGGTGACGCCGTGGTCGAGCCGTGGTTGCACTGGTTATTGCCAACCCCTGGAGTTACTCCGCGCGTGTCACACACTCGCACCGGTGAGAGGGAGTGGAAGAAACCCGGTGAACCCGCCGCGACATAGCCTTCAACGTCCAGGGCGATATTGACCGTGCCGAGATTGTTATAAACGTCGATCTTGCCTAAGGTGCTCACACCGACCTCAACAAGGTTGGCAACAACGGTACCGGTGGACGGGTTCAGATTCGACACAGTCTGCGGCCGGCTGACACCGTCGGGGAACAGCGTGAGGAATGTGTTCCTGTTGGGTGTGATCGCCGTCAGGTTGACCACGACGGCGGTGACGCCGCTGGCGGGCACGCCATTCACGCCGCCCATGCCGTCAATCGTGATGACACGCGTGGAGCCCTGATTGATCGGCCCACTGCCGGCGCCCGTACTATTGTTGTCGCACTGATTCGCGACGATCCCAGGGGGCGATGCGGGGCGTGTGTCGCAGACGCGGAACGGTGTCACCGCCGTGTAGGGATTCGAGTTGGGCGGTGGCGGAGCCGAACCTGAATATGTGTAGGTCGTCGAGTCCTGGGCTGTCGGGGTCAGCGGGTGGTCCTGGGCAGTAATCGTATCGACCACCGCCGTCGTCGGAAGCGGGTTCGCGGCCTTGTACGTCACCGACACGACGCCGTTCGAGTCCGCTCCGAATCGGGTTGGTTCGGAGTTGAGCGCCTCCGTCCTGGGCGGGCCGCCGCTGAGACTGAAGTTGTTGACCGCAGTCGCAGTACCACCGGTTGAGGTGCTGGTCAACGAGAGGTCAATGAACGCATTAGGCACCTCATGGCCCCCGGAGTCCTCTGCTGTCACGGTGAAGGTCGCGGTTGCGCCGGCTGCCAGTGATCCCGTCGGCGCAATCGGCGGCGTCGGCGTGAACGCGTATTGAGTGACAGGCGAGTAGACGTATGTGTCGTTGTTGCAGAGCGAACCAGCGGAATTGGGACAGACGCCGCCGGACCCGGAATCCGCCGAACTGTCGGCGGCGATGATGACGTCACGTCCGTGTGGGGGTACCGGGGTCGGTACCGTGTAGACCACGGGAATCGCGTCGGTCGATGTGGCGCCGCCCTGGGACGTGCACGTTGCGGATGAGGTTACGAATGGCGCCGGGGTGGCATTCAGTGGCGTCGCGCTGGCACCTGCGGTTGCGGTGCCTCCGGAAACCGGAGGAGATGTGAACAGACCCGAGTCGAGGCTCAGCCATACCGTCGTACCGGCCGGTGCGGGCGAGCTGCCGACGCGTGGCTGAACGCAGATGTCCACGGTTGTTCCCTGTGTCAGCAATCCTGGTGTCCCGATCGGAGCCGGCATGAAGTTGATCGAATCGAAGGCGGCGGCCTTCGCTGCCTGGGGCAATCCGAACGGGAACAAGACACCCGCGGCCGCTGCCACGGCAAACACGGCGACAACTCTCTTCTGCATCAAGCTAGACCTCCTGGGGGCAAACAACACCCGCACCGGTGACGACCGGCGCGGGCATTGAGAATAACCCACGGTACCGAAAGGCGCCCATCCCTTCTCTAGATCGCCGATTGCATTTACCGGGGCGTTACCGGCGCCTGCGGGTCTCGCGGACCAACTCGCCGGTCAGCGCCAGGCCGAGGCCGCCGAGGAGCAGTTCGATCCCGATACCGGCCTGGGTAATCCCGCCCGCGAGGCCAGTGCCTGGGGTCGTGATGCCCTGCACGCCACCCGACGGCGGTGCCTTCGTGATGGACACAGGCTCCGCGCCGCACTTGCTGGACGAAGCAGCGCTGCTGTCGTCGCCGCTGTAAGCAGCGACCCAGTTGTACGTGCCAGTCGTCGCGGTAGCGCTGAAGCTGCCCGAGACCGCGTTCCCGGAGGCGTCGAGCGCCACGGTGCTCGTGAAGATCCCGGCGCCGCTGCAGGTGGTGTCCGACGGCCCGTAGAGGGTGAACGTGACGTTGCCGGTGGGCTGGAATGTGCCGGTCACATGCGCGCTGTCATGGATCGCGGTGCCGGCGACGCCGCCGGCCGACGCGATGGTCGTGACCGTCGTCGGATCCTTGCCGATGGTGACCTGCTCGGAGTTGCATGCGGTGGTGGCGCTGTCGTTGTTGGCGTCACCGTTGTACGTGGCGATCCAGTTGTAGGTGCCGACCACAGTGGTGGTGTACGGCGTCCCGGCGCTCGTCGCCGAGCCGTCAGCACCAAGCGTGACGTCCACGTGCTGCACCCAGCCAGGCGAGTCGCCGCTGGTGCAGTTGGTATCGCTCGGCGGGTAGAGGAAGAACGAGACGGTTCCGGTGGGGTTGTCGCCACCCGACACCTGCGCGGTGTCATGGATCTGCGTGCCCACAGGGCCGCCGGCAGAGGCAGTGGTGACGATCGTCGGCGAGGCCTTGGTCACGACAACGCTCTCGGATCCGCAGCCACTCGTGGCCTGCAGGTTCTTCGCGTCGCCGTTGTAGGTCGCCACCCAGTTGTACGTTCCGGGGGTCTCCGTCTTGTAGCCGGCGCCTGCGGGCACGTCGGCCTTACCCTTGCTCGACAGATCGACAACCCAGCTCTCGAGCGCCGTTCCGGAATCGCCGGTGACGCAGTTGGCGTTGTTCGGTCCGAAGATCGAGAACGTCACAGTGCCGGTCGGGTTGAAGCCCGACACGCTCGCGGCGTCAGTGAGTGCTGTCCCGACCGTGGCGCCGTCGGCGTTCGAGGGCGTCGTGTTGATCGAATCACTCGCCGGTCCGACGGTAACCTGCTCATCGCCGCACGCCGTGGGTCCGTTCTCGATGGAGCCGTCGGCGTTGACGATGACTTCCGCGGTCCACTCGTAGACGCCGGTCTGTTGCGGGACGTACGACGCGGAGTCGACGGTGCTGTTGGTGAGGGCCGACGTGGTCACCGGCTCGTTGTCGGTGAAGACGGGCGTGGCGCCCGGCGTGCCACACGTGTTCGGCGCCCAGAGCGAGAAGACGATGTGCCGGCTGCTGTCGGCGTACACGAGCGCGGTATCGGTGAGCGGGGTGGTGGCGACCACGCCGGTCTTCGGCGAGGGTGTCGTCGAGACGATGTGGTGCGCAAAAGCGGTGACCACGCTTGCCGTGCCTGCGGCGACGATGGCGACCGCTACCGCGCCGACGCGAGCGATATCGCGGCGAGTGCGGCGATGACTTTCACGAACCGATTTCGACACCCTGATGCCCCCTATTCCACCGGCTGGTCCGATGGCCCCCTTGTCACGGTTTCCCCACCGTGAGCGAAGAAATACCGAATCGGGTCATTACTCCCGAACGCTTCGTTCGCTCTCGCAGCCTAACAAACAGTCATGGGCGATGCAAGCGGCGCGTTTGGTGCATGCCGTCACCGCGATAACACCCCTGCGAATGTGACGACGGCGTGTGAACAGCGGTGTCTTTGTGGTGAACGGTGGTTCGCAACATGCTCCGCACGACTCGCCGCATCAGCTCTCCACGCAGCGCGGGTTCGACGCCGGCCGAGTGCTTCGATTTCGCAGAGCGCTCCTCGGCTCACAACGAACCGAGGAGCGCTGCGATCCCCCCATCCCTCAAGGCCGACCCCTGTCTCTCTGATCGGTTCAAAAGTACCGAACGTCGAAATACTATCAAACGCGTCATGAGCATTGCAATATGCAATGTCAGCATCGCGTTGTGACGCTCAGGGAGCAGTGGGCAGCAACTGTTCGTCGAGCACGCCGCCGCTCGCGATGTACGCAAGCACTGCGCGATCCGTCAGCCACTCGACCGGCGCGTGGTCATCGGTGAGCGGGTCGCTCGATGTCCGTGCGAGGAACGACTCGGACACCACCAGCGGTCCGAGCACGAGCACGTTGGACGGCAGCGTCTGCAACCGGGTGATCAGCGATGTCCGCGTGATCGGCGTGTCGAGTCCGACCACGAGCTCATTGAAATGGAGCGCCGGCCAGACCCAGACCTGCGCAAACTCTGTTGCGACCGTGCCGCTGATCGCGTTGACGAGATCGTCGTTGCCGGGAACGCGCTCGACGTTGAGCGCGATTGCTCCGCCGGGATTGAGGTGCGCGTGCATGAGCGAGAAGAACTCCTGCGTCGCCATATAGAAGGGGATGTTCTCCTGGCGGTAGGCGTCGACCACGATCATGTCGTAGCGCTGGTTCGTGGTCTCCAGATACTCGCGGCCGTCGGCGGTGATGACGTTGAGGTTGGGGATCGCGTCGAGCCCCATGTACTGGCGCGCGAGCTGCGTGACGACCGGGTCGAGTTCCACCCCGTCGATGTGGATACCCGGGTACTCAGCGGCGAGCGCGCGGGCAGTCGTCCCGCCGGCGTTGCCGATGACGAGGACTCGATGGAGACCGTGGGCGAGCAGCGGTGGCACGACGAGCGGCATGTCCCATTCGCCGCCGGTGAGCGCCGTGTCGGGACGGTAGACCGACTGGTCGGCGATGCCGTCGTCGAAGCGCATGACGAGCCGTCCCGGCTCCTGGACGATCTGCACGAACCCGTAGGTGGTCTCGCGCTCGGCGATCGTCCCTTGCGTCTCCTTGACCAAGCCCGGCGGCACGATGAGCAGGCCGATGATCACGACGCTTGCAGCCAGTGCCGGGCGCGTGAGCAGCGGGATCGAGACGAGCGCGACGAGCAAGGCAGCGATGAGCAGGGTTCGCTGCGTGCCCACGCCGGGGATGAGCACGAGCGCCGCGCCGAAGGTGCCAACGATGGCCCCGACCGTCGCCAGCGATGACAACCGACCGCTGGTCCGCCCCGCGCGCTCGATGTCGGTGATCGCCAGGCGCAGGGCGAACGGCGAGGCCATGCCCATCAGCGTCACCGGGATGGAGAAGAGCAGCAGGGTGGACACGAAGGACCCAACCACCACGCCGACGCTCACCGCGGCGAAGCCCTGCAACGCGAGGTTGAGGAACGGCCGCGCCACGAAGGGGAGCACCGCCGTGCAGACCGCCCCGAGCACGAGGATCAGTCCGAGCACCCGAGGCGTCGGATGACGGTCGGCGACCCTGCCGCCAAGCCAGTAGCCGAGTGACAGATAGATAAGGATGAGACCGATGACGTTCGCCCACACTACGGTCGACGAACCGAAGTAGGGGGCGAGCAAGCGGGTGGCGCAGATCTCCGTCGCCAGCGACGAGGCCCCGGCAGTGAAGACGACCGCTGGGAGCAGGCGAGGGGCCACACCGGGATCCTAGTCGCCTTAAACGGCGACGGCTCGCCCCGAAGGGCGAGCCGTCTTGGGAGGGAGGCTTGGTTGGTCGATCACCCAGGTGATCGAGTTGGATCAGTTCCCGGTGGATCCGCCCATGTTCGGACAGGGATGCGAGCCACCAGATCCGGCAGAGGGTGCCGGGGTCGCACTCGAAGCAGCGTTGGCCACGACGAAACCGCCGACGCCGCCTCCGAGCAGGAGGCCGACGGTCAGGAGCAGCGCGGCAGGACCGCGGCCGAGGCCGCCGAAGCTACGCCGCCGCGATTGATCGTCGGACGGCGGGGTGACGGGAGAAGTGTCCTGGTCCAACGCAGCCTCCTGAGGTTTCCATCAGGACGGTAGTGCGGCCAACCTTTCGACTCCGTGACAGGCCCACTGTCAGGCGCGGATTATTCCTGAGGCCCGTCGCACTCGTGGTACAGGACGACCGTATCGCCGTGGACCCCGTCACTGACCATCGCGTCCGCGACTTCCTGGGAGTGCATCATCGCTTCGAAGAGGTCCATGTCCGGGATCTCGACGAGCACGGCGGCGCGCTTCGGATTCCGCGCGTCGAGGAAGGTCCGCACCGTGACGCCCTTGGGGCCGAAGAAGTCCGTCCGCTTCGGTGAGCTCAGCCAGTGATTGGAGTCGTCGATATCGTGGGTGATGAGCATGGTCGGCATGGCTTCTCCTAACCCTCATGAGTCCCGCGCGGATGCGCCGGCTCCCGGCGCGGATCATAAGGGCGGGGAGGGACGCCCGTTTGAGCGCCCCGAGTCCGCTACGCCAGGACGTAGATGTGCGTCTCGTCCGAGAAGTAGAGGGCGTGCGACGGGCCTTCCACGACGTCGAGGCGGCAGGTCGACGGACCCGCGCGAACCGTTGCGTGCGGGCTCGCCGGCGTGACGATGAGCATCCCGCGGTCGTAGGTGCAGAAGACGAGGTGGCCCGCGTAGCCCGCAGGCCCGCTGCTATCGACGAAGGTCGCCCCAGTGGGCACGTAGGTGCTGGCCTCGCTGCTCCAGTTCGGCTGCGCGCCACCGTCGCACGTCGAGCTCGCGAGCGGGTGGCCGTAGCCGTAGCAGCCGGGCCACTGATAGTGAGCGCCCTTGGTCACGTTAAGGAAGAGCGTGTCGTAGCCCGTGCCGGGACTCCCGGCGTCGCCCGACGGGCCGTTCATCGTGATGGCAAGCTGCCCGGTCGCCGAGAACGCGATGCCGAAGGGATTGCGAAAGCCATACGCCCAGATCGGGTTCGTCGCGCCGAACGGGTTGTCCGACGGGATCGTGCCGTCCGGGTTGTAGCGGAGGACCTTCCCGCGGACATCGGCGAGGCTCTGTGCCGCCGGCGCGTCATGCTCGTCGCCGAGGGTCACGTAGAGCTTCCCGTCGGGGCCGAACGCGAGCCGACCGCCCTTGTGGCAGCAGTCGCCGCCGGCGGGGAAGGTGGCGATGATCTTCGCGGCGGTCCCGGTGCCGTCGCAGTCGGTCCAGCGGATGACGTGCTGGGTCTTGTAGCTCGCGTCCGAGTAGAAGGCGTAAACGTAGCGATCGGTGGCGAAGGTGGGGCTGATCGCCAGGCCGAGAAGGCCGCGCTCGCTGTAGCTGCCGTTGGGCTCGGCGGTGACCGTCTTCACCTTGGCGAAGACCCTGCTCGCGCCGTTCTGCCAGACGCGGACGGTGCCGGACCGCTCGGTCCAGAAGAGCCGGCCGTCAGGGGCGAAGGCGAGTGCCGTTGCGTAGTTCGCGGCGATGGTGCCGCCTGGAGCGGGCTCGCGCGAGGGCGCGACGCAGGCGTTCGGGGTCGGCGTGGCGGTTGCCAGTCCGGCAGGAGGCGTTCCCTGCGGCGAAGGGCTCGAGGTATGCGACGGCGAGCCGCACGCCGCGACGACCATCAGCAGACTGAGCAGGGCAACCCGTCGGCGGATCACCTACCAGAGGTTAGCCGACCGCGACGTTTTGATCCTCTTCGGCGCAGGCCGCAACTGCCGCGGCGGCCTCGGCATCGAGGTGCTTGCGACCCCAGCCGTCGATCTCGTCGATCACGCGCTGCAGGTCGACGCCGGCCGGTGCCAGCTCATACGACGTGCGCGGCGGCATCTGGGAGTGGACGGTACGGGTCACGATCCCGAGTTCCTCGAGGTGGTCGAGCCGCACCTTCAACGTCGCTGGGTTGCACCCGCCGACGTTGCGGCCGAGTTCGTTGAACCCCAGTGGCCCGTCGAGGAGCGCGCGAACGATGTGCATCGTCCACTTCTCCTGGAGCACCTGGATCGCTTCATGGACCGGGCAGTACTCACGCTCGGTATTCATATATACGGGACCTCCATCCCGTCGTGATAGTAGCCCGACCTCATGGGCTCCGTCGAGGTTATCGTCACTTGACAAAGTATAGCACTATATTTCACAATGTTCGTGCCGGTGGTTTGAGTGACCGGTGCCGTCGGGGGCACACCCGGAGCAAGGAGTAGACAGATGAGCTGGTCCATGGACCCCCATCACACGGCAGTGACATTCAGCGCGAAGCATCTCGGCGTCGCGACCGTGCGCGGCCATTTCACCGACATCGCGACCGACCTCGACCTCGACGATCCGAACGACCCGACCACCGGCCGGGGCTCGGTGACCATCCAGGCCGCGAGCGTGACCACGGGCAGCGAGATGCGCGACGGTCATCTCAAGGGAGCGGATTTCTTCGACGTCGAGAAATACCCGACGATCAAGTTCACCCTGAAGTCGATCGCCAAGAAGGGCGATGACTACGAGGTGACCGGCGACCTGACGATCAAGGACGTCACCAAGGAGATCACGCTCGACTACGAGCACAGCGGCAGCGCGACCGACCCATACGGCAACGTGAAGGTCGGCGGCACCCTGACCGGCAGCATCAACCGCTCCGACTGGGGCCTGGTCTGGAACGTCCCGCTCGGCAGCGGCGGCGTGCTCGTCGGTGAGAAGGTCAAGCTCGAGATCGACGGCGAGCTCTCGCTCGACAAGGCGCCCGAGGCAGAGGCCGCAGTTCCCGCCGGCGCGACGGCGTAATTTCAGAATCCGAGAGGTTGTTGACGATGGCTGAGCAGATCCGCTTCTACTTCGACCCGCTGTGCCCGTGGTGTTATCAGACGTCCCGCTGGGCGAGGCGTCTCGATGAGCTGGGTGTCATCGATGTCGAGTGGCGCGTGTTCTCGCTGGCCATCGTCAACCGGGGCGACGAGGGGCGGTCGGACCCGGACATGTGGTCCGGGCCGGCGCTCCGAACCGCCATCGCCGTCCGTGAGGCGCACGGCAACGACGCCGTCGGCGCTTTCTACAAAGCCGTGAGCGACGCGGTGCATCAGCGCGGCGAGCGCGCTGACGACCATGCGGTGATCGAGGCGAGTCTCCGCGAGGCGGGCCTCGAGCCCGAGCTGTTGCGGCGGGCACTCGATGATCCCGAGACATGGGAAACGGTGCAGCGCGAGCACGACGACGTCGTCGCGGAGCATCAGGCGTTCGGCGTGCCGACCATCGTGCTCGACGGCGGGAAGGGGCCGAGCATGTTCGGTCCGGTGATCACGCAGGTGCCGGACGATAGCGCCGCGGTCGAACTGTGGCAGCATTTCGTCTGGATGACTCGCAACCCGAACATCGGCGAGCTCAAGCGCGAGCGTTTGCCACTCGACCTCGAGAGTGTTCGCAAGCACGAGCGCGAGCGCGCACTGCGCGAGCGCGAAAAGCAGGCCCAGCCCGCCGCGTGAGCACCCTCGGAGTCCGTCGCCCACGAGCCGCCCGTCACCAGGAAGGTGAGGTCGGCCCCCGATACAAGTGGGTGGCGCTCTCCAACACGACGATCGGCATGCTCATGGCGACCGTCAACTCGTCGATCGTGCTCATCTCGCTGCCCGCGATCTTCCGTGGCATTCAGCTGAACCCGCTCGTCCCGAGCAATGTCAGCTATCTGCTCTGGATGATCATGGGGTACATGGTGGTCACCGCCGTATTGGTGGTGAGCCTCGGTCGCATCGGCGACATGTTCGGCCGAGTTCGCTTGTACAACCTGGGATTTCTCGTGTTCACGGTGGGATCGATCCTGCTCTCGGTGGTGTTCACGACCGGGCCGTCCGCTGCGCTGGAGCTGATCTTCTTCAGGCTCGTGCAAGGTGTTGGCGGCGCGATGATCTTCGCGAATTCGACGGCGATTCTCACCGACGCGTTCCCGCAGCGTGAGCGGGGCATGGCGTTGGGGATCAATGCCGTTGCGGCCGTCTCTGGGTCGTTTATCGGGCTCATCGTCGGTGGTCTGCTGTCCACGACGGACTGGCATCTCGTATTTCTTGTGTCGGTGCCGGTCGGATTGTTCGGCACCGCGTGGGCGTACCTGAAGTTGCGCGAGACGGGCATCGTCAAGCGCTCGCGTGTCGACTGGTGGGGCAACGTGCTCTTCGCCGTCGGACTCATCTCGGTGCTCGTCGGGATCACGTATGGGATCCAGCCATACAAGAATGAGTCGATGGGATGGGGGAATCCCGCGGTGCTGACGGCGATCATCGGCGGCATTGCAATGCTGGTCGTCTTCGTGATTGTCGAGACCCGTGTTGCGGAACCGATGTTCCGGGTGAGCCTGTTCAAGTTGCGCGGCTTTACATTCGGGACGGTGGCGGCGTTGCTCAGCTCTGTCGGCCGCGGTGGCCTGATGTTCATGGTGATCATCTGGTTGCAGGGCATCTGGCTTCCCCTCCACGGCTACAGCTTCGAGTCGACGCCGTTCTGGGCGGCGATCTTCATGCTGCCGTTGACGGCCGGGTTCCTCATCGGTGGTCCGACGTCCGGATTCCTGTCGGACCGTCTTGGTGCGCGTGGCTTTGCGACTGCTGGAATGATCTGCTCCGCGATCGGTTTCGGATTGCTGATGTTGCTGCCGGCGAACTTCGCGTACCCGCCGTTTGCGGGGCTGCTGTTCCTCGTCGGTGTGTCGATGGGGATGTTCGTTGCGCCGAACACTGCGGGCGTGATGAACGCTGTGCCGGCGGATCGTCGCGGTGTGGCGTCCGGGATGCTCGCGACGTTTCAGAACAGCGGTATGACGCTGTCGATTGGGATCTTTTTCTCGCTGATGATTGCGGGGCTGAGCTCGACGCTACCGTCGACGATGTTCAACGGACTCACGGCGCACGGTGTGCCGGTTGCGGTGGCGCACCAGGTGGCGAATCTGCCGCCGGTCGGGTCGCTATTTGCGGCGTTCCTGGGTTACAACCCAATGACCACGTTGCTCGGGCCGACGCTGCACACGTTGAGTGCGAGTCAGGCGGCGTTCCTGTCGGGGCAGACGTTCTTCCCGAACCTGATCTCCAACCCGTTCATCGTCGGGATGCACATCACGTTTGCGTTCTCAGTGATCATGATGCTGGTTGGTGCGACGGCCTCGTGGCTGCGGGGCGGGAGCCCTGCGCGGCCTCAGCCGGTGCGCGTGGTGGCCCGGGCCGAGGCGGTGTCTCCGCCGGCTTAGTTGTGCAGGGCTGCGGCGTCCATGGGGTGTCGGGGGGTACGGGTTCGGGAGGCGGCGCTGCGGGTGCGTACCGGTGTTGCGACTTGTGCGTGCTGCGTGGAGCGGGATGGGGCTGCGGCCACGGTGGACCACCATGGCGGCGCCATTGCGTTGGCCTTGGTCACTAGCCATCCAGGTTGCCGCGAATCGACGAGCGAGATCCTGACTCGGCGACACACCTCTCGTTCTGAATATCGGCCTGATATACACTGTAATGTGTATACTACGAAAATGTTGAGTGGCGGCGACGAAGCTGACGACCCCATTCAGGGGCTGCTGAATTCGGTGGCGGCGGTTGCGGCGCAGGGCGTGCCCGACGACCCCGCGGCACTCCGGGATCGTCTGCAACGGCTGCGCCGAGCGTCGGATCTACTCGAGGTTCACTTCTCGCGGCTCGCCGCCGGATTCGCAGCGACCCCGGAGACGGAATGGCAGGGTTGCGTGAGCCCGATCCAGTGGCTCCGCACGGAATGCGGCATGACCGGGTCCGCTGCCTGGAAAGCGGTCTGCGTCGGCGAGCAGGCACCGGTCCTGCCGGAGAGCCTGGACGCAGTGGCGGCGGGAGACGTCGGGTTCTCGCACCTCGCGCTGCTCGCTGGCACGGCGCAGGCGCTCCGAGAGTCGTCGACGTCGACGCCATTCGACGAGCAGCCCCTTCTGACGCAGGCGCTGGCCCACCCACTCGCTCGCTTCCGGGACGACTGCGCTCAGGTGCGCCACGCTGCCGACGCTGCTGCGTTCCTCGCGGAGCAGGCCCAGGATGTGGAATACCGCAGTCTCGAAGTGCGTACAAGCGACGACCGCAACGGGTTTCTGAACGGCTGGTTCGATGCCGTCGGGTGGACAATCATCCGGACGGCGCTCGATCCCCTGGCACGGCGCACCGGCACTGATGACGTGCGCAGCCGGGATCGCCGCTACGCGGACGCGCTTGTGGAGCTGGCCGAGCACAGCCTCGATGTCGGGCTCGTGCCGACCGTTGGTGGCCAGCGTCCGCATCTTCAGGTGACGACGACGCTCGAGACCCTCGCAGGGATACCGGGAGCGCCGGCCGGTGTGCTCGAAGGCGCAGGCCCGATCGCCGGCGCAACGGTCCAGCGCATTGCGTGCGATGCGAACATCACGCGGGTAGTTCTCGGCCCTGACTCCGCGGTGCTCGACGTGGGCCGGAACCACCGTCTCCCCGGGCTGAAGACGAGGCGGGCACTGCGTGCCCGGGACGGCGGTTGCGCCTGGCCGGGCTGCGACCGGACGGTGTCCTGGACCGCGGCGCATCACCTGGTGCACTGGGCGCAGGGCGGCGCGACGGAACTGAGCAACTTGGTGCTGCTCTGCCATCACCACCACCGTCGGGTGCATGACGGGGGATGGCAGTTGGCGCGGGGCGAGGACGGACGGATGCTTGCGATCCCGCCGGTCGCGACGGTACCGGCTCACGCCCGTGCTCCCGACCCCGCACCACTGGAGTGATGTCGGCGTGATCCTCGTGCTGCGTGGGCGTCGAATCGGCGAAGTTTGAGGCGCCGGATTCGCCTGCGCGACGATGCGGCCGCGCCCTGGTCGTCGCTATCTCAGGGGTAAAAGCGCATCAGGATCATCATGCTGAAGATCGCGAAGAAGCCGATCAGTTCGATTGACGCGAGCCGAATCGTCCGTTGAACGCGAGCCGCGCGCTCGTCTGGGTTCATCGCTGTTCCGATAGATGCCGCGGACGGACCGGTGATTCGCTGGCCCCATACGAAGGTGATGATGGCGAGCACGAGCGCGATGAACCACCACCTGCCGAATCCGGTGTTGAACACACTCCCGATGCTGTCGATCGGTCCCCACACGGTGCCCCGAAGGAAACCGAGAAGGATGGCCAAGCCTGCTACTGGTGGGATAACGCGGGTCGCTTGAATACCGATTTGGGCCCCCATCTCACCTGCGGCTGCCGGGCTTGTCCGTGCCGTTGCCGGTCCGAGGACGAAGTTGACAAATAGCGTGCCGCCAAACCAGAAGATTGCGAAGAGCATATGTAGCCCCTCGACCACCGCCACTCCCATAGCGCCGGCGATTCTATAGCGGGACGCGGTGCTTTGAAAAGAGGTTTGGTGGCGTTGGTCCGGGCGTCCCTTGCTAGGCCCTAGGTCGTTGCGGGGGCGGTCTCCACTGACGGCACGTGCACGATGAGCACCGGAACCCGGCTGTGGTGCAGCACCGCGTGACTCACACTCCCCAGCAGCAGCGACGCTGCGTCGCCCCTGCCGCGCGAGCCGACCACGATGAGGTCGTGCTTGTTCGTCTCCACCTGGTCGAGGATCGCCTGCGCGGCGTCTCCATCGACCACGACGACGTTCGACTTGACCTCGCTCGGGATGGCGGCTCTCGTCTCGTCCGCAATCCCGTTCGCGTCGGCTTGGATGCCGCTGACGAACTCGTCCACGGCGCTCTGCGGCAGCGGAGACACCGGGCCCCACGGCATCACGGTGCTGTAGGCGATCACGGCGGTCAACGCTGCTTGCTGCGTACGAGCGATATCGATTGCCTGTGTGAGCGCCTCCTTGGCGTGCTCGGACCGATCGACGCCGACCACAATGCTCTTGAACATCACCAGTCTCCGTAGTGGACGCGCAGACGCACGCCGAGTGCTGTCAATTCTGCCCCATCAGGCGGTGGCGCCCGCGAGCACCGGCAACAGTTCCTCGGCGACGGCTCCATCCGCAGAAATGACGACCTTGAGCGCGCCAGTTTCGGTCGCGCGCGCGAAGGTGTCGTACGCCGACATCATGTCGTTGAGTGCAAAGCGCTGCGTCACAAAGGCATTGGTCTTGAGCTGTCCGCCGGCGAGCAGCCGGATCAGCGTCGGCGTGCTGTATGTGTCGACCAAGCCGGTCGTGATCGTCACGTCGCGCGTCCAGAGCTTTTCGAGGTGCAACGTGGCGGGCTTGCCATGGACACCGATGTTTGCCACGCGACCTCCGGGGCGAACCAGCTCTGCCGCAAGCTCGAAGGTCGCCGGGATCCCCACCGCCTCAATCGCGGCGTCCGCACCGAGACCGCCGGTGAGGTTCTGCACGATCGACAGTGGATCGTCGCGGCCGCTGTTGATGACCACATCGGCACCGAATCGCTTGGCCGCCTCCAGCCGGGTGTCGGCGAGATCGATCGCGATGATGTGTGACGGGCTGAAGAGTTGCGCGGTCATCATCGCGGACAATCCGATCGGCCCGGCGCCGACGATCGCAACGACGTCTCCTGGCGTGATGTGTCCGTTGAGGACGCCGACCTCGTAGCTCGTTGGGAGGATGTCGGCGAGCATCAGCAGATCTTCATCACTAACGCCGGCGGGTACCGGGTACGTCGACGTGTCAGCGAACGGAACACGGACGAATTCAGCCTGTGTTCCATCAATCATGTAGCCGAGGATCCATCCACCGCCGCCGAGGCACTGACCGTAGCGCCCTTCGCGGCAGAAGCGGCACGCACCGCATGCACTGACGCAGGAAACCAACACGCGGTCTCCTGGCTTCACGTTCTTCACCGCGCTGCCAACCGACTCGACGGTGCCGACAGCCTCGTGTCCGAGGATACGGCCGTCAGTGGTCGCGGGGAGATCGCCCTTGAGGATATGAAGATCCGTGCCACAGATCGTCGTAGCATCGACTCTAACGATCGCATCAGTTGCCGCCGCGATCTCCGGCTTGGGGACATCGTCCCATGCCTTGCGTCCTGGTCCGTGATACACAAGTGCCTTCATCGCTGGATCCTCCATAGGTTTCTGAACTCTCAGCGTGGCTCGACGTCCCGATGCAAACCAGGGTCCTTAGTCATCAGTCGTAGTGCGCTATGACCCTTGTCGACAGCGGAACGCGCGCGGGAAGTCGTCACGTTTGATCGTCACCGTGGGACGGCGCCCCCGCTCACCGTCCGCGGAGCGTCCGCGCTCACTTTCTAGAGTTTCGTCTCGGGCCTGAGAGAGGGCTACTCGGAGAATCGGGACTAGGAGCGACGCCAATGGTCATGTTCGCAGTCACTGCAGCGCTTCACTGGTTGATCGCCGCGGCTCAGGGGACGCCGAATGATCCCTTGTCGCAGCAGGTGCTCGCACGTGTTGCGAATCCGCTCCTGACGTCGGCGCAATTTCTGATACCGGCGGCAGTCGCTATCAGTGGTATTCACAAAATGATGGAGCACCGCGAAAGCGGCGGCTCATTTATGGTCGATATGGTCACCAAGGGCGGTGGCGCGATCCTCGTGCTCCAGCTCGTCAAGTCGATCTCGGGCGTCGGATGATGGAAGTCTATCTACTGTCGCTCGCTCTTGCACGACACCGGATGATCGTGCCGCAGCCGCAACAGCAAACGCAGCCGGCATGCGCGCTCGAGTCGCAACAGCACTCCGTCGATGCACCTGCGCCGGAGCCGGCGCGACTCGAAGATCCGTCGCGGATCACGACCTTGCACCGTCCCTCTCGTTGACGCATTCGAGACGGGGGAGATATCGTGATTGCGGCCGATTGGTGGAACCCTGTTACCTGGCTCCAGACCGTCGGAGGTTTTTTCCAGGGTGCTTATAGCGCCGGCGGCGCCGTGCTCAATGTGCTCGGCGGCGTGCTGACCATCCTGACTCAGTTCTTTCGTTTCTTCTTCGATACTGGCCACTTCATCTCGGACGCGGTGAACTGGATCACCAATACGATCTTTCCGCCTGAACTGCAGACATGGTTCCTCGGAACCGTGAGCTCTCCCGGTAACCAGGCCGACTCAACACAGATCTACGAGTCGCTGTATCGCGGAATGGCGGCGCCAGCTCTGATGATCGCGGCAGTCGCGGCCGCCGGTCGAATCATTCGTGCGCTGGCTGACCATCGCACGGGGGCGATGGACACCACGCTCTCAGTGATTCCCCGATTCCTCCTCGCTGTCGCGGTCATCGGAGTTCCCGGGACCTCGGCGAGTCTCGGCTATACCGCAATCGTCTGGGCGATCAACGCCTCCGTCGCCGTTGCCGGCGCCGTGGTGGGGATGATTCTCAACACATCCTTTCTCAGCACGATGAAGCCCGGAGAGGGTTGGTTCAGCCACGTGCTGGCGGTTCTCGCCGCAACGAGCCACGACATGGTGGCCGTTGTTCTCGGCGGGATTCCGCTGTTGATACTGGTCCTGTACGCGGCGTTCCTGATGGTCGTTCGAACGGTGATGCTTGGGTTCTGTGTTGTGACGGCACCACTCTGTTTCGCGACAGCCGTGTTCGAACTCGAACAATCGATTCTTTCACTGGTGGCTCGATCTGCTTGGCAGCGTGCTCTTGACGCCGCTGGTGCTCGGCATCGCCATCGCACTGAGCCTGACCCTCGCGTCGCACGTCGCGTCGTCACTCGTCGTTGGACCATTGCTTGCGATGGTCGTCATGGGTGGAGGACTCTGGTTCGCGGGCAAGATGATCCATCAGTTGACGTGGCGGGGCTTCAGCCATGGCAGCGCGCTCGCGGGGTTTGCGGCAGGGGTCGCGACAATGGTTGCTCCGGTGCACCGCATTTCGTCCATCGGGTTCATGGCGGAGGCTCTCGGCGCGAATCGGGGTGGCGGCAACTCAGCGGTCAATTTCATGAAGCGGGTGGGACTGGCCGCGCAGGGATTAAGTCCGTCCGCGGCCGGATCGCACTCGTTTGGGGGCGGTCTCGGCGGCGCGGGCTTGAGCGACGTGGCCAGCGACCTGATGGCGTCGAATGGCCCTCCCGACGTGGCTGGTGCGCTGGGCCCGGACGGTCGCGCCGCGGTTGCCGGCTCCGAGGCACTCTTCTCGCAACAGGCTTTCAACGCATTCGGCGCGGAACACGCGGCGACGATCGGATCAACGACCCGCGATCAGCCGTACGGGTCTGTGACGTCGGGCGATCGAGCCAAGCTCGCATGGGAGCGCACGTCAACGGGCAGTCAGGCGACCTTCGCGGATGACTTTCTCTCGTCGTGGCTCGGGTCGAGCTCGAACACGTCTGCAACGCTGAAACCTCGAAGCGTTTCGGGATTGTCCCCGCTCGAAGCTGCCCTCGCATGACGGCTCTTCGCGTTCCTTTGGCGGTCGACGCCCAGGTGCGCGTTCCGCTCGGCCCGATGCTCTTGCCGTTGCGGGCGCTGGTGGTCTTGACAGCCGTCTCACCCGTCGCATTGCTCTGCCTCGGGATCGGCGCGTTGCAGGTGAGTACGCGACTTGGCATGGCCGCCGCTGTGCTGATGTTGGGATTCACCCTGGCTGCGCCGATGCGCGAGGGGATCTGGGTCGGCACCTGGTTCGTCTATCGGCTTGCACGACGAGTCATGCCGACCGCGGTACTCGATGGACAGGGAAAGCGCGCTCGTGTGCTGCTGACCGGAGCAGGCCTGGAGGTTTCCCGCATCCGTCCCGAGCTCGCCAACCCTCGAGGGATTCGCGCACTCGGATACCTGACTCAACTCCCGAAGGTCGATAGCGCGGATGCCGGCATCGTTCGGCTCAATCCCGGGGGATCGCGCGCGATCCTCATGGTGGAAGGTCCGGACGGCTCGCCCTCCGGAGAGCAGCACGCTCAGTGGTGCGCGGTGCTCGTACAGTGGCTGCTGTCGCTCGACTGCCCTGCGCAGTTGGTGAGCATCGTCAGCAACTTCGACAGCCGTCGCGCTCAGGACGCATTCGACGAACGCACGAAGGGAGTCCCAGCTACGCGGCTTGTCGAGCTCGAGCGCGAACTCGCTGGGCGCGTCGCCGAACAGAGCCTCGGCCTCCGTCATTTCGTTGTCCTCGCCCCTGGGATCGCGGCGGCCGACGGCATCCCCTGGCTCAGCCGCCTCACGCGGCTTCCACGAGCGATCGAGGCCAGCGATGAGGAGGCGTCGCGCGTCCTCCAGTCAGCGTTGCGCACTGCGACAAGTCTTGGGATCGTGGCAAGTGTTCCGGATCGTGACGACCTAGCCGATCTTCTCGTGGACACAATCGTCGGAACCTTGACCGCGGCAACGAGTGCGCGCGGCGTCGTCCGGATCGGCGACGAGTTTCAGATCGTGATGACGGTCACCCACCTCCCATCGACGATTTCACCCGGCGCGGTCGTCGATGCCCTCATTCGCAGCCGTGTGAAGGGCATTGCGAGCATGCACTTGCTGCCCGTTGAAGCCGGCGTCGCTCGAACTGTCTTGCACCGCCGGGCGGCGATGCAGCGTTACACGGCACGAGAAGGCAACGATGCCATCGACAATCAGGTAGCGCTTGCTGACACCACGGCGGTGCTCGCCGCGATTGCTCAGCGCCAACTCACCCCATGTCGTGTGGCGCTGAGCTTTGCGGTTCGAGACTCTGTCCTAGCCAGAGCTGCAGAGGCGGCTGAGCGTCTCGATGGGCTGTTGCGTGGTCTGGGATTCGAAGTAACGCAGACCACGTCGCCCGGATTCCTTCCCGCGATGTCGGTTGCTCCAGGCGGCGCTCCGCTCGGTCGTAGCCTCCAACTCACCTCTGACACGGTGGCGGCGTGTCTGCTCCCGGCACTTGGGACTCCGTTTGCTGATCAGCACCAGCCGTTGGTCGGCATCAACCAATTGACCGGTGCCCCGGCGTATCTGTCGATCTGGAGCAGGCTCAACCACAACGCCGTCGTCGTCGGCAGCTCGGGATCCGGCAAGAGCGTGGCTGCGAAAACGCTCCTGGTGCGTCATGTGATGGAAGGTGCGTCAGCGGTCGTCATCGATCCCAACTCCGAGTATCGGCGCGTGATGACCGCGGTGGGCGGTCTGCACTTCGAACTCGGCACCGATGCACTGAATCCGCTCGCGCCTGGCGTTGAGGTGGCGCCGGATATCGCAGCGGGATTGGTCCTGCCGGTCCTCAGCGTCATGGCAGGCGATGAGAAAGGCATCAGGGATGGCCGTCCGATTCGCCGCCTTCCCGACGAGGACCAGGGATGGATCCACAGCGAGATTGCCGCCTTCTATCGGGAGTGGGCCGAGACGCCTGGTCGGGGTGAACCTGTTATCCACGACCTTGTGGCGTTCATCGAGACCGAATCCGTGTCGCGCGCCCTAACGCGTCGTGAAAAGGAACGGTGCCGGATCATCACCGCACGGCTTCGCCGTTTTACGCAGGGCGATCGCGCGCGCGTGTTCGATCGACCGTCGACGTTTCGCGTCGGCGATCGCCCTGTATCCGTTGGTCTGCGCGAGTTCGCACTGACGTACGCCGCTGATCTCACGCCGGCGCTGGCTGTAGTGCTCACCGCAGTTCTCGCTGCGCTTGGGCGCGACCACGGACGCCTGATCGTCGTCGTCGACGAAGCGCATCGCGTGACCATCGATCCTGACGCCGGCGAGGTCCTTGGTCAGCTCGTCCGTCAGGCGCGAAAGCACGGCGCTGGCGTGTGGATGTGTTCGCAGCAGGTACACGACTTCATCGGCACTGATCTCGGACGAACGCTCGTGGCGACTGCGGCCACCAAGATAATTCTCGGCGTAGAAGAGGCCGCGCTTCCCGATGTTCGTGATGTCTTCGGGCTCCGCGAGGACGAAGTCGCGGCCATCAATCCATCAGTGCAGGGCAGGGCGGTCCTGCTCTCAGGCGCAGAGCGAACCGTTGTCTCCATCGTCCCTGGGCCGGCCGTCCTGGCACTCGCGCAATCGTCGCCTGTCCCACGCTCCCATCCCACGCCAGTGCACTGACCGTGGCCCTTCCTGCGGCACTTGGCGCCGCGTTGTCGAAGCTCCGTACGTTTCGCGGACTTGCCGGGCTCGCGTCTGGTGCATCCTCCGGGAAGCGCGGTGGACGCCGGTGCTGCCTGATCTCCTGCGCAGGCTGCGGCGCCTGCGCATGCATCGCCGGCGCCGTCGTGCTCGCGGTGGGAGGAGCGCTGGTGGCCGTCACCGCCACGCTCGCCGGCATCGGGGGAGAGGACCAGAGTTCATGTCTGCCAACCACGGCGGCCGTGCCAGCGTGCGCGTCGTTGATCGATACGGTCGTCGGTGCGCCGATGTCCTGCGTCGGGCTCTACGCAAGTCAGGGCTTCGGTGACACACCGTGGGAACATCCACACACCGGAATCGACATCGTGTGTCCACCCGCAACGCTCATCGTCGCGGTAAGCGCGGGGACATTCCATCAGGAACACGGTGCGCCGGTGCCGTGTGCATTCCCGTCAGGTCATTCGGGTGGTCTCGGCACATACGGAGAGCTCATCAGCGGCGACCTGACATTTCTCTACGGCCACCTCGAGGGATTCGCTGCGGGCAACAATACTCCGGTCGTTGCTGGTCAGCCGCTGGGATTTGAGGGTGAGAGCGGTTGTGCGACCGGATATCACCTGCACTTTGAGGTGGTCACGCGCGGCGTTCCAATCGATCCGTGCCCCCTACTTCCTGCGGGGTATCCGAGTCAGCACGATCCGATCGGACAACGGTGTTGGGGATCCGCACCCCCGTGATCTGTCGCGCAACGGTACCCCGTCAATTACCTTATGCTCGTTGGTGCCTGGCGGCGAGGTACTTCAGGGAGGGGGGCACCAAATGAGCCATCGACGGCTTGCGGCTGCCGTATTTTTTAGCGCAGTCATCGTTGCTGTGCTCGGGCTCATCGTGTACACCGAGCGAAGCAACGCGACGCAGACAGTGTCGGTTCTGATCGTCACGCACGATGTCTCGGCTGGTTCGTCATATGACGCCGCGGATGTCGAGCTCGTTCAGGTCCGTGCACAAGCAGGCGATTTCAACTACGAAACGCTGGCGCCGTCGGCGTTTCCCGCGCGCTTCGCTCGCAACCTCACGACGAACGACATTCTTCGCGCCGATGACCTCATCGCGAACACAGCACAATCCGTTGTTGCGTTGACCGTCGAGACCCCACCACCGCTGGCACCAGGTGAGAGCGTCGACATCTTCGCTGCGCTTGCCGGCGATCAGCAGGTGCTCGTCGGCCACGATCTGGTCGTCAACACAGTGTCAGGCGGGTCGCTGACCGTGCTCGTTCCGGTTGCCGACGAAGCGTCCTGGATTGCCGTCGGGTCATCCGACGTTGCTCTGCACGTGGCGTTGACAGTCCAAGGAGCGCAGATCGCGCCGTCGCCGCTCGGCGCGAGCGCGGCCATCCGCCTCCTCTGCGGACCGGCGTGCGCCGACGTGTCGGATGACCCGACCCCCTCACCGTGAGCGCGCTGCTGGGCGTATGCACGACCCGTGCCGGGCAGACGTCCACATCCTGGGCGACAAGCCTGGCGTGGACATTGTCGGCAACTCGATCGGTCGTGCTTGTCGACTGCGACATGGAGGGTGGGACGATCGCGGATCTCCTGTACCTCAAGCTGGATGATCGAGGTCTCGCGAATTGCTTCGGCGGTCGTCCGGTCACAACAGCTGTGCTGACAGCTCAGGCGCTGCCCGTTCCGGACCGGCCCGGGCTGCGTGTCATTCCGGGGCTACGAGGCGCGTACGGATTCGAGATTGGCGAATGCCTCCGGACCATCGGGTCCGCGCTCGGTGACCTGCAATGCGACACCGTCATCGTCGATCTGGGCCATCCCTGGTCTCACCCCACACTGCGCTCCCCAAAGGCAGCGGCAGACGCCGTGTGTTCCGTCTTTCATCGAGTCTTCATCGTCGTTCGTGACGAACCGGCGCTCCTCTCGCGCAGCATCGATGTTCTTCGCACCGCGCGACCGCCGCACGGCGAGATCATCGTCTGCGAGCAGCGCGGTACAGCGCATCGGCGCGTCATGGCGGAAAGCCTCGAGCGCGAGCTCCCCGACCTCCCCATGCGGCGAGGGTGGCAATGGGACGAGCGCCGCGCCGCGAGAATGGCCGACAGCGGGAGACCATTGACGCTCACCGGCATCGAAGCGGAGCTGCACGTGTGAGCGCGGTGCAAGCCGACTTCCGGGCGATGAGCGAACCAACGAGGACGGGCACCGTCCCCGTCAGCAGGTGGCCGCAGATTCCCACCGAGGAGCGGGAGGTCGCGCAGGTGTTCGCGAGTGCCGTGCAGGACGCCCGGCACGGAGAACCAGCTTCCGTCCTCCACGAGGAACGTCTCGCTGACGATGTCGCAGCCGCGATTGTGCGCGCGATTGAAGCCCCGCAGACGAGTGGCTTGCCGCCGTCGGTTGTCGCGGAGCTCAGCCGGAATCAGCGCTACCGATCGACGACGCAACGCAACGCGGTGATCCTTGGTTCGCATCTCTACCCGTTGTCGCTTCTTCTCTACGGCGCGGAGCTCGAGAACATCACGTGTCTCGGTTTCGACCACTGGCTGGTCAGCACGGTCGGACGGAAACTCTCACTCATCGGGTCGAGCCCGTTCTCGAGCGACGAGGAGGTGCTCGAGTTCTTCCGTGGTGTGATTCGCCTACGCGGGGTCACCGGGGATCAATCCATCACCGACGCCTCTCCGATCGCCGAAGCGAACGTCGGCAGCGTCATACGCCTGTGCGTCGCCAAACGACCAGCCGTGTCAGGCAGATCCGATGTGAAGGCTGCGATACGCGTCCCCGCTCGCTCAAAGGTTCGCGACCTCGCTGATTACGTGGCGCAGATGGTGATGCCGGCCGGAGTCGCGGAGTTCATCGAGGCGTGCGTTCACGGACGAGCCAATATCCTCATCGCGGGCGGAACGTCGACCGGCAAGACAACGCTGCTCAGAGTCCTGGCCGGCCTCGTCGCAGACGAGGATCACATCGTCGTCGTCGAGGACGGTGCCGAGTTGCATCTTGATCAAGACCGAGGCGACGGGACGGAGTGGCACGCGCTGACGACCGCGGTCTCAACGATTCCCTCGATCCGGCAGGACAGTGATGCGCGCCACCTCACCATGTTCGACCTGGTTCGCCATGCACTCCGATTCCAGCCTGATCGCCTCATCCTCGGTGAGTCGCGCGGTGAGGAGATGGCGGCCGTTTGCAAAGCACTGATGACGGGTCACGACGGCTCGATGACCACCATCCATGCTGAGGATGCCGAGCTGGCGATTGACCAGGCGGTGCAGTACGTCATGGAAAATCCGCGATTCGCGGGCAACGAGCGGCTCGCCCGACGGATCGTGGAGCAGGCCGTGCACGTGGTCATCCATATCGCGAATCAGGATGGCCGCCGGCGAGTCACCGGCGTGGTCGCTGTCGAACGTGGCGGGAACCATAAATGGGTGTACCGGCAGACCGAGAGCGGCGGCCTCGCGCGCGCCACTGACCTGATCGGTAACCTCGATCGCCTCGCGCCGCGCCTGCGACCTCATCTGAGCACTGACGAGGTACCGGAGCCGTGATGATCGGTTTCGCTCTACCGGAACCGGTGATCTTGATCAGTGGCGTGGCGGTGATCATTGCCTGTGGTTGCGCCGGCATCGCGGCGATTCTCGGCGTCGACCCCTTGGCGCGGACCGCGCGGCGGCGGAGGATCAAGCTCCTCGAACACGAGAAGGACGTTGCAGCCGCTTTGGGTTGGCGCTGGCGGAACTGGATTGCGCTTCGCGCAGGGCTGACCCTGCTCGGCATCCTCGTCGGCATCACGACGCAGATCTGGCTGCTGACGGCACTGCTGGGAGCGATCGGCTTCTTCGGCGTGCGATTCGCGGTGGCCGGGCGTGCGGCGCGGCGTCGACTGCGCATGGAGCGCGCATTTCTCGTCCAGCTGCGCGTTCTCCGCGACCGCATGGCAATCGGCAATCAGTCACTCAACTCTGCCCTTCAGGACATCGGTCGGAATCCTGGCCCTGAGTTGGGGTACATCCTCGAATCGTGGTCGAGAGGTGGGTCCGTCACAGGAAACATCGTCGAGTGCGGTCTGCGGTCGCGATCACCGATCGTCGAGCATGCCTGCACAGTGCTGATCTGGGCACGAACCCGAAGCCTTGAAGGACTCATTGCCGCGATCGACGACGTCCTGATTCCGGTGGGCGAGGCACAACTTGCCGTCGAAGAGGAGTCACTCGTCACGCTGACTCAGCAGCGTGCGGTGACCTTCGCCATGTCGGCGTTGATGATCGTCATGTTCGTCAGCATCGTCCGCGTCGAGAGCTTTCGTGCCTACTACGAGACCGCGGCCGGCACCATCGTGCTGCTGATCGCGGTGACGGCGTTCTTCGCGCTCATCGCCATGTTGGGACGAATCGCACGAGTCACGGCCTGGACGCGCTGGGATCTGCGTCGCATCCAGGAACAGGAGCTGCATCCGCATGGCTGACGCACTCCCCTACGCCGCGATCGCAATCCTCGTCATTGGCGCGTGGGCGGGCGGCGTGCTACTGCTCGATCTGTTCGCGCCGGCCGACGCCAGAGCCTGGCAGCGAATGACGCACATCCGTGGTTTCGAGACCCGCGGATCCCCGTTGCAGCGCCTTGCCCGAAAGGCGCCACCGCTGACGCGCCTGCAGCATGAGCTCGACCTCGAGCGACTGCTCGCACAAGCGCACAGCGACGAAACACCTGCGGGGTTCCTGGCCCGCTCGGGCGCGATCGCGCTGATGACATTTGCCGCCCTGCTTGCGGCGACAGCAGCGGGGCGCGCCATTGAAGGCGACTGGCCAGCTCCGCCCTGGCTGGCGTTGGTCATCGGGCTCCTGATCGTTCCGCTCTCCATCGTTGATCTCCGTCGCAAGGCTCGTGACACGCAGGCCAGAACAGCCCGGATCCTTGGCGACACCTTGATGGCCGTCGCAGTCATGACGGACACTCGCGGTCTTCAACTTGACGATGCGATGCGCATCATGTCGCGTTGCGCGTGGGACGGCGCGCTGCAGGATCTGCTCGATCATGGCGGGTTCAAACGCTTGGTCCGTGGTCCGTATCGCTCGACCACCGAGAAGTATCGGATGATCGGCGAGGCATACCGGATCCGAGAGTTCAGCAACGTGGCCGACAGCGCCGCGAGCGCGAACGTCGGAGTCTCGGAGCGAGATGCATACACGCGACTTGCGCTGTCTGTGTATCAGGAGCGGCTCGCCGACGCGAGAGTCCACGCCGCCCGCGCGAGGATCCTCATCACACTCCCGATCGCCGGAATGCTCATTCCGCTGCTGATGCTCATCGGCGCTCCGACCTTCCATGCAATCTCAGCCGGACTGGGAGGCTGACCGACACGTGATGCGTCGCGTCATCTTCGTGCTCGCGCTGGTCGCCTTACTGCTATGTGCAGCGCTGCTGACGCTCGGTCCGCCCGATGTTGTCCAAGTGCTGACCTTCTTCGCCGGTGGAATCCCGACTCAAGCGGCTGGTGAGGCTGTCACGGTCATTCTTGCGTGGCTCGTCATCCTCGCAGCGGCGCTCGGCCTCCTCGCGGGCCTGTCGCGATCTGTTGACCACGCACAACTCTTGCGAAAGCCGTCAACGCGGGCGACGATCCTGTTGGCAGCCAGTCTCATGTTGTTGGTCGTCGGTGCGGTGCATCGTTCGATCCCTTCGGCATCGGTGTGCTGTGGATCCGATTCGATGGACATCAGCAAGGCGATCCACCTTGCTCAATGAGATACTCGCTCGCTACGCAGTGATCGTGCTGATCGAGGATGAGCCCACCGCTGATGCTGTCATGCGCATCCTCACGGATCTCTGCGCCGACAATGCTCGCCTGACACTGCATCGGCCCCCGGTACGCGGCATTGAGTTCTTCGCGGACAAGCATGCGCAACGCCAGCTCGACGCGTGGTGGGACGCCGAGGTCCCCGCCGACACTCCACCGCTCTTCCTGGTTGACCATCGCGACGGACTCCCAGGCTGGCTCGATGGCCTCGACGGGCGGTGCTATGTGGGCGTGGTGTCAGCGGAAGGTGCAGCCGAGTATCGACGCAGGACCAATGTCCGCGTGGTCTCATCGTGCGCACCGCTCGGCTATGCGGCTGCGGTGATGAACGACCTGGCTGCCGACGGGTTGTACGAACCAGCTGAGGTTGACCGGGCCAAGTCGATGTCGGAGCGGGCACGCCTCGAGACGGGACACGACATGTCACCGTCGCCATTCGTCCTGGAGGAAGACGGGCAGGGCCCGGACCCATTCGACCTGCTCATTGCGATGAGTCTTGACGAGGCAGCGGGGGCAGCCCGCGGTCGCACATCGCCCGAGTCGCTGACCACGAAACGTGTGTCGCAGCGACGCTCGTGGCATCTACCGGCGTGGGCTCGTGGTGCCGGCGCTCGTCGCGGGGAGGCCGAACTCGCCGATCGTGGTCTTGCGGACGAATTCATCAAGCGCGGATCGACGATTGTCGTGGTCGGATCCCGCAAAGGTGGTGTCGGCAAGACGAGCCATGCAGCGGGGGTCGCCATCGTTGCCGGCGTCGCATTGGATGCGGTCGGACGATGCGCAGCGCTCGTCGATGCGAACCTCGCGAATCCTGACGCGTGGGGTCAGTTGAACCTTCCCGCGGGAGCGGCGACGGTGCGCGACGTGATCGCCGCACTGGCTGCCAACCACGAGCCACCTCGCCCGGTACACGCCTCAACTCCGTCCCTTGCATGCTACCCCGAGTCACGTAACGCATCGGAATACTCACGGACGGAAATCGGTTTCCTGGCTGCCTATCTCCGCGAGAAATATCCATTGATCGTCATCGATCTCAGTAACCGTTTGCCCGACGTCACCGCCGGACCCGAAGCAGCGGCAGCGGCTTTTTGGTTGGAGCACGCCGACGTTCTCGTCCTGCCGAGTGCGGCGTCCAAACAAGACTTCAACGGGGTGCTCGACTACCTCGAAATGCGAGACCTGCCCCCCGTGATCGTCGCTTCGCTCGTGGCGAGGAGCCGGCGGAACCGCGAGCATCCGCTGGCCAAGCGCTACATGAGCGCGATCGCCCAACGTGCATACCGCGTCGTCGACATGCCGGACGAGGCGGAACGAGTTCGCTATGCCGGCATGCAGGGCGTTCCGGTCGAGACGGTGTCGGCGGCGCTCAAGGCGGCGTATCGAGATCTCGCAACGGCAATTGCTCAAGCCCCAGTCGGCGCTCCTCGATGATCGGGAAGCTCGCGGCGTTGCGACGCGGTGCGCGTGTCACCGATCGCGTGAGCGATCACGCCCTGCGGGAGCAGCAACTCGAACAGGTGCGCGATGCCGTCGACGACTTCGCATATCGATTGGGACTGCTCATCGCGGGTCACGAGCCATCCGACGAGTCTGCTGGCAACGAGGTCGAAGCTCGTCTGCACGGAGTGCTCCGTCCTTTCCTCGCTCGCGGAGACGTGATGCGCCCGGATTTCGGTCCTTTCGGTGACCTGCGCGTCGAGGGCGACCTGCTGCGGACGTCGGATCCCATTCTCACCACACTCGAGTTCGACGACCGGTGCGTTCGGCAGACCGCTCGGGGCCGGCTCATCCCGGCGAAGCGCCGACGTCTGCGCCTGGTGATGCGCGTGACACTGGACCCTGCGCGCGTTATCGAATGCGACGTGTCTGAGGTGCCGGTGCGCAGTGTCTGACGGACACGGGTCGACTCGGGTCGCGGGCCCCGCGGGACTTGATCGATCGCCGCAGCTCCTGCCAGTTCCGCTCGGTGGTCTGCGTCCCGCGAGGCGGCACCAGTCGACGCCCTTGCGTCATTGGCGGCGACACCAACCGAAAATAATGATCGCGACAGCGCTCACCGCTGGAGTGTGCGGCGTGTGGCTGGCCACGAATCCAGTGACGTCCACCGTGGCAATCAATGCGGCCGGCGTGCGCGTCGATGACGCTTTTCTCGCGGCTGTGTCCCCAGAGACCGTCCATGGTGTGCAGGTGTTCAGCGGTCCAGCATCACTTGCGATCACCACTCCACACGGAGGGTTGTCGCGCGCCGGCGCCGTGATGACGTGGGAGGGTCTTGCGACGACGGGGCAATGCGTGCTCATGGTCGTCGCTGGGGGAGCGTCGGACGCCTGCCGTTTCACGATCGGCCCCGCGCGCCTTTCGGCTGCCGATACCTTCGATGCTCGGGCTCATGTCTGGCATCGGCGCTACGCGGATGGCGTCGATGTCACGATTGCGGTTCCTGTGGGAAGTGCTCTGATACCGATTCCGTTTCCGCTCGGGCACTGAAGGCGCATCGTCAGGCGCAATGCAGGGAACGCGTTCGTGGTCTGGCCCGCAGGCGGACTCAGTTGCAACTGTCGCACGCCTGGCGTCAGACCACCGACTGGATCTGACCCCCGTCGACGGCGATCGTAGCCCCGGTGATGAACGACGCCGCCGGTGAGCACAGGAAGACCGCAACGCGCGCAATCTCATCCGGCTCGCCGACGCGGCCGAGCGGATTTCCTTTTCCGACCTCGGCAAAATACGCGTCGATATCCGTGACGCCGGACGCACGTGCGATCTCGACTTGACGATCGGTCCTGACCGAACCTGGCAGCAGTGAGTTCACACGGATCTGCGGAGCGAGTTCGTTCGAGAGCGTTTTCGCGAGTCCACTGACCGCACCGCGGATGCTGTTGCTGAGTGTCAGGCCGCGAATGGGCTGCTTGACGCTCGTTGAGGTGATGAAGACGATCGCCGCCGCATCCGACTGTCGGAGAGCCGGGAGGGCTGCTTGTACGAGATGCACCGCGCTCATGAAGGTAAGGCGGTAAGCGGCAGCCCACTGATCCTCACCGAGCTCGACAAAGCTCGCGCGTGGCGGGCCGCCCGCATTCACGACGAGCGCGTCGAGACGGCCGAGCTCGTCGACAGTGCGTTCCACTGCAAGCCGTGTCTGCTCGGGATCGGCAAGGTCGGCTGGCGTCGCGACGACGCGCACCCCGTGCGATCGAATTGACTCGCCCGCCAAGCGGAGCTCCGGCTCCGAGCGTGCGCACATGCCGACATCCGCGCCTTCAGCCGCGAACTGCTCCGCGGTTGCGCGCCCCATTCCCTTGCTCGAGGCGGCAACAAACGCGACGCGCCCGCGAAGTCCCAGGTCCATACGATTCGACCCTAGCAGCTTGGGTGGCACCCCGGATTGTCCGCCGAATGTCCAACGAAGCGGGTGAATGCGCTCCATACTGAATTGCATGGGCGGAGAGGTGGGTTGGATTGATTCGTTGCCGCTCCTGCCCGCAGGCACTCCACTGTTCGAGCTCTTGCCCGTCGGCGCCATCGTGCTCAACGCGCTTGCACCTGCAATCGACGATGGTGTTGTCACGGTGGTCGCCGGCGACCGTACAGGCATGCTTGTCATCCGTGCCGGAGCCATCTCGGATGCTGTGAGCTTCGACGGCGCGCGGGTCGTCGGCGCCGCAGCGCTGCAATCGATGACCGGATGGGATGGAGCGCTCGTTTCGGCGTCCCAACTCGACGAGCAGGCGATGGCCATCCTTGGTCCGCTCATGAGTGGCCAACGATGCTATGACGACCTCAGGCTCGAGTGGACGCGTTGGTCCGAGCTGCTCGACGATCTGCGGGCGCGTGGCGGCACCTACGTGGTCGAGCTGCGAACGCCCGCCGGCTGCGGTGTCACGGTCGTGCGGGGCGGCCAACAAGTTGCGACCTACACCGATGCGCATCCAGCGCTCGGACCCCCGGAACTCATCGATGCGCTCACTGCCGCTGGTGCGGGATCGATGCGTGTCACGGTCGGGTCTGAGACGTCCACGGCTGTGATTGCAGTGACAGTACTGGGGTCATCGCAGGCGGTGACCGTAGCGCTGCCGGACGGTGCATCGGGAGCAGAGGCTGCCACGCACCAGAGTGGATCAGGGCATCCCGACGTCGTGAAAGGTACGGTGAGCCGTGTGCGTCCACAGAGGGCGGCGCGCCCGGACACTGCGATGTGGACCGACGCGACAACTCTTTCTCCGGAAGCGTCAGTCAACTCGGTCGGCGAGGACGTCGTTGCACAACCGCACCTGGCTGACGATCAGTACGCAGGCAACGCGACGTTGACCGCCCTGTTCGGCGACGCACTCGGCTCGGGGCCGTTGACGCCGCTCGTGGTCCTGGACAAACTCCAGCCGCCCACAAGGTCAAGCGTCGGATCCCTGCTCCCCGAGTTGAAACTCCTGGTACAGCAACGGCTGCAGCGCTCGGCTGGGCCGGTCCAAGACATCGTCGACGCCGCCGCTGACGGCGGCGAGTCTGTGGTCTGGTTGGCAGATCGCGTGCGAGTGATGACTGTCAGGGGCTTTATGACGTCGACGTTCGAACAACTGGCGGACGACATTGTGGCCCTAAGTCGCGACTGAGCGTCGCGCATGATGCCGGCGCATCACGATGCTCCGCGTCAGCGTTGAACGCGGTCTGCGGCACGGAAATACGGAACCTTGGCGAGACGCCGATAGCGCGACTTTCTGAACCAGTACGGGAGATCCACGAGCGCCGGCGGGTTGTCCCGATGGATCACGATGCCACTCCCCGAACGGAGTTGTCTCAAGGTGTCCGGCGTTGCGATGGCGTCGTGTCTGGTCGAGTACGAGCGGCTGATGCGCCCATCCGCACCGAGGCTCACCTGCTGCTCGCTGTACTCGGCGCGGCCGATCAACTTCCCGAGGACGTCAGCCGTCTCTGGGTCGCTGATGCCGGGGAGAACGATCTTGCAGCCATGGTTGTTGAGGATGGTGTTTGATCGATCGATCCCGTATCGGGCCCGGAGCTGGCTGAGGTCTTGCACGATGCTCATCAACATCACTCCGCGTCCCGCGCCCTGCGAGGCCAGGGCGGGAAGATCCTCGATTGGCACGACGTTGGCAAGCTCGTCGAGAAAGAGGCCAAGGCAAGCCGTTCGTCGGCGTTCCGGGAATGCTTCGGCCATCGCGTACGCAGCCGTCACGACCGTCATGAGGATTCCCACGAAAAGGCTCGCGACGCGTTCGGGCGACTGCCTCGGTGTGCACAGATAGAGCGTTCCGCGGGAGCCGAGGAATTCCTCTGCATCGAACCGGCTCGTCATTGCGGACTCCGCTACTGCGCGCTCCGTGAACACGTTGAAGATGCGCATCACTGTCGAGAAGACCGTCCCACGCTCGCGCTCAGGGCGTTGATCGACGGACGCCAGCATCGACATCGCACGGACGGGATCCGCGTCGCCAACGTTCGCGGGATCAAGGAGGAGCTCCTCCAACAAGCTCAGCGGCGTCGCGATGTCGAACCCGTGCACCCACGTGCGAACGTCAACGATCGTCCGTCCGCTGATCGCCGCCACGTACAACAACGGGGCGATCAGCAGTTTCCCGGACTCAGCCCAGTGCGCCCAGTCGTTGTCCCCGCGGCCACCACCTTGCTGCAGCGACGCGCACAACCACGACGCAACAGTCCAGGCTCGGTCGAGATCGTCGCAGCCCGCGATCGGTGACCACGTCACCGTGCGAAATCGTCCCCCGATCTCCCCAGTGGGATCGTAGACGTGCACTGGCCCGAGCGACTGGCGGTATCCCGCGGTGAGCTCGACGAGTTCGCTCTTTGTGCTCGTGGCAATCGCCGGACCATCCCAGTCGAAGAGGTTCGGTATCACGAGGCCCGATGTCTTTCCGGACCGGGTCGGACCGATCACCAGGACGCTCGTCTCGCTCTGTGTGACGAGCTTCCGTCGCCGATGGGTGCCGACGAAGAAAACGCCCACACGTCCACGGTGCGGCCGCATGTCGCGCAGGTCGGCACGTCGCGCCCAATGCGCCGTGCGGACGACGCGCTGCCGCGCTGGCCGTCCGAGTCTGTGGCCCGTTGACAGATGCCATGCGCCGAAACCGAAAGCGCACGCGACGACAACGATCAGTCCCGAAGTTATCCAGAACGCCGAAGCAGACACAGGGCTCTTTGGATCGACGAGCACCCACCATCGGTATGCGCCACCTTCCGAACCAACGCGACGGAGAACGCGGGCCGGATCAAGGAAAGCGAACGGCGACGCGCTCGGTCGACCACCCGCCACGAGGGTGGCAACTGTGAGGATCGCCCAGGGGCAGAGCCAGAGTGCGATGAGTGCACTGGTCGCACGGATGTCACGCCATGTCTGTACTCGGTATGGGTGGGCTGCGGCCATTGGCACCTTCACTGTCTCGCGCGGACAAGGACCCAGTCCGGACAAAGGCAGCCGCAGGGTGGTTGTCGAGGGGCGTTCGCGCTATCCAGAAATCGCTGACATCGCGCCTGCGTTGATGCGGGAACGGCCGATGCCGTTTCTGCGTCGCGCCGGATAGCGGCTGACGTGCGTCAGCTACGACCGCGTCAACAGGTACTGGTCGTGCTGAGAATCAGGATGATATTCGGCAGGTTGAACAGCGCGTGCGTCAGCACGCCAGGGATGATGCTCCGCGATCCCTGATACAGCAGCGAAAGCACAAGACCCACAAAGAACAGCGGCAGGAACAGCACCAACTGCTGGTGCAGCGCGGAGAAGATCACCGCGCTGAGCGGCACTGCGAGCACCGCCGGCCCCCATCGATGTAACCAGCCATAGATGAAGCCGCGGAAGATGGTTTCTTCAGAGATCGGCGCGATGACGCAGACGACGATGATCGCCAGCAGGTAGTAGTGGCTGTAATCGTGGCGCACGCTCGTGCACTGACCGTTGCTCACGTTCGGGAAGATGGCCTGGTTGACCTGCTGCAGGTAGTCCGCGCCGATCAGCGCGACGTAGGCGGCGATCGGGACAACAAGCAACCACCACCAGTGGAATCGTCGCCATCCCAGATCGCGCAACGTTCCCCCTCGGCGCATGAAGCCGAGCACGAAGATGTTGAAGAGCATGCCGCCGTACTGACACACCGCGAGCACCGACGACTCGATGGCGTTGCGCACGGCCGGATCGTTGGTACCGACCAGGTTCGTGATGATCACCGCCACTGAGCCGAGCAACTGAAAGGCGCTGAACCACCCGGGCCAGAACATCACGAAGTCGGTCCAGTCCCACGGCACACGTTCATCAGTCGGATCGCGGACCACGGCAACGTCGTGACGCATCCGCGTCGCGCCGACGCCAAGAATCACTACGCCGACCACGCAGAGACCGCCGCCACCGGCCACCGTGAGCAGATCGTTCCCCTCAGCGCCGCTCAGAAAGCCGAACGCGATGAGGACGAGGAACGCAGCCTCCATGTACAGGATGACCCGCGCGGCGTAGTGGCGTCCGGTATCGACCTGGTGTGGCGGCCACTCGGCGGCCTGCGCTGGCGTCTGGGACTGAGTCACCGCGGGCAATTCTGCACAATCGGTCGCGTGACCACGCTCAACTCCGTGATCGGCCACGGCCCCGTCATTCAACGCCTCGTGGCGGCCGGGCTCGACGACGAGCTCACCCACGCGCTGCTGCTCATCGGACCGGAGGGCGTTGGCAAGACGACCGCGGCAATGGCGCTGGCTGCAGCGCTGCTCGACGCCGACACGTGGCCCGGCGGGTTACCCGCGCATCCCGATCTCTGGGTCGAGGACTCGGCATCGGAAAACGTCGGGATCAGCCGCTTCTCCGCGAATCCCACGCGCAAGGCCGCCGACGAGGGGTTGGGACCGACACTCCAGCAGTTCCTCTCACTCACCGCGTACGCGGGTGGGAACCGGGTGGCGGTTATCGCTCGAGCCGACCGTCTCACCGAGGACGCCGCCGATAACGTGCTCAAGGTCCTCGAGGAACCGCCGCCCCACGCCTATCTCGTGCTCACGACCGCGCATCCCGAGCGCCTGCTCCAGACGGTTCGCTCTCGCTGCCGGACGGTGGTCCTCGGGCCGGTGGACCCGCGGGTGATCGAGAACTGGCTCCAGCGTGAGCACGGAGTCAGCGAGCACGACGCGACCACAGCCGCGGCCCTGTCCGCCGGGCGGCCCGGGCGAGCGCTTCGCCTTGCCACCGAGCCTGGCGCCCTCGAGGGCGAGCTCGATGCGCTCGACAGCTTCCTCGGGGCCGGCGGTGGGGGGACGGCTGCAGCGCTTCGAACAGCTGGCGCGGTGGTCGCCGCGGCGTCCACCGACACCGAGCGCCTGGCCCAGGCCCGCGAGAAGGCGCTGGTCACGCTTGGCGCCTGGGCCTCCTTCGTGCGCGACGCCGCCTGCTTCGCGGCCGGGGCGCCCGAGCTCGCCGTGTGGAAGGCCTACCGGCCCGCACTCGAACGATGGGCCGAGCATCTCGACCTCACCAGGATCGTGGAGATCCTGGCGCGCATACTCGAAACCGCGGAGGCGGTCGCGACCTATGCGCAGCCTAGGTTGGCCTTCGAGGCGCTGTTGCTCGATATCTTCGCCGGGCAGGGCAGCCCGCCAAGCGTCGACCCGGTGTCCCGCGACGGGATCGAGGTCAGTGCCGGCGGCGCAGCACGAGGAAAGTCACGCCGATCCCCATCAGCGCGACGGGGATAAGCCAGGGCTTCGCCGTTGTCAGGCCCGCGAAGCGCTGAGCCATACCGCTCGGGGGCGTCTCGTCGATCTCGAACGGGTCCTCGGTCATCAGTCGGACGGTTCCGGCGACCCGGCGCGGGGCCTCCTCATCGTCCGCGGAGTCATCGAACCTTCTCGGCTCTGGTGTTGGCATCCACGCATTATGGGCGCGTCCGACAGGGCTCCCGGAAGGGCGGAATGCTTCGTGCCTCGCCTCCGGTCCCGGGGCGAACGTATTCTGGTGCGGTGATCCGGGCCTTCCACCGATCTGAACGATGAGTTCGGAGACGGCTGTCCGGCGACTTGTGCTCGAGGCCGTCGCGGCGCGCACTTGACCGCGCGCAACCTGCCGGCCAACTTCATGCTCGGCTGCGCGACCGCGGCGCATCAGGTTGAGGGCGGCACCGACAACGACTGGTCGCACTGGACCGCCGCGCATCCGGAAGCGATCGCGGGCGGCGGCGATGCGACCGTCGCGATCGATCACTACCATCGCTATCGCGAGGACCTCACCCAGCTGGCGGCGATGCACCAGACAGCGCACCGATTCTCGATCGAGTGGTCGCGCGTCGAGCCCGAGTCGGGACGTTTCGACGCTACTGCGCTTGCGCATTACGCCGATGTCGTCCGCACGTGTCGAGAGCTCGGCATGGAACCGGTGGTGACGCTCCATCACTTCACGCTGCCGCAGTGGCTTGCGGCAACTGGGGGCGTCACGTCGCCCGACGCGCCAGCGCGATTCGCCCGCTATGTGGCGGCGTGTGTCGAGGCGTTCGGCGACATGGTCACGTGGTGGATCACCATCAATGAAGCGGCGGTGGTCGCGGCGCTCGGCTATCTCGAAGGAATTTGGCCTCCAGGAGAGCGCTCGCTGCGCCGCGCAATGCACGCGCTCGAGGGACTTCTGCGCATGCATGCGGCAGGAGCGCAGGCGATCAATACCGTCGCGGCGCAGCACGGTCGCGAGGCGCAGATATCGGTCGCGCATCACGAACGGCGGCTGGTACCGAATACGCCGGGGTCACGCATCGAGAAGACTCTGGCTGCGCTCCCCGACTATCTCCTCAATCGCTGGTTCCTGCGCTCGTGTGTCGCGGGAAAAGTGCTGGCGCCGATCGGGCATGGTGAGGTGCTCCCGGGCCTCGCCGGGTCCCTGACGTATCTCGGCGTCAACCATTACGCCAACGAGGCGGTCTCACTCGACCTGCGCGCTCCGGGAATGCTCTTCACCAAACACCAGGCGGTGCCTGGATATCCCCTGTCCGCCACCGGCTGGGCGATCGATCCGGCCGCATTGCGCAGCGCGCTCACCAGTCTGTGGGACGAGTTCGGCCTGCCGATCATGATCACGGAGAACGGCGTTGCCGACGATCACGACGAGCTGCGGCCCGAGTATCTGCGCACGCACCTCACCGCGGTCGCCGACGCAATCGATGCCGGGGTCGACGTGCTCGGCTACCTCTACTGGACGGCCTGGGACAACTTCGAGTGGGCTGAGGGCTACACGAAACGTTTCGGTCTCTTCGCCGTCGATCGCGAGACACTTGAACGAGTTGCGAAGCCGAGTGCGGCGCTGTACGCGGAGATATGCCGCACCCGATCCATACCCGACGCCGAACCGGCTACGCGATCGGGAGCGTGACCGCCTCCGCTGCTTCCCCATAAGCAGGGCCGGCCTCACCCGCCGGAGGTCCAACAGCCGGTGGCTCCCACTGCTCCTTCCGCGTCATGAGATATGCCGCAGCAATCGCGCTCATCAAGGCCGCAAGACCAAGCAACAGCCGGTAGTCGATGATCGCGACGAGCCCTGCCCCGAGACCGATCGAGACCGTCTGCGGCACACCGATCAACGTGTCGAAGGCCGAGTACACACGCCCCTGAATCTCCATCGGCGTTCGACGTTGTGTGAGCGTGTACAGCCCGACGAGGATCCACGGCAGGGATGCGCCGACGAACGCGACGCCGATGAGCACCGTCGGAATCGTCGGAACGATGAGCAGCACTGAGCACACCGTGAAGAGGATGCAGCCCAGTCCGAAGAGCGCTCCTTCATTGGTGCGCTTGAGGATCGCTCCGGCCGTCAATCCGCCGGCAATCGCACCGACACCTTGCACGGTCGCGAGGATGCCGAGGAACGTCGGTGGTCGATGCAGACCGTTGCCCACAACGGCGAACGCGATCGTCTCGTAGAAGCCGAACGGGACGATAACCAGCAGGCACGCGATGAGCATCTGGCGTAGCACTGTTGTCTTCACTGCGTGGCGCACGCCGGCGGTCACCTCCGTGAACCAGTGGTGCTCACTACGCACGGGCTTGACCTCCGTGAGGCGCAGCGAAAACGTTGCCGCCGCCGCGACAAGGAACGTGCACGCGTCGACAATCGCGACGGCACCGCCGCCTTTCCACGCGAACAATCCCGCCCCGGCGACCGGGCCGACCAGCCGGATTCCCTGACGGAACGTCTGCAACATCCCGTTGGCGTTGCCGAGCAACTCCTCAGGGAGCATCTCGCGCAACAGCGCCAACTCTCCCGAGCCGAGCACGCCGTAGGCGAGCCCGTACATGAGCATCACGACATAGATCAGCCACACCTGGTCGCGCCCATGGACGAGCAGGAGCAGGAGTACGCCGGCGCCGAGCGCCAGGTCGGTCGCGACGATGAGTGGACGTTTCTTGACACGGTCGACGAGCATGCCGGCGGCAGGGGCGAGCGCCGACGGTGCGCTGAATGCGAAGAAGACGAGGCCTGCGGCGGCGTTGCTGTTGGTGAGGCTCTTCACCCAGATGCCCGCTGCGAGCCAGAGGGCTGTGTCTCCGAAGACCGACAGCAACTGGCCGATGAGATATCGACGCCCGTTGCGGTCAGCGAGGAGCGCGCGCACCGATCAGACCGGTGGGCGTGGTGGGCACGGCGGAGGCACGGATGCGCGTGCCTCCGCACGCTGCCGGTGCAGCATCAGCTGCGGTCACGGCGTTCGGCCCATGCGGTGAGCATGGTCGAGACGCGCTGCAGGACCTTGCGATTCAAGCTGTCGTGCTCGATGCAATCGTTGCGATGGCGCTCGATCGAACGAGCGAGCTCCATGTTCTGCAGGTTTGTCATGGCGTGTACCTCCTTTTATTTCTATTTCTTGATTGGTGATTCGGCGCTCAGCGAGCGCGATGTGGTGGGCGGGGGTAGGCGAAGAAGAGCAGCTCGATCGGGATGGATCCCTTCGGTCGCTTCTTGGGATTGCCGATGCGTTCCACGTACTTGCGGGCCATCGCCGTCATGCTCGCGTCGATCTCGCGAAGCTCTTCCGGCGTGATGTAGAGCAGGAACTCACTCGCGCCGGTTGTCTTCTGCCACTCGGCGGAGACCTCGCGCCGCAGCTCGAGGCCCTCCTTCAGCCGCTCGAGGTAGAAGTCGTGAAGGACGCGACTGAGGGCATTCGCCGCCAGGCGGGTCTCCGCATCGTCACTGACATCGGAGTAGCTCATGCCGGCGTTCACGAGCCGCCACGGGCGCTTGCGACCGGCGACGCCGGCGACCTCCTCGATGAACCCGTACTTCGCAAGCTGGCGAAGGTGGAACGAGCAGGTCGTCGGGCTCTCGCCGATGAGCTCGCCTGCCTCCGTTGCGGTCAGCGGACCCTCAGTCCCGAGCACCTCGAGCAGCGCGATCCGGATCGGGTGGGCCACCGCCCGCATCGCCCGGGGGTCGGTGAGCTTGCGCGGTTCGTCGCTGGCGATATGGGGCGCCGGGCCGTCGTCCTGAGGAGTGGAGACATTGCTTTCGAGATCCATGTATCGAAGTATATCTATCGAGAGATATCTCTGCAAGCCTCGGTTGGTGCTTTGTGACCAGCGCGGTACCATGCCGGGGACGGGAGCTCGGCGAGACCGGGCTGAGAGGGCCGCTGCGGGCGGTCGACCGAAGAACCTGATCCGGGTAATGCCGGCGCAGGGAGCGGACCGTTCCCCAGGGGACGGCTCTCCGGGCGTCGTCTCACATGGAGGCGGACATGACCGACGTGATCGATCGCGAGGGGGTGGCAGCGCCATCTCGCCCAGCCGACAACGCCAGCCGGCGCGTCTATGTCGAAGGCTCGCGGCCCGACCTGCGCGTTCCTTTCCGGGAGGTCTCGCAGGCGGCGACCCGAGGCACCCGCGGCGACGTCGCCAACCCCGCGCTGCGTCTCTACGACACGAGCGGTCCGCACGGTGACCCTGATGTGACCATCGCTCCCGAGACCGGGCTGCCGCCGATGCGCGCCCCGTGGATCGTCGAGCGGGGCGACGTCGAGGCGACCACCGCCACCGGCCGCACCGCGCTCCGGGCACGACCGGGCGTCGCCGTGACCCAGCTCCATTACGCCCGCCGGGGGGTCGTCACGCCGGAGATGGAGTACATCGCCATTCGCGAGGGACTCGCGCCCGAGCTTGTGCGTGATGAGGTCGCACGTGGCCGCGCCATCATCCCGGCGAACATCAACCACCCCGAGGCGGAGCCGATGATCATCGGCACCAAGTTCCTCGTGAAGGTGAACGCCAATATCGGCAACTCGGCGGTGCTCTCGAGCATCGACGACGAGGTCGAGAAGATGCGCTGGGCGACGCGCTGGGGCGCCGACACGATCATGGATCTCTCGACGGGCAAGGACATCCACGCGACGCGCGAGTGGATCATCCGCAACTCGCCAGTTCCTGTCGGAACTGTCCCGATCTACCAGGCCCTCGAGAAGGTTGGCGGCAACGCGGACCAGCTCTCCTGGGACATCTACCGCGAGACGATCATCGAGCAGGCGGAGCAGGGTGTCGACTACTTCACCATCCACGCGGGCGTGCTGCTGCGCTACGTGCCGCTCACCGCAAAGCGCATCACCGGCATCGTCTCGCGCGGCGGCTCGATCCTCGCGGCATGGTGCCTAGCGCACCATGAGGAGAACTTCCTCTACACGCACTTCGAGGAGCTCTGCGAGATCCTGCGCGCCTACGACGTGTCGTTCTCGCTCGGCGACGGGCTGCGCCCCGGGTGCATCGCCGACGCCAACGACGAGGCACAGTTCGGCGAATTGCGCACGCTCGGCGAGCTGACGCAGATCGCCTGGCAGCACGACGTGCAGGTGATGATCGAGGGCCCCGGCCATGTGCCGATGCACAAGATCAAGGAGAACGTCGACCTCCAGATGGAGGTCTGTCACGAGGCGCCCTTCTACACGCTCGGTCCGCTCACCACCGACATCGCTCCGGGCTACGACCACATCACGTCGGCGATCGGCGCCGCGATGATCGGCTGGTACGGCACCGCGATGCTCTGCTACGTCACCCCGAAGGAACACCTCGGCCTGCCGGATCGCCAGGACGTCAAGGACGGCGTGATCGCGTACAAGATCGCCGCGCACGCGGCCGACCTCGCCAAGGGTCATCCCGGCGCGCAGGCGTGGGACGACGCGCTGTCGCAGGCGCGCTTCGACTTCCGCTGGGAGGACCAGTTCAACCTCAGCCTCGACCCCGAGACCGCGCGGTCGCTCCACGACGAGGCACTGCCCGCCGCAGGCGCGAAGGTCGCCCACTTCTGCTCGATGTGCGGCCCCAAGTTCTGCAGCATGCGCATCACCCAGGACATCCGCGACTACGCCGAGCTCCACGGGGTGGCCGAGGATCAGGCGGTCCGTCTCGGCATGGAGGAGCAGGCCAAGAAGTTCCGCGAGCTCGGCGGCCGTATCCACGTGCCCCAGTAGGGGGAATGCGCGGGGCTGACGAACCGCGTTGATCGAAGCGCGGCATCGTTTCGAATGGCGGCTACCATCCCCAATCCGAAACGGCATACTTGCGCGACCTCGGTCGGGTCGGCATCCTCGCCAAAGGCCCCCGAGCGTCCCGGATGGAGGTTGGCATGCCAAAACTGGTCATGACTCACGCTGTCGCCGACGTTGAGCGCTGGCTCAAGGGCAAGGACGAGCGTGCCGCGGCTATCGGCAGTGTTGCCACGAACGTGACGGATCATGTCGCGGCCGACGGCAGCAACAACGTCGCCATCACCGCCGACGTCCACGACGCGGAGGCCGCGCAGGCGATGGTCAATTCGCCCTCGCCTGAAACGGTTGCGTTGATGCAGAGCCACGGCGTCATTCCTCCGGTGACCACCTACATCGAGAAGTAGTCGAAGAGCCGGGTTTGTCGCCCGGTTCTCCAGCCGGCTGTGGGGCGGGGCGTGTCGCGCATTCGTCCTCACAGCCGGATGCCCTCGGTAGAGTGGTGTGACGTGAGGCGAGCACACCGATGATTCGACGACGCCGGCCGGCCGTTGCCGCCGCCGGTGTGGCGACCCTCGCCGCCGCGGTGGCGCTTCCCCTCTGGACGCTCGCCTCGGCCGGCGCCGCTCATTCAGCACCCGTGCTGCCGACAAACGCCCCCGTGCTGTACGTCGCCGACAGCCGCGGCGGCGACGACCTCCATTCCCGCCGACACCGGGTCGGTCTCCCTAAACGCGCCGATCATCAAGCAGGACCTGGCGCTCGACTGTGAGTCCGCCGCCCTGGAGGTGGCGCTTGCCGTCCAGGGCATCCACGCGAACCAGGACCAGATCTACGACAGCCTGCCGCTCGATACGCGCCCCGTCCAGCTCGGGCTCGGACGGTTATCCGGCGCGCTGGGGAGATCCATTTGTCGACTTCGTCGGCGATGTCAACGGCTACGAGCCGAGCTATACCGGCTATGGCGTGTACTACCCACCGATCGTTGCCGCGGCAGCAGCGCTACGGCGCGACTGCGACAGGTGGGCTCGGCTGGACCGTTCCCGAGGTCGTCCAGCAGCTTCGCGAGGGCAACTCGGTGGTGGTCTGGCTGACCTCGGACTTCAAGGCGCACACGCCGCGCTACTGGACTGCCTGGGACGGTCGGCAGATTCCCGTGGGCGGTCGGCGAGCATGCGGTGCCGGTGATCGGCTACGACCCCGTCGCTGAGACCGTGACGGTGGTCGACGTGCTCTACGGGGTGGAGCGGACGCTGACCACGACGCAGTTCGCGGCCGCGATGACGACGTTCGGCGGCATGGCTGTCGCGGTGGCTCCCCCGGCCTGACCTGCGCGCGCGATGAGCGGAGTCCTGTGGGCGCGGCAACGCAGGCGTACGCGCCGCTCATGGTTCATGAGCCGCCGTCGTCCGCAGATCCGCCAAGCGCACCTGTCGCCCTGGGCGCTGTGCGCCACGTACGAAGGTATGCGCCGATTCGTCACTCGGTCGAATTCTCGACCTGGTCTAGAATCGCAACAACGCGTCGAGCTTGTGCGCGCAGCCCAGTGGGAGGCCGACATTGGCACCATCGAACCGCAAGGAAGCCGTCGACGACCTCGTGGCGAGGGCGGAGACTGAACACGTCCGCCACATCGATCTCCAGTACACGGACGTCATCGGCGGGGTCAAGACGGTCACCATCCCGGCTTCGCAACTCGGCCAGGCGATCAGCCACGGGACCTGGTTCGACGGCTCGTCGGTCGATTCGTTCGCCCGAACGGCCGAATCGGACATGTACCTCGTCCCCGATCCCTCCACGTTCCAGGTGCTGCCGTGGGGACAGGAGCGCACCGCGCGCCTGATCTGCTGGACCACCACTCCGGACGGGGAGCCGTATGCCGGCGATCCGCGGGGCGTGCTCCGCCGGGCGGTTGAGGAGGCGGCGCGGCTCGGGTTCGAGTACCGGGTCGGCCCGGAGATCGAGTTCTTCATCCTCGAGCGAGCCGCCGACGGATCGCTTGCGCCGACGCGCCACGATCGCAGCTCGTACTTCGACTTCGCGAGCGACGGGAACACCGATCTCCGCCAGCGCATGGTGAGCGCGCTGTTGAGCCTGGGCATCGCCGTCAACACGTCGCACCATGAGATCGCCGGCGGCCAGCACGAGATCGATATCGACGCCGCACCGGCGCTGAAGGCAGCCGACGACGTCATCACCTTCCGCTACGCGCTCAAGGCCGTCGCGCAGCAGGCAGGAGCCATTGCCACCTTCATGCCGAAGCCGTTTGACGGCCAGCCCGGCAGCGGCATGCACGTCCACCAGAGCCTGCTCCAGGGCCGGGACGCCGGCAACGCCTTTGCCGGTGAGGACGCGTACGGCCTCAGTGAGATCGCGCAGCACTTCATCGCCGGCCAGCTGCACCACGCCGCCGGCATCAGCGCGGTGCTGGCCCCGATCGTGAACTCCTACAAGCGCCTCGTCCGCGGCTTCGAGGCGCCGATCTTCATCTCATGGGCGCGCACCAACCGCGGCGCGCTCATTCGCGTGCCCCACGTGGGGCGTTCGCAGGCGACTCGCGTCGAGCTGCGCAGCCCGGATCCGTCGTGCAATCCCTACCTGGCGTTCGCGGTGATGCTCCGCTGCGGGCTCGACGGCATCGAGCGCCGGCTGCCGCTGCCGCCGCCGGTCGAGGAGTCCCTCTACGGCTTCGACGAGACCGAGCTGGAGCGTCGCAACGTCGGGATCCTGCCCGACAACCTCAAGGATGCCGTCGATGCGCTCGAGGCGGATGAGGTCGTCATCGACGCCCTCGGCGATCACCTCGCCGAGCGTTTTATCGCTGCGAAGCGCCTCGAGTGGCTGGAGTACCGCGGGCAGGTGACTCCGTGGGAGATCAACCAGTACCTCGAGCGCTGCTGATCGGATGCTCGGCAGATGAGCGCGCCGACGATCACCGTCAAGGACGTCTGGCGGGGGGTGCTGCCTCCCGGCACGGACCTGCTCGGCGGTGGCGGAGGGCTCGAGCGCCGCGTCGAATGGGCCTGCGCGCTCCGCACACGGCCGCCCGCCTTCGAGGCGGTCAAGGGTGGCGAGATCGCGTTCGTGCCAGTCAAGAGCATCCGTCTCCTCGACGAGCGCCTCGATCTCCCCCAGGTGATGGTCAGCTTCGCCGAGAAGGGGGGAGTCGCGGTCGCGGTCGTCGGCGACGTCTCGGTCGAGAGCATCGCCGCGGCGGACCGCTTGATGATGCCGCTGCTCCGGCTGCCGGACGGCATCCACGCGGGTGACGCCCACCACACCTGCGTCCGCTTCATCCTCGATCAGCGGGCGCTCCTCCACGAGCGTGCGCAGGAGCTCCAGCTCTCGCTGATGGACCTGGCGCTCGGTGGGGCGGGCCCGAACAAGATCATCGAGAAGCTCGCAGAAGTGACGGGTTTGCCCGCCGCCTGGCAGGACGAGTCCGGCGACGTCCGCCACATCACGGCGTCCGATCTCCTGCTTCGCGACGAGCTCGCGGCGGAGGCGGGTGCGCTGCGACGCTGGGGGTTGACGGTTGCCGCGCTCGGTGCCGACCCGCCGGTGCACGAGTTCACGCTCGGGCGGAGCGGCTTTGCCGCGCTCGTGAGCCCGGTGCCGATGCGGGTCGGGATTGGCGGGTTCGTGTCCCTGATCGGCGATGACCAGCAGCTCGATCAGATCGCGCGCCTCGCGGTCGCCCGTGCCGCGTCCGCGTGTGCGATCGACTTCGACCGCGAACGCGCGGTCACCGAGACACGCGACCGTCTCGAAGGAGAGTTCATCGCCTCGCTCCTCACCGGTTCGTACTCGTCGGAGCGGGTCGCGCAGGAGCGGGCACGCCGGCTCGGCGCGGACCTCTCAGGGCGCGTCACGGTGATCGCGTTGCGCGGCACGATCCCGTCGGCGTCGTGGGAGGCCCACGCGCTTCGAGCGGTGCAGAACGTCATCGCCCGACGCGAGGTGCGGGCACTCGTCGCATCTCACGACGACGCCGTCTGCCTGCTGGCCATGCCCGAGACCGAGATTGCAGCCGATGCGATGTACCGCCTCGCGGAGACGGTGCGCGCCGAATGCGCGTCGGCGACCGGCGACACCTCGACGTCGCTCGGCCTCGGCAGGACGCACGACGGGCCGGCCGGCGTCCGCCAGTCGTACCGCGAGGCCGAGCATGCGCTCGAGATGGGCCGGCGTCTGCTCGGACCGGGACGGCAGGCGAGCTTCAGCGACCTCGGCCTCCACCGCCTCCTCTTCGCGATGGCGCAGCACCCCGAGTTGAGCGACTACTACCGGGGCAGTGTCGGTGACCTGCTCGCGTACGACGAGCGCTCGAGCGCGGAGTTGATGACGACGCTCGACGCGTTCTTCGCGGCCAACGGCTCACCGACCGAGACCGCGCAGCGCCTCCACCTGCATCGCAACACAGTCCTGTACCGGCTGCGGCGCATCGAGGAGGTCGGTCACCTACGCCTCGACGACCCCGCGACGAGGCTCAACCTGCATCTCTGTCTGCGCATTCGCGACGTCCTGCAGGCGGGCGCCGCACGGGGCGCCCAGCCGGAGCCGGAGGCGGGTCCGGACGGCTGAGCACCCTTGTTGGCCGGCGCAGACTTCAGTGGAGCAACTCGAACGAGTTGGTCGCGTCGTCCACGAAATAGACGCCGTTGCGGAGGGGAGTTACAACGAGACCGAAGAGCGCGCCGCTGCCTGGCGGTGAGCCGCTCGTGTCGAGCCACTGGAAGCTGTTCTGCATCCCACTCGGCGTCGTCTCGACGATCCTGCCGTCGCCGGCGTTGACCGTGAGGATGTCGCCGTTGGGAGCGAGCGTCAGGCCAAGCGGTGCGTTGAGCCGGCCGTTGCTGCTCACGTCGGCGCCGCTGAATGCGGTGCTCATGCGGTTGAACGCATCGGGAATCGCGGCGATGCGGTTGGCTGCGGTGTCGGCGACGTAGAGCGTGCCATTTGCGCTGACGGCATCACCCGTCGGGCCGACGACGAGCGCCGCCGGATCCGTCCGCTCCGAGAAGCCGGAACCGATCACCCTGCTCGACACCACCCATGGGGCGGCACTGCCACCGGTGTGGAGGACGAGGCGGACCACGGTCCCGCGGTTGACGATTCCGCCGCTCGCCGCGACGGTGCCGTTGAGGACGTTGGTGACGAAGACGTAGGAGAGATCGCCGCGATCCACCGCCGTCAGGTCCCAGGGTCCGTTGATGCCGTCCTCGTTGTTGAGGGTCTCAACGAGGTTGCCGTTGCTGTCGAGGATGATCAGGCAGCCGGCCTTGGCCGTCGGCGACATGCCGTTGGACGTCGGCAGCGACCCGACGATGACCCACTTGTTCTGCAGGATCGCAAGGGCGGTGGTGAGGCCGACGCCGCCGGTGCACTCGCCGCTGACCTCACCTGAGGTGATGCGCGCGAACACCGAGCGCCCGCCGTGCGGGGTCATCTGCACGATCGTCGTGCCGGTTCCCTGCGCGTTCGTCGCGTTGTTGAAGTTGCTGACGAGGACGTTGCCGGCGACAAGGCTGCCACGGCTCTGGGCGACGAGCGCCATGCCGTATGGGTTGACGTCGCCGTTGAACGGCACCGTCGAGCCGAGCACCGATACCTTGGTGAGGCCGCCGATGAACGAGCCGCCCGCAGCGGCGGTCACCGATCCCGTGGCGATGCCGATGACCGGCAGCGCGACCATCGCGATCCGGCCGAGCACGTGTCTGCGTCGCATGGACGAAGCCCCCTGGACGCCGGACGGGTCTCCGCAACCGCCTCCGACGGCGCCCGACAGACTCCTACGGAGCGTGGTTACGGCATGTCCGGTCGGTACGGCAGAGTGCGAACGAGCGTGCTTGGTAGACTCGCGGCGATGACATACATCGTCACGGAGACCTGCGTCGATCTGAAGGACAAATCCTGCATCGAGGTTTGCCCTGTCGACTGCATCCACGAGGCGGACGAGGACCGCATGGTCTTCATCGATCCGGACGAGTGCATCGACTGCGGGGCCTGCGTCGACCCGTGCCCGGTCGACGCGATCTATGCCGAGGAGGACGTGCCCGAGACGCAGGTCGCCTTCGTCGACATCAACAAGGTCTACTTCAAGGACAAGGCGCTCGCCCGCTCCCAGCTGGCCGGCGTCAAGCCTCCGGACGCTGCCTGACCGATCCGCTTGGTCGGTTTGCACCGACTCGTTTGTGCACCGCGCACAAGCACTGTGGATGAACCGTCGGTCTCGGTGTCCATAGTCTGGTCGGAGCGCAATCCCTAGGCTTCTCCGTAGAGAGTGCCGCTGCGATCGATGTGTCCCACGGTGGCCGCGGTGAGATGTCCACGGTTCCGGAAGGAGTCCTATGGCAGTCGATCAGTCGTTAGCCCTGAGAGGAGTTCAACAAGAGGTGGCACCAGTGACGTCTGCGCCCGCAAAGCCAAAGACCAAGCCGGCAGATGTCATCCGCGACGCCCGGGAACGCGGCATCCAGATGGTGGACCTCCGGTTCACGGACCTCTTCGGCGCGTGGCAGCACTTCAGCATCCCGGTCGGCGAGATGACCGAGGACCTCTTCAAGGAGGGCATCGGCTTCGACGGGTCAAGCATCCGCGGCTTCCAGAAGATCTTCGAGAGCGACATGCTCCTGTTTCCCGACGCGGGACGGACATTCGTCGACAGCACGCTCGAGATTCCAACGATGGCGATCGTCTGCGACATCAAGGACCCGCTCACGCTCGAGAGCTACAGCCGTGATCCCCGGTACGTCGCGCACAAAGCCGAGGAGTATCTGCTCAGCACCGGCATCGCTGACACATCGTTCTGGGGACCGGAGCTCGAGTTCTACATCTTCAACTCGATCCGCTTCGACCAGAACACCCACGAGGGCTACTACCACATCGATTCTGACGAGGGCATCTGGAACACCGGCAAGAACGGCACGGCGAACCTGGGCTTCCGGCCGAAGCTGAAGCAGGGCTACTTTCCGACGCCGCCGGTCGACAAGCTCCAGGACCTGCGCAGCAAGATCGTGCTTGCACTCATCGATGCCGGCGTGCATATCGAGGTGCACCACCACGAGGTCGGCACCGCCGGTCAGACCGAGATCGACATGCGGTTCGACTCGCTCGTGAACATGGCCGACAAAGTGCTCATGTACAAGCACATCGTCAAGAACGTCTGCTACCAGAACGGCTACACGGCGACGTTCATGCCCAAGCCGCTCTTCGGTGACAACGGCAGCGGCATGCACACGCATCAGTCGCTCTGGAAGGACGGCGTGCCGCTCTTCTACGACAAGGACGGCTACGCGCTGCTCAGCGACACGGCGCGCTGGTACATCGGCGGCCTGCTCAAGCACGCGCCGGCGATCCTCGCGTTCGCGGCGCCCACCACGAACAGCTACCGGCGCCTGGTGCCGGGATACGAGGCACCGATCAAGCTCGCGTACAGCGCACGCAACCGCAGCGCCTGCATCCGAATCCCAACGTACAGCGCGGCGCCGGCAGCCCGACGCCTCGAGTTCCGCTCGCCGGACCCGATGTGCAATCCGTACCTCTCGTTCTCGGCCTGCCTGATGGCCGGGCTCGACGGGGTCAGGAATCAGATCGAGCCGCCGAAGCCCGTTGAGGCCGACCTCTACGAGCTCGAGGGCGAGGAGAAGGCGCGGGTCAAGGACCTCCCCGGTTCGCTGACCGAGGTGCTCAACGCACTCGAGGTCGACAACGACTTCCTGCTCGAGGGTGGCGTCTTCACCCAGGACCTCATCGACATGTACATCTCGTACAAGCGCGAGAACGAGGTCGACCCGGTCGCGCTGCGGCCGCACCCGTACGAGTTCGCTCTCTACTACGACGCGTAGACGCGAGCGCAGCTAACAAGCACACCCCTTCCTGGACAGGGGGCCGGGTTCGTCGCCCGGCCCCTTTTCATGTCCGGGGCCGGACGGATCGGAGCGGTCCTACTCGCTCGGCCGCGGTCGGAGGACGCAGAACTCGTTGCCTTCCGGATCGGCCATCACCACCCAGGTGACCTCGCCCTGCCCGATATCGGCTCGCCGGGCGCCGAGCGAGATGAGGCGCTCCACCTCGGCTTCCTGGTTGTCCGGACGGAGGTCGAGGTGGATCCGGTCCTTGACCGACTTGCCCTCGGGGACCTGGAGGAAGAGGATGTCCGGGCTCTCGCCGCCCGGCTCGATCCACCATTCACCGTCGTCGGGTCCCTGCAGCTCGAGACCGAGGGCCTCGCCCCAGAAGGAACCAACGAGGAGCGGGTCGGAGCAGTCGATCACGATGTTCTGCCAGCGAAGGGACATGTGTGTGAGTGTATGGAACGAGCGCTCGCGGGCGTCCTCACCGAATGACTGCAGATCACACACCCCACGACCTCACCACGCCCAGCGAGAGTGCGCTTCGTCGCGCCGCCGACGAGTTGGCGTTCACGAACAAGCAGATCGAGATCCTCACGCGGCAGCTCGCCGTCGCGCAGTCCGGCCGGTCGGCGCAGGTGGCTCGAGTCATCTCGCGCGCCGCGAGCCGAGCCGTGCCGGTCGACACGGTGCGCAGGCGGGTGGTTGCGGCGCCGCTCCGCACCGTGTCCGCGTTGTGGGGCGGTGACCTGACCGCCGCACTGCACAGCTGGGACCCGAACGTTGCGCCGCGGCTCGCGGCCGAGGACCGGCGCTGGAACAGCTTCTGTGCGCGCCATGATCCGAAAGCGGCTCGGCTGCGCATCATGCGAGACCGTTCTCGCGCGTGGGCGGATCGTCCGCTGGTCAGCGTGCTGCTGCCGACGTACGAACCTGACGCGGCGTATCTGCGTGCGGCGATCGAGTCGGTCATCACGCAGGCGTACGAGCACTGGGAGCTGTGCATCGTCGACGACGGGTCGCCGTCGACTGTTGCCGCGGATGTCGTCGCGGCGTTCGCCGGCGACGCGCGTATCCGGTTCACGGCGAGCGCCACGAACGGCGGCATCGCCGCGTCATCCCAGGCCGCCGCGGATATGGCGACCGGCGATTGCATCGCTTTGCTCGATCACGATGACGTGCTCCGTCCGCACGCGCTCTTCGAGATGGTCCGGTATCTCCGGTCGCACCCGAGGTGCGATTTCGTCTACTCGGATGAGGACAAGCTCGATCCGCGGGGGCGGCGCGTCAGTCCATTTCTCAAGCCGGACTGGTCACCGGAGCTGCTCGAGAGCTGCAACTACATCACCCATCTGACGGTGATTCGCAAGGCGCTGTTCGACCGAGCCGGCGGGTTTCGTCAAGGCTTTGACGGCAGTCAGGACTACGACCTCTTTCTGCGCTGCACCGAAGTTGCGACTCACATTGGTCATGTTCGCGAGGTGCTGTACACGTGGCGGATGCACGAGGGCTCGGCCGCAGGCAACGAGAATGCGAAGCCCCATGCCTATACCGCAGCGGTCCGCAGCCTCGAGGAGCGGCTCGAGCGATCCGGCGATGCCGGGACTGTGCGAGACGGCGCGTGGACGGGTTCGTACCGCATACGCCGGCCGATTGCCGGCACGCCGTCGATCACCGCGATTGTTGCCGCACATAAAGGAGCGGACCGCGTGCGCAACGCCGTCGCATGCCTCGAGCGTGCTGCTCACGAGCGCGACGTTCGCATCGTGGTCATCGACATGGGTGGCGCTGACGAGGAGCTGCGCGCCTCCCTCGAGCAGCGTGGACATCGAGTCGTCTCGGATGCCGATATGGTTCGCGGTCGCGCCGTCAACGCGGCGGTCGCCGCCGCGGACCCGTCAGACCACGTGCTGCTGTTCAGCGAGGACGTCGTTGTCGGCCGGCCCGGTTGGCTCGACGCGCTGCTCGAGCACAGCGCGATGTCCGGGGTCGGCGCCGTGGGCGCCCGGCTCCTCGATGACGCGGGCGGCGCGCCGCGCGACGGCGTGCGCGTCGGGAGTCAGGGGAAGCCGCGCGAGAACATCGATCTCTCGAGCTACCTCGGCATGGGATCCGTGACGCGAACAGTGACGGCCGTGAGCGGCGACTGCATGCTCATCAAGGCGTCGTTGTGGAACAGCGTCGGCGGTCTCGACGCCGCGTATGCGACCGACTACGCGGACCTCGACCTCTGCATGCGATTGACACGCTCAGGGCACCGCAACGTGCAGACCCCTGACGCCGAGCTGTTCGTGCGTGTGCCCGCCGATGCTCCGCCGCTGCACGCGAACGACGACGAGCGTCTGTTCACCTCGCGCTGGGGGCCGTTCACCCAGGGCTACGACCGCTACATCGGCGGTCACATCGTGTCGTTCAGCCCGCTCGACTTTCGCTGACGTCGCTTTGCAGCGGCGCCCGCGCGGACCGGTTAGCCCGCGAGCACCTCTCCGGCGGGAATGAGCGCGAGCGCTGCTGCGGCGATGCCGGTGGCGTCAAGGCCGAGCTTCGAAAGCAACGATCCCTGCGCCCCGTGCTCGATGAAGTGGTCGGGCAGTCCCATGCGGATCACCGGAACGGTCACGCCCTCGCTGGAGAGCAGGTCCGTCACCGCCGAGCCGAACCCGCCGCTCGCCACGCCGTCCTCGACGGTGATGACGCCCCTGTGGCGCTCGCAGATGACGCTGAGCTTCGGGTCGAGCGGCTTGACGAAACGGGCATCAACGACGGTCGCGGAGACCCCGGCGGCGGCGAGCTGGTCCTTGGCCTGCATCGCAACCGCGACCATCTTGCCGACCGCGAGGATCGCGATGTCGCGACCGCGATGCAGGACCTCGCTGCTCGGGACAGGCAGCGGATCAAGCGCTGCGGTCCCCGGACCCGGGGCCGCTCCGCGAGGAAAGCGCAGCGAGAACGGACCATCGGACGCGATCGCGGTGGCGAAGAGCCGGCGCAGCTCATCGGGCGAGCTCGGTGCCGACACCGTCATGCCGGGGATGCATCGCAAGAACGCGAGGTCGAGCATGCCGTGGTGCGAGGGCCCGTCGTTCCCGGTGATCCCGGCACGATCGACGACGAATGTCACCGGGAGCTGGTGGAGCGCGACGTCGCACGCGATCTGATCGAAGGCTCGCTGCAGGAACGTCGAATAGATGCAGACGACCGGTCGGAGACCGCGCATCGCGAGGCCGGCGGCGAAGGTCACTGCATGCTGCTCCGCGATGCCGACGTCGAAGAACCGATCCGGAAAGCGCTTTGCGAACTCGAGCAGTCCGGTCGATGACGCCATCGCTGCGGTGATCGCGACGATCCTCGGATCCGCCTCTGCCATCTCGCAGAGCGCGTCGCCGAAGATGTCGGTCCAGTCGGGCGCCTTCTTGACGGTTGTGCCGCTGTCCGGGTCGAAGGTCGACACGCCATGGAACTTGTCAATCTTGTCTGCAACTGCCGGGCCGTAGCCCTGGCCCTTGTTCGTCACCACGTGGACGACAACCGGGCCGCGGATGCGCGCCGCGTCGCGCAGCGCTTTCTCGACTGCCTGGAGGTCGTGCCCGTCGATGGGGCCGCCGTATTTCAAGCCCAGCGTTTCGAAGATGGAGATCGGCGCCACGAGTTGCTTGAGGGAGTTCTTCATGCGGCGCGCGGTCTCGTATGCGGAGTGACCGACCGCGGGGAGCGAACGCAACGCAACGCCCGCGGCGTCTTTCGCGGCTTCGTACCGCGGTGACAGCCGAAGATGACCGAGGTTCTCGGCGATGCCGCCGACCGTCGGCGCGTAGCTGCGCCCGTTGTCGTTGAGGATGATCACCATCTCGGGCTTGAGCTGGCCGATGTTGTTGAGCGCCTCGTATGCCATCCCGCCCGTCAACGCGCCGTCACCGACGACACAGACGACCTTGCCACCTTCGCCGGTGAGCTCACGCGCCGTGGCAAAGGCGAGCGCGTAGCTGAGCCCCGTCGAGGCGTGCGAGTTCTCGACGAGGTCGTGCTCCGATTCCTTGCGCGAGGGATAGCCGCTCATGCCACCCTCCTGGCGCAGCGTGTCGAACTGTTCGACGCGGCCGGTCAGCATCTTGTGGACGTACGCCTGGTGGCCGGTGTCGAAGATGATCGCGTCGCGCGGGCTCTCGAACACCCGGTGCATGGCGACCGTCAGCTCGACCACACCGAGGTTCGGGCCGAGATGGCCGCCGGTCCGCGACACGGCGGTGATCAGGACGTCCCGGATCTCGGCGCAGAGACGAGTCAGGTCTTCGGGGCCGAGATCGCGCAGATCCGCGGGTCCGCTGATCTCCTCGAGCAGCACAAGATCAGTCTAGTGGAGCCGTCCAGCATCGGGTCCCTGTCCGGAAATGCCCATCCACAACGATGGCGGAGCATGATTACCGGCCATGCAGGGACTGGAGCCTCGCGAGGCGGTACTGGAATGTGCCGCGCGCGACGGTGATATCGCCGAGGGAGCACTGTGGCTGGCTGCCGACGACTGCCCCGGCGTCGAGCCCGAGCGCTGGCTCGAGCAGCTCGATGAGCTCGCGGGCGAGTTGCAGTCCCGGTGCGGCCTGCGCGGGTGCGGTCCGGACGACGCTCCGATGGTGGGAGCGCTGCTTCGTGATCGGCTCAGGCTCCGCGGCGCCGGTGGCGGCGACCCGCGGGCGCACTACCTCCACAACGTGCTCGAGCGAGGCGCGGGGGTGCCGATCGCCTGCTCCGCCATATGGATCGCAGTCGGCGCACGCGCGCACATTCCCATCGAGGGCGTGAACCTCCCGGGACACTTCGTGGTTCGCGTCAAAGGCCACATGTTCGACACGGTCGCGAGTGGGGAACCGCTCGATGACGACGACGTGGTGCGTCTTGTCAGCACCTCGACCAGCCGCACCGTCGACGGCCTCGAACCCGCGCAGATGGCCCGTGCCAGCTCACGCGACATGCTCGCCAGGATGTCGCGCAATCTCCGGCGCTGCTACACGAGCCTCGAGTGCTGGGAACAGGCGTTGCGCTCGGCCGATCGCTGCGTCGACCTCATGGGGTCGGCGCCCGCCGAGCGGCGCGATCGCGGCCTGCTCCTCTGGCGGATGGGGAAGATCGTCGCGGCACTGGCCGACATCAACGCGTACCTCGAAGAAGCGCCGGAAACGTGTCCGGACCGCACCTCGATGACCGAGGTCGCCGGCAGGCTTCGCGCTTTCCTGAACTGAAGTCTCTCGGTGGAGGTTTGAGCATGGACATGAAGCTCGAGGTGGTGGTGCTGCCCGTCTCTGATGTGGACAAGGCCAAACGCTTCTATCAGGCTCTGGGTTGGCGGCTCGATGCCGACTTCGCAGGCGAAGCCGGGTTCAGGGTGGTGCAGCTGACGCCGCAAGGCTCGGCGTGCTCGGTCATCTTCGGCAGTGGCGTCACCGATGCCGCACCCGGCTCGACGGAGGGCCTGCAGCTCGTCGTCAACGACATCGACGCGGCACGCGCCGACCTGGTCGCCCGCGGTGTGGATGTCAGCGACGTGTTCCATGACGCGGGCGGCGTCTTTCACCATGCTGGGGAACGGAATCGCGCCCCAGGGCCGGCGCCGGAGCACAAGACCTACGGCTCGTTCGTCTCGTTCACCGATCCGGATGGCAATCGCTGGTACATCCAGGAAATCACGACCCGTCTCCCCGGGCGCTGAGCGCCGGGCAAGACCTGCGGAGGGAGCCCAATGGCAACGTCCTACGACTCGGTCGCCGACCTGGCCGAAGCACTACGGCGCGCAGCGGCTGCACACGGTCGCCACGAAACGGAGATCGGGCATGCGGATGAGAACTGGCCGGACTGGTACGCGCAGTTCATGGTCGATGAGCAGGGGACGGCGCACGACGAGGACACGCGCGGAGCGGGTGCGTGACGACGTATGACGTCATCGTCGTCGGCGGTGGGTCGCCGGGGGAGCACTGCGCCGGCGAGCTGGTCGACGGCGGCCTGCGCGTTGCCCTCGTCGAGCGCGCATTGGTCGGCGGCGAGTGCTCCTACTACGCGTGCATCCCGTCGAAAACGCTGCTGCGCCCGGGGGAGGCGGTGCACGAGGCGCGCGAAGCGCTGGCAACCGCCGAGGTTGACGTCGCGGCGGCGCTGGCATGGCGAGACTTCATGGTGTCCGACTACTCGGACGCCGGCCAGGAGCGCTGGCTGGCGAGCAAGGGCATCGACCTCATCCGCGGGACGGGACGGCTCGCCGGCGTCGGAGTCGTCGACGTGGACGGCGTCCAGTACAGCGCCACGAACATCGTGCTTGCGACGGGCTCCGACCCGGTCATTCCACCGATTCCCGGGTTGTCCGAGCTCGCGGGTGTCTGGACCAATCGCGAGGTGACCGGGATGCAGTCGATCCCTCGACATCTGCTCGTCCTCGGCGGCGGCCCGGTCGGCGTCGAGATGGCGCAGGCGGTACGGCGCCTCGGTGGCGAGGTGACCGTCGTCGAGGGTGCTCCGCACCTGCTGGCGCGCGAGCCGGCTCCGCTTGGCGAAGCGCTGGCCGGGGTCCTCCAGAAAGACGGTATTGACGTGATGCTGGGCCGCAGGGTCACCGCTGCCCGGCGCGATGGGGACGATTTCGTCCTCACGCTCGACGATGCACGCGAGCTGCGTGGCGATCGGTTGCTCGTCGCCACCGGCAGGCGTCCGCGTGTCGATGGGATCGGGCTCGAGACGGTCGGCATCACCCCGGACAAGAAAGGCGTTCCCGTCGACGCACACCTGCGGGTTGCTGAACGGCTCTGGGCGATCGGCGATGTCACCGGCGTCCGGCTGCTGACGCACGTCGGCAAATATCAAGGCGAGGTTGTTGCGGCAAACATCCTCGGCGAACCTCGAGCTGCGAACTACGAGGCGATCCCGGACGTCGTCTACACCGACCCGCAGTGCGCAGCGGTGGGTGCTGCTGAGGCGCGGTTCAGCGCGACCACCCCGCTGTCGGATGTCGCCAAGACCGAGACATATACACGGGCATACGCCGAATCTCCCGGCTTCTTGACGCTCCTCAGCGACGGCGAACGGCTCACCGGCGCGTACGCCGTCGGTCCCGAGGCCGGCGAGTGGTTGCAGCAGGCCACGCTCGCAATTCGCGCACGCGTGCCGCTCGATGTGCTGCGCGACACCATCCAGCCGTTCCCGACCTTCTCAGAGATTTTCGTCGCCACGCTCAAAGCTCTCCATGGGCAGATCCGCGCTGGAGCGACGGCCGGCGGGTAGGCGGCCCGCGTCAGCAGTCGAACGCGAACCAGCACAGCTCGTTGCGCAACCGCTCGTCATCGAGCACAAGCTCGCGGATGTCGTCGGGGAGTTGTGCCCGCTGCCACCGGCACTCGACGCGGCCGGCCTCCACGCGGTCGTCTGCAGACGCAGCTGCCCATACGGCCTTGATCGCGTAGGCGGCGGCGCCGAGTTCGTGGGCTGCGACATGGCCCACCCCCGCAGCCTGGCCGGCAGCGTATGCGGCGTTCCGCGCCGCGCCACGCAGGTCTCGGGCCGCTGCGTTGGCGTGGCCGGCTGCCGTGCGGGCCACCGCCCACGTGATCTCACCCCGCGCCCACGCACGACCGAGCTCGATCGCCCGACGTGGACGTTCGTCCTCGGGACGCACCAGCTCGAAGTGGTGCAGCACGTGCTCCGCGCAAGCGGCCGCCCATAGCGCGAGCAGGCGATGGTCGCCGTCCTGCAGCACCCCGCCCCGACGCACCGTGATGAACCGTGGATCCCGGATCTTGGGGAGGATCACCTTGGCGCGAAATGCACTGGCGCTCAGTGCACCCCGATGAGCAGGGAGAGCAGCCAGACGAGCCCGATGAGGCCGAGGACCGCGAACGGCACCATGACGAAGACGACGAACGAGAACACCATCCGCTCGTCGGGCATCCGCTCGGGATGGCGCATGCGGGCGCGCACGTCCACCGCGTACCAGAAGACACCGCCGATGAGGAAACCGACAAGCAGGAAGAAGATGCCCGCGAAGCCGGTGACGATGCCGACGGCGTTCGGGGAGATCGTGAAACGCCAGGCTGCGCCGCCAGCGAGCGCCAGCACTCCGCACGAGATGTAGCGCAGCAGGGTTGGGACGGCACGCGGCTCGGCTGGGTTCGGGACGCGTCGCGGACGAGCCGGCTTGCGTGGCGCCGTCGTTTCGGAGCGCGAGTTCGAAGGCACGCGCCGAGTATAGGGAGGCGCTCACTACACTTGGCCACCACCAGCGGCGACGCACGGAGGACTCGCAGCACCATGACCGTCGGGGATCGCCTGCCCGACTTCGATCTCGAGACGTCGGCAGGAAGCCGGATCACGAACAACGACCTGCGCGGCGGCCGCACCGTCCTCTACTTCTATCCCAAGGACGACACGCCCGGGTGCACGCTCGAGGGTCAGGAGTTCACGCGTCTGGCATCAGCGTTCGCGAGTGCCGGCGTCAGCGTATACGGCATCTCGCCCGAACTCGCGGAAGAAGCATCAGCGCTTCATCGACAAGTGCGGGCTCGGCATTCCGCTCATCAGCGACCCCGACAAGGTCCTCATCGACTCGCAGGGCCTGTGGGTCGAGAAGAAGTTCATGGGGCGGACGTACATGGGTGTGGCTCGCACCACCCTCCTGATCGGACCCGACGGTGCCATCGAGCGGGAGTGGCGGGATGTCAAGCCCAGCGGGCACGCCGCCGAAGTCCTGGAGTCCGTCGATAGCCGTTAGGCGCGCGATCGCCGGCGAGCGAATCGAACTCGCAACGCTGCTCCGGCGGCGCGTCATCTTCGTCGCGGGCAAGGGCGGCACGGGACGCAGCACGATCACTGCGGCGCTCGCACTGCTTGCGGCAAAGGCCGGGAAGCGGGTGCTCGCCATCGACGTCGATGCCAGCGGCGACCTGGCAGCAGCGCTCGGCTCGCCGCCGTCGGGATTCGCGCCGCGAGTCGTGCAGCACAACCTCTCCGTCCTCGAGCTGCGCACCGATGAGTCCTTCCAGGAATACCTGAGCATCTATTTCAAGGTGCCGCGGCTCACGCGGCTGACACCGCTCGCGCGCGTGTTCGACTTCATCGCAACCGGTGTTCCCGGACCGCGCGACATGCTCGTTGTCGGCAAGATCGCCTACGAGGAGCGGCGCAAGGAGTCGGGCGGCGGAAAGCCGGTCTGGGACCTCATCCTCGTCGACGCCGCTCCGGGCGGACAGGTCGAATCGCACCTCGCGGCGGCCAAGGCGATGTTGACGCTCGTGAAAGGCGGTGTCATTCGCGCCCAGGTGGAGTGGATCGATGCGCTCATCCGCGACCCGCGGCGCACCACCGTCGTGCTCTGTGCGCTCCCCGAGGAGATGCCGGTGACCGAGGCGATCGAGCTGCACGAGCGGCTGCGCGCGGGGTCGGGCGTGGCGGTCGACGCGTGCATCCTCAACCGCGCCGCGACCGAGCCGGTGACAGCTGCGCACCGGCGGTTCATGGCCGCACTGCTCGAGCCGGAGTACGCCGACGCGGTGTCGATGCGACTTGGCGGGTCGCCCGCGTTCCTCGAGGCCGGGCTCGATCTCGAGGCGCGCCTGTATGACACCAGCATCCGCTACGCGAAGCTCCTCCGCAGCCGCCTGCCGATGCCCGTGCTCCCTGTCCCGGCGATCGTCGAACGCCCGGGCCTGACGACGACACGCGCAGTTGCCGATGCGCTCGGGACGCTGCTCTCATGACCGCCGGCGTCCGCATCCCGGAGCGACGGCGCAGCCCTCGTGACAAAGCGGGCGATCTCGGCGCCCGCCTGGGATCGCTCGAGGTGGTCATCTGCTGCGGCAGCGGCGGCGTCGGCAAGACGACCGTGAGCGCTGCGCTCGGCATGGCGATCGCGGCCGCGGAGGACAGGCGCGTCCTCGTCCTCACCGTCGATCCCGCGCGCCGTCTGGCGAGCGCGCTCGGCATCAAGGGCATCGGCGCAGAGCCGGTGCGTGTTCCCAAGCCTCGACTCAAGCGAGCCGGGATCACGATCCAAGGCGACCTCGAGGCCGCCATGCTCGACATGAAGCAGGCGTGGGACCGGATGATCGAGCGCTACTCGCCGGACCGCGCGACGGCGCAACGCATCCTGCGCAACCCGCTCTATCAGCGCATCACCAACTCGTTCGTCGGCTCGCACGAATACGCGGCGATCGAAGCGCTGTACGAGCTGCACGACGCGGGTGAGTACGACTGCATCGTTGTCGACACGCCGCCGTCTCGCAGCGCGCTCGATTTCCTCGAGGCGCCGACGCGGCTCACCGACTTCGTCGGATCGCGTCTGCTCTCGTTGCTGTCGGGCTCATCGTCAAGGTTCGGCTTCCGCGCGATGAACATTGCAGCGACACCGTTTCTCCGCCTCGCGGATCGCCTGCTCGGCGCCGAAGTGCTCAAGGAGGTGTCGGAGTTCGTCCAGCAGCTCCAGCTGCTGTATGGCGGCGTGCAGGACCGGGCCCGATCGGTGTCGAAGCTGCTGCGCAGCCCGAAAACGGGATTCGTCGTCGTCACGACTCTCGAGCACGGACCGTTCGGCGAGGCGGAGTTCTTCTGCACGAAGTTGCGCGAGTACAAGATGGCGCTGCGCGCCATCGTGGTCAACCGCGTGCTCCCGGACACGTTCCGCGACGCCGGCGCAGTGGCGGCCGCGACGACGCTCGTCGAGGACACCAAGGTTGTGCCGTGGCTGAGCAAGGAGCTGCACATGCGGATCGCGGCGGACACCGCGCGCTTCACCGGTGAGACGTACCTCCGCCGCAACACGCTTGCCCAGCGCGAGGCGCGTCAGCTGCTCCGTCTCAACCGGATCGGCGACGTGCCGGTCGTCCGTGTGCCGCTCTTCAGCGAGGAGGTCTCGGAGCTGGAGGGGCTGGTGCGCATCGCGCGCGTGCTCTGAAGATCAGCCCTGGCTGGAGAGCAGCCGCATTCTCGCGCTGTGCCGCCCGATGGCGGTTGACGATCCCTGGATGTCGAGGGAGATCGGATCGTCAAGACGGATCACCGAGCAGTCACCGACGGTGACTCGCGTGACGGCCTCGATCATCGCCGGGTCGGCGGTGCTGATCAGCACCTGGTGTGTTGCTGACACATCATGCAGAAACTCGATGAACAGGTCGCGCCGGGCCGGGTCCGACGTGAGCAGGGGTTCGTCGAGCAGCAGCGGCGCGCGCTCTCCTGCGCCGCCAAGCACCTCGCAGAGCGCGAGCCGGAGCAGGAGCGCCACCTGATCGCGAGTTCCATGCGACACGGCGTCGAGCGGCACCATGTCCGGACGCGTCCGGCCGAGCAGCCCGAGTGCGAAATGATCGGTGTCGACGTTGACGTCCGTGTATCGCGCGCCGGTCAGCAGGCTGAGCCGGTTTCCGAGCGACGCTGCAAGTCGTGGGGCGAGCTCGCGATGCGTGACCCGCGCGGACGACTCGATCATCTCGCTCGCGAGGCGCAGCGCCTTGAGCTGACGCAAGCCGCGCTCGCGCGCTGCAGCGCAGCTGTCGCGCTCGTCCTCGAGATCCGCGATCACGGGCAGCGTGTCGAGGACGCCGCCGAGCCGTGCGCGCAGCTCGCGTGCCTGGTCGCTCGCGGATGTCGCCGCGCGCCGTGCGCGTTCGGCATCGAGGTCCAGCAGCTGCAGCGATGCGGCATCCGGCGGTGGCGACGCCAACGCTGCTTCGGGGTCGCCGCCACGCTGACGCAGCTGATCGGCGAGGTCGAGCTCGAGACTCTCGAGCGCCATGCCGTCACCACCGAGCGAGCGAGCGGATCGCTGCAGGTCCGCGAGGCGGCGTCGCGCTTCGTCATGCGTCCGCCTCGCCGCACATGCCTGGCGGAAGTCCGCGACCGCGACGGCGAGATCTCCCGTGACGGGAACGCCGGCTTTGCTCAGCATCGTGCGCAGCCGGGACTCGAGGTTCGCCACGTTTCGTGCGCAACGGTCGACGTCGTCGTGGAGCTGACCGCTCGCTGCATCATCCGCCGAAAGGACCGCGTCCTCCGCAACCAGCTCTTCGCGCCGGCGTGCTCGCACCACCGTCGCGTCGACGCGGTCGAGGATCTCGCCCGCGATCAACAGCGCGGCATCGACCGTCGCCGGCTGCCGCGGCAGCGGTCGCGCGATGCCCGCCTCGACGGCGAGCGCCTGACAGCGCACGAGCAGCGATGCCAGCGCGACCTGCGTCGCTTCCGCATCCGCGCGGCGCTGTGAGGTTCGGTGCTCGGTGTCGTCGAGCGCGGCGTGGAGCGCACGCAGCACCGGCAAGCGTCCGGCAAGCCGCTCGACCTCGGAGGGATCAGCGCCCGCCTCGAGCGCGAGCCGGCGTGCATTGCTGCGTGCCAGCGATGCCGAGCGCGTGCGTGTCCAGGCACGCCACGCGGTCGCGGCTGCTGCAACCGCCCCGAGCGCGATCACGATCGCCGGCGCGAAGCCTGTGTGCCCACGCATGAGCAACAGTCCCACGGCGGCGGTGACGATCGCGATGAGCACTGCCGCGACACCGAAACGCGCGCCCCCACGACCCGCTTCCTCGAGCTCGGGCAGCAGGTCGTCGATGACGCGAGCGGGCAGATGACGCAGGCCGGTGGCCGCGATCTCGCGACGGAGCGCAGCCTCGCGCGCATCGTCGCCGGTCTCGCGATGGACCGTGCTCGCGGTCGCGAACAGCTCGCCACGCAAGCGCTGCGCGCGCTCGCCGATGTCGGTGCCGGACGCCTCGCGCGGTGCGCCGATGGCAGCGATCCCGCGGGCGATCTCGTCGCGACGCGCGCGAATGGGCCGTAGCCGTTCGGCGGCAGCCTCCCATCGCGACGCTGCCTCGGTCGCCGCGGTGCGGGCCTGGGCGAGCTCGCCACCGAGGGCGGTGACCTCGGTTTCGGCGTCGATCGGAAACCTCGCGTAGGAGATGGTTGCGTCGAGCGAGGCGGTCTGCAGCTTCGCCTCGCGCACGAGGTCGGTCAGTCGCGCTCGGCGATCGGCGGTGTCGGCGAGCCGCGCTCCGATGCGGGCACGCTCCGCCTCGATCCAGCGCTCGGTCTCGACCGCGAGCGCGGCGTCGAGCTCCGCAAGCCGCTCCTGGTCGATCGCGACAGCGGCCAGCCGCGTCCGTGCTTCGTCGAGCATCCGGTCGAGCGCCTTCAAGCGGGCGGTTGCCACGCCGAGAGGACTCGTGACACGACGTTCGGAGCCGACCCGCTCCATGGCGTCGCGAAGACGGACCATCGCCTGCGCAGCGGTCACTCCGCGGCGCGTGTCGGCAAGGCGCTCGATCGCCTCCTGCAACTGCCCGGCCCGCTGGCGCGCGCTCTCGGGCGCGTCGATGCGCAGCCCGTCGTCGCCGAGCCACGCGGTAGCGCAGAAGACCGACTCGTCAATACCGAGATGGAATCGCCCGGGCGTCACGGAGCGTCCGCTGCGCAGCTCATCGGTGAGCTCGGACCCGCCGAGCTCGAGGACCTGCACCGACTGCTCGCGGGTGTCGAGCCGGCGGGCGACACGGATGCGGCGTCCGTCGTCGAGCTTGTACGTCAACGCGAGCCCGTAGGCGCCGCGCGTCCAGGGCTCGTACCGCGCCCAGTCGCTGCGCTCGACCGGACGACCCTGGCCACCGGCATCGATCCCGTACAGCGCTGCACGCACAGCGCGAAGCAACGTCGACTTGCCGGATTCGTTGTGTCCCGCGATGACGGTCACCCGCGGGTGCAGATCCTCGGAAAGGTCGAACAAGGACCCGAAGCCGGTGATCTCGAGGCGCTCGAGGATCATCGCAACCCGATCTCGGCGCCGGAGAGCGCCATGAGGCCGTATCGGAGCGCGTCGCCAAGGACATCCGCCTCGTCGGCGTCGGCTTCCGCGGCGGCGGTTGCGGTGCGGACGAACGCTCCGCGCGTGCTCTCCTCGACCATTGCTGCCTCGAGATCGAAGAGCGGCGTTGTCAGGTCGCGCACTTTGACAGCGGCAAGGTTGAGCCGCTCCCGGACCGCGAGCTCGACGGTGAACGCGTCCAAGGAAAGCGAGCACTCCACGGCGCCCGTGAGGTCGACACGGATCATCGTTCGCTCGGGGTCGGAGAGCCCCGTGGCGGCGCAGCTGAGCGTGACCGCCTGGATCACCGACTCGACCGACCCGCAGTCCTCGGAGTCGCACTGCACGGTGAAGACCGACCAGCGGTTGGTGTCGTTCGCGCTGAAGTGGACCTCGCCCCGCCCGTCGATCTCGACGCTGACGGGTCCCCGTCCGCCTTCCTCGTCGAAGCTCAGCGGCTCAGGCGTCCCCGGATAGAGGAGTCCGGTTCTCGTGTCGAGGCGGCGGCGATGGTAGTGGCCACACAACGCCGCCGCAAAGCCGGCACCGCGGATGCGCTCGGCGTGGAACGGGCCGTGCACCGACTTGCCGTCGGGTCGCGAACCCAACTCAGCGCCATGGAACAGCGCAAGGTGCACTCCCGACTGTCCGGTGGCCGGCGCCTCGGCCAGCGGGTCGCCCTGCCACGACGGCTCACGGTGCGCCAGGCCCCAGACGGTCAGGCCGTCGACGAGCTCTACCGGTTCGAGCTGTGTTGACGGAAAGATCGTCACGTTGGCCGGCCACTCGATCCGCCGGTACAGCGATCCCGGCATGAGCGCGTCGTGATTGCCGGGAGCGATGAGGACACGCATCGGCTGCCAGGACGCGAACGTATCGGCGAGGAACCGGCCGGTATCGACGCCCGCGCGCTCGTGCTCATAGAGATCGCCCGCGATCGTCACCGCCGCGCAGTCCTGTGCGGCGGCGAGGCGGCCGGCCGCCGTGAGTGCCTCGCGAAGTCCCTGGCGCCGGCGGCGCGCAAGGTCGCCCTGGCAGCCCATTGCGGCGAAGGCCCGGTCGAGGTGCAGATCGGAGAGGTGGAGAAGACGAGTGGTCATGCGTTGCTCAAATGAACCGCGACCGGGCGAACGTCAGTTCGTTGAGCGTAGCACACGACTATTCAGCACATCTCTGCCATTATTGAACTCGGACTGAAGACGGTTCGGCGGGGTCTGTGGCCCCGGAACGCGTCCTGTTCAGAGGGATTGGGGAAGGTGGCAGAACGATTGGAATTGGCTATGCCGTTGCGTGTCGGACGGGTCGGAGCGGGCCTCGTGGGCGCGGCCGTCGCGATCAGGGTGCTCGTGCTTCCGGTGGCGCCCGCAACTCGCGCCGTCGACGCTGTCATGGTCGGCCTCGCGCTGTGCGTCGGCGCCGGCCTGCTCCGTCTGCCGTCTCGCTGGGAGCAGCATCGAGCGCTGTTCGCCGCTGCCGCGATGGTGGCGCTGGCGGTGCTCGCGGCCGTCGGTCTCCACGTCGCCGCAAGCGGGCTGCCTGACTTCGCGATGATCGCCACAGGTGGTTTCGCAGCCATCCTCGTCGGCATCGAGACCGACGACTCGCCGAGCCTCCCGCTCGCGGCGGGCGCTGCGGTGATCGTGGTCTTCGTGGTGCTCTGGATGACGAGCGCGCCTGCGGGATCGGGCGCTTCCCTCCTCGTTGCTGTCGCCCTCCTCGTCGGCATCCGCCTGCTGGCGCTCGGCGGTGCTGAGCACACCCGCGGGCATATCGACGCCGAGACGCGGCGGGGCCACGTCTACGCGACGCTCGGCCGGAAGCTCGGCGTCGCTCGCGACGTGCCGTCGGTCGCATCGGCGGTCCTGGAAGCGTGCCTCGAGACCTTCCCCGAGACCTCGAGCGGGCTGGTGCTCATGAAGGACCAGGCAGACGGTCTGCTGAAGTCACCTGGCGTCTACCTGGCGGCGACTGGGGTCGCGACGGGCGGACCGGCGTATGAGCTCGCCCCCGGTGAAGGGTTGGGCGGCGCGGCATTCGCCGCCGAGCGCGCGGAGCTATGGCCGACGACGCTGGCGGCGTCGATGGCCCAGGCGAGCCTGCGTGAGACCAACCGCGTCCGGCTTCGGCGCTCGAAGCTCGGCTTCATCCGCTCCGCGATCGGCGCGCCGCTGCAGGTCGATGGCAACGCGATCGGGGTAATCCTTCTGACCTCCGAGCGCCGCGAGAACGCGTGGACCGAAACGGACCTTCCGTTGATGACGGCGCTCGCCGACGAGGCTGCGAAAGCGCTCGAGCGAGCGCGCCGCTATGAGGAGGAGATGGGCCGGGCGCTGCTGGACTCCGTTACGGGGCTGCCAACTCGCCGCCACGTGCTCCACGTCCTCGACAAGGAGCTGGCCCGCGCGTCGAGAGGCGAGTCGACGCTCGCCGTGATCATGGCCGACGTCGACGACTTCAAGCAGATCAACGACCGGTGGGGGCACGACGCCGGCAACAGCGTTCTCGAGAGCCTTGCCAGCGTGCTTCGCTCCATCCTGCGGCGGGAGGACAGCGCGGCACGGTCGGGAGCCGACGAGTTCGTCTGCGTGTTGCCGGGGGCGGACCGCGACCAGGCACGCGTGATCGCCGGCCGTATCCAGCAGCGTTTCGCGTCGGAAACGGCAAGCGACCACATTGCAGGGAGGTCGGGAGTCACCGCATCGTGTGGGGTGGCGGTCTACCCGACGGACTCGCAGGACGTCGAGGGTTTGATCGCCGCTGCCACCGCAGAGCTGGAAACCGCCAAGCAATCGCACCATCTCACCGGTCGCTCACGCATTCACGGCCGCATCAAGGACAGCAGCACGACTTGACGTCGAGTCACGAATAGTTCTACAGTAGAACCATTCGTCAATCGAACACTTGAGCGCACGAAGCGATCAAGCGATTGCCACTCGAGGTCCCCTTTGCATCAAGCACCCACTGCCGAGCGCGCCGGGACGACTGCGGATCAACGACCGAACGTCCGTCGCGACGAGCTCGCCGACGCACTGTTCGGCTACATCGGCGGCCTCAAGCGGCGCCTGATGGCGAGCGTCCCCGACGAGTTGCGGGGCGAGTTCGGCGCGGTGACGTGGCACCAGGTCGGCGCGCTCGAGCAGTTGCGCGCGGCGATGCAGACGTCGTCGGGCGCAACGATGAACGAGATCGCGCGCATGCAGCAGTGCGCGCTCAGCTCGGCGAGCGCGCTCGTCGATCGCATGATCCGCCTCGGTTTCGCGGAGCGTCGCAACGACCCGGAGGATCGCCGCATCATCCACATCGTCCCGACGGCACTCGGCGAGCAGATGCTCGAGAAATTCGACGATGCTCGCAAGACCGTCGCGCTCAAAGCGCTCGCGCCGTTGAGCGACGCGGATCTCGAGATGCTCGTGGGACTCATGAGCAAAGTCGTTGACTGGCCCGAGCCGGGACACGCACGCGAGGTTGCACATGACTGACGTTCTCGATCGCTCCGACGTCTCCCTCGTCGCGCCTGTCGACGACGCCATAACCGCCGGCGACGGCAAGTCGGGTCGCTTCGACTACAAGTGGGTCGCGCTCGCGGTCGTGCTGCTCGGCACGATCATGACGATCCTTGACGCGACGATCGTCAACATCGCCATCCCGACGTTGCAGTCGGATCTCAAGGCCGGTTCCTACGCCGACATCGCCTGGGTGGTCACCGGCTACATGCTTGCGCAGGGCGCGGTCATTCCGATGGCAGGTTGGGCGTCCGATCGGTTCGGGACCAAGCGCCTCTACCTTGTGACCATCGCGCTCTTCACGCTGGCCTCGATGGCCTGCGGTATCGCGCAAAACCTTCCGGAGCTCGTGGTCTTCCGCGTGCTCCAGGGACTCGGCGGCGGCATGCTGATGCCGATCGGCATGACCATCATCATGCGGGCTGTCGGGCCCCAGAACATGGGCCGTGTCATGGGCATCTTCGGCATCCCGATGCTGCTCGCTCCCGCAGTCGGGCCGGTGCTCGGTGGCTGGTTCGTGCAGGACTTCTCGTGGCGGCTCATCTTCTACGTCAACGTCCCGATCGGCATCATCGCTTTCGTGTCGGCGTGGCGCTTCCTCACGGAAACGGACAAGTCGCACAAGCTGCGTCTCGACACGTTCGGACTGCTGACTGCACCGCCCGCCGCTGTCGCGGTGATGTACGCCGTCGACCAGAGCACGACTCTCGGATGGGGATCGCTGCTCGTCATCAGCATGCTCGCAGGCTCTGCGGTCTTCATCACGGCGTTCGTTCTGTCGCAGCTGGACCGGCGGCGCATCGCAGCGCTGATGATGGCTCCTCTGGCTGCGCTGCTCTTCATCGTCGGCATCCGCAACGGACTCGTCGACGGCTGGACCGCGGTCGACACGATCGTGATGTTCGCCGGCACCGCTCTTGCGCTCGTCGATCTCGTCGTCGGCGGACGCGGCAGCCCGGAGCCGCTGCTGCAGTTGCGCCTCTTCCGCGACTCGACGTTCTCGTGGTCGATGGGCCTCAGCTTCATCATCGTCACCGCCCTCTTCGGTGGCATGTTGCTCCTCCCGCTGTACCTGCAGGAGGTGCACGGCTACAGCCCGCTCGAGACCGGATTGTTGTTGCTGCCACAGGCGATCACGGCCGCGGTCGCGATGCCGCTCGGCGGATACCTCACCGACCGTATCGGCCCACGCCCGGTTGTCGCGTTCGGCATGGTGATGCTCGCCGTCGGTGGCCTGCTCCTCGCGCAGATCCATCCGACGTCGTCCAACTGGCTCGTCGTCGCCGCACTGCTGTTGCGCGGATTTGCGATGGGCTTCTCGATGATGCCGTCGATGGCGGCTGCGATGGCGCGCGTGCCGCACCACCTCAGCTCCAGCGCCTCGAGCATCTCCAACAGCCTGCAGCGCATCGGCTCATCGATCGGGATCGCGGTGCTCGTCACCGTGCTCGCCGCGCAGTTCACGGCCACGATCGGCCAGGCATCGTGCGCTCCGTCGGCAGCCGTGCTGAGCGCGGCGTCAACGTCCGGACAGCAGGTCACCACTGCGGAGTTCTGCGCGAACCTGAAGGGCGAGTACGCGTCGCTGATCCAGAACGGCGGTCAACCATCCACCACGGTGAAGGTCGCCCCGGTCGTCGCGAAGTTCAGTCAGACGTATGCCGCTGACGCGCTCAGCACAGCGTTCGATCGCACCTTCGTGTTCATCACGATTCTCACGATCCTCGGTGTCATCCCCGCAATGTTTCTGCGACGGCCCGAGAAGACGGTGGCGCAGCAGGTCGTCTATGAGACGTAAGGTCCTCGTCCTCGGCGGCACCGACTTCGTCGGACCCGCCGTGGTGGGTGCGGCACTTGCGCACGGTGATGACGTCACGATCTTCCATCGCGGCAAGACGGGGTCGGCTCCCGACGGTGTGCGCGTGATCCACGGCGATCGCACGCAGCCATCCGACCTCGACGCGGCTGCGGCGGAGCAATGGGATCTGGTCGTTGACGCATGGTCGCGCGCGCCGCGTGTCGTGCTCGAATCGGCGCGGAAGCTCGAGCCAACCGCGGCGCGGTACGTCTACATCTCGACGATCTCTGTGTATCAGGACGTGCACGAGGGCCCGATCAACGAGACCTCGCCCGTTGTCGACGCGAGCCCCGATGGCGACGCCACTGATTACGCAGCCGACAAGCGCGGCGCGGAGCTGGCGATCGAGAGCGTCTTCGGTCCGGATCGCTGTGTCTTCGCGCGCCCCGGTCTCATCCTCGGACCGCGCGAGAATATCGGCCGCCTCCCGTGGTGGCTCCGCCGCGTCGCGGCCGGCGGCACCGTGCTCGCTCCCGGACCGGCGGACAATGGTTTGCAGTACATCGACGCGCGCGACCTCGCCGAGTTCTCCATCAACACGACGCTCAGCGGTGCGGTGAACGTGCTGACCGTGCCGGGATTCACCACCATGGCCGAGTTGCTCGACCTCTGCAAGGAGGCGACGGGATCCGACGCGACGTTCACGTGGGTCGACGCCGAGTACCTGCTCAACGAGAAGGTCGAGCCGTGGACGGAGTTGCCGATCTGGGTTCCGGACATCGGCGAGTGGGCCGGCTTCTATGGGACCGACTCGTCGCTCGCGCAGCGCTCAGGACTCACATGCCGTCCGGTTCGAGACACTGTGTTCGACACTTGGTCGTGGTTGCGTGACAACCCCGAGTGGTCGCAGGTCGTCGCCGCCAATCGCACGCGTGTCGGTCTTGCGCCGGAACGCGAGGCAGCATTGCTCGCTGCCTGGGCGAATCAGTCGCCGGCAGCTCTGTAGCGGCGCAACCGGTCGGCGACGAGCTCGTCGAGCGGGATGGTGCGCAACTCATCGAGGTGACGCAGGACGGCACCGCGGATCGCGGCGATCACCAGCGGCGCGTGCGCGTGAGCGCCGGGCGGTGGCTCGGGAATGATCTCGTCGACGAGACCGACGCGATGCGCGGTCTCGACACCGGGACGGAGCGCAGCAGCCGCGCGGGCGCGTTGGCCCGCGTCGCGATACAGGATCGCAGCGCATGTCTCCGGTGGTGCAACGGTGTAGATCGCGTTCTCGAGCGCGAGCACGCGGTCGGCGAGCGCCAGCGCGAGCGCACCGCCGGAGCCGCCCTCGCTGAGCACGACGCTCACCGTCGGCGTGCGCAGCGTCAGCATGCACAGCAGCGCCTCCGCGATCGCCCACGCCTGGCCGCGCTCCTCGGCGCCGATGCCCGCATGCGCGGCCGGCGTATCCACGAGACACACAACCGGCATCGAGAACTTCTCGGCCTGACGCATCAGCCGCATCGCTTTGCGATAGCCCTCCGGGTGCGGCATGCCGAAGTTGTGCAGCGCGCGCGTCATCGGGTCCGTCCCCTTCTCCTGGCCGATCAACATCACCGAGCGTCCGCCGAGGTGTGCGGGCCCGCCCACCACAGCGCGGTCGTCACCGAAGAGCCGGTCGCCGCGCAGCTCGGTCCAGTCCGGGGTGATGGAGGCGATGACCTGCAGCGCGCGCGGGCGCTCGGGGTGACGCGCCAGCTCGACTGCTGCGAACGCAATCCGTTCGCGCTCGGTGGTTTCGATGGTCGTTGTCATGCGCGACCTGTGTAGATGCGGAGCAGCGTGCCAACCGTGGCACGCAGATGCCCGCGCTCGACAACCATGTCGACCATGCCGTGTCCGAGCAGGAATTCCGCGGTCTGAAAGCCGTCGGGCAACTTGTCGTGTGTGGCCTGCTCGATAACCCGACCACCGGCGAAACCGATACGCGCGCCGGGCTCCGCGATGATCGCGTCAGCCTGCACGGCGAACGACGCCGTGACGCCGCCGAAGCACGGGTCACCGAGGATGCTGATGTAAGGGAGACGGGCTGTCATCACCTCGACCACGGCGGACGAGCAGCGCGCCATCTGCGCGAGGGATGCAATGCCTTCCTGCATGCGCGCGCCGCCGGACGTGCACACCGCGACGAGCGCGCGATCCTCGGCGACGGCGATCTCGCATCCGCGCGCGAAGATCTCGCCCGCGCCGCTGCCGAGCGATCCGCCGAGGAAGGCGAAGTCCATGCACGCGAGGACGACTGGGTTGCTTTCCATTGACGCTCTGGCGACCTGGAACGCCTCATGCAGACCGGTTTTCTCGCGAGCCCGGGCGACCCGCTGGGGATAGGGGACGCCGTCATCGAAGCCGAGCGGATCGCGATCGCCGACGTCGAACGCCAGGACCTCCGCGGTTCCCGGATCAGCGAGTTGCTCGATGCGCTGCCTGGCGCCGACGACACCGTGATGGCCGCACTCAGAGCAGACGTTGAGGTCGGCGGCGTAGCGGTCGGCGACGAAGCGGCGCTGGCACTGCGGGCAGGCGATCGTCCCGGCGGTTGGCGCGGTAGGACGGAGCTCCGGTCCTGGCGCCTGCAGCCTGCGGCGCGGCGGTTGCCGCCGCGACGTCACTGCGTCGGCGCGATCCATCGGAGAGCGATCCCGCCCCAGACAACCCCGGATCCGAAAGCGATGCAGACGATTCGGTCGCCCTGGTGCACCCTGCCGGTGGCGACTGCCTCGGCGAGCGCGATCGGGATGGAAGCGCCGCTGGTGTTGCCGTAGCGGTCGATGTTGATGACCACCCGGTCGAGTGGCATGCCGAGCCGCTTGGCAACCGCCTCGATGATGCGCAGGTTGGCCTGGTGGGGGACGAGGAGGTCGACGTCCTCGAGTGCCCAGCCCGCCTCGTCGCAAACCCCGCGAGCCATCTCGGCCATGCGCTCGACGCCGAGGCGGAAGGTGCCCTTACCGTACATGCGGAGGCCGTTGTCGCTGTCCTCCTCGCCGGCTTTCGGCCCGTAATAGATGAGGTCGGCCTCGCTGCCGTCCGCGCCCCACTTGGCACTCTCGATGCCACCGTCGTCGGAGACACCGATGACCGCCGCGCCGGCACCGTCGCCGAAGAGGACGCAGGTCGACCGGTCCTTGTAGTCGATGAGCGAGGTGAGCGCGTCGCCGGCGATGACCAGCACGCGGTTCATGCCCGAGGAGACGATAAGGCCGCGCGCGATCGTCACCCCATAGACGAAGCCCGCACAGGCCGCCGCGATGTCGAAGGCCGGGATGCCGTCGAGGCCCATCCGGCGCTGCACCAGGCACGCGGTGGACGGGAGGGGCGTGTCCGGCGAGACCGTCGCGACGATGAGCGCGTCAACGCTGTCGACGCCGGCGGCCGCCATGGCGCGGCGCCCGGCTTCGGCGGCCATGATCGACGTGGTCATGCCCGATGAGACCTTGCGGCGCTCGCGGATGCCGGTCCGCTCGAGGATCCATGCGTCGGACGTGTCCACCATCGCCTCGAGGTGGGCGTTGGTGATGATTTCGTCGGGCACGTACGAGGCGATGCCGAGGATCGCGGCGGTTCTGGTGGCGCCTGGTACGACGTCGGACGCTGCGGACGCTGGGGCGCGAAGGATCGCCATCTGGACAGAAGCTTAAGCGAGGCCCGAGGGTTACGTCACCGATCCGCTGTTGTACGCTTCGCCGTCGAGATGCTCGCGAGCCTGGTTGCGGTCAACAATCCGTTCCCGTTCTCGATCAGCGGGTTCACTGGACTCACGACCGCGCAGATCATCTCGTTCTTCATCGTCTTCGTCATCTTCAACTTCTACGTGGTCTTGCTCGTGATCGCGCTGGTGGGCTTCTACTTCACGTCGAAGCCCCGCCATGGCAAGACCCGGACGGCCGCGATCTGGCACTTCTACGCGGTCTGCTGGATGCTCCTCGCCTTCATCGGAACGGTCTGGGGGGCCCCGGCCGAGAAGACCTTCCTCGGCGGGACGGGGCTGGGGACGCTCGGGATCGGGCAGCGAGCGATCAACGAGTTCATCAGCATGGGCTTCGCGTTCATCGCCGTCCTCTGCATGGCGACCGGCTTTGCGCTCGCCTCCCGCCAGAACCGCGCTCTCCGCGAGGAGGCGCTCGCCGCCGTCTGAGCCCGCCGGCGACTACGGCTCAGCGGCAGTAAGGCGGGAGGGGACGGGCGGCACTCAGCGAATTTGGCCGCTTCCGAGAGAGCGCGACAATTTGCTTGCGCGAACGAGGGAGCGGACAAGCTGAGCACGGTGACGCCCGTCCCCTCCCGCCCGACCACTGCGCGTTGAGCCGGAGTCAGCGGTCTCAGCCGAACCGCGCTCGCTAACGGAGCGAGAAGGACAGGATCGAGGCGGGGTTGAGCAGCGCGAAGGCGCGCTGGACTGCGTGGGTCTCGTTGGTGATCGCCGTGATCCAGAGCGCCGAGAGGTTCGTCACGGGAAGGAAGTCCCCGGGGTGGCGCTCGAGGTGGTCCTGGAGGTCGTTGCCCGGCGACAGGTGGACGTCACCGACGAGCGAGATGGCGGACGTGTTGATGGACGCCGCGTAGGAGACCGTCTCCCGCCACATCGCCGAGTTGCCGTCGGGGACCTCCTCGAGCGGGCAGACGAGGATGACCCCGGCCTTGGCGATGGTCACCCGCGGCTCGAGCCGGCTCAGCACGGGGTAGTTCGTCGACAGCGGTTCAGCCCGGGAGTTGCGCACCTGCAGGAACGCACCGAACCGATTGATGCTGTCGCTGAGGCGTTCGGCGCCGATGACCTCGAGCTCGCCTGTCAACCGGATGAAGGTGCCGTAGATCTCGACCTCTCGCCATCCGCTCACTGCTCCAAAAGGCTACTCCCCGGCAGGCGCCCCGGGGGGCTGCACGCAGATGCGCGTCAACGTCGCGCCGTGACGTATCCTTGCGCCGGTCCGACGCTCCAGACACAAGAGATATGGAACGCCTCATCGTCGCTCTCCGCACTGACTTCGGATGCTTTGCCATCATCGTGGTCTTCGTGGTGATCATGATTTCGGCGATTGTGTTCGCCAATATCCTCACCCCCCCGGCAAGCAATCCACTCCTCTAGCCGGATGAGCATTCGGCGTATTCGCGAGACGACGGGGGACGAGGCGGCGCGCGCTCATCGAGTCCGTACACTGTCGCCAGAAACTAACCCCCTCGTGAGGACTGCATGGCGCTGAATCCGTACGAATCGACGCGAGGGAGGATGCGTGCTCGCGCCGAGACGACGCGACGCCAGTTCCTGATGATCATGGGCGGGCTCGCGGCCGCCGGCGCCGCGCTGTTCGGCGGCATCGAAGTCCTCCGCTTCATGTTCCCGGTCGCGTCAGACAACGCGCCGGCGCTCTTCAAGACTGCCTTCTCGTTTGCCGAGCTCACCGGCGGCGTCGTCGGTGGCAAGCCCGTGATCCCCGTCAACGTCCTGTCCGAGACCGACAAGCGGGTCACGGTCGTCCTCGACGACGCCGGCATCTACGCGGTGTACCTCGTCTGCACGCACCTCGGCTGCACGCCGAACTACGTCACCGACGTGACGACGGGATCCGGCGTGTCGGCGTCGGTCGCCGAGGCTCGCGGGGTCCGCACGTCCAATCAGCGCCTCCCCAACGGCTGGGCATGCCCGTGCCACGGGAGTCGATACTTCATCGATTCCACGAACTTCTACGGCCCGGCACCGCGTCCGATGGACTGGGTCAACATCGAGGTCACCCCGGACGGGTTCTTCGCCGTCGATCGGGCGGCGCTCGTCGCGACTCGTGGCCCTGGCAACAATGTCGCGCCAGAATGGCGCCTGTTGGTCGACACCAAGAAAAGCAACGGCAAGACCCTCGGGGTCTGATTGAGCTGATGTTGAGGAGGCGGGCATTGCACACCAGGGGTCGCGGTCGATGAGCGCAACGCCGGGCCAGGCGAACCCCGTTCGCGCGTTTGTCGCGCAGCTCTGGGGTTCGGTCTTCCGTCACGGTCTGCCGACCAACGACAAGGTCGCAGCCCGCACCGCGCTCACCAACTTCTTCCTGCACATCCACCCGGTGCGGGTCAAGAAGTCCGCGGTGCGCGTGTCCTACACGTTGTGCCTCGGCGGCCTCTCGTTCTTCCTCTTCATCCTGCTGACGATCACCGGCCTCTTCCTCATGTTCTATTACATCCCGTCGGTGGATTCGGCGTATCAGAACGTCAAGGATCTGCAGTTCGTCGCGGTGTTCGGCGACATCATCCGCAACATGCATCGCTGGGCCGCGCACGGCATGGTGATCACGGTCTGGCTGCACATGGCGCGCGTCTTCTATCAGGGCGCGTACAAGCCGCCGCGGGAGTTCAACTGGGTGATCGGCACCTTCCTGTTGCTGATCACGCTCCTGCTGTCCTTCTCCGGTTACCTGCTGCCCTGGGACCAGCTCGCCATCTGGGCGATCACGGTCGGCACCAACATGGCGAAGTACGCGCCGATCGTCGGCCCGTACACCAGATACCTCCTGCTCGGTGGCGATCAGGTAGCACAAGGCGCTCTGATTCGGTTCTACGTCTTACATGTCATCGCCCTGCCCCTCGTCGGCTTCTTGCTGATGGTCGTACACTTCTGGCGCGTCCGTAAAGACGGGTTCACTGGAGGCCTCTGATGGCAACTGTTGTCGAGGGAGGACGCGACCCGCGCGGGACACCGAGCCCGCGTCCGCAGGCGCCCATCTCGGGTCCTGAGCTTGCCAGCACGCCGCTAATCATCCGGCGGCGCGAGGACGAGGAGACGGTGGTCACCTTCCCGTACCTCGTCTGGCGGGAGTTCCTGGCCGGCCTTGCCGCTTTCGTGTTCCTGCTGCTGGTGTCGATCCAGATCAACGCGCCGCTGCTGCAGCGCGCCAACACCTCGATCACGCCGAACCCGGCCAAGGCGCCCTGGTACTTCGTCGGATTGCAGGAGCTCCTCGAGCGCTTCCCGCCGATCATGGCCGGCGTCGCGTTCCCGAGCTTCGTGATCATCTTCATGATCCTGACCCCGTACCTCGACCGCAATCCCAGCCGGCGCCCCCAGGACCGTAAGGTCGCGATCGTGCTCTTCACCGTCTACGTCTGTCTCGCCGTGGCGTTCGTCGTCATTGGCGAGTTCTTTCGCGGCCAGGCCTTCAACTGGGACTGGACACTGATCCTCGGCCATCCCGGACTGAGCTCGCCCGTATGAGGACGCGGCTCATCTTTGTCGGGCTCAGCGTCGCGCTGCTCGCGCTCGTCGCCTGGGCCGCGTTCAAGGACACATCGAGCCGCGGCTACATCGCCATCCAGGAGCAGTACCAGAAGGACTACCCGAGCTCGGACTTCAACGTCCAGATCCAGCAGCTCTTCCCGAGCTTTCCCGAGGCGACCATCGAAGGCGACACGTACCGCGTGGAGCGCTGCATCTCGTGCCACGTCCCCGACATCGGGACGATCGGCCCGGTTGCGGCCGCGCAACGTCTCAGCCAGGACTTCTTCAAGTACGAGCCCGACGCGAAGCAGCTCGCCTCCGAGTACCACCTCACGGGCGAGCATCCCGCGTACGTCACCGTGAACGGCGGCAACTACCCGGCGTCGGAAAGCTACGCGCAGTACGGCGCGGACGGGTTCACATCGTTCACCTACACGCCGTACACGGCGCCCGGGCAGCCGGTTGCCAAGCCGGTGACCGTCGAGCAGCCCGGACCGCTCCCGTCATTCCTCAACCCCGCGACGAACTACGGCGGCAACGGCACCGCGACCGGACAGCTCGGCATCGACCAGATCGGCTGCATCGTGTGCCACAACGGCAACCGCCTTGGGCTCGATGAGACCGACGCGCACCAGAACCTCATCATCAACCCGGTCTACGCATTCACCGAAGGGGCGCAGCTCTACTACCAGAACTGCGCGCGCTGCCACGGTGGCCTCGGTGAGGGCGGCGCGGGTCCGCCCCTCAACAACCAGGACCGCCTCGGGTACTTCAACGAGGACTACTACTACCGGTGCATCGAGTACGGCTTCACCGGCTTCGAGCACTACAGCAGCATCATGCCGAACTGGGGCGCCATCGCCAACGACTACGCGGCCAACGGCTCACCGCCTCCAGGCGCCGGCGCGATCGTCAACCACACCCGCGTCCTGAGTGAGACTCAGATCAATATCCTCATCCAGTTCATCAGACAGTGGGAGAACTACACCACCCTGCCATGAGCACAGCACAGTGAAGCGCCGCAGCACGTTTGCGAGGGACCTGATCGGGACGCTCGTCGTCTTCGTCGGGCTGCTCGTGTTCACGTTCGTGCTCATCTACGGTGAGTTCCTCCTCGAGAACTTCAAGGCCCACTGACATGCTCGCGCTCCTCGGTCTGCAGAACTCGCTCTACCCCGGTGAGGCCGGCTGGGGCGATGTCCTCTTCGTCGCGATCTGGGCGTTCGGGACGCTGCTCCTTGCGGCCTACTACGTCTACCGGGCCTTCGTCAGCCGATGAGGCGGACGGCACAGGTGGGTGCCGGTGCCCTTGCGGTGTGTCGTGGCGCCAGTCATGGCTGCTGACGCGCGCGGGGTGAAGCCCCTCCGCCAGCCCAACTCACAGTTCGCCGTGCTCCTGTCGATCGTCCCCGGGCTCGGTCAGCTCTACAACGGTCAGCCGCGCAAGGCGCTGTACTTCTTTCTGTGGACGGTCTTCACGATCGGCCCCGGGATCCTGCTCATCATCGCCGGCCAGTCGATCGGTCACGCGCTGCTCACCCGCCACCTCGGCGCTTTGTTCCTGCTCGTGGCGCTGGTGTCGGTGCTCGCCTTCCTCAGCCTCTTCATCGCGGGCCTCTTTCTCTGGGCGAGCTCCGCGATCGACGCGTGGCAGAGCGCCGGCGCGATCGGCCGCGGGGAGCCGGAGCTGGCGGCGCGCCGGCGGATGTTCCGCCTGTGAGCCCCGCACTCCCGCGTGCCATGCTCTCGCGGTTGCGCAGGCGACAGCGTTCGACCGCGACCGGCGAGGTGCTGCCCGACCCGTCGGTGCCCCCGGGGAACCGTGGATCGTGGGACCGCGCGGCGCTCATCAACACCGACATCACCGAGCTCGTGAAGCGCCAGATCCATACAAAGACGAAGCCATGGCAGAAGTGATCCGGAGCGTATCGGCGGGAGCAATCCCCGATCTGGTTTGCCCGCTCGAATGCCGCTATGCGATCATCCTGCCGCGCCCATGAACGTGCTCGCAGCGTCGACCTGTTGCGTCAACAACGCCGGAGCGTTTGGCGACGGCGGAACCATCAGCGATCGAGCCCTCGGTGTGTACACCGCGGTGTTCTGGTCGTCGGTGGTTCTCGGTGTGCTCGTCACCGCCCTGCTCCTCTACGCGTTCGTGAAATTCCGGCGGCGCAGTGACGAGGACGATCCACCGCAGTTCCACGGCAACACGCGATTGGAGATCGCCTGGACGCTCGTGCCACTGGCGACGTTCCTCTCGCTCTTCGGCCTCACCGCGGTGAACATGCCGTTCATCAACAACGTCGCCGCCGATTCGCAGACCACGGTCACGGTCATCGGCCAGCAGTTCAGCTGGACGTTCGACTACGGCACGACCTCGAGCGGCGCCCGTATCCGCAGCTTCGGCACGCTGTACCTGCCGATGAACACGGATGTGGGTCTGAACATCGTGTCCACGGATCCGCCGTGCAACGTGAAGCCGAACGTGCCGTCAGGCAGCACGCTGGCGCAGCAGCTCGCGAACGAGGGCTGCGGCGTCAACCACAGCTTCTTCGCGCCGTCGCTCGGACAGCAGATGAACGCCATTCCGGGCGACGTCAACACCGCGCCGATCGAGGCGCGCGAGGGCACGTACTACGGTCAGTGCACCGAGCTGTGCGGCGTCGGCCACGCAACCATGGTCTTCACCGTCGTGTCGCTGCCGGTGAATCAATTCCAGTCGTGCGTGTTCGGTAATCCCAACGGAACGATCGACGCCACCAGCAAAGCGTGCACTCTCGGAGGATCCTGATGGCGGTCATGGACGCGACTCTGCCCAAGGCGCGTTTCGCGCGCTACGACAAGTCGAAGGGCATCCTCGGCTGGTTGACGACGGTCGACCACAAGAAGATCGCGATCATGTACCTGTTCACGACCTTCTTCTTCTTCCTGGTCGGCGGAGTGATGGCGCTGCTCATCCGCATCCAGCTCGCGGAGCCGCAGAACACGTTCCTGACACCCGAGCAATACAACCAGATCTTCACGATGCACGGGACGACGATGATCTTCCTGTGGATCATCCCGGTGTGGGCCGGGCTCGGGAACTACTTTGTCCCGTTGATGATCGGCGCGCGCGACATGGCATTCCCGCGCATCAACGCGCTCTCCTTCTGGCTCATCCCGCTCGGCGGCATCGTCATGTACTCGGGCTTCCTCGTCCCCGCCACGACACACGCCGGCATCCTCTGCCCCGGCGGTCCGGGTGACGCGGGCTGGACCGGCTACGTCCCGCTCACCGGCGCGCACTACAGCTGCAGCATGGGTCAGGACCTCTGGATCATCGGGCTGCATCTCGTTGGTGTCGCCTCGATGCTCGGCGGCATCAACTTCCTGGCGACCATCCACAACATGCGTGCCAAAGGCATGACGTGGGGTCGATTGCCGTTGTTCGTGTGGGCGCAGGAGGTCACTGCAGCGCTCGTTGTGCTCGCATCGCCATTCCTCGCCGCCGGGCTCGCGATGAACCTGCTCGACCGCCAGATCGGCACCAACTTCTTCGACCCGGTCAACGGCGGCAGTGCGCTGCTCTACCAGTTCGTCTTCTGGTTCTACTCACATCCGGCGGTGTACATCATGATCCTGCCCGCCTTCGGGATCATCAGCGAGATCATCCCGGTGTTCAGTCGAAAACCGGTGTTCGGCTACAAGGCGATGGCGGCCTCCATCGTGGCGATCGCATTCCTTGGATTCATCGTGTTCGTCCACCACATGTTCGTGACCGGTCTGCCCTTGGTGGTGCAGACGTTCTTCGCCTTCACGACCTTTGTCATCGGCGTGCCCACGGGGGTGAAGATCTTCAACTGGTTGGCGACGATGTGGGGCGGGAGCATCAAATACGACACACCCATGCTCTTTGCGTGCGGATTCCTGTTGATGTTCCTCATCGGCGGCATCGACGGCGTGTATCTCGGGAGCCTCGCAGTGGACCGCCTCGTGCACGGCACGTACTGGGTTGTCGCGCATATTCACTATGTCCTGTTCGGCGGCAGTGTCATGGGAGTCTTCGCCGCGTTCTATTACTGGTTTCCAAAGGTCACGGGCAGATTCCTCAGTGAGAAGTTAGGGAAGCTGCATTTCTGGACGATGTTCATCGGCATCAACCTGACGTTCCTGCCGATGCACGCGCTCGGCATCCTCGGCATGCCGCGCCGCATCGCCACCTACCTCGACAACCGCGGCTGGGGTGACATCAACTCGCTGATCACCTTCGGTGCGTTCGTCATCGCCATCTCCGTGACCATCTTCATGATCAACTTCATCATCAGCATGCGAGCGCCCCGTACCGCACCGGACGATCCGTGGGAGGGCAACACGCTGGAGTGGGCGACGTCGTCGCCGCCACCGGCGTGGAACTTCGACGAGGAACCGGAGGTGCTCAGCCTCCGTCCTGTACGCGACGCGCGGCTGGCGCGCAAGAAGGCTGCCGCGGGAGCGCCCGCGTAACGCTGGTGGCACGGTGATCTCGCGGCCGTCGGCAGGGTTCCGCCGCCTCGCGGTGGCGACCGCGGTGGCGACGTACCTGCTGATCGTCTGGGGTGGCATCGTCCGGGTGACGGGGAGCGGCAACGGCTGCGGCACCACGGATCAGTGGCCGCTGTGCCACGGCTCGCTGCTGCCCGCGTGGCAGATCAACACGCTCATCGAGTTCACGCATCGGTGGATCGCATCGATCTGCACGCTGCTCGTGATCGTCCTCACGGTCGCCACGTGGATGTGGCATCGCCACCATCGGCGCATCCTCGTCGGCACCACCATTGCGGCCGGGCTGTTCGTGGTGCAGATCGCGCTCGGTGCGCTTGCCGTCGAGTACAACCTCCCGGGCGGTGTGGTGATGATCCACCTCGCCAACGCGCTGCTCCTCTTTGCGGTGCTCATCTACGTTGCGGTGGTCGCCACCACGGTGGGCACGACCCGAACGCCGTCGAAGGTCGTGTCGGGCGCGCTCGCATCGGTGAAAGTCCCGGTGATCATCGCCGTGATCGCGACGTATCTCGTTGCCATGAGCGGTGCGTTCGTCGTCGAGACGAGCTCGGGTGCGGGCTGCAACAGCTGGCCGCTCTGCGGCAGCGGATTCTCGCTGCCGGCGGGGCAGGCAGCCACCATCAACGTCGCGCATCGCCTTGTCGCGCTCATCGTCGTGCTGATGCTCGGCGGGCTCATGGCGATGATCCTTCGGCGCCGGCGTGGTGACCGTGCGGTGCGCATCGGCGTGATGTCCGTCAACCTGCTGCTCGTCCTGCAGGTCGCCGCCGGCGCGCTCGTCGTGGAGCTCGGCCTGCCGGCGTGGGTCCGCGGACTCCACCTCGCCCTGGCATCGCTGCTCTGGGGCACGGTCGTTGCGACCGCTGCCTACAGCACGCTCGATGCACGTGAGGATGCGACCGTCGCGGAAGGACAGCGCACCGACTCTGTGCGCACGCGTGCCGGAGCGACGTCGCTGTGACCGTCGCCGTCCTCGACGCTCTGCCGCGCCGGCGCGTCGCCGACGTTGTGCGCGACTACATCGCGCTCACCAAGCCGCGCGTGATCCTGCTCCTCGAGGTGACCGCCGTCGCGGCGATGGTCATCGCCGCCCGGGGATGGCCCGGCTGGCGGCTCGTGCTCCTGACCTTCGCCGGCGGGTGGCTCGCGGCATCCGGGGCCAATGCCATCAACTGCTGGTTCGATCGCGACATCGACCTCGAGATGGGCCGGACCCGCTCACGTCCCATCCCGGCCGGGCGCATCGAGCCGCTGCAGGCGCTCGCGTTCGGCGTCGCGCTCGGCGCCGCGTCATTCGTCCTGCTCGCGACGACGGTGAACCTGCTCTCGGCGGTGCTCGCCATGACCGCGCTCCTCTTCTACGTCCTCGTCTACACGATGTGGCTGAAGCGGTCATCGATGCAGAACATCGTCATCGGCGGCGCTGCGGGCGCCATCCCGCCGCTCGTGGGCTGGGCCGCGGTGACCGGCTCGCTCGACCTCACCGCGGTGTTTCTCTTCGCGGTGGTCTTCTACTGGACGCCGCCGCACTTCTGGGCGCTCTCGCTCCTGCTCAAGGGTGACTACACCCGCGCCGGGGTACCGATGCTCCCGGTGGTGCAGGGCGACCGCCAGACCCGCTACCAGATCGTCCTGTACACGATCGTGCTCTGCCTCGTGACGGTGCTTCCGGTGCTTACCCGCTCGTTCGGCGCCGTCTACCTGGGCGGCGCCGTGGTCCTCGACACCATCCTGCTGACGGACGCGGTCGTCGCTTCACGGAGGCCGACGGCGCGCTCGGCACGGCGGCTCTTCTACCATTCCATGATCTACCTGGCCCTGCTCTTCGCGGTGATGGCGATCGACCGCGTGACGGGCCTCTGAGGAGGATGCCCTGGTGAACCGAAAGCTCGCTCGCAAGAACATGCGCATGGGCGTCCTGATGTTCATCCTGCTGATGGTGCTCATGGGCGCGGCATTCGTCTGGGCTGCCATCTTCCTCGCGGTCACGAAGTAGGCAGCGAGGATGACGGACACGCTGGTCAAGCACGACGACAGTGACGGCGAGCACGCGCACGCGACGCCGCACCTGCCGCCGCCAAGCTTCGCGCCGATCAACGCCGCGCTGGCGCTCGCCATCACGCTGACAGGATTTCTCACCGACATCCGCAACGTCGTCGGTCCGGCCATGTGGTTGATCGGGCTGGTCTACCTCATCGCCTCGGGATACTTCTGGGCTCGCGGCGCGCGCAATGAGTACCTCGAGCTCCCGGAGGACGGAGGGCACTGACGGCTCACCTGGGACTCGGCGACTGGACGTGGGATCCCACCGTTATCTGCGGCCTGGTGGCGGTCGCCTTCGGCTACGTCCTCGCGATGCGACGGGGAATCCTCGGTCCGGACGACGACGTCACCCCGTGGTTCCGCAGCCCGCGCTGGCGGCCCGTGCTCTTTTTCACGGGGCTCCTGATCACCTTCATCGCGCTCGAGTCGCCGATCGATCGCGGTGGCGACCTCTACCTGTTCTCGCTGCACATGGTCCAGCACATGTTGCTGATGATGGTCGCGCCACCGCTCCTGCTCCTCGGCATCGCGGGAGCGAAGCCGGCGCCGCGCGAGCGCCACACCCTCGTGCGCACCGTCTGGTGGGCGATCACGCGACCGTGGCCCGCGGTGATCATCTTCAACGTCGTGCTGCTCCTCTGGCACATCCCGTCGCTGTACGACACGACGCTCACGACCGTCCCGGTGCACATCGTCGAGCACATCAGCTTCATCGCCGTCGGGCTGATCGTCTGGTGGCCGGTCGTCGATCCGATTCGCGACGATCAGACGGTCACGGTGAGCCCGCTCACGAAGATCGCCGCGCTGAGCGTCGCCGGCGTGCCGCCAACGGTGCTCGGCATCATCTTCGCGCTCGCGCCGGCGCCGCTCTACAGCTTTTACGTGCAGGCACCGCGTCTGTGGGGCCTCTCCGCGCTGACCGATCAGCAGTACGGCGGCGTGATCATGCTCGGGGTCGGCAACATCGTCTACTTCATTGCAGTCATCGTCGTATTCATGCGGCTCTTCTCCGATCCGGGTCGGGACGAGGAATTGGCGGCGGATCGTATTGCCGAGGCGATGCGCTGATGCCGCAAGTCGTATGGCCGAACCCATCCTTTAAGATGGCAACAGGAGAAAACACTTGAGTCATCTGCGGGCACTTGCGGTGGGAATGGGGGTCTGCGTGGCGATTGCACTCATTGGCTGTGGCAATGGCGCGCCCACGAGCAGTACCGGCACGAGTGGCCCGTGTCCCGGGAAGTTCGCCGCGAGCGGGCTGGGGACGCCCGCCGTGACCGTCGACGCCACCGACGACCTCGTCTTCGTGCCGGCCAAGTCCAGCGTCGGGACGGGCCAGGTCATCGAGTTCAAGAACACCGGGTCGGTTGAGCACACCGTCACGTTCTCCGGCTCGCTGGCGTGTCTCAGTGACGACACGCTCGATCCCGGCGGAACGTGGGACGTCGAGTTCAACAACCCTGGCAGCGTCAACTACATCTGCACGATCCACGCCCCGAACATGGCGGGCGTGATCACGGTCACGGGATCGGCGGCACCGCCCGCGACCTCGGCTTCCGCCTCGCCGTCGGCGTCGGCCTCGCCCGGCGCGACACCGAGCCCATCGGCGACCGCGACACCGGCGACGTAGCGTTGGAGGAGGCCGGAGTCGGCCTCCTCAGTCCTCGCCCGTTGTCCCTGTTCCGATGTGCACGTCGCCTGCGAGCACGCGGTGCAGCTCATCACCTGAGCGGACGAGCAGCGTCCCGTCGTCCTCCACACCGACTGCCACACCGTCGAGCGTGCCGGCGGCGCTGCGAACGGTAACGGCCTCTCCGAGCCCGACGGCGACCTGCCGCCATCCGGCGACGATCGCGGGGATGCCGTCGCGCTCGAGAGTGGCCAGGCGAGCCCAGAGCGCGTCCATCCATGCCCGGAACAGTGTCTCGGCACCGGGAGGATCGTCGACGAGCTCGTGCAGGCTGATGCCGCGGGCGCCATCCGGAAATGCACCGACGCGCAGGTTCACGCCGAGCCCGAGCGCGATGGCGACACGGCCTTCCTGCGCTCCTATGGGCGCCACTTCGCAGAGGATGCCGGCGAGCTTGCGTCCGCGCACCAGGACGTCGTTCGGCCACTTGAGTCCCGCACTGACCCCGGCCGTCGTCGCCAGTGCGTCGACGAGAGCAAGCCCGGCCGCGAAGGGCACGCCCGACGCGACGGCTGGGGAACGGCGGAGCAGGACCGACACGAGCAACGCCGATCCGGCCGGCGCGCTCCACGCCCTGCCCTGACGCCCCCGGCCGGCCGTCTGCTCGTCCGCGAGGCAGCACAGTCCCTCGCCGGCACCCGACCGAGCGGCGTGCAGGACGATGTCCTGCGTGCTTCTCGTCCGGGCGACTCGCCTGATGCGAAGAGCCGGAAAACGCGCTTCTTGACCAGCGTCATCGTGCGACATAGGATGAAGTGATATCAGGGGTAGAGGACCGGAGGGTGGAGAGCCAATGATCCAGGAGACTTGCGTTGAGATCGGCGAGCTTGAAGCTCGCTGGACCTCACTGCGGGAAGCGCGTAATGCACGGCGGCAGAAGATCCGCTATATCGACGAGCTCATCGACGCGTTCGAGAAGCTGAACCTTGCCGATGAGGTCGAGGTCCCGTACGAGCTCGTCGGACGGGCGGTTGCCCTCGTCAGCGACGACCGGCTGATCGCCGGACGCGTGCCGGACGAATTGATGATCTCGGAGTGGATGGATGCACTCTACGAGGTGCAGGACAGCCTGATGTTCACCGCCGAGGACGATTCGGACTGAGCCCTATACTGGGCGCGGTGGTCCCGGCGAGCCGCGACGGGCGCCCGTAGCTCAGTTGGATAGAGCGCCGGCCTCCGGAGCCGGGTGCGGGGGTTCAAGTCCCTCCGGGCGTACCACTCGCAGTTCGCGCTGAGCGGCGCGCGCTAGTGCGCTGCGGTGTGCGCCATCTGATCTGGCGGCATCTCCATCATGCGCAGCATCGCGACACCACCCGTGCGCAGGAATCGCACGAGCAACAACGCGATGACCACGAGCACCGCAATGTTGAGGAACGTTGTCGCGTCCCACGCGACGCTCATGCTGAACGCCGTCACGTTGCGATTGGTCGGCACCCAACCAAGCGTCGTGAACAACGCACCGACCGCGAGTCCCGCGGCGACCATCGTGACGTACGAAACCGCGGTGAGATATGCGGCAACGCGTATGCCGTAGTACTTCCGGTAGATGTTGAGGATCGGAATGATGATGAGGTCGCCGAAGACAAACGCGATGGCGCCGCCGAAACCGATGCCGTTGCGCCAGAGGATCGCGGCCAGCGGCACGTTGCCGACCGAGCAGACGTAGCTCAGCAGCGCCACGAGCGGTCCGATGACGGCGCTCCAGAGCTCCGGTCCGAACCCCTGGCCACCGAGGAACAGATGCGACCAGAACGCAGCCGGCACCCATGCGCCGATCGCACCGGCGATGAGGAATCCGAGCAGCAGATCCCACCAGAGTGAGGAGACGCTCATGAAGAAGTTGTGGCTGAGCAACGTGAGCGCCTGGGGCGCGCGAATGCGATCGAGCAGCGGCCCTTCGCTCAATGACATGTCCATTGCGGCGTGCCCTTCCATTTTCCCGCGCAGCCCGCGCTCGGCCTGCGCGCGCGCGCTCGCAGCGAGCTGTGGTGTGAGCGTCAGCCGGAAGATGATCGCGAGCAGCACCACCATGACGAGGCCGCCGGCGAACTCCGCAGCGAGAAACTGCCAGCCGAGCAGCACCAGCAACGCGAGGGCCAGTTCGAAGACGAGGTTCGTCGACGCGAACTCGAAGATGATCGCGTTGGGGAGCGTCGCGCCTTTGCGGAACAGGGTCCTGCCGACCGCCACCGCGGCGTAGGAGCAGGACGACGACGCGGCGCCGAACGCCGTCGCCAGCGCAACCGGTCGCAGCCCGCCGCCGCCGAGGAAGCGGGAGATCGCCTGCTTCGACACAAAGGTCTCGACGACCGCCGAGAGGAGGAACCCAAGGGCGAGCGGCCACAGCACTGCCCAGAACATCTCGAACGCCAGACGCAGGGCGTCGCCGGCATGGGAGAGGACGAAGCTCACGCGGCCAGGGTATCCGGGGAGGCGCCACCCACAAACTCTGAGCGGTCTCTCAGGACGTGCCCACAGGGTTCTCACGCCACAGCGCGACGCTGAACACCGTCAAACGTCAACCACCCACGAGGTACGCATCATGGACGGCGACCAGCTCATTCCACCCCCTCCGCCACCCGAGGAATCGCCTCGGCGCGCAACAGGATTCCGCAAGATCGCGGCGACCGCCATGCTCTGCGGCGGTCTGCTCGTCGGTTCGGGCATCGGCGGCTTCGCGATCGCTCACGCGGCCGGCAACGCATCAACCGCCGCCTCGACCACGTCGACTGCGCTGGCGGCGAGCACGACGACGCCGGCAGCGACGACAACCCCGGCCACGAAGCCGAATTGTCCCAACATGGGCGGCTCGACCGGGTCGACTGGCACCTCAGGCTAGCCCCTTACCCCCTTCCCTCCAAGGCGGCCCGCCGGCTCGGCGGGCCGCCTTCACCACCACTCGAAGGGGCGCCCATCCCAGTCATCCAGCACCGGGTACGTCGGGTCGGCAGCGAGCTCCGCGACTCGATGAGCGAAGGCGTCAACCTCCGCCTCACTGAGGAGGCGCCGGAGCCGGGTTCGGAGCGCCGTCATCCGCGTCTCGTCGGCGGCGAGGTCCTGGAGACGCTTCGCCAGCCTCGCGGGTACCTCCGAACCACCGAGCGTGATCAACGCGGTGCGCTGGCGCGGGTAGGGGAGGAAGCTCAGCGCGTTGTCGATCGCGTGGACATTCGGACCGCCGACGACGAGGAGATGTGCGCGCTTGCGGTCGGCGTTGTTGATGAGGACGTCGAGCAGCGCCACCGCCCGGAGCTGCGTCTCGAGTCGTGCTGCCTGTTCTGCGGTCAGGCCCTCCTCGAGGACGTGGACGAAGCGCTGCATCGATCCCGGACCGAGCGGGCCGTCGCGAAGCACGGTGGCCGGCACGCGATGGAGGCCGAGCGCGGCATCGACGATGTACGCCGCGACCTCGCGGAGGTAGAGGGTGCGGCGCGGGAAGTCCCAGAGGGGACGCTCGCCGCGCACCGGCTTGTAGACGGCGCGCAGCGGCTGGGTCGCGTCGGCTGGGTCCTTGGCGTCGAGCTCGACGAGGAAGACGCCGTTGCTCCCGTACACGACCTCACCGATGCGCTCGATCGGGGCTTCGGCGAGGAGGGTGGCGACCTCCATGTCCCGGGGAGCGGCGCCGTCGGTGGGGCCTGGCGCCAACGCCGCCTCGAATCGCTCGCGCAACGAGGGCGCGGTGCCGGGCTCGTCGTTATCGGCGGGCAGCATGAGGCCCGGGATGGGATCGAGATGCGGGCGTCGCGGACGCCGGACACCAGACTGGCGGCGCGGATGCTCTCGGGTCACGCGCTGCCGGAAACGGCCTCGGACGAGGTCAGCGAGTCCGCCGGGCGACGACGAGGGTGGTGATCACCGCCAGGACGAGGGGAACGCCGATGAGCATCGTCACCGTGAGGGCGTCGTCCGCCGAATCCCAGACCCCGAGCGCGACCACGAGCATCAGTGCAACCGCGAGCGCGACGAGGGTGTTGGGGATCCACTCGCGCTTGACCTGACGTGTTACCGGGCGGGGCTCGGCAACCTCGGCAAAGGGAGTGGCCGTCTCGTCCTCCTCATACCAGCGACGATGTGCGGCGGGCACGCCCCCATCGGACGGGAGATCAGCGCGCTCGAGCGCGGCCCACCAGCTGGGTGCGCCGTCGTTTCGTCGCTGACCGGAAGGCCGGGCGGACCGCGAAGACTCGTCGGACATGGAGCCTCGAATGACGACGGCTGACCAGGACGGCCGTTCGAAGAAGACGCGTGATCCGCGAGCGGTGTACAGATGATATCGCCTGGGCGGAACCGCCGCTACCTCGGCGAGTCACAGTAGCCGGACGATGTTGCAACCGACCCGGCGAGCCAAGGCACTCGAGATCCTGCAGCGCGAGCAGCGAGCGTGCACGCGCTGCGCGGACGCCGGGTACATCCCTCGCGCGCACCCGGTCTTCAGCGGTCACGCAGGGCAGCACATCCTCCTCGTCGGCCAGGCACCGGGACCGGTGGAGCAGGATCAGAGCAGGCCCTTTGCGGGGCGATCCGGACGTCAGCTGATGCGCTGGCTGGTTCGCGCCGGCCTCCGTGACGAGGCGGATGTTCGCGATCGGATCTACATGACTGCCATGACCACCTGCTTCCCAGGCCGCCGTCCCGACGGAGCCGGCGATCGACGGCCCAGTGCGGCCGAGGTGGTGCTCTGCGCGCCGTGGCTGGACTCGGTGATCGCACTGCTCGCACCGCGCCTGATCATCCCTATTGGTTCGCTGTCGCTCGAGCGCTTCCTCCCCGGCCGCAAGCTCGATGACGTCATCGGTTCGGCATATGCGGCCGACGGGACGAGCCTGCGCGGCACACCGCATGCTGCGCCCGCACTGCTGCCGCTGCCACATCCGTCCGGGCAGAGTCGCTGGCTCAATGACCCTGCCCGAGTCGCGCTGCTCGACCGAGCGCTCGTGCGACTGACGTCACTCGTGCAATGGGCCAACTCGGCACCGTAAGCGCTGCGACTTTCACGAGGTATCGCCGATGCTATCATCGGCTTTCTCGACTTTCGTTGTGGGTGAATGGGAGAAAGGTTGGGCCAGCGGGGACAGCCACGTCGTGAGAGCACACCGCTGATTCGCGACGAGACCGAGTCGCCGGCACCGGCAGCGGTCAAGGACGCCGAGGACATTCTTGAGCGCATCTTCGCGCCCACCGTCAAGGCGAGTCCCGCCGAACAGGCCGAGCGCGCGTTGCGCCGTCCCAAGCAATTGATCTACTGCGCGTTGAGCAATCGCAACTTCTACTGGCGCCAGCACATCACGAAGTTCGTCCTCGACGAGGGAGCGGTGCCGATCGTTCCGTTCATGCTCTTCGACTATTACCTCGTGCACACGGTGCCGAAGGATGTGGTCCGCGAGGCGTTCAACAACCTCATCGTGCGCTGCGATCAGATGTGGGTGTTCGGCAATCCATCACTCGGCGTCAAGGTGCAGATGGGCATCGCCAAACGCCTCAAGAAACCGATCCGCTACTACGACATCACCGATATGCCGTACCGGGTGGTCAGCGTTCCCGAAGCGATGCTCCGCGAGGAGTGAGACACTGACGTCATGACTGTTCTGCTGATCATCCTGATCGTCGTCGTTCTGATCCTCCTGTACGTCGCGTACCGGTTCAACCGGCTCATCCGGCTGCGGACGCGAACCCAGGAGGCGTGGTCGGATATCGACGTCGAGCTGAAGCGGCGCTATGACCTCATCCCGAACCTCGTCAATACCGTGCAGGGCTACGCCGCGCACGAGCGCGGCGTCTTCGAGGCGGTGACCGCAGCGCGGACGAACGCCCTCGCCGCGTCGAAGTCCGGCGACCCGTCGCAAATGGCCGGCGCCGAGGACGCGTTGACGGGCTCGACCCGGCAACTGCTCGCCGTGGCGGAGAACTATCCGCAGCTCAAGGCGTCGGAGCTCTTCCTGAATCTGCAGGAGCAGTTGACGACAACAGAGGACAAGGTGGAGTTCTCGCGGCGCTTCTACAACGGCAACGTCCGCGATTTCAACACCGCATTGCAGACGTTCCCGACCAACATCTACGGGCGGATCATGCACTTCCAGCCGTTCGCGTTCTTCCAGGTGGCGGATGCCGAACGCGCCGCGCCGACAGTGTCGTTCACGCCGTCCGCACCGTCAGTGCCGCCGGCTGCAGCCGCACCACCACCGCCTGCCGCAGCGCCGCCCGTCTGACGCGCGCTGTATGCGACGCGTCGTGTTGCGTGTGCTCGTGAGGCCATGAAGGGCTATCAACCGATGGACAGCTTCGATGAAGCTGCCGCACGCATCTACGATCAGACGGACGTTCGCGGCGACGAGCAGGCGACCGTTGCGCTGCTTGCGGAACTTGCCCAGGGCGGTCCCGCGCTCGAGCTCGCGATCGGCACCGGACGCATCGCGTTACCGCTTGCGGCGCAGGGCATCCGCGTTGACGGGATCGACATGTCCGAGGCGATGGTCAGGCAGCTGCGCGCCAAACCTGGCGGCGAGCACGTGTCGATCACGATGGGGGACTTCGCCGACGTCGCGGTCGCTGGCACATACACGCTGATCTATCTGGTGTTCAACACGCTGTTCAACCTGCTCGAGCAGGACGACCAGGTGCGGTGTTTCGTCAACGCGGCGAAGCACCTCACAGACGACGGCGTCTTCGTTGTGGAGGCGATGGTGCCCGCGTACCTCTACCGCCTTCGCGACGATCAATACGTCGACGCCGAGGAGCTTGAGGTCGGCCGCGTGACGTTCGATGTCGGCCGCCATGACCCTGTGGCCCAACGACTCGACGAGAGCCATGTTGTGCTGTCACCCGACGGCGTGCAGCTCTTCCCGATCGTGTGTCGCTACGCGTGGCCAAGCGAGCTCGACCTGATGGCGAGGATCGCGGGGCTGCGTCTGCGCGATCGATGGGCGGGGTGGGAGCGCGAGCGCTTCACCGCCGCCAGCAGGAACTGCATCTCCGTGTATGGGCGCTGAGCAGCGCGCGATTTCCTAGAGCGGCGGTGGCGAGCCCATCAGATCGGTGATCTCGTTCTGGAACGGCATCGTCTGCAACAAGGTCGGGAAGGTGGTTCTGCCTCGCGTCACCTGGACGAGATAGCACGCCCACCAGTCGGAGAAGACCGTCGGCGTGCCGGCGACTGTCACCTCGATCTGTATGCGGTACCCGTCGTCGGCCGCGCAATGGCGAGTGCTGCCGTCATCCGGTAGCAGGGCGTTGAGGTCCCTGATCACCGCTGCGGCATCTGCTGAGTCGAGGTGCCTCGTGCGCAGTGTCGTCGCGGCAGATGTCCCGAAATGGTTGATGGCGATCAGGGTCACTGCGGTGCCGGATGGAACGAACTCGTCCGGCGGTTTCGGCGGCAGCCAGATGACCTCAGCGTCGGCGCGCAGACCGGTTTCGGATGCGCTCATCGCCACCAGCTCCAGCTCAACCTCGGCCCCATCGTAGGCGGTGGTCGACGGTGCCGAGAATCCGAGGAAACGGTTGACCGGAACACCGGGTCCTCCTGCCTGTCCACCCGAGTCTGCTTGCAGCCCGCCGGGCGGGTGAGTCTGCAACCAGATCACCGCGTCGTTGAACGACATCTTGATCCGCCACCACGACGTCAACGTGAGCAGATTCGGCGATCCCTCGGTCAGCGGCGCCTCGGCCAGATACGCCACCGGCGGACTCGTCACCCGCGTCGAACCAAGTGGCACGCGAACGCCGGCGAGCAGCGTCGCCAGCTCGGCCTTGGCCCGGGGATGCGCCGATGCTGCCGTCGTCGCCGCGGTTGCGGATGGGCGGCCCGTACCTGACCCGGGGACCACCGCGACGCCGCATGCCGCCGCGGCGAGCGCCGTGACCGTAAGGACGAGACCGGGCACCAGCCGGACCCGGGTTCCGCGTGATCGGTCGTTTCCCTTACCCAACAAGACAAACACGCATGCCGATCGTACGTCTGCTGACGGCGGAGGGTTCCCATACCGGCGGATCTGACCGGCGCGGGTCACGGCATCCGACGTGCGCCAGGCTGGTCCGTCCGGCACAACGAGCCTGCAACGATCGTGCAGCACACCGAAAAGCCGTGGCTGCTCGCCCGTAGCGTCGCTTCCGATGGCCGACGAGACGAAGGGCTCCGACCAACCCGAGACGAATTCTGAGCAGAGTTCCGGCTGGGGTGTTCGCGCACCCCGCGACACCGCGAACCACGACTGGGACCGCCCGCCGGTCCCGCTACCCCCGCCGCTGCCGGCGCCGACGCAGGCACCGCCCCCGCTGCCCGACGGCCAGCCGCTTCCACCAGCGCCCCCACCACCGTCGATGACCCCCCGGCCGGCAGCGACGGCCGCGCCGGCAACGCTGCGCAAGCAGCGGAATCCGCTTGTCGTCGTGGGCGCAGGCGTCATCGTCGTCGCGGTCATCGCGGCGGGAGCGCTCTTCGTCACGAGCAAAGGTCCCGAGACGGTTGTGCCGCTGAGCACACCGGTGCCCTCGACGGTGGCGGTCGTCCACGCCGGCCCCGCAGAGCTCGAGCTGCAGTCGCTCACCGGGGGCGGTTCCACGCGAACGCTGAAGCTGCCCGGCGCGCCGGACCAGATCGTCGAGTCGCCCGACCGCACCAAGGCGTTCCTGCTCGACACCGACCACGGCGACGTTGTTCCCGTGAACCTCGTCAGTGGTCATGTGGGAGCGCCGATCCCGGCCGGCAAGTTGCCGGTGAGCGCGCGGTTCTCGGTGGACGGCTCCACGCTCTACGTCACCGACAACCTCGGCGGGGCGGTGATCCCCATCAACACGTCGACCGATCGCGTGTCTCCGGCGGAGGCGCTGAGCCAGGGTGTCAGCCTCTACGTGCCGTCACCGACAACATCGGGCGCGGTCGTCGTCGTCGACACGTCAAACGGTCAGCCGGGTGTCCTGTATTTCTACGACCCCGCAAGCGGCAAGGGCTCGCAGGTGGTTGTGGGATCGAATCCGGCGCAATCGGCCTTCTACAGCAAGGACGGAAGCACCGTCTGGGTCGTCGAGCAGGGAAGCAACGGCGAACCCGGCGTTCTCATTCCGCTCGATGTTGCGACGCAGAAGCCGGGGACGCCGATCAAGCTCGGCGTGGCGCCGACCTCGTATGCGCTGACCCCGAACGGTCAGACCGCGGCGTTCGCGAACCTGAACGACCACACCGTCTCAATCGTCAATCTGGTCACGCGCGCCGTCGTCGCGACCGTTCCCGTCGGTGCGACGCCGACAGACCTTGACATCGACACCACCGGGACCACCGCGTGGGTTGTCAGCGCGCTTGCGCATACCCTCGTTCCCATCGATCTCGTCACCGGCAAGGCGGGTGCCCCGGTGTCGCTGCGCAATGCGCCCGGGGATGTGGCGTTGCCGTCGGCGCCCGGTGTCGCGTGGGTCCTCTTCCCGAGCTCGAACGGCAGCGTCTCGTTCCTCGGCGGCACTGTCGGTCCTCTCGGACGGCAGATCCCGGTCGGGAACGCCCCGGACGTGTTGGTCGGCACCGGTTCCGAGTTCGAGTTGGGTCGCCAACTCGCTGAACGACACGGTGCAGCGGCTCAACATCGCCGGTCAGACGGCAGGACCCGCCATCGCTGTCGCGCGGGCGCCGAACGCACTCAAGCTCACTCCCGACGGCGGCTCGCTGCTCGTCCTCAGCTACGGCGACGGTCTGCACGCGGGGATGCTCACCGAGATCAACACTTCCACGTCCAAGCCGGGCGCTGCGCTCAGCGTTGGGCCGGCTCCAGGTGCGCTGACGGTGTCGTCGTCCGGCGCCCTCGCCTATGTCGCGAGCTATGTCGCGCGGACGATCACCGTCATCGACGTCGTCAACTGGCGTATCGCCGACCATCTCGCGCTGCCATGCGGACCGACCGACCTGGCGGTGACACCCGACGGGAGTCAGCTGTTCGTCGCGTGCGGCGACTCGTCCGCGGTCCTCGCGGTCAAGTTGCCGGACAACACGTTGAAGGCCATCATCCCCGTGGCCGGCATCCGTGGGCTCGTCATGCCGCAGCAGGGAACGAACCTCCTGGTCGTCTGCGACAACGCGCTCGAGAACGTCAGCATGCTCACCGACAAGGTCACCAAGACTCAGGATGAGACCGGCAACCTCGTCGACGTCGTCGAAACCACCGACGCCAGCACCATTCTCGCCATTGACAACTCCGGCGCCGCCCTGCTCTGGATCGATCCGGCGACGCTCACCACGGCTAAATCAATTGCGGTGGGCACGCGTCCCGGCGAGGTCGCGCTGTCGCCAGATGACACTCGCGCGTATGTTCTCGACACGAGCTTGCAGAAGCTGTTCGTCGTCAACGTCTCGCTGTGGAAGATGAGCGCGACGCTGAGCACCTCCCCGGATGCGACCGACGTCGCGGTTCCCTCCCCGGTCTACGTCCCACCGTCCTGAGCGTGACCACGCCGGGCGTCGCGCCGCCGCCACTGCCGCCACCACCGTGGCTTGCGCCGCCGCCGGCACCACCACCGATGCCGGCGAATCGGCATCGAACGTCTGCGATCGCGCTGCTGACCGCGGCGGCGTTGATGCTGCTCGCGGCCATCGGATGGGTGCTCGTGAGCGGAACACGACACAGCGCTCCGCCGGCGTCGACAGCAGCTCCCACCACTGGTGACGCCGGCATCGTCAACATCAACGGCGACATCCCGCAGGGAACGATCGCCGGCACAGGCATGGTGCTGACGTCCGGAGGGATCGTACTCACCAACAACCACGTCGTCGCGAATACCACGTCGCTGACGGCGCAACTCGCGGGCCGCGGTCCCATCTACAAGGCGATCGTGATCGGCGTCGATCCCACGCAGGACGTCGCTGTGATCCAACTCGAGGGCGCATCCGGCCTGCCGACAACGGCGTTCGATCTCTCAGGATCGCTGGCGGTCGGTGATCAGGTGACCGGCATGGGCAATGCGCTGGGACACAACGGACCGCCCGTGGTCGCCAAGGGAACGGTGACATCGCTCGACGAGACGATCCAGGTGCAGGACGAGGAGGCCACCATCGTCGAGACGCTCGACGGCGTCATCTGCTTCAACGCGCCGATTCAACCCGGCAACTCCGGCGGGCCGCTGCTCAATGCGCAGGATCGCGTCATCGGCATGGACACGGCCGGGTCGTTGAGCAATGCGGCGGGAGCTTCCGCGTCCTGGGGATGCGCCATCCCCATCACACGAGCGATGACCATCGCTCAGGAGATCCGCGCCGGGACTGCGTCACCGTATTTCGAATCGGGCCATCGCGGCGTGCTCGGCGTTGAGGTGACCAGCAGCGGCGGTGGCAACGGAGCGGTCGTCGTGAGCACCACGCCCGCCGACGCTGCAGCTGCAGCCGGCATCGTTGCGGGCGATGTCATCACCGACGTCGCCGGGCTCGCCGTTCCGTCGGTCGCCGATTTCAATCAGGTCATGCAGGACCGGCGTCCGGGCGACAGCGTCGCGGTGGCCTGGCTCGACACAGGGGGCGCAACGCACTCCGCGAACGTCACCCTCAGCGCGGGGCCGCCCGCGTAGGGGTTCTAGGTCTCCCTGACCTGCAGCATCGCCTGCAGCGCGGCGATACGCTGCTCGATCGGGGGATGCGTGTCGAAGAGGTGGTGCGTGAATCCACCGTGGTGCTGCAACGGGTCGTCGATGCACATCGCCGCGGTTGCGTGGTTCATCTTCGCGAAGGGCTTGTCGTTCTGCTGCAGCTTCTGCAGCGCGTGCAGCAGGCCCGCCGGGTTGCGGGTGAGCTCGACGCTGCTCGCGTCGGCGAGCGACTCGCGCGAGCGCGAGAGTGCGAACTGCATCAGCGGCCCGATGATCACGGCAACCACCGAGAGCAACGCGGCGGCTGCGATGAGAACGATGATCAGGTAGCCACCGTCGCGGTTGTTGCCGCCGCGGGTGAAGAACAGCGAGCGCCACAAGAGGCTTGCGACCAGGCCGATCAGGGCGATCGACGTCGCGACGATCAGCACGAGACGGACGTCGTAGTTGCGGATGTGGCTCATCTCGTGCCCGATGACACCTTCGAGTTCCTCGCGATTCATGATCGCGAGCAGTCCGGTGGTGCACGTGATCGCCGCCTTGTTCGGGCTCGTTCCCGTCGCGAATGCGTTCGGCGACGGGTCGTTGATGATGTAGACCTTCGGCATCGGCAGCCCCGCACCGATCGCGAGTGTGGAGACAACGTCGTAGAGCACGGGTGCCTGCTGCTGCGTGACCGGTTGCGCACCCGAGAGGGAAAGGACGGATTGCGCACCGGCAGTCACCGACCAGAGCACCACGAGCAGCGCTGCGATGGCCGCGATGACGATGCCGGCAATGCCGCCGCTGACGCCAGACGCGATGAAGCCGATGAGGTACCCGATCGCGGCCCACACGATGAAGAAGCTCACGATCACGATCACGCTCTTGCGTTTGTTGCGGGCAATCTGGTGATACATCGCCTTCACTATGCCACGGCAGAAGGCGGGGGAAACCGAGCTCGGGCGTGCCTCAGATCAGGCCGGCGTAGCGCTCCCGAACCGCCCGAAGTGATGCCTGCACCGGAACCGGGGTCTCAGCTCGTGCCGCGACGCAGTCGGCGGTCTTGAGCCCCGCCCCCGTGATGTAGGCGACGACGGTCTCATCGCCCCGCCAGCGCCCGGCGCGAGCGAGGTTGCGCAGCACGGCCACGGTCACCCCGCCTGCGGTCTCGGCAAAGATGCCTTCGCTTGCGGCGAGCAGTTCGATCCCCTCGACCAACTCGTCCTCCGTCACGCTGGCCACGACGCCGCCGGTGTCTCGCGCGATACGAAGCACCTCCGCGCCGTCTGACGGGTTGCCGATGGCGATCGAGCGGGCGATCGTGTTCGGCCGGACTGGGATGACCGTGTCCTCGCCCGCGGTGAACGCCGTGGCGACCGGGGAGCATCCTGCCGCCTGTGCTCCGGTCAGCTTCGGAACGCGCGAGCCGCGCTCCACGAGGCCGAGCTCGATGAGCTCGCCCGCAGCCTTGCGGTGCTTGACGAACTGGCAGCCGGACGCCACGGGAACGATGATCTCGTCGGGGAGGCGCCAGCCCAGTTGCTCGGCCGTCTCGAAGGTGAGCGTCTTGCTGCCCTCGCTGTAGTACGCGCGCAGGTTGAGGTTGCAGAACCCCCAGTCCACGCAGTCCGCGAGCTCGGTGCAGAGCCGGTTCACGTCGTCGTAGCTGCCGTCGACCGCGATGAGCGTCGGCCGGAAGATCGACGTGCCGATCATCTTCGCGGGCTCGAGATCACTCGGGACCACGACGACTGCACGCATGCCCGCGTGTGCCGCATACGCGGCGACGGAGTTGGCGAGGTTGCCGGTGCTCGCGCACGCAATCGTTGTGAGCCCATGCTCGCGCGCCCACGTCGACGCGACGCTCACAACCCGGTCCTTGAACGACCCCGTCGGATTCTGCGTGTCGTTCTTCAGATACAGATTGCGGAGCCCCAGCTCGGCGCCGAGATTGCGCGCATGGATGAGCGGCGTGAACCCCTCACCGAGGGTGATCGGTTCGGTGTCGTCGAGCGCTACCGGAAGGAGATCGCGATACCGCCAGATGCTTGCGGGGCCGGCCTCGATCGACGCGCGCGATACACGGCGTGCGATCTCGGTGTAGTCGTAGCGAACTTCGAGCGGACCGAAGCACCGGTCGCAGATGTTCGTTGCCTCGATCGGCGTCTCGTGACCGCATGCACGGCACACAAGGCAGTCGACGTGCACCGGGGCCGGGGCACGTCCGTAGCGTTCGAGCAGACTGATGGTGGACATAAAAAAACCTCCCGGTCTTGTGATCCGGGAGGCTTCCACAACGTGGGCGCGCGTGCCCTACGTTCGGAAACCTCCGCGGGGCATGATCATGGTTGCGAGCACGACGCTGGGTGTCAGCACAGTGCGCGAATCCTAGCACGCACCCCGCTTGCGGCTGTCAAGTGCGCAGAGTCGTGACCGATCAGACGCGGCGGATGAGATCCCGTTCCACGCGCTCGCGGGTCAGTGCGACGAGCGGGTGCAACTCGTGACCGCGCAGTGCCTGTTCCATCTGGCGGAGCAGCGAGTACAGGCTCTTCACCGCCTTGACCACGTCGCCGGTATCCGCGCCGGGCGGCGGCTCGATGTCCGCGAGCGGCACGCCCGACGCCCACTCGTATGCCGGCCGGATCTGTTCGAGGGAGAGCGGCGGCATCGTCTCGAGCCCGTGCTCTCGCTCCAGCTCCGTGAATTTGCGCATGGCCGTGCGCAGCTTGCGGTGCCGCTCCTCAATGCGTTGCGTCGGAAAGTGCCGGCGTGACGGTTGTGGCCGCTCGCGACCGCGGTCCTCGCTGACGAGGCTGACGAGCGTCGCCGCGAGCTCCTCGGGTTTCAAGCCCGCGAGAACGCCCGATGCGACGGCATCCGCAACGAGGAGCGAGCTCTCACCGTAGAGGGAGCCGGCGAGGCGCCCGAGGTCGGTGGGCACATCGCCGTCGAGGAAACCGGCGGCGCGCAGCACCGCGCGATGCGCCTGGAACTCGCGCCGGAATCGGTGCTGGGCGCGCTCGAGCTCCTCCTCGGCGCCTGCGAGTGTCGTCTCGATGTCGGCGATCCGGTAGCGGTGGTTGCGGTGCTCGCCGAGGTACGGGCAGTGGTGGCAGGGTGACTCGTTGATGCGTTCCTGGAGCGAGCGCGCCGTGCGGCGCAGCGCCTCGTACTTCTGGCCGGGATCCGCACCGGCCTTGCCGTAGCGGCCACGACGCGCGTCGGTCCAGTGCCCACGCCGCGCCCGGCGCAGCTCGAGCTGCGTCTCGCCAAGCTGCGTCCCCGCGGTGAGAAACGATGTGAGCGTCCGCTCCGTGCACGGGATGCGCGGATGCTGGAAACGTCGCAGTCGAAGATCAGCGAGCTCGGCTTCGAGGTTGGCGCGACGATGGTCCCAGCGCGCAGCGCGCTCGATCGCCTGGTACTGCCCGAAGGAACTGTCGAGCAGGAGTTCGGCTGCCTCAGCGGACCGCGTGCGCAACAGGTTGAGCACCATCGTGTACGTCGGTGAGAACTTGGAGTCCACCGCGAATTCGCCCGAGATCGCCGCATCGTAGATGTCTCGAAGATCGACGTCGCTCTCCTTGAGGATGACGCCGTGTCCGACGGTGTCGATGCCGCGCCGTCCCGCGCGACCCATGAGCTGCGTCAATTCGCCACTCGTCAGCGCCGCAAAGCTCACGCCGTCGAACTTCGTGAAGGTCGAGATCACGCAGGAGCGGGCCGGCATGTTGAGCCCGAGCGACAGCGTCTCGGTGGCGAAGACCACCTTGATGAGGCCCTGCTGGAACAGCTTCTCGACGATCTCCTTCGCGTACGGCAGCAATCCTGCGTGGTGCATCGCGAGTCCGCGACGCAGCAGGCGCCGGTCCATCTCGAGGAGCACGCAGCGGCGTTCGTCGTCGTCGGTCAAGGCGGCAAGCTGCTCGGTGAGCGCGATGTCGATGCGCTCTTTCTCCTCATCGTTGGTGAGGTCGATCCCGTGCACACCGCAGCGTTGCAACGCCTCGCGGCAGCCCCGGCGCGAGAAGATGAAGTAGATCGCGGGCAGCATCGCGCGCCGGCGCAGCACCTCGACGATCTGGAGCAGGTCGTTGTCCGGCGCGCGCCGCGCCTCGCGAAATCGTGGCTGCTGCACGGCGTCCGCCTGCGCCAGCTCGAGCGTGCCGCGTGCCGCGTTACCCGCGGTGTCGAAGAGCGGGTGCAGCGCGTTGTCGATGGCGAGCCACATCTCGAGCGCCACCGGGCGTTCGGTGCGCGTCACCGTCTCGATCGTCCCGCGCAACCCCGACATCCACGTCGCGACTTCGTTGACGTTGCTGATGGTGGCGGACAGCCCGATGAGCCGGATGTGGCGCGGCGCCTCGATGATCAGCTCCTCCCAGACCGTGCCCCGCGGGTAGTCGTCGATGTAGTGGATCTCGTCGAGCACGACATCGCCGACGCGGTCGACGCGCGCCGGCTCGTCGTACAACACGTTGCGAAGGATCTCGGTCGTCATCACGAGCACGGGAGCGCCGTCGTTGACCGTGTGCTCGCCCGTGACGAGCCCGATGTTGCGCTCGCCGAAGCGCTCGCAGAGATCGTGAAACTTCTGATTGCTCAAGGCTTTCAGCGGTGTGGTGTAGATGACATCGGCGGCGTCCGTCGTCGGCCTGCGCAACCGCGCGGGCGCTTTGAGGCGCCGCCAGATGACGTAGTCCGCGACGACGGTCTTGCCACTCGATGTCGGCGCGCTGACGAGCACCCCGCGCGAGCGTTCGAGCTTGATGATCGCCTCGCGCTGAAACTCGTCGAGCGTGAACGGCAGCGTTGCCTGATAGGTCTCGATCAGGTCCGACGCCAGCGCCGCCGACTCCGTCAGTGCCACGTGATCAGAGATGAATCAGCTCGAAATGTGAGCCGAGGACGAGCGCCTCGCCGTGGTCGTCGACGAAGCGCAGCACCTTCTGACACATCTCGTCGGCGTGCCGGGTGTCCGAGCTGACGCAGGCGATGCCGATCACCGCCGACTGCCACAGATCCTGATCGCCAACCTCGGCCACCGCGATGTTGAACGTGTTGCGCAACCGGGACGTCAGCGAGCGCACGACCTGGCGCTTGTCCTTGAGCGATTCGCTGTCCGGCACCTGCAGGGTGACTGTCAGCGTGCCGATGACCATATGGCGCTACAGGGCGTCGAGCAGCTTCTGGCGGAGCACCTCAAGCGTCTCGAAATCGTCGACGGACGGGCGTTGCATCGCTTTGCTCGGGAACTTCAGATGCTGCACGGCATCCGAGAGGATGCGCAGCTCGTTGTCCGTGAGACGCACCGAGCGCATGTGCGGCGCCGGGGCGGAGGGCACCGGATGGACCGGTTCGTCGTTCATCGCCGGCGACAGCGGGGCGTCGAGCTGTTCGGGTTCGTCGCTGCGGAAGAGTTCGTCGCTGCCGCGCAGCTGCGCGCGGCGAAATCCGCGCATCACCTCCGTGCCGCGCGCACCCGCTCGCGCGGACGCTCCGCGCTGCCGGAGACCTCGACGATCGGATCGCTGTCCTGCGCGATGACCGCTTTGGCGAGGGCCCGGTAGGAGCGAGCCCCAGGCGAGTTCGGTGCGTACTCGAGGATCGACTGACCCGCCAGCGGCGTCTCGGCGAATCGGATCGAGGAGTCGACGGTGATGGGGAAGACCAGGTCGGGATACGCGCCTTTCACGAGGTCGAGCACCTCCTGGCTGTGCAGCGTGCGCGACTTGTACAGCGTCGGGAGAATGCCGGCGACGCGCAGATGACTGTTGAGCTTCGCGCGGACGCGATCGATGGTGCGTTGCAACTGCTGCATGCCCTTCATGCCGAAGTACTCGCACTGCAGCGGGATGATCACGTCCGTCGATGCGACGAGCGCGTTGATGCACAGGAGACCGAGCGATGGTGGGCAGTCAATGACGACGTAGTCGTACAGGCCGTCGATCGGCTCGAGCTTCTCGCGAAGAATCGATTCGCGTCCGAACTCCGTGACGAGCTGCAACTCCGCACCGCTGAGGTCGATGTTCGCGGGGATGAAATCGAGGTTCATGCCCTCGGACCGCAGGAGCACATCGGACACGTTGACCCGATGATCGGTGAGGACGTCGTAGATCGTCTTCTCCAACTCGTCGGGCCGGCGGCAGCCCATGTTGATGGTGAGGTGACCCTGCGGATCGAGATCCACCGCAAGCACCTTGGGGCCGGCTTCGGCGATTGCCGCTGCGAGGTTCACAGCGGTCGTCGTTTTGCCAACTCCGCCCTTCTGATTCGCGACCGAAATGATCCGCGTCATTGCTGGGGCGGTGTCGAGATGATGCAAAGAGAACAGACGCGCCTCACTGAGCAGGTATCATAACGAACCCGATCGCCTCTCTCTGCCGGTGGGCGGGAGCAAGTGCACTCGCAGCGGTCATTGATCCGTAAAACCGGACTGGAGCCTGGTGTCTGAAGAACGTGTGAAGCCTCGCGGCCTGTTCGTCGAAGAGGCCATCCAATTCGCGCTCGAGAGCCGCTGGGCCGACGCCCTGGCGGTAAATCAAGCCCTGGTCGAGCGCCACGGTGAGGACGAGGAAACCCTCAACCGGATCGGCAAGGCGCTGACCGAGCTCGGCCAGCGCGAAGAGGCGCTCGCCGCCTACTCCGGGTCGCTTCGCATCAATCCGCTCAATCTGATCGCCCAGAAGAACGTCCGCAAGCTCACGGTCATGCTCGAGAGCAAGAACACGGTGTCCGGATCGGCCGCCCCATTCGACGTCGAGCTCTTCACCGAGGAGCCGGGCAAGAGCGCCATCACGGTCCTGAGTGCCCCCTCGAAGTCAGCCACCGTCTCGATCGCCCCGGGCGATGTCGTTGAGCTCTACCGCGAGGGGTCGACGCTTCGTGCCCAGACCTCACGGGGCGTGTCGCTCGGCGAGGTCGACACCAAGATCGCGCGCAGGCTCGTGCCGCTCATGGAGACCGGGAACCGATACTCGGCCGCGGTCGCCCGTCTCGAGGACGAGCGAGTCGAGATCATCCTTCGCGAGACCTACCAGGCAGCCGAGAACGCCCGGAAGTCGTCGTTCCCGCTCGCCAAGGGCGGCCGGCGTGAGGAGTTCCGTCCCTACGCCAAGGATTCGCTCCTGTCGTCGAGGGAGATCGACTCGACCCCGCTCGACGATGACGAGACCGACGACGGCTTCGGCCGGCCCGCCCCCACGAACGCCGACGATGATCTCGGCGATCTCGGCATGAGCACGTTCGAGTCGGAGGGCGAGGACGTCAAGCCCGTCGCCGATGTCGAGGAGGACGACGACGACGACAACTCGCGGCCCGAGGACTCCTACTAGTCCGCAGCGGGCGTCACCGCACCAGCCGACCCCGCCCGATGGAGCCACCTGGGTCAGCTCGTCCTCTGAGCGTGTGGACGGCTATCTGCCGATCGGCTCCTACGGGTTGATCGGGGACTGCCGCTCGGCAGCCCTGGTCGGTGTCGACGGCAGCATCGACTGGCTCTGTCTGCCGCGGTTCGATGACGCATCAGTCTTCGGCCGGATCCTCGATGCCGAAAAGGGTGGCAGCTGGCAGATTCATCCCGACGAGCGGCACCAGGTGCACCAGCGATACCGCGACCGGACCAACCTCCTCGACACCGTGTTCACGACGGCGACCGGGGTGGTGGTGGTCACCGACTTCATGCCGGTCGACGACCGCAGTGTCGTCCAGCACGCCAAGCCGCACAATCGCGCCCGCATCGTCCGTCTGGTGGAATGCCTCGCAGGCGAGATGACCATGCATCAGGTCTTCAATCCGGCTCCCGATTTTGCGCGGCGAACGGTGTCGATGGCGCTCGAGGACGGTCAACTGCACGCCGATACCGATCGCCTGCACCTCTGCCTGAGCTCAACCGCGGACCTTGACGGGCCAGACGATACGTTCCATCTCCGAACGACCGACGCCGTCGCCTTCGCCCTGCACACCGGCGCGCCGGGGCGATGCGGGGCCCGGCCCTGGAGTGTCGAGCGGGCACGCAACCTGCTCCGTGACAGTCAGCGCTACTGGTGGCGCTGGGTCGGTCAGGTCGACTACCACGGTCCGTACCAGCAGCACGTCTGGCGCTCGGCCCTCGCGCTGAAGCTCATGACCTATGCGCCCACGGGCGCGATCGTCGCCGCGCCAACGACAAGCCTCCCCGAAGACATCGGTGGTGAGCGCAACTGGGACTACCGGTTCACGTGGCTCCGGGACGCCGCGTTCACGCTGTACGCGTTCTTTCAACTCGGCCTTACCGACGAGGCCACCGCCTACTTCGACTGGCTGACGCACCGTCACATGGCCGATCGCGCGGTCGACGACATCCCCAACCTCTTCGACCTCAGCGGGCATGCGCACGCGTCGGAACACCGGCTCGATCATCTCGAGGGTTATCGAGGGTCGCGGCCGGTGCGCACGGGCAACGCAGCAGCGAACCAACTGCAGCTCGACGTGTACGGCGAGGTGCTCGACAGCGCATATGTGTATGCGCGGTTCGGCGGCGTCATCAGCCAGGACCTCTGGGAGGAGCTCAGCCACATCGTCCAGCTGGCGATCAAGCGCTGGATGGAAGCCGACTCATCGATCTGGGAGGTGCGCAGCGAGCGCAGGCAGTACACGTACAGCAAGCTGATGTGCTGGGTCGCGGTCGACCGCGGGATTCGCATCGCCGACCGCTACAAACTTCCTTATGACAAGGCTGCGTGGCGGAAGGCGCGCGTCGTCATTCACCGCGCGATCACGTCGCGGGGATACTCGACGCACCGCCGCTCGTTCACCCAGGTGTTCGACGACGACGCGCTCGATGCCGCGGTCCTGCGCATCAGCCAGGTTCGCTTCCTCGCGGATCGCGACCCGCGCATTCACTCGACGGTGCGCGCGATCGAGCAGCACCTCGGCGAGGGCGTGCTCGTCAACCGCTACCGGCTGGACGAGAGCGAGGACGGACTGCGGGGGAGCGAGGGCGCATTCTTCATGACGTCGTTCTGGCTGTGTGACGCGCTGGCCCACACCGGGGATCTCGAGCGGGCTGAACGTCGGTTCGAGCGGCTGCTCCATTTCAGCTCGCCACTGGGGCTGTTCTCGGAAGAGGTGGATATACGCAGTGGGCAACTGCTCGGCAACTACCCGCAGGCATTCACACACCTCGCTCTTGTCGGCGCGGCCGTCAACATCGAGCGCGCGCGTAAACGAAGCCTCGGTGTCAAGGGACTGCGCAAGCGCTGAGCGGGCGCTGACTGCATAAGTATGCAGCCAGTCCGTATACTGGGCAGGCCATGCCCCAGGGGTCGCCGCTTCGCGCCGCCGTCGTCGGATCCACCGGCTACATCGGCATGCAGTGCACTGCGCTGCTCGCCGGGCACCCGGACGTCGAGCTGGTCGGCGTCCTCGCCCGCAGCAACACCGGCAAGCGATACCGCGACGTCGTCCCTGGGAGCACCGTCGAGCTGCCCATCGAGGACAGCCTCGCTCCCGATGCCGCGGACGTCATCGTCGCCGCGCTGCCGCACACCGTCGCTGCACGTCTCGCTCCAGGGTGGCTCGCGGAGGGAGCGACGGTCATCGACTGCTCCGCTGACTTCCGGCTCGGCGATGCCGCTGCGTATCAGCAGTGGTATGGCATCGAGCATCCGTCGCCGGAACTGCTCGATGAGGCCGTCTATGCCATGGTCGAATTCCAGCGCGAGCGGCTGGTGAGCGCGAACCTCATCTCCGTCCCCGGCTGCTATCCGACAGCGACGTTGCTCGCATGCATGCCGGCGCTGCGCGCGGGTGTCGTCGAGCGAGACGTCATCGTCGACGCCAAGAGCGGTGTCAGCGGCGCGGGGCGTGAGGCCAAGCTGGGCAACAGCTTCTCGGAGGTGAACGAGTCCGTGCACGCGTACGGGGTCGAGGGACATCGCCACAAGTCCGAGATGCTCGAGCAGCTGCGCGAGGCATCGGGTGCCGATGTCGGGCTCACGTTCGTACCGCATCTGATTCCGATGACGCGCGGGATCCTCGCGACGGCCTATCTGCGCCCGCTCCCGGGAGTCACCGCCGCGCAGCTTCGGGAGCTCTACGCGGATTTCTGCGCAACCAGCCCGTTTCTCGACCTCGTCGCAACCCCGCCGCCGACAAAAAGCGTCACCGGCACGAACCGTGCGGCGATCCATGTCGGCTGGCAGGACGGTATCGCCGTGATCACCGTCGCCATCGACAACCTCGGCAAGGGCGGCGCCGGCCAGGCCGTGCACGCGCTGAACGTCCGCTTCGGCTTCGATGAGACGGCGGGGCTGGAGACCCGCGTGCTGTGGCCATGACAGCCGAGATCGAGCGCGGCACGCGCTCCGGCGTCTGCGCGCCGCTCGGATTCCGCGCGGGCGTCGCTGCCGCGGGCATCCGTCTTGACGGCAACGAGACGCGCTCCGATATCGCCGTCATCCGGTCCGACACTCCGGCAGTGGCCGCAGGAGTCTTTACGCGCAACACGGTCAAAGCGGCGCCGGTGGTCATCTCACAGCTGACGCTCCGTCGCGGCGCACCCATCTCGGCGATCGTCGTCAATGCCGGGAACGCGAATGCATGCACGGGCGCGCAGGGATTTCGCGACGCCCTCGTGATGTGCACCACCACGGGCGACGTGCTCGATCTCGATCCGTCCGATGTGCTCGTGTGCAGCACCGGTGTCATCGGCCGTCCGATGCCGATGGATCGCGTGACGCGCGGGATCCGCGCCGCCGGGTTGGCGATGTCGGCGAGCGCCGGGAATGACCTCGCTCGCGCGATCATGACCACGGACACGGTTCCCAAGGTCGCGGTGGCGACGTTTGCCGCCGGCGGCGTCACGTACACGGTCGGTGGCACGGCCAAGGGTGCGGGCATGCTGCACCCCGACATGGCAACGCTGCTGGCGTTTCTCACCACCGACGCGCCCATTGATGCGTCAGTGCTCCAACCGGCGCTCGCGCGCGTCACCGACAGCACCTTCAACTGCGTCACCGTCGACGGCGACACGTCGACGAACGACACGTGCCTCCTGCTCGCCAACGGCGCCGCCGGTGGGCCGAGCATCACGAGCGACTCGGAAGCCGCCGCCGCGTTCGAGGCTGCGCTGATGGAGGTGTGCGATTCGCTCGCAGAGCAACTCGTCGCGGACGCCGAGGGCGCGACGCGGCATTTCCGCGTCACCGTCGACGGTGCTGCCGACAGCGATCAGGCGCGGATCGCCGCACGGGTCGTCGCGCAGAGCCCGCTTGTGAAGACTGCCGTGCACGGCGGCGACCCGAACTGGGGCCGCATCGTCGCCGCCCTCGGTCGCAGCGGCGCCACGTTCACGCTCGACCGCTGCAGGGTCGCGATCGGCGGCGTCGTCGTGTTCGACCGCGGAGCGCCCGAGCCCGTCGATCACGACCTCGTGCGTGTCGCGCTGTCGAATCCGCGCATCGACATCGCCATCGACCTCGGTGCGGGCGACGGGACCGGGCACGCATGGGGCTGCGACCTCTCCCCGGAATACGTTCACATCAACGCCGACTACACCACCTGAATTCGAGAGAGCGAGCACATGCCAGAACAGACCATCGACGAACGAATCCAGCGCGCGGAAGTGCTCATCGAGGCGCTGCCGTACATCAAGCGCTTCGCCGGTCACATCCTCGTCGTCAAGGTGGGCGGTGCGGCGAGCGCCGCGGCCGACCTCGACTCGGTGCTCGAGGACATCGTGCTGCTGCGCTTCGTCGGCATGCGGCCGGTGATCGTGCACGGTGGCGGCGCGGAGATCAGCGCGTGGCAGGAGCGGATGGGCATCGAGACGAAGTTCGTCAACGGCCTCCGTGTCACCGATGCGCCGACGATGGAGATCGCCAAGATGGTTCTCACGGGCAAGATCGGGCCCGACATCGTTGCGCGCATCCACACCCTCGGGGGCGGGGCGATCGGACTGTCGGGTGAGGACGGTCCGACCTTGCTCGTCAAGCCTCGCGCGGATGCGGGTGGCGCCGACCTCGGTTTTGTCGGTGACGTCGCACAGGTGAACGCCGAACCATTGCTGGCGATCCTCGACCAGGGACGCATCCCGGTCATGGCGTCGATCGGCCTCGGGTATGACGGGCAGGCCTACAACGTCAACGCCGACACCGTCGCTGCCGAACTCGCGATCGCGCTCCACGCGACGAAGCTCATTCTCATGACCGACGTCGACGGGGTTCGCGACGCCGCGGGTGACCTCATCAGCGAGCTCGACGCGGCGCAGGCACACGCGCTCCTCACCGCCGGCGTCATCCACGACGGGATGATCCCCAAGGTCGAGGCGGCGCTCCGGGCGACGGACAGTGGCTGCGCAACCCATATCATCGACGCGCGCGTTCCCCACGCGCTGCTGCTCGAGCTCCTCACCGAGCGCGGCGTGGGAACGATGCTGACGCGGACTGAGCGGTCATGAGTGCGCCGGCAACGGCGAACGCCACACTCGCCGAGCGTGCGAAAGCGGCGCTCATGGACACGTACCAGCGTCAGCCCGTGGGACTGCATCACGGCAACGGCGCATGGGTGACGACCACCGACGGTCGCGAGCTGCTCGACCTCGTCGCTGGCATCGCGGTCAACGTCCTCGGACACAACCATCCGGCGCTGCGATCAGCGATCGCCGAGCAGGCCGCACGACTGATCCACACGAGCAATCTCTACTACACGGAGCCGCAACTGGAGCTTGCGGAGCTGTTGATCGCGTCGGCGTTCCCGTCGCGCGTGTTCTTGTGCAACAGCGGGACCGAGGCGAACGAGGGTGCCATCAAGCTGGCGCGCAAGTGGGGCAAGGTGCATCGCGACGGCGCCGACGTCATCATCTGCGCGCAGGGCGCGTTTCACGGACGCACGCTCGGTGCGCTCGCGGCGACGGCGAACCGCCGATATCGGGAGCCGTTCGAGCCACTCCCTCGCGGATTCGTCCATGTGCCGTACAACGACGTCGGCGCGCTCGAGACGGCGATCGACAGCACCACGTGCGCGGTGATGCTCGAGCCGATCGAGGGCGAGAGCGGCGTCGTGCCACTCGAGCCCGGACGGCTTGCGGCCATCCGCCGTCTGTGCGACGAGCGCGACATCCTGCTCATCCTCGACGAGGTGCAGACCGGCATGGGCCGTACGGGGCGATGGTGGGCGCATCAGCACGAGGAGGCGGCTCCCGACGTCATGACCGTGGCCAAGGGACTCGGCGGCGGCTTCCCGATCGGGGCGATCCTTGCCGCGCCTCGCGCCGACGTCTTCGAACCCGGCGATCACGGCTCCACGTTCGGCGGCGGTCCGCTGGCGTGCGCCGCGGCAGTCGCCGTCATGCGCACCATCGAGGCTGATGATCTCGTCCGTCACGCCGCGGAGATGGGCGACTATCTCGCGGAGTCGCTGAGCGCACTCGCGGAGCGCGGCGCTCCCATCGCGGGTGTGCGCGGCCGCGGTCTCATGCTCGGTGTCGCGCTCAGCGATGACGTCGCGCCCAAGGTCGCGGCCGCGTCGCTCGATGAGGGGTTGATCATCAATGCCATCGGCGCGCGCACGCTGCGCATCGTTCCGTCGCTCGTCATCAGCCGCGACGAGATCGACGAGGCCGTGCAGCGGCTTGGCAGGGCGTTTATGGCCGTCGATGCGGCGGAGGACAACGGATGACGTCGGCACCGTCGCGCGCGACGAGCGTCACGGCGAAACCCGATCGCCACCGTGCGATCCTCGCGCTCGTCCGCGGCGGCGTCATCCGGACCCAGGAAGACCTCGTCGCCGAGCTGCACCGACGTCGCTTCGCGGTCACGCAGGCGACGGTCAGCCGCGACATCCGCGAGCTCGGACTGCTCCGCGTGCACGACGACGCGGGACCGCGCTACATGGCGCCGGTCGCCGAGGTGGACCCTGATCAGAGCATGCATCGGCTGCGCAACGCACTGCAGGAGCACGTGCTGACGATGGAGTTCATCGACCTGCTCGGCATCGTGCACACCGCACCGGGATGTGCGCCGCTCGTCGGCGGGGCGCTCGACGGGGCGCGATTCGACGAGGTTGCGGGCACCATCGCCGGCGACGACACCGTGCTCGTCATCGCGCGCTCGCGACCGGCGGCGCAGCGTCTCCTGCGCCGGCTGACGTCGATACCCGAGGAAGTGCAGTGAGCGCACGCGAGCGCTGCGTGCTCGCGTACAGCGGCGGCCTCGATACGTCGGTTGCCGTCCGGTGGCTGCAGGAGGAGCTGGGCTACGACGTCGTGACGCTCACCGCCGATCTCGGTGAGTCCAAGGACGTCGATGCCGTCGCGGCGCGGGCACTGCGCAATGGAGCGGTGAGCGCGCACGTCGCCGATGCGCGTCGCGTCTTCGTCGACGCGTTCTGCTATCCGACACTTGCGGCCGGCGCTCTGTACGAGGGCGTGTATCCACTCGCCACCGCGCTCGCGCGCCCGCTCATCGCCAAGCTGCTCGTCGATGTCGCGCGCGAGGAAGGGGCTGTTGCCGTCGCGCACGGCTGCACCGGCAAGGGCAACGACCAGGTGCGCTTCGACGTCGCCGTCGGCGCGCTCGCGCCCGAGCTGCGCGTCGTCGCACCCGTCCGCGACTGGGAGATGGGTCGTCCCGACGAGCTCGAATACGCGGCGCGTCACGGCATCGAGGTGGCGGCGACCAAGGAGTCGCCGTACTCGGTTGACGCCAACCTGTGGGGCCGCAGCATCGAGACCGGCATCCTCGAGGATCCCTGGGTGGAACCGCCTGACGAGGTGTACGAGTGGACTGCGCATCCGCGGGCGCATGCACCGAGCATCGTTGTGGAGATCGGGTTCGAGCGCGGCGTGCCGGTGTCCCTCGACGGGCGCCGTCTCGAGGGCGATGAGCTCGTGGCCGAGCTGAATGTCACCGCGGGCGCGCGAGGCATCGGTCGCATCGATCACGTCGAGAATCGCCTCGTCGGCATCAAGTCACGCGAGATCTATGAGGCTCCGGCGGCGGTGACGCTCCACGCGGCGCACCACGCGCTCGAGAGTCTCACCATCACCCGCGATGTCGCGCGATTCCAGCGCATCGTGGCCGACGAATGGGCGCGCCTCGTGTACGACGGACTCTGGTTCTCCGCGCTGCGCACCGCGCTTGACGCCTTCGTGCAGGAGACGCAGGCGCATGTGACCGGCGCCGTGCGGATGCGCCTCGAAGGCGGCGCCGCTCGCGTCGTGGGGCGGCGCGCACAGGAGTCCTTGTACCGCAGCGATCTCGCGACGTACGACCGAGCGACGGACAGCTTCGACCACGCGGCGGCGCGCGGTTTCATCGAGCTGTTCGGCCTGCCGTTGCGCACGCAGACGCGTGTCCAGGGCGCGCTCGAGGACACGGCGCCATTGCACGTCGAGCGGCGCACGCAGCGGCGTGGCGACGCCTGACCGGCGCGCGCCTGGCGGAGCGCGCGCAACAAAGGTCTGGGCAGGCCGGCTGAGCGCGCCCACGTCGGCGCGCGTCGAGAGCTACACGTCGAGCCTGGCGGTGGACCGACGCCTCGGTGCCGACGACGTCGCCGGCTCGCGAGCGCACGCGCGGATGCTGCGCAGCATCGGCGTCCTCAGCAGCGCACAGCACCGCGCGCTCGACGCCGGGCTGCGCGCGATCGCGGTGGAGCTGTCCAGCGAGCAGTTCGTCGTCGCGCCCGGCGATGAGGACATCCACACTGCCGTCGAGCGCCGCCTGTTCGAGCTGGCAGGTCCCGTAGCCGGGATGCTGCACACCGGACGCAGCCGCAACGACCAGGTCGCCACGGACCTGCGTCTGTGGGCGCGCCGCGCCTGCACCGACCTGCTGCTCGCGGTGGCCGGTCTGCAGGAGGCGCTCGTCGCGCGGGCGACCGAGCATCGCCGCGCGCCGATGCCGGGATACACGCATCTGCAACGCGCACAGGTCACCTCCCTCGCGCATCACCTGCTCGCGTACGTCGAGATGTTCGCGCGGGATGCGCTCCGTCTCGGCGCCGCGCGCGAGGGCTCCGACGAGCTCCCACTGGGGAGTGGCGCGCTCGCGGGTTCAACGCTGCCGCTCGACCGCGACAGCGTGGCGCACGAGCTCGGTTTCGCGCGCGTCGCGTCGAACAGCATGGACGCGGTTGCCGATCGCGACTTCGCTGTGGAGATCACGTCGGCCTGCGCGCTGACGATGGTGCACTGCTCGCGACTCGGTGAGGAGCTCGTGCTCTGGTCGAGCACCGAGTTCGGCTTTGCGACGCTGCCCGACAGCCATGCCACCGGCTCATCGTTGATGCCGCAGAAGAAGAACGCCGATGTTGCGGAACTTGCGCGCGGCCGGAGCGGCCGCGTCATCGGCGACCTGGTGACGCTCCTGACGGTGCTGAAAGGACTGCCGCTTACGTACAACCGCGACCTGCAGGAGGACAAAGAGCCGCTGTTCGACGCGGTGGACTCGACGGCCTCGACATTGCGCATGCTCACCGAGGTGATCACCGTCGTGCAGTTCAACGTCGATGCGATGCGGACGGCGGCACTCGACCCAGCACTGCAGGCAACCGACGTCGCCGAGCACCTCGTCGCGAACGGCGTTCCGTTCCGCGAGGCGCACACGATCGTGGGCCGGCTCGTCGCGCAGACGCTCGCCGCCGGACGCACGCTCGCCGATCTCGACGTCGAGGAGTGGCAGGCGGCGTCGGATCGCTTTACGCCCACCGTGGTCAGGCTGTTCGACCCCGAGGCCGCGCTGCGCCGGCGAGACGTGCCGGGCGGCCCGGGACCGCGATCGGTCGCCCGCCAGCTCACCCGCGGCCGCACGCTCATCGCGCGGACGCGCCGCGCCGCCGCCGGCGGCTGATCATCGCGGGCGCCGGCTTCGTATCCTGAGGCCATGACCCGGCCCACCCTGATCGTCGGCGACGTGCAGGGTGATGTCGACCGCCTCCGGGAAGCGCTCGAGCCCTATCCCGAGGACGACGTCGACACGGTGTTCCTCGGTGACTTCTTTCAGGGTGGCGAGCCCGGAGCGGGTGGCGGCGCGGGTGCAGCACGGCTGGCGATGCGGCGGCGCAACGCGCGCTCCGTCCTCGGCAACCACGACCTGTTCCTGCTCGTCATGGTCGAGCGCTCCAGGGGTGGCGATCAGCTCGGGGCCTGGCGCACCCGCGAGGGGCTGAGCATCGAGGACCTCTGGCTGAGCAGGCGCGGTGATTGGGCGGATCTCAACGCCGTCGCCGGGGACGCGCCGCTCGAGGCGTGGCTTCGCGGCCTGCCTTTCCTCGTCAAGCTCGAGGACGGCACCCTGGCGCAGCACACCGACGACGACCGGTACGCGGAGATCGGCGAGAGCGTCGAGGCGGTCAACAATGCAGTGCGGGCATGGCTCGCAACCCGCGGGGGCGCGTTTCAGTCACTGCGCTACACGATCGGCCGGCACGGCTTTGACGATCCCGAGCGCCTCCAGCGATACCTCACGCACTTCGGCGCGACCCGTGTCGTTCACGGGCACACGCCGCACTGGGACGACGTGCCCATCTCGTTCCACGGCGGCCTGGCGGTCGGCTACGACGGCCGCTTCTCGCGCTTCTGGGGACGCGCCGAGGGCGAGGAGCCGGGGCCGATCGGCGCCACTGTGGCGCTCCTCCCGCCGCTCGCCGATGCCGTCAGGAGTGGCGGCTGAGCATCTCCGCGAGACGGCCGACCGGGGGCGTCTGCCCGGCGGTCACGTAGGCGGTCACGACGAGCGAGAGCAGGACCACCTTCAGCGCGTGGAAGCGCGCAGCCGTCGGCTGCTGAAGGACAAGGCCGGAGAGCGCGATCCCGTCGATCGCCGACGCGATGGTGCCGGCAAGGTCGCGCGGTGCGACGAGCGAATACGCCGGCAGCGGCCCGAGCGCGCGGCGCACCTCGATCTCGATCTCGTCGACGAGGTGGGCGCAGAGGCTGGCGCACCGCTGGCGAAGCGCTGGGCTGTTGAGGCTCGCCGTGTAGAGGTCGATGACGAGCCGAAGGAACTCGGGTTGCTCGGCGCAGCGCGCCTCGGCGTGGTCGATACCGGCGACGAGGCGCTCGAGCGGGTCCTCGACGCCGGCGACTGCCCGCTTCCACTCGGCGATCATCTGGCGCTCCATGACGACGACCACCTCGACGAGCAGGTCCTCTTTTGATTCGAAGTAGTAGTGGAGGAGACCGGGCGCGACGCCGGCCTCGCGGGCGACGTCCTTGATCGAGGTGGCGCCATAGCCCTGCCGGCCGAGCACTGCGACGGCAGCGTGGACGATCTGGCTGCGCCGGCCCGCCTCGTCCTCAACTTCGATGCGCGCGTTGACAACGGTTCCCGAACCGAGCGCGCTGATCACCACGTTCTGTATTCCACGCTGATTCGGAATGCTACCCGGCCCCAGGCGTTTTGGCCGACATCCCGAAAAACTCAGGCGAGCGGTTTGTAGAAGCCGACGCCGATGGCGCCCGGTCCGCTGTGGCAGCCGATGACCGGACCGACGACGGTCAGCGCCGGCGTCCCGGTGGCCTGGGAACGCATCCGCTCGACAAGCGCCGCCGCGATCTTCGGCCGATCGGCGTGGGCGACGATCAGCTCCGCGCCGCCCCAGGCAGCGGCCGCGCGCGAGAACTCCTCGACAACTCGATCGATGGCCTTCGGGTACGTGCGAACCCGCGCCACCGGCTCGATCGCCCCATCGCGAATCTCGAGCACCGGCTTGATGTCGAGCATCGACCCGAGCAGCGCACGCGCCCCGCCGATGCGGCCGCCGCGGCGCAGGAACTCGAGGGTCTCGACAGTGAAGAGGACGCGAGCGGTGCTCTGGACGGCGGTCGTCGCGGCGACAACCGCGTCCGCATCGCCGCCGGCTTCGATCACGCGCACGGCCTCGCGCACCACGGCGTAGTGGCCGACCGCGACGCTGCGTGTGTCGACCACCCGAACGTCGAGATCGGGGACCGCGGCGCGCGCCTGGGTCGCCGACGCATAGGTGCCGCTCAGGTCAGACGAGATGGTGGTGCAGACGATCGCCCCACCGTCACTCCCCAGCTCGCGGAACACTGCCTCGAATTCGGCCGGGGTTGGCTGCGACGTCCTGGGGAAGGGCCCCGGCTTGGCGAGCCGCGCGTAGAAGGCCTCGGCACTGATGTCGACGCCGTCCTCGAACGTCTCGTCGCCGAAGATCACCTTGAGCGGCACGACGCGCACGGTGTGGGCGGCTCGAAATTCGGGATCGAGGTCGGCGGTGCTGTCGCACACGAGATGGACGGCGGTCATGGGCGCCGTAGCCTACCGCGCCGTCAGGGGAACCGATGGATCGCGAAGGACGTCCTCGGCAATCAGTAGTGCACCGAGCAGGGAGCGCTCCTCGCCGAGGCTGCCGCGGACGATCTCCGGGCGCGCCTGCAGACGCAGATAGCGCTCGACGGTCTCGAAGAGCGATGGCGCGAACTTCTGCCAGCTGGCGCAGACGCCGCCGCCGAAGATGACGACGTCGGGGTCGTGCACCGCAGTTGTGTTGACGACCGCCAGGCCGATCCACCGACCGATCTCGGCCCAGGCCTCCGGGTCGTTGAGATGTTCGGCGGCGATGCCGAAACGGTGGGCGATCGCGCGGCCACTCGCCAGCGTCTCGAGGCACCCGATCCCACCGCAGTGGCACGGCGGGCCGCCGAGCCATCCCGGCCACAGCACCATGTGGCCGCCCTCGGTGTCGTGCCTGCCGATGAGCAGGCGGCCGTCGCTGACAACTCCCAGGCCGATGCCGGTCGACACCGTCCAGTACGCGACAGTCCTGCTGCCGGCGCCCGCCCCGATCCGGGCTTCGGCGATCGCTGCGCAGTTGGCATCGTTCTCGACGACGACCGGGCAGTCGAAGCGCTGCCCGAGCAGACGAGCGAGCTCGAGGCCGAACCACGATGCGGGCATCCCGGGCGGGTTGAGGAGGGCACCGCGCTCCCGGTCGAAAGGCCCGGGCGCCGAGATCGCGATCGCCTCCGGGAGCCTTCCCTCCATCACCGTTTCGATCAGGCTGCGCAGCTGGCCGAGCGGGGAGGCCGGCGACGTGGGCTCTCGACGGACCGTGCCGATGGCGGCATCGCGACCGGCGCCTGCCGCGATCTTGGTCCCGCCGATGTCGAGCAGCGCGATCACGAGGCGATGATGCCTACACTCGCCCCGATGCTGCTCGCGATCGACGTCGGGAACACCAACATCGTCGTCGGCGTCTTCGACGGCGACGATCTCACCGCTGACTTTCGCATCCATACCGATGACCGCTTCACCGGGGACGAGCTCGGGCTCGTGCTCGTGGATCTGCTCGGACACAAGGATCTCAGCCCCGGGCAGGTGACGGCGGTCGTGGTGAGCAGCGTGGTCCCGACGCTGGCCCGAAGCATTGACGAACTTTCCCACACCTACTTCCGCCAGCCACCGATGATGGTCGGGCCCGGCACCCGCACCGGCATCCGCATCCAGTACGACGACCCGCGCCGGGTGGGGGCGGACCGGATCGCCAACGCGATCGCGGCGCACCACCTCTATCACGGGCCGGCAGTGCTCGTGGACTTCGGCACGGCGACGACGCTTGACGCCATCGACGCCAACGGCGACTACCTCGGCGGGGCGATTGCGCCGGGGATCCAGCTGAGCCACGACGCTCTGGTCAACCACGCCGCGATGCTCATCCGCGTGGAGCTGACCGCCCCCACCGAGGCGATCGGTCGCAACACGACCGCGAGCATGCAGTCCGGGATCGTCTTCGGCTACGTCGGTCTTGTCGAGGGGCTGGTGGCCAGGTTCCGCAAGGAGATGGCCGGTTCCCCGAAGGTCATCGCCACGGGCGGGCTCGCCACCTCACTCGCCAGCCTGATGCCCTCGATCGACATCGTCGACGAGCGGCTGACGCTCCATGGCTTACGCCTGATCCACGTCCTCAATAGCTGACGGGTACGCCTGATCCACGTCCTCACCTGAGGGGTACGCTCCACGTCCTCAATCGCTAAAGCCCCGGCACCGCCCCCGTACCATGGGGCGATGGCCGTCGCACCCAGCGCCCTGCGTCCCCTTAGTGTCGGCGGGCTCGAGCTCTCGTCCCCGGTGCTCGTTGCGCCGATGGTCGGGATCACCGACGCACCGTGCCGCGAGCTCTGCCGCGAGTTCGGAGCGGGCCTGGTCTCGACCGAGATGGTCGCCGCCGAGGCGGTGGTCCGGAGCACCGAGGCGGCACTCCACCTCCTCGATTTCCCGACGCCGGTGTCGCCGGTTGCGGCACAGCTGGTGGGCTGCGATCCCTCGGTGATGGCCGACGCCGCGCAGGTGTGCGTCGAGCGTGGCGCGGTCCTCGTCGACGTCAATCTCGGCTGCCCGGTGTCGAAGGTGGTGAGCCGCGGCAGCGGCGCCGCGCTCGCCCGCGATATCGGGGCGACAGTACGGGTGATCGCCGCGATGGTCGAGGCCGTCGACGTTCCGGTCACGGTGAAGATGCGGCTCGGCTGGGACCACGCCTCGATCAACGCCCCGGAGCTGGCCCGCGCGCTCGAGGACGCCGGCGCCGCGTCGGTCACCGTCCACGGCCGCACCCGCGCCCAGAAGTACGAGGGACGGGCTGACTGGGCCGAGATCGCGCGCGTCAAAGAGGCGGTGAGCGTGCCCGTCTTCGGAAGTGGGGACGTCGAGGACGTCGAATCGCTCGCGCAGCGCATCGAGGCCGGGATGGTCGACGGCGTCGTCATCGCCCGAGGCATGCTCGGCAACTTCTGGTTCGTCCGGCAGGCCGTCCACCGCCTGGCAACCGGCGAGGCGCTGCCCGATCTCGACTTTGCCGGCCGGATCGCGCTCGCTCGCCGGCATCTCGACATGCTGTGCCGCTATCACGGCGAGACGCGCGCACTTCGCATCGGGCGGAAGTACGTCGCCTGGACGATTCGCGGCTGCGCAGGTGCTGCGCGCCTACGTGCGGAAGTGCAGACGATGGACTCGCGTGAGCGCCTCGATGACCTGCTCGATCGCGCGCTTGCGGCCGGCCCGCGCCCCGAGGGCTGGTTTCAGCCGCTCTTCATCAGCGGCGAGGGATAGCAAGCACAAAAAAGAAGGGCGCCTCTGGAAACCAGAGACGCCCCGAGAGGGGGGGCAATGAATGAGATCCAACAGTGGGATTCGCAGCGGATCATATGAAGCGCAGTCATTTCCGTCAAGGAATGACTGCAACTTGTTACGCCCCGTTGGATGACGCTCGCCTATACTCCGGGCTCCAAAGAGCGAATGTCACGGGACATTTCGTAGACTTTTTGAGTTACAGGGAACTGAATGGACAAGCCGGTGCTGCTCACGCAAGACGGTCTCGTCAAGCTGGAGCGCGAATTGGAAGAGTTGCGAACGGTGCGTCGCTCCGAGGTGGCCGAGCGCATCAAGTACGCCAAGGACTTCGGTGACATCTCGGAGAACGCCGAGTACGACGAGGCGAAAAACGAGCAGGGCATGCTCGAAGGTCGCATCCTCGTCGTCGAGAACATGGTCCGCAACCATGTGATCATCGAAGAGGGCAGCGAGGCGGGAGTCATCAGCGTCGGCACGACCGTCGACGTCAAGGATGACTTCGGCAAACAGACCTACACGATTGTCGGACCTGCTGAGGTCGACGTGACGACCGGACGGATCTCGATGGAGTCGCCGGTCGGCAAGGCGCTGCTGGGTCACAAGGTTGGTGACACGGTTGACGTGCAGAGCCCCGGCGGCGCGCGTCAGATCAAGATCGTCAAGATCAACTAGGCACTTCGCTGGGCGCGTCACGCGCACGGAGCGCGTCTCGCCGGGGAAGATAGCGCGCATGCCATCCGACGATCTCTTTGCAGAGCGGCGCCGCAAGGTCGACGAGTTGCGCGCGCGCGGCATCGCGTCGTACGGCGTCGACTTCGCGCCGACCGCGACGATCGAGGAGGCGCGCCGTCTGCTCACAACCTACGAAACCGATCACCCGGATGCGGAGGTCGACGCCGCCGATCGGCCCGTCGTGTCCGTCGCCGGCAGGGTCATGCAGCTGCGGGATCTCGGCGGCGCGGCGTTCGCGCACATCGAGGACGAGTCCGGGCGAATGCAGATGTGGTTCCGAGCGGATCGGCCGGGCGGCGCGCACGCGCTCGTCAGCATGCTCGACCTCGGCGACATCGTCGGCGTCACCGGTCCGCTGACACGGACGCGTCGCGGCGAGCCGAGCGTGCTCGTCGACACGATCACCCTCCTCGTCAAGTCGCTGCACTCGCCGCCGGAGAAGTTCCACGGCCTTCAGGACCAGGAGACGAAGTACCGCAAGCGATACCTCGATCTGCTCAGCGATGCATCGCAGCGGCGCCACTTCGCGACGCGCTCGCGTCTCATCCGCGCGCTCCACGCCACGCTGGATCAGCGCGGGTTCCTCGAGGTCGAGACGCCGATCCTGCAACCGATTCCCGGCGGCGGCGCTGCGGTGCCGTTTCGCACGCACTGGAACGCGCTGCACACCGACGTCTATCTACGCATCGCCATCGAGTTGCACCTCAAGCGATTGCTCGTCGGCGGCTACGCGCGTGTCTACGAGATCGGTCGCGTCTTTCGCAACGAAGGGTTGTCGCCGCGCCACAACCCCGAGTTCACGATGCTCGAGGCGTACCAGGCGTACGCGACATACGACGACATGCGCGAGCTCACCGAGGCGCTGATCACCGCCGCAGCCAACGCGGCCGGACCGCAGGTCGTCGAGGCGGACGAGGGTGGGAGCGCGCCGTGCGAGGACCCGTTGCTGCGCACGGTGTCCGGGCAGTCGATCGACCTCCGTCCGCCGTATCGCGCCGAAACGATGGTGAACCTCGTGCGCGAGGCGACCGGCGTCGACGCGATCGCGTCGTGGGACGACATGCACGCCGAGGCGGCACGGATCGGCGTCGAGGTGGCGCCGAATCTCGGGCCCGGTGCGGTGCTCCTCGAGATCTACGAGCAGCGAGTCGAGGACACGCTCTGGGAGCCGACGTTCGTGCTCGATTACCCGGCAGAGGTGAGCCCGCTCGCCCGCCGTCGTCGCGACGATCCGCGGTTCGTCGAGCGGTTTGAGCTGATCATCGCTGGGCGTGAGCTGGCGAACGCGTTCAGCGAGTTGAACGATCCGATCGACCAGCGCGCGCGCTTCGAGGAGCAGGCGCGACTCCGCAGCGCCGGCGACGCCGAGATTCCGCCGATCGACGAGGATTTTCTCGAGGCGATCGAGGTTGGCATGCCGCCGGCGGGTGGTCTCGGTCTCGGTGTCGACCGCCTCGTGATGCTGCTCACCGGTGCGGCGACGATCCGCGACGTCCTGTTGTTTCCCACCATGCGCCCGCAGCGCGGCGCTGACGCGGGTGGCGAGAGCTGATGCTGCCACTGCAATTGATCCGCGATGACCCGGAATCGGTTCGCGACGGCGCGCGCCGCAAGGGCAAGTCAGCACCGATCGATGAGCTCCTCGCGCTCGACGCCGAAGCACGCGCCTTACGGACGGACGTCGAGCAGGCGCGCGCGGAACAGCGCGCCGCTTCCGCACAGATGCGCGGCGCGCCGACCGACGAGCAGCGTGCCGCGCTCAGCGTGTTGAAGATGCAGGTCCAGGAGGGCGAGGCGCGCCTCACCGAGCTCGACGAGCGCGTCCAGAACCTGCTGCTCGAGATGCCCAATGTGCCCCACGAGAGCGTGCCCGACGGCGGCGGTCCCGAGGACAACGTTGTCGCGCGCACCTGGGGCGAGCCGCAGTCGTTCGACTTCGAGGCGCTGCCACACTACGAGCTCGGCGAGCGGCTCGGCATCTTCGACTTCGAGCGCGCTGCGAAGATCAGCGGCTCACGGTTCGCGATCCTGCGCGGCGACGGCGCGCGTCTGCAGCGCGCGCTCACCTCGTTCATGCTCGACGTCGCACGCGAGCACGGATACAGCGAGATCGCCCCGCCATATCTGGTGCGACGGGAGGCGATGGTCGGGACTGCGCAGCTCCCCAAGTTCGAGGATGAAGCGTACAAAACCGACGACGGGCTCTTTCTCATCCCGACTGCGGAGGTGCCCGTCACCAACCTCTACGCCGGCGAGATTCTCGAGGGGGCGCAGTTGCCGATCGCGCATGTCGCATTCACGCCGTGCTGGCGGCGTGAGGCCGGCGCCGCCGGCAAGGACACCCGGGGGTACGTTCGGTTGCATCAGTTCGAGAAAGTCGAGATGGTGCGCTTCACGACGCCCGAGCATTCCCTCGACGAACTCGAGCTCCTCACCGCGCACGCCGAGCAGGTGCTGCAGCGGCTCGGACTGCACTATCGCGTGCTGCTCATGTGCACCGGCGACCTCGGCTTCGCGCAGTGGAAGAAGTACGACGTCGAGGTCTGGGCGCCCGGGTTGCGGCAGTGGCTCGAGGTCTCGTCGTGTTCGGTGTTCGCGGACTTCCAGGCGCGGCGCGCCAACATCCGCTATCGACCGTCGCCGCAGGAGAAGCCGCGCTTCGTGCACACACTCAACGGCAGCGCCCTCGGCGTGCCGCGCACGTACGACGCGGTGCTCGAGGCAAATCAGCAACGCGACGGCTCGGTGGTCATCCCGCCGCCGCTGCGCGCATATCTCGGTGGTATGGAACGACTCGTCGCGTCGTGACCGACGACGTCATCGACCCGTCGTGGCTCAACGATCGCAGCGCGTTTCAACAGAACTTCGTCCATGGCCTGCGTAACCCGGCGGGACTGCATCTCCAGTACCAGCTCGACGGCGAGCGTGTGTTCACGGAATGGACGCCAGGGCCCGACCACGTCGGCTTCCCGGGTTTCACCCATGGCGGACTCGTCAGCGCGGTGCTCGACGACGCGATGGGACGGTGCTCTGCCCTGCACCGGCACTGGGTGGTGACGGCTCGTCTCGAGGTTCGATTTCGGAACGCCGCGCCGATCGGCACCGTGCTCCGCGTCGAGGGCTGGATCACCCGACTGCTGCGCCGCGCGCTCCACACCGAAGGCCGTGTGCTCCTTCCTGACGGTGAGGTTGTCGCAGAGGCGACGGGCACGTACCTGCCGCTGTCGAAAGCGCTGCAGGAACAGATGGTCGACGCATGGCCCGGGTTTGAGGAGTACCTCTGAGCCAGGGGTGCAATAGAGTGGGGGATCGATGACTGAAGAACAAGAGATCAAGATCCCGGTTGCCGCCGACTTCGTCCTGCCCGACCTCGACGCGGTCGTCCCGGGGACACGGGCGGTCGATCGCGGGCTCCTCGAGCTCTCCGCGACGTACTGGGACACCGACCAACTGACGTTGCTCGGCGCCCAGCTCGGGTTGCGCCATCGGAGCGCCTCCGGCGAGCCTGGGCGCTGGACTCTCAAATCGGGGTCGCGCCATGTGGGCCTGGCAGTCTCGCGCGAGGAAACCGACTTCGAAGGAACGCCCGAAGCCGTGCCCGAGGAAGCCCTTGCGATGATTCGTGAGTCCGTCGGGGAGGTTGTGCTGCGTCCCGTCGCCAGCCTGGTGACCATCCGGCACACGGTCGACCTCGTTGCCGGCGAGACCACGTCGGCCGAGGTCGCAGACGACGTGGTCTCGATCCGTCTCGAGGATCGGACCATCGAGACGTTCCGTGAGGTGGAGGTCGAGCTGTACGACGCCAACAGGGCGCTCATCGACGCGGTCATGGCCGTGCTCCACGGCGCCGGCGCCGGCGACCCTGACAGCACGCCGAAGTATGTTCGCGCCCTGCGCGCACTCGGCCACGAGGTCTGATCGAGAGTCGGGAAACGTAGCCCGCTCGCGCGGGCTGCGCTCCCGTCCGGCGGGACCGCCCCCCGGGCACCATCCCCCTGGCTGGCAACCCCCCTCAATGTGGCCCCTGGCGGAGCATCGTGACAACGGCCAAAGCAGTCAATAGCCTCAAACTGGGCTGGCTTCACCATTTTTTACACTGCGTGAACATATCTTTGCTGCGGCGGGCGCCGCGGCCCTTCGTCTGGCTATTCCCGACCCTGTAAAGTCGGAGATGTGACGGTAGCGGCCTCGAAGCCTGAAACTCGAAACAGCGGCTTCTTTCAGGACGCCACCATCCACGACCTTCGTCTCGCCGCGATGTTCCGCCGTGGGTTCCGCCAGGCGATGATCCAGATCAATCGGTCGCTCGCCGCGTACGACCTCAGCCCCCTGCAGTACCACCTGCTCCTCGAGGCCGGCGCGGCCGGGACCGACGGCTGTATCCAGGGGGATCTCGCCGAGTTCATCCAGGCCCCAGAGGCGCGCGTCTCGCTCATGGTCCATGAGCTGAACGCCCGTGGGCTCGTCCGGACGCTTCGCGCAGCCCCGGACCGGCGGATGGTCCGCGTCGGGCTGACAAAGTCCGGCTGCCGGGTCGTTGAGGCGGCGCTGCACGCGCAGCGGGCAGCGCTCCATGAGATGGCGCAGGACTTCGATGTGCCGGGCGTCGCGCAGATGCTCCGCGGAGCTGTGCAGCTATACCTCGGCGTTGATATCGCGGAGGAAGGCCGCCTCTAGCACCGCACCGACGCGGAGCGCGTAGCGCGGGGTGTGGATCGCCAGCCAGAGCGCCTCGCGCCAGTTCGCGGGGTTGCGGATCGCTTTTCCGGGGTTCACCCACGCGGGCGAAAGCTCGTGCCGCGGCGTGTCGAGGATCACCCGAACGGTGCCGAAGCGGGGAGCCGTGGCAGCCGCGGCGGCCAACTCCATGTCCACCGCGACATGGCCGCGGCGCGCCCAGTCACCCCGTCCGGGCCCCGTGACCAGAGCACTGGTCGAGACGAGCGAACCGGTGACGACGGGGAACCCGAGGGACCGCGCCGCGCGTACGAGCCTTGCGGCAACTCCCGGGTCGCAGGCATGGGTCGCGCCGGTCTCGTCCGAGACGGACGTCGCGATCATGACGCTGCCGGGAGCCTGGTCAGGGAGGAGGCCGCCGCAGAGACCGGCGCTGATGACGATCGACGCGTCACCGGGCGCCGCGGAACCGCCGATGCCCACCTGCGTCACCCGGATCCCCCGGGCGCGCCGGCGCACGCCCCACGCCTCGACGCCCATGGCGCAGACCGCCTGGACGCGCTCGCTAGGCGGCATAGCCGTGGTCGTGATACCAGCGCACGGCGCGATCGATGGCTGCCCCGACACTCGACGTGCGGTAGCCGAGGTCCTTCGTAGCTTTGGCGCTGCTCGAGTACATCTCGAGCCGTCCCATGTGCACGCCTTCGAGCGGGACCAGGGGCGTCCCGCCGGTCAGCCGCACGCGGAGCTCGTCGGCATGGGCGGCGGCGGCGGCGATCGCGTAGGGGAGGGGGACAACTCGCGCCGGTTGCCCCGCGGCTCGCGCGATGAGCCGCCAGAGCTCGGCGAGGCTGAGGTTGACGCCGCCGAGGATGTACCGCTCCCGAAGGGTGCCGCGCTCCAGCGCAAGGACGTGTGCGGCGGCGACGTCCTCGACAGCGACGATGTTCATCCCGCCGCGGAGTGTGGCGGGCATTCGCCCCCGGAGCAGGTCGACGATGATCTTCCCGGTCGGCGTCGGCCGGTGGTCCCCCGGGCCGATCGGCGCTGTCGGCAGCACCGTGATGACGGGAGTTGACGCGCTGAGCGCCGCGCGCTCCTGGAGGAGCTTCGACGAGTGGTACGTCACCGTGCCGGGCCGCGGCTCGGCCCAGCTCCGTTCGGTGACCGGACGTGACCCGGCCGCCGGCGCGAGCGCGGACGAGCTCGAGGTCACGACGGAGCGCTCGATGCCGGCGATGCGAGCGGCCTCGAGCAGGCCCTGCGTCCCCCGGACGTTCACCTCGGCGATGGTCGTCGTGTCGCGAGAGGAGAACGAGTACAGCGCAGCGGTGTGGACGAGGGAGCGGCAGCCGCGTAGCGCGGGCAACAACGCCGCAGGTGTTCGGAGGTCGCCGCGCACCGCCACCACGCCCGGTGGCAGCGATTCAGAGCCGCGCACCAGCGCACGCACTCGATATCCGCGGGCGAGGAGCGCGCTCAGCACATGCGAGCCGACGAACCCCGAGGCGCCCGTGAGGAAGACATCACCCTCAACGGGCGCCGCAGCCGAGGTCACGTCAGTTCAGTTCGGGCTTGGTCCCGCGAGGGCGAAGGCTGTCGCTCGCCGCACGGATGGACTCGCGCAGTGATGCCGAGGTGGCGACGACCGCAGTGGGCTCGTAGCCGCAGTGGGCCATGCAGTTGCTGCACCGCTCGTCGCGACCACGGCCGTACTTCTCCCAGGGGGTGGTGTCGATCAGCTCGCGATACGACGTCGCGTAGCCGTCGGACATCAGGTAGCAGGGCCGCTGCCAGCCGAGCACCGAGTAGCTCGGAATGCCCCATGCCGTGCAGCTGAAGTCCACCTTGCCCTCGAGGAAGTCGAGGAAGAGCGGGGAGTGGTTGAGCCGCCACTTCTTGCGCCGGCCGCCTGCGAATGCCTCGCGGAAGAGCGCGTGCGTGCGCTCGACGCCCAGCCAGTGGTCCTGGTCAGGGGCCTTCTCGTAGGCGAACCCGGGTGAGATCTGCATGCTGTCGACGCCGACCTCGTCGTTGAGGAAGTCGAGGACACCGCGAATCGAGGTGGCGTCGTCCTGGTCGAAGAACGTCGTGTTGGTGGTCACGCGGAAGCCGGCCTTCTTGGCGGCTGCGATGGCGGCGATCGCCTTGTCGAACACGCCCGTCCGGCACACCAACTCGTCATGACGCTCGCGCAGCCCGTCGATGTGGATCGAGAACGAGAAGTACGGCGACGGCGTGAACAGGTGCAGCTTCTTCTCGAGGAGGAGCGCGTTCGTGCAGAGATACACGTAGCGCTTGCGTGCGACGAGCGCCGCGACGATCTGATCGATCTCCTTGTGCACCAACGGCTCTCCGCCGGCGATCGAGACCATCGGCGCCTCGCATTCCTCGACGGCGTCGATGCACTGCTGCACCGTCAAACGGCGTTGCAGGATAGGATCCTCATGCTGGATCTTGCCGCAGCCGGCGCATGCAAGGTTGCACTGGTAGAGCGGCTCGAGCTGCAGCACCAGCGCGAACTTCTCGTTGCGGCGCAGCTTCTGCCTGGCCACATACGTACCAACCTTCATCGCTTGTCGCAGTGGCACTGCCATGATGTGCTCCTTTCTCCTGGTCGTTGCTTATGTCTGGGCGACGAGCACGCGCTCGTCCGCATGAAGTGCCGCCGCCGGCTCACCGCCCGCCAGCGCGAGGGTCGGAAAGACGTGCCGGTAGAGGTGGTAGTTGATGTAGAAATCACCCGGGAATCCGGTACCGGTGTGCTCGGGCTCGTCCCACGTCCCGTTGCGTTGCCGCTCCACGAGGAACGCGCGGCCGCGTGCGCACGCCGGGTCGTCGCCGAGACCGGCGAGTTGCAGTGTGAGCATCGCCCACGCCGTCTGCGACGCCGTGCTCGTGCCCACTCCCGCAAACAACTCGTCCTTGTAGGAGTGACATGTCTCGCCCCACCCGCCGTCCGGGTTCTGCACGGAGCGCATCCAGTGCGCGGCGTTGCGCACCATGTCTGCTCCGGTGTGCAGCGCGACGAGCGCGCTCACGACGCACCACGTGCCGTAGATGTGGTTCACGCCCCAACGCCCGTACCAGGAGCCCCAGGGACGTTGCTCACGGCGCAGATACGCAAGCGCGGGGGCGATGTCGGGGTGGCCGGGGCGATCGCCGACGGCCGCGAACAGTTCGATGACGTGGGCGGTGACGTCCTCCGTCGGCGGGTCGAGCATCGCGCCGAAGTCGGCGAAGGGCAGTCGGTACACGAGCGCCCGCGTGTTGTCCTTGTCGAAGGCACCCCACGCGCCGTTGCGCGACCGCATCGCCCGACACCAGCGCACCGCGTCGGCAACCGGACGTGCAACCACGTTCGGCGTCGCCGCATTCGAGCAGTGCCAGCGCCACGACAGCGGTGTCGTCGACGTCCGGATAGATGTCGTTGTCGAACTCGAACGCCCAGCCACCGCAACCGTCGATCGGCACCTTGACCTGCCAGTCGCCGCCGCCACTGATCTGCTCGGCGAGCAACCAGTCAACGGCGGATCGCAGGGCCGCATGGTCGCGTTCGATGCCGGCCCGGCGCAGCGCGAGCATCGCCCATGCGGTGTCCCAGACGGGTGACATGCACGCCTGCAGACGCCATCCGTCGGCGTCGTCGATCGAGAACCTGCCAAATCCTTCGAGGCCGCGGCGGATGACCGGATGGTCGAGTTGCATGCCCTCGAGATTGAGCGCGATGAGGGAGTAGACCCAGGGCGGCTGAATGCCGCCCCACCCACCGTCGGCCTCCTGATGCTCGGCGATCCAGTCGACGAGCTTGCGTCGCGACCCCGCACGGCCAGGCTGAACCGGCAGCCGGTCGTAGAGCTTGAGCGCGTGGTCGAGCCACATGAACGGACCGGAACCCGGCACGACATGCATCCGATGCGCGGTCCCGGGCGCGATGACCTCATCAACGTTGACGCCAAGGTCGCGCACCGGACGGCGCGTGATGACGATGAGCAGCGGCGCGATCGTGCCGCGCGCCCAGCACGCGAAGTCGTAGAGGTTGAGCGGTGCCCAGGCCGGGAGCCGCACCAACTCCGGCGGCATGCTCGGCACGCCGTCCCACGGGTACACGCCGAAGAGCGCGAGCCAGATCTTCGTGAACACGCGAGCCTCGGCGAGGCCGCCTTGAGCGATGATGAATCGCAGCGCGCGCTGCATGTTCGGTGTGCCCGCATCGACACCGAGCACGCGCAACGCGACGTACGCCTCGATGGTGGTGCTGAGGTCGCCGGGGCCGTCGTGATACAGCGCCCACGTGCCGTCGTCACGCTGCGCGTGCGCGATGTGGTGGATCGCGCCGTCGCGGATGTCGTCGTGCGAGGCGCCGAGAAACCGCAACAGCAGAATATGTTCCGCCGTCATCGTGACGTTGGTCTCGAGCTCGCCGCTCCACCAGCCCGCCGGGTCCTGATGCTCCAGCAGCCAGTCGACTGCAGAGCGCAGCGCATCAGACTGCATGCGCCGCCTCCAGCGAGGACTGGTTGCGCAAGCCGACCTCATTGCGGAGCAGCGTGTTCGCGGCAGCCCGTCCACTGAGCACTGCGGATTCGATCGTGGCGGGCCAGCCGGTGTCGGTCCATGCGCCGGCGATCACCAGGTTGGAGAACGCCGTCGCCGGTCCCGGGCGGCGTACGCCCGGTGCGGGGATGAACGTTGCGTCAGGGTCACGCGTTGCGGCACCGCGCAGCAACTGAGCGCGGGCGGCCGAGGGCAGCACCGCAGCAAGCGCGCTGCGACCGAGCTCAACAAGCTCGCTCTCCGGGCGGCCGACCTGCGCCTCAGCGGCGCTGAGGCTGCAGCACACGTATCCGGGTGACTTCTCGAACACCCATTGCACCGGCGAGTCGAGCAACGCAGCGAAATCGCTGCCGAGCACCGGCCGGTCGTACCAGAGGTGGACGTCGACGATCGGCATGGCTTCGAATGCCTCGAGGCCGCCGATGCCGAACGCCGGCGCGTCGTCAAGAATTGCCGCGAGACGTCGCGGCGGGACCGCGATGACGCATGCATCGCACGCCGCGCCCGTGCCGCCGCTCAACTTCACGCCGGTGACGCGCCGGCCGTCGTGATGCACGCCCACCACCGCCTGGCGCATGTGCACGGCGTCGGCGCGCGCGGCGGCAGCTTCGGCAAGCCGCGCGAGCGGGACGGTCAGATATGCGATGCGCGCCGCATCACGGTCACCGAGAAAGGCTGTGCGGATGACGAAGAGCCCCATCGTTGCCGAGACACGGTCGAGCGGCGCGTTGAGCGCTGGAACCAGAAAAGGCTCCCAGAACGCGCGCAGCGCGCGAACGCTCTGCCGCTGCCGGCGCAACCATGAGGCCATCGTTCCGGTCGGGTTCCTGTCGCCGCGAGCAGCGATGAGCGCGCGTCCGACCAGGAGACGGTCGAGCGCGGTGAGGTGCGGGTATCGCGCGAACCCCGTCATCAGATGCATCGGTGCCGGCAGCCCCGATGCGCGGAGCTGCGTCGGACGGCGGTTGCGCGAAAGCACCGTCACCTCGAAGCGCGGCTGAATGTAGAGCGAGTCGTGCATTCCCAGCTCCGAGATGAGGTCGAGCGTCGCCGTGCAGCACGCCAGCACGACGTGCTGGCCGCAGTCGACCTCGTGGCCCTCGACCTCGAAGGACGTCGCCTTCCCGCCGAGCAAGCGTGAGCGCTCGTAGATGTCGACATGCCAGCCGCGCTTCGCCAGCTCGATCGCTGCGCTGAGTCCGGCGAGCCCGGCGCCGACAACCGCGACACGTGGCTGATGTTTCATACGGCTGCCAGCCATGACCGGGCCATGACGCCGAGCTTCGCGGCCTTCGACAGCCGCGCACGGCTGTGGAGCGGCATGTCGGGAGCCGCCTCGATGCGGTCGAGGATGCCGAGATAGATCCCCGCCATCGTTCGAACGCAGACCGCGGGCTGAGTCGGGATGGACTCGGTGACGCGAATGCCGGACGCGTGGAGCTCGCGCGCTCGGGCCGCCTGCATCGCCATGAAACGACGCCATCCCGGTGCGACTCGGCGTTCCAGGATGTCGCTCTCGCTGATGCCGTACGCGGCCAGCTCGTCCGCGGGCAGGTAGATACGTCCGCGCGCCGCATCCTCGTGCACGTCGCGAAGGATGTTGATCAGTTGCAGCGCGACTCCGAGCTCGTCGGCGCGCTCGAGTGCGATCGGATCGCGGAATCCGAAGATGCGCACGCACATCCGCCCGACGACCGATGCGACGAGGTTCGCGTACGTGCGCAGGTCGTCCCAGGTTGCATAACGCGTGGTCGTGAGGTCCATCGCGACCCCGTCGATGAGCATCTCGAGCTCGTCGACGGGGATCGAGTAGCGGCGCATCGCGAGCGCGAGCACACCCATCACGGGATCGGTGCTGTCGCCCGGTCGCGCCTCGTGGAGACGGCGGCGATGATGGTCGAGGCGTGCCTGACGCGAGTTGCGCCCGGCGAGGTCCGCATCATCGTCCACCTGGCGCGCGAAGTCGTAGAGCGCATAGATGGCGACGCGTTGCTGGCGCGGGAGCGCGATGAATCCCCAGTAGAAGTTCGCCGCTTCGCGACGCGCCATGTCCTCACAGAAGCGCTCCGCTGCGCGCATGTCGGGCAGCGCCGGCGCGTCAACCACGTCCGTCACCTGTGCGCGAACTGACGCTGAGCGTCGGTGTTGGCGACCGGTGGCGGCGCAGGCCCGTGGAGAGCGCCGATCCCGCGATGCGCACTCGCGCCGCGCGGTTGACCACGGGACGGCGCGTCGCGGTTCGGTAGCCGCGCGCGGCGACCGCATCGAGGATCGCCTCCCCGCCCAGCCGGTACAACGCGAGTTGGACACGCAACCGTGGCGGCGCGAGTCGCTCGAGCTCACGACCCGATGCGAGCAGCGTGCGCGCGCGATCGCAGAGCAGTCGTGTCGCGCCGTCCATGCCGTGCTCGCGGATGTCCCGTTGCATGAGGTAGGTGCGACCGAGACGTGCATCGACCGACACGTCCTGGGCAAAGTTCGCGAGTTGGAGGCCGATGCAGACGTCGTCGCTGAGCGAGACGGCTTCCGGCGTATCGATGTGGAACAGACCGAGCACCATGCGTCCCACCGGTGCGGCAGACCGTGTGCAGTACGCGCGCAGCTCGGTCCAGTCCTCGTACCGGTCGACGCGTTGATCCTGCACGTTGGCGTCGATCAGGTCGATGAACGGTTGCTCTTCAAGGTCGTGACGGTCCACGGTTTCGGCGAGCGCGACGAGCACCGGATGCGTGCGCTCGTCGTGCTCGAAGCTTTCCCGCACCTCGTCGCGCCAGCGCCGCAGCCGCCGCGTCGCAACCACACGATCGGGACTCTCGTCGCCGAGGTCGTCGGTGTAACGGCAGAATGCGTAGACGCGGGTGAGGTCGCGCCGCAGCGACTGCGGTGACAGCCTTGAACTGACGGTGAAGTTCTCGTAGTGGTGCACGAGCTCGCGGCAGTACGCGTCGGCGGCGAGCGACGTACTGGTGCGTGCCATCAGACGGCCATCCCGTCGGTGCGCATGAGCCGTGCGTCGCTCCAGAGATCGCCGACCTGCGCGGCGCCGACGCAGAACATCACGAGGCGCAACTCCTCAAGGATCACTGCGACGGTCTCCTCGAGCGCCGCATCGCCCGCGGCGGCGGCACGCACGAGGGGACCGGCGATCCCGACGGAATCGGCACCGAGGGTCAAGGCCTTGGCGATGTCGGTGCCGTTGCGGACGCCGCCACTCGCGATCAGCGTGCCGGCAGGGACGGCGCGTCGCGCGCCGATCAGCGCGGTGGTCGTGGGGATGCCCCAGCCGCCGAATGCACCGGCGACGCGAGCGCGGACCGGGTCATCGATGCGGTGGCGCTCGACCTCGCTCCACGAGGTTCCGCCGGCGCCCGCGACGTCAACGGCGCTGACGCCCGCTTCGAAAAGCCGGGCGACGAGGTCATCCGCGATGCCCCAGCCGACCTCCTTGACGATGACTGGAGCGCCGAGTTCGGCGCAGACCATCTCGATGCGCTCCAGGAGTCCGGCGAACACGGTGTTGCCGTCCGGTTGGAGAGCCTCCTGCAGCGGGTTGAGATGCAGGACGAGCGCATCGGCCTGCAGGGTGCGCACGAGGTGGCGGCATTCAGCGACGCCGACACCGAGATTGAGCTGCACGGCGCCGAGGTTGGCAAGGAGCGGGACGTCCGGTGCGATCGCGCGCACGTCGAACGTCGGCAGCACGTCGGGCTGCTCGAGGAGCACACGGCACGAGCCAAGTCCCATGGCCAGCCCGCGGCTCTGGGCGATTCGCGCCAGGCGCGCATTGATGACACCTGCCTGCTGCGTGCCGCCGGTCATGCACGACACGAGCAGCGGGGCGCCGACCGGCCGGCCGAGGAAGCGAGTACTCAGGTCGACATCGCGCAGATCAATTTCTGGAAGCGCGCGATGCACGAACCGGTAGTCGTCGAAGCCCGCGTCGACCCCCTTGGCCGCGACGTCCTCGTTGATGTTGATGCGCAGGTGATCGTCCTTGCGCGACGCCGTTGGCGATGCCGGGTTCGTGACGGGACTCGGGCTAGCGGTTGCGTTCAGCAACATGGATCGCCAGATCCGCGAAGTCGGTCAGCGCCTCGTCGGGAAGCCCGGTCAGGACCGCGACAGCGTCACGTGCCAGCACCATCGGCACGCCCGCCGTGAGCGCGGGACCGCCGAGCTCGTCGAGCAGGGCGCGGAGCCGGAACTCGCCGCCGGGCTCGCGATCATTGAAAAGCCGGCGCAGCTCGCGCCGGCGCATCGGGGTGGCGACTTCGTACGCGGCAACCACCGGATACGTGAGCTTGCGCCGGCGCAGGTCGCCGCTCCGGCCCTTGCCGGTCACCTCGGGGTCTCCCCACGTGCCGAGCCAGTCGTCGCGGACCTGGAACGCGAGTCCGAGGAGACGCCCGGCAGCGTCAAAGCGCTCGGCGACCGTCCGTGGTGCGCCCGCGAGCACCGCACCGGCCGCCATCGCAGCGCCGAGGAGCGCTCCGGTCTTCAGGGTGGCGAGGCGGAGGTAGATCTTCTGCGAGGCGCCGGGGCGGCCCTCCAGCGAGAGGTCCAGGCACTGCCCCTCGACGACCTGGCCGACCGCGGCCGTGAGGATGTGCGCGGCTTTCATCCGCCGTCCGGGTCGGCGTCCGGGGGCGAGCAACGAGGTCACCGCCGCCGCGAACATGCCGTCGCCCGCGTTGATGCCCTGCTCGGCGCCCCAGATTGCCCAGACTGCCGGACGATGGCGGCGGAGCTGGTCGCCGTCCTGAATGTCGTCGTGGATCAGCGTGAAGTTGTGGATCAGCTCGACCGCGACAGCCGCCGGCAGCGCCCATTCCGGATCGCCACCGAGCGCTTCACAGGCCCAGAGGGTCAGGGCTGGGCGAATTCGCTTGCCGGCCGGCTCATTCGCGGGGCGGCCCTGCTCGTCTGTCCAGCCAAGGTGGTACGCGGACATCTGCCGAAGCAGGCCTCGCATTCGCGGCGCGGCGCCTCGGAGACCTGCGTCGAGGAGATCGATGTGCCGTTCCAGGAGCGCTGGGTGCCCCTCGCTCGGGGGCGACGCATCGATATCGATGTCGATGTCGAGGACGCGTTCCGCCATTGGCCTCCCCCTGCAAGGAAGCTTGCTACGTCGTAACCGTTGTCCAATGGTAACGAACGGCTCTTGGCGACGGCAAGCAGGTCAATCGACGCTTGCTCAACCCCTCTCAGCGGCCGGCAGCACCACCTGGAATTCCGTCCCATGGCGAGGTTCGGACGTCACCGATACGGTCCCGCCGTGCGCTTCGACAACATGCCGGACGATCGCAAGCCCGAGCCCCGAGCCTTCCCCGTCGCGCTGCCGGGAGCTGTCGGCCTTCCAGAAGCGTTCGTAGATTCGCGGGAGATCCGCCGGCGTGATCCCGACGCCCGTATCGCTGCAGCGGATCAGGACGCGTCCCGGTCCACGCGGCACTGCGCTGACCTCGATGCGGCCCCCGGACGGGGTGAACTTGATGGCGTTATGGGCGAGGTTACGGAGGACCTGCCCCAGCTGGGCCGCGTCGCCGATGAGGTCCGGCGTCCCCGGGTCGACCCGCGCGACGAGCTGCACACCCTTGCTTTCGGCAAGCGGCCGCAGGCGGTCGAGGCTGAGCATCAAATTCGCGATCGGGACGAGCTCGCTCGCCATCGGGCGCTGGCCCGATTCGATGGTGCTCAGCTCGAGCAGCTCCTCGACCATCTGCGCCATGTGCGACGCCTCCTGGCCGATCCTGCGCACGAAATCCGCGGCGGCGACGGGGTCCTCGAGACCGCCGTTGGCAAGGGTTTCCGCCATGAGCTGCACTGCGGTGATCGGTGTGCGCAGCTCGTGCGACACGTTACTGACAAAGTCGCGCCGAACTCGCTCGAGATGATGAACGCGAGTCTCGTCGCGTACCAGCAGGATTGTCGAAACCTCGCCCTGGAGCGCAATCGCCCGCGCAACGAAGTCGCGATCGTGGAGCTTGATCGCGCGCTCCTCGATGCCGCCGCTCTCACGCGCCGCTTCGATCATGCGGATGAGCCGGTAGTCCACCTCGCCGGCGACGAACGCCGATCCCTCATCGAGATCGAGACCGAGCAGGCGGCGTGCCGGTTCGTTGGCGAGCAGGACACGGCCGTCGGCGTCGAGGCCGACGATCCCGGGATCGAGCAGGAGTCCGACGGCGCGCAGCATCGCCACGCTGTCAGCACCGGAGTGCAGATCGCTCGCGCTGATCACCTCCACCCAATCGAGTATAGAGATCGGGCGAAAGCCGGCTGTGAGGCTATCCAGTCAGACCAACGACGCGGTTGTTCCAGACGTCACTGACGTAGACGGTCGTCCCGCTGAACGCGATCGCGAACGGGGTGATCGCGGAGCTTTTAGCCGCGGCGGGGACACCCATGCTCGCCGCGTTGGCACTGAAGATGAGGTTGCCCGACGTGTCCATCGAGACGATCCGCTTGTTCCCCGTGTCGGCAACCCAGATGCTGCCGTCGGGGGCGACGGTCACGCCCCATGGCGCGTTGAAGCCCTTCTGCCCGGTGCTCGCGACCGGCTTGGCGAATGCCGTCCAGACGCCGGTCGTGGACATGCTCTGGATCCGGTTGTCGCGGGTGTCAGCGACCCAGATCGTGCCGTCGGGCGCGACCGCGAGACCGGTGGGCTGGTTGAGCACACCCGCGGGTGCGGTGGACGACGCCGCGCCCTTGGTGCCGTAGCTGGCGTCCCACGTGGCGCTGGTGTCGCCAGTCGACATCGTGAAGCGCTCGATGCGGCCGTTGCCGGAGTCAGCGACAAGGAGGGTGCCGTTGGTCGGATCGAACGCGATCCCTTGCGGGAAATGGAACTGGCCGTTGCCTGTTCCCTTGGTGCCGAAGATGAGGAGCGATGTTCCCGTCGGCGAGAAGACCTCGACCTGGTTGCTCTCGCGATTGGCGACGAAGATGTCGCCCGTGCCCGGCTGGATCGCCAAGCTCCACGCGAAGTTGATGGCGCCCTTCTGCGAGGGGTTGCCGCGGAACCCGAATGATGCGGCGCCGGTGCCGTCCGGGTTCATGTACTCGATGCGCTGGTTCCAGTAGTCGACGATGTAGATCTGTCCATTGGCAGCGACCTGCACGCCCCGCGGCGCGTCGACGCCCGGTACGGGGGCCGCTGTTCCGAAGAGGTTGCGCGTCGGCGTTGCGCCGGTCGCCGTAAAGCTGAACTCGTGCAACCCGAATCCCCACTCGTCGGTGAGGAGCAGGTGGCCGTCGGCCGTGGTGGTCAACCCGCGCGGACCGACGAATTGCGCGGCTCCAGCCCCGGAGGGGATCGTGTACGCGAACGCTGCCTTCGTGTAGTTCGTGCCGTTCGACGTCAGCCTGAAGACTTCGACCCGCTTACCGCCCGAATCGGTGACAAAGGCCAGATTTCCGTTCTGGCTGACGGAAACGCCACGCGGATCGTCGGTGAACTGACCGTTGCCGGTGCCCTGACTGCCGAAGGTGAAGAGCAGCTTTCCTGTATCGCTGAAGACGTCGCACTCATGGTTGCGCGCATTCATCACGAGGACGTCGCTGTTCGGAGCCACGGTCACCTGACGCGGCTCGTTGAGCGTGCCGCCGGCGTTGAACTGACTGATAAAGGTGCCAGCGAGATTCGACTTCTCGACGCGCCCTGCGCCGTCGACGGCGTACACCCACCCGTTGACCGCGTCGACCGCGATGCCGTAGACCTGATTGAACTGCTCATTGCCGGCGCCCTTGCTGCCGAACTGTGAGACGAACGTCAATCCGGTCGGCGAGCCGGCGGCACATGCCGTGGCCGAAAACGAGAAAACTTCAATGCGGTTGTGTGGCGTGTCGGCGACGTAGAGCTGGTTGGTCGCGGTATCGAAGTCGAGCGCCCGCGCGTCACCGAACTGACCCGGTCCGCTGCCCTCACGCCCGCCGACCTGACAGCCGATGACACCGGTCGACCGATTCACCGCGACGACGCGATACCTCCCGGCATCGAGGACGAAGTAATAGGACGCGTTCTGGGTCACGTCGACGGGATACATCGACGCGAGTCCAGGGCCGACTAATGTCGATGCGTATGTCGGCGACGTTAAGAATGTGGTGGATGTCGCCGGATGAATGAACGCAGCATGTGCGAGCGGTACAGCAGTCGTGATGGTCGCCACCGGCAACGCCGCCGCGACCACGATCTTCATCAGGCGCATGCGTTCTCCTTTGCCTCTCGCATCGCAATCGCGATGCACACCGCTGGCTGCTCGCGGACGGTGCGCATGCAACCATACGAAATGCGTCGGTGCTGACAGGCAACCGTGTTGTTACCGCGCCCTGTGCCTCCGAACGGCGTTCTTGTAAGCTCAGGTTATGGCGTCGACTGTCGCCAAGCGGATCCTCGTGGTCGAGGACGAGGACGCCATTCGCGAGACCCTTCGGTACAACCTCGCACGCGAGGGATACACCGTCATCGAGGCCGCGACAGGACCGGACGCGCTCACCCTTGCGCGAGCAGAGCGGCCGGATCTGATCCTTCTTGATGTCATGCTTCCGGGGCTGAGCGGCCTGGACGTCTGCCGCGTCCTCCGTCAGGAGTCGTCGACGCCGATCCTCATGCTTACAGCGAAAGGCACAGAGGTGGACAAGGTCGTCGGCCTCCAGTTGGGCGCCGACGACTACGTGACCAAGCCCTTCTCGTTCAATGAGCTGCTCGCCCGCATCACCGCGCTCCTCCGACGCGCCGAGATGAGCGGGCGTCCGGCCGGCGCGGTTGAGATCGAGGACTTTGAGGGTTTCAGGATCGACCGCGCTGCCCGAACGATTCATATCGAGGGCGCCGAGCTGCGCCTTGCTCCAAAAGAGTTCGACCTGCTTTCGCTACTCCTGCGCAACACGGGACGGGTGATGTCGCGTCAGGCGATCATCGCGGCAGTCTGGGGCAACCGCTTCTACGGCGACCCCAAGACTGTCGATGTCCACGTCCGCTGGCTTCGCGAGAAGTTCGAGCCTTTCGCGCAGGTCCCATTTCGCATCACCACCGTCTTCGGCGTCGGCTATCGCCTCGATCGGATCGGTGCGATCGAGCCCTCCCCGTAAACTCGGATCCATATTCGGAGGAGACGCGTGGACACAGCTGTGATCGGAGGGGGTGTCATCGGCCTCTCCGTGGCCTGGCGCGCTGCTCGCGCGGGCCTGAGCGTCGCCCTTGTCGACCCTGATCCGGGTTCCGGGGCATCGCACTACGCCGCCGGGATGATCGCTCCCATCAGCGAAGCAGAGTTCGGCGAAGAGGCGGTCGTCGAACTCAATCGCAACTCCGCAGCCCGCTATCCCGCGTTCGTTGCCGAGGTTGAGGCCGATTCGGGACAGAAAGCCGGATACCGGCAGTGCGGCACGCTCCATGTTGCGGTCGACGCTGACGAGCATGCCGCCCTCGAGCGCGCCTATCAGCACCGGCGGTCGATCGATCTTCCCGTCCGCCGGTTGACGGCCGGCGAGACCCGCGAGCTCGAGCCCGGGCTGGCTCCCTCGATCCGCAGCGGGATGCTCGTCGATTCGGACCACATCGTCGATCCACGGGCGCTGACTGCTGCCCTTCTGGCCGCGTGTATCAAGCTCGATGTGGAGATCCATCGCGGTCGCGGAACCCTCGCCACTGAAGGCGGCAAGGCCGCCGGTGTCCTCGTCGAGGGTGAGGAGCGGATCAATGCCACGCAGGTGGTGCTCGCCGCTGGGTGCTGGTCGGGTGGCGTCGGCGGGGTGCCGGCTAGCGACAGCCCTCCGGTTCGGCCGGTGAAGGGTCAGATCCTTCGCCTCCGCGGGGCGCCTGAGATGCTCTCCCGGACGGTCCGAGGCAGCCACGTCTATCTGCTCCCTCGCGGAGATGGCCGGGTCGTTATCGGCGGCACCATCGAGGAGCGCGGCTTCGACACGACGGTCTACGCCGGTGCGGTACTCGAACTCCTGCGCGACGCGCGAGCGCTTGTTCCCGACGTCAGCGAGCTCGAGCTCGTCGAGGCGTCGGCAGGCCTTCGCCCCGGGTCACCTGACAATGCCCCGATCGTCGGAGCGTCGAACACCCCCGGTCTCATCCTGGCGACCGGCCACTATCGCAACGGCTTCCTGCTCGCCCCGGCGACCGCGGACGCCGTCGTCGGCGTCCTCCGTGGCGGTGACTGGCCCGAGGCAACGCGACCGTGGTGGCCGTCGCGACTTCGCCAACCCGCGGAGGTGCCGGCGTGATCATCGTGGTCAATGGAGAAAGCCGGGAGGTTGCGGAAGGTCTCGGCCTCACCGATCTGCTTCGGGAGATGGAGCTGCCTCCGGAGCAGCGCGGCATTGCGGTTGCGAGAAACGGCGACGTGGTGCTCCGCGCGAGCTGGCCCGACACCACTCTGCGTGCGGGAGATCGCCTCGAAATCCTCCATGCCGTTCAGGGCGGCTGATGGACGACGCGCTGGTCATTGCGGGTGAGCGCTTCACATCCCGTCTGATCATGGGGACCGGTGGCGCCTCGAGCCTGGACGCGCTCGGCGAGGCCCTCGAGGCATCGGGCACTCAAATGGTCACAGTCGCGCTGCGTCGTCTCGACCCAGCTAACAGCGCCGCTTTTCTCGACGTGGTCGCTACCTCAGGCCGCCGCATCCTCCCCAACACGGCGGGCTGCTACACGGCCCGGGACGCGGTGACCACCGCGAAGCTGGCGCGCGAGGCCTTCGAAACCAACTGGATCAAGCTCGAGGTCATCGCCGACGAGGAGACGCTGCTACCCGACGGCGCCGAGCTGCTCGTCGCGGCCGAGCAGCTCATTGACGATGGGTTCGTCGTCCTCCCGTATGCGAACGACGATCCGGTGCTCGCCCGCCGCCTCGAGGATCTCGGCTGCGCCGCGGTGATGCCGCTCGGGGCGCCGATCGGCAGCGGGTCGGGCATTCGCAATCCTTACAACCTGAGGATCATCCGCGACCGCGCCCGGGTCCCGGTGGTGCTCGACGCGGGGGTCGGCACCGCGTCGGATGCTGCGATCGCCATGGAGATGGGCTGTGACGCCGTGCTCGTCGCCTCAGCGATCACTCGCGCGGCCGATCCGGTCGTCATGGCACGCGCCATCCGGTTGGGGGTGGAAGCCGGGCGTCTCGCCTTTCGCGCCGGCAGAATTCCCCAGCGTCTCTACGCGAATGCCTCGACGTCGTGGGAGGGGATCGCCGACTTCGGCGGGCGACCGGTCATCGTGCCGGCCCGGGGTGATGTCGAGGCTGGGTGACGCGAGGCGCGAGCGGCTTGCCCGCGCCCGGCTGTACCTCGTCACAGACGCCCGCCAAGCGCAGGGCGACCTCGACGCCTTTCTCGACGCGGTGCTGACCGCCGGCGTCGACATCGTGCAACTCCGTGAGAAGGACGCGGAGGCGGGCGATCTCCTGCGGTGGAGTCCGGCCTTCCGGGCCGCGGCCGACCGCCACGATGCGCTCTTCATCCTTAATGACCGTCCGGACGTTGCCGTCGCCGTCGGGGGCCGACGGCGTGCACGTCGGACAGAACGATCTTCCGCCCAGCGCGGCGCGAGGCATCGTTGGTGACGACATTCTCATTGGGCTATCAACCCATTCCAATCCGGAGTACGACTCCGCCTCGCCCGACGCGAACTACCTCTGCACCGGACCCGTGTACCCAACGCGGACCAAACCAGGCCGCGAGGCCACCGGTCTTGCGACAGTCAGCCACGCGGCGTCGCGTGAGCGGAGCGGTGTCGAAGAGAGGCCATGGTTTGCAATAGGTGGCATCGACCTGGTCACGTTGCCGAACGTTGTCAAGTCGGGTGCAAGCCGGGTCGCCGTGGTCCGGGCGATCACCGAATCTCCCGACCCGCCCTCGTCGGTCTGCGGCTTGATCGACGCACTGCAGCATCGTCGAGTTTCATAGCGCGGTCCGAGCTGCGAGCGAATTCTTCAACTTTTCGCGAGGCGCGCGCCGGAACTCTACCGCCCCGTTGCCCAGGAGGTACAGAAAGTTTCGTAGCTTCGCTGCACCCCGGCGCTGCCCTCTCAGATGAAACGCGTCAACCGTTAAGCAGCTCTTAACCGTTGTCTCGTGTCGCCCTTAACCAGTGGATCGGCAGGATGGCACGGTGCAGTCGCAACGCGACAGGGCGAAGACGGGGAATTGAGGGCTGAGATGAGAGTCGATATCGAACCATCGTTGACGGCTGGAATTCAGTTGTGGCGCCGAGGTCCAACAGTGAAGGGCGCGGTCACTTTGTTGACCGGGAGTTTGGTCCTGGCTGCGTGCGGCTCAGCTTCAGCAGGCAATTCGACGGCTCCTCCAAGCGCTACACCAACACCCGTCTGCACCGGGACGGTAGCGCCGCCCAACTACACCAACGGATTGACCGCCGTGTCCGGTCAGTCGAAGACCCTGAGCGGTGCAGGATCAACCTTCGTCGCGCCGATGATGTCGGTCTGGGCCGCGGCTTACGCAACGGATGGTGGTGTTCAAGTTGCGTACCAGTCGGTCGGATCCGGTGCTGGCGTTGCGCAGATTCAGGCTAATACGGTCAACTTCGGCGATTCCGACGCGTTCATGACTGACTCGGACATCGCCAAGGCGAAGGGACCAATCGTTCAGATCCCACTGGTGCAAGCCCCTGTTACGGTCGTCTATAACCTTCCGGGCGTCCCGAGTGGCTTGAAGTTCGACGGCAGCACCCTCGGCAAGATCTTCTCTGGTGGCATCACGAGCTGGAACGATCCGGCGATCGCGGCGCTGAACCCAGGTGTGAGCCTTCCGAACCTTCCCATTGCGGTGGTGCATCGTTCCGATTCGTCTGGCACCACAGCGATCTTCACTGACTTTCTGACCCAAACAAGTCCTGCCTGGGTCACCGCGCTCGGTGGTTCAACAGAGAGCGTCGGAAAGACCGTAGCGTGGCCGGTCGGGATCGGCGGCAAGGGCAACGAGGGAGTCTCGGCGGCGGCAGGCCAGACCCAGGGCAGCATCGCGTACTTGGAACTCGACTACGCCATCTCGCAGCACCTCACCTACGGAGACGTCAAGAACAAGGCTGGCGAGTTCATCCAGCCCTGCGAGCAGACGGCGGCCCAGGCCACGGTTGGCATCACGACCTACCCGTCCGACCTGCGGGTCGACATCGTCAACCAGTCAACGAACTCAGAGGCGTACCCGATCACCGGGCTGACCTGGGCCCTCATCTACCAGAACCAGACCAATGCGGCGGATGCCGCGGCGCTGGTGAACTTCTTCTCATGGGTACTGACAAAAGGACAGGCACTGACGGGCTCCGTGTACTACACGCCGCTTGGGCCCACCCTTCAAGCGCTGTGCATCGCGCAGCTCAAGAAGCTCACGCTCAACGGAAGTCCGGTCGCCTCGTAATCGCACTTACACATTTGATAAGAGGATTCTCCTGATGCCACCGCCTGCTGGTGTGAGCGGCAGCATCACCGCAACCCGGACGCTCCCTCTCCCGTTGAAGAGGGGGCGTCCGCGCGTTGCCGATCGGCTCTTCGGGTCAGGTGTGACCGTCGCCGGCACGATCGTTCTGTTGGTGATCGGCGCCATGATCATCTTCTTGGTGTTGGAAGGCCTTCCGGCCATGCAGCACTATGGATTCTTCTCGTTTGTTGCCGCCGCACGGTGGGCGCCGTCGGATGCGTTTCCCAATGTTTCGCATCCGAATCCGTACGGCATCTTGCAGTTCATCTACGGGACGATGCTGACGTCCATCATCGGGATGATCATCGCCGTCCCGATAGCCGTTGGCGCTGCTCTGGTGATCACGGATGTGGCGCCGCACCGGGTGAAGGGTCCGCTTTCGGCACTCGTTGACCTGCTCGCTGCAGTGCCGAGTGTCGTCTACGGCTTCTGGGGAATCTTTGCGCTCATTCCGGCGATCAAGCCCGTGGTGGACTTTCTCACCACAACACTAGGCACAGTTCCCGTCATTGGGGTTGCCTTCCAGGGACCCTTCTTCGGGGTGTCATATTTCACTGCGGGGCTGGTGCTCGCGATCATGGTGTTGCCCATCATCGCCGCCGTGTGTCGAGAGGTCTTCCGGAGCACCCCCCGCAATGAGAAGGAAGCGGCACTGGCGTTGGGAGCCACTCGCTGGGAGATGCTGCGGATCGCCGTGCTGCCACGATCACGGTCAGGAATCGTCGGAGCTGCTCTCCTAGGATTGGGCCGAGCGCTCGGCGAGACGATCGCGGTGACAATGGTGATCGGCAACGCTGTGCTGCACATCAATCCCAGCATCTTTTCGCAGGGGGCGACGATGTCGAGCGTCATCGCCAACGAGTTCACCGAAGCGACCGAACCTTTTCACCTTTCGGCACTGTTCGTCGTCGGCTTCTGGTTGCTGATCGTCGCACTGATTGTGAACATCCTCGCCCGTTTGATCGTTCGTCGCGGCGTTGCGCTGTGAGCCAGCTAGCGCTCGGCGCTCCAGGCCTCCGCAAGCGCCAGTCGTTGCGCCGGCGCCGGGGGAAGAGCGCGGTCATGATCGGTCTTCTGATCGCCGCTGTGGTGGTGGCCGTCGGTGTCCTTGCCTGGGTGCTGATCTACGTGGCGATCCAGGGCGCCGGTGCCCTGAACCTGAACTTCCTCATCAAGAATCCGCCCGGAAACCCCGGTGCTGCCGGCGGCGGATTCTTCAACGGCATCATCGGCAGTCTGATCATCGTTGGCATCGCAACCGGGATCGCCATACCGCTGGGGATTGGCGCCGCAATCTACCTGGTCGAGTATGGAAGAGGCCGGCTCTCGGCGACGATCCGCTTCTTCAATGATGTGCTGATTGGGATTCCGACGATCGTCACCGGCGCGTTCATCTACGCGATCTGGGTGACCCGGTTCGGCTTCTCTGGCTTTGCGGGGTCGCTGGCACTGTCGATCGTCATGCTGCCCTTGGTGACTCGGACCACCGAGGAAATGCTCCGGCTCGTACCGAATGAGTTGCGCGAAGGCAGCCTGGCTCTCGGCGCCACTCGGAGCCAGACGGTAATGCGAGTTTGTCTCCCCACCGCCCTCCCGGGCATCATCACCGGGGTGATGCTTGCTGTCGCCAGGGCAATGGGCGAGACCGCTCCGTTGCTCCTTACGGCGCTCGGGAACGACCTCTTCACTCAGTTCAACCCGACACAGCGAATGTCGACCCTGTCGCTGCAGATCTTTGACAACGCGGTCACCGGCTTTCAAGAAGGCCAAGCCCGAGCGTGGGCAGGAGCCCTCACGCTCATCGCAATCGTATTGATCTTCACTTTTGGAGCTCGCTTCTTCGGCCGCCGGGTGCGGACCGCGAATGCCTGACGTGGCAACCGAATCCGCTCCCGCGCCAGCGTCCGTGAGTGACGCTCACGCCGATGCCCAAGCCGCTGATCAGGGGCTAATGATAAAGAAGCTCAACGCCTGGTTTGGCAAGCATCACGCTGTCGCAGACGTTGACTTGGTGGCCCCGGCTCACAAAGTGACGGCCCTCATCGGACCGTCTGGGTGCGGCAAGAGCACGCTACTGCGCTGCGTGAACCGGATGCACGAGATTGTCCCTGGGGCACGGGTCGAGGGCCAAGTCATGTTTGGCGGGCAGAATGTCTACGACCCCGACATTGACGCGGGTTCCGTGCGAAGCGAGATCGGGATGGTGTTCCAGCGCCCGAATCCCTTTCCCACCAAATCGATCTATGAGAACGCAGTCATTGGAGTTCGGCTCGCCAAGTCGGCTGGGGATCGAAAGCTCGATGACATTGCCGAAAGTGCGTTGCGCCGTGCGCAGCTCTGGGATGAGGTCAAGGACCGGCTCCATAAGCCGGCCGTGAGCTTGTCGGGCGGCCAGCAACAGCGTCTCTGTATCGCTCGGGCCGTTGCCGTTGATCCAGCGCTCCTATTGATGGATGAGCCATGCTCTGCGCTCGATCCGATCGCGACCTTCAAGATCGAAGAATTGATCCGTGAGATTGCGGACCAATACACAGTGATCATCGTGACGCACAACATGCAGCAAGCGACCCGCGTGTCGCAGTACACCGGATTCATGACTATCGAGCGCGCAGGCGAACCGGGGCGCCTGATCGAGTTCGGCGCTACGGAGCAGATTTTCGGTGCGCCGGCGAAGCCAGCGACCGAGGCATATGTGAGCGGGAGAGTTGGGTGAGATGGCGAGTGAGTTGAGCATCGTTGGGCGACTGAGCGAGGATGGCGCCACTAAAGCCCGGCCGGCACGCCCAAGCATCGTCCAGGTCGAGAACCCGGCCGTCAGCACCCGCAATGTCAATGCACATTACGGCTCGTTCCTCGCGCTTCGCAATGTGTCGATCTCGGCAGCAGAAGGAGAGATCACAGCGATCATCGGCCCATCCGGCTGCGGCAAGTCGACGCTCCTGCGCAGCCTCAACCGCATCAATGACCTGACCCCTTCATTCACGCTCGAGGGTGACGTTATGGTTGGCGATGAGAACGTCTATGACTCGACGGTGGATGTTGCGAGCCTTCGTCGCCGCGTGGGAATGCTCTTTCAACGTCCGGCCCCTTTCCCAATGAGCATCTACGACAATGTCGTCTATAGCCTGCGGCTTGATGGACGCAACAGCAAAGCCAAGCTCGATGATGCGGTGGAACGCTGCCTTAAGCAGACCGCCCTGTGGGATGAGGTGAAGGATCGTCTCAAGGCGGCGGCCACTGGGCTGTCCGGAGGACAGCAGCAGCGCTTGTGCTTGGCTCGCACATTGGCCGCAGGAAGCGACGTCATCCTCATGGATGAGCCGTGTGCAGCGCTTGATCCCATCTCGACCCTACGGATAGAGGAATTGATGCGGGAGTTGCGTGGGACGGTGACGATCATCATCGTGACCCATAACCTCCAGCAGGCAGCTCGCGTCAGTGACTACACAGCGTTCATGCTCATGGGCGAAGGTCGCGCGGGCGAACTCGTTGAGCTCGGCAAGACGGACGAGATGTTCAAAGACCCCGTGGACAAACGCACCGAGGACTACATCACAGGACGATTCGGATGACACAGACGACACCGGAGACACCGGCGACCTCGACGACCAATCGTCCAGTGCTGCAGGGCGAGCTCGACAGCATCCGCACTGGGGTGATGGACCTGGCCCACCAGGTCGAAGTTGCGATCGAGCGCTCGATCTGGGGGCTCCGCGAACGGAATCCCGACATCTGCACCGCCGTGATCGAGGGTGACATGACGATCAACGGTCAGCACCACAAGATCCGCGATATGTGCTTTCACGTCATCCTCACGCAGGCTCCTGTCGCTCGGGACCTTCGAGATATCCAGGGGTTCGAACACATGGCGTCCGAGCTCGAGCGTATGGCTGACCATTGTGTGTCGATTGCCCGGATAGGTAGGTCGATGACGGAGCTACCCGACGTTCCAACGTCCGAGCCACTGGGTGCTCTCGCGGAGTTGGTAGAGGCTCAGTTACGCGACATCATGAGCGCTGTCGAGACCCACGACACCATGGCTGCCCGAGATGTGGCACGGCGAGACAGCGTGGTCGATTTGCAGTATCGCCACCTGTTCTCAACGTACGTCGAGCAGATGACAGCTGACGGCCGTCTCGCGCCACGGGCGACGGGACTCGTGTTCGTCGCGCACTACCTTGAGCGCATAGCAGACCGCGTGACCAATATCGCAGAGGAGATGATCTTCGCGGAGACGGGCGGCCTTGAGGACCTTGGCTAACGATGCGGGCGGCCGATCGGGTTTTCGCGAGGATGGACGTCTGGGAAATGACGTGATACGATTCTTGGCAATGTTCGCAACTGCGTCTCGATACTTTGGCCCGCCAGCCGTAAGGCTGCCGGGGGTTTACTAAAGCCGACCGCGCAGTTACTTACCAGGGCTGGTTCATCAGAGATGGGTCAGCCCCGGATCCCGTGAGGTGGCCCATCACCACACGGAGGATCCTTACGGTGACCATCGAGCCGCTGCTTCCGAGCGCGACACACCGTCACGTCACACGCCGAGTCCGCATCGGCGACGTTGTCGTCGGCGGTGATTCAATCCCCGTCATCGCCGGACCCTGCGCGGTCGAGACGGGCTATGTCGAGCATGCGGTGGCGGCCCATCGAGCCGGTGCGAGCGTGCTCCGCGGCTGCGTCTTCAAGCCGCGCACCCGACCCGGTTCGTTCCAGGGCCTGGGGTCTGCCGGGCTGCCGCTGCTCGACGAGGCACGACGACGAACGGGCTTGCCCGTGATGGCCGAGCCGCTCGAGGCCGGCGACATCGACGTGCTCCGCGACCACGTCGACGCACTCATGATCGGCGCACGGTCGATGCACAACACGCCACTGCTGCGTGCGGCAGGGCAGAGCGGCATGCCCGTGATCGTCAAGCGCGGCATGTCCGCCACCTACGAAGAATTGCTCGCCGCGGCGGAGTACGTGACAGGCGAAGGCAACACGCAGGTCATTCTCTGCGAGCGCGGCATCAGGACCTTCGAGACCGCGACACGGAATACGCTCGATGTCAGCGCGATCGCCGTGCTCCGTGAGCTGACCGATCTGCCGATCGCGGTCGATCCGAGCCATGCGGCCGGCAAGGCCGGCTGGGTGCCGTCGCTCGCGGTCGCTGCGCTTGCTGCCGGCGCGGATGCGCTCATCATCGAGTCGCACCCCGATCCGGAGCGGTCGATGTGCGACGCCGCGCAGGCAATCACACCGACGGCGCTTGCGCGCATCGTCGCAGCGTCGCGGGCGCTCTGCGCGATGACGCGGCCGGCGGTGATGGAGACGGTCAGCGGATGTCGCGCAGTGATCGACACCATCGATGACGCCGTGTTCCAGATGCTCGAATATCGCGCGGCGATGGTCGAAGCGGTGCAGCAGCACAAGTCGTCCGCATCGATACCGGTGCGGGACGTCGATCGCGAGCAGGCCATAGTCGACCGGTTGTCGATACGTTCACCACGCCTCGGGGGTGAGCGGGTCGACCGGCTGGTGCGCGCCATCATCGACGAGTGCCTCGACGCGGCTTCGGAGGAGATTGCGGTACCGGCCTGATCATCCGAGGCGGCACAATGCGATCTGGATCAATCGCCGGGAGGATCGCGTGCGTCGGACGTCCACGGCATGGGCAGCGGGGCTGCTTGTGCTCGTCATGGCCGGATGCGGCGGAGCATCGATTACTCGCCCAACCGCGAAGCCCAAGCCGACCGCGCTCGTGGCACCGACGGTTGAGATCGTCAAGGCGGCACTCGTGACCGATGGAGACGTGCCGAACTCACAAGTGGGCCAGGCGCCAACCGAAGGCTCGGAGGCGGCGCTCGTGAGCGACGGGCTCGTGCCCACCGCGTGCATCAAGACAACGGGGATCACGACTGGGACGCGTGACGCCGTGGGAACCGACGTCAGCCAGTCGCTGGCCGCGGCCGCGAAAGCGGTCACCGAGGCCGTGATCATCGAAGCGAAGCCCGCCGACACAGCGACCGACATCGGGCAGGCAACGGCCGGTGCACATGCCTGTCCCGATCACGACCAGAACACGGCGGAGCAATTCGCCGATGCGTCGGTGACCACGTCGACGGTGACCATGGGGAGCTGGGCAGGAACCCGTACCGTTGCGCTGGACACGTTCGCAACTGGCGTCACGAAGGTCGCGAGCTATGTCTACTTCCTCGGCTTGACCGGCGGATTGCTCGTGCTGCAGCTCGGTATCGCTTTCGCGAACGTCGCGCCGTCGGCGCTGTATCAGCAACAGGCCGACGCGCTTGCGACGAAGCTCTCGCAGCGCCTGGCGGCACTTTCCTGATCAGGCGATCGGAACGGCGGTGATGCGTTTCCGCAAGCGTGACGCTCACGCGGCGGTCCGGGCGTTCAACCCCGTCGACCTCGCGCAGATGGAAAGCGCGGCCTGGATCGGCTACTACCGGCGCGAGTGGGGTCGAGTCCTTACTGCGTCGGTGGGCTTGGTGCGATGCGGGTTTCGGATGCCATGGCCGCAGACGCTCTGGGGCGCGTGGCTTGTCCTCCGTGCGAATCAAGTCTGGGCTCCATATCCGGACAACGATCCAGAGGGAGCGCGCCGTCTGATGACCGGTTTCTACACGCTTGCCGGTGGCGGCGGGGTGGGGTTCGACCCGACCAAAGCTGCGCGGCTCGAGGTGGAGTGGTGGCGCGTGCACCGTGAGTTGCAGCACGACGCCGCCCGCGAGACGGACACGCTGGGCGAAGCGGTGGCCGCACTGTATGCGTACACGTACGACGTCCCAATCGCGAACGTACGCGAGAGCGGACACCTGCGCGCGGACGCGATGCGCATCTGTGATCGCTGGGTCGCAGATGGATGTGAGCTGAAGGATCCCCACGTCAAGGACATGCGGCGCTGCTTGCTGCGCAGCTATCGCAGCCTCAAGGCTGCGGTGGCGTAGGCATTCAGTTCCCGTGCGCTGTGCGGTGCGGAAGGATGTTCGCATGTTCCCGGCCGTGCCCGGGAATGGGCGTCACGTCGCGCGCACCGATCGGCTCGCCGCATGATGAACAGACAAAGACGCCGTGCACCACAGCGCCGCATTCGCTGTGCACGACCTCGAGCGGCGGTCCGTTTGGCGCCGCGTGCTGGTCGCCCCACTGGCGCATCGCCGTGAGCACCGGCCAGAGATCACGACCTTTGTCGGTAAGGCGGTAGTCGTATCGCGGCGGGTGCGACGAATACGGCACCCGCGAGAGGACGCCCGCGTCAACGAGGCGGCCGAGACGCTCCTGGAGGATGTTCCGTGAGATCCCGAGCCGGCTCTGGAACTCGTCGAAACGGGTGACTCCGAGAAAGGCGTCGCGAACGATGAGCATGCTCCACCACTCACCGACGACCTCGAGGCACTGAGCAACGGAGCAGTCGAAGCCGGCAAAACTCTTTCGTTCCATGGCTCGTAGCCTACTGAGTTGCATAATAGAACGCAACCCCGTAGAGTGGGCGCGGTGACGCAGGTGGCAACAACTCTCGAACCGCAGGTGCAGGCGTCCCCGCGCCAGCGCCCCCGTGTGGTCTTCCTCGTGACGGCCCTCGGTGCGTTCATGGCGTCACTCGACCTCTCGATCGTCAACGTCGCGTTTCCTGCGTTGGAGCGATCGTTTCCACACGATCCGAGCGCCTCGCTCGCGTGGGTCATCATCGGCTACGGCATCGTGTTCGGCTCGCTGCTCGTCATCGCCGGGCGAACGGCGGACCGGCTCGGGAGTCGCAGGGTCTTCTTCACCGGCCTCGGCATCTTCTGCCTCGGCTCGGCGCTCTGCGGCTTCGCACCGTCTGTGTTGCTGCTGGTGTTCGGGCGCCTCATCCAGGGCGTCGGCGCCGCCGCGCTGCTGCCCGCGTCCTTGAGCTTGCTGCTCGATTCCTTTCCTGTAGAGCGCCGCTCGCAAGTCGTCGCGCTCTGGGGCGGCGTCGGTGCGCTCGCTGTCGCCACCGGTCCGTCATTTGGCGCGGCGCTCATCACGATCGGCGGGTGGCGGTGGGCGTTCTTCGTCAACCTCCCGATCGGTGCGCTGGCCTGGTTTGCGGGGCGGCGGGTGCTCTCGAAGACGGTGCCGCGCCGGCCGGACGCGAAGCCCGACTACCTCGGCGCGCTCCTCATCGGCGTCACGCTCGCTTCCCTGGTGCTCGGCATCTCGCAGGGGCCGACGTGGGGTTGGGCGAGCTCGCGAATCGTCGCGTCCTTCGCGGTGGCGCTTGTTGTCGGGACGATCTTTCTGTTCCGCTCCGCGCGTCATCCCGAACCGGTGCTTGACCTGACGTTGTTCAGAACGCGCTCGTTCAGTGTTGCCAACCTCGCAACGTTCCTCTACGCCATGGGCTTCTTCGCGATGCTGCTCGGCAACATCCTGTTCCTGACCAGCGTCTGGCACTACTCGATCCTGTGGGCCGGCCTTGCAGTGACCCCGGGTCCGCTCGTTGTTGCAGTGGTCTCGGGGCCCGCCGGCAAGACGGCGGCGCGCGTCGGATTTCGCAAGGTGCTGCTCGTCGGGTTCGCGGTCTTCGTCATCGGACTCGTGTGGTACGCGACGCGCGTCGGCCTCAACCACAACTACCTGCTGGACTGGCTGCCGGGAACGCTCATCACCGGTCTCGGCATCGGGCTGACCTTCCCGGTGTTGAGTGCCGCCGCAGTCTCCAGCCTGCATCAGGAGCGCTTCGCCGTCGGGAGCGCGGTGAACCAGACCGCGCGTCAGGTCGGAGGCGCATTCGGTATCGCACTCCTTGTGGTCATCGTCGGCACGCCGCACGGCCTGGGTGACGCGCTGAGTCATTTCCACGATCTCTGGTGGTATGCGGCCGGAATGGCGGCGCTGTCAGGCCTGACATGCACGCTGATCCGGCCGAAGCAGCGCCCGGCAGTCCTCGTCGCCAGCCCCTAGCTCAGGCAGCCCCCCTGCCGGGATATCCGATCTTCACCGGCCAGGATGGCGTTCCCGGGGTAGGATGGACTCCAGTGGAGTTTCGCTGATGCCCAATATGTTCCGGCGACGCCGCCCGGAACCCGATGCCGCGCCGTCAGAGCCCGTCGACACGGGCATCACGTGCAGCGTGCCCGGTTGTTCGAACAGCAACGCCCAGCCGTGCGCGTACCGCGACCGGAGGGGAAGGCTGTGCCAGGTCGCGTCCTGCCTCGATCACGGCGTCACTCTCTATGACGTCCCGTACTGCCGCCGCCACGGGAGCACCGTGCAGGCGATCGGCGATCTGGCGTCGGATCCGAACGGACGCCCGGACCTCAACGACCGCACACCATCGCTGGTCAACTGGATCTCGCGCGACCTCGACCAGCACATCCGCGTCCTCCTCGAGGAGACCGCGCGCGAAGGCGAGCAGGTCCTCGTCGACGACGCGGTTCGGCTCTCACGCGACAACAATAGAAACCTGCGCTGGGAGCGGAGCTGGAGGCTCGTCGAACACACCGGGCTCGTGCTCAAGGTGACCATTCACGTCTCCGAGGAGAACGACGCGCTGGTGCGCATCAACGTCGGCAGTGAGATGGTCGCGGATGGGATCCCGCCATGGATCGCACGCCGCCGGATGGGCGAGGACGTCGATGTCGCAATCGACATCGCGCAACGCAAGCTCTTCTATCAGTACCTCGAGGAGGCCGTTGCCAACGCCGTCGCGGAGTTTCGCGCGGGTGGCGATCGTCCGCACGCGGGTTAGTCGAGCAACGTCGTGGAGGACCGCGGAATAACCATCCGCCGGCTCGGCGCAAATGACGTCGAGGCGTATCGCGCGTTCCGGCTGCAGGCGATTCGCGCGACGCCGTTTGCGTTCACCGCGAGCTTCGAGGAGGAGTCCACGAAACCGCTGTCGACGATGATCGACCGCCTCATCGCGCCCGGACGCCCCAACGATGCGGTCTTTGGGGCCTTCGACAACGCGGGGAAGTTGATTGGGATCGCCGGACTCGCCGTGGCGCAGCGCCCGCAGGAACGGCACAGCGCGACGCTCTTCGGCATGGCCGTCGCACCGCACGCGACCCGTCACGGGGTCGGCAGAGCGTTGGTGCTGCGAACCCTCGAACACGCCGCATCGGTGCACGGTCTGCTCCAGGTCCAGCTGCGAGTCTCCGAGGGCAACGCTGCCGCCGAGCATCTGTACCGCTCGTGCGGATTCGAGGAGTGGGGGCGCGAACGGCGCGCAGTCATGGTGCAGGGTACGGCCGTCACCAAGATCCACATGGTGCGGATGCTCGACAGTTGACCCGAGGCGTGCTTCGGGCGTGGGTCGGTAGCATGCGCAGACGCGCACCGGCAAGCACTGGGAGACATGCGAGTTGTCCGAGCGACAGATCCCGAAATGGAGCGAGATCCGTCCGCTGCTCCGTGCAAAGCCGTTCTCGCTCAGTGCCACGCAGCGACGCCTCGGGCGCGCGCTGACGATCGCCGACCTCCGGACGGTAGCGCGCGGTCGCGTGCCGCGTGCTGTGTTCGACTACACCGACGGCGCCGCAGAGGCGGAGATCAGCCTGCGGCGCGCGCGACGTCTGTTCCGGGATCTCGAGTTCTCGCCTTCGGTGCTGCGGGACGTCTCGCGCGTCGACATGACCACGTCGATGCTCGGGCGAGAGTCCGCCCTGCCGTTTTCGTTTGCGCCCACCGGCTTCACGCGCCTGATGAACCATGAAGGCGAGTGTGCAGTTGCGCGAGTCGCCGCATCGATCGGTATCCCATACACGCTCTCCACATTGGGCACGACGTCGATCGAGGACGTCGCGGCCGCAGCGCCCACCGCGCGCAAGTGGTTTCAGTTGTACGTGTGGAGGGACCGCGGCGCCGGCGAAGAGCTGATGCGCCGTGCGCGTGATGCAGGTTTCGAGGCGCTGATGCTCACCGTTGATGCGCCCGTCTCCGGCATGCGTTTGCGCGACGTGCGCAACGGTTTCTCCATCCCACCGACGCTGACACCGAAGACGGTGGTGGACATCGCCACGCATCCCGCGTGGTGGATCAACCTGCTGAGCACTCGACCACTGACATTCGCGTCCTTGAGCTCGTGGGATCGGACGATCGCGGAGCTGATGGACGAGCTCTTCGACCCCACGATGACCATGGCAGACCTGGAGTGGGTGCGATCGGTGTGGGACGGACCGTTGGTCATCAAGGGCGTGCAGACGGTGGTCGATGCGAAGCGCATGGCCGGCGCCGGCGTCGAGGCCGTCGTCCTCTCGAATCACGGAGGCCGTCAGCTGGACCGCGCGCCCGTCCCGCTCCGGCTTGTGCCGGAGGTTGTCGCCGCAGTCGGTGATCGGACCGAGGTGTGGGTCGACACGGGGATCATGAGCGGAGCCGACATCATTGCCGCGATTGCGCTCGGCGCCAAGGCGACGATGGTCGGCCGCGCGTATCTCTACGGACTGATGGCGGGCGGCGAGCGCGGTGTCGCCCGAGCGGCCGAGATTCTGACGAACGAGATTCGCCGGACGATGAAGCTCCTGGGAGTTCGAAGCGTCAGCGAGCTCGGCCCGCAGCACGTACGGCTGCCATGAGGTGGTCAAGAGTTGACCCCTGAGCGTGGAGCCGCGGGGTGGAGCGGATACGCCGAGAAGACGGAAGTGTCCGAGCATCGATGGCGGCTTCGTCAGCCTGACGGGCGCGGGAACACTGTGGAGATCGAGATTCAGTTCCCGGAGGATTACGGTCCCGAGCAACGGGAGGACGTCGTCCTCTCGATCCTTGCGGGGTTGCAGAACGCGCTCGATCGGTAACGGCCGGCGCCAATCGGCCCCGGCGCCGGAACCTCCTCGCGTTGAGGGCGTATCACCAACTGCATGCAGACACCAGCGCTTCGCCTCTCCATGTTCCTCGTGCTTGCCGGAGGACTCTCAGTTGCGTGCGCTCCCGCCGGAAACACGGGTCGGCAGCCCGAGACCCGAAGCGATGCACACGCCGCGGTTGGCGAAGTTACGAGCGGTCTCACAATCGCGGCCCCACACTCGGTCTGTGCGTCGATGCCCGGCATCGTGTTGCCGCCGACATCAGTCGATCCGAAGATGGTCATCACGTCGCTCGTCGGCGAACCTGGACCTGTGCTTCTCGGGCGACTGACGCCCGAAACAACTACAGCCGCGGGCTTTGCATGGATCGAGGCCGAAAACGCAGCGCTGCGCGATGTCCCGGCGGACTTCGGGCCTCGCAATTCGAGCCCTCTCGTTTCAGCCTTCCCGTCCCGGATCGATCAGCTCACCGAAACGGTAAACACATTTGCCACCGTGGACGACGCAGTGCGATGGTTTGCGAGCTGGCCCGGCGTTTCGGCAATACCGCCTGCGGATCTCGACCCTGGCGCAATCCGCGATGCGATTCCTGAAGTCGCACTGCTTACCCAGGCAGATGAGGCGGAGGTCACCGACTGGACCCGGCCAGGGTTCGACATCCCGACCGATTCTCAGTACGTTGTGAGAGCGGGGAACACGGTGATCACCCTCGAGTTCATCGGCGGCGAGCAGGTCACCGAGGCATCATCCGAAGCGTATGCACGCGCCGCCCTGGCGCTCGTCGTTCGGACCTGCTCAGGGCTCCTCGGCGCGTGAAGGAATCACGCGGTAGTCGACCAGCAGATAGCCAGTCGGTGACAGCGCGCTTCGGATCGGCTCGAGCTCGATCGACGGCAATCCGTCGAGAAGCCGGCGTCCGCCGCCGGCGATCCTCGGCGCGATCACCAGCCTGAGCTCGTCGACAACGTCAGCGGCGAGCAGCGCCTGGGCAACGGAAATGCTTGCGTGGACGCCGATATCGCCGCCGCTCTGCTGCTTGAGATCGCGAACGAATTCGACCAAGTCACGCTGGATCGGCGTCGCATTGGCCCAGTCTCGGTCAAGGGGCGTTGATGTCGCGATGTACTTCGTGACTCCGTTGATGAAGTCGGCGAATGGCTGGATCGCGCTGTCCGGCCAGAACTGCGCCCACTCGGTGTAGCTCCGGCGGCCGAGGATGACCGCGTCCTGCGTCGCAATGACGGCCGCGAGGTTGGCGCCCATCGCGTCATCCCAGTCGGCAAAGAATTTATCGGGATCCTCGGCGACCCCGTCGAGGGACAGCAACTCGTACACGACGACCTTGCGCACGCCGAACACCTCCGATTGGTCTCGATCCTACTAGAGACGGATCGAGGAGCCAAAATCCATCGGCTATTCGCGAACGCGGATCGACCAACCCACAGGTTCGAGCTCGAGCGGCGGGGGTTCCGGCGGTGCCACAACATCGACCTGGGGAGGCAGCGCAGCCACCTCGTCAGCGCGACGGCCGTCCGTCATGATGAGCGGGGTACCGCAGCGCTTGCACATGTAGACCGTTCCGAGTTCGGTCCACCTCCAGCAGGTCGGGCAGCAGACGTTTGTAACCACCGGTCATTCTCGTCAGGGGAATCCATCCGGTGGCGCGCGGTGCCAACACGGTGCCACGACCGTCACGGGTTCAGCGCAAACGTCTGAGTGCGCGTGGTCGACTATCAGCGCGGAAATGCACTCGCGCTGTCCGGTGAGACGGTGAGCTCGTAAAGACTCAGACGGCTCAGATGGTGTCTCTCCGTCGTTGCTTCGCCGACATGCTTGAACCCGCAGCGTTCGTAATAGCTCCGAATACCAGGATTGTCCTCGCGGCAGTCGAGACGGAGATACGTACGACGACGGCGCCGTACCTCGTCGATCATCCATTCGATCGCACGACGCCCGACGCCGGCAGCGCTCCGCCGGACCGCGAAGCGATGGAGGTAGAGGGCGTCATCACCGGCCGCGGGCCAGAGCATCGGGTCGGCATCGAGCAGCGCGAACGTCGCCGCACTCGTCCCGTCCAACCACACGACGTAGAGGCTGCCACTCTCAATGTCCTTGTGGAGGCGCGCCCTGCCTGCACCTGTCGGATCGAGGAACGTGCCTGACGGCCAGGTGGTTCGCCCACCAGATCCACCCCACACCGCAGCCTCTTCGAGAATGTCGACGGAGATGTCCAACTCGCTTGCGTCGGCCGCGCGAACCTCGAACGCCGTCGATCCAGTCATGCAGTCAGCGTACCCCGGGTGTCAGCGTCGCTTGTTTCAAACATGATTGGTGTCGCGGCGAGCGATTCCGCTGGGAGCACGCCGGCGCTGAGGCGTCAGTTTCCGTAGGCGGTCAGCTCACCCCCAGCCGGAACGACCAGCATTCCGTTGCCGACCGCCATGCCGACAAGCACGTCAGCGTTCTGCTCATCGGGACCGACGATCGACGGACCGGCAACGGCGGACCAGACTTGCTTTCCGGTCTTTGCGGAAACTCCATACACGGTCCCGTTGCTGCTGCCGACGAAGACGATACTGCCCGCGACGACGGGGGCAGTCGCGAGCGTCCCGCTGCCGAAGGTCCACAGATCGGGGCTGCCAGAAGGGTTGACGGCGACCAGATTTGCACCGAACAGCGTGAACATGTCGCTGTCGCCGAACGCCGGGGCAGTCCTCGACGCGAAACTGGCAACCGATACGCCGGCTGTCTTCGACAGCGCAATCGGCGTGTCGAGGCCAACCGATCCTCGTGCGTAGAGCGACGTGCTGTGCAGAACGGCAGTGCTCCCGCCTCCACCCTCGCACGCCGAGGTGTGATGCCAGACAAGCGTGCCGTTGAGCTTGAAGTGGTAGTCCTGCTGGCACGCGTAGGAGACGTACACGCCGGTGCTGTCAACTGCAGGCGAGCTCTTGTCACCGTTCTCAACTGATTGCGTCCAGCGTACGGCGCCGTCGGCCTCGCTCACCGCATATACAGTGCCACCGGATCCGGCTCCGCTCACATAGATGTCGCCGTCGTAGGTGGTCGGCGGCGCCGTGAAGCTGTACTGGCCGGGAAGTTGCTCAGACCAGAGCTCGACGCCGGAGCTCGCCGTGTAGTCCGTCAAAACGCCGTTGAAGTTGACGGCGAAGAGGTCCTGTCCGTCATATGCGAGTGCTGCGAAACCGTACGTTCCGTCGAGACCGACCGACCAGTCAGTCCCCCCCGTGCTCCCGTTCAATGCGTAGAGCACATCGCCGTAGCTCGCGGAGTTCTCGACGACAACGAACACCCGGCCGCCGGCGATGATCGGATAGGAGACATCTCCCGCCTCGGCGATGTATCCAGTCTGGTCGCCAAGCCTCACATTCCACAGTTGGTGCAGGGATTTGATGGTGGGGCCGCCGGTCGGCAGATCGCCGTCATGGCGACTGTCCTCCTGGTATGTGACGGCCTCTGCTGCGCCCGCGCTGACGGTGACATTCGTCGCGGCCGACTTGCTTGGTGCATAACCGGTGCTGCCCGAGTACTCCGCGACGATCGGGCGCGCGCCGACGGCGAGTGCAGCGGTGGTGAACGTTGCTTCGCCATTCGCCAGCGTCGTCGTATCGAGGAGGGTCCCGTTACTGCGATCGAGGAACGTCACGGATCCGTCCGGGATACCGCTCGTAGAGCTCACGAGCACGGCGAAAGTCACCGGCGTGTCGTACGTGGTCGCGGCCGACGACGATGTGATGGTCGTCTTCGTGGTCGGCAGCGAGGCGGCGGACGCGCCGACCATTCCTGGACCAAGACCCGCAGTCGTCACGAGACTACCGGCGACAACGAGCAAGCGAACTCGACCCATGATTCCCCCTTCCTTCCGGCTAGGTCCGTAGCGTACCAGAACGCGTCAAAGACGGCAAATGTGCCATGCCCGAGCCTGCCGCCGAGGGTCAGCGGGTCAGAGGATGGCCAACCACTGAGTTCGGTCGCCCGAAGACTCCTTGTAACCGCATCGCGATCGACCGGATTGCATTCGACCTCACGATGGATTGATGCCCGGTGTTGAACGCGCAGTCTCAGCGGCGCGTCGCTCCCTCGTAGGCCGGCGGCTAACGATCGCGCTCGCTGCGGGAGCCGTTGCTCTGCTCACCACTTCTTGTGCAAGTTCGCTTGGCTACGCGACGCCCTGCTCAGTGTGGGTCTCGATGGACAAGGCTGATCAGCAGGGCACTCTCGATAACCTTGACCGTTCAGAGGGCCAGCCCGATTCCAGCAGTTCTCAAGCAGCGGAGTTCGAGCGTTTGGCTAATGACTACTGTGCAGATCCGCTCCTACCTGACGACACCATCGGAGGCATGCTCGATAGCCGACCGTCGTAACTCGCGAGGGGTTTGGCACACGATCAGCAATGCCACGATCCGGTGACGCTGAGGGTCGGTCCCCGCGCAGGAGTTTGGTCTATCTCCGCCGCTTGAAGAATCGCATTGAGTCGCCCAGATCGGCCATCTGGTGTCGACGTCGTGATGACCCCGGAAACTGACTTCCAAACGGCGCCCGTTGCGTCATTGGTCACGTCGACTTCGCCACCTCCGTTCCCCAAATAGTAATCGCCGGGTTCGGGGTATGTTCGGGAAATCCAAAGATCCAAATACCAGTCGTGACTAGTGCCGTCGAGCCTGAAGGCCGCTTGGAGCGTGTCTGCCGTCACCGCACAGTCATCCACCGACGTTCGGTCTATGAAGGCGCAGTCGTTGAAGGCTCCGACGAGTTGTATCTCGGAGCCACAATCCGCGACGTAGGGCGTAGATCGCGGTGTGGGCGATGATTGCGGTGCTGGCGGCGCGCCTCGGAGGATTCCGCCGGTCACAAGCCAAGAGAGGCCGCCGAAAACGACCACAAAACCAAGGAGCCAGCTTACGACCGTGCGCCGGCGTGGGTATTCCGTCATGGAATGGAACGAATCCTTCTGGTCAGCGGCCTTATTCACTAAGGGGGTTTGGCGGAGGGAGAGGGATTCGAACCCCCGGTGGCTCTGACACCACTGCGGTTTTCAAGACCGCTCCGATCAACCGCTCCGGCATCCCTCCGCGGGGAACACAAGTCTAGCCCTGGGCGCTCAGCCTTTCGAGTTGGTCGGCGTGCTCCTCGAGGTGTCCAACCAGGAACTCCTCGTTGATCTTCGTGACCGGCATCGGACCACGGGTCGGATGCAACCCGATGTCGAGCCATTGCTCGGGTGCTAACCCACTGAGGAACGTGCGCAGCTGCGCGATGTCCTCGCGAGTCGATGCCCAGAGCGTCGATACCGCCTCGTGACGGTCGCGCTCGATCGCCCCGATGCGCTCCGGGTCGCTCTTCGTGCGTCCGAATGGCACCGGCTCACCCGACGCCTGCCCGCGCAGCACTGGCCGCGTCTGCTCGATCCAGTACGGGATGAACTCGGCAAGATGTGCCCACACCTGACCGCGGTCCCACCGCTCGCCGCTCGTTGGATCCGCATCCGTCAACGCTCCAGGCTGCGGTTCCTTGTCCGCAACAGCGGCAAGGCGCGCTTCCACCGCATCGAGCCGGCGCAGAAACTCATCGCGGATGCTCATCGCAGCGGCCGCAGTGGCCCGCCGGCGACGACGCGATTGCGCAGCGTCCCGAGTCGTTCGACACTCAACTCAACAACATCTCCTGGCACCAACCAAGGATATCGATCGTGCCCGTGCACCATCGACAGCTCGAGGATGCATCCCGTTCCGCACGTGCCCGAACCGATGATGTCGCCCGGTTCGACACGTGTCCCGCGCGACGCATACGCGAGCATCTCACCGAAGCTCCAGTAGACATCGGCGAGCGACGCGCGCGAGTACTCGACTCCGTTGACGCTCGCCGTCATCGCAAGGTCGAAACTGTGCTCACGCCGTACGTCGTCGAGCTCATCGGGCGTCACGAGCATCGGGCCGATCGATGTCGCAAAGTCCTTGCCCTTCACCGGTCCCATGCTCAGCTTCATCTCGCGCCGCTGCACATCGCGCGCGCTCCAGTCGTTCATCACGCAGTAGCCGGCGATGTTGCGTTGCGCGTCCTCGGGATCGAGGTCCGCGCCACCCATCCCGACCACAGCGGCGACCTCCAGCTCGTAGTCCATCTCCGCACTTCCCGGCGGGACTGCGACGACTTCGTCGGGACCGCCGATCGCATATGGATTGCTGAAGTAGAAGACAGGGAGCTCGTACCAGTCAGGATCCATCTCGAGCCCGCGTCGCTGGCGTGCGGTTCGGACGTGTTGCTCGAACGCATAGAAGTCGCGGACCGCCGTCGGGTGCGGGATCGGTGCGAGCAGGTGCACAGCGTCGAGGTCGACGACGTCGTGCGGGTCGCGCCGCGCGGTGTCGCCCGCAGTAGCAAGACGTTCGCCGTCATCGCCGAGCAGGCCCACGAGCGTGGTGTCCGGAGGGCTCACGTGAATGCGGCCATCCACGAGGAGCCCGACGCGCTCGTCAGGATTCTCAGCCTGCTGGAAGGTCACCCATCGCATGGTCCCGCCGTCGCCTCCGCATGAAGATGCCGAGCAGTGCGGTCGCAACGATAGCGGCTGCACCCACCGCTCCCACGAGCGGCCAGACGCCGCCGCCCTCGTCGACGGGGAACGCGGTCACACCGGTGAGCAGCCCGAGGCTCGCAGCTGCATTGCCGGCCGGTGTCTCGCCGCTGAAGATGCTCCTCGCGCTCGTGTGGTGGATCGACACCCACGGCGGCTCGGTGGCGACCGCGACGTGCGTCGCCGGTGGGTGAACGACGGCGGCCCGATGCGGCTTTACCGGGACAGGCGCGGCTGCATGCGCGACGCGTTCGATCACGATCGCCATGTCGCCGTAGATGCCGAAGGTCTTGGCGAACTGCGCCATCGTTGTGCCGTTGTACCCGCCGGTGAGCGGATCGCTGAATTCGAGTGTCCCGGCCGCGGGGTCGACGCCCATGAGCACGACCACGTGGCCGGCCTCGGTCCAGGGCACCACCCGGCCGTCCCAGGCCGTCCACGTCCGCGCGGTCTCCGAGGTGTAGTTCACCGTGGTCCAGACGAGCACCGGATGCCCGGCTTCAACGGCTGCGTAGAGCGCCTGCGGATTCCATCCCGTGAGTTGGGACGCCACCGGCACGCCGAGCGACTTGGCGACCGGCGCAACCGTCGGCGCGTACGCTCCCCAGCCGGCGTACGTCGCCCAATGAGGATTGCTCCCCGGCTCGGAGCCCATGACGTGCCCGACGAAGTCGGTATACGGGTCGCCCCACTCGCTCGGGAGCCCGTTGCTGCCGAGGATCGGGGCTCGGGTGTCAGTGGGGAAGTGCCCCTGAACGTACTGCTGGGTGGTGTGGACGCCGACCGACGCCAGCGCGATCGTGAGCGACGTCGCCTCGCAGTCGAGCGGCATCTGCATGCGTTGCGTCCCGACGGGGAGGCGCACCATCGCGGCGTCGACATGCAGGGTGCCGATCGCCAACGCCGCCGGCGCGGCAAGCAGGGCGACGATCGCGGCAGCTCCCCTCCGAGCACGTGCCATAGAAAGCGAGTCTAAAAGCCCGTCCCGATGCGGTTGTCGCGCCGAGGACACGACATATACTGGCCCAGGCCTGGGGAGGTGGCTGAGCGGCCGAAAGCGCCCGCCTGCTAAGCGGGTGAGGGATGTTAAGTCCCTCCGGGGGTTCGAATCCCCCCCTT
>CAVWEG010000008.1:0-260992 GCA_963754015.1 Candidatus Dormiibacterota bacterium
CGCCAGCCCTGCTCGTGCACGCGCCGGTGGTGCGTGCGGCACAGAGAGACCAGGTTCTCAAGCACGGTCGGACCGCCGTCGTGCCAGTGGATGATGTGGTGCCCGTCGGTCCAGGCCGGTGGCTTGTCGCACCCCGGGAAGCGGCAGCCCTTGTCCCGGAGGCAGAGCGCGGTCCGGAGGTGCGCCGGGATCGTGCGTTTGGCCCCCGACACTGAGACCGGCAGCATCGGCGCGCCCACCGCCGTCCACGCCGGGGCGTCAGACGGCGCAGGCGTGGCCACTGCCACCACCGCGCGGACCGCGTCGCAGGCGATGCGCCGTGCGGTTGCCGGATGGATCGGCCCCACCCCGCCCAACATGGCCGGGGCCGCGTCGGTGTCACCGCGCAGCGCCTCCGCGCTCACCGTGAGGGTGAGATGGGGTCGCTGCCCGTGCACATCGCGGTGGTCACCGCAGCGCAACTGCGTGGCGGCAAGCTCGACGAGCGCATCGGCGCGGCGCTGCGACCCCGAACGGGTCTCGCCGGGCGTCAGCCCGTGGCTGAGCGCATCGATCGCGGTCTTCAGCAATGCACCGCCTTCGGCATCGAGCAGACCACGGAGGATGAAGTCGCCTCCATAGCTCTGCTCGCACTCGAACCAGCGCTGCTCATGGGCATGGTTGTCATCGGCGAGCACGCCGTCGGGATCGAGCCGCAGGCGCGCGGCCTGGGTGAGCGTGCGCATCCGAGCCGGATCGAGCGTCTCCGCTGCCTCCACGAGGATCGGCTCCATCGGCGCCAGCTGCTCCACACCGACATCGCCGGCGAGGTGGGCGATCATCGCCATGTTGCCGAAGGAGGAGCGGCCCGCCCGGGCGCTGTCGAGCGTGGCCGGCATCTCGCCCAAGGTCCGCGCCAGATGCTTGCGGTATGCGGCTGCCTTGGATGTCATGCCGCAGCGATGGCGCAGCCAGGACACCGTGCTCAAGCCGCCATCGTCCTGCCCACCCCGCTCGTTGTGGAAGCGGTGGAGGCGGCGCAGGAACTCAGCCTCGAGGCGATCGATCGCCCGCCGGATATCGACCAGATCCTCACCCAGGGCAAGGGTGGAGAAGCCGTCGATGGACTCGTCGACGAGTGCGTCCACCGCCTTGCTGAGGCGGCTCTTCGCCTCCGGTATTGCAGCCGCTACCATACGAGAGAGTATAGGCCCTGCTCGTGCACGCGCCGGTGGTGCGTGCGGCACAGAGAGACCAGGTTCTCAAGCACGGTCGGACCGCCGTCGTGCCAGTGGATGATGTGGTGCCCGTCGGTCCAGGCCGGTGGCTTGTCGCACCCCGGGAAGCGGCAGCCCTTGTCCCGGAGGCAGAGCGCGGTCCGGAGGTGCGCCGGGATCGTGCGTTTGGCCCCCGACACTGAGACCGGCAGCATCGGCGCGCCCACCGCCGTCCACGCCGGGGCGTCCGACGGCGCAGGCGTGGCCACTGCCACCACCGCGCGGACCGCGTCGCAGGCGATGCGCCGTGCGGTTGCCGGATGGATCGGCCCCACCCCGCCCAACATGGCCGGGGCCGCGTCGGTGTCACCGCGCAGCGCCTCCGCGCTCACCGTCAGGGTGAGATGGGGTCGCTGCCCGTGCACGTCGCGGTGGTCACCGCAGCGCAACTGCGTGGCGGCAAGCTCGACGAGCGCATCGGCGCGGCGCTGCGACCCCGAACGGGTCTCGCCGGGCGTCAGCCCGTGGCTGAGCGCATCGATCGCGGTCTTCAGCAATGCACCGCCTTCGGCATCGAGCAGACCACGGAGGATGAAGTCACCTCCATAGCTCTGCTCGCACTCGAACCAGCGCTGCTCATGGGCATGGTTGTCATCGGCAAGCACGCCGTCGGGATCGAGCCGCAAGCGCGCGGCCTGGGTGAGCGTGCGCATCCGAGCCGGATCGAGCGTCTCCGCTGCCTCCACGAGGATCGGCTCCATCGGCGCCAGCTGCTCGACACCGACATCGCCGGCGAGGTGGGCGATCATCGCCATGTTGCCGAAGGAGGAGCGGCCCGCCCGGGCGCTGTCGAGCGTGGCCGGCATCTCGCCCAAGGTCCGCGCCAGATGCTTGCGGTATGCGGCTGCCTTGGATGTCATGCCGCAGCGATGGCGCAGCCAGGACACCGTGCTCAAGCCGCCATCGTCCTGCCCACCCCGCTCGTTGTGGAAGCGGTGGAGGCGGCGCAGGAACTCCGCCTCGAGGCGATCGATCGCCCGCCGGATATCGACCAGATCCTCACCCAGGGCAAGGGTGGAGAAGCCGTCGATGGACTCGTCGACGAGTGCGTCCACCGCCTCGCTGAGGCGGCTCTTCGCCTCCGGTATTGCAGCCGCTACCATACGAGAGAGTATAGCAAACGTATGTTCGCCAGCGCACACAAACAAACCTGCGCGACACATCAACCGAAGGCGCAGCGACGCATCAGCCGAAACAAGTGGGCGGGCCTGGATTCGAACCAGGGACCGTGGGGTTATGAGCCCCCTGCTCTAACCGGCTGAGCTACCCGCCCTGGCGCGAACTCTATCCCGAGACGGCCGCCCGCATGGCCCCACCGATCTCGGCCACCATTAGAGACATGAGTGACATCCCCCCGGTGGTCGCCGACAGCGACCGCCTCGTCGACACCGTCCAGCGTCTCGTCGACGGCGTCGGACCCGATCAGTGGACCGCGCCGACGCCGTGCTCCGAATGGAACGTCCGCCAGCTCCTCCACCACCTGACCAACGGCAACGTCATCTTCGCGATGATCGCCACCGGAGAGCGCAGCCCCGGACCGATCACCGCCGAGGAACGCGCAACCGACTGGCTCGGCGACGACCCTCCGGCAGGGTTTCGAGCCGTCGGCAAGCGCATGCACGACGCATTCCTCACGCCCGGGTTCCTGGAAGGCAAGTTCCAGGCCCCATACACAGGTGAGGCGAGCGGCATGACCATCGTCCACATGCGGATGAACGAGCAGCTCATCCATGGCTGGGACCTCGCCCGCGGAACCGGCCAACCGGCCGACTTTCCCGAGGATCTCGCCGAAGAGGCGCTGCGCTTCTGGCAATCGGGGCTCGGGGATCGACCGCGCACCGGTATGCCGTTCGGCGAGCCGGTGCATCTCCCGGACAGCGCACCGGCGATCGACCGCCTCGCCGCATTTCTCGGACGTCAGCCCTGACCGCGCCGGCGCAACCCAGGCCCGGCAAGGAGCAGTACTTCCTGCTGATCGCGCTTGCCGCGCGCACCCGGGCAGACTGCCTCGGCCGCCGCGTCGGCGCGGTGATCACGCGCGATGCCCGCGTCCTCAGCACCGGCTACAACGGCACCCCGTTCGGCATGCCCAATTGCTCCGAGGGTGGCTGTCATCGCTGTTCACGTCGTGACGACGACCGTCTGCGTGGCGGCGCGTACGACGTCTGCATCTGCGTGCACGCGGAGCAGAACGCACTGCTGACGGCCGCGCGATTCGGACAGCAGACCCTCGGCGCGTCGATGACGTCGACGATGCAGCCGTGCTTCGGCTGTCTCAAGGAGATGCTGCAAGCCGGGATCAGCGACGTCCACTACCTGCATCCGTGGGACCCGATGGAAGCGTACGACGACCGTGCGCTCGTGCAGCAGTACGCGGCACTGCGCGCACGCTTCGACAGCTTCACCCAGGTCGGCGATCCGGCACTGGACACGCCGGATCTCTTCGGCGCTTTCATCGAGCAGCGCTGACCGGATGACCGCGAAGCTCATTTACACGGCGATCGCCTCACTCGACGGCTACATCGCCGACGCGGACGGCAACTTCGACTGGGCTGCGCCCGATGAAGAGGTGCACAGCTTCGTCAACGACCTCGAGCGTCAGAGCGGCACGTACCTCTACGGCCGCCGCATGTATGAGGTGATGCAGTTCTGGGAGTCGGTCGATGCGACGAGCGACGAGTCACCGGTCTTCCATGACTACGCAGCGCTCTGGAAGGATGCCGACAAGATCGTGTTCTCCCGGACACTCGGGGCGCCGACGACCAAACGCACGCGCATCGAGCGCGAGTTCGAGCCTGCCATGATCCAGCGGTTGAAGGCGGAATCACCGCGCGAAATCAGCATCGGCGGACCGGAATTGGCCGCCCACGCCATTCGCGCCGGACTGGTCGACGAATGCCGTCTGTTCCTGCATCCCGTGTTGCGAGGCGGTGGCAATCAGGCCCTCCCCGACGATGTGCGCGTCCGCCTCGAACTGCTCGACGAACGCCGTTTCAACAGCGGCGTCGTCTACCTTCGGTACCGCGTCGACTCCTAGCCTTCGGTAGCGTCGACGAGTTGCACACGCTCGTGTTCGACAGCCGCAGCCATCTCGCGCACGCGCGACAGCGTGTCGATCTCGGCAACCGGTTTGTCGTGTCGCCAGCGCGCGATCCGAGGAAAGCGCAACGCGAAGCCGGAGCGGTGCCGCGCCGACGCCTGCACCGCATCGAACGCAACCTCGAGCACGATGCGTGGATCGACGGTGCGATAGTGGCCGTGATCGCTCACGGTGATCTCGAGGAGCAACGCGGTCATCTCAGCAATCTCAGCGTCGGTGAGTCCCGTGTACGCCTTGCCGATGGTCGCCAGCTCGTTGGTTCCGTCCACGCGCACCGCGAACGTCACGTCGCTGAGCACACCCCTGCGCTTTCCATGCCCCCACTCTGCTCCGACAACGACGACGTCGAGCGTGTCGAGCGGTCGCTTCAGCTTCAACCAGTTCAGACCGCGACGCCCAGGTGTGTACGTCGACTCAGGTTGCTTGAGCAGCAGCCCCTCATTGAGCCGTGCGCGCGCGTCGTCGAAACGACGGTCCACCTCTGGGGCACCGCGGACGCGCTCGAGGTGCGCAAGCGCGAGGGGGAGCCGCACCGCGAGTGACTCGAGCCGCTCGCGACGCTCTCGGAGCGGGCGATCGAGCATCACGTCGTCGTCCGCTACGAGCAGATCCCAGGCGACGTAGATCACCGGCACCGCCGCCATCAACTCGGCGTCCGGCGCCACTCGTCCCAGCCGCGTTTGCAACGCGTGGAACGGCATCACCCGGTCATCGCGGAACGCGAGGATCTCCCCATCGAGCATGACATCAGCGCGGAGATGCAGTGCTCCTGCGCCGATCTCCGGAAACTGCGCGGTGACGTTCTTCAGATCGCGGCTGTACAGTGCGACGTCCTCGCCCCTGCGGTGGAGCTGACATCTGATTCCGTCATATTTGTCTTCAACCCACACATCCTCACCGAGTCTCGCGACAGCTTCATCTGCGTCGGCGACCGGTGTTGCCAGCATCGGACGCAGCGGTACGAACCATCGTGGAGCAGCCTCGTCGAGTCGACCTGCCCGGGCGAGCAGTGCCGCTTCACCGAGATCCCCCGTGAGCATCACCGCGCGACTCACCGCTCGCGGTTCAGCGCTGAACGCCGCGGCGATCGCCTCTTCCACGAGCCCTTCACGCAGACCGATGCGCAGATCGCCGGTGATCAGCTTGGCGACGTATCGCGCCTCGTTGGGGGTCACTTTTTCGAGGAGTGCCCGGAGCACCGCAGCTCGCGTCTTGGCGCCCCGCGCCTCGGCCATCTCGGCGAACGCGCGGTCGAGCTCATGCAGCGACACGGGGACAGTTGGAACAGGCCCACGTTGCTCAAGGAGGTCGCGTGTCACGTCGCCGGCGTCGGAATGCCGGCGCCAAGCCTGAGCGATCGAGGCGTCATCAGCGCCGCTGACGTCACGCAGGACCGAGGAGAACGCTGCGCCACCGATATTCAACGTGCGTTCGTCTCCGGTCGGAAAGACGAAACCGGTGAAATAGCGCGCGCCGAGCGCCACCTCGTCGCCATCGGTGGCAACGAGGAAATCGGCGAGCAGGCGCACCTTGGCGAGCTTGGAGCTGGTTGCGGCGATGGCGTCGCCGGCCTCCGCCAGCGCGAGCAGCGTGGTCACGCCGCGATCATCGCCCAGCCGCCGCGACCGACGTCACGCGACCCTCCGCGCTACTAACCGGTCGGGTTGTAGACCGACGGTGGGTGGGCGGCGCAGCCCGCACAGGCGGCCGACCACCAGAGGCTGCTGCCCGCTCCCTGCCAGAACGCGGCGACCGCGTTGCTGTACCAGTTGACGACCGAGATGCTCATTGCCGAGACCTGGTTGAGGAGCTGGGGCCCGATCCAGCCGTTGCCCGGCGCGTAGATCGCAGATGCCAGACCGCCACCGGGACGCTGCATCACAACCGTGACTGCGCTCGATCCTGAGGCCGCGGCAGCCGGCTGGCCCATGCTCACTGCAGAGTCAACGAGCGTCTGGGACGCGCCGCCACTCGGCGTGATTGCGGCCGCCCATACCGAGCCGGCGGTCGTGCGCCAGACCGCGTCGATCAGCGACGGTCCGGCGACCACAGCGGTGGGATCGCTGGCCAGACTGCCGAGGCCCACCTTCTGGGCGCCGAGCCAGCCGTAGGGCACGCCCATGTCGCTCCAGAGGTTGCCCGAGGGGTCACGCCAGACGACGGCGATCGAGCCTCCCGAGCCGGCGACGGCATTCGGATTGCCGGTCACGACACCGCTGTTCAGCGGCATCGGCACCGACCAGCTCCCCGTGTAGGTCTGCGCCCACAACGTGTTGTCGTTCGCCTTCCAGACGACCTCGAGCTGACCAGGAGCCTGACTCACGACCGTTGGGGTTGACCCGATGGCGAGTGTGCCGACCTGCAATTCCTGCGGCGTCAGCCACGTCTCGGCGCCGAACCAGCCACTTTGCGACTGCACCTGCCAGAGGTCACCGGAGCTGTCCGCCCAGAACGCGTCGACCTGACCGGCCGCCGGGGACACCACTGCCGGATTGGAAGCTGCGTCGGCCGGCGTGATCGCCGCGGGCGACGCCTGCCAGGACTGGTTGCGGTAGGCGAGGTCGTGGAGCTCGGAGTCCGATCCGCGCCAGATGACGTCCATGTCACCCTGCTGATCGGAAACGCTTTGCGGTGTCCCGGCGACGTTGGCCGCGGTCAACTCGACAGGCGTCTGCTCGGTCTCACGAAGCCAGCCGATGAGCGGCGTGTACCCGTTGACGGTCACACGCGAGCCGCTGAGCGCAAAGCGATCTGTCCCCGACGAGGTCGCGTTCTGTTCGACGATGTCGACGTAGCCCGGTCCCACATCACGGACGACCGCGACGTGTCCCGACCCGTCCCAGTAGCTGCCGAGCCATCCAGGGGCAAAGATCATCAGATCGCCTTGCATCGGCGGTGTCCCCGCGCCGTTCGGGAACTGCGCCAGCGGGACCGGCAAGTTGGGAGCTGCCTGCCACATGGTGTTCGCGCCACCGGTGGCCCCGTAGCCGTACCAGTTCTTGGGCTCACCCCATGCGTAGTACGCGTAGCGAATGGCGAGCTCCTCGCACTGAAACTCCGGACCGAACTCGCAACCGTTGGGCGGACCGCAGCCGACGTTCTCGAAACCGGATCCGTTGCCGTAGGCCGTCAGATTCGCACAGTTGGTAACCCACGTCGCCCAGACGCAACCGCTGATGAGCGGCGATCCGTAATTACCGGTTCCCGCGACCTCGGCAGCGAGCATGCCGTGCATGACCGGTGCGGGCTGCTGCGAGACGCTCGATGTCGCGGGCTTCACGGCGATGGTCTGGTGCGCCGAACCCGTCAGCGCAACCACCGCGCCGACGCTGCGCACAACAGCCACCGGTGTCGCGTTGATCGGCGCTGCAGCACCGGCAGTGACGAGCGGGGCGACGCTCGCGGATCCAGCGACGACGGCGGCGAGCACGAGTCGATGGAGCTTGGAATGCATCCATCCCAGCCTGCCAGACAAGATCTGACATTGCCGTCACACCGGCGCAACGATTGAGTTCGTCAGCGCGTGACGGCGGACCTACTGGAACCAGCCCTCGACGTCGACGATCGCATTGATGCTGCCGGACGCATTCATGATGTCGATTGCCCCGTCATTGGCCCCGGCGGTCGTGCTGACTTGCACGACGATGAGGTTCGGCAGCGTCGCGCCGGCGACGAGGTTGAGGTCGGAGGTCCCGTCGGTCGTGCCGGCGGCGTAGGCCGCGAGGAAGGTGTTCGTGCTCGGCCCCACCGCGGTCAGGTTGGCGATGACCGCCTGCACAACGATCCCACTGGGTGTGCTCGGAACGCCGCCCTCACCGGCCACATGCACAAGACGTGCGACCGTCGGCCCCGCGCCGATCGCTCCTTCCGCGCATCCGATTGGTGGGAAGCGTGTATCGCAGATACGGGCGGGAGCAATCGCCTGGTACTGGAACCCGGCGGTGGCGGACGACGTACCGAACCATCCGTTCGCGTCCAGGAGCACGTTGATACTCCCGACGGAATTCAGCACACAGACCGCGGTGTTCGGACCACTTGGTCCCGGCCCGAGCTTGACGAACACGCGGTTCGCCTCGATAGCTCCGGCAACCACGTTGATGGTCGAAGCGCTCGGCGCTTGCGTGCAGGTCCCCGATGTCGAGGTCGGAAAGACCGTGACAAACGTATTGGCGGTGCCGGCGACGGCGGTGAGGTTGAGAACTGCGGCCTCGGCCGTCCCACCCGCCGGGATTGCGCCGGTGACGGTCACGAGCATCGGTGATCCGGCAACAACTGGTCCGTGTGCCTTGCACGCCGGAGTCGGCGAGGTGGAGCGCGTATCGCAGACCCGGGACGGCAGGATCGGGTGGAACTCGCCCGCAGTGGTGGCGACCGTCGGTGGGGCGAAATAACCTTCGACGTCAACGATCACGTTCACGCTGCCGACCGAGTTATAGATGCTCACCTGACCCGAGCTGCTGAGCGTGACGGTGACCAGATTCGGCGTGACCGTACCCGCGTTGAAGTTCAGGTTTGATGCCTTCGGTTGCGGAGTTCCTGTCGGATACACAGTCAGCAGGCTGTTGGCGGTGCCGAGGATCTCGGTGACATTGATGACCACCGCGACAGCGGTGCTGGGAACCGGTGTCGCCCCGACTCCGGTGACCTGCACGACTCGCGTGGAGTTTGGCCCGAGTGCTGCGCCTCCGCGGGTGTCGAAAATCCGAAACGGCGGGAGTGGCGTGTAGTCGGCGAGCGGCACGTACAGGAATCCCGCGCCTGCAGTTGCGGTACTCGAGCCGAGCGAGTCGGTCGCGATCACGAAGACGGTGCCGCCTGCGGGAGGACCGGGCGGCGTGGTGAACGTGAACGAGTCAACTGTGAGATTACTGATGGTGATCGGGTTTCCGCCGAACGTGGCGGTCGTGCCGGGCGTGGCGAAGTCGGATCCCGAGACGGTCACGACCTGCCCGCCGCCTCCAGTGCCTGACGATGGTGTCAGGAAGTTCACCGACGGCAGGGCAAACGTATATCGCCCGACGAAGGTGTTCCAGCAGGAGTTCACCGTGGCGCAGTTGGTGCTCGTGACCCCGTCAACGTCGGATGACACCACCCAGATATCGGTGGGATGCAACGGATCCTGCAGCGCCGCCGAGTAGTCGCCCCAGGTGCTGGAGTTGTAGAAGGCGCCGCTCGTCTTGACCGTGGTGAACGCGCTCCAGGTGCCGCTCTGGATGGTCGCGAGTTGCATCGACTCGAACGTCGATGACGACGACTCGTCAAAGGTGACAAACGTATCGCCCGTGCTGTCGTCCGCGATCGCCGGGTCATACAGATAGGAACCGCTCACACCCTTGAATGGCAACTGGGTCGGCACGGAGAGAGCGCCGGCGGTGGTCGCGGTGAGGCTGATGACGTTGAGGCATGAGCGCGCCTGCGTATCGCCGCTGGGCGTGCACGCAGTCGTCCCGACGGCCGTGAGCGTGTTGTTGAACCACACCGCGTTGAGAAAGCGATCGTCGTTCGTGGACAGCGTGATGCCGGTGCCGCTCTGGAGCGCAGCGGGTGGCGGGCTCGTCGCGGTATCCGACTCTAGGAGTACATGACTGCGAGACGTTGCCCGCATCGGGCGTCCCTGTGATCGCAAAGACCACATAACTTCCCGGAGTGGCGTTCGTGTTCGTGCAGTTGACGTCGTTCGCGACTTCGTACGCGACGCTCGAAAGTCCCAATCCCATGACTGGTTGGGCGCCGATCGGTCCTGGGGCGAGGTAGTGGCCGCTCCGCGAAGTCTCGGTGCCTGCCACCAGGTCCGCCCGCTGCAGAAGAATGGTCTGGCTCGCCATGAAGGCGCCGAGCACACCACTGCCTGTACATGCTCGGTAGTCGCTCGACGCGACAACAAGCGTCCCCGTCAGCGCCATCGAGAGGTTGGCGAGAATGGCCCCCGACACCGACGGATTGAGGCTGACAGAGCCGCGTGCCTGCCAAGTCAGCATTGGGTTCGTCTGCGAGTCCATGACGACGATCTGGCTGGAGCACGTGGAGACCTTGGACTCCAACACCATCAGGATGAATACGCCTGACAGCGGGTCATACACGACGTGCGGATACTGCACGACATACCCACTCGACGCGACGTTGCCGATCATGCCGTTGATGCCGAATGACGTCAGCAACGCTCCTGCACGGCTGTACACGAAGACGGCGCTGTTGACGGCCTCGACAACATCGCTGCCGCCCGCTGCGAAGCTCGGGTCCGCAGGTGTCGTGACAGCGGTATTTCCATTGCCGGGCGCGCTGATCGCGGTCTGCTCGCCACCGCCTTCGAACGTCGTCAGCGCGAGCGGCGTGGATGCGATCGCCGGCGTCTTCGCGGCATCGGTGCGCGCAACATGCGATGACGTGGCGCCAGGGAGTGCTCGGATGGACTCAGATGCCGACACAGGACTCGCCGACCACGCGACGGTCAGTGCGGCGACGAATACAGACACAAGGATGAAGCTACGACGCACGTTTCGATTCTAGAAGCGATTCGGCGCAGTGACACGCCGCTGTGACAGAGGTCATCGGTTCGTCACATCGTGCTGGCGGTCACCAGACCACTGTCCGGGCGTCCCGCCGCAGCGATGGCGTATAAAATCCTCATGACTGATCTGCACGGCTGGAATCCCGTCTCCCTGATCGACGACGGCGACGATGGCGGCGACGAGGAAGAGGGCGAGGACGACGACGAGTAGCTCCCTCGGCGCGGCGGAGCGATTCCGTCAGGTCAATCTCATCGCAGATCCGCTCTATGGCTACATAGAGATCACCAAGGATCAGCCCGGTGAGGCCAGCGAGCGCCAGCTCCTCGACACCGTCTGGCTGCAGCGACTCCGTCGCGTGCACCAACTCCAATCGGCCTGGTGGGTCTTTCCCAGCGCCGAGCACTCGCGCTTCACGCATCTGCTTGGAGCGATGCACCTCGCGAGTTTGTTCGCGCGCCGAGTTGATGGATCGCTGCGAGCCGCGTTCCCCGATGCACCGTCACCCGCACTCGTCGAGGAGACGCTGCGCATCGCGGGACTGCTCCACGACGTCGGGCACGGCCCGTTCGGTCACTTCTTCGACCATGAGGTGCTCGAGCAGTGGAACCTCGACCATGAGGTCGTCGGCCGCCACCTGGTGACGCATCAGCTCGCCGATATCATCCAGTCGCTGCGCGCGAGCCCGACGGGCCGGTTCGAACCGGGTGAGCACATCGATCCACAATGGGTCGCGTGGGTGATGGCCGATGCCGATGTCGACGGTTACACGCCCCCCGGCTGGTTGCGCGCACTGAAACCGATCCTGTGCGGGCCTGCAACCGTCGACAACCTCGACTACGTGCCGCGCGACGCGTACATGTGCGGGATCAGCCTCGGTGCGGTCGAGGTGCAGCGGCTCATCCACTACACGTTCGTCAGTGGCGACAGCATCGTGCTCCACGCGCATGCGACGGGCGCGCTCGAGATGTTCCTCGCATCGCGGCTCTATATGTATCTGCAGGTCTATCACCACCGCACCGGACGCCGGTTCGACCTGTCGATGCGCGAGATCTTCGCCGACACCATCGCGCAACTCCTGCACGGCAATCCGCTCGAGCATCTCGACGAGTACGAGCAGCTCAACGACTGGTCCGTGCTCGTTGCCGTGCAACGCTGGATGCAGGACGCGCCTGGAACTGAGCGACGCCGGCTTGCCGAGGCGTGGGCACGCATCGCCGCACGCGATCTGCGCTGGCACCTCGCGTATGAAAGCGTCGTGCACAAGGGAATGGACACGTCGACATTGCAGGAACAGCTCGACGCGGAGCTTGCGACCCAACACCTCGGTGCGCGAGTGGAAGTCGATGTCGCGATCGCGCGCATCGCACCGCAGAACCCGATGACCGACGATGGGATGGTCCGGATCTACGACCCGCTCAACGACACCATCGATGTTGAGCGCACTGCGGAGCTCGTCGCACGGCTACCGCAGCACAACCAGGTGATCCGCGTGTTCACCGACGATGCCACCTCGCTGCGCACCGTCCACGACGCCGTGGAGACCGTCCTCGGCCGCTGAGCGGCCGGAGTGGCTACGAGGCGACGACGGGCAGCCGCGGTCCCGACGGCATCACAGGGCCAGAGGTGGCGTTGAAGTTCTCCTGGCTCACCTGCGCCGCGATGTGCGACGCGACATCGCGGAACACCTCGCCGAGCGGGCTCGAGGGAGCCGCGGCCATGATCGGCCGTCCATCGCCGTCGGCACCGCGAATGCGCGGGTCCAGCGGCACCGCACCGAGGAAGGGCAGCTCGTAGCGCGCCGCAAGGTCGCGACCGCCGCCGGATCCGAAGATGTCGGTGCGCTCGTCGCAGTGCGGGCAGATGAAGCCGCTCATGTTCTCGACGACCCCGAGGACGGGGACATTGAGCTTGCGGAACATCTCGATGCCGCGGCTGACGTCGGCGAGCGACACGTCCTGCGGCGTCGTGCAGATGACCGCTCCTGTCATCGGCATGCTTTGCGCGAGGCTGAGCTGCACGTCGCCCGTGCCCGGGGGCAGATCGATGACGAGATAGTCGAGCTCGCCCCACGAGACTTCGTAGAGGAACTCGCGCAACGCCTTGGCGAGCATCGGGCCGCGCCAGATGACGGGCTGTCCGGGATCGAGAATCGTGCCGAAGGACACAACCTTGAGACCGTGCGCCTCGAGTGGCTGCATCTTCCCGTCCGGGCCGGCGTGGGGCCGCTCGCGGATGCCGAGCATGATCGGCACGTTGGGGCCGTAGACGTCCGCATCGAGCAGGCCGACGCGCGCTCCGGCAAGCCGCAGCGCGATGGCGACGTTCACGGCAACGGTGGTCTTGCCGACGCCACCCTTGCCGGCGCTGATCGCGATGGCGTTGCGCACCCCGGCGATCTCCTGGCGTCCCGGCAGACCGCGCGTGGTGCTGACGTCAGCATCCCAGCGGATCTCAACGCGAGTGATCGCTGGGACAACCCCGATCACCGCCGCCTCGATATCGGCGCGGATGCGGTCCTTGAGCGGACAGGCAGGCGTCGTGAGCACGACGCGAATCGAGGCGACGCCGCCGTCAATTGCGAGGTCGCGCAGCATCCCGAGTTGCAGCATCGGCTTGTGCAGCTCGGGGTCGATCACCGTCGCGAGCGCACGCTCGAGGGCGTCAAGCGCCCCTGGATCACCCATCTACGTTCGAGTATACGCAGCGGTCCGAGAACCCAAGCTCAGGAGGGTTGGCCAGCCGAGGCTTTTGAGCGCTCGAATTGATGCGCTCACTACAATGCGGCGCGAATGCTCGATCGCCGCGTGATCCGCGACCTCGAGGGTCAGGTTGCGGCCTCACACGTCTACACCCGCCCCGCTGATCTCGCTGCCTACGCATATGACGCGTGGGGGGCGTCCGGTGAGCGTCACCTGCCGGACGCCGTCGTGTTTCCTGGGTCGACCGAGGAAGTCGCCGGCGTCGTCAGCGTCTGCGCGGTGCATCGCGTGCCGATCGTTCCGCGCGGCGCGGGCACCGGGTACGCGGCCGGAGCCTCGCCGTCGCATGGCGGCGTGATCCTCAGCCTCGCGCGCCTCAACCGGGTGCTCGGCGTCGAGACCGAGGCGCTGCGCCTGCACGCGCAGGCCGGCGCCATCACGGCGAATGTTCACGTTCACGCCGCCGCCTCGGGGCTGTACTACCCCCCGGACCCCGGTTCGTCGAGCACCTGCACGATCGGCGGCAACGTAGCCTGCAACGCCGCAGGGCCGCACACGCTCCGCTACGGGGTGACCGCCGATTTCGTCGCGGGCATCACCGCAGTGCTCTCCGATGGCCGGATCGTTCGCCTCGGTGAGGGCGGCGACACGTCGGCGTCCGGGCTGCTCTCACTCATGGTGGGATCCGAGGGCACGCTCGGCGTGATCACCGAGGTGCTGCTCCGCCTCGTGCCGGCTCCGAAAGCCCGCTCGACGCTCGCCGCGATGTTCTCCAGCATGGACCGCGCCGCGGCGGCTGTTGCTGAGATCAGCGCCGCGGGCATCGTCCCGTCTGCGCTCGAGTTTCTCGACGATGCGGCCCTCGCGGCCGTCCGCCGGGCTGGTGGCGGCGATGTCGGCGGTGATGCCGCAGCCCTGTTGATCGTCGAGCTCGAGGGCGATCAAGCGGCAGTCGGCGCTGACACCGACGCGGTGGGTGGGGCGATCACGCGCGCCGGTGCTTCGCAGCTGCAGCGCGCAACGGAGCCCGGCCAGGCGCAGCGCCTCTGGGCGGCGCGCAAAGCCGTGAGCGCGGCGGTGGCCAAGGTGCAGATCGGCAAGGTGAACGAGGACGTCGTCGTCCCGCGCGACCGGGTCGCGGAGCTGGTCGCGCATACACGCACCCTTGGGACGAAGCATCAGCTCCCGGTGGTCAATTTCGGCCACCTGGGTGACGGGAACGTCCATGCGACCTTCCTCATCGATCCACGCGTCGAGGGCGAGCGTGCCCGAGCCGACGCAGCGGCGGGAGAGCTGTTCGAGACCGTGCTCGGCATGGGCGGCTCGCTCTCGGGCGAGCACGGCGTCGGTGCAGCGAAGCTCGAATACGTCGAGCGTCAGCTCGGCCCGGGCACTGTCGAGCTGATGCGACGCATCAAAGGGGCGCTCGATCCCCACGGCGTGCTCAACCCGGGCAAGAAGGTCCCTCCGGGTCAGTCCTCGGAGTCGAGCACCGCGAGCAACGAGGCCGCGTAATCGGTCTCGTCGATGCGCCGGGCGAGCTCACGCCCATCATCGACCGGGAGCTCCATCGACGCGTCGTACACGAAGCTGTACACGTTGGAGAGCGTCCATTCACCGAACCCGAGCGAGGCAAGCACCTCGGCGAGGCGCGGGTCCTTCTCGTCGGCGGCGAAGGTCTCACTTGCGGCTCGATACAGCGAGCTGAGGTTGCGGTACTCGGTCTCGTACTCCTCGATCAGCGCCGGGTCGGCGTCCGCCTCGCGAAGTCGAGCGAGCGTCCGGCGCAACGACTGGATCTCCAGTTGATACTCGTCCACCCTGACTCGATTTTAGAGGACGAGGCATCACCCCTCCGAGAGCCGGATCACACGTGGTGGCGCGGCACCTCGTCAGGGTAGATACGCGCGAAGCGGCGGCGCTCGAGCGTGAAGAACAGTGCCGCGCCGCCGCCCATCACGAGCACGCCGACCACGACGCCGAGCCCGAACCAGCCGCCGGGCACCTGTTTGAGGAATCCGACGTCGCCAGGCGCCACGACGACCGCCGCCGGCTTTGCGCAATCTGTATACGTGAGGAATTTCGCATAGACACCGCGCACGAAATCGGTCTGATATGCCGAGCTGTCGAGGATTGATTGCGCAACTCGGGACTGCCAGGTCGCATCGTGCGGCGGAGGCTCATCAAGGTATTGCAGTGCCTCGGCGGTCGATGGCGGCTGCAGCAGCAGGATGTCAAGGGTGTGCACGACGAAGTAATTTGCGGTCCCACCGGTGTCGGCGAAATACTCCGGTGTCGCAACGATCTGCTCGACCAGCGTCTGGTCGGGCGTCTGCAACGACGGCACGTCACCGCCGAGCACCCCTTCACCGAGCAACGTCTCGCCCGGCAGCGGGGCACGCAGCAGCAATTGTTGATAGAAGAGCGAGACGACGAGGTCGCGGTAGGGCGGCGACTCGGTCATCGACTGCGCGAATTCGGTGTGACCGAGTGGATCGTTCGGATATTTCTCGAGCGCTGCGGACAGCTCGGTGTCGGTCGGAGCTCGTCCGAGGAGATCCTGGTAGACGGCTTTGACGAGTCCCGCCTGCGTGCTCCCGTGGTTCGCGTAGTACTGAGGACTGCCGAGCACGCCCGCGATGATCTGCTCCTCGGTCGAGCTGCCGGCGAGCGCCGTCAACGCGGTGGCCAGCTCCGAGCTCGACGGTGTCCCGACGCCCGTGGTGCACTCCTGCGCCATGAGCGCCTTGCAGGTTGGATGCATGTAGTTGGCATAGATGGAGATCACCTGCAGGTTCAGGAACTCGGTGCTCGAGACGATTTTCGTCGCGACCGCGAGCCGGGCTGCCGCGCTGCCCGCGCTGATCTCGGCGATCAGCGACGCGTCAGCCGTGATCTCGGCCGATGTCGGCGCACGGCTGAGCAGTGTCTCGTCGAGCTTGGTGACGAATCCGTTGCCCGTGCCGCCGGCGAGCGCGTAGAACGCAGGCAACGCAGCGAGCTGCTCGATCATCGTGTTCGCCGAGATGCCCGTGACGCCAACTCCGGACAGGCGATTGACCCAGACGGCGAGGTCGGCGCCGCTCGGGTACGTCGCGAGCAGCGTGTGGAATGCCTGGTCGACGCGGATCGCGCGCGCCTCGGGGCTCAACACCACGTCCTGGGCAAGCTCCGTCCGGCCGGTCTGTCCGGAGTCGACGAGCAGGCCGAGCGCGATCGAGACCTCCACCGGCGTCGGGTCGTGGCGGAGCACGTCGTCGTACAGACGATTGACGAAGCCCATCGCATTGCCGCCGGTGTCCTGGTAGTACTCGCTCGAGCCCAGGACATCGATCTGGATCGACGTGGGGTCGGTGCCGGAGACGAGTTGCGTGACGTCGTTGCTCAACTCGTCCGATGTGGGGCTGCGGCCGAGGCCCGCGGAGCAGGCAGCACCGCCCTGGGGCGAGCCGCCGCCTGAGCCTCCTCCTCCACCGCCGCCGATGAAGGGTGGCGGCGTTGGGAGCGGCGTCGGCGTTGGCGTCGGCTTCGGAGTTGCTGTCGGAGCGACGGTCGGGAAGGTGCTGGTTGGCGTCGGCCGCGGGGTGGGTGTCGGCGGCGGTGACGTCGGTCTCGCGGTCGGTGTCGGCGTCGGTGTCGGTGGCGAAGTCACGGTGAAGGGCGCCGAGGCGTCGCTGCCACTCACCCCGAGGCTGCCAATCTGCGCGTTCACGCTCTGGGCGCCGGGGCTGGCGCTGAGTGGAATCTGACCGCCCACGGCACCAGTGCAGGGATTGACACCGTCGTCAGTCAGGGTTCCTTGCCCAATTTGCTGATTCGTCGGCGTCCAGAACAGAATGATCTGGGAGCCGTCGGTGACACCAGCGGCAGCGCAGTCGGCTTGATCCCAGGAGTAGGTGTACGAGACCGCCGTTCCTGCCGGCCCCGAGGCCGGACCGCCGGTCAGCGTGGGGTTATCTGCTGCTACCTGCGTCGCCGTGACGATCGGAATCGCGAGCGCGCCGACGAGCACAAGCACCGCCACTCCTGCCGCTCTACGCATGTCTCAACTCTAGCCCCGTGGTTCGGAGACTCCGGGGCATGCGACAGGAATGGATCAGCCGGCCCGCAAGTTCACGAGGTTGCCGACGAGGTGGCCGACGCCGAATGCAACCGCTGCGGCGACCGTCGCAAAGGCGAGTTGACGGAGGGCTGACCGTAGCCGCGAGCGCCCGGTAAAGATCGCCACCGTCCAGCCGACGGCAAGGACAGCGATCGCGCCGAGCACGATGGAGAGCAGTGCGGCGAAGGTACCGCGGGCAAAGAACCACGGGATGAGCGGGATCACGGCGCCGATCGAGAAGGTCACGAACGAGGATCCGGCCGCCTGCCAGGGATTTCCGGTCTTCCCGGGGCGGAGCCCCAGCTCCTCGCGAGCGTGTACCTCGAGGGCGACCACCGGGTCTTTCATGATCGCCTCGGCCATCCGCCGCGCGTCAGCCTCCTCGACGCCGCGGAGCTTGTAGACGGCAGCAAGCTCGCGCGTCTCCGCTTCCGGGTGGCGCTCCAACTCGCGACGCTCGACCTCGAGCTCGCGCTGCAGCAGCTCTGACTGCGCCGACATCGAGACGAACTCGCCGGCAGCCATGGAGAACGCACCCGCAACGAGACCGGCGAGCCCCGCGAGCAGGACGACCGCCGGAGGCGGGCTCGCGCCGGCAACGCCGAGGATCAGCGAGATGTTGGTCAGCAGGCCGTCGCTGACACCGAAGACCGCAGCCCGCGCGACGCCTCCCTGGAGGTCGCGATGGTGGGAGCGCGCCGAATGTGGGTGATGATCGCCGCCGGTCTCGGCAGGCGCAGCGGTCTGTGCCATATCAGACAGTATGCCGACGCCGGGCCGTCGACGCCTCGGCGCTGCGGTGAATGTTCAGCGGAGCTGTATCAGTAGAAGAGGTGATGCAGCGCGACCGTCGGGATCGCGAGGATCGCGATGATGTTCATCACCTTGATCATCGGGTTGATCGCCGGTCCGGCCGTGTCCTTGGACGGATCCCCGACCGTGTCGCCGGTGACGGCGGCGGCGTGCGCATCCGAGCCCTTCCCGCCGTAGTTGCCCTCTTCGATGTATTTCTTGGCGTTGTCCCATGCTCCACCGCCGGTGGTCATCTGCAAGGCGACGAAGACGCCGACGACGATCGTCCCGAGCAACATCGCACCGAGCGCCTGTGCGCCGAGCACGAACCCGACGATGAGCGGCGCGACGATCGGCAGCAGGCCCGGAACGATCATCTCGCGCTGCGCGGCGGCGGTGACCAGCGCAACGCACCGGCCGTACTCCGGCTTGGCCGTGCCCTCCATGATGCCGGGGATCTCACGGAACTGACGCCGCACCTCGGTGACGACGCCGCCGGCGGCGCGACCGACTGCGAGCATCGCGAGCGCGGCGAACAGGAACGGCATGATCCCACCGAGCAGCAGTCCGGCGATGACCGGCGGCGCGGTGAGGTCGAAGGTCACGAGCGGCAGGTTGTGCGCGATCAGCGTGTTGTTGAGGATGTCGGTGTAGCTCGCAAACAGCACGAGCGCGGCAAGCCCGGCGGAACCGATCGCGTATCCCTTGGTGACAGCCTTCGTGGTGTTGCCCACCGCGTCGAGTGGATCGGTCACCTGCCGCACCGATTCCGGCAGCTTGGCCATCTCGGCGATGCCGCCGGCGTTGTCGGTGATCGGCCCGTACGAGTCGATGGCGACGACGATGCCGGTCATGCTGAGCAACGCCATCGCGGCGATGCCGATCCCGTAGAGGCCGCCGAGCGCGGAGGACGCGAGGATGCCGATGGCGATGATCAGCACTGGGATCGCAGTCCCCTCCATGCCGATGGCGAGCCCCGCGATGATGTTCGTCGCGTGCCCGGTCTGCGATGCCCGCGCGATGGTGCGCACCGGCCAGAACTGCGCGCCGGTGAAGAACTCGGTGACCGCGACGATGAGCACGGTGATGGCGATACCGATGACCGCGCACCAGAAGAGGTTGAACACCGGGTGGTCGAAGTGGCTGAGGTAGCCGCCGTTGTTGAGCAGCACGGTGATCAACAGGAATCCGGCAAGCGCGACGATCGCCGAGACGATGAGCCCGCGATAGAGCGCGCCCATGATCCAGGTGCCGCGGCCCATACGCACGAAGAACGTGCCGATGATTGACGCCACGATGCTCACGGCGCCGAGCATCAGCGGGTAGAACACGAAGACGAGATCCGGCTTGCCGCCGACCTTGTAGAGCAGGCTGCCGAGCAGCATCGTGGCCACCGCGGTCACGGCGTAGGTCTCGAAGAGGTCTGCGGCCATGCCCGCGCAGTCACCGACGTTGTCACCGACGTTGTCGGCGATGACGGCGGGGTTGCGTGGATCGTCTTCCGGAATGCCGGCCTCGACCTTGCCGACGAGGTCGGCGCCGACGTCGGCCGCCTTGGTGTAGATGCCGCCGCCGAGGCGGGCGAACACCGAGATGAGCGACGCCCCGAAGGCGAAGCCGACCAGGGCGTTGAAATCCTGGAACACGCCGTACGCGAGTGCGACACCGATGAGCCCGAAGCCGACAACGAAGAAGCCGGTGACCGCCCCGCCGCGAAACGCGAGTTGCAGGGCGGGGTTGATGCCGCCTCGAGCCGCTTCGGCGGTGCGCAGGTTGGAGCGCACCGAGATGTTCATCCCCACGTATCCGGCGGCGCCGCTGAGGGCGGCGCCGATCAGGAAGAGGACACCGGTCTTCCATCCGAGCGTGAACGTCAGGAAGATGAAGATGACCGCGCCGATGCCCGCGATGATCGTGTACTGCCGGTTGAGGTACGCCGACGCGCCCTCCTGGATCGCTTTCGCGATCTCCTTCATCTGGTCGTTGCCCTCCGGCTGGCGCAGGACCCAGACGATCAGGAGGACGGCAAAGAGGAGGGCAAGGAGCCCAGCTGCGCCGATGGGGAATAGAACGGCGCGGTCAAGGGTCGGCATGCGCTCAGGTCTCCTCAGGAAGAATAGATACGTGCCCGGGCGGCTCTCATCCGCGCCACCCAGGGGCCGACGCATTGTACCCGGCCCGTCATTCCGTTCACCAACGCCTATATTGAGACGGTGCCGAACGCCCCCGGCCTGACCGCCATCGTGACGGTCGGCGACGAGATTCTGAGCGGGCATACGCAGGACACCAACTCAAGCTTGCTCGCGCGCCAGGCGTTCGCTGCGGGACGGCCCGTTGCGCATATCGAGGTCGTCGCCGACAGCCTCGCAGCGATCGTCGCCGCGATCCGCCGCGCAATCGCCGATCCGGAGATCACGCGGATTGCCGTCTGCGGCGGCATCGGCCCGACCCCGGACGACCGCACGTTCGCGGCAGTCGCGGAGGCGCTCGGCCGGCCGCTCGAGCTCAATCCGATTGCGTACGCGAACATCGAGGCGCTCGCGGTCCGCATGCACGCGGCAGGGTGGATTGACAAACCTGTCGTGTCCGAGGCCAACCGGCGATGCGCGATGGTGCCGGCCGGAGCGACGGTGCTCGTCAACCGCAGGGGTATGGCGCCACCACTGGCGATTGACCTCGGCGACGACCGGTGGCTGTTCGTGCTCCCCGGCATCCCCCGAGAGTTCTCAGCGATTGTCGAGGAGGAGCTCATCCCGCAGTACTTCGGCGGCGGGACAGCGCCGGTCGTCCGTGAGGTGCACTACCGCTCGGTTCCCGAGTCGGAGATGTCCGCGCCGATGCTCGTGCTCGAGCGCGAGTTTCCCGACGTGACCGTCGGCTCATACCCGCACGTCGAACAACGCGACCTGGTGATCCGCCTCAAAGGGCAGCAAGCAGATCGCGTCGACGCGGCCGTGGCGCGGCTGCGCTCAATGCGCAGCGACGCCTGACCGCTCGACGCTGACGCAGCGGGTTACCCCGCCGCGATCAGACCTTCTGCAGGTTGCGCGCGCGCGGTCCCTTGGGCGAATCGACGATGTCGAACGTGACCTGCTCGCCTTCCTGGAGGGAGTCGAAATCGACGGTGGTCAACTCGGTGCGATGAAAGAACACCTCGTTACCGTCATCTGCACGGACGAAGCCAAATCCACGGTCAGGGATGATCTTCTTGATACGGCCAGCGGTCACAGCATGTCCTCCAGGACTTTGCCGACACAGACGTCCCACCGCGCTCACGACCACCTGTGGGAGTGTCCCCTGTCAGCAACGGGAACCCGCAAAGACCGCGATGGAAGCACCGGTATGAAGACGATTTCGCGCCGTTCCGGTGCTCATCGCAGCATAGCAGGGTGTTCACTTGAGCCGCGCTCCCACGCCGCGCGAAGCTCGTGCAGGCTTTCGGGAAGATTTGCGTAGTAGTCAGTGACGTCAAGGTGTTGCGGCCACGGCGCTGAGTCGGCGCGCTCGCGCTCGCGGCGCGTCTGTTCGAACCAGGCACTGCCGAACGCAGTTGGTGCGCCTGCGGAATCGACAACACCGAGCTCGCGCATGTCGTCATTTTTGTCGTAGGGCGGTGTGGTCGCGGCACGCGGTCCCGGGTTGCTCCACATGGCCGCGAGCACACCCGCGGCACCGAGGTTGATGAGCGCATCCACCGATGCGTCGGCAAACCGACGTGACGCCGCATCCATCTCCACCGAGTCGTCGCCGTTGTCATCGTCCGCGCGTTCCTGTACGGGACGGTGCGCGCCGAGGTGCACGAAGAGCGGCACATCGCCACTGATCGACTGCGCAAGTTGGAGCAGGAATGCCGCGGCCGCGGGATCCGTGACTCCACCGACCTGCGCGAGTGCCGCACCGGCAAAGTCGAAGCCCAGCGCATCGACCATCTCGCCGGCAATCGCAGGGCGCACCGCGCGCGCGGTGACCAGGTCGTTCGCGCTCAGCGAGAGCATGCAGCGCTGCTCGCGCTCATGGATGCGACCGCTGATGAGTGCCACCCATGCGCGCAGGTCATCGATGCGCAGCGGACGCACGCCGCCGGCAGGGTCGTGCCCGATGTCCCACATCGCGATTGCCGGATGTCCGGCGAACTCGGCAAGCATCGCGTCGATCCAGCGCACGCTCGTCTCGAGCATGAGCGGATCGGTGTAGAGATAGCGCGGACCGCCGGGTTGCGCGACTGCGTCGACCACGACGCGGACACCGCTGCGGCGTGCGTCGACGTCAATGGCATATGGCGGCAGCATCACGCACCGTCCCAGCGTCTGCATGAACATCACCGGAATCACCTGCAGCGAGACATCGGCCGCGGCCGCGAGGAAGCGATCGAAGTCGCGCAGCCGCGAGGGTTCGACGCGTCCCGGCGTCGGCATGAACGCGTCCCAGAGCAGGTGCGTCCGCACGGTACGGTGTCCCGCGGACTGGATGGCACGCAACTCCGCGACGGTGCGCGCGACGTCGTACTCGTGCCAGATGTACGGTCCGACATCGCGAGACCAGTAGGTAACGCCGAAGTCGACCGCTTGTCGTGACGTGAGGTTCGTCAGCGGATCAGTAGACGAAGAGGTCGATGCCTCCTGCCACGGTGAGCACCTGACCGGTGATGTAGCGGGCTTCGGGCGAGCAGAGGAACGCGATCGCGTTGGCGATGTCCTCGGGCTCACCCGCGCTCCGCATCGCGGTGCGCAACACCATGCGGTCGTTCATCTTCGCGTCACCCATCTTCCACGCCTCGGTCCCGATGATTCCCGGCGCGATGATGTTCGCGGTGATGCCGAAGCGCGCACCCTCGAGCGCCATCGACTTGCCGAGCCCGATGAGCGACGCCTTCGTCGCGGCGTAGGAGGCCTGGCCGAATCCGCCGAGCGTTCCCGCGACCGACGCCATGTAGATGAGGCGTCCCCAGCTCTGCTCGCGCATGTAGGGCCATACCGCTTTCGTGCAGTTGAACGCGCCCGTCAGGTTGACACGCAGGTCGCGGTCCCAGAGCTCGTCGCTCTGATGCTCGATCTGTCCGATGTGGTCGAGCGTGCCCGCGTTGTTGACGAGGATGTCGATGGATCCGAAGTCCTTCTTGATCGACGCGAACACTTCGCGGATCTGGTCGCGGTTGGTCACGTCCATCTTGATGGCGGCGGAGCGCCGTCCCATCTGCCGGATCTCCTCGCTCGTCTGTTCCGCGTACACGACGTGCTGCGACGTGAACAGCTGCGCAAGCGCTGACTGCGAGGCCTCCGCGCTCTTCTCGATCTCGGGGTCCGATTCGAGGAGGATGTCGGTGACGACGACATCCGCACCAGCGCGGGCAAGCGTCAGACAGTCCGCCCGTCCCAGGCCGCGCGATCCCCCGGTGACGACGGCGACCTTGCCGGTCAGCTCGAACATGCAACGCTCCTCGACAGGCTGGTGATGCGGCGTTCAGGAGCTTACTGCTCGCTTCGCAGCACAGGCCGGGCTCAGCTCGCGGCGGCGACCTCGACCGGTGCCGGCTCCTCGACGACCTTCGGCCGCGCGGTCGCGGTCCGCTCGCCGAGCACGTAGCGGCTGATCACGAGTCGCTGGATCTCGGCGGTGCCTTCCCAGATCTGGTAGATCTTGGCGTCGCGCATGAAGCGCTCCACCGGGTACTCCTTGATGTACCCGTACCCGCCGAGGATCTGGACCGCGTCGACGGTGACCCGCATCGCCATGTCGCCGGCGAAGAGCTTCGCCATCGATCCCTCGCCTCGAGCAAACGGGATGCCGTTCATCGCCATCCAGCCGGCGCGCCATATGAGGAGGCGCGCCGCGTCGATCTCGGTCGCCATGTCGGCGAGCTTGAACGCGATCGCCTCGTGCTTGGCGATCGGCTTCCCGAAGGCGATCCGCTGGAGCGAGTAATCGCGAGCGAACTCGAAGGCTGCGCGAGCGATGCCGAGTGCTCCAGCGCCGACCATGGGGCGCGTCGCCTCGAGCATGATCATGGCGCCGACGCTTCCGGGCCCAGTCACCTTCCCGGTCTTGTCGGTGCCGAGGCGCTGCTCCTCGGGGACGAAGCAGTCCTCGAAGATGACCTGCGCGGTGTGCGACGCACGGACGCCGAGCTTGCGCTCCTTCCGTCCCTGGCGCATCCCCGGCGTGCCCTTCTCGATGACGAAGCCCGCCACGCCGCCCGCGCCGAGCGACTTGTCCGTCGTGGCGAAGGCGACCTGCACGTCGGCGATGCCGCCATTCGTGCAGAACTGCTTGGTGCCATTGAGCACGTAGCCGCCGTCGACGTGGGTCGCCGTGGTCTCGAGCGCCATGGAGTCGGAGCCGCTGTTCGGCTCGGTCAGCCCCATCGCGCCGATCTTCAGCTCCTTGTCGGTGAACATGCCGATGTACTTCTGCTTCTGCTCCTCGGTGCCCATGGCGACGATCGCCGCGCCGCAGAGACCGGTCGCTCCGATGGCGACGGCGATGCCGGCATCGCCCCAGGAGAGCTCCTCCTCGCGGATCAGGTTGGTGACGAGATCGATGCCACCGCCCCCGTACTGCTCGGGGAAGCTGGCCGTGGCATCGATTCCGAGCGCGTGCGCCTTGCGCATGACGTCCCAAGGGGTCTCCTCGTTCTCGTCGTAGCGCTCGGCGACCGGACGCATCTCCTTCTCCGCGAACTCATGCGCGAGGTCGCGGATCTCCTCCTGCTCGCGGGTCAGCGAGAAATCGACGCCCATGTGGTTGTCCCTCAGCGTGAGAGCCGGACGGTTGCCCGGCCATTGGTCAACACTCGATCGCCGCGGTCCGAGGACGCGCCCACATCCAGAGTAGCGACTCCCTCGGACTCATCCACGGCGACGACGGTTCCGGTGCAGGTGATCGTGTCGCCGGCGCGTAGCGGCTTGCTGAACCTGCAGGACATGCTTCGGAGATTGGCGCTCCCACCGGCCCAGACGGAGATCGCCTCGGCCAGGATGCCGAGCTCGAGCATTCCATGAGCGATGGTCCCGGGCAGCCCGACGGAGACTGCGAAGGCCGAGTCGAGATGGATCGGGTTGTGGTCGCCGGACGCGTCCGCATACGCGTTGATCTGCTCCTGGGAGACGGTGCGCGAAAGCGGCGTGACCGCATCACCGATTGCGACGGACGAGAGCGCGAGCGAAGTCACGCCGCGCTTCTCATGAGCATCAGGGCGGTCCCTCGACAGACGACCACGTGATCGTCGGCGCGTATCGCTTCCATCGCCAGGCGCACGAATGTCATCCCGCGCTTGGCATCGACTGCTGTGATCTCCATCGTGGCGTCGACGACGTCCCCCGGATGAACGGGCTCCGGCCACTCGAAGGACTGCTCGGCGTGGATGAGCCCGGCGAGGTCGATGCCGACATCGGGATCGGCGAAGAGCTGCGCCAAGGTCGGGCTCAGGCAGTACACGGCCGCAAACGTCGGCGGAACGGCGCCGGGCTCGGCGACCGGGTCGGGACCGGCGATGGCGGCCGCCATCTGCTCCGCCGATTCGGGTGCGACGCGCTGCCCGGGAGCCGAGTAGCGGCGGCCGACGTGGCTCTGATCAGGCAACGGTCACGTCCAAAGTTGACATCCGCGTCAACAATAGCTCCGGTCCGGCGCGATGGTCAAAACGCCAGCGACGCCAAGGCATCAGCTTCGGGGGCGGTCTCCCCGACCGTGGTGCCCGCCCAGTTGCGCAGCGGCAGCCGGGCAAACGGTTGCAGCGCTTCCGGGAGATCGGCGTCCAGATAACCAAGGCGCTGCAGGACCGCAGTGGCGACCACTGGAACGGCGTCGAACGAGCCCGATTCGAGCTTGATGGCGATTCCAGGGCCACGCGGACGAAGGACCGCAGCCCATACGGCCGCTCCGCCGATCTTCGCGGTGAGGCGAGTACCGACTGCACCCAGCAGGGCGGTGTCGAAGCGGCCGGTTCCAGCGACGAGAAAGGGATGCGCCGCCATCGCGTCCTGATTCCGCTGGAACGCTGGATCCGAGGCTGCCGACGCAAAGCCCGAGGCGAGAGCGAGCAATGTCATCCCGTAGGTTGTCAGCCCGCACCCGTCGATCCCTCGGGGAGCCTGGGAGAGATCAACGTCGAACTGTTCGCCCATGGCTGCGGTGACCGCTAGCTGGCACGGATGGCCGGGATCCATGTAGCCCTCGAGCGGCCACCCCATCACTGCACACGTGGCGAGCATCGCCGCGTGCTTCCCGGAGCAGTTGTTGTGAATCGGCAGCGGCGTCCCTCCGGACGCGAGCAGCCGGCGCGCGGTCGCCTCGTCGGAGGGGAGCTGTGGCCCACAGCCGAGGGCCTCCTCTGGCACACCGGCTTTGGCCAGCAGGCCACGCACCGCCGCTACGTGTTCGTCCTCGCCCTGATGAGAGGCGCACGCGACCGCGATCTCCGCCGCCGAAGCTCCCAGCATGTCCGCGGCCAGCCGCACGAAGGGCAGGGCCTGCAGCGGCTTGACGCAACTGCGGAGCGTGGTTGCTGACAGAGGATCCCCCACGAACGTGACCGGGTTGCCCTTGGGGTCGGCGACAACCACGTGGCCTCGGATCCGGGCTTCGACGACATCGCCTCGCCAGACGGTCGCGAGTACCGGTGGCGCAAGCTCGCCCAGGGCATCCTCGTCCACGCGCTCACTTTGACGGCGCGAAGCTCGTTTTGGTACGGTCGCCCGCGACCATCCCCGGACGAGGCCCGACAACCCGGGGATCCGACCGGTGTCACTGCGGTGGCGATGGGGAGCTAGCGATCGCGACACACGTCCATCGATTCGTGCGGCACTTATGGGTGCTCGCCGTCGCGGGGATTCTCGTTGTCCTCGTGGCCCGACCCACCGCGGTTCCTGCGGCGCCCTTGCTTCGGAACCTAGCCGCGATCCAGATCAACGCGGTCGTCGAGAACTCTGCAACGGTCACCGCGGTAGCCCTCAAGCCTGCCCAAACGGTCGTCGTCCAACCCGGGCAGACCATCGCCACACTCGCGAGCCAGTACCACGCGACCTCATCGGCCATCCAATGGGGCAATCAGCTCACCCCGACGACGGTTCCCAAGCCCGGTACGCCACTGCTCATCCCGCCAGGACCGGGCGCCCTGGTCCAGGTACTTCCCGGAGAGACGCCGACCAGTTTCGCCGCCCGCGTGCACCTCGATGCCGCAGTGATCCTCGCGTACAACGCGCTGAGCAGCAACGCGCCGATGAACGGCGGATCGTTCCTGCAGGTACCGCTGGCAGCAGCGCCCGCCGGCGCACTCATCGCCTCGTACTTCGTTGACGCGCAGAACGGCATCCCAGCGGTACCTGCCGTCGTCCCGCTGAAGGACCACTACCCTTACGGCCAGTGCACGTATTACGTCGCGACGCGCCGCAACGTGACATGGAGCGGGAACGCCGTCAACTGGTGGTGGAATGCGCGCAACAAGCGTCCCGAGGGTGAGGTTCCGGTGCAGGGTGCGATCGTCGTCTTCAACATCGGATGGGTGGGGCACGTCGCCTACGTGGAGCACGTGAATCTCGATGGAACCTTCGTCGTCTCAGAGATGAACTACCACGCGGATGGAGGAGGCTGGGGGCGCGTCGACTACCGCACCATCAGCGCCTCTGATCCTGCGATCTTGGGATACATCTACTAGGTTCGTCGCTCTGTTCCGCGGCTGGACGGGGGACTCCCGGTCCGCTGCTCAGCTTGCCCGCTCGGTCGTTCGCGCAAATTAATTTTCGCGCTCTCTCCCTCGCTCACAAATTCGCTGCGGCCCGGGAGTCCCCCCATCCAGCCTAGTACGCGTTGCGTTTGTAGCTGTCCCCCCAGGATCACAGGCTGGCGCTGGTAGGGCGGGCGCGCTGTAGGTAACGGTTTCTCTGGGTCGCACAGCGTATGGACCAACTCCGACACTGTGCTCGTGCTAGGACCCTTTTCCCTTGCTGAGGTCCACGTAGCCGACCGCGATTCGCTCCGCGTCTCCAAGCCCGAGCGTTGTGATGACTGCATCATGCTCGGCAACCGAGTCATCGTCGGACTGCTCGCTGATCACCGTCTCGAGCTCGACGAACCGGCCGAGGCCGAGCACGTCGTCAAGGTGGATGCGCGTGTGCCGTAATAGCAGCAGGTGTCGCGTCTTTTCGACGACGTCCGTGCGCGGGAGTGCGCGCTCAAGGACGTCCGCAAGGGATGTCGGGTCGCTCGTCGCGTAGCGGCCGTACTCGGACGCCCGAGCTTCGGGTTTGTCCTCTCGTTCGTAGGCCATCAGCTCGCTGCCGGCACCGTCAATCGTGCGGAGTTTCAGTCGACCTTTGGACACACCGTAGAACTGATCGCGCTGATGGAGGAATCCCTCGTCTCTCGCTCCTGCTTCGAGCGCCCGCACGAGAACGAGTTCGTGGTCGGTATACCGAAACTTGCTCTCGATGTTACGCACAGTCGAATGCTAGCGACCGGGGAGGTGGGTTCAGTAGTCGTTCTTGAACGCGAAGTAGGAACCGCGAATGGTTCCCGCGAGCCTGGACTTCTGTCTGCCGAACTTGAATCGCGAGGCGAGTTCTTCGGGGACTTGCATGCCTTCGGAGAGCTTGAATCCGACGGCCCGCTCCTTCGGGTTATCGACGGTGTACATCACGTTGATCGACAGACCGCTCTCGTAGAAGACGTAAGCAAATCGTATGTTGTCGATATGAAAGCCCGAGGCCTCAAGAGGGCGAGCCGCGATGACAATGTCGCGTTCTTCCTTGAGTATCCGGTGCACCCAGGCGATGACCGACTTGGCTTGAGACGCGGGCTCAACCGTGAAGACGTGATCCCATTTGTTCTTGACGAATCGAGCTTCGTTCGCCCGCAAACCAGCGAGAGCATCCGCGACGGGCGACGATTCCAGCCCGATAGTTGAGACGGTCTGGAAATCCACGGTGTAGGACATCTCGACGTCACAGCCTCACAACGGCACCAATGGCATCACGTTAGATCGTCAGCACTGACAGTACGCACCCTCAGGACGGGAGGGGGAATGGGGGCGCCGCGCATTTGTGAGCGAGGAAGAGAGCGCGAAAATTTATTTGCGCGAACGACCGAGCGGACAAGCTAAGCAGGCGACCCCGTTCCCCCTCCCGTCCTGCTGCACTAAGCGAGGGCCTCAGCCGGAGAACCTGTACCCGATCCCCGGGACGGAATGGATGTACGTCGGCTTCTCGGCGTCGGGCTCGATCTTGCGGCGCAACCGGTACACGTGGGCGTCGACGGTGCGGGTCTCGATCTCGACCTCGTAGCCCCAGACCCGACGCAAGAGTTCTCCGCGGCTCATGACCTGCCCAGGACGCGATGCGAGCAATGCCAGGAGGTTGAACTCCGTCAACGTCAGCATCACTTCCTCGCCGTCGCGGAACACCTGACGGCGTCCGAGATCGATCGTCAGCCCCGGGAACTCGAAGCGATCGCGTGGCTGCTCCTGTGCCGAGATCTCACTGCGGCGAAGGTGCGCTCCGATGCGCGCCATGAGCTCGCGAACCTCGAAAGGCTTCGTCACGTAATCGTCCGCACCGAGCTCGAGTCCGACGACCACATCGATCGTGTCGCTCTTCGCGGTGAGCATGATGATCGGCACCCGCGCGCCCTCGGCGCGAAGCCGGCGGCAGACATCGAGGCCGCTCATGCCCGGCAGGTTGACGTCGAGGATGATCAGGTCCGGGTTCTGCTCGCGGGCGAGGTTGAGCCCTTCGACGCCAGTTGCGGCCTCGATGAGGGTGTGGTTTTGCGCGCTGACGGCGAGGCGCACGACCTCGCGACTCGGCGGATCGTCCTCGACGATGAGGATGGTCTTCCCGGCTCCGCTCATCAGGCGGGCACCTCGATGAATGTGGAGATGCGCTTCACGAAGTTGGCCACCTCGATTGGTTTGGTGATGTAGCCGGAGCACCCGGCGGCGAGAGCGTCCTGTTCGTTGCCCTTCATGGCGTTGGCGGTCAAGGCGACGACAGGAATGCCAGACGTTTTCGGATCAGCTTTGAGTATCCGCGTCAGAGTCAGCCCGTCCATGCCGGGCAGCTCCACATCCATGAGCACGAGATCGTAGACCTTGGAACGGACCTTGTGGAGGCCCTCCTCGCCGTCGACCGCGATATCGACGTCGAACCCGCTGCCGAGCAGGACCATCTTTGCCAGGTCGCGGTTGCTCGCATTGTCCTCGACGAGCAGGATCCGATTATGCCGGTGGCCGTTGAGCACCTCAATACCGGCGAGCGGCAGCCGGAACGTGAAGACCGAGCCGCGGCCCGGCTCACTTTCGAGCGAGATGCTGCCGCCGTGGAGGTCGACGAGACGCTGGGTCAGTGACAAGCCGAGCCCCGTGCCCTCGATCTGGCGCGTCGTTGCGTGATCGAGCTGATAGAACTCGTCGAAGATGCGCGTCTGGTGCTCGAGCGGGATGCCGACGCCGGTGTCTCCCACGTCGACGATGAGGTCGTCCGCGTCTGCACGCGCCGCAACCCACACTTTGCCGCCCTGAGGGGTGAACTTGATGGCGTTGCTGAGCAGGTTGTAGAGCACCTGCTTGAACTTGCTCTTGTCGGCCCGAATCTCGAGGCTGGCCGGCACGACGTCGATGCTCAGGTCGATATCCCGCCGTTCGCTCAGGGAGCGAATGACGTTATGGACCTCTTTGACAGCATCCTGGACGCCGAAGCGATCGTAGGAGAGCTCCATGCGGCCCGCCTCGATCTTGCTGAGGTCGAGGACGTCGTTGACGAGCTCGAGCAGGTGCTTGCCGGAGGCGTGGATGTTCTGCAGGCACTCCTGGCGTTGCTGCGGCGTGAGATCGACGAGGTTGTCCTTGAGGATCTCGCTGAATCCGAGGATCGCGTTGAGCGGCGTCCGCAACTCGTGGCTCATGTTGGCGAGGAACTCGCTCTTGAGGCGTGAGATCTCCGCGATCTGCGCGTTCGCAACCTCGACCTCACGCTTCTGCGTGGCGATCTCGCCGAGTTGTGCGCGCTGTGCCGTGTAGAGGCGAGCGTTGTCGATGCTGATGGCCGCCTGGCTCGCGATGATCCGCATGAGCGCCTGCTCGATGCTCGTGAACGGCTGCACCTCTCGCCGCGCCAGCGTGAGCGCTCCGACGAGCCGTTGCGGCGACTCGAGTGGCATCACCAGGCACGAACGCGGGGCATAGGCGAGGCCGAGCGTCTTGAAGCGCCGGTCCTTTGTGGCATCGGCGACAGAAACCAGCTTGCGGCGCTGCGCCGCCCATCCGACGATGCCTTCACCGAGCTCGAATCGAGCGACCTGGCCAAGGTTGTCCGTAAATGGGAAGGTCGCGATCGCGGAAAGGGCGCGCCCGTCCTCGTCAAGGAGGAACACGGTTGCCGCATCGCAGTCGACGAGGTCGGCTGCGGCCTTGAGCATGAAGTCGATCGTCTCCTTCAGCTCCAGACTCGACGTGAAGAGGTTACCGACCTGGCCCAGAAGGTCGACAATCACCTTGTCGTCCATCGCAGATCCGAGTATACCCGCGAATTTCGACCCCGGCTGACTGTCGTGCAATTGCAATGGATCGAGTGCAGTGCTCATGCGCGTCGCTTGTGCAACTCTTCGACAAGGGCCGGCAGCACCTTGAGCGCGTCACCGACGATGCCCAAATCGGCGAGCTTGAAGATTGGTGCGTTCTCGTCTCTGTTGACGGCAACAATCGCTTTCGCGCCCTTCATGCCGACCGTGTGCTGCATCGCGCCGCTGATGCCGAATGCCATATAGACGGCGGGCTTGACCGTCTTGCCCGTCTGGCCGACCTGCATCGCGTAGGGGACCCATCCGGCATCGACGACCGCCCGGCTCGCGCCGACAGCAGCATTGCCGAGCGCTGCGGCGAGCTGGTCGAGCAGCTCGAAATTCTTCGGGTCTCCGAGCCCGCGGCCGCCGCTGATGACGATGGGCGCCTCCTCGAGCTTTGGTCCTGCCGCGACGTCCGCAACCCGGTCGGTGACCTTCGTCGTGAGGTGCTTGGGGTCGATCGCCGCGGTAACCGGCACGACGGTCGCCGCGCCACCGCCACTCGGTTCGGCGACAAACGATTTGGGTCGCACGATCGCGATCGCCGGCCCCGACGCCTCGAAGCGGGTGGTCACGTTGAGGGTCGCGCCAAACACGGCGGAGTGGACCGTGACGCCGTCAGCGTCGCTGACGTCGAGCCCATTGGCGATGACCGGCACGCCGAGCTTGGCTGCGAGCCTGCCTGCAACGTCGCGCGAGTTGTAGGTCATGCCGAAGAGCACGAGGTCCGGCTTGTGTTCCGTGATCAGCGCCGCAAGCGCATCGGCAGCCGGGCCGCCGAGGAGGAGCTCACCCCAGAGGGGATCCGTCCCGGCGTACAGCGTCGTCGCACCATGCGCGCCCAGCTCGGCCGCTGCATTGGCCGCATCGGGCGCGAACGCGACCGCCTCCACGGTGGACGCAAGCGAGCGTGCTTTCGTGAGCAACTCGAGCGCCACAGGTGCGGGCTTCCCGTCTGCTATCTCGGCAAACACCCAGATCGTTCCCAGAGCCATCGCTCAGATCACCTTCTTCTCAGCGAGGAAGTCCGCGATCCGCTTATAGCCTTCGCCGTCGTCTTTGACGATGGAGCCGGCCGCGCGCTGCGCCGCCGGCTCGACGCCGGTGATGCTCTGCCCGGCGGTGCCCCCGCCGGCGCCGTCGAGCCCCAGGTCACCCGTGGTGATGCGATCGAGCGGCTTCGACTTGGAACCCATGATCCCCTTGAGCGACGGATAACGCGGCTCGTTGACCCCCGCGGTCACGCTGACCACTGCAGGCAGGTTCGCCTCGACGAGGTCGTAGCCCGCCTCGGTCTGGCGCTTCACCTTCAGCGTGGTGCCGTCAACCTCGACGGTCTTCGCGAAGGTCACGGCAGGAACATCCAGGAGCTCGGCGATCATCTGCGGGACGACCCCCGTGTAGCCATCGGTCAACTCCGTGGCGGTGATGACGAGATCGAATCCCTCGCGGCGGATGGCCGCCGCGAGGACGCGGGCCGTCGTCAGCGCGTCCGAACCCCGGAGGCTGTCATCGCTGATGAGCACACCTTTCCCGGCACCCATTGCCAGCGCCTTGCGGACTGCGTCGAGGCCGCGCTCAGGACCCATCGAGATGATCGTCACCTCGCCGCCCTGTGCCTCGACGAGCTGAAGGCCGGCCTCGACTCCGAACTCGTCGCCGGGGTCCATCACCACCTCAACTCCATCGCGCTTGAGCAGGTGCGTGGTTGGATCGAGCTGCCCCGTCGTGTTCGGGTCGGGGATCTGCTTGACGCAGACGACGACCTTCATGGATGCCTCCGTTGATACCTGGCCCGGGATCGAAACTCTAACGCACCTACGCCGGAATTCCCGATCCGGGGCGCCCGAGGTCTGCAGCGAGTGCCCCGAGATCGGCGGAATCGGTCACTGGAACCCGCACCGCCTGAGGCTGCGTGGCCCTCAACGCGGCGTCGAGTAACCCCTCGGACCACCGCGAGTCGGCGACAGCGACGATCCCGTAGTGATAGCGGCGACCGGCCAGCCACGCGTCCCACGATTCGAGGCCCGTGACCGCCTCGATCCCGGCGTCGCCGAGATCACCGGGCTGGGTGACCTGCTCCCCGTCGAGCGAGGCGACCGTCCAACGCGCTTCCGGCCAGCGGGCGGCTGCGGCAACGACCAGATCGTGGAGGCGGCGTTGCTCGGGCGTCCCCTGCGCGTCGGGACGCGGACCCGTCAGCACGAGCACCCGCTCGCAGGTCATCGCGTCGCGGCCAGCGATGATGCCGCTCGGCTCGACGCGCCAGCTTTCCGGCGGGCGGCGATCGAGCAACCTTCGCCAGCGGAAGCGGAGCAGCCGGCGATTACGCTCGATCCGAGCAGCCTTCACGCCACCCGAGCCCGACGCGCCCCGAACGTGCTCGACGACCGATCGCGGCTGATACACGACGCGGCCGTGGTGCTTCGCCAGCGCGAGGCAGAGGTCAACGTCCTCGCAGTACATGGGGGCGAACCGGGGATCGAAACCCCCGACCTCGACAAACGCGGAACGGCGCACCAGGAGGCAGGCGGCTGACGCGTAGTCAACGGTTCTACGGAAGAGGTACTCGGGTCGGTTCGGGACATCGCCGTCGCCGTAGTTGCGGACCCGAGCGTCCCGCCAGAGGATCGATCCCGCCTCCTGCAGCCGGCCATCTGGATAGAGGAGCTTCGAAGCGACCGCGGCGACGCCGGGATCGGCGTCGGCGATGTCGACCAGCGGCTCCAGCCATCCGGGACGGACCCATGCGTCGCTGTTGAGCAGGACCAGGTAGCGGCCCCGAGCCATCGCCGCACCCTGGTTGTTCGCCGGCCCGAATCCGAGATTCGTTGGGTTGCGGAGGATCCGGACGCCATCGATGCTGTCGAGCTCGTCCGCGGTGCCGTCAACTGAGGCGTTGTCGACGACGACCACCTCGTAGCGGGGCTCCGTCACTTCTGCGAGCAGCGTCAGTGCCTGCCGGCTGAGATCCCAGCGGTTGTACGTGACCATCACGACGGTGACGTCGGGCCGATCGACCTTCGGAAAACGGATCACGTGCGCCGGCGCTGCCAGCGCCGGTATCCCTCGCGAATCGGCCGGGCGATGCGGTGCTCCGGTGACGCCTGCATGTGCTCGAGCTCGGCCTGGAGCCGGGAGAGCTCGGCCTGCAGCGCGGTCCGCTCGTCGACAAGCCGCTGCTGGAGGATGGCGAGCGCTGAATCGGTCTCATCTCGGACAACGTTGGTCGCAGCGGCGACGGAGGTCCTCGGCAGCCGCTCCGCCAGCTCCGCAAAGGCGCCGTCGAGCGTGGTGACCGCAGCCGCGATATCGACCGCTTTGCCGTTCGCGAGCAGTGCCGCGATGTGCTGCGTCAGCTCGGTCGCGAACGCCGGGATCCCGTCGACATGCCGCTGACATCCGGCAGTTTCGAGCGCGGCCACCGGCGCCGCGAGTGCGGCGGCGAGATGGGCGCCGGCGGCTGTCGTGGCGACCACCGCGGTCGCTCCCGACATCGCGGCCGCAAGGTCATCGAGCCCGACCCACGTCGGGAGGTAATGCACCTGCGCCTCGAGCGGGCCGCCGAGATAGATGCCGGATGTAGCGGCCGCCGTCGGGTTGAGCGTCAGCACGATCAGCGAAAGCGCCGGGTCAGAGCGCAAGGCTGCTCTGATCGCCTCGGCCAGCTCCGCCTCGAGGCCCGGGGGTTCGATCCCGCGCGTGACCTCGAGGACAAGCCGGCGGCCGGCGGGCACAGCCCCACACAGCCGCAGCAGATCCATGCGGCGGCGCAGCGTGTCGGACCCGAACACACGGGCTGCCAGCAGCAGGGGATCGCCGGATTGCGCCGCCGTGCCGCCGATCCGCTGCTGCGTCGCGGCGTCGCGCACCCAGACGTCGCGTCCTTCGAGCCTCGAGACGTCGACCTCCGCGCCGTCCGATCCTCCGACGGCGAACCAGATCACCTGCTCCGCCGCTGGGCCTCCAGCACGGACACCCGTGGTTGCGAGCGCAGCGACGCCGCACTCGGCGAGCACATCCGCAGCGACCCCGTAGCGCTCTGCCCACTCGGAGTCAGTCGCGAGCACATTGCCGGTGATGATCAGCGCGTCGACGCCGAGCGGATCGGTCAGCGGCGGCAACGGGCGCGCCGGACGCCCCTCGTCGCCGGGGACGGGACGCTGCGAGCCGAACGGCGCCAGCGCGACGACGTCGATGTCGCGGCGGCGACGGAGCAATTCGTGCTCCATGACACGACGCAGGGCGACCTCGCCGAGATCGCCCGTGTCGAAAGCGCCGAAAACGCCGATGAGCGGCCCGGCCGCGGCACCGTTCACATGCTGCGTCCGTGTGGCCTGGGTGTCAGTCGAGGGGCTCATGTCTCAGGTGTGGCTCAGGGAGTGCGCGCCATCGTCGGCTGAGAATGAGGACACCGCCGCCCACCATAAAACAACTCGAATCGGAAGGAGCATCACATGCCGGGAAAACTCTTCCCCGTCAAGCGGGTCGCATTGACCGCGGTCGCATTCGCGGTCGTCGCCGTGGCAGGGATTGCGACCGTCGCCATCGTCCCGGCACTCGCCGCCGGCGTATCAGGAAACACCACGCTCGCCGCCGCGAGCCCGTCGCCGAGCGCGACGACCGCCAAGCACCCCGGAGCGAAGGCCGTCGCGGCGAAGCGCATCGCACTCGCGCTGTTCCAGACCTCCGTCACGGAGACCGGCCTCAGCCGCGTCACCGTCCTCAAGGATCTCCTCAACGGCGAGACCCTCGCACAGATCGACGGATCCAAGGCACAGGCTGTCGAGAGCGCCGTGATGACAAAGATCACCGCGCGGCTCGGCAAGGCCGAGACCAACGGCAAGATCACAAGTGCGCAGGAAACGACGCTGAAGGCCGCAGCGACGGCAGGCATCAGCAAGCTCATGAACATGAACCTGAGCACGTACATCCGGGTTCGCTTCGGCGGCTTCCCCAAGACCCCCACGACGACGCCTTCTTCGACGCCCTCCCCCGCAGCGGTGACCGGAGCCAGCATCCCCCTCTGACCCTGGCAGCCGCCCGGCAGTCTACCCGGACACCCCGGGTAGACTGCCTTGATGCCCAAGCAATACACCGCTCCCGAGCAGGTCATCGATCCTGCGCATCGATACACCGCAACCATCGCCACCGACCGCGGTGACATCGTCATCGCGCTGGACCCGGCCCGGGCGCCCAAGTCGGTGAACAACTTCGTGTTTCTCGCCCGCGAAGGCTTCTACGACGGGCTGACCTTCCACCGTGTTGTGGACGATTTCGTCATCCAGGGCGGATGCCCCGAGGGGTCGGGCCGTGGCGGGCCCGGCTACCGCTTCGAAGACGAGCCGGTGCAGGGCGAGTACGAGGCCGGCGCGGTTGCGATGGCGAACTCGGGACCGAATACCAACGGCTCGCAGTTCTTCATCTGCACCGTCGACGATCGCCACAAGCTCACCAAGGCGTACAACCTCTTCGGTCAGGTCGTGAAGGGTATGGATGTCGTCGGGCAGATCAAGCAGAACGACGTGATGCGGTCGGTGAGCGTGGTCGAGGAGTAATGGCCGAAGCGGGTTTGCGTTTGATGGCAGTGCATGCGCACTGCGACGACGAGACGATCACGATGGGCGGCACGCTCGCCACCTATTCGGATCGCGGCGTGAAGACATGCGTTGTGTGCTGCACCGACGGCAAGCTCGCAACGATCGTCGACCCGAATATGCCCGAGGAGACCACGCGCCCGCGCCTCGCTGAGATTCGCGAAGGCGAGTTACGCGAAGCCTGCAGGATCCTGCATGTCGACGACGTCGAATTTCTTCGTTACGGCGACTCGGGGATGGCCGGTGCACCCACCAACCAGTTGCCCGACGCGTTCTGGATGGCGCCGATGGACGAGGTGGTGGGCAAGGTCGTCGCCCAGATCCGCAGATTCCGCCCGCACGTTGTTGTCACTTATGACGGCAACGGTGGCTACGGTCATCCCGATCACATCCAGACACATCGCGCCACGCTCCTCGCGGTGGAGGCGGCCCGCCTGGTGCCGATGTTCAAGGAAGCCGGTGAGCCTTGGCTCGTTCAAAAGCTCTACTACACGGCGTTTCCGCGTTCTCAGTTCGAGCGCATGGTCGCGATGGCCAAAGAGGCAGGTATTGACCCGCCCTTCGGCGAGACCAACCCCGATGAGATGGAGTTCCTCACCCCGGACGAGTACGTGACCACGACGATCGACTGCGCGGACGTGATCGACCGCAAGCGCGACGCGCTCCGCGCTCATCACAGTCAGATCTCAGAGGACTGGCCGCAGCTCACCATGCCGGACGACGTCCTCAAGCAGTTCGCCGACGAGTACTTTCAGCTCGTCATCTCGCGTACGCCCGCGGTGCTTCCGGAGACGGACCTCTTCAGCGGCATCAAGCCAAGCTAGAGCGCTCCGCAGCAACGACCGTTGGACACATCCTCGATCGACAGGGAGGGTCTGGACCGATGGTGCGAGCAGTTGCTCGGCGCGAGGCCGGTCGAGATCCTTTTCCGCGGCGGACATCTTTCGCTTGTGGTCGGTGTGCGCTTGGCCGACGATCGCGAGGTTGTCGTCAAGGTTCGACCAGATGCCGCGCGAATCAGCGGATGCGTCGCGGTCCAGCACCATCTCTGGGCTTCCGGCTTCCCGTGCCCACGGCCGCTTGCGGGCCCAAGGCCGATCGGTAATGGAGAGACCGCGACCGCTGAGGTTTACGTGCCCGGTGGGATCCAGCTCGCACGCGGTCCGCGCACAACGGAGCAGTTTGCGAAGCTGTTGTCGCAATTGATCGATCGATGCGCGGAGCTCCGGATGGAGGATCGCCTCGGTCCACCGCCTCCGTGGGTGGAATGGGATCACTCACGCGACGGTATATGGCCCCGGGCCGACGAGGGCGACGACGATTTCAATGCGGATCCGGAGCCACGCTGGCTGGATGATGTTGCGTCGCGAGCCCGGAGCATCCTCCTCAGCCTTCGAGCGCCGAACATCGTTGGACATGTCGATTGGGAGTCACAGAACATCCGCTGGCACGAGGGTCGACCGCTCGTCGTGCACGACTGGGACAGCACAGCCGCGCGACCCGAAGCGACGATTGCAGGTGCCGCCTCGGCGGAGTTCACCGTGACTGGTGAGCCGCCGTCCGCAGCGACGATCGTGGAGAGCGAGCTCTTTCTCGACGCGTATCAACAGGCGCGGGGGTCCGCCTTCACCCGCGAGGAGCTCAGTGCGGCATGGGCCGCAGGGCTCTGGACACTGGCATTCAACGCGAAGAAGACGCGTCTGCTTGCACGCGACGAGACGGAAGCATTCGCCGATGAGGCATGGGAGCGCCTTCGAAGAGCGACGACGTAACGCTGCCGACCGTAGCGCGCCGGTCGTCAACCCATCAGTCTCCAGCCCGACCCGGTCCATGCCCATACGTGGTAGGGCGGCGAATTCCCGTCGACTGTTGAATCGGCACCGACGAGACGGAGGCCGTCGTCCGTCTGGATGAGGCTGCCGTCTGACAGCGACGGAGCTGATGAGATGCGTACTGCAATCCAAGCGTGACCAACAAGTCTCCACATCAGAACCGACATCAGCGGCAGCGATTGGGGGTCGAAGAGCTGGCCGCAGAGGAGCAGCGAGTGGCTGCCCGCATCCCAGCTCAGACCCAAGAGCGGTCCCGTCGTCACAGGTGCCGTGTCGGCGATGAGATGCCACGCGACACCATCCCAGCGCCAGATCTGGTCATCGCCCGCGATGCTCGATGAGTGCGAAAACAAGCAACAACTCACTGCGAGCAATGCGTCCGTCGCTGGGTCAAAAGCCATGTGCAGTGCGTTGGACTGAAACGGTTCGTGCGCCCCCTTGGGTATCCAGCGATTCCCGGCCCAAATCCACGTTTGGCTGCTCGAATTGTCTCCTGCTGATGCGGGCGTCACCAGAATCATCTGCTTGAGATCGGGATCCCATGCCATCGCCCCGCCGGCGACCGGCGGTTGACTGATGCTGGCATCCAACTCCTTCCAGGTCTCGCCATCCCAGCCCCATGTGCCGTCGTTTCCAGCTCCGTCAAACGGTCCGCCACCGGCGAGCATGACCAGGCGACTCACGGGGTCGTAGACCGCGCTGGCGCCGGCAAGTGGCGGTGGCTGCATTGCAGGCGACGCAAGAGTCCAACCTGCTCCATTCCAAATCCAGGTATCGCTCCCGGTTCCGGCAGTGCCGCCGTAGACGACGATCTGACCCGTCGCCGGATCATCTGCAACGGTGAACGCCTCAGCACTTGGTTGCGCAGTAGGCGTCGGCTCGTTGACCAGCGGTGCCACCGAATGTTGAGACGTCGGCGGGGTCTTAGGCATAAGACCCGTACGCGAGATCAGGTAACCGACCAGTCCGGTGCATGCGACAGCGACAACCAGCGCAAACACCGCGGCCGGGGTATGTCGTGGATGGTCTCCCATCGCACTCTCGATGATGCGCTTCGCCTCGCATAAGCGAAAGTGCATCGCCTCGGACTCGCCGGACGAAGGTTCTGTTTCGTTTAGGGCGTTTGCACGGACCCGCAGCGGCGGGCGGCGGGATTCTGGGCCGCCGCGAATTTGTGAGCGAGGAAGAGAGCGCGAAAATTAATTTGCGCGAACGACCGAGCGGGCAAGCTGAGCAGCGGACCAGATTCCCGCCACCCGCCGCTGCCGTCGCATGCGGGACTGACGACGGACCTAGCTGCGCTCCAGTACCATCGCGATGCCCTGGCCACCACCGATGCAAAGCGCGGCGACCCCAAGCTGCGAATCGCGTTTCTGCATCTCGTACAGCAAGGTCACGAGGATGCGCGTGCCGCTCGCTCCGATGGGATGGCCGATCGCGATCGCACCACCGTTGACGTTGAGCCGATCCTCCGGCACCGCCAGCTCACGCCCAACCGCGACAGCCTGTGATGCAAACGCCTCGTTGAGCTCGAACAGGTCGATGTCGCGCAATGCAACACCGGACTTCTCCAGCGCTGCACGAACCGCGGGCACCGGCCCCATCCCCATGATCCGCGGCGCAACGCCCGCGCTCGAGTAGCCGCGAATCCGCGCGAGCGGCACGCGACCTTCGGCCTTCGCCCGCGAGGCGCTCATGACCACAACGGCTGCAGCGCCGTCGTTGATTCCACTTGCATTGCCCGCCGTCACCGTCCCGTCTTTGGCAAACGCCGTGCGCAGCGCTGCGAGCAACTCGGCAGTGGTCCCCCCGCGAGGATGCTCGTCGGTGTCGACGAGAACCTGCTCCTTCTTGCGCTGCACGGGGACCGCAACGATCTCGTCGTTGAACCGTCCGCTCGTGATGGCCGCCGCGGCCTTCTGCTGCGAACCCGCGGCAAAGATGTCCTGGTCCTCGCGCGTCACCTCGTACTCGCGGGCGATGTTCTCCGCAGTGGTCCCCATGTGGCAGTCCTCGAACGCGCACCAGAGTCCGTCGCGGATCATCTCGTCGACGAGCTGCCCGTTACCGAGGCGGTAGCCGTACCGGCCGTTCTCCATCAGGTACGGCGCGCGCGACATGTTCTCCATGCCGCCGGCCACAAGACACTCGGCGTCGCCGGCGCGTATCGCCTGCGCCGCAAGCGCCACCGTCTTGAGGCCACTGCCGCACACCTTGTTGATCGTTGTCGCCGGAACGCTTTCGGCAAGGCCGGCGCCAATCGATGCCTGGCGCGCGGTGTTCATACCGAGCCCCGCCTGGAGCACGTTGCCCATGAGCACCTCATCGACCGAATCGATACCCGCGCGGCGCAACGCTTCTGCAACCGCGATCGAGCCGAGCTTCGTTGCGGGAACATCGACGAACGCGCCGCCGAATGTGCCGACCGGTGTGCGAACAGCGCTGACGATGACTGCGTCTTCCATGTCAGATCACTCTACGCCGCGGGTCAGGCGCCGAAGCTTGACTCCGAACCGAACGTCGCCGCGTACCGAGCCCGGAACGATGCGGGGTCGAAGTGATGCGCCTGCGGGCCACGCTCGGCGACGACGTACGCGGCCGCGACCGACCCCATCCGGCCCGCGACATCGACCGAAGCGCCCGCACGGAAACCGGTGAGCAGCCCCGCGATGTAGGCATCACCCGCCCCTGTGGGATCAACGGCTTCGTCGACACGAGCGGGCGGGATCACGGTGACGCCGCCGGGTGCGTGAATCTCGCTGCCTGCCGCCCCTTTGGTGACCGCGACCATGCGCCCGGCAGCGAGGTCTCCCACGGACAGGCCGGTGCGCTCGCGAATCATCTGCAGCTCGTAGTCATTCCCGGCAACGAGCCACGCTTTTTCGAGACCCGCTCGGAGCACGTCGTCCGCCATCGCCGGGATCTGTTGTGCCGGAGCGAAGACCAGCCGGGCGCGAATCAGTCCGGCCTGCTCGATGTGCAGTGCCATTGCACCGGCGTCGTCAGCACCGACGACGACCTCGGAGATGTCGCTCAGCGCACTCAGGTCGACACCTGCGGCGCGCGTCATCGCGCCGGGGTGGAACGCGGTGATCTGGTTGCCGTCGAGGTCGGTGGTGATGAACGCCGTCGCCGTGTCGATGCCCTCGCAATGCAGTACCGCGGACGTGTCGACACCCTCGGCAACGAGCGCCAACTCGAACGCTGCGAAGTCGTCCGCGCCCACCGCGGCGCAGAGCAGCGGATGCTCGCCCAACATCGCCATCGAGTACGTGATGTTCGACGCGGTGCCGCCCCGGCGCCGCTCGAGCTGATCGACGAGGAACGCGACGTTGAGGACATGGGTCTGGTCCGGAAGGATGTGGTCGCCGAAGCGGCCTTTGAACACCATGATCGTGTCGTAGGCGACGGATCCGGTCACCGCGATGCGTCCCACAGCCGGGGCAGGATAGCCAGCCCGACGCTCCCGCCGTAGCGCCAGCGGCGACAATGGCCTGGATGGCGTCACACGAACTGGGAGGCGAGGCGGCTGCCCAGCCCCCGTTCGCGAGCCTCAACCGCGCGCAGCCGGCCTCCGAGGAGACGGCGCTCGTCGATGCGGTCGAGGTCTATCACCGGACGTACACGACGATCCTGCGCAGCAGCGGCGAGACCCAGCTCCGCGTCTTCGAGCACTCCCACAAAGCGATGGGCTCGAGCCTCCACCCCCTGGCCGCATCGGCAGAGCTCGATCTCGGGGCCCTGCTGTACGCCGTCCGGCGGCTTCCGGACGCGATCCTCGTCGCTCGCCGCGTGGTGATGGGCCAGTCGGCAGAGGTGTTCGCCCAGAGAGGCTACGAGCCCTTCAGTGAGTGGTCCGAGGTGAGTGCCCCAGGACGGCGGCGCCGTTGGTACGACGACGGCGACGGAACCCTGGCCGTGCTCATCGCGAGTGCATCCGACGTCGACGACCTGATCCCGACCATGGTCGCCCTTCAGATCGAGTGCAAGAAGCTGCGTATCGCGATCGAGAGCGCCGGGATCGAGCGCATCGAACACGCGACGCCGGCCGAGCTGGCCGTTGCGTGCGGCGGTCTCGAGGACGACTGGGGGCAGCTGCACGACATCTGGGGAGCCGGGTTCGGCGCACGTCTGGCCGCGATCGCGCGTGAGGCGATGGGGCTTCGGGTACGGATGCTCGGCGGCACGCAGGTTGGCTACGCGCGCGTGACACGTCGCTGGTGGCAGCAGGTCACCGGCCTCATGCGCTCCGAATCACTCCTCGATCGTCCCGTGTATTTCGTCAGCAGCAACTCGCACGCGATCGCCAATCTGCTCACCGGTGTCGCCCCGCGTCACGCCGAGGAGCTCGCCACGGCTGTCGAGCGCGACGGCACCGAGGAGCTTCGCGACGAGTTGCGTCGATTCCAGGACGGGACCGCGCAAGGCCACTGGAACAACTTCCTCTACTACGCCGCCCGGGAGCGAATGCGCCTGCTTCCCGACTCCGAGCGTGCCGCGCTCCGGCGTGAGGAGCGCGAGGCCGGCGCCTTGAGCGTCACCAGCCGCACGGCGCTCGATGTCGCCGCGCAGGTGGTGCCGCTCGACCGTCTGACACCGGCGCGCTTTGACGAGCGCGTCCTGCCGGTCGACGCCGCCGCGCTTGCCGCAAGCCGCGCCGTCATCGTCAACATCGACTACCCGCTCGGCCTCGCCGCGTACAACATCCTTCGCGAGATTGCCGAAACCGTTGAGCTGCGCGGTGTCTACATCCTCGGCAAGGCGGCGACGCTCAACGCCGATGTCGGCGACGTGATGATCAGCAGCGTCATTCACGACGAGCACAGCAGGTCGACCTTCTGGCTCGACAACGCTTTCTCGGTGTCGGATATCGCCCCGTATCTGCGTTTCGGGAGCGGGCTCGACAACCAGCGCGCGGTCAGCGTCAAGGGAACATTCCTGCAGAACCGCGGCTACCTCGACTTCTACTACCGCGAAGCGTTCACCGTGGTCGAGATGGAGGCGGGTCCATACTGCAACGCCGTGTACGAGATGACGCAACCGGCGCGCTACCCCACCGGTGAGCCGATCAGCTTCTCCAAGCTGCCGATCGATTTCGGCGTGATCCACTACGGCTCGGACACGCCGTACACGCAGGCTCGCACGCTCGGCGCCCGCGGTCTCTCCTACTTCGGCATGGACTCGACGTACGCGTCGTCGGTCGCCATCGTGAGGCGCATCGTCGCCCGCGAGGGTGCGACAGGGCAGTAGCGGCGCTTGTCCCTGGTCAGCCTGCGCGACGTCGGTGTCGCCTTCGGTGCGGAGAGCGTGCTCGAGGGTGTGACCTTCCGCGTCGAGACACGGCAACGCATCGCCGTCGTCGGCGCCAACGGCGCCGGCAAGACGACCCTGCTCACCCTTATCAGCGGCGCGCGCGAGCCAACCACCGGCGAGGTCGAACGGCAGCGTGGACTGCGCATCGGCTATCTCCCCCAGGACGCACCCGAACCCGTCGCCGAGACGATCCTCGACGAGGTCATGGCGTCGCGTGAGGACCTCGCCGCGATGCACCACGAGATGACAACACTCGAGCCGCTCCTCGCCGACAGCGCGCGGCCGGATGCGGCGCAGCTGTTGCAGCGCTATGGCGATGTCCAGCACCGCTACATCGACCAGGGCGGTTACGAGCTCGAGGCGAACGCGCGCGAGGCACTCGGCGGCCTGGGGCTCGACACCGCAACGCAGCAGCGCCATCCGTCGCAGCTGAGCGGCGGCCAGAAGCGCCGTCTCGAGCTGGCGAAACTGCTCGTGCAGGACGCCGACTTATTGCTCATCGACGAACCGACGAACCATCTGGACCTCACCGCGATCGAGTGGCTCGAGGACTTCATGAAAGGCGTGTCGACCGCGTTCGTGCTCGTCTCTCACGACCGGCGTTTTCTCGACAACGTCTGCACGCAGGTCATCGAGGTCGCCGGCGGCACCATCGAGGACTACCCCGGCAACTACACGCAGTACACGAAGCTCCGTGTCGAACGCCGGGAGCGTCGGCGGCGCGAGTTCGCCGCCCAAAAGGCGTACATCGACCACCAGGAAGAGTTCATCCGCAAGTACAAGGCGGGGCAGCGAGCGCGCGAGGCCCGCGGCCGCCAGACACGGCTCAACCGGCTCGAGCGGGTCGAGCCGCCGACGGTCGATCGCAAGCCGAAGCTTCGGTTTGCCAGCGCGCCCGCATCGCGGGTGACGCTCAAGGGCGTCGAACTCATCGTCGGCCGCGACGAGCCGCTGCTCATGGTGCCGCCGCTGACCATCGTCCCCGGCGAGCGGATCGCTGTCCTGGGACCGAACGGCAGCGGTAAGTCGACGCTCCTCCACACCCTCGCGGGCGATCTGCCGCCGCTCGAGGGCACGCTCACGCTCGGTCCGCGGAGCGTGCGCCGGCTGTACCGCCAGGACCTCGGACAGTCCACGGAGCACGGCGCCGCCGACGTTCCGGCCGGTGACGACGAGCGCACTGTGCTTGCTGACCTGCTCGCCACGCATCCGGTCGGCGAGGAACGCGCTCGGACGCTGCTGGGATCGCTGCTCTTCAGCGGGGACGACACCCTCAAGCTCGTCGGTGACCTGAGTGGCGGCGAGCGAGCGCGTCTGATGATGGGCAAGCTCGCGATCGAGGAGACGAATCTGCTCCTCCTCGACGAGCCCACCAATCACCTCGATATTCCGGCGCAGGAAGTCCTCGAGGCAGCGCTCGTGAAGTACCCCGGCGCGATGGTCCTCGTGACGCACGACCGAGCGCTCATCGACGCCGTCGCCACGCGCACCTGGGCGATCGAGGACGGCGGCATCCGTGAGGTTCTCGGCGGCTACACCGAACTGCTCAGAGCCCGGGAGCGCGAGCGCCGCCGGTGAGCATCGCCGCGACCCGCGAGCGCACTCCCGCGCCGGGTGTGGCGCTCGTCGTCGCGACCGTGGCCGTGTCCTTCTCCGCGATCTTCATCCGGTTCGCCAACGATGACGCGGCCACCATCGTCTGGCTGCGCATGGGCATGGCGACGGTCCTGCTTGTGCCCTGGGTACTCCGAGACGTGCGCCGCCACGTCATGCCCCGCGGGCGGACGCAGATATCTCTGGTGCTGGCGAGCGGGGTGCTCCTGGCCGGCCACTTCCTGCTCTGGACGGCCTCCCTGCAGTACACGTCGATCGCCGCCAGCGTGCTCCTCGTCTCGGTGCACCCGATCATCGTCACGCCGCTCGGCAGGCGATTGCTCGGCGAACGCGTGTCGCGCCGGACGCTGGTCGCTGTCGCTGTGGCGCTGGCCGGCATGGTGGTGACGTGCGCCGGCGATTTCCGAGTCGACAGCCACGCGTTCGGCGGCGACCTGCTCGCGATCGGCGGGGCCGTGTGCCTTGCCGGCTATCTGCTCATCGGCCGTGGCGTGCGCTCCGAGCTCGGCGTGGCGGGGTACTCGGCCGTCGTGTACACGGTGGTCTGCGTCATTGCAGCCCTGACTGCCATCGTCGGCGGCAGCGCGCATCTCCCATCGCCGAAGGTCGCCCTCGCCTGTCTCGGGCTCGCCGTCGTGTGCACCCTCGGCGGTCACACCGTGTACAACTGGGCGCTCCGCCATGTCCAAGTACTGCTCGTGTCATTGTCCTTCCTCGGTGAGCCGCCGCTCGCAGCGCTCCTCGCGCTCGCGTTCTTCGGCGCTGTGCCCGGGCTCGCGACCATCGCCGGCGGCGTGCTGATCCTCGCGGGTCTGGCGCTCGCGCTCATCGAGCCGGGCGCATGGGCGCGGCCCTCCGCCATTGCCTTGAACGGATGAGCCCGTCCACCGCGTGCGGCCATCCGAGCACCTCGCTCGTGCGCCTCTTCGACGCTGACGACCCTGCCACCGGCGACGGGTTCACCATCGCCCAATGCGCGTACTGCGACCTCGCGCAGACCGTTCCCGCACCGTCATCCAGCGAGCTGGACCGCTACTACCCGCGCGGATATCACAGCACCACGAAGCGATATCGGGGCGGGATGGACCGCATGCTCGGGCTCGTGCACCGCAGCCGGATCCGGTCCGTCGAACGGTTGCTCGGCGGCGTCGGGAGCGTGCTCGACGTCGGCTGCGGTCCGGGCGTGCTCCTGAATCAGATGCGCCGGCGTGGGTGGAAAACGCGAGGCACCGAGCGTTCGCCGTCGGCGGCGCAGCAGGCCCGCGACGTCTTCCATCTCGACGTGCGCTCGCAGGATGTCGACGAGCTCATCGCCGAGGGTGTGACGTTCGACACCGTCGTGCTCTGGCATGTCGCCGAGCATCTCCACTCCCCGCGACACACCATTGCCGGCATCGCGCGATTGCTGCGGCCCGGGGGGATCCTGCTCCTCGCGGTACCGAATTTCGGGTCCCCGGAAGCCCGATTCGGACGCAACAAGTGGTTTCACCTCGATGTGCCGCGACATCTCGTCCACTTCACGCCGGCAACGCTCGGAGCGATGCTCGGCGCCGCAGGGTTCGAGACGGTGAAGGTCACGCATCTGGTGCCCGAGTACGACCTGTTCAGCTTCGTGCAGACGGTCGAGAACCGTCTCGGTCTTCCCCCGAACCTGCTCTATGACGTTTTGCGCAGATCCGAAGCACGCTTGCGAGAGGGTCGAAGTGGTGCGCTCTCAGCGGTGATCGCTGTCGGGCTTGCAGCGCCACTCACCGTCGCGGCGGGGATCATCGCGCCGATCGCGGCGACAGCACGACGCAGTGCGACGGTCGCTGTGTACGCGGTCCGGAGTCCGGCTCAGCGCGAGTAACGGCGGGAGCGAAGTCCCAGGCGGTGCAACACGTAACGGTTCATCGTCCAGACGGTCTTCAAGCCGTACACCGTCGACGTCTTGAAGTCGACCGACGACGCGTCATCGAAATATCGCGTCGTCACCGGCACCTCGGCCACCTTGAAGTTGAACGCTGCGGCCTGCGTGAGGATCTGCGTGTCGAACACGAAGTCGTTCGAGTTGCGCAGAAAGGGAACCGTGGTGAGGAACTTGCGACTGTACGCGCGGTATCCGGTGTGATACTCGGAAAGCCCGAGCCCGAGCACGCGGTTCTCGTAGCCGGTGAGCGCTTTGTTGGCCAGCCGCTTCCACCACGGCATGCCGCCCGCGCGGGCGCCACCGGGATTGAGAAAGCGCGAGCCGAGGACCACATCGGCGCGACCGCTGCTGATGACGTCGACCATGTCGCTGAGGATCGACGGGTCGTACTGGCCGTCCGGATGGAGCATGACGACAACGTCGGCGCCGTCGCGAAGCGCCTCCATGTAGCAGGTCTTCTGATTGGCGCCATAGCCCGCGTTGTGGGGATGCTTGATGACGACGAGATCCAGCGACGCGGCGACCGATGCAGTGTCGTCAGCGCTGCCGTCGTCGACGAGGATGATCGTATCGACCACGCCCGGTGGGATCCGATCAATCGTGGCTTCGAGAGTCTTCGCTGCGTTGTATGCGGGCATGACAACTACGGTTCGCAACGTTTCGATCGAACCTCTCCCGGTGACGCCGGTGCGCCACCGCTGTGCCGTCTCTGGCAACTACATCCATCCCACGGGGCGTTCGCTCTGAGTTTTGGCGCGTTTGCCCTCTTCGTCGAAGGATGATACCGCATCGTTCATGGGGCCGAGAGCCGTCCAGACGGTGCCGACTATGGGGTGACTCCGGCGTCCGCAGGCTTGTAGTTTCGCTGGTAGAACTCCCAGAACTCGCCGGATTTGAGCGGCCGCCACCAGTCCTCACGGGTGGCGAACCATGTGACGGTCCGCTGCATCCCCTCCTCGAAGGCGACGCGCGGCTCCCATCCGATGCCTCGAAGCCGCGAGGAGTCGACCGCGTAGCGTCGATCGTGACCGAGGCGGTCGCGGACGAATTGCTTGAGGGTATCGGGCTTGCCGAGCAAGCGAAGCACGGTGTCGGCGACGGTGATCCCATCGGTCTCGCCTCCGGCGCCGATGTTGTAGTCCATGCCCACCTCTCCATGGCGCAGCGCACGGTCGATGCCGCGCGCATGGTCCTCGACATAGAGATAGTCACGGACCGCGCCGCCGTCTCCGTAGATGGGCAGCGGGCGGTCATCGATCGCGTTCGTGATGAAGAGCGGAATGATCTTTTCCGGGTACTGATACGGGCCGAACGTATTGGACCCGCGAGTCACGATGGCCGGAAACCCGTACGAGGTGCGATACGCCTGCACCTGCAACTCGCCTCCGGCCTTGCTTGCGCTGTACGGACTGCGCGGCCGCAGCGGATCGCCTTCGACGCTGTGACCACTGCTGACATCGCCGTACACCTCGTCGGTGCTCACCTGCAGGAAACGTTCGTGTCCATGCGAGCGCGCGGCGTCCATGAGGACGAAGGTGCCGTACACGTCGGTGAGGATGAACTGCCCGGGCGCCTCGAGCGAGCGATCCACGTGTGACTCGGCTGCGAAGTTGACGATGACGTCGGTCTCACCAGCGAGCTGATTGACCGTTGCGCCATCGCAAATATCCCCGCGCACGAAGCGAAAGCGCGAGTCATCGCGCACCGCTTCGAGGTTGCGCTCGTTGCCGGCGTAGGTGAGCTTGTCGAGCACGATCACCGAGTTCATCGGGATGATCGCGGAGCGTCATGCGCACGAACTCGCTGCCGATGAAGCCCGCCCCTCCGGTCACCAGCAAACGCACGTCAGATGTTCTCGATCGTCCAGTCGAAGCCGATGCGGGCGTCGTTCCACGGGATGCGACCCTCATCCGGATCGGCCGGATCGTACGGCTCGGTGACGTAGTAGTTGAGGATCACGTCGCGGCTCGAGAGGCATTGGTAGCCGTGCGCGACGAGTGGCGGGATGGCAACCATGCGGGGCGCGTTCTCACCGAGCATCATCGTCTGGATGCGTCCCACAGTCGGCGAGTCGTGGCGCAGATCAACGAGCACGACGCGGGCGTCGCCCTGGACGATGTCCCAGTAATCCCACTGCCGCTTGTGCCAGTGGAATGCCTTGATCAGCTCCGGTGGGTTGCCACCGCGCGCGTAGGCGAGGCTGCGCGAGATCTGTGCGAACTGATGATCCGGGACGAACGGCCGTCCCGCGTCGTCGACGTCACCGCGTTTGAGTTGCTCGATGAAATAGCCGCGCTGGTCAGTCCACTTCTTGAACGTCTTGACCATGACGCCGTCGATCGGACCGAGTCGCTCGGCAAGTGGCCGCGAGGCCATCGTGTTGAGCACCCCGTCCATCTCGGGGAGCACCGCCATCCACGCCATACCTACTGAAACCAGCCCTCGATATCGATGATCGCGTTGACACTGCCGACGCTATTCAACAGGTCGACGTCGCCATTGTGCGTGTCTCCGCTCGTGTCGAGTTGCACGACCACGAGATTTGGCAGCGTCGCACCCGCGACGAGGTTGATGTCGGATGCCGAGGGAGCGGTCTGATCGGCGGGATACGTGACAAGGTAAGTACCCACGGTCGGACGAGTAGCGGTGAGGTTGGCGATGACCGCCTGGACAACCGTGCCACTCGTGGCCGCCGGAACGCCGCCGACGCCGTCAACCGCGACGACCCGCGCACCCGGCTGGCCCGCCCCGATCGATCCGGCAGCACATCCCGCCGATGCTCCCCGGGTGTCGCAGATCCGGCTCGGCACGATTGCCTGGTACTGATATCCGGTCGGGGCAGCGGCCGTGCCGAACCACCCGTTCGCGTCGAGCAGGACGTTGATCCTGCCGGCCGACGCGAAGACGCACACCGCCGTATCCGGCCCGCTTGGCCCCGGGCCGAGTTCGACCATGACGCGGTTGGCCTCGACGGCACCCGCCAGGAGGTTGAGCGTCGACACGCCGGGTGTGCCGCTGCATGTCCCGTTCGACAGTGGCGGGTACACGCTCACGTACGTCGCTGCAGTGCCCACGACGGCGGTCAGGTTGAGGACGGCTGCCACCGCCATACCACCGCCGGGAATCTGACCTCCGGTTGTGATCGTCACGAGCATCGGGCTCCCGGCGACCAGCACGCCGTGCGTCTTGCAGGCGCTCGACGCCAGCGTCGTGCTTCGTGTATCGCACACCCGCACGGGATAGATGGGATGGAACTCACCGAGGGGGGTCGCGGAAGCCGGCGGTTCGAAATATCCCTCGACATCGGCGATGACGTTCACAGATCCGGCGGCGTTGTAGATCACCACGCCACCACCGGAACCGAGCGTGACGGTCACGAGATTGGGCGTGATGGTCCCGGCGTTGAAGTTCAGGTTCGAGGCGTTGGGCTTCGGATTGCCGGCCGGGTACACGGTCAGCAGGCTCGCCGCCGTGTCGTTCACCTCGGTGACGTTGAGCACCACCGCAACCGCTGCACTCGGGATCGATCCCACCCCGGTGATCTGGACGGTCCGGCTCGAGTTCGGCCCGAGCGGTGCCCCGCCTCGGGTGTCGAAGATCCGGAACGGCGTCATCGGTACGTAGTTCGCCGGGGCTATATAGGTGTAGACGTCGGCCGGCCTCAGCGCGCTGACACCGCCGGACGTGGTGACCTGGATGTCGTCGGTGCCGGCGGCCTCGGCCGGAGTCGTCAAGGTGAACGACGCATAGGACACGGTCGAAGGCGTGACGGCAGTCCCGCCGATGGTGACCGTCATCCCGGCGGCGAAGCCGGTTCCGGCCACCGTGATGACCTGCCCACCAGCGACCGGTCCCGAAGCCGGCGTGACTGATCTGATGATCGGGACGCCGACGCCGAACGCTGTGGTGCCGTCAGGCGTGCCGAGCCCGGTGGGGCCGTCCCAGCCGCTGCCGGCGGTGCAGAGGTCGATGCCTCCGCAGCTCCCATTGCTGCCGCTGGTGACGTCGTTGAGCCCGGACGTGTGGCTGTAGATGTAGCTGGCGTTGTTGATCGGTGCGGAGGTCGTCAGCGCGTCGACCGAAGCGATGATCGGCGATGCGACGCTGGTGCCACCCACCTCGATCCATCCGCCCCCTGCGCTGTCGTACGAGTACACCGGGGTGCCGGTGTCGGCGACAGCCGAGACGTCGGCGTCAGCCCGCCGTGCGCATCGGGATGTGATGTTCGTGTTCGCGGACTGCCAGGACGGCCGGGCCTCGACACCGGAGCATCCGCTGCCGGCGCCGTTCCAGGCCGTCTCGATCCACCCGCGGGCGTTGGTCGAGGGCGACAGGTCGGTACCGCCGACCGCGGTCACGTACGGAGAGGCCGCCGGATACGCGACGCCGTAACCGTCGTCACCGGTGGACGCGGTGATGGCGACGCCGGCGTGGTTGAAATACTGGTCGTAGCCGGAGGCCTCTTGCGTGAATTCCTGACCGCCCCAGCTGTTGGTGATCTCAGTGGCACCGAGCGTGACAGCTTCATCCTCAGAGAAGAAGAGGCTGTTGTCCTGGTCGGAGTCGGCCTCGATCAGGATGATGTGACAGTTCGGGCAGATCGCCGACACCATGTCGAGGTCGAGGCCGATCTCGGCAACCCAGTTGTCCCCGGATGGTGGCGGCCCCGGGTAATTGGTGCCGCCGTCCTGATCGACCTTCTCGAAACAGCCGTTGGCGGTCGTGCACGGCGCGAGCCCGAAGTTGCTGCGATACACGGCAAGGTCCGATTCCGCGTTCGCATCGTCAAACGCGTCGACGACGGCAACGGTCCGACCGGTCCCGTTGGTTGCGGACGGCAGGTCGTAGGCGCTCTGGAGATCGCACGGGACGTAGGCGTCGTTCCCCTGCGCCAGGCAGCCCGGAAGCGGCGATCCAGGCGCGTTGGCGACCTCTTCGGCGAAACACTGCGCATGACCGGGCTGCGCGGCGCCGCATGCCGGCGTGGGCACGTTTCTGGCGGCGGCTTGCTTCAGCCTTGCGGCGAATGCAAGCCGGGTAGCGCCGGATATCGCCGGACACGCTGCGCTGACGGCGCTCTTCGGTCCGCAGGCCGTTGGTTTCGCCGCGGCTGCTGCCTTCGTGGTGTTCGGCACCCACAGGGCCGCTGAAAGAAGAAGTCCGGCAATGAGCGGCAGACAGACGCGCTCCTTGCTGAGCGCGCGGCTGCGTGTTCTCAAGTGCCCCATGCCTCCTGGTTCGCTCGTGTGTCCCAACATGATCCGGAGCAATGACCCGAATGCCGTCGCGTTTTCGGTTACGACTGCGTGAGGTGGTATCCGATCTCAGCCCACGCGAAGGCTCAACGGGTGCGGCCAGAGCACGTTAGCGTTCAGATACGGGTCGGGGACTTCGCCGTCGGATCCCCATCGCTCGGTGAAGGTGCGTTCGTCCCAGCCACTCCCCTCCTCGGTGCCGCCCCGTTCCGCGTCGCCCCAGGTCAACTCGGCCAGCGGCGTGCAGAGCACGCGGAACCCCAGCTGGCGGACGCGGAGGCAGTAGTCGACGTCGAGCAGGGCACGCCGGTAGATCGGATCGATGCCCCCCGCCTGCTCGAACACCGCGCGCCTCGTCATCAGACAGGCGCCCGAGACCGCGCTCGCCTCCTTGATCACCCGCAGCACCTGATCGACGCTGTCCGCGACCCCGAGCCGTCCCAGCACGACGCCTTCGTGTGCGACGGAGCCGTCGGGATAGCGCAGCCGCACACCGACGCCGCCGATCTCGTTTCGCTGACTCAGCTCGAGCATGATCTGGAGCCACTCGGGAGTGATCACGCGGACCGACGCGTCGAGCAGCACGACATGGTCTCCCGTCGTCGCCTTCGCAGCGGCGTTGATCGATTCCGCCACGCGCTCGCCTGCATGGACGATGGTGATGCGCCGATTCGGGTACGTCGTCAGCACCTCGACGCTCTGCGCGCATTCGTCGGCGTCCGATCCGGGCGACCGTGCAACGATCAGGACATCCACGGTGGGCTCACCGATGAGCGTGTATCGGGGAATGTAGAGACCGGGGCTGGGGCCGAGCTCGACGCGCGCATCGACGCCGCGACGATGCAGCGCATCGTCGACTGCGCGCCGTCCCGCTTGCTGCGCATGGGGTTTCCGATCGGCGGCGATGGCCGTCGAACCCGGTGCCATCCGCCATGCGTAGAGCACGTCGGCGATATGACCAACATGCCTCGCCCGCTCCGTTACGCGTAAGACGAGGTCGTGATCCTGGCTCCCGTCGAAGCCTTCCCGAAGTCCGCCGACCTCGGTGACAAGCGAGCGGCGCATTGCCGTCAGATGGTTGATGTAGTTCTCGCCGAGCAGACGGTCGGGTGAGAAGTCTGGCTTGAACGCGGGCGCACCGAGGCCGCCGTCGGGGAGCAGCTTGTCCTCGTCCGAATAGACGATGTCCGCGTCCGCGTGGGAACAGAGGTACCCGACAATCGAGGACAGCGCATGAGGGCGCAGCACATCATCGTGGTCGAGGAACGCAACGAACTCACCGGTCGCCAGCTCCACCGCAGAGTTGGACGCCGCCGCGATGCCGCCCTGCGTCTCGCGATACACGACTCGCACACGCGCATCGCGCGCCGCACGCTCGAGCACTGCGCGAACGTACGGTCTTGTCGATGCGTCATCAGCGATGCAGAGCTCGAGGTGCGGGTACGTCTGCGCGAGCACCGAACGAATCGCCGCATCGAGCGACGCCCGTAGCGGGTCATGCACCGGCATCACGACGCTGATCACGACAGGATCCTCGAGCGCCGCTGCCTCACTGCGCATGCGAGCAAGGTCGCTTGCGGACGGCGCGTGCTGCGCCAACCAGGCACGGTACTGCCTGCGGCGCGCTGCCGCCGTGTCGGCCACACCGATGGCGCGCCGGAGGTCACGGTCGCGACGGATCGCGCCCACCACCGCCGCCGGACCGTGCTCGACGAGCACCTGCGTTCTCGTCGCCGCTGTATGCAGGCTCTGCTGCCGGCGGGAGTTCGGAGGGATGAGACGTCGCGCCCGGCGGGCGGCCGTCAGCGCAATGCGCGCGGCAGCGCTGTCGGTCGATTGCGCCAGCTCGAGCCGGACACGTTGCAACTCGGCCTCCAGCTCAGTGATCCGGCGACGCGCGGCATCCAGTGCATCGTTCGGTGTGTCGAGCTCATCGCGGGCGCCCTTCATGCGTTCTGACAGCGCCGGCGCGCCACGTCCATCCACTGTTGCATCGAGAGCAGATGGTATGCGCGGCGCGCGCTCTCCGCCTCCACTTAGTATGCTCGAATTCGGGTGAGGCGCCAGCCAGTTCGATTGCAGTGGAGATTCCGACCATGACCGTCGTCGCCCAGGGGAGCGGCCGTCTCGAGGCGATCGCTCGGCCGAGGAGCGTTTTCCAGCGGAATCTCAATCTCGTCCGGGAGCTGTCGATCACGGCTTTCAAGATCAAGTACACCGGCTCGGCGCTCGGCTACGTGTGGTCGCTCGTGAAGCCGCTGATGCTCTTCGGGATCATGTATCTGGTCTTCAGCATCCTGCTCAAAGCGGGAGCGGGCTCATACGACTTTCCCGTCCAGTTGCTCGTGGCGATCGTCGTCTGGACATTCTTCACCGAGGCCACCACTACTGCGATGAACGCGGTCGCCGGTAACGGCGATCTCATCCGCAAGGCGTACTTCCCGCGATGGATTCTCGTTGTCTCAGCGACAACCAGCGCCCTGCTCTCCTTTGCGATCAACACCGTGCTCGTGCTCATCGTCACCTTCGCATTGGGCCAGCTCCACCTGACCTGGATCAGCCTGCTGGCGCCGCTCTATTACATCGAGCTCATCGTTCTGGTGCTCGGGCTATCGCTGCTGCTCTCGTCGCTGTTCGTGTTCTTTCGAGATCTCGGACACATCTGGGAAATCCTGTCACTCATCCTTTTCTACGGCTCGGCTGTTGTCATTCCGTTCGAGCTGATTCGTAGCCACTCGATCAAGCTCGCGGATTTTGCCGGCCTCAACCCGATCGCCCAGATCATCACCGACCTCCGGCATGTACTCGTCGCACCAGACCAGATTCCGTCGATGGCAGCGCTCATCGGCCCGCTGGCATATATCCCGATCGGCCTCACCGTAATCGTCTTCGTCGTCGGCCTCATGGTGTTCAACAAGCTCACCCCCAAATTCGCGGAGGCGCTGTGAGCTCAGTCGTGGAGGTCTCCCACCTCCGCAAGCGGTTCCGGCTGCCGCTCGACAAAAGCACGACGCTGAAATACCGGGTCACGCACTGGCGCAGCACCTCGAGATATCGCGACCTCAACGCGCTGCGCGACGTCTCGTTCGACATCCCGCAGGGCCAGTTCCTCGGCATCGCCGGGCCGAACGGGTGCGGCAAGAGCACGTTGTTGAAGATCCTGTGCGGGATCTACAAGGCAAGCAGCGGCACTGCGATCGTCAACGGCGAGTTCTCTGCGTTTCTGGAGCTGGGCGTTGGGTTCAATCCCGAGCTCACGGCGCGCGAAAACATCTTCCTCGGCGGCGCGTTGCTCGGGCTCACGCGCGCGCAATTGCGCGACAAGGTCGATGAGGTGCTGGAATTCGCCGAGCTCCAGGATTTTGCGGAGCAGAAGCTGAAGAACTTCTCGTCGGGGATGCAGGTACGGCTTGCGTTCACCGTTGCGATCCTTGCGCGCACCGACCTGCTGATCATGGATGAGGTTCTCGCCGTCGGTGACGCGAGCTTCCAGGAGAAGTGTTTCGACACCTTCAATGCCTACAAGCGCGAGGGCAAGACGATCGTGCTCGTGAGTCACGACCTTGCTGCGCTCGACGAATACTGCGACCGGGTGCTGCTCTTCAATCACGGAGTCGTCATCGCTGACGGCCCCGCGAAGGAAGTGACGTCGGCATATCACCGCATGGTTGCCGAGCATTCGATGGCCACCGCGCAGGAGAGCTCAGCAGCATCGCTGCAAGGCGACCCGGGTCAACGCGGCTCGAAGCCCGTCCAGGTCATGTCGGTCGCGTTGCGCGACGGGCAGGGGCAGACGTCGCGGAGCTTCGAGACCGGAGGCCGGATGACGCTCGACATCCGGATGCTCGTCGACGAGACCGTCGGCGATTTTGTCTGTGGCATATCGATCCGCCGCGGCGACGGTCTCATCGTCGCGGGCACGAACACCCTGCTCGACCACGTCACCGTCTCCGGTGATCGCCCGGGGCGCGTCATCTCCATTCAATACGACATCGACTCACTGTCGCTGCTCGCCGGCGGCTACACCGTGCAGGTCTCGGCGCACGACCTCGCCGATTCCGTCATGTATGACTTCAGCGATCCGGCAGCGAGCTTTCACATCGAGAACAGCGGCGGCCACGTCGGCGTGCTCGAGATGCACGGTCGCTGGCACATCGAGCCCGAGGCCGACGTCCCAGCCGGAAGCACGGCCGGCCAGACCGCGCGGTAGGGAGAGCTCATCCTCGACGCCAACCTTTCGGGACCGCTCGAGCCCGCGGACGTCTTCAGCGGCGCCGAGGCGCGCACCTCCTGACCTAGATGGGGGCGCCGGTGACGAAGAACAGCAGGTGCGCGGGGACGACGCCCATGACCACGCTGATGATGAGCACGTAAAGCATCGCGGTCGCCGGTTGGTTGGCGCGGATCCTGGCGAAGTGGCGCGTCAGCAGGGCGACGCCGGTGGTGAACACGATCCCCGAGCCGACGACGAGGAGCCAGAACGGGAACGCGTCGCCCGACCACAGCAGTTCGCCGCGCACCGCCGACGTCGCGGTCAGGATAACCAGCACGATGACAAGCGCCTGGAACGCCACTGCGGCGAAGACGATGTCGATCGAGCGTCGCAGCGGCCGGAAGGAGAGGCTGGGCGCCACGAGGTACCAGTGGCCGAGCAGCATCCCCGCGAGTGCGCTGCCCGAGACGAGCGCGGCGGGGACGAACGCGACGACGGCGGCGCCCACACCGCCGAGCGCCGGACCGAACGCCGCGGCCGCCTTCGCGATCGCCATCGCGCCGAATCCGATGGTGATGACGCCCACGACTCGGCGAGCCACGTCGGTCATCACCGCGCAGAAGAACGCGTACGCAAGGAGCGCGACGGTGAACGCTATCGACCAGTGGAGCAGGTCCGCCTGTGACCCCGGTGGCAGCGGCGCGCCGAGCAGCGCGCTGTCAGGTGGGAGCAGCGCCTCGATGAGCACCGCGATCGCCATGATCCCGGCACTGATTGCCGCCGTGGTGCCGACAAAGCCTCGACCAACTTTGCCGAGGACGTCCACCACGTAGGCCGCGACGGTGGTGCCGGCGGCGATCTCCGCGACGACGACGACTGTCGCGATCGGTGCGAGCGAGGGCAACGAGAGATCGGGCACGGCTCGATCCTACGGTTGTGGAGGTGTCGCTCAGTCGTGCGGGCGGCGGCGGAACAGGCGCTGGAGCCCGTGGTACGCGCTGCGGAGCGCGTCGTGCCGCATCGTTCCCTGTGGCGCGGCTTTGACCACGAGGTCGTCTGCCCGCCTGGCGAGCCGCGCCGCCGGTCGCTCGCTCCATCCGGATCTGCTCTCGAGCTCGTTGACGCGCTGTCGCAACTCGTCGATCTCGCGCATCTGGTCCATGACCACGGCGTTGCGCTCCTGGAGCTCGAAGGCCATCCGCGAGTAGGCGCGATCGTAATCGGCGACGACCCGGTGCAGGGGCGCGGACGATCGGTGGTACCGCGCGGCCCAAGGAGCGATGTATGACGCGTCGTAGTCGACATCCCGGATGAAGCCGTGCCGCGCGAACCGCTCCGTCCAGTACTCCTGCGGATGGATATTCGTGTGTGTCGGGTCGCGGTAGTGCATCGGGGTCGATGACACGACGAGGTCGTCGGTGAACGCGCAGAGGTTGGCAATCGCCTTGTCCGCGTCCTGCGGCGACAGGTGCTCGAGCACCTCGAAGCAGGTGATGAGGTCGTAGCGGCGCTCGAGTGGGTCGGTGATCGACCCGATGGTGAGGTGGCTTCGGATGTCGTCGCGCGACCGGGCGATGGCGAACTCGCTGAAGTCGATGCCTTCGGCGTCCACGCCGCGGTCGCGGAGCGCCTCGACGAGCAGCCCGATGGCACAGCCGGCGTCCAGCGCGGTCTTCGGCGCGAAGTCGGCGATCAGGCGGTCGGCGATCGCGCCGAAGAAGTCCTGCCAGTGCGCGTTGTGCTCATAGACGATGTCGCCCGCCGCGTAGTTGGCGTAGTACCCCTCGCCGTAGTCCGCAGCGACGGCGCGCTCGCGAGCGGCTGCGCCGTCCGCCTCGGTACCGCCAGCCGTATTCACTGCGATCTCCACTCGCGGGGCATGCTAGCACCGCCCGTACAGCCGGATGGACGGCGGGTGACGGTTTCGCACACGTGGTTCGAATCCAATTTGGCTCTGTTAGGTTGGATCCGTGCCTGACCAGCGCTCCCTCTTGCGCGGCCGACTCGCCTCCGTCATCGATGGGGTGGCCGACGTCGCAGCGCAACTCGCGCCCCCCGCGACTCGCCCGACCGCGCCGCCTCCACCTCCGGCGCCGCCGGGAAGGGCGTGGACGCTCGCCCTTGCGATGGAGCCGATTGCGCCCTTGCCGATCGTGAGCATGCCGGCCGCCGCAAGCGCCGCGGCGTCCCCGCCGTCACCACCCGACGCGGGGCCCCGGTATGAACCGCCGTCGCACCATCGCTTCCCTGTCGTCATCGGGTCGGGCCTGGTGGGCGTGATCCTCGCCGTCTCACTCGGGCTCCGGCTGTTGCCCGCCCCCGCGCATCCGGCGCCTGCGCAGGTGACCACCCCGGTCGCGCTCACCGCCGTTCGCCCGGTTGCATCCCCTGCGCGGGTGGGCGGCGCGGTTCCGGCCACCCAGGTCTCGTTCCCCTCGGGAACGTCCACGGTCTCGATCGAGGTCGACACCGCTGCGGCAGCGCGCCAGGCTCCGGTCGAGATCGTGGTCCGCGTCGGACAACCGGCCGCGACGATCATCGACAACAACTACATCCTCGACACGTCCGGCGCGACGCTCATCCCGCTGAGCCCGCCGACCGGCGGCTTCCCTCCCGGCGACTACACCGTGACGATCAGCGGCAGCGGCGACGGGACGACGCTCGGCACCACCGCGTTCGAAGTCCGCTGATCGCTCCCGTCACTGCGCGACCGGTAAGCCCGTCTTCTTCCCAGGCTTCGATGCCGCCGCTGACGTTGTAGGAGTTCGATCTGCCGAACGCCCGCAGCAGCTCGACGGCGCGAGCGCTCCGGCCGCCCATCCGGCAGTGCACGTACACGTCCTGATCGACCGGGATCTCGCTCATCCGCGCCGGCAGCTCGGCAAGCGGGATGAGGATCGAACCGGGGATGTGCACCTGGTCGTACTCCGACTGCTCACGAACGTCGATGAGCACCGCTCCGCCTGCTTGCAGCGCGTCGTTGGCGGCCTTCGGGCTGACCTCGATGGTGTCCGGCATCCGCGGCAGTATAGATTGCGGCAGGAGTGGGTCACGGCGCCTCCAAGCGCGCGCCAGCCTGCTAGGCTCGTGCCCGTGAGCACGGTTGCCGCACCGGCGGCGGTTGACTCTCCGTGGCTGAACGCACAGCGTCAATTCGACAACGCCGCGGAGATCCTCCAACTCTCCCCCGGACTGCGCGCCGTCCTGCGTGAGGTCCGTCGCGAACTGGTCGTCCGCTTCCCCGTGAAGATGGACGACGGCAGCGTTCGCATGTTCGAGGGCTACCGAGTCCAGCACAACGTCACGCGTGGCCCCGCCAAAGGTGGCCTCCGCTTCCATCCGGCGACCGACATCGACGAGGTCAAGGCGCTGGCGATGTGGATGACCTGGAAGTGCGCGCTGACCAACCTCCCGTACGGCGGGGCAAAGGGTGGTGTCGCAGTCGACCCGAGCACGCTGAGCCACCGTGAGCTCGAGAGGATGACCCGCCGGTTCGCTGCGGAGATCAGCGTGCTGGTCGGACCGGAGTCGGATATACCCGCACCCGACGTCAACACCACCGCCGAGATCATGGCCTGGATCATGGACACGCTCTCGATGCAGGCCGGGTACTCGGTGCCCGCCTCGGTGACGGGCAAGCCGCTCGAGATCGGTGGCAGCGAGGGCCGTCCCAGCGCGACCGGACGAGGCGTGAACATCATCGCCATCGAGGCGTGCCGGCGGCTCGGGCGCGAGCCCGCCGAGACGACCGTCGCCGTGCAGGGATTCGGCAACGTCGGCAGCTGGGCCAGCCAGCTCATGCACGAATCGGGCTTCACGATCTGCGCGGTTTCCGACGTCTACGGCGGCGTCTACTCGCGAGAGGGCCTCGATATTCCGGCGCTGCTCGCGCACCGTCAGAAGACGGGCAGTGTCCTGGGATTCCCCGGCACGACACCGGTGACCAACACCGAGTTGCTCGAGCTCGAGGTCGACGTGCTCGTCCCGGCGGCCATGGAGAATCAGATCACCGCCCGTAACGCCGGCAGGATCCAGGCGCGTCTGATCGTCGAAGGCGCCAACGGCCCGACGACGCCGGACGCGGACAGCATCCTCGAGCGACGCGGCATCACCGTCGTCCCCGACATCCTCGCCAACTCCGGCGGTGTCACCGTCTCGTACTTCGAGTGGGTCCAGGACCTGCAGTCGCTCTTCTGGGAGGAGGACGAGATCAACACCCGCCTCAAGAAGATCCTCCAGAAGGCATTCCGGCAGATGTGCGAGCAGGCCGACCTGCACCACGTCTCGCTGCGGCTCGGCGCCTATCTCGTCGCGGTCAAACGGGTCGCGGACGCCACGGCGGTTCGGGGCATCTACCCATAGGAGCGCCTCCGCGCGCCGGCTCTCCACCCATGACGCTTCTGGACCGGCTGCGTAAGTTGCCGCTGCCGGCGGGCACCATCCCGGTCGGCATCGGGCTCGGCCTCGCCGGGCTCATGCAGTACGGATTCCTGGTGGTCGCGGCGCGCGCGCTCGGACAGGCGAAGTTCGCGCCGCTCTCGGTGTTCTGGGCGCTGCTCTTCGTGTGCGGCCCGGGCTTCTTCCTGCCGCTCGAGCAGGAGACCGGCCGCGCGATCTCTGCGCGGCGGGTGCGCGGCGAAGGTGGCCGGCCGGTCGTGGAGCGCGCCACCATCATCGGCACCACGCTCGCGGTCGTCCTCATCATCATCACGCTGGCGCTTTCCGGACCCATCGACAATCGGGTGTTCGACGGCGACCCGGCGCTGCTGGCGGGCCTGATCGGTGGATTCGCCGCCTACCTGCTCGAGTTCCTGGTGCGCGGGGTGCTGGCGGGCAACGGCCGCTTCGGGTCGTACGGCATCCTGATCGGCGGCGAGGGACTCCTTCGCGTCGTCTTCGCCGCGTTCCTGGCGGTGATCGGCGTCAAGGTGGCCGGTCCGTACGGCGTTGCGATGATCGTCGCCTCGTTCGTCGCGATCGCGCTCTCCGTGATCGGCCGCCACGGCCTGCTTCGTCCCGGACCTCCGGCGCCGTGGTCGGAGATCTCACACGCGCTTGGCTTCCTCCTGATCGCGTCAGTCTTCACGCAACTCCTGCTCAGCGTCGGCGCCGTCGCCGTGCAGTTGCTGGCCACTCCACAGCAGGAGAGCGCGGCCGGTCGCTTCCAGCTGAGCCGGATCGTCGCGTACGTGCCGATCTACGTCTTCCAGGCGGTGCAGTCGGCACTCCTGCCGCGGCTCTCGGCGCTCGCCGCCGGGGGTCGCAGCCGCGAGTTCCGCAGCCTGCTCTTCCGGCTCCTGGCTCTGGTCGGCGCCCTCGGCGTGGTCGCGATCGTCGGATTCACGCTGCTTGGGCCCACGATCACGAAACTGCTCTTCGGCCACGGGTTCGAGTTGAGCAATCTCGACTTCGCGCTCCTCTCGGCGAGCTGCATCGGCTTCATCGTCACCCAGGTGTTCGGCTACGGGCTGATCTCCCTTTCGGGCTATCGGCGCGTCGCGGTTGGATGGTTGGTCGGTGGCGTCGTGTTCATCGCCGTTGCGGCGGTGGGCTCCCAACTCTTCCTCCGGGTCGAGCTGGGATTGCTCTGCGGTGCGCTGTCGTCGTCAGTGGTGATGGCGGCGCTCCTCCTCTCCCTGTTGAGAGCACGAGACAACCTCGACACAGAACCGCGAAAGGACGGAGTCACGGTGCATCCGGCCTGACACTCGGCCCATGGGAGCTCGTGCCCGGATAGCGCTGGTCGGAGCCGGCGCGATGGGCGCCAACCACGCGCGCGTCATCTCGGAGTCGGACGGTGCCGACCTCGCGGTGATCATCGACACGGACCGAGAGCGGGTGCGCCCCCTTGCCGAGCGTCTCGGATGCGACTTCTCGGAGGACCTCGAGGCCGCGGCGAGATGCGACGCAGCGATCATCGCGACGCCGACGGTGTTCCACGAGGGCGCGGCTCGAGTCCTCCTCGAGCTCGGCAAGCCGATCCTCGTCGAGAAGCCGGTGACGCCGGACATCGAGACGAGTCGCGCCCTCGTCGCCTGCGCGGAACGCCGCGGGGTGCCGCTGATGTGCGGCTTTGTCGAGCGCTACAACCCGGTGGTCGCCACGATGCGAGGGCTCCTCGACGAGGAGCCGGTGCACATCGTCGGCCTGCGCCATTCGCCCGAGACTCCGCGAAGCACGCTGAGCGTCGTCTTCGACCTGCTCATCCACGAGATCGACCTGGCGCTCGCGTACATGGGTGGCGCCACGCCGTCCAGGGTGTGCGGCGCCACGAGCACCGCGGGACGCGACCCCATCGTGGAGGTGGCCGACTGCCTCCTGCAGTTCTCGTCGGGCGCGATCGCGACCCTCTCCGCAAGCCGCGCGAGCCAGCGCAAGGTTCGCTCGCAGCTGGTCTCCACCCCCACCGCTCTCTACGACGTCGATCTGCTCCGCCAGGACCTGACGGTGTACCGCCACCGGGCCCACAAGCAGGGCGTCGGAGTCGGGCAGGCTGCCGGCTACCGCGCCGAGACCGTCGTCGACATCCCCTTCGTGCGCCACACGGGAGAGCCGCTTGCGCTCCAGTTCCGGCACTTCCTCGATCTGATCGAGGGCAAGGCGGATGCCTGCCACGAACGCAATTCGATTCTCCCCGCCCACGAGATCGCAGCCGCCATCGAGGAGTGCGCATGAGCGACCCGACCGTCAGCTACGTCATCCCCGTCCACAACCAGATCGCGGACCTGCGGCGCACGGTGCGACTGCTCGTCGAGCGCCTCGGACATCTGCCGGGCTCCGAGATCCTGCTCGTCGAGAACGGCTCGTCGGATGGCTCCGGCCCCCTCTGTCTCTCGCTCGCGGCGCTCCTCGACAGTGAGGAAGTCGCCGTTCGCGTCACGACCTCGGCCAAGGGTCTCGGCTTTGCGTGGCGGCGCGGTATGGCGATGGCACGCGGCGAGGTCCTCGTGCTCACGGCCGCGGATCTCCCCTTTGGGTTCACCGACCTCGACGGTTACCTCGGCATGAGCCCGCGGCCGCTCTTCGTCATGGGGTCGAAGACGCATCCCGAATCCCAGGTGGAGACCTCGTTCACACGGCGTGCGCTGTCTGCCGGATTCGGCGTGCTTCGCACGGGCCTGCTCGGCGTCAACGTCGACACCCAGGGCACGGTGCTCATGGAGCGCGGCCTCGCCGGCGCCTTGCTCCCACGACTTGTCAGCGGCGACTTCCTCATCGGCGCCGAGATCAACTGCTGGGCAGCGCGAATGGGAGTCACGCCGGTCGAGATCCCCGTCGTCTACGCCGCGTCCGGCCGGTCGACGGTCTCGCCGTTGCGCGACTCGACGAAGATGGCGGCCGGGCTGTTCGCCCTTCGCCGGCGCCTCGCCGACGATGGACGTACGACGCAGGGCGTCCGCGAGGTCGCGACGTCATGAGCACCACACAGGCCCCGCCGCTCGAACGCATCCGCATCTCCGCGCCGCAGCTCGGCCCGGAGGTCGAGGAACTCGTTCTCGCCGTGCTCCGCAGCGGCCATCTCGCACAGGGGCCGATGGTGGAGCGCTTCGAGGCGCTCTGCACGACGATGGCCGGCACCGCGCACGCGATCGCGGTCACCAACGGGACCGTGGCGCTCGACGCCGCACTCCATGTCCTCGACATCGGCCCCGGTCAGGAGGTGATCACCTCCCCGTTCACGTTCGCGGCGACCATCAACGCGATCCTGCGCACCGGCGCCTCCGTGCGCTTCGCCGACATCTGCGATGACTTCACGATCGATCCGGAGTCCGTTGCCGCGCTCATCGGACCCGCGACCACCGCGCTCATGCCGGTGCATCTCTACGGCCTCGCTGCCGACATGCAGGCGCTCATGTCGCTCGCTGCGGCCAACAGGCTCGCCGTCGTCGAAGACGCTGCTCAGGCCCACGGCGCGACGGTTGCCGGTCGCCGGGCCGGGAGCTTCGGGCTCGGCTGTTTCTCCTTCTACGCCACCAAGAACGTCACGAGCGGCGAAGGTGGGGTCGTCACCACCGATGACTCGATGCTCGCCGAGCGCCTGCGTATCGCCCGCAACCAGGGCATGCGTGGCCGGTACGATTACGCCATGATCGGCCAAAACTGGCGGATGACCGACGTTGCTGCCGCGATCGCCATCCCACAGATGGAGCGGCTCGACACCATCAACGCGACACGGCGTGGCAACGCCGTGACGCTGACCGCATTGCTCGCCACAACCACTGCGGTGACCACGCCGTCGGTGCCCGCGGGGCGCGACCACGTCTGGCATCAGTACACGGTCCTCCTCGACCCCGGCGTCGACCGCGACCGCGTCGTTGGCTTCATGGCGTCGCACGGCGTGGATGCGGGCGTGTACTACCCGGGCCTCGTCTGGGACCACGACGCCTACCGGCACCACCCCAACGTGCACCGGGACGACACCCCGAGGGCGCTCGGGATCGCATCGCGCTGCCTGTCGCTGCCGGTGCATCCGGGGCTCGGCCGCGCCGATCTCGAGCGCATCGCGGAGACGCTCGCCGAGGCTGTCCGCGCCGCCTGACGCTCCGGCTCAGCGCGCGGCGGTCGAACTCGATCGCGGAGAGCAGCTCGTCGCCCTGGTCGGTGGGGCCAACCAGTGCCATGCGCACGTCATCGATGCCCGCGGCGATCCGCTCGGCAACGGCCTGCACGTCGTCTGCGGTGATCTTCATGATCGCCTCGGCCCGGTCGTCCGGTGTCTCGAGCGGGAGGCGCGCGCGCCAGCGGCTGCCGTAGAAGCGCGCGCTCGCCATCGCGGTCTCGGTTGAGCGGAGCAGACGCCCGACCATGGCCGACTTCGCTGCCGCCAGCTCATCCGCGGCGACGCGCTTCGCAGCGATCTTGCGGAACTCCTTGAACGAAAGGCTCGTCGCCTTGGCGGCGTCCTTCGGGCGCGTCGCTGTCGCGATCGCGAAGAGGCCGGTGTCGTCGAAGCCCGCGTGATGCGAGTAGATGCTGTAGCAGAGCCCGTTGCGTTCGCGGACGGTCTGGAACAACCGCGATGACATGCCGCCGCCGAGGACATGGGTCATGACCGACAGCGCAGTGCGCTGCGGATCGCTCGCCGGCATGCCCGGCACGGCGAACACCATATGCACCTGCGGCTCCTCCTCCGCGGTGACCGGGCGCACGTTGGCGGTGTAGCGCTCGCCAAGGCCCCACTTCGCTTTGCTCCGCGGCTTGGGCGTCGCGCGGGGAATATCGGAGAGGAAGCCCATCGCCTCGTCCTCGGACATGGTGGCGCCCCCCGCGATGACCAGGCACATCGATGCCGGCGCGTAGAACGCGTGGTGATATTCGGTGAGCTGTTCGCGGGTCGCCTTCTCGATGACTGCCGGGAATCCTGCAGCGGACCAGGACATCGGCTGGTCGCCACCGAAGGCCACCGTGCCGAGCCGGTCCCAGATCCATCCGTCGGGATCCGCGAGACGCATCGAGAGCTCCTGCAGGACGACGTTGCGCTCGCGCTCCACCTCTTCCGCGGCGAAGAGCGGCCTGCTCAGCATGTCGCAGATGATGTCCGCGAGCTCGTGCATCGCCATGGCCGGTCCCTCGGCGAAGTACGCGACCTCCTCCGTGTCGGTGTAGGCGTTGGTGTTGGCCCCGAGCCGGTCGATCTCGCGCGAGATGATCTTGGTCGTCGCCCGGCGCTCGGTGCCCTTGAAGAACATGTGCTCGAGGTAGTGCGCGAGGCCGGAGGTTTCTGTGGTCTCGTCACGCGACCCGGCGCGCACGATGAGGAACACGCCGGAGTTGCGGCTCGCCGACGGCGCGTTGAGGAGGCTGACACCGTTCGCCAGGACGGTGAGCTCAGGCTTGTACAGTGGTGTTGCTGCAGGCATTGTCAAGAAGTCCCCGATTCCCAGGAGGCGAGATACTGCTGCTGCTGGTCAGTGAGCACGTCGATGTCGACGCCCATCGCCTGCAGCTTGAGACGCGCCACCTCGCGGTCGATGTGCAGGGGCACGTCGTGCACGGCCAGGGCGAGATCCTTGTGGTTCCTGGCGATGTGCTCCGCGCACAGTGCCTGGTTGGCGAAGCTCATATCCATGACCGCTGCCGGATGACCCTCTGCCGCGGCGAGGTTGAGCAGGCGTCCCTCGGCGAGCACGTGCACCGTGCGCCCATTGGTGAGCCGGTGCGACTGCACGAAGGTGCGGGGGTTCGTGACCTCGGTGGACATGTCGTCGATCGCGGCGAGGTTGATCTCGTCGTTGAAATGTCCGCTGTTGCCGAGGATCGCGCCGTCCTTGAACCGCTCGACGTGGCGGCGATCGATGACGTTGATGTCGCCGGTGACGGTGATGACGATGTCAGCGTCCGGCGCCGCCTCAGCAAGCGTCATGACGCGATAGCCGTCCATCACGGCCTCGAGCGCACGGGTCGGATCCACCTCCGTGACGATGACGTGCGCGCCGAGCCCGGCCGCGCGGCTAGCGAGCCCGCGGCCGCACCAGCCGTACCCGCAGACGACCATCGTCTTGCCGGCAAGCAGGACGTTGGTGGCGCGGATGAGGCCGTCGATGGTGCTCTGCCCCGTGCCGTAGCGATTGTCGAAGAGGTGCTTCGTCAGTGCCTCGTTGACCGCGATGATCGGGAAGCGCAACGCGCCGTCCTTTGCCATCGCCCGCAGCCGGATCACGCCCGTCGTCGTCTCCTCGGTTCCGGCGATCACGTGCTCGAGCAGCTCGCGGCGACCCTTGTGCAGCTCCGCGACAAGGTCGGCGCCGTCGTCCATCGTCACCTGCGGCTGTGTGTCGAGCACGGCCTGGATATGCGAGTAGTAGCTCGCGGAGTCCTCGCCCTTCACCGCATAGGTCGGGATGCCGTAGTGACGCGCAAGCGCCGCGGCAACGGGATCCTGCGTGGAGAGTGGATTGCTCGCGCAGAGCGCCACGTGCGCCCCGCCGGCTTTCAGCGTGATTGCCAGGTTCGCCGTCTCGCTCGTGACATGCAGGCACGCACCGATGCGGAGTCCCTCGAGCGGTCGCTCGGTTTCGAAGCGCTCGCGGATGATGCGCAGCACAGGCATCTCGCGAGCCGCCCACTCGATGAGGCGTTGCCCGTCACCCGACAGGCTTGGGTCCGCGACATCGAACCCCGCAGGTTTCAGCACGTCTGTCACTCGATTCCTCCATTGGTATTCATGCGCAGCAGCGCCGTGTACGGGCGCCCGCCCAGCGCGGCCGATCCCCCCAGGTCACTCAACTCAACAAGAAACGCAAACCCTGCGATGTCGCCACCGAGCTGGTCGACAAGCGCGGCCGCAGCGGCTGCAGTGCCGCCGGTGGCGAGCAGGTCATCGACGATGAGCACGCGCTGCCCGCGCGCGATCGCATCGGCATGGATCTCGACGATCGCTTCGCCATATTCCAGGCTGTATGACTGCGAGATTCGCTTTGCCGGCAGACGTCCCTCCTTGCGGATCGGGACGAATCCCGCGCCGAGACGATCGGCCACGGCGCCACCGAGGATGAAGCCGCGAGACTCGATTCCCGCGACCAGAGCGATGCCGGAGCTGCGATACGGCTCCGCGAGTGCGGCAATAGCGGCGCTGAACGCGGGGCCGTCGCCGAGCAGCACCGTGATGTCCCTGAAAACGATGCCGGGACGCGGAAAGTCCGGCACATCGCGAATGAGAGCGCGCAGCCGTTGCGCCACGTCCTGCTCTTGAATCGTCACCGTAGCCAGTCTATCCGACACACTCTGTGGCCGTGCCCTCCCCATGGACCCCCCTGACGTGAGGGTGCTCATCGACGGCAGACCACTGCAGGGCGCATCGTCAGTGCGGGGGATCGGCAGCTACGCGCGTGGCCTCATCGCGGGATTCTCTGAGCTTGCTGAGCCCCCCGAAGTGAGCCTGCTCCTCGCCCGGGGTCGCGAGCTCCCGCCCGAGGTTGGCGCCGGCGTGCTGCCGGCCCGCCGTCGCATCAGGGTCGTGCATCCAACGCTCCAGCCTGTTGCGGACACGGTCTTCGTTTCGCAGGCACTGCGCGACGCGCGAACCGATCTGTATCACGCGATCGAATTCGGTCAGCCGCTGCGAACGCGGCTTCCTGTCGTCGTCACGGTGCACGACCTCATCCCCTTCGTCATGCCGCGCGACTATCCGTGGGTCCGGCGAGCGCGCATCCTCGGGCTACGGCTGCTCCAGCGAGCCGATGCCGTGATCGCCGTCTCCGAGGCGACCCGGCGTGATGTGCTGCGTCTCACCGGCACCGACCCGAAACGGATCCGGGTGATTCCCGAAGGGATCGCGCCGGTGTTCCATGCGGCCGATCCCGATGCGGTCGAGACCCTCCGGGCGCGTCTCGGCATCGACCGGCCGTTCCTGCTTGCGGTGGGCACGTTCGACCCCCGCAAGCGGCTCGCGCTCCTCGCCGACGTCGTGCGCCGGGTTCGTGAGGAGCACGACATCGTGCTCGTGATCGCAGGAGACCAGGGGACGTTTGCGGATGAGGTGATGGCGGGCCTGGCCCGGGCCGGCATCGCCGAGTCCAGCCGCGTCATCGGCCACGTGTCGACGAGTGACCTCGTGACCCTGTACAGCGGCGCCGCATGCCTCGTGTTCACCTCGGCGTACGAGGGTTTCGGGCTGCCGCCGCTCGAGGCGATGGCCTGCGGCACCCCGGCGGTCGTGTTCGACAACTCGTCGCTTCCCGAGGTGAGCGGCGGCGCTGCAGTGGTGGTGCCGGACGGCGACGCCGAACGCATGGCCGAGGCGGTGAGCCGTCTGCTCGACGACCCGGCTGAGCACGAACGCCGTCGTGTGCAGGGTCTCGCCTGGGCGTCGACATTCACATGGCGTCGCGCCGCCGAGCTGAACTCTTGACGTCTACCGCGCCGCAATCGATCGCTGACTGCGGACTCCGGTTATTCCTTCTCGGTGACCCGATACTCGAGGTATGCGCCGAACATCAGGCGTGTCTGCGCCTCGAGTGCGGGGATCACGCTGAGTGCGAGTCCCACGACCGGATAGGTGAACAGCTGCAGGTCGGCCCACCGTCTGCGCCACCACGGCCATTCCTTGGGCTTCGGACAGATGCGGTGATCGACCTGCACGAGCAGCAGTGTGTTCAGCAGCGTGATCGTCAGGATGCTCGCGCTCGCGGTGCCGAGCAAGGTCGCTGTTGACGAGAGGCTGTAGTCGAGGTCGATGAACGCGGGGAGCGCACCCCCGAAGAACAGCAGCAGCGGCAGCGTCGCCCACGTCAGATGGTTGAAGATGAGGCTCGAGTAACGGCGCGCACGCAGGCGCAACGGGATCTCCGTGTGAGCGAGCATTCGCGCTGTCACATAAGGGATATCGGTTGCTCCCCAGGCCCACCGCTTGATCTGGTTGTACTGCGACGCGTGGGTCGCAGCGTAGCCGCGAGCACGCGGTGCGTCACCGTTGACCGTCAGAAATGCCGGGCGCAGATTGAGCTTGCCACCGGTGTGAAAGAAGCTCTTCCAGAAGAACCGCGAATCCTCGGGGATGACGTCGGAGTCCCAGTACCCGACGTCATCGAGGAGGTACAGCGACAGCGTGTACGACGAGAACATGATCAAACGCTTGGGGTTCTGGTGCAGGAACATCTGCCACTGGGTTGCTGCCGTCGCCATCACGCGGATTGCGGTCGGCACACGCCAGAGGTTGTTGAGGAATACCGGCACCGGCTGCCAGATGGAGAGAAGACGGTCCTCAGCCGCGCAGAACTGCAGCGTGACGTACGCGAAATACTGTGGATGCAGCCGGAAGTCCGAGTCGAGGTCGGTGACCATCGTGCGTTTGGGATCGAGACCGAGGTTGTCGCACGCGGCCTTGAGGACAGGGCCGCCATACGCCATCGCAGCCGACTTGCCGACGACGATGCCCGGTAGCAACGGGTCACTGATGTGGATGAAGGCGAGGAACCGCCCCCCGAACTCATCGCGCAGCCGCTCGACATTGACGATGCCGCCCGCGTCGGTCTCGCGAGTGATGATCGCGCAGACGCGCAGGTGCTCGGGATAGTGCTGCGACGCAAGCGCCTCGACCGTCGCGCGGAGGACGTCGTACGACTCCGTGTATGTCGGAATCAGGACGCAGTGGACGATTTCGGACGGAGCTGGAGCTCCGGCGGGCAGCGCTGCCTCGAACGCAACACATCGCTGCCACCAGTCGACGTGGTCGTTGGCCTGGAGGGCACCCATGGTGCGGCGAACACAGCGGACGGTGACCGTCGTGCGGATCAGCCAGTAGACGTCGAGCAGTACGGCGCCTACCCCGAGGATCCAGAGCATTCCCGGGTCGTTGAGCCTGATCGTGAAGGCGGCGACCACCGGAACGAGCAGGGCGAACCACGTGAGCGCGCCGGGGAGGATTTCAAGAAGCCGCTGCTGGGTATGTTGCGACAGCGGGATCGCTGAGGATCGCGCGATCATCTGCACCGCAGTCTACCCATCCGTCACATACGAGCCTGAATGCCTACAGAACCAATCAATCCCCCCGTCGACGCCGAACCGGACGAGCCTGAGGCACCTCCCGCCGAGGCCCTCGAGGGCGATGCCGTCGAACTGGACGACGCCGAGGAGATCGATATCGAGATCGGAGTCGTCGCGGTCGTCGATGACGACGAGGACGATGACGACGACGAGGACGAAGAGGCCGCACCGGCTGTGGTGCCCGTCGTCGTGGCTGCGGCGCCGCGACCGTCGCCGACACCCGGCCGGCCCCCGGGGGCTCGCGAGGAGCCGCCGCCACCGTTCGGCGTCGGCGAGCACATCATCCTGATCTCGAACACACGGCCCCGCACCGGCGCGCCGATCGGCGACTACGCGGTCGGCTCCAAGGGAATCGTCGAGACGGTTCTCAGCCAGACGGCAATCATCCGGTTCGACCGGCATCCGGAGTTCAAGGAGGTCGTCGCCTTCACGTGCCTGGAGACGGCGGAGACCCCTGAACGTGCGGCCGAGCTCCGTCTGGCGATGGTGGAACCCGTTCGCGTGTCCGATCGCGGCCCCAGGCCACCGGTGGATCGTGGCGATGGCGCCGCCGCCGTGCCTGCGGGCGAGGTGGTACCACCGGTCGCTCCGGCTCCTGCACCGCCTGCGGCGACAGCCGTGCCGAAGCCGGCTCCGGCCCCCAAGCCGTCGCCGGCCGCCACCCCGGCAGCGAAGCCACAGCCGGCAGCGGCGAAGCCGAAGGCCGCGCCGCCTGCGAAAGCGAAGCCGGTGGTCGCGACGTCGAGCGCCGCTCCGAAGACCGTGGCAGCCGCCAAGCCCGCCCCGAAGCCGGTCGCCAAGGCCAAGCCCTCCGGCAACGCGAAAGCGGTGGCCAAGCCCACGCCGAAGGCGGATGCCAAGGTGAAGCCTCCGGCCAAAGCGACACCGGGGAACAAGGCAAAGCCGGTCGCCAAGTCAGCATCGGCTGCGAAAGCTGCCGCGCCGCGGAAACCCGCGGCGAAGCCGGTTGCCAAGTCCGTTGCGAAGCAGGCCGCCAAGCCCCTCCCGAAGCCGGCCACCAAGCCCGCGACGAAACCTGTCGCGAAGCCGGCCGCGAAGTCCGTCTCGAAGCCCGCTACCAAGCCCGCGGCTAAGTCCGCCGCCAAATCGGTCGCCAAGCCGGTAGCGAAGCCCGTCGCCAAGCCGCCCGCCAAATCTGTCGCGAAGCCGGCCACGAAAGGGGCGTCCGCCGCCAAAGCGGCGCGGGCCTCGTCGGTTCGTCAGCGCCCGGTTGCGAAGTCCGGTTCCGCCAAGCAGGCAGCCTCCAAGTCGAGCTCGAACCGGCGCAGCCGCTAAGGCACAGCGGGCGTTTCGGCGGCATACACCCCGCGGTACTCGGGTGGGAGGAGCGCTGCGATATGCGTTCCGATGAGATCTGCGATCGCCTGATCGTCCCGGCGCTCGCCGGGAGCACGCTCAGGGAGCTTGAAGACCGGCCCGTAGCGCATGTGCACCGGCACCCGCTTCGGCAACCGCCTCCCTCGACCGAGAGCAGCCTCTGTGCCCCAGATCGCCACCGGGAGCACTGCGGCCCCTGAGCGCCGCGCCAGGAAGCCGACGCCGGCCTCGGCCCGGCGCATACCCGGAGTGGCCGACCGGGTTCCCTCGAGGAAGATCAGCAGCCTGCCTTTGCGAGCGAGCACGTCGAGGGCGGTGCGCACGGCATGCCGGTCAGGAGTGCCGCGATCGACCGGGAAGCAGTTGCAGCCTCCCATGACCCAGGACGCGAAGGGATTCGAGAACAGTTCGCGTTTGGTGATGCAGTACAGCGCCCCCGGGGCCCATCCACCGAAGAGGAAGGGATCGATGTTGCTGAGGTGATTCGAGACCACGAGCAGCGGACCTGTTTTCGGGAACCGTTTCGGCGAATCCAGATGCAGGTCTGGCCCAAGGAAACCGCGAAGCACGGTGCGGCAGATCCACGAGACGGCGTGATACCGCAGGGATCGCTTGCCGTCTTCCCGGACGGGGAAGTGCCTCGGAAATCCCGGTAGCTCATCGGTCACGATGGCCGATGGTAGGGCGTGGCGCATGGGCGACCATACAATCCGATCCCTGGCCCATTCCCTGCCCTTTCCCCGCCCAAACCCGCCCCCTTAGCTCATCGGTAGAGCAGCCGGCTTTTAACCGGTTGAGGGAGGTTCGATTCCTCCAGGGGGCACACTCCGCGAGCATTCGGTCACCGGATGTCCGCGGCGATGAGCGCTTGCGCTGCTCGCAAGGAGCCTTCGACGGCTTCAGGCGATGCGCCGCGCGCGAAGATGAACCCGAGGTAACGGTCACCCTCGGGGAGCGGGACGACCGCTTCTCCAACCGGCACCGCGATCGTGACCCCGGTGACGCCCGCCACCGTAGAGGCGCCGTCAGTGCCCGCGACGCCACGCAGGATCCCGGCAGCGGGAGTCGGCAACATCACCACCCCGCATGCGCCGTCGACGAGGCGCATCGTCCCGAGCGGCAGATCGCACGCCTGCCGGAGGATCACCTCCTCGAGCGAGCGCTCCACACCGGGTGCGTCGTCACAGTCCAACCGGATCACCTGGGAGCAGAGCCCTCCGATGGACCGCGCGGCGACCTCGATGACGACCGCCGCATCGCCTGCGACTCGGACCTCCGCATGGACCGGTCCGTTGCGCAGGCCGAGCGCGCTGACGGCAGCGCGCACCGCTGCTACAACGGTCTCCTGCCGCCCCGCCTCGAGGCGCGACGGCGTCACGTAGAGGGTCTCTTCAAAGAACGGCCCTGTGAGCGGATCCGGCTTGTCGAACACGGCGATGACGTCGAGCACGCCGTCACGCAACAGGCCTTCGACCGCCATTTCGGCGCCCTCAACGTAGCTCTCGAACAGCAGTGGTGGGATCGATCCGTCCGCGCAGATGGTGCGCAGCAGGTCCCCAATTCGCCGCACCGCCGCGGTTGCCTCTGCGCGTGTGTTGGCTCGGATCACACCGCGGCTTGCGGCGAGGTCCACCGGCTTGACGACGCAGGGCAGCCCGACGACGCCGAGTGCGGCCGACACAGCGTCGTCGTCAGCGTCCACATCGCTCGCCACAAAGCGCGGCTGGGGCAGCCCCGCATCGGTAAGGCGTTGCCGCAGCAGGCGTTTGTCGCGCGTTGCCTGCACGGCCTCGACCGGATTCCGGCGCTTGATACGTAGGCGTTCGGCGACATGTGCGGCCGTGACCACCGATGCCTCGTCAACACCGACGACGGCGTCAACCGGCCACTGCGCGCCGAACTCGCTCGCACGATCAGCCGATTCGTCCGGTGCCTGGAGGTCAAGCGTGAGGATGCGGCCGCGCATCAGCGTCGCAAGCGTCGGCGCTTCGTTCGATGCGACGACGATCTCCAATCCGAGCACCCCGGCAGCTCGGAGAAAGGCGGTGGCACGGTATGTCTCGGTGGGCAGGACGAGCATCACCCTCGCGGACATGGAGATCAGCCTACGCCCGCACTCCCGCAGACGTACCATGGCAATCAGTGAAGGCACCAAGGATCTCGGCCACTGACTACGCACTGACGCGCATCGAGCAGGTCCGTGCCAACCGCAAGCAGCCCGACGCCGGCGTGCGGATCGCGATCACCGGAAGGCGGGACGGCCAGTTCAGCTATGACCTGGCGCTGGTCAAGGCCGGTGAGGAGCGCGAGGGTGAGCTGTCGGTCGAGGGACCTGCCGGCGTCCGTTTCACGATGCCGCTCGAATCCGCTCCATACCTCGACGGCATCACCGTGGACGCCGACCGCTTGAGCGGTGCGCTCCGCGTCGACAATCCGAACCCGCTGTGGCTCGACGAGCTGGCGCGTGACGTGCAGCGCTTGCTCGACGACGAGATCAACCCATCGGTGGCGTCGCACGGCGGCTACATCGATCTGCTCGACGTCCGCGATGGCGTCGCCTTCATCCACATGGGTGGCGGATGTCAGGGCTGTGGCATGGCAGAGGTGACCCTTGGTCAGGGTGTGCGGGTGGCGATCCTCGAGCGCTTCCCGGAGATCACCGAGGTGCGAGACACCACAGACCACGCTCAAGGCGCAAACCCGTACTACCAGGCCGCAAAGAAGTAGCGCGCGACGCCGGTCTAGCGGTCGCCGCTCGTGTCAAGCCAGTAGTCCACCCACGTTTCGCGCGTCGCGCCGATGTGATCGTAGACAGCCTGCGCGCGGACATTGTCCGGAGCGGTCTGCCAGATCATTCGCGCCGCACCGTGTTCGCGGCAGCGTTGTACGCATGCATCGATGAGCGCCGAGCTGACGCCGCGACCGCGCGACTCGGGGACGACAAACAGATCGTTCATGACACCGACGCGACTCGAGATCGTCGTCTCCCAACTCCAGTAGAGGGTCGCGAATCCCACGTCCGTGCCCGCATCGCTCGCAAGGAACTGCGTGCCCTCGTGCGGAGGATCGGCGATGAGCGCCCGCATCATCGAGAGCAGCGCGTCATTCGGCGGCGCGGAGTGATAGAAATCACAGTACGCGCGCGCCAGTGGCAGCAATCGCTGCACCTGCGACTCGTCGCTCACGATGCTAATGTCCACGCTCATCTGCACGTCCTCATGAGTTGGCCACCCACCGTGGCCGCGCACAGCATGTCATGACCACTGCACCGCAGCGCCGCCTGGGGTCGATCGTGGAGACCGTCGCGGTGCTCGTGTCGCCGATCGTTGCGTTCTTCGGCCTCCGGCTTCGTCTGATGCCGATACCGGACCTGAACGATCCCGCGATGCACACCACGTTCATCATCGATCCGCAGTCGATATTCCTTCGCTACACAGCGGCCTTCACCCCATCGGAACGGCTGCGCGAAGGTGCACGAGTTGGGTTCCTCATCCCCGGGCGGATCGCGTATCTGCTCTTCGGTGCGCTGCCCGGATTCGTCGTGTTCCGCTATGTGCTTGCGCTCGTCGCCGTCGTGCCGGCGTACCTTCTGTTGCGGCGGTTGTACGGCCGCTCCGCCGGCGCCGTGGCGGCGATCGTGATCCTCAGCAGCCCCGTGGTCATCACCGCCTGGGGTACTGACTTTCCGAACTCGTCCGCAATCTCGTATCTCATCGCCGGGACTGCGTGCCTCGTGATGCCGTCGGTTCGCCATCGCGTTGCGTGGCTTGCGGTGAGCGCTGTGTGCTTCACGCTCGCGGTCTGGTCGATCGCCACGTCAGCGCCGCTCGTCCTTGCGACTCTCGCTGTCTACGGAGTCATCCGGCTGTGGCGTGAACCCGCGCACGTCTATCGCGATGCGCTCGTGATGGTGATATCCGCAGTCGCCGTGACGGGTGTGCTCATGGTCGCATCTGGTGTGTTGCTGGGGCAGTTCGACTTCGTCCTTCCGACCATCGAGTTGGTGATCTACTTGAGCCACAAGTCGCTCGAGGCGCAGTACCACTCCGCGAGCTGGCGTTGGGCGCCGTTCGTGGCATATCTCCTTGTGCCGCCTGCGATTGTCGCCGTGGGCCTGGTCGCGTTCGGGCGCCGCGTCAAGAGCATTCCGACGCCGCAGCTCGTCGTCGGTATCGCATGCGCTACTCAGCTGCTCGTGTGCGTGTTGCTGCAGTTCGTCGGCAGCGTGCAGATCCTCGAAGTCCACTATTTCTCGTCACTGCTGTGGGCGGGACTCAGCCTGCTGCTCGCGATGGCCCTCGTGCAGCTGACCCGTCCCATCCTCGGCAACCCTCCGTTCACCTGGGCATTGCCGCTGTTGCTGCTGCTCGTGCCGCTTGCCTACGAGATCGACCCGCACGTGCCGTCGTTTGGGTGGCTGCCGTTTGGCGACATGTTCGCGCTCCTTGTCGTCGTGCTCGCTGTCGTCGCGAGCCGGTTCAGGAGCGCCGCGTCGAAGCCCATAACACGGCTTGGCACGTGCGTCTCGCTCGCGCTGCTGTCCGGGTCCCTGCTCGTTCTCACCGTGTCGCGGATCCCTTCCCACCTCGTGCTCCCCGGCACGATCTTCGACGCGACCCCCGCCTATGCAACGGCGCTCGGGGGCGACGATTCGAGGGCGGTGGGGCTCTACGTCGTCACCGCCGACCTGCCGAAGTTCGTGGGACCGGCCACGTATTCCGGCGAGCAGTTGCTCATCTGGTGGCCGAGGGACGAGCAACAGCAGATCCTCGGGCCGATCGGCATCTACCACGCGTTCTTCGACTCCATCCCAAGCCCGCTCGGGGTGCTGTCCCCTCCAGGGCGCGAGATGATCGAGCAGCGGCAGCCGGCGCAGATACTCCTGCTCAGCTTCTCCGGGCAGGACTTCGCCCAATCCCTGACTGCACTTGCGCAATTCCAGCCGGTGCTCGTCCGGACGGGCATTCTTCGGTCGGGCCCGGTCGCACTCCACGTCTGGCTTATCGATCTCGACCTCTACGATCGCCACCCCTAGGGAAGGCAGGGACAGCCCCCTTCAGGGGGCGTCACCCGAACAGAGCGCCGGAGATCATTGTCGTTCCACGGTCGCAACTGGAATTCGACACCGAATACGCAAAGCTCCTGAGGTGCGTTCCGCGGCTATAGGAGATCCCCGCTCGACTGTCGTGACTGCCCGGACACCCGGGCGGCCGCCTCGGGCACTCTGGATCGTCTATGGGGCCTTGGGCACCTCGCTCCTGGCATACGTCGTCGCCTTGATCGTGCGGAGCCCGGATACGTCGTGGCCGTGGATCGACGGCTGGGGCGTGGTGGCTTTCGAGTTCATCGGGGTCGGCCTACTCCTGATGCGCGGGCTGAAACGAGGCCCGGGGCAGGCGATCGCGCTGGTCCTCGGCTCAGCGGTCTTCGCCTGGGCACTCGGTGACGCGATTCTGACCTGGGAGCAATGGAACGGTGGCACAGCGCCGACTCCGTCGGTGGCTGACATTCCCTACATCACGTTCTTCCCCCTTGCATACATCGCGGTGATCCTCATGCTCCGGAAGGAGATCACCCGGCTCCTGCCCGCCACGTGGCTCGACGGTGCCGTGGCCGGCCTCGGCGCCGCCGCCGTCTGCGCGGCGTTCGTGTTCCATGCGGTTGAGGTCTCACTCGGCCCGTCGATCTCGACGCTGGGCGTTGCCGTCAACCTCGTCTACCCGATCGGGGATGTGCTCCTCCTGGCGCTGGTCGTCGGCGGTACCGCGGTGCTGCCGGGCAGGCGCCTCCCATGGCTCCTCTTCGCAGCCGCCTGCGGCGTCAACTCGATCGGCGACACGTTCAACCTCTTCGGGGCCGCGGGAGCGTCATCCCATCTCGGTGACGTATTCGACGGGCTCGCGTGGCCGGCCGCAATCCTCCTGATGTCGATATCCGTCTGGGCGCCGGCCGGCCGCCGCGACCTCGTGGAGACCGGCCGGATGCCCGGCTTTGTCCTCCCGGGCGCCGGCGCCGCCGCAGGCCTGGTGATCCTGCTGTTCGGAGCGCTCCAGCATCACGTGACTCCGGTCGCGCTCGGCCTCGCGACAGCGACGCTCGTCGTCGTCGGGATCCGCCTCGCCTTCTCAGTGCACGGGCTGCGGGCACTCACCGAGGAGCGTCATCGCCAGGCCGTGACCGACGAGCTCACCGGGCTTGGCAATCGCCGCCGGTTGATGAGCCTCCTCGATGCCTACTTCGCCGACCATCTCGATCCCCAGACACCTCCACGCAACCTCGCGTTCCTGTTCGTCGATCTCGACCGCTTCAAGGAGATCAACGACTCGTTCGGCCACTCTGCGGGTGATGAGCTGCTCCGCCAGCTCGGACCGAGGCTCCTCGGTTCGATGCGCTCAAGCGACGTGCTCGTCCGGATCGGCGGCGACGAGCTCGCTGCCGTGCTCATCGACACCGAACCGGAGTACGCGGCCGGTCTCGCGCAGCGCCTGACGGCGCTCCTCGAGCAACCGTTCGACCTCAACGCGGTGAGCGTTCGTGTCAGCGCCAGCATCGGCATTGCCATGGCCCCCGCTGACGCAGTCGACAGTGGTGGCCTGATGCGCTGCGCGGACGTTGCGATGTACCGGGCCAAGCTCGGCCAGCGCGCGTACGAGGTGTATCAGCCCGACATCGATGACGGCGGCAACCGCCTCGTGCTCGTCGACGAGCTTCGTGCGGCGGTCGAGCAGGAAGAGTTGGTGCTCCACTACCAGCCGCAGGTGGACCTGCGCAGCGGTGAGACGACCGCGGTGGAGGCGCTCCTGCGCTGGCCGCATCCGCGGATCGGCATGGTCCCGCCGCTGGACTTCCTGCCGCTGGCCGAGGGTGCGGGGCTGATGGGCCCGATCACGCGTCTCGTGCTCGAGCACGCGCTGGCGCAGTGCGCGGCGTGGCGGGCGGACGGGACGCGGCTTGCCGTCTCGGTGAACATCTCCTCCTCGAACCTGCTCGATCCGGGCTTCATCGATATGGTGCGGAGCGCACTACGGCGCTTTCGCGTGCCCGCCTCGGCGCTGATCCTCGAGATCACCGAGACCACGATCATTCGTGACTTCGAGGGATGCAAGCAGGTCATCGACGAGCTGCGAACGCTCGGCCTCGGCATCTCCATCGACGACTTCGGATCCGGCTTCACATCCCTCGCCTATCTCGGCGGACTCGCGGTCACCGAGCTCAAGCTCGACCGATCGTTCATCAACGGACTGATCGCAGACGGCAGGGAGCAGGACGTGAAACTGGTGCGGGCCACGATCGAACTTGGTCACGCGCTCGGCCTCACCGTTGTCGCCGAAGGGATCGAGACACTTGCGACACTCGAACTCCTCTCGCTGCTCGGTTGTGATCGTGCGCAGGGATATTTCACGGGGAGGCCGGTGAAGGCTGTGGATCTCGTGATCTCAGGTCGGAACGGGCTCAGCGTTCCGCAGCGCTACATCGCCACCGCGGTCTGACGCAGCACTGCCTCCGACGGGGCTGTTGGGCTGTGTGTCATCACAGGCGTCACTCGTGCGCGCTGTACATACGGCGACGTGTCGATGTGTGCGCCGTGGCTGAAGAACGGGGCATCCGCCGCTGACAGACTTTGCCTGCATAGCGCACCGCGCTCACTTCCCAACCAGAAGCACAGGTGAGGTCTCGCAATGCTCGCAACCCTGAATCCGGATCCAAGCTGGCTGAACTCCGGCGATACCGCGTGGCAACTCACGTCGGCGACGTTGGTCGGGATCATGAGCATTCCTGGGCTGGCGATCCTGTATGCGGGGTTGATGAAGCGCAAGTTCGCGGTCAACTCGGCGCTCATGGTGGTCTACGCATTCGCGATGACACTCGTCATCTGGATGTTCTTCGCGTATGACATGAGCTTCGGGCAGCCGCTGCATATCGCCGGGGCGGCTACGACGTTCGTGGGCATTCCACATCCCGTTGCCGGCGCGACCGACCTCGAGCAGCAGGCGAGCATTCCATTGCTCACCGGCCTGATTCCGGCGTTGCGATTCCCGATGTCGTCGCTCGTCTACTTCCAGTTCGTCTTCGCGACGATCACGGTGATCATCCTCGGCGGCGCGTTGCTCGGCCGGATCAGCTTCAAGGCGTGGGCGCTGTTCGTCCCGCTCTGGATCACCTTGGTGTACTCGGTCGGCGCGTTCAGCCTCTGGGGCGGCGGCTGGCTCGGTGCGCTGGGCGCGGTGGACTACAGCGGTGGCTATGTCATCCACGTCGCGGCTGCGGTCTCGGCCTTCGTGGCGGCAGCGGTGCTCGGCCCGCGGCTCCTCAAGGACCGGCAGAACAACAAGCCCAGCAACATCATGCTGGCCGTCGCGGGTGGCGGCCTGCTCTGGCTCGGCTGGAGCGGCTTCAACGGTGGTGATCCGTACTTCGCCAACGCCGACGCGTCTGCGGCGGTGCTCAACACCCATCTCTGCACCGCGACAGCGCTGCTGACCTGGATGATCATGGACATCTTCTTCCTCAAGAAGCCGACGATCATCGGGATGATCAGCGGGATGATCGCCGGGCTGGTGGCAATCACGCCTGGCGCCGGCTACATCAACGCCTACGCGGCGTTTGCGATCGGCATCGGTGCGGGCGTGCTGCCATGGCTGTCCATGAACAAGTTCGGCAAGACGCGCATCTTCACGCGCGTCGACGACACCCTCGGCGTCTTCCACACGCACGGCGTGGCGGGCGCGTTCGGGGGTCTCATGACCGGCGTGTTCGCGTCACCGAACATGATCGTGTACGTCGGCACGGGAGGCACCGCTTCGGTGGCGGTCACCGGTCTCCTCTACGGCAACGCGAAGCAGCTGGGACTGCAGGCACTCGCGCTTGGTTTCATCATTGTCTACGACGCTGTCGCGACCTTTGTGGTCATCAAGCTCGTCGGTCTCATCGTGCCGCTGCGCATGACCGATGAAGAGCTCGAGGTGGGCGACCTGGCGCTGCACGGCGAGGTGGCGATCGACATGTCGCCGGACGAGTCGTTCGAGGTCAACGGCCACAAACTCCCGGGTACGGCACCGGTCCCGGTGGGTGCCGGCGAGCTCAACTAACCGCTGCTGTCAGACCCCGAGACCGTCGAGCACCTGCAAGGCGGTCTCGGGGTTGACGAACGTCGCCGTCCCCACCTGGACGGCACGCGCGCCGACGGTGAGAAAGTCCTGTGCTGACGGTGCGTCAGCGATGCCACCGACGGCGATAACGGGGATGTGCACCGCGTCACACACCGCCGCGACAGCCGCGAGCGCGAGCGGCTGAATCGCAGGGCCGCTCAGCCCTCCGGTGCCGAGCGGCAGGACGGAGCGGCCGCTGGCTCGATGGATCTTTCTGCCGATGTAGGTGTTCACCGCTGACACTGCGTCGGCCCCGGCCGCTTCGACGGCGCGGGCGACTGCCGCAATGTCGGTGACGTTCGGGCTCAGCTTCACGATGATGCAGCGCTCGGTCGCCGCGCGGACGGCAGCGACGAGTCTCCCCGCAGCATCAGGATCGCGGCCGAAATCGAGGCCGCCACTGATGTTCGGGCAGGAGATGTTGAGCTCGAGGCCGGCGACCTCCGCAATGTCTTCGAGCACCTGCGTGCAGTGCACGTACTCCTCGACCGAGCCGCCCGCGACATTGACGATCACCCGAATCGTCCATCCGCGCCAGCGCGGCGCGTACTCGCGGGCGACGACATCGACGCCGGGGTTCTGCAGGCCGATGCTGTTGAGCATCCCGCCGCCGGTTTCCGCGACGCGAGGTGGCGGGTTGCCTTCGCGGGGCGCTGCAGTGGTTCCCTTCGTGTACAGCGCACCGAGGCGGTCGAGATCGATGAGCTGCGCAAGCTCGAAGCCGTACCCGGCGGTCCCGCTGGCCAGCCCCACCGCGTTCGGCAGCACGAGGCCGCGACCGAGGTCGACGCCACCGGCGGTGGTTTCGCTCATGCGACGTCGGCGCCGGGCAACGCGCCGAGTGCCGGCCAGTCAACGCCGCGCATCGACATCACCGGACCATCCGTGCAGCAGAGCTTCCATACGCTGCCCCCATCGCCGTCGAGCATCGGCAGCGCGCATCCGAGACACGTGCCGAACCCGCATCCCATCGGCGCTTCGAGCGATGCCTCGATGACCTGCGGCAGCTCGGCGCCTGACGCCGTCAGCGCCTCCATCACGGCCCCGAGCATCGGGTTCGGTCCGCAGGCGTAGATCGCCGCCGGCTGGGAGCTCAGCGCGGCCCCAAGCAACTCGGCGACGGATCCGTGGTGGCCTCGAGTCCCGTCGTCGGTCGCTTCCGCGACAACGGTGATCGCGGAACGGTCGAACCGCTCGGCGGGGTAGAGGCGCGCCGCGGTGCGCGCACCGTTCAAGACAACAATGTCGGCAACACCACGACGGCGGAGCTCGTTGATGAGCAACGGGAACGGTGCGCATCCCAGACCGCCGGAGACGCAGATCACCGGGCCCTGCTCGACAAGGGTGAAGCCATGGCCGAGCGGCCCGAGGCTGTCCAACCGGTCGCCCGGCTGCAACTCGGAGAGCAGGCGCGTCCCGGCCCCCACCGCTTCGAACACGAAGCCGCACGTGTCGTCATACGTCCAGGCGACGCTGAACGGCCGGCGCAGCAGCGGCGTCGTTCCCGTACCGCACCTGAGCTGCGCGAACGATCCGGGCATTGCCGTCGCAGCGAGGTGCGGAAGGCGCACTACCAGCTCGAGGATGCCGCCGCCAACACTCTCAACGACGAGCACCTCGCCCGTCTCGAGCGCAGCCCTGCTCAGGTCCGCGGTCATGTGACCGCCTGGACGAGACCTTCCCGATATGCACGGACGGTGGCCACACGGACGCTCTGCCCCGACGTGTGACGCCCGATCGCATCCACGAGCGCGGCCGCTGTGTCGAGTGAGGTGCAACACGGGATGCGTCGCTGCTCGGCTGCAAGCCTGATGCGATAGCCGTCCTTGACGGTGCGACCGACGGCGGCCGCGCCGCCATCGCCGGCGAAATCGAGCTCGTCGGTGTCGAAGTTGGAGACGGTGTTGAGGACGATCGACACACGCCCGTCCTCGATGACGTCGATGACGTTCGGCCGCCCGTGGCCGATCTTCCCGACGGACACCGCAGAGATCCCTGCGCTCGCCAGTGCCGCCGCAGTTCCCGCCGTCGCGTAGATGGTGAAGCCGAGCGTGCTGAGCTGTGCGACGATCGGCAGCGCCTCGGCCTTGTCGACGTCGGCGACACTGCACAGAACGCCGCCGCTGGACGGCATCTCGCCGAGCGCCGCGATGAACGCCTTCTCCAGTGCCGCGCCGAGGTCGGTGTCGATGCCCATGACCTCGCCGGTCGACTTCATCTCGGGTCCGAGCGCGGTGTCGACATCGATCAGCTTGACGGTGGAGAACACCGGTGCCTTGACCGCCACAAGCGGTCGCGAGGGCACAAGCCCGGTGGTCCAGCCCAACTCAGCGAGCGTCGCGCCGCGCATGACGCGCGTGGCGAGCTCGACCATGGGGACCCCCGTGATCTTGCTGAGGAACGGCACGGTTCGGGAGGCGCGCGGGTTGACCTCGAGCACGTGCGGGATGCCACGGTGCACGGCGAACTGGATATTGCACAGCCCGCGGACATCGAGCGCTCGCGTGATCCGAACTGTTGCGTCGACGATCAACGCGCGCACGTCGTCGTCAAGGCGGCGCGCGGGATACGCCGCCATCGAGTCACCGCTGTGCACACCCGCGCGCTCGACGTGCTCCATGAGGCCCGGGATCACGACGGTCTCGCCATCACTGATCGCGTCGACGTCCACCTCGGTGCCGAACAGGTAGCGGTCGATGAGGACCGTGCCGCGCCGGCGCACCGTGTCCGCGGGGAGCGCGGCCATCGCGGCCTCGAGATAGCGTTGCAGGGCACCCCGCGTGTGCACGATCTCCATCGCACGCCCGCCGAGCACGTACGACGGGCGCACCAGCACCGGGAAGCCGATCTCCTCGGCGATGGCAAGGGCCTCGTCAAGATCGGTGGTCGCCGCGCCGTGCGGCTGCGCGATCGAGAGCGACCGCATCAGGGATTCGAAGGCGCGCCGGTCCTCGGCGAGATCGATGCTCGCGATGCTGCTGCCGAGAATTGCGACGCCCGCGCGGTCCAGCGGTTCGGCGAGGTTGATCGCGGTCTGGCCACCGAACTGCACGACGACCCCGGACGCCCGCTCCTCGTCGATGACCGCGGTGACGGCCTCCTCGTCGAGCGGCTCGAAGTACAGGCGCGTGCTGCAGTCGAAGTCCGTGCTCACGGTCTCCGGGTTGCTGTTGATCATCACCGCGTCGACGCCCTGCGCGCGCAACGACGTGGCGGCGTGCACGCTGCAGTAGTCGAACTCGATGCCCTGGCCGATGCGGATCGGTCCGCTGCCGAGCACGACGACGGTGTCGGGCGCGAGCGCGGTGGCAGCGGGTCCCTCGTCCTCGATCTCGTAGGTGGAGTAGTAATACGGCGTTGCCGCCTCGAATTCCGCGGCACACGTGTCGACGCACTTGAACACCTGGCGTACGCCCGCCGCGTCGCGACGTGCGCGAACCTCCTCCGGGTCTTCCCCGCACAAGGCCGCGATGCGCGAGTCGGTGAGCCCGACCATCTTCGCCGCGCGCAAGGCGTCATCGTCGATACCACCCCAGCGCAGATGTTCCTCACAGCCGACGATGTTCGCGAGGCGGCGCAGGAACCAGATCGAGATGCCACTCCTGCGCGCAAGATCCTCAGTCGTCGCGCCGCCGCGCAGCGCCTCGAGCAGCGCATGGGCGCGCCGATCGTTGGCAACGTCGATGAGCACCGGCTCGTGCAGTGCAGCGGGGTCGGGCGCCGGCTGCTCGAGCGAGCGCAACGCCTTGCTGAACGCCGCTTCGAACGATCGCTCGATGGCCATCACCTCGCCGGTCGACTTCATCTGCGTCCCGAGGCGACGGTCGGCCTCAGGGAACTTGTCGAACGGCCAGCGCGGGATCTTGACGACGCAGTAGTCGAGTGCCGGCTCGAAGGCCGCACATGTCTTGCCGGTGACGGCATTCGGGATCTCGTCGAGTCGCTTGCCCGCGGCGATCTTCGCTGCGACGCGCGCGATCGGAAAGCCGGTCGCCTTCGATGCGAGCGCTGATGAACGCGAGACACGCGGGTTGACCTCGATGACGTGGTACTCGTGCGAGTCCGGTGCGAGCGCGAACTGCACGTTGCAGCCGCCCTCGATACCGAGAGCGTTGATGATGCGCAGCGCCGCACTCCGCAACTGCTGATGCTCACGATCCGTGAGTGTCTGCGAGGGTGCGACAACCATCGAGTCGCCGGTGTGCACGCCCATCGGATCGAGGTTCTCCATGTTGCAGATCGTGATGCACGTGCCCGCGGCGTCACGGACGACCTCGTACTCGATCTCGCGCCATCCCGCGAGCGAACGCTCGACGAGAACCTGACTGATCGGCGATGCGGCGAGGCCGGCGAGAATCGTTTCTGCGTACCGCTCTTCGGTCTCGCAGAGACCGCCACCGGTGCCACCGAGCGTGAACGCGGGCCGCACGACGAGCGGCAGGCCCATGCGCTCACGAAGTGCGCGCGCATCGGCAAGCGTCGCCACCGTCGCGGACTCCGGCGTGGGTTCTCCGATGGACGTCAACAGGGTCTTGAACTTCTCGCGATCCTCGGCCGTGCGAATCGCGCGCAATCCCGTCCCCAGGATCCGGACGTTGTACCGCTCGAGCACCCCCGCGTCGTCCAGCGCAACCGCAAGGTTCAGTCCCGTCTGCCCACCCAACGTCGCGAGCAATCCGTCGGGCCGCTCTGCGGCGATAACGCGTTCGACCACCTCAACGGTAAGCGGCTCCACGTACACCGCATCGGCGGAAGAATCGTCGGTCATGATCGTCGCCGGATTGCTGTTGACCAGGACGACGCGAATGCCCTCTTCCCGCAAGGCCCGGCAAGCCTGTGTCCCCGCGTAGTCAAACTCCGCAGCCTGCCCGATGATCACCGGCCCCGAGCCAATCACGAGCACGCACTTCGGTTTCTCAACGACCGATGGCGAACCGCGGGGCGTTGTCTGAGCAAGCGCCTCGCCGTCCCCGGATCGTCCGGAGCTGCACATGCGCAGGAACTCGTCGAACACCCCCGCGCGGTCCTGCGGCCCCGGAGCGCCTTCTGGGTGGTACTGCACAGAGAACGCGGGGAGCCCACGGTGCCGCAGCCCTTCAACGCTCCCGTCGTTCAGATTGCGCTCGCTCACGTACCAACCGGAGTCCGCAGGCAGCAACTCCGCATCGACCTGGAACTCGTGGTTCTGCGAGGTGACGTACACAGCGCCGCTCTCGGCGTCGCGCACCGGATGGTTGCCACCGTGATGACCGAAGCGGAGTCGTGACGTCGTCGCACCGGCAGCCTGTCCGAGGATCTGATGACCGAGGCAGATGCCGAGCAACGGGATGCGTCGCTCGAGAAGGTCGCGGCAGAGTTGCACCGCGTGCGGCAGACGCGCGGGATCGCCCGGTCCATTGGACAGCACGACGCCGTGCGGCTCGTGACGGAGCACATCCTCGATGCGCGCGTCCTGACGGATGATCACGACCTCCGCTCCGCGGCTGCACAGCGCACGCAGCTGGTTGCGTTTCAGGCCGTAGTCGATGACCGCGACACGAACGCCCTTCCAAGCGTTCTCCCCTCCCGAGAGCACGACGCCGCGGTGCAGCGTGATGTCGAGCGGTTCCGCGAACGACTGCCAGGGCTCATCGATCGACGCGAGACCGACCAGGTCCTCGTCGCTGACGAACGGAGCGGAGCGCGCGGCGGCAACCTGCTCCTCCGCCGACATCGATGACGACGCGGCGATCACGCCGCGCAGCGTGCCGTGATCCCGGAGGTGGCGCGTGAGCGCGCGTGTATCCACGCCCCGCAAACCGGGCACGCCGTTGCGACGCAACTCCTCCTCGAGGCTGCGCTCACCACGCGCATGCCCGATATCGGGTGAGAGCTCGCGCACCACCAGCGCGCGGCATTGCACGCGTCCCGACTCCGCGGTGTCATCGCGACAGCCGTAGTTGCCGATGAGCGGGTAGGTCATCACCACCACCTGCCCGGCGTACGACGGGTCGGAGATCACCTCCTGGTAGCCGGTCATGCAGGTGTTGAAGACGACCTCACCACTCTGCGCCTGCGAAATCGGCGCACCGAACAGGATGCCATCGAACGTCGCGCCCGACTCCAGTGCGAGACGTCCGCGCATCTCAGGCACCGGTCACCATCCCCGACTCGACCGGCACGCGCGCCGGGTCCTGATGGATCACGCGCCCGCCGGCGATGGTGAGCAGCACGCGGCCGCGCAGCCTGCTGCCGAGCAACGGCGTGTTGCGTGACTTGGACTGCCACGAACCCTCACCGACGGTCCACTCCGCCGCGGGGTCGAACAGCGTGCACGTTGCAGCCTCACCGATGCGCAGTCGTGGCTCGGGGACGCCGGAGTTGGGGCCGAGAATGCGATGCGGGCCGACGGTCATGCGCTCGATCAGTGCAGGCAGCCACTCGCCGCCCATGCCGCCGATGGTGATGCATGTGGCGAGCGCGGTCTCGAGTCCCACCATGCCCGGCGCCGCGTCGTCGTACCCCACCGACTTCTCGGCAGCGCGATGCGGAGCGTGGTCGGTCGCCACCGCTTCGATCACTCCCTCGCGAAGTGCGCGCACGAGCGCAGTCCGATCGCGTTCGCTGCGCAGCGGTGGATTGATCTTGAGCAACGCAGGCGGGTCGGGCTCCTCGGCAACGGGCAGCCACATCGCGAGGTGATGCGGCGTCACCTCCGCGCTCACCATCAAGCCCTGGTGCCGCGCGCGTTGCACCGACGCGACCGACGCCTCGCAGGAGAGGTGCTGGAGGTGCAGATGACCGACGCGCGCGTGCGTCAGCGCGCGAATCGCGAGGTTGACCGCGCGGGTCTCGCTGTCCGGCGGTCGCAGCGGGCTCCTTGTGACTGCGCCCTGTGTCGCGTTGGCCTGGGCGATCATCTCCTCGTCCTCCGGATGGACGAACACGGCGCGATACAGGTGTCCCGCTTCAGCCAGCGCGATCGCGAGCTGACGCGGCGCGATCGCGTTGCGCCCATCGTCGCTGATGGCGATGGCGCCGGCCTCGATGCAGCGCTTGATGTCGACGAGCGCCGTCCCTTCCAGATCGCGCGTGAGCGCGGCTGCCTGCAGGATCGACACCGGCAGGTTCGCGGCCATGACGCGTGCTTCCGCGACGCGCTCCGGGGTGTCGATCGGCGGTGTCGTGTTCGCCATCGCGACGACATGCGTGTATCCGCCGGCGGCCGCCGCGCGTGCGCCGCTCTGCAGCGTCTCAGCTTCCTCGTCGCCCGGCTGGCGCAGATGCGCGTGCAGATCGATGAAACCGGGACAGAGCACACACGGCTCGACGCCGTCGGGCGGAGTCAGATCGACGATCGGTACCCCGTCGGCATCGATGTGGTGGTAGATCGCGAGGATCTTGCCGCCGTCGATCCACACGTCCTGACCGGCCGAATCGAGGCGGCCGAGCGGATCGATCACACGGACACCGCGCAGGATGGCGTTCACGATTGCACGCTCCGGCGCAGCCACGCGCCCTCGACTCCGTCGGTCTCGCGCATGCGCACGACGACACGCTCCCCAGGCGCGGTGGGGACGTTCTTGCCAACGTATGTCGCGCGGAGCGGCAGCTCGCGATGTCCGCGATCGATCAACGTCAGCACTTCGACCACCGCCGGACGGCCGCAGTCGACGAGTGCGTCGAGTGCGGCGCGTACCGTTCGTCCGGTGTAGAGGACATCGTCGACGACGATCACCACCGCTCCGTCGATGCGCGGCGCGGGTCCGCCGTCCGCGTCGGACAGCGCCGGTTGCGGCGCGGTGGGACGAGGTCGATCATCGCGATGCCCGCTCGGGTCGAGGACGAGGACGAGCGGCGCAGTCTGGCCGAGACCCGCGAGTTGCTGCGCGACCGCGTGTGCGAGCGGCACACCGCGCGTCGGAATGCCGACGAGCACCACCGCGTCCAGGTTCGGATGGCGTTCGACGATCTCGTGCGCCAGACGCAGGGTGACCCGGCGCAACGCCGCGGCGTCGAGCAGGCAAGGACTGTCCTCAAAGGGTTGCGCGAGGCCGCTCATCGCAGATTCCTCACGCGAGCAGCATCTCGAGGAGCGCCATCCTGATCGCAACGCCGTTGGCGGCCTGGCGGAAGTAGGCGGCGCGCGGATCGGCGTCGACCTCTGGCGCGATCTCGTCGACGCGCGGGAGCGGATGCATGACGATCGCGGTTGGGGGCAGCTGCTGCATGAGCGCCGCGTCGATCCGGATGGCGGACCGCGCGAGCTCGTACTCGGCCGGATCGGTGAAACGCTCCTTCTGCACGCGCGTCTGATAGACGACGTCGATGCCGTCGAGCACGTCGGTGAGCTGGTCCGCGAGGCGGCACGTGATGCCGCGCGCCTCGAGGCGGTCAAGGATGTCGCGTCGCACCTGCACCACCTTCGGCGCGACGAACGTCATGCCGACACCGGGATACAGCGCCATGAGCAGCGCGAGGGAGCGCGCGGTGCGACCGAAGCGAAGGTCACCGCAGAACGCGATCTGCACGCCCTCGACGTGCCCGAGCTCACGCTCGATCGTGTACAGGTCGAGGAGCGCCTGCGTCGGGTGTTCACCGGGACCGTCGCCGGCGTTGACCACCGGGACCGATGCGACAGCCGCTGCCCGCGCGGCCGCGCCCTCCTGATCGTGGCGCAGCACGATCACGTCGGCGTACGTCGAGACCATTCGAATGGTGTCCTCCAGCGTCTCGCCCTTGATGGCGCTCGAGAAGGTGTGCGCCGCTTCAGTCCCGAGCACGGCGCCGCCGAGGCGCAGCATCGCGGATTCGAAGCTCAGCCTCGTCCGCGTGCTCGGCTCGTAGAAGAGCGTCGCCATGATGTTGTGCGCGAGACGATCGTCGCGGACACCGGCGAGCGCGGACGCCCGTTCGAAGATGTGATCAAGGAGCGGACGGTCGAACTGCTCGCTGCTGATGACATTACCGAGAGCCCGTCTCGGCGCCGTCTCGACCGTCATCGCGTGATGTCCTCCAGCCCGAGCGGCGCAGGCCGGGGCAGCCGCGCGGCGGCGCCGCGATCCCTTGCCGGCCTCTCGGACCTGCTTGAAGTGGATGCGTTCGGCGGACTCTACCTTAGAGTGGTCTCATGGCATTCGGAGACGTCGGGAAGCTCCTCCTGATCGCCGGTGCGGTGGTCGCTGTGCTGGGCGGGGTGATCCTGCTCCTGGCCCGCGCCGGCGTGACCCAGGTGCCCGGCAGCATCTCGGTCAGCAACGGAAACGTCTCGTTCTTCTTCCCGGTGGCGTTCTGCATCGTCGTGAGCGTGGTGCTCACGGTGGTCATCAACCTGATCGTCCGTCTTCGCTAGGCGGCACCATCCGTGGCTGACGCGCCGACCAGCGAGATCACGATCGTGCCCGAGGGGCCGTTCTCGCTCGCTGCCGCCGCCAATTTCGGGTTCGGGCCGAACACGGGACGCCCGAAGCCCGACGGCGACTCGATGTCACTCGCGTTTGTCGCCGACGATCTCCAGCACCATGCGGCTGCGATCGTCACCCAGGAACCCGGTGGCGTCGTGCGCGCGCAGGTCTTCGGCCATGCCGATCCATCCCAAGTGGAAGCGCAGGTTCGGCGGGTGTTGTCGCTCGACCACTCCGGGCTGGCATGGGCGGAGGTTGGCGCGCGTGACGCGGTGATCGGGCGCCTCCAGGCCGCGCATCCAGGGCTCCGGCCGGTGCTCTTCCACTCCCCGTACGAAGCCGCCGCCTGGTCCGTCCTGAGCCAGCGACGCCACCGCGTCCAGGCGACGGCCGTGCGCAGGCGCCTCGCCGCCGCGCATGGACACGTTTTCAACCTCGAGACAGGCGATCTCGAGGCGTTTCCACTCCCGGAAGCACTCCTTCGCCTCGATTCGTTTCCCTCGATCGAGCCCCAGCGGATGGATCGTCTGCACGCCGTTGCCCGCGCCGCGCTCGACGGGGCTCTCGAGCCATCGCGGCTGCTCGGTATGACCACCGACGATGCGCTCGCCGACCTGCAGCGCATGCCCGGGATCGGGCCGATGTATGCGGGGCTGATCCTGTTGCGCTCCACTGGCGCGACCGACATCCAGACGCTCAACGAACCGCACCTTCCCGCATACGTCGCCCATTTCTACGGGCTGCCGGGCCCTGCGAGCCCCGCCGAGCTGGCACGGATCGCCGACGCCTGGCGGCCGTTCCGGACGTGGACCAGCGTGCTCATTCGGGTCGCCGGCGATCAGGTGGGCGTTCCAGAAGGTCGCTAGTGGGTCGCGTCGCTACGGGCGCGGGCTGCGGCTCAGCCCGGCGGCGGCACGTAGCGGCCGGCGACGATCCTGCCGCCGGCAATCTCGAACACCCATGTCCCGGCTTTCGCCCACTGCATCCCGCCCTTCATCGGCAGGCCCTGCTCCGTGAGGACGGTGATGACCTCGGCCATGACGTCGCCATGCGTGCAGAGGACCGACCCCGGCACGGCGGCAAGCTCGCCCATCGCCCACTCCGGTCCTGAGCCCTCGGCCAGCCGGCTCTCCTCCACGACCTGCAATCCGAGCGCCATCGCAAGCGGCGCGACGGTCTCCATGCAGCGCAGGTAGGGGCTCGACTTGATACTCCGAACGCCCGTCCCGATCGACTTGATGAGTGCTGTGGCCTGCAGCTTCCCTGCGTCGGTGAGAGGGCGCTCCCGATCCGGGGCGGTCCAGCGCTCCCGCGATCCCGCTTTTGCGTGGCGAACCAGGTAGCTCGTCAACTCACTTCCAGGCATTGGTCCAGCTCTTCTCGACGCGCCGCCACACCGCCGGCCACCCGGCTCGCGATTGTTCCGCAGCATCGCGCTGCAGCGCGACCAGCTCGCCGGTGGCGAACAGCGCGGTGTCGTGGATGCGCGGCGACTGCAGGCGCGCCCGGAGCCACTCCTCCGCGACGACAGCGTCGTGGAGCTCACCGAGCACCTCCTGGAGGGCGGCGACCTCCTTGGCAAAAGCCGCCGCCCGCTTTCCGGTCGCGGCGGCGGCAGCCTCGGCGGCGTACCGGCAGCGCTTGGCGCGGATCCGAAGGTCGTGCAACTGCTCATCGGGGACGCCGGGGAGGCAGGCGATCGCGCCGGACCGCAGCGACCGCCAGGGCCTGCGAACGAGGCCCGGAAGGACCTCACGTGCCGGCGCGGCCGCCTGGGCGTTCAGGTCGGGTGCTCGGGCGGCGGCAACGAGGTGGTCGATGACCTCGAAGTAGCGGTCCGTATCGATCGAGGTCAGGAGATGCCGCCGCGCCGAGCGCACCTGCGCGACCAGCGGCGCGACGACCGCCGTCGCCGCCCGGCGGTCGACAGCCGGGAGGGTCGCCGCGGCGGCGCGGAGACGGTCGCGGAGCACCTCGGCATCGCGAACGCGCCCGAGCTCGGCCCCGACCCAGCGCAACTCGTCACGAAGCCCGTTGACCCAGTCGCGGTCGAGGAGCGGCTGGAACGTGCGCAGGTCGCTGCGCAAGCGACGCGTCGCCACACGAGCCTGGTGGACGTCCTCGATGTCGACCCCGAGGCGAACGCCGGGGTCGTGGCGCAGCAGCCGGATCACCGAAGTGGTCAGCGCCCGGCGCACGACATCACCGGCAGTCGACGACGCGTCGAGGGAGACGGGCGCGAGTTCGGGAGGTGGTGCTCCGACCAGACCGAGCGCTCGAGCGACGAGCGCGCGAGGCGCCGCGGGCTGCGCCCCCGCGGCCTGGCAGCGTGCCGCGAGGATTTGCAGCAGGATGTCACTCTGCGCCGTCAGATCGATCTCACGGAAGCGCTGCGTGATCCTCGGACCGGAGTAGACGGACACGGTCGCATCGACGGCGCTGGCGAGCTCGTGTCCATCGGCGTCGAGGAGCACGGTGTCGCTGGTGAGGGTCACGAGCCTCGCGACGAGCTCGACAGGGGCATGGCGGGCATACACGCGCACGAGGCTGAGCGCGTCGTTCGGTGGGCTCTCCGGAGGCCCCGCGAAGCGCAGCTCGGCGCCGCCGTCCGCGGTCATGCCCTCGGCTGTGGCAGGGAGCCTGAGCACCCAGCCGCTGTCCGCCGCGTGCTCGAGGGCGACCCCCCATCGGGCGAGCCGGAGATCGGCGGTATCCCAGTGGGTCGTCCGAATCCGCCGCGGCGGCTCGGCAACGACGACTGCGGACGGATCCACGTCCTCGAGTGGGGCCTGCGAGAAGGTGATCGGCACTTCGAGCCGGAGCACTCGAGCGTGCGGGGACTTGCCCGCCACGCTCACCGGGTGACGCGCTCGACGGCGAGCCTGTGCAGCTCTGCCTGCGCGTCAAGTCCGCGCACGGTTGGGACCTTGTGCCACGAGCCGTCAGCATGCAGCTCCGCGGCGAGGACGTCGTCGGCAAGCAGCACGTCGACGATCTCGGCGAGCCGCGCCTGCAGACGGGGATCGGTCACCGGGACCACGGTCTCGATGCGGCCGTCGAGGTTCCGGCCCATGAGATCGGCGGATCCGATGTACCAGCGGTCCGGCCCGAAGTGGTACAGCCGCGAGTGCTCGAGGTAACGGCCGGCCAGCGAGCGCACCCAGATGTTCTCCGACATCCCGGCGATCCCCGGGCGCACCCCGCAGGAGCTGCGCACGATGAGGTCGATGCGGGCTCCGGCTGACGACGCGGCGTACAGCGCCTCGATCACCTCGGGATCGATCAGGTGGTTGCACTTGATGATGACCCGGCCTTCGCTGTGGGTCTGGGTCCGGATCAGCTCGACGATGCCGCTCCGCAGCGTGACCGGGGCCACGAGCAGGCGGCGGTACTGACGCTGGCGGCTGTAGCCGGTCAGGTAGTTGAAGAGGTCGGTGAGGTCTTCGCCGATCTCGACATTCGCCGTGAGCAGCCCGATGTCCTCATAGAGCCGTGCAGTCTGCGAGTTGTAGTTCCCAGTACCCATGTGGCAGTAGCGGCGGATGCCGCCGTCGGAGCGACGGACGACGAGCGTCGCCTTCGCGTGTGTCTTGAGCCCGACGACGCCATAGACGACGTGGACGCCGGCCTTCTCGAGCTCCTCGGCCCAGGTGATGTTCTGCTGTTCGTCGAACCGCGCGGTCAGCTCGACCAGCGCAACCACCTGCTTACCGCTCTCCGCAGCCCGGATCAGGGCACGGACGATTGGGCTGTCGGGACCGGACGTCCGGTACAGCGTTTGCTTGATCGCGAGCACGTCAGGGTCGCTGACCGCCTGGTCGATGAAGGCCTCGACGCTGCTGGCGAACAACTCGTAGGGATGCTGGACGAGCACGTCGCCTGCATCGATCACCTTGAAGATGTCGACCTCACCTTCTTCACCCGGCGGCAGCGTGAGCGCGAGCGGGATCACCGGCGCGGGGAGGCGTTCCTTCAGATCGGGCCGGTTCAGCTCGTAGAGGCCCCAGAGCCCGCTCAGATCAAGGGGTCCCGCGACGATGTACACGTCCTCCACGCTGAGCTCGAGCTCGCGCATCAGGAGATGCTGGACCTCCTCGGACATCGAGTCGTCGATCTCCAGGCGCACGACCTGTGGCGACCGCCGGCGGCGACGCAGGTACTCCTGGACCGCGGCGCGGAGATCCTCGGCCTCCTCTTCCTCGAGAGCGGGATCGGCGTTGCGAGTGACGCGGAACGGGTACTGGCCGACGACCCGCATGCCCGGGAAGAGGCGATCGAGGTGCGACGCGATGACCTGCTCCACCGGCACGAAACGCTCGCCGTCGGGCATGACCACAAACCGGGGCAGGAGCGGCGGCACCTTGACGCGCGCGATCCGCTGCTCGGCGCTGCGCGGCGCCCCGACCACCACGGCGAGGTTCAGGGAAAGGTCGCTGATGTAGGGGAACGGGTGCGCCGGGTCGACGGCGAGGGGGGTGAGCACCGGGAAGATGCGGTCCTCGAACACCGAGTCGACGTACTGGCGGTCCTCGGGATCAAGTGACGCGTAGTTCGAGAAGCGCAGCCCGACGTCGGCAAGCTTCTCGACGATGTCTCGGAAGGCGTGGATCTGCCGCGCCGCGATGTCGATGGCGCGGGTTCGGATCTCGCTGAGCTGCTCGTCGACGGTCATCCCGTCGGGGCTCAGGGCCGCGACGCCGGCGCGCCGCTGTTCGATCAGGCCGCCGACGCGGACCTGGAAGAACTCATCGAGGTTGGTGCTCGAGATGGCGAGGAACTTGGCGCGCTCCAGCAGGACCCGCGACGGGTCCTCGGCGAGCTCGAGCACGCGCGTGTCGTAGTCGAGCCAGCTGAGATGGCGGTTGATGTACCGATGGCGTCCGTTGAGCGGCTCGGCGTGAGGGCGACCCGGCGTGGCGGCTTCCGCGCCGTCCTCCGGCGCCGCAACTGCCATCAGCCGAGTTCCTCGATCGCTCCGGAGTCGAGAAAGACCAGGTCCTCGGCGATGTTGGTGACCCGATCGGCGATGCGCTCGAGGTGATGCGCGATGAAGACGAGGTTGGTGGCCCGGAAGACCGTGGTGTTGTCCTCGGTCATCATCTGGATCAGGTCGTCGAAGAGACGGTGGTAGATGCGGTCGACCCTGTCGTCGCCGGCTGCGATACGGCGCGCCTGGAGCACGTCGCGCGAGACCATCGCCGCGAGGATGCCGCGCACCTGGTCGCTGCAATAAGCGGCCATCTTGGGCACGTCGACGTACGTCTCGAGCGGCGGCAGGTCGGCGAGGTTCCGCGCGAGCTTGGCGATGCTGACGCAGTGGTCGCCCATGCGCTCGAGCTCTGACGACATGTTGAGCAGCCCGATGATCTCGCGCAGATCGCGGGCCAGCGGGCTCTGATTGACGATGAGCGAGAAGGAGAGCTCGCGCAGCTCTCGCTGCCGGTCGTTGACGAGCGCGTCATCGGCGATGACCCGCGCGCACATGCTCACGTCGCGCTCAGCGAGGCCGCTCGTCGCCAGCGTGATCGCCGCGTCGACGAGCTCGCCCATGTCCGCGACGATGCGCCGAAGGTGGCTCAGCTCCTCGACGAGGGTGGCTCGGTGGGGATGCAGGAGAGGCTCGTTCATGTCCTCCGAGTTTAGTGGCCCCATGCGACCACCATCACATCTCCCCCGTCCCATAGCGCTTTCACAATCGCTTTGTCCTCGGGGCCGGTCGCATACTCGAAAGCGTGCAGGCACTGGAATCGATGCCCTGGGACCGGACGTCCACGATCGACGGGCTCCGACGCCAGGTGGCGACGATCGAGGCACTGATGTTCGCGTGCGAAGCGCCTCCCATCCTCATCACCCTCGTCGAGGACCTCTACCAGTCAATCGAGCGCCTGGAGCATCCCCACCCCTCGTTCGGTCACCCGCCGTCTCTGCTGGACGCAGGCTGAGGGTCAGGCCCATCCGGGTGCGGAATCGCCTGACGAGGTCGGGCGGCTCCCAGGCGTAGGGGAGGCCGGTGGTGATCACCACCCGGTTGCGTTGCTTGTCGAGACGGGCTGTGGGTGGTCCGCCCCCGTTGCGGCGTCGATCGAGCTCGTCGGCGAGCTCCAGGACGACCGCCAGCCGGTCGATGCGCTTGATGTCGTCACGCGTGCAGAGGCGCGCGTAGCGAGGCAGGTTGCTCCGGCCCTTGCCGAGCCGGGCGAGCGTCGTGGCCATGAGGGCGACCTCACGGTGCGTGAAGCCCTGCAGGTCGGCCGAGGCGACGACGCCGGCAGCGTGGCTCCACCGATCGTAGTAGTTGATGCTCTGTCCGACGTCGAGCAGCGTCGTCGCGTGGTCGAGCATCTCGCGCATCTCCGCGGGCATCGTCGGGTCGGCGACGCCCATGATCGTGCGCACGAGGTCCTGACGCCGCCGGGACCGATGCGCGTCCCACGTCGCGAAGCGCGAGGCCAGCGCCGCTACCGAGCCCCGTCGCACCTCGTAGACCTCGGGGAGCTCGAGGCCGAGCTCCGCCAGGGCGATCCCCTCGCGAAGGCCGTGACCCGAGACCATCAGAGTCCGCGCGCCGAGCACGTCCATCGCCGCGGCGACCACGAGCGCACCACCGGTGATCGAGTCCGCACGGTCGGTGGAGAGCCCCGGGACCGTGCGCAGCGAGGACAGATTGCGGTTCACCAATCGCGACGTGAGGTCGCGCACCTCGCGGCGCTGCAGGACATAGCCGTCCACACGGGCGATCGGATGTCCGACCGAGCGCATGTGGATCTTGGCGAGGTTCCGGACCGTGCCCCCGGTACCGACCATTCCCCCATCCTCGGGAAGCACCGGCACGCCCGCGTCTCGGAGGGTGCGTGCGACGTGGTCGCGGAGATCGGCAACCTCGGATGCCCGCGGTGGATCGCTGAGCAGGAACTGATCGGTGGCGACGAGCGCGCCGAGCTCGAACGTCCACCAGCGCAGCGCTCTGCGGCGTTCGAAGTACGCGAGCTCGAAGCTCCCACCGCCGACGTCGATGAGGTAACCGGTGTCGATGGGCAGCCCGTGCACGGCACCGAGAAACGCGTAGCGCGCCTCCTCGTCGCCGTCGATCACCTTGATCGCGAGCCCCGTGTCCGCCTCGAGCCGTGCGAGGACGCTGTCGCGATTGGTCGCCGTCCGGATCGCGGCGGTGGCCACGGCGACGGTCCGCTCCGCACCCGCGGCTGACGCCACCGCTCGGAAGTCGCGCACGGCTGCCGTCGCAGCAGTGATTGCGCTCGCTTCGAGGCGACCTCTGGCGTCGATGTGACGCGCAAGTTGGAGCGACGTGCGAGCGTCCGCGATGATGTCCAGCTGGCCGGCGCTGTCGAGTTGCAGGACAGCGATTCGGGCGGAGTTCGATCCGATGTCGATGACGGCGATCGTGGATTCTACGGCGGCCATCTCCCTGGAACGACCCCGGGCGGGAGCGGCAAGTATAGGCAGCACGGACTCTTTGGAGTTCAGAGCCTTCCGATCAACGCCACGTCGGTCGGGGCGACGTCGGCCTCCGAGACGATCCGATCCAACCGATAGCCGACGCCGTAGACCGTCGTGATGCGGAAGGGCAGCGCCTCGAAGCGCTCGAACTTCTCACGCAGCCACCGCACGTGCACATCGACTGTCTTCCGCTCACCGAAGAACTTCGGCCCCCACACGCGGCGGATCAACTGCTCGCGCGAATGGACTCTCCCCGGATGGGCGAGCAGGAAGGAGAGCAGATCGAACTCTTTCGGGGAGAGACGCAACTCCTCATGGCCGACACGTACCGAGCGCGCGCCTCTGTCGAAGCGGAGCTCGCCGATCTCTTCGACCTCGACCACGCCGCGCTCCTCCGCAGATGGCTGCGCTCGACGGAGCAGTGCCATCACGCGCGCAGTGAGCTCGGCGAGCGAGAACGGCTTCGTCATGTAGTCGTCTGCGCCGACGCGCAGACCCACGATCTTGTCGAGCTCGCTGTCGCGGGCGCTCAGCACGAGCACGGGCGTCGTGGTCTCCTGGCGCAGGATGCGGCACACCTCGAGACCGCCGAGCTCGGGCAGCATGAGGTCGAGGACGATGAGGTCCGGGCGCAACTCTCGAGCCTTCTCGAGCGCCTCGATCCCATTGCTCGCCTGACTCACCTGGTAGCCCTCGCGCACCAGATTGAAGCGAAGGGTTTCCCGAATCGCCTCCTCGTCTTCGACCACCAGGATGTGCTTGGCTCCCACGATGTGGGACTGAGCCTACGCGGGGCCTTCTTATGGAGGGGTTAAGGACTCGCGTCAGAAGACGGGCGTCTCGCGATGCGTTCCGAACACCACGCGCAGGGCTTCGATGATCTCGCCTTCGGTCGCGCGAGCACGGACGCAGTCGATGATCGCGGGCATCATGTTGTCGCTGCCTTTCGCGACTTCCTGCAGCGCGTCGAGACGCGTGGTGACGCTCGTGTTGTCACGGGTCTCGCGCAGCACCTTGAGGCGAGCTGCCTGCGCGGTCTCCACTTCGGGGTCGATGACGAGCGTCTGGGGCTGCACGGTATCGACGCTCTGGTCGAACACGTTGACGCCAACAATGACCCTTTCTCCGGTCTCGAGCTGGCTCTGATACCGGAACGCGGCGTCGGCGATCTCGCGCTGCGGGAAACCCTCGTCGACCGCTGCGATCATCCCGCCGCGCTCGTCGATCGCAGCGAAGTAATCCTCGGCAGCCTGCTCCATGCGATTCGTGAGGTCCTCGACAAACCATGACCCGGCAAGGGGATCCACGACGGACGGCACGCCCGTCTCGTACGCGAGGATCTGCTGCGTGCGGAGCGCGATCTGCGCGGCCTTCTCGGTGGGCAGCGCGAGCACCTCGTCCATCGAGTTCGTGTGCAGCGAGTTGGTGCCACCGAGCACCGCGGCAAGCGCCTCGAACGCGGTGCGCGCAACGTTGTTCTCAATCTGCTGCGCCGTGAGCGAGCATCCCGCGGTCTGCGTATGGAAACGCAACTTCAGCGACCGCTCATCTTTGGCGCCGTATCGATCACGCAAATGACGCGCCCAGATGCGCCGGGCGGCGCGGTATTTCGCGATCTCCTCGAAGAAGTCGATGTGTGCGTTGAAGAAGAATGACAGCCGCGGCGCGAACTCATCGACGTCAAGGCCGCGCGCGATCCCGGCTTCAACGTACGCGAACCCGTCGGCGAGCGTGAACGCAAGCTCCTGCGCGGCGGTGCTGCCCGCTTCGCGGATGTGATACCCGCTGATCGACACCGGATTCCAGCTGGGCACATTGCGCGTGCAGAACTCGACGACGTCGGTGACGAGGCGCATCGACGGCCGGATCGGAAAGATGAACTCCTTCTGAGCGATGTACTCCTTGAGGATGTCGTTCTGCAGTGTCCCGCCGAGCTTCCGGTACGGGATGCCGCGCTCGTCCGCGGCAGCGAGGTACATCGCGAAGAGGATCGGCGCCGGGGAGTTGATCGTCATCGACGTGGTCACCGCGCCGACGTCGATGCCGTTGAAGAGGGTGAGCATGTCCTCGACCGAATCGACGGCGACGCCGCAGCGTCCGACCTCACCCTGCGCATGCGGCGAGTCCGAGTCGATGCCCATGAGCGTGGGCATGTCGAATGCGACCGACAGACCCGTCTGGCCCTGTGCGAGCAGGAAGCGATAGCGCTCGTTCGTGTCCTCGGCGCTGCCGAAACCGGCGAACTGGCGCATTGTCCACACCTTGTCGCGATACATCGTCCGGTGCACACCGCGGGTGAACGGGAATGAGCCCGGCTCCCCCAGATCGTGCTCGATGTCCAGCGGCGGCGTCGGCGGCCCGTACCAGGGCTCGAGCGGCAGCCCGCCGAGGGTGTCGGGCGGGATCGGCGGAGTGTCCCGCTCGGCGGGGGTGGCGCCGGCGTCGGCGCGGTTGATCGTCTGGGTCATCAGTGCGTCGCTTCCTTGGTGTATCCGTTGAGGATTCGCTCGGCCAGGGCGTATGGGTCCACCTGACTCAGGTCGCCCGCGAGCTCCTGACTCATTGTCCCCTCATGCAGCGCGCTTCGCGCGCGCTCGGCCGCTCGCTCGACGACGATCGCCTCGACCTCGGCTCGCAGCCGGGCGATGCGGCGGCGCTCGAGCTCTCCGGAGGCAGCGATCGAGGCTGCGTGGACGTCGATGGCGGCGACGAGCTCATCGACCCCTTCACCGGTCGCGGCAGTGGTGGTGATCACGGGTGGCGACCAGTCACCCCGAACCTTGCCGTGGCGGACCAGCTCGCGGAGATCACGAACCACCTTGGTTGCTCCGGGTAGATCGGCCTTGTTCACCACGAAGATGTCCGCGATCTCGAGGATCCCGGCCTTGATGATCTGGACCGCGTCGCCGCTGGACGGCGTCGTCACCACGATGGTCGTGTCCGCGGTCTCCATGACCTCGAGCTCGGACTGCCCCACCCCGACCGTCTCGAGGAGGCAACGATCGCGCCCGGAGGCTTCGACGAGCCGGATCGCCTCCCGGGCCGCTGCGGCGAGCCCACCGAGGTGGCCGCGGGCGGCCATGCTCCGGATGAAGACGCCGGGGTCGAGCGTGTGGCGCACCATCCGTACCCGGTCGCCGAGGATCGCGCCCCCAGTGAACGGGCTCGAGGGGTCGACGGCGATGACGCCGACGAGGTGTCCCGCGGCTCGCCAGCGCTCGATGATCTGGTCGCAGAGCGTGCTCTTGCCGCTTCCGGGCGGGCCCGTCACCCCGATCACCTGGGCCGCGCCGGTCTGACCTCGGACCTCCCGAAGCAGGCTCGCGATGCCCGGATCGCGATCCTCGACCATGCGGATGGCGCGTGCCAGTGCGCGGGTCTCGCCGGCGACCAGACGTTCGGCGAGCGGGGCCTCTGGCATCGACTCGAGTCTACCGGCGGGTCACGTCCGCACCGTTCCAGCGTAACCCGGTCGTCAGCCGCATTCGTTATAAAGCCTCAGGTGAGACGACAACGCGCATCCGTGCGCCGCCATCACGTTCGGCGCAACCGGGTGCTCCTCGGGTTCTTGATTGCGTTCGGTTTCGTGCTGTCTGGCGCTGTTGGCGCGGTCGCCTATTTCATGCCGGCGATCGTGACCGCGCTTCAGGACACGGGGCACTCCATCCTCCGCATCACGCCTTCCGCGACGGCTGCGGCCAGTGCGTCCGCCGGACCGTCGGCATCCGCAGCCACCACTCAGCCTCCTGGGGTGGCCGCCGCGCCGGGCGCGCCCTTCACCGTGCTCCTCCTCGGTTCGGACAACGACGCGAAATTCGGCGGGACCATCCTGACGCAGTCGATGATCCTCGCCCGCGTCAACCCGACCACCCGCCAGGTGGTCATGGAGTCGATCCCGCGCGACCTCTGGGTGCCGCTCGCCACCGGCGGGAGCGCAAAGATCGATGCCGCCTACTTGCACGGTGGCGCAAGCGCTGCGGTGGCGACGGTCGAGGAGGACTTCGGCATCCACATCGACCACTACGCCTGGATCGGGCTGCTCGGGCTCGTCAATCTCATCAACCAGGTGGGCGGCATCGACGTGGTGGCGACCAATCCGGTGATGGACGACTATTACCCGGCCGACCTTTCCGGCAAGGACCCGTACGCCTACGAGCGCGTCGCGGTCCTCCCCGGACCGCAGCAGATGAATGGCATCCAGGCGCTCCAGTACGTCCGCTCGCGTCACGGCGATCTGCGCAGCGACTTCGGGCGCTCGCAGCGCCAGCAGCAGGTGCTCCTCGCGTTGCGTGCCAAGGCGAAGTTGCTCGGCATCGCCGACCTGCCCGATATCGCAACGGCAATGGCCAATGACTTCTCGACCGACATGACCATCAGCCAGATTGCCGCGCTGCTGCCGATTGCAAGCAGCGTGCAACTGCAGAACGTGCAGCAGGTCATCCTCGCCTCTCCGTACACGTCGAACCTCCAGATCGACAATCAGGACGCATTGGCACCGGACTGGAATCTCATCCTGCCCGAGACGCACAGGTTCTTCCCCGCGGTATGAGGTCGCACCGGGTGAGACGGGCGATCACCGTCGTCACGCTGCTCGCGCTGATGGCCGGGTTCGGCTTCGGCGTCAACCGGCTCATCGCGTCGCGGAAGACGAAGATCCCCTCCCAGACGAGCTCGTACGTGCCGACGTCCACGCGACCGGCCATCGTCCTCCCCGGCACGCTCTACCTCGCGCAGGGTGGGCAGCTCTACAGCCTGAGCGACGGTTACTTCACCAGCCTGCATTCATCGACGAGCGCCGGGACCTGGATGCAGCCCGCATATGTTCCCGGCACGCAGAACATCGTGGCGGTGCTGCGGTCAGCGGAGTATTCGAACCTGTACCTGCTCAACAGTCAGGGGACGGTGATTCGCCGGCTCAGCAACAACGCGGTGGTGCCATCCAAGGTGACTCAGGTGTGGCTCAACCACTGGATGTTCTGGCCGCGCTTCGGCCCCACCGGCACGCTCTACTTCGCGTACGACCAGCCGAAGAACTCCACCACGTACGCCGTCGATTTCTCGATATGGTCGGGTTCGCTCTCGGGAACGCTCGCGCAGCAGCGGCTGACCACGTCCAATCCATTCACCGGCGGCGACGTTGATCCAACACCGATGGCAAATGGAGACGTGATCTTCTCGAGATACGCGATCTCCAACGGAAGTGCGTTCTCATTCATCGCTATCGAGATGAAAGCGCTGGTGCAGCCTGTGATCCTCACCACCGCCACCCAGGACTGCGGACAACCTGCACCGTCACCCGACGGCACGATGGTAGCGATGGTCTGCATCGGCGGCACGGGGTTTCAGAGCACGCGACTCGAGGTGGCGTCGCTCGTCGGTACGAAGCTGGGGACGCCGCGAATACTCATCAACAACTGCCTGTGCTCGGCCCCAACATGGGCCCCGGACGGCAGCGGCCTCGTCTATTACAACGCCACAGACGCGGCGGGACACTTCGAGTTGTGGTGGATCAAAGGCGCGCTCACAGCAACACCGGCCGCGCCGTTGGAGGTGACGACCAGCCTCGACTTCGACGCCACGTCCCCACCGTCGTGGTCGCCGCTGACGAGTATCCCGGTGATGACCCGCTAGTAGAAGATCTGCGCGAGCTCGTACAACTCGCGCGGCACGCGGCGTTGTTCAGCGACGACATCGGCGATGCGCGCCACATCGACGCTGCCGCCGCACACGACCGGCATCTCACCGAACCTGCCTTCGACGACAAGGTCATACGCCTTCGCGCCGACGCGCGTGGCCCAGATGCGGTCGTAGGCCGTGGGCGATCCACCGCGCTGGACATGACCGAGCACCGTCGCGCGCGTCTCGTGTCCGGTGCGCTCCTCGATGATGCGCGCCAGCGTTTCACCGACGCTCCGCCGGCTGAGCTGCACATGACCGAACGCATCGCGAGCACCCTCGGCCTCGTCCTTGGTCTGCAGTCCAGCCATCTCAACGCCTTCGGCGATGACGATGATGCTGAAGTCGCTGCCCGCCTGCTTGCGCACCTCGAGGTGCCCGACCACCTCGTCGACGGTCACCTCGAACTCCGGGATGATGATCATGTCGGCGCCGCCGGCAAGGCCGCCCATCACCGCGACCCATCCGGTGTCGCGGCCCATGACCTCGCAGACCATGACGCGGTGGTGCGACGTCGCGGTGGTATGCAATCGATCGAGCGCCTCGGTGACGACGCTCACCGCGCTGTCGAAGCCGATGCAGTAATCGGTGATGCTCAGGTCGTTGTCCATCGTCTTGGGGACACCGACGACGCGGGCCTGTTCGTCGGCGAGACGCGCGGCGACACTCAGCGTGTCATCACCGCCGATGGCGACGAGTGCGTCGAGTCGCAGGCGCTCCATGTTGCGCATCACGTCCGCGATGCCACCGTCGACCTTCATCGGGTTGACGCGTGAGCTGCCGAGCATCGTGCCACCGAGCTGCAGGATGCCGGAGAGTCTCGGACGCTCCAGTGCGAACACATCACCCTCGCCGAGCAGGCCCGCCCACCCGTTGCGAATCCCAAAGAGCGTGTCGCCTGCTGTCAGCGCACGCCGGCCGATTGCGCGAATCGCCGCGTTGAGGCCTGGTGCGTCACCGCCGCCCGTCAGCACGGCAATTCTCATTCCCACGTTCTCATCCCCACTGCAGACGTCTGCGTCGAACGCTAGCTGCCGATCCCGGGATCACCGAGGAACGCCTGCTCCTCGTTGCTGCCAAGCACGACGATGACGTCGCCCACCGTCGGCGCGGGCGTCGCAGTCGGGACGCCAGTCCCTGTCGCAGTCGGAACGGGGGTCGGCGGAGGCTGGGTGATCACGCTGACGCCGAAGTATGCGGCCAGCCAGTCCGCAGCGGCTGTGTCCGCGCCGCCGCTCTGATCGATCACCTGCGTCACTGCCTGTTTCGTCCCCTTGCCGCCGTTGATCGTGTCGAACCCGAGCATGCCCATGATCCCGGCCCACCGGCCCGACGCATTGTTGCCACCGCCGCTCTCGTCGACGAAGCGCACATGGGCGCCGTCGGCAAGAGCCGCCGGGGTCGGGAAGATGTCCTGCACGTAGTGGCTCAGCGTCTTGAAGCTCGAATCGTGCGCGAAGAGGTAGGCACCGCCGCACTTCGACGGGTAGTTGCAGTCGTAAAGGAAGTTCGTGTCATCGATGCTGACGTGCTCGATGCTCGCCGGGTTGACTCCCTGCACGAGCCCGTACAGCGATTCAGCGTCGCTGATCGTGAGGTTCGTGAGCACGTTGTCGCCGAGGGCGTTGATGACATCGGGCAACTTGCCGATGCCACCGATGCTCTCGATCTGCTGCTTCAGCGCGATGATGATCTGCTGCTGGCGGCGGCTGCGCGCAAAGTCCGATCCCTGCCCGTTGTTGCCGTGGCGGGACCTGGCATAGATGAGCGCCGTCGCCCCGTTCATGTGCTGCTCGCCCGCTTTGAAGCGCACCGTCTCGTACCCGCAGTTCCCCTCTGCGCATTCGCCAGCCGGGTACTGGTTGTCGGTGAACCCAGTCGGCACATCGATGTTGATGCCGCCCACGGCGTCCACGGCCTGCTTGAACGCCTCGAAATTGACGCCGACGAAGTAGTTGACTCCGATTCCGAGGAGGTGCTCGATGAGCGGGTCGGCGACTGCGGCTCCGGCGTCGACAGAGCTCGCAGGCTCCGGGCCCTCGCCGAGCTCGCCGGCCGCGTATGCAAAATTGATCCGCTGGTCCGTCGCCTGGCCGTTCTTGAGCGGGATGCGGACGTACCAATCGCGCGGAATCGAGATCTCAGCCACCTGTGGCGCGTGATTGGCAATCGGCTGGATCGACACAACCATGATCGAGTCGGTGAGATCGCCACCGTCGTGCCCGTCGCCGCCGTAGCCGTAGAGCACGATGTTGATGCGCTGCAGGCTCCGGCGCTCCTGATCGATCGCCGACCCTCCACCGCCGCCGAGCGCGTTGAGCGCAGCGCTGATCGGGCTGGTGTGGAATGTCTTCGCGAGTGCGAACGAGAGCCGGACGCCATACACGACAGCGCCGGCCAAGGCGAGCGAGAACACCAGCGTGACGGAGAGGATCACTCGCTTCCGCGTGAGCCATCTCGGGAAAACGTTGTATCGCGACCGCCGCTTCCGGCGGGACGCGGACCTGCTGATGGTTGCCATGGATGTGGTGTTCTCTTGAGATTCCGAACTGTTGTACGGACCGCCGCAAGGCAATCGCGGGGTCGGCGCTGTTCGACGGCTTCCTTACTGGGGAACGCGCATTGACAGTTACCGGTTACCCGCCGACGACCTAGCGTACCCCACGCTTCGCTCGTCAGGAGCCGACAGTGGCATTATCAGCGGCCTATTCGGGATGGAGGAATCAAGGTGCGCGCACAACAGGTTCACGGCCTCGAAGGGCCTTCGGGACTGCAACTCGTCGACGTCGAGGAGCCCGAGGACAGCGATCGGGTCGTCATCGAGGTGGCGGGCGCCGGGGTCAGCTTTCCCGATCTCCTCCTGACCCGCGGCGAGTATCAGATGAAGCCCCCATTGCCCTTTGTCCCCGGGGTCGAGGTTGCCGGGAGCGTTCGCTCGGCGCCGCTCGGCTCGGGATTCCGGGCCGGCGACCGCGTGATGGCGTTCACGATGCTCGGCGGATTCGCCGATGTGGCCGTCGCCGAGCCTGCGTTCACGCTCGCGATCCCGACCGGGCTGAGCCTCGAGGCAGCCTCCGGGTTCGTCATGAACTACCACACCGCGCATTTCGCCCTGGCCCGCAGGGCACGGCTGCGCGCGGGCGAGCGCATCGCCATCCACGGAGCCGCCGGTGGCATCGGCACGGCTGCGATCCAGGTCGCGCGTGGGCTCGGCGCCGAGGTGATCGCGATCGCCGCCGGACCCGACAAGATGCACATCGCCGAGCGTGCCGGCGCCCATCGCGTGCTCGACGCCGAAGGCGATTGGGTTTCTGCGCTCCGAGCGCAGAACGACGGACACGGCGTCAACGCGATCCTCGATCCGGTCGGTGGCGAGCGCTTCGATCTGAGCATCCGCTGCCTCGCGCCGGAGGGCCGCCTCATCGTGGTCGGGTTCACCGACGGCAGGATCCCGTCCGTACAGGTGAACCGAGTCCTGCTCCGCAACATCGACATCGTCGGCGCTGCGTGGGGCGCATTCCTCGGCCTCGAGCCATCGCTGTTCGGCGAGACGCAGCGGGCCCTCAACACGATGATCGATGCAGGAACGATTGCCCCGATCGTCGGGAAGACGTATCCGCTCGAGGAGGCTGAGGCTGCGCTCACGCTGCTTGGCTCCCGGCAGGCCACAGGGAAGATCGTCCTTCACATGTAGGTCGCATACTCGAAGGACCGTGAACCGCAGGCTCGGTTTGGCCTTGGTCGCCGCATGCATGCTCGTGGCATGCGGGTCGACCACGACCGCTCCCAGCTGGTTCGTGAGCACCTACTCCGGCGCGCCTTCCAGTGTCACGCTCACAGACGGCAGCCCCGTCGCGGTGTGGGCCGCCGCTGATCAGCTGGCGGTCGTCGTGTGGTGGAGCTCCTCATGCCCAAAGCTCCCCGTTGCTCGGCGGGTCGCCGGCAACACGCTGACGCTGACGTTGAGCAGCGGCACGGGGCCGAACGGAGAGCCGTGCACAACTGACCTTGCGCCGACGACGACGGTGATTCGCGTTCCCGCCTCGATCGATCAAACCCGGCCGGTGAGCGTTTCCTTCGTCAACGACGGTTCCAGTCCACGCACCGTTGTGCTCGCGCCCCGGGGTTGAACAGGAGCGCTAGTTGCCGAGCAGGTCCCTCGCGATCACCACACGCTGGATCTGGCTGGTGCCTTCGTAGATCTGCGTGATCTTCGCGTCGCGCATCATGCGTTCAACCGGGTACTCGTTCACGTAGCCGTAGCCGCCGAGAATCTGCACCGCGTCGGTGGTCACCTTCATCGCCGTGTCGGCAGCGAGCAACTTCGCGATGGCTGCGAAATGGCCGACCTCCGGGCTCTTGTCGTCGATGAGCTGTGACGCCCAGTAGACCATCGCGCGTGCGGCCGCAGTCTGCGCCTCCATGTCCGCGACCATGAACTGGATGCCCTGGAACTCGGCGATCGGCTTGCCGAACTGCTTGCGTTCCTTCGCATAACCGACGGCGTAGTCGAGCGCGCCCTGCGCGATGCCGAGCGCTTGCGACGCAACCCCCGGACGCGACCGATCGAGCACCTTCATCGCGATCCGGAAACCGTCGCCCTCCTCGCCGATGCGGTTCGCAGCCGGGACGACGACCTCATCGAAGTGCAGCTCGGCCGTGTTGCTGCCGCGGATGCCGAGCTTGCCGTGAATTGTGGTCGCGGTGAAGCCCTTGAGATGCTGGGCGTCCTCGAGCACGAACGCGCTTACGCCTTTGGAACGCTGTGCCGGATCGGTCTTGGCGAAGACGGTGATGGTGTCCGCGACGCCCCCGGCCGTGATCCAGATCTTGCTGCCGGTGATGACGTACTCGTCGCCGTGGCGGTCGGCGCGCGTCACCATCCCCGCGGGGTCGCTCCCGGCGCCCGGTTCGCTCAGTGCGTACGCGCTGAGCTTGGCGCCGCTCGCGAGGTCCGGCAGCAGGCGCGCCTTCTGCTCGTCGCTGCCGGCGATCATCAGCGCATAGCCGCCGAGCGCCTGAACGGTGAGGATCAGCGCGCTGGTTGCGCAGACCTTGGCGATCTCCTCGATCGCGACGTTGAGCGTCAGTGCGCTCCCGGAGAGACCGCCGTAGTCGGGCGGAAAGGGCAGTGCGAACAGGTCGTGCTTGCGATAGAGATCGACGATGTCCCATGGGAACTCGCCGGTTCGATCGATGTCCGCGGCGCGCGGTGCGATCTTCTCGCGCGCAATGTCACGCACCGTGTCACGGATCGCAATCTGCTCTTCGTTGAGGCGAACGTCCATGCGTCTGATGCTACCAATCCCGCAACGGGCGGGTCATGGCTTGAGCAGCTGACGCGCGATCACGACGCGCTGGATCTGGTTGGTGCCTTCGTAGATCTGACATGCCTTGGCGTCGCGAAATCGCACCGCCGCCGGATGATCATCGACGCCGGATTCCGGAGCGCAGAGATCGACGGCCGCCTGGGCAACCGCGACACATGTGTCGGTCGAGTACAGCTTCGCAATCGAGGCATCGAGCGTGACGCGCTCACCCGCGTCGACAAGCGATGCTGCAAAGCGGGTGAGCTGTCGCGACGCAGCAGTGCGAACCTCCATGTCAGCGAGGGCGGTGGTATCGATGTCCACGCCCGCATCACGACGGCTCCGCGAAGCGGCCACCGCTGCGTCGAGCGCCCCCTGAGCGATGCCGACCGCCTGCGCAGAGATGCCGACGCGGCCGCTGTCGAGCGCCGACATCGCCACCGTGAAGCCGATGCCCTCATCACCGAGTCGATTGGCAGCGGGAACGCGCACGCCCTGCAGGACAAGCTCCGCGGTCCACGAACCGTGCAAGCCCATCTTCTCGAGCGGGATCCCGGCGCTGACGCCCGGCCAGGCGCCTTCTACAAGGAACGCGCTGACACCGCGCGAACCGCTGCCGGTCCGTGCCATCACGATGTACAAGTCGGCGTCGCCCGCACTCGTGATGAACGCTTTGGACCCGTCCAGCACATAGATGTCTCCGTCGCGAACCGCCTGTGTCTGCAGCGCCACTGCATCGCTGCCACCCGCAGGCTCGGTGAGCGCGAACGCGGCGAGCCATTCCCCGGACGCGAGCCTGGGGAGGTATCGCGACTTCTGGTCATTATTGCCAAAAACGATGAGCGGCTCGGTGCCCACCGATAGATGCACGTCGAGCACCACCGCGCTGCTCGCGTCGGCCCGTGCGACAGCCTCGATGAATTCGATGAAGTCACGGTGCGTGCCGCCCGCTCCACCATAGTCGGCCGAGGTCAGGATGCCGGCGAGCCCGGCTTCCCCCGCCGACTCGACGAGGCGCTTCGGATGCGGTCCCTCGCCGCGAGCCATCGCCGGTGCGATCGGCGTGACGACGTCCTGAACGAATCCAGCGATGCGCTCGGCGAACGCGGTGCCTTCGATGTTCAGTCGACCCGTACCAGAGTCGCCTCGCCCTGGGCGACGCCGCTGCAGATACCGGCAGCTCCATATCCGCCACCGCGACGGCGCAGCTCATAGAGGAGGGTCATGAGGATTCGCGCACCGCTCGCGCCGATGGGATGGCCGATGGCAATCGCACCGCCGTTGACGTTCACACGGTCGGGATCCACCTCGAGCATGCGCGTGCTCGTGATCGCGACGGCGGCGAACGCCTCATTGATCTCCACGACCTCGAGCTTGCCGGCGTCGATCTCCCCGTGCGTCCGGCGCATCGCTGCTTCGATCGCCAGAGCCGGCACCGTCGCAAGGTACGGGTGCTCGGCCGCTGACTCGCCGTATGTCAGCCAAGTCCCGAGCGGCGTATGTCCTTCGGCGCGCGCCCGCTCCGCGCTCATCAGCATGACCGCGGTGGCCCCATCGTTCATCCCGGGTGCGTTGCCCGCGGTCACGGTCGATCCATCGCCAAATGCACCGCGCAATGCCGACAGCTTCTCGAGTGTCGAATCCGAACGCGGTTGCTCATCGCGCTCGACGCTGCCGCCGCTTCACGGCGACGGGCACGATCTCTTCAGCGAACTTGCCGGCCGCGAGCGCGTCCTGATAACGCATCTGGGACCGGAGCGCCCACTCGTCCTGCTCGAGCCTGCTCACGCCGAGCTCGGCGGCGACATCGCTGCCGTGCACGCCCATGAGCACGCCGTCGACGGGGCAGCAGAGACCGTCGCGCATCATGCTGTCGACGGCGACACGATCACCGAAGCGGCTGCCGAACCGCTGATCCTCGAGCAGATACGGAGAGCGGGACATGGATTCCATGCCGCCCGCGATGACGACGTCGGCCTCCCCCGCGCGGATCAACAACGCGCCGAGATTCACCGCTTTGAGCGCGCTCGCGCAGACCTTGTTGACGGTGAACGACGACACGGTTGCCGGGAGCCCGGCGCGCAATCCCGCCTGACGCGACGGCACCTGGCCCTGGCCGGCGGGGAGCACCATCCCCATGATCAATTGGTCGACGACCGCTGGATCCGTACGAGTGCGGTCAAGCACCTCGCGAATGACGCGCGCGCCGAGGTCGACGGGCGGCACGCCGGCAAGTCCACCGCCGAGCTTCCCGAACGGGGTGCGCGCCGCAGCGACGATGACCACCTCAGTTGTCACGGTCAGCCTCGAGCACCTCGAATGGACGGAGCAGGTGGCGCGCGATGAGGATGCGCTGCACTTCGCTCGTGCCCTCGCCGATCTCGTTGATCTTCACGTCGCGATAGAGGCGGGCCACGGGCGACTCCTCCATGAACCCCATGCCGCCATGGATCTGGACCGCCTGGTTCGCGCACGCGGTGGCCACCTCGGACGCATGCAACTTCGCCATCGACGCATAGGGTGCCGCGCTTTTGCCCGCGTCAATCGCGGCCGCGGCGCGCCAGGTCATCAGGCGGGCGAGCTCGATCTGCGTGCCCATGTCGGCCAATTTGAATTGCGTCGCCTGGAACGTCGCGATCGGCACGCCGAACTGATGACGCGCCGACGAGTACGCAAGCGACGCGTCGAGACACGCCTGAGCAACACCGACCGACAGTGCCGCGATGGCGACACGGCCACCTTCGAGGATCTGCAGGAACTGCGTCAGGCCGGCACCGATCTCGCCGATGAGATTGCCGACCGGCACGCGACAGTCCTCGAAGATCAGCTCGCGCGTGTCGGAGGCGTGCCAGCCGAGCTTGCGGTACTTCGGCGCCTGCGTATATCCGGGCGTCCCGCGCTCCACAGCGATCGTGCTGATCTCCTTGTGCGAGTTCTGCGTCGCAGTCACGGCGGTGATCGTCACGCCCGCGCTGATGTCGGTCCCGGCATTGGTGATGAATGCCTTGCGGCCGTTGATCACCCACTCGTCGCCGTCACGGACTGCCCGCGTCTGCGTGCCGGCCGCGTCCGAGCCGGCGTCGGGTTCCGTGAGCCCGAAAGCCCAGAGGCGCTCGCCGCTCATGAGCGATCCGAGCCAGCGCTGCTGCTGCTCGCGCGTCCCGAACTTCGCGATCGGCGAGATGCCGAGCGACACGGCCGCCTCGAGGGTGATCGCACAACTTGCGTCGGCACGGGCGACCTCCTCCATCGCGAGGCAGTACGACATGAAGTCGCCGCCGGCGCCGCCGATCTCTTCGGGAAATGGCAACGAGAACAGCCCCAGCTGGGCCATCCCGGCGACGATGTCGTATGGGAAGTCGCCGGTCTCGTCGTAGTGAGCAGCCCGCGGCGCTATCTCCGTCTGTGCAAAGTCGCGAACGGCGTCACGAACCTGGCGCTGCTCGTCGCTGAGATCAAAATTCACTGTGCCTAACGGTAGCGCGGCGGGATGGGGCCTAGGTTCGATTGAGCAGGCGCCGTGTTGAGTCACGCACCGCTCGAAGGCGTTCCGCATCGATCTCCGGATAGTCCTTGGGCACCAATGCCACGAGGCCGGACGGCAACGGGCGTTCCTCGACCTCGCCTTTGATCAACGCGTCATTGAGCGCGTCGCCCGCCACGTGCGGCGCCAGGTGCGCGTGCATGTGCGGAACGTGGTCGCCAAAGATGTACACGTATACGAGGACGGCGCCTGCGGCCTCGCGCAATGCGGCCGTGCACCGAGCCAGGACCGGCCCGAATGTCGCCGCCTCCTCACCGTCCATGTCGGCGACGCTGGGGATATGCCGCTTGGGTTCGAGGTAACTGAACCCAGGGGTGACGTCACCGGGACCGACACTGGTCGTCAGCCGCCAGAGCGAGTCCTCCCAGATCTGCTCGCGTCCGAGCTCTGCGTCAGCCGCCCTGCCGCGGCAGAGGACGCAGCCATCGGCCAACCTACTGTCCGAGCCTCGCCGCGGTGAGCAGCACGACATCCTCGATGGTGTCGGCGATGGCGGCGCCGGCCTCGGTAAGGGCGTCGATCTTGCTCTGAGCGCTCCCGGTTGTCCCGCTGATGATCGCGCCAGCGTGGCCCATGCGCTTGCCTGGCGGGGCTGTGCGACCGGAGATGAAGGCGATCACCGGCTTGTCGAACCCGGTCTCGCGGATCCACGTCGCCGCGGTCTCCTCGTCAGAGCCGCCGATCTCTCCGATGATCACCACGGCACGCGTCTCGGGGTCATCCGCGAACAGTTGCAACACATCGGGAAAGCTGAGCCCCATAACGGGATCGCCACCGATCCCGACAGACGTGGTCTGCCCCATTCCCCCCTGACCGAGACCCTGGATGACCTCATAGGTGAGCGTCCCGCTCCTCCCGACGATGCCCACCGGTCCCGGTGTGTTGATGTGGTTCGGGATGATCCCGATCTTGCACTGGTCCGGCGTGACGATCCCCGGGCAGTTCGCCCCGAGCAGGTCATGTCCAGTCCGAAGCACGAACTCCCGCGCGCGGATCATGTCCTGCACCGGAATGCCCTCGGTGATGCAAACAGTCAGCCGAATCCCGCCGGCGGCCAACTCCATGATCGCGTCGGCGGCGAACGGCGGCGGCACGAAGATGCCGGAGACATCGGCACCGGTAGCGGCAACAGCATCCGCGACCGTGTCGAAGATCGGCACCCCGTCCTGATCAGTCCCGCCCTTTCCGGGCGAAACACCGGCGACGACATTCGTGCCGAAAGCGCGCATCTGCCCGGTGTGGAAGCTGCCTTCCCGCCCGGTAATCCCCTGGATGAGCACACGACTGGAGCGATCGACAAGCACGCTCATGTGGCATCTCCGGCCGAATCAAGCTGAGCTCGGGAGGGAAGGGCATGACCGGAGCGGGGCCGTCTCGCAGTCCGGGCTACCCCCCCGGGCGAGAGCGAGGGGCGGAACGGCAAAGGCGTTCCGACCCCGTGCCCTGCGCAGGGCATGCCCTTCCCTCCGTCTGCGGCACAGTTCATGCCGAACGATCCCGCGTGAGACGCACGATCGCCTCGGCCGCCTCAGGAGCACTCTTTCCGGGGACGATGCCGGCCTCCTGCAATAGCCGGCGGCCCTCTTCTTCCATGGTTCCGGTCATGCGCACGACCAACGGTTTGGTGATGTGCAGCTCATTGCGGGCGGTGATGATGCCGCGCGCGACCTCATCCCCGCGGGTGATGCCGCCGAACACATTGATGAAGACTCCGCGGACCTTCGGGTCGAGCAGCACCATGTCGAGTGCGTTGCGCACGCGCTCCGCGTTCGCTCCGCCGCCGATATCGAGGAAGCACGCGGGCTCACCACCGTGTTGCTTGACAAGGTCGAGGGTGTTCATCGTCAGTCCGGCACCGTTGCCGATGCAGCCGATGTCACCGTCGAGATGCACGTAGGTGAGTCCGCGTCGCCGCGCCTCGACTTCGAATGGATCGTCCCCGGTCCGACCGTCATCGCCGGTCTCGTCCTTGGCGAGCTCCTCGGCGATGTCGGTATGCCGGTAGTGCGCGTTCTCATCGATCTCGAGCTTGCCGTCGGCGGCGACGAGCGAACCCTGAGGCGTGAGCACCAATGGATTGATCTCGCAGGTGAGCGCATCGAGTGACGTCGCAACCTGGTACAGCCGCGTCGTCATGCTCACCAGCGCGCTGACGAGCTTTGCTGTCCGTTCCTGCAGTTGCGGCGCATGCGCGAGCGCGGCAAACGCGAGTTGCCGGATCTCGTAGGGCTGCGGGCCGGCGAACGGATCGGGCCAGAGCTTGGCGATCCGTTCGGGCGCCTCGACAGCAACCTGCTCAATCTCCATGCCACCAGCGGCTGAAAAGATGATCACCAGTCGCCGCCGATCACGATCGAGCGTGATGCCGAGGTAGAGCTCGGCCTCGATATCGAGCCCGGTCTCGCACCACACACTTCGGACGGGATATCCGCGGATGTCCATCGCGAGAATCCGAGCGGCTTCGCGACGCGCTTCCTCGGGCGTGTCGACGACGGCGATACCACCCGCCTTGCCGCGACCCCCGATCGGCACCTGCGCCTTGACGGCGATCCGACCCAGCTCCTGAGCGGCGGCCGCAGCCTCGTCCGCAGTGCGGGCCAGACGTCCGGGCGGGACCGGAATTCCCGCAGCGGCGAATTGCTGTTTGGCCTGGTACTCGAGCAGCTTCATCGGCGGCCAAGTCTAGGGAAAGGGTGCTTCGTCACCGACGAGGCGCGATCCGATCCAACTCCTCGAGATCGGCGGCCGTCGGCCGCCAGCGTCCGGCCCGCGCGTTCGCCTGCACCTGCTCGGGCGACATCGCTCCGGCGATGACCGAGGCGACCCGTGGCTGCGCCGCGAGACCGCCGATGGCGACATCGAGCAGGGTGACGTTGCGGTCCCCTGCAAACCGCTCGAGTGCCTCCACGATGTCGAAGTTGTGGTCCGTCAGCCACCTGCTCGCGTTGGCGCCGGGCACGGACGCAAGGCGCGAGCCGGGCACCGGCGGTTGACCGCGTCGGTGCTTGCCGGTCAGCAGACCATTCGCGAGCGGGCTATACGGAATCATCGCGACGTCGAAACGCTCGCACGCGGGGATGACCTCGGTTTCGACCGAACGATCGAGCAGGCTGTACGCGTTCTGGACGCTGACGAATCTGGTCAGTCCGCGAGTCCGAGCCACCCAGTCCGCGTCGGCGATCTGCCATCCCGCGAAGTTGGACGATCCCGCGCACCGGATCTTCCCCTCGCTGACCAGTTCGGTGAGCGTCTCGAGCGTCTCCTCCACAGGAGTCTCCGGATCCGGCGTGTGCAGCTGATAGAGGTCGATCCAGTCAGTGTCAAGACGGCGCAGGCTGTCCTCGACCGCGATGCGGATCCAGCGACGCGACCCGCCGCGTTCGGAGCCACCGGAGAAGTGCCCGAACTTCGTCGCGATGACCGCTTCTTCACGCCGACCCTTGAGCGCCGCACCGAGCATTTCCTCGCTCTTCCCTTCGCCGTAGATGTCGGCGGTGTCGAAGAATGTGATGCCCTCATCGAGCGCGGCGTGTACGACGGCCGCCGCGCCCGCGGCGTCGAGCCGCCGCCCGAAGTTGTTGCAGCCGATGCCGACGACGGTGACCTGCAGCACGCCGCCGAGTGGACGTGTCTCCGCTTGACTCATGCCGGACAGAGTACGCAAAGGGCTCCTCTGCACACCTCTGAAGGCTGCTAGGCTGCCAGAGGTGGCAAGACGCGGCACCCCGGCGCGCCCAGCGGACGAAGGTTCTGCTCCCGATCCGGTCAAGCCTGAGGTGAAGGACGAAGCCGACCGCCTCGGCGCGGAGCGGCGGATGGCGGCCCGTCGCGATGCCAATTCGGCCATCTCGGTTCGAACGCTCGTCACTGCGGCGCTGATCGTGCTGGCGATCGTCGCCATCGTCGCGTTTCTCGCCAGCATCGTCAGCATCGTGCTGGTCGTCCTGGTTGCGATCGTGTTCGCAGAGGGCATCCGGCCGCTCGTCGCCGACCTACGCCGGCGGAGGGTTCCAACCCCCGTGGGGATCCTCATCGTGTACATCGGGCTACTGGCACTGCTGGCGCTCATGGTGCTGCTCCTGGTGCAGCCGATCGTCAGCGAGGCGCAGTCACTCGCCGCCAATTTCCCCACGTACCAGAAGGACTTTCTCAACTGGTTCGCCGGCATCGAGAGGCAGTTTCACTTCAATGTCGACATCGGCAAACAACTGGGCTCTGTCGTCGACGCGACGCAGAAGGTCCTCATCGCCATCGGGGGCACGTTGTTCAGTCTCGTCGTCAACTTCGTGCTGGTTCTCGTCGTGGGATTTCTCTGGCTGGTGAGCAGCGACCGCCTCAAGGCGTTCACCGTCGACCTGTTCCCCGAGGCGCACCACGAGCTGGTCGTCGACATCTTTCGCGAGATGGGTTTCCGCATGGGCGGCTTCCTGCGGGCGAGCGCACTCAACAGCGTCGCCGTGGGACTCGTCGTCGGCGTCGCATGCGCGCTGCTCGGCCTTCCCGACTCGGTGATCCTCGGGATCTTCGCCGGACTTTGCGCGGCGATTCCGATGGTGGGTGGGATCGTCGGTGTCATTCCGGCTGTGCTGCTCGGTTTCACCGTCAGTCCCGAGTATCCGATTCTCGTGCTTGCGGTCTTGCTCGTCATCCAGCTCGTCGACGCCAACACCGTCGTGCCGATCGTCATGAACCGCGTGGTGTCCTTGCCCGCGCTCGGTGTCGTCCTTGCGCTCCTCGTCGGTGGCGCACTGCAGGGACTCATCGGGGCGCTGCTTGCCGTCCCTGTCGCGGCTGCGCTGCAGGTCCTCTTGGTGCGTGCGATGGTGCCCGCAATCCATCACGCCCAGGGCCGCACCGACCGTGCATACGCCAAGGCGTACGTGCCGCTGTCACCGAGCCTCAAGGATTCAGCGCCCCGAATGGGTGGCCGGCGCGTCAACCCGCGCTAGATGGACGTGACCCCGAGACCTCGGTTACGTGCGTTCCCGTGTGCGCCGATCTGCGTGATGACGTTACTTATTGGTGCAGTGGCCGGCTGCAGCTCGCCGTCGCCACTGGCAATCAACGCAAGCGGCACGTGGACCAGCCGAACACTCGACCACAAGTACGTGACCGTCTCCGTGCCATCCAACTGGAACGTCGGCGAGCCATGGACACAGCCAAGCTCCTTTACTGATCTGGTCGGTAGCTTTAGCAATCAGTCGCTGTCGCCACCATGCACGACGGGGGCAAATACGATTGCGTGTGGTCCCCCGCTGCAGTCGCTACAGCCCGGCACGGTGCTTGTCGAGGTCTGGCAGAACGGGAGTCCGACCTGGAACGTCGACAGCGCGCCCGGGACACCGACAACCGTGTCCGGGCAACCGGCACGCGTGGTCGATCTGGCCGGAGGGCAGGGGTACTGCAGCGGGCTCGGTGCTGATCGGAGCCGCAGCGAGTTCATCCCGTTTCCCACGACGCCGGACAACTGGATCGAGATTGACATCTGCTCACGTGGCGTGGCTGAAGACGTGGGGGCCAGGATCATGACGTCGGTTGCAGTCGCACTCCCGACCACCTGACAACGGCGCGGCCTAGAGCGGGATGTTGCCGTGCTTGCGGCGCGGTGTCTCCACGTGCTTGTTCCGAGCCATGCGCAGCGCACTGATCAATGACGCGCGCGTCTGGCGGGGTTCAATCACGTCGTCGACGTACCCGCGTTCGGCGGCGTAGTACGGGTTCGCGAACTGCTCCCGGTAATCGTCGATGAGCTGCTGCGTCCGCTGAACCGGATCGTCGGCCTGCGCGATCTCCCTCCTGAAGATGACGCTGACGGCGCCCTGCGGTCCCATGACCGCGATCTCGGCAGTCGGCCATGCGACGTTGTAGTCGGCGCGAATGTGCTTCGAGCACATCACGTCATAGGCGCCGCCATACGCCTTGCGCGTGATGACCGTGAGCTTCGGCACGGTGGCTTCGCAGTACGCGTACAAGAGCTTCGCGCCGTGCCGGATGATGCCGCCGTACTCCTGGTCGGTGCCGGGCAGGAAACCCGGCACATCGACGAACGTGACGAGCGGCACGTTGAACGCGTCGCAGAAGCGCACGAAACGCGCCGCCTTGATCGAAGCGGAGATGTCGAGCGCACCGGCGAGCACTCGCGGCTGGTTGCCGACGACGCCGACGGGATGTCCATCGAGCCGCGCGAAGCCGCAGATGATGTTCTCCGCGTGGTACTGCATCACCTCGACGAATTTGCCGTCGTCGACGATGCGTGTCACGACGCCGCGCATGTCGTACGGCTGGTTCGGATTGTTGGGGATGATCGTCTGGAGCTCGGGATCCTCGCGCAGCGGGTCATCAAGCGTCGGCCGGTACGGCGGCTGCTCGCGATTGTTCGCCGGCAGGTAGGAGAGCAGCTCGCGGATCTGGGCGAACGCTTCGTCCTCCGTGTCGCCGATGAAATGCGCGACGCCACTGCGCTGGTTGTGCACGTCGGAGCCGCCGAGCTCCTCGAACGTCACCTGCTCGCCGGTCGTCACCTTGATGACGTCGGGGCCGGTGATGAACATGTAGCCGACCTTGCGGACCATGAAGATGAAATCGGTCATCGCCGGTGAATACACGGCGCCGCCGGTGCACGGCCCGACGATGAGCGAGAGCTGCGGGATCACCCCGCTCGATTCGACGTTGCGATAGAAGATCTCTGCATAGCCGGCAAGCGAGACGACGCCTTCCTGGATGCGCGCGCCGCCCGAGTCGTTGATGCCGATGCAGGGACATCCGGTTCGCATGGCGAGGTCCATGATCTTCGTGACCTTCTCTGCAAACACCTCGCCGAGCGAACCACCGAAGACCGATGCATCGTGGCTGAAGATGAACACCTGCCTGCCTTCGATGGTGCCCCAGCCTGTGACGACCCCATCGCCCGGGATCCGGCGCTCCTCCATCCCGAAGCTCGTCGTGCGATGGACCGCGAACATGTCCACCTCGGTGAACGTTCCGGGATCGAGCAGCTTGTCGATACGCTCGCGAGCGGTGAGCTTGCCTTTCGCGTGCTGAGATTGCTCGGCCGCACCTGCGCGATGCACCGCGTCGTAGCGCCGCTTGCGCAGCACGTTGATCTTTCGCCCCGTCCCACCCCGCGAGCCGCTCGACGCATCGCCGTCGGAGGGCACGGTGCCGCGTGTCTGCCTGGTCACCGCGTCAGGCTACCAGGGCGGATCGCGAACGCATGACGGCTCACACCGAGACCTGCGGGTGATAGACCCCGAAGATCTCGCGCAGCGCGCCACATACCTCACCGACGGTCGCCTGGACGTCGAGCGCGGCGCGCATCAGCGGCAGGAGATTGTCGGTGCCCTCGGCGCCGCGCCGCACTGCGTCGAGCGCGCGACCGACCGATTGTGCCGACCTTCGGGCGCGCACCTTGGCGAGGCGATCGATCTGCGCCGCTTCGAGCTCGGCGCCGACGCGCAGGATCTCGACCTCGCGCTGCGACGTCTCGACGAACTTGTTGACGCCGACAATGACACGCTCGCCCGATTCGACGAGACGCTGGTGCCGGTAGGCGGACTCCTGGATCTGCTGCTGGTAGAAGCCGGCTTCGATGGCCGCGGCCGCACCGCCGAGATCGTCGACACGCGTCATGAGCGCACGTGACTCGTCCATGAGCGCATGGGTCAGCGACTCGATGAGGTGGGAGCCGCCGAGCGGATCGGTGACGTTGGCCGCGCCCGACTCGAATCCCAGCACCTGCTGCGTGCGCAACGCAATCTCGGCCGCCTGTTCGGAGGGCAGGGCCAGCGCTTCGTCGTAGCTGTTGGTGTGCAGCGACTGCGTGCCGCCGCAGATGGCGGCGAGCGCCTGGATTGCGACGCGCACCACGTTGTTGAGCGGCTGCTGCGCGGCGAGCGTCGCACCGCTCGTCTGCGCATGAAAGCGCAGATGCAGGCTGCGCTCCTGCCGGGCGCCGAAACGCTCGCGCATCACCTCGGCCCAGAGCGCGCGTGCGGCGCGGAACTTCGCGACCTCCTCGAAGAAGTCGTTGCTCACGTTGAAGAAAAAGCTCAGCCGCGGCGCGAAATCGTCGACCTGCAACCCCGCGTCGATTGCGGCCTGCACGTAGGCGATCCCGTTGCAGAGCGTAAACGCGATCTCCTGCGGCGCCGTCGAGCCGGCCTCGCGGATGTGGTAACCGCTGATGCTGATCGTGTTCCAGCGCGGAAGCCGCTGTGCGCAATACGCAAAGGTGTCGGTGACGAGCCGCATTGACGGTCGCGGCGGGAAGATGTACGTGCCGCGCGCCGCGTACTCCTTGAGGATGTCGTTCTGGATCGTCCCGCCGAGCGTCTCGGCGGCGATGCCCTTGCGCTCCGCCGCCAGCTCATACAGCAGCAGGAGCACCGACGCGGGAGCGTTGATTGTCATCGAGGTCGTCACCTCGTCCTGCGGGATGCCGCGCATGAGCAGTTCCATGTCATCGAGGGAGTCGATGGCGACGCCGACCTTGCCCACCTCCCCGTGTGCGAGCGGGTCGTCACTGTCGTAGCCCATCTGCGTCGGCAGGTCGAAGGCGACGGAGAGGCCGCTCTGGCCGGCGCGGAGCAGATAGTGGAACCGCTCGTTGGTCTGTTCAGCGCTCCCGAAGCCCGCGTACTGGCGCATGGTCCAGAGCCGCGATCGATACCCCTCCGGGCGAATCCCGCGCGTGAACGGGAACTCACCCGGATCGGGCCAGCCGTTGTGCTCGTCCACGTAAAAGGGCTCGAGCGGCAGCCCGGACTCCGTCTGCGCCCCGGGTTCCTCGCTCACCGGTTCGACCCGACGTGCTCCTCGTCGGTCTGGCACAGCTCCGTGAGCACACCGCCCGCCGCCGACGGGTGCAGGAATGCCACGAGCCGCCCCGCAGCCCCCTGTCGCGGGCAGGTGTCGAGCAGCTGCAGGCCCAGCTCCGCAAAGTGATCGAGGCTCGCCTGGACGTCGTCGACGCCGTACGCCACGTGGTGCAGCCCACCCCCACGACGGGCCAGAAAGCCGGCGATCTTCGAATCGGGGCCGGTGCTGCCGAGGAGCTCGATGCGCGACTCGCCCACCTCGAACATCACCGCCTCGATGCCGTCGGACGTGACCGACTGGCGATGCGCGGGCGCTGAGCCCGTCAAACGCTCGTACGCGGCGACCGCGACATCGAGATCCGCGACCGCAATGCCAACGTGATCGATCCGGGTGAATGCGCTCGGCATCGTCGGCCGAGTATAGGAAGCAATACGGCAACGCCGCGTTCGCATCGGCGGAACGGCTGCTAGCGTCGCAGTCGCCGTGAGAACCCGACGAGCGGTCGCGATTGCGACCGGGATCGCCGCAGTCCTCCTCGCGTATTACGCGATCAGCTGGGCGCAGGTGACCCCAAGCCGCGAGCGCGGCACCGACTTTTCAGCGTCGTACGTCGCGGCCCTGCTGCTGCGCAGCGGCGACGGGAGTCAGCTGTACGACCAGCAGGTCGAGCACGCTCGGCATGTCGAACTGCTCCCGGCGGGGACCGTCATCAACCTGCCGTTCATCACCCCGCCGACGACGGCGCTGCTTGCGCTGCCGTTCACGGCCCTGGATCCCGGCACCGCGTTTCGCGTTTGGTCGGTCCTCGGGTTGCTCCTGCTTGTCCTCGCGGTCTGGATCGCCATCAGAGCGGGACCGCACCCGGCGCTCAGCGCCCGGGGAAGCCGCCTTGCCATCTTGCTCATGGCGCTTGCCGGTGGTGGAACCTTTGCCTTTCTCCTGCTCGGTCAGATCGACGGCCTCGCCGCGCTCGGCCTCGCTGCCGCATACGCCTCGTGGCGTCGCGAGCGAAGCGCACTCGCCGGCTTCTGGCTCGGACTGGCATTCGCGGCGACGAAGCCGCACCTCGCCATCGGGCTCGCGATCTGGCTCATCGCCCGCCGTGACTGGCGCGCGCTCGCCGGTGCGGCCGCGGGCTGTGCGCTGGTCGCGGCTGTCTCACTCGCGCTGGTCGGGCCAGCCGGCATCGGCGAATTCGTCTCGGCGCTCGGCTTCGCATACGGCAACACCCCCGCGTCGAGCACGGTTGGTGTCCCGGGACTGATCGCTTCGTGGTTCGGCACCGGAACGGCGCCGGCGGCCATCGGAGTCATCGGGGCATTGCTCGCCCTGGCCGGCTGTGCGGTCCTCGGGGCTCGCTCCCGAGGCGCATCGGTCACTCTCGAGGTCTCACTCGCCGGCGCCGCGGCCCTATCGCTCGTCGCCTCGCCTCATCTGCTCGCGCACGACCTCGTGATCCTCGCGCCGGTGTTCGCCTGGTGTGCGGTTCGCGCTGCAGCGGCCGACTCGACCCCGTGGCCCGGCAGGGCTTCGCTCCGGGTGATCGGTGCCTGGGCGATCCTCGGGCTCGCCGCCTTTCTCGACACCGGGAATGCCGCCCCCGCGCCACCCGGACGGCTCGTCCCGCTTGCTCTCCTGGCGATCGGGGCCGCGGCGCTCGTGATCACCGGCTCGCGGTCACCGGCCGGCGGGCCGGCCCGGGTCGCCCTGGTTCAGTCGGGCAGCGGCAGAGGCGCCGGCGGGTCAACGGCGTAGTCGTAGAAGCCGCGGCCGCTCTTGCGGCCGAGGCGACCGGCGGCGACCATTCGCTCGAGGATCGCGACTGTCGCGACGTCGCCCGGTGCGTGATCGCGCTCCATGCGGTCGCGGCGGATCGTCAGCACCGTGTCGAGGCCCGAGAAGTCGGAGAGCTGGAACGGCCCCATCGGCCAGTTCAGCCCCTTGCGCACCGCGATATCGATGTCCTCGGCAGACGCGACACCACCCTGCAACAGCGAGAACGCCTCGCGTGACGCGGAGCCGAGGATGCGGTTGACGATGAACCCATCGATCTCCTTCTCGACGACGATCGGTGTCCTTCCCATGCGTCGTGCCCATGCGACGGCGCGCGCCGTGGTTTCGTCGGACGTCTGCGGGCCGCGCACGACCTCGCAGAGGTCCATGACCAACACCGGGTGAAAGAAGTGCATGTTGCAGCAGAGCTCTGGACGTGCCGTCGCATCGGCGAGGCGCGACACGACGATGTTGCTCGAGTTGGTCGCGATGCCCGACGTCGCCGGAAGGTGCGCGTCGAGTGCCGCGAAGATCTCGCGCTTCACCGCCGGAATCTCGACGACCGCCTCGATTGCCCACGCCGCATCCGCGGCCGCTGTTGCGAGGTCGCTCATCGCAGTGACTCTCGCTGCGGCGGCGTCCGCGGCTTCGCGTTCGAGCCTGCCCTTCTCCACTTGGCGGTCCAGCCATTTTCGGTTGGACGCCGTCGCCCGTTGCAGCACTTCGGCGCTGACGTCGACGAGCGAGACGTCGATGCCGTTGAGCGCGGCCTGCTGGGCGATCTGCGCTCCCATGGTGCCGGCGCCGACGACGAGCAGACGGCCTTCGGCACCGTCGTTGGCTGGCATCGGCGTCACCCCTCGTCAGGCCAGCGAACGGGCACGCGCGTCGTGCACTCGGTCAGCTCCTGCGACGCTTTGGTGTAGCGGACGATCGTCGGGAAGTCGCCTTTCAACTTGAGCCTGCCGAGCATGATCCCCTTGGTAGCGTCGAGCTCTCTCTGGGCAACCTGCTTCCACCGCGAGTACGCGCCGGTGATAACGAATTTCGCCTGCTGCGCGTCCTCGCGCGTGCCAACTCGCACGTCACGGGCCTCGCCGTGCCAGAGGTCGAGGAACACGCCCTTGTCCTCCGGGAAATTCTTGTCCGGTTCAGCGAGGACGACCAGGCCGACCGTTCCCTCCCAGCCCGCAGCCGCCTGCCGGTACTTGGAGGAATTGTTGATCTCCGCCTTGAAGGCGTCTGCCCATTCCGGGCTGTACGCGTCGACGACGGAAGGGTCGGTCTCGCTCATGTTTGTGTCTCCTTGGTTGTGTTGTCCACCGCTGCGGCGGGCTCCTTGAGCGCGCGCGCCACGTACACCGCGACGTCGTCGACGGCGAGTGTGTCGCCGATCTGCTTGGCGGAGATGCCCTCATCGAACATCGCCAGGCAGAACGGGCACGCCGTGGCTACCTTCGTCGCCTGCGTATCGACGGCCTGATCGACCCTGCGGTGGTTGACCCGCGGCCGCCCCTCCTCCATCCACATTCTGCCGCCGCCCGCGCCGCAGCACATACCCTCACTCTTGCTGCGTGCCATCTCGACCACCTTGAGCCCGGGAATGCGCTCGAGGATCTCCCGTGGCGGCGCGAAGATGTCGTTCCAGCGTCCGAGGTAGCACGAGTCGTGGTACGTGATGGTCTCTTCGGCGACGGACTTGTCCTCGAGGGTGATGCGACCTTCCTTGAGCAGACGATCGATCAGCTGCGTGTGGTGGATCACCTCGTAGTCACCGCCGAAGTCCTTGTACTCATTGGCAAACGTGTTGAAGCAGTGCGGGCAGGACGCGATGATCTTGCGCACGCTGTACTTCTTGAGCACCTCGACGTTCTCTTTCGCGCGCTCCTGAAAGAGATACTCGTTGCCGATCCGTCGCGCGGGATCGCCGGTGCACTTCTCCTCGGTGCCGAGGATGGCGAAATCGACGCCGGCCGCCTTGAGAATCTTCGACAGTGCGGCGGCAATCGTGCGCGCGCGCTCGTCGAACGACGCCGCGCATCCAACCCAGTACAGATACTCGGCGTCGGGCTTGTCCGCGACGAACGCGATGTCGAGGTCCTTCGCCCAGTCGGCCCGTGTTTGGTGCGACAGCCCGTACGGATTGGCGACGTTCTCGATGTTGCGCAACGCCAACTCCGCCTGCTTCGGCATGCGCAACTCGTCGAGCACGAGGTGGCGGCGCATGTCCATGATCTTCGGCACGTGCTCGATGAGCACCGGGCACTGGTCCATGCACGCGCCGCAGGTGGTGCACGACCAGAGCGTCTCCTCGAGGATGGTGCCGCCGATGAGCGGCCGCGGACCGCCTTCCGGGACTGCAGCCGCGACATCCGTCGGCGACAGCCACGACGGCTGGAAGTGTCCCGGTAGATCGTGCACCGCGTCCGCGTGATGATCGCCACTTGTCCACATCACAGCGCTGTCTGCGCCGGACCCGGTCTCGTTGGCCGGGTGCGCGTCGTGCTTTGTTGCCGCGTATCCGCCCGCGAGGTTTTCATACGCAAGGTCGCGAAGATCCGTGATGAGCGTTTTCGGCGAGAGCGGCTTGCCCGTGTTGTATGCGGGGCAATGGGTCTGGCACCGACCGCACTCGGTGCACGTGTACAGATCCAGCATGTCCTTCCACGAGAACTGCTCGAGCGAGCCCGCGCCGAAATGCTGGTCGGCCTCGTTCTCCGCGTTCATCACTGCCTCGATATCGAGCGTGCGCAACGCGCCTTTCGGCTCCTCGTTCTTGAAGAAGACGTTGGGAACCGACGTGATGATGTGCAGGTGCTTGCTGTACCCGAGGTAGACGAGGAACCCGAAGACGAGCGAGAGGTGCGCCCAGAAGAAGATGCCGTGGAGCACGATGAGCGCCTCACTCCCGGAGCCGAGCGGGCGGAAGATGCTCGCCAGCGCCGATGCGATCGGGCGCCACTGACCGAGCGCCTCGGGCGCGCCCTCCGCGATGCGCGTCGCGTAGTTGAGCTCCATGCAGACGAGCAGAACGCCGATCCACGCGAGGATGAGAATCGCATCGCCGCGGTGGCTGCCGCGGAAGCGTGTCGGGTTGATGACCAGGCGGTTGAAGAGCGCCATCACGATGCCGCAGATGACGACGAAGAAGAAGAGGTCCTGCAGGAACGCCAGCGCCCCGCTTCCCGGCAGGAGGTTGAACTGGAATCCCTGCCAGAGCGCCTCGACGATTCCCTGCGCGATCGCGGTGAGGAGCACGACGAATCCCCAGAAAATGAACGCGTGCAGCACGCCGGCAAGCGGCCAGCGGAGCAGCCGTCCCTGCGCAACGACGTAGATGAAGAACGCGCGAACGCGTGCAGCCGGATGGTCGAGGCGGCGCTCCGGACGCGACGTGCGTCGCATCTCGCCGAGCAACTTCCGCCAGCGCAAACCGGCGGCGACGAGCGACGCTCCCGCAAGGAGGACGAGCGCGATCGGACTGATCACCGCGGTCACGGCCGCGGACATCAGCGCCCCTTCCACTCCGGAGCGCGTTTCTGCAGGAAGGCCGCGATGCCCTCGGCGGCGTCCTCGCTGCCGAACAGCGTCACGAATTCACGGCGCTCGGTATCGAGTGCCTCCTCGATGGCGAGGGTCGATCCCGCGTGCATCGCTCGCTTCGTGGCGGCGATCGCGAGCGGGGCCCTCGATGCCAGCAGCTCAGCCCAGCGTTGCGCCGCAGCAGGCAGGTCGTCGGGCTCGACAACCTCCGCGACCAACCCGAGGGCCAGGGCTCGGTCGGCGTCGATCGGATCACCCGTGAGCAGCAACTCGGTAGCGCGGGCGGCGCCGATCAACCGCGGCAGCCGCTGCGTGCCGCCCCACCCGGGAATGATCCCGATCTTGATCTCAGGCTGGCCGAAGCGCGCGGTCCGGGATGCAATTCGGATGTCGCAGGCGAGGGTCAGCTCGCAACCTCCGCCGAACGCGATCCCATTGACGGCGGCGATCACGGGGAGCCGCGACGCCTCGATCGCGAGCGTGAGATGGGTCGCCTTGCCGACGGCCTCCGCGCCCCCACCGAACTCCTTGATGTCTGCGCCGGCCGAGAAGAATTTCGGGCCGTTGCCGGTGATGATCAGCGCGCGGCACGTGTCGTCAGCTTCCGCGTTCGCGAGCCCCTCAGCCAGGCCGCTGACGACTTCGCCGTTGACGGCGTTCGCGGGCGGATGGTCGATGGTGAGCGTGACGACGGCGCCTTCACGGTCGACCCGGATGACGTCATGGAGAACCTGACCCACGAGCTCTGCCTCCCGCGTTGTGATGACGGTTGTGTGCGTCATACAGCAAATGACCGCGCTGACGCCGTGATGCGGACAGGGGGCGCGAGTAGAGTGCCGAGGCGTGGAGCTTCCCTCCCTCGCCGACCGCATCGAGCCCGACGCACTGCGCGAACTGAGCGACGATGATCTCGATGCTGTGGGAGCGGCGTTGCAGGCGACCGAACGGGCAACGATCGCCGCCATGGCTCCGTACGAGCAGCACCTCCGCGAGATCCGCATGCGCGCAACGGAGCTCGCGACCGAGCGCCGGCGGCGCGAACGCGCGCAGCAGGTCGCGCAGCGTGCCGGCGTGCGCGAGGCCGCCAAATCGGGCGGGATGCCGAGCCTCGAAGTGGCGCTCGCGAGTCCCGACGAGGCGTTCGACCCCGCCACAGCGTTGACGATCGTCCCCGCGTTTCTCAGCAGCGGCGGCCAGGTTGGTTTCGGCTTTGCGACACGTCCGGGAACGATGACGTTCACCGACGGGCGTCAGCAGCGTCAGGCGCGCACGTGGGGCGAGGCGAGGGAGCTGCACGCCCTGGGATGGGATCCGGGAGCACCGGGCGTGCCAGGTGTCCGCGTCCATCTCGCCGGGAGCCGGGTGGAGCGCGTCGTCAGCGCACGCGACGTTGTGCTCGACCTCTCCTCGACGGATCCGTCAGCTGCCGCTGGCTGACCTCAGCGGTGGGATGGTCGGAGCGGCGGGAAGCCGCTGCACGATCACCTTCTCGATGTCGCGCGAGACGGTGATCGCGGGCCGGGTGGCGTCGATGCGCAGGAACCGGCGCGGGTGCTGTGCCGCAAGTTGCTCAAACGCTGCTTCGACGGCGGCGTGGAACGTCTCAGGAGCCACCTCGAAGCGATCGAGCGGGAGCTGCTGAGCTCGCTGACGTTGCGCTGCTGCCGCACCGGGGATGGCGAGGTAGAGGGTCAGGTCGGGCCAGACGTCGCCACACGCGGCCGCGTGCAGGCGAAGCAGGTCGCTCGGCGGGATCCCCCGGCCGCCGCCCTGATACGCGATCGTCGAGTCTGCATAGCGATCGGCGATGACCACCGCGCCGCGCCGGAGCGCGGGAAGGATCGTCTCGTGGAGCAACTGCACGCGCTCGGCGGTGAAGAGCAGTGCCTCGGACCACGCTTCGAGCGCGGGGCCGCGCTGGTGCTGAAGGACGAAGCTGTGCAGGATCTCGCCGAGCGGCGTCTCGTCCGGGCGGACGGTGACGACCTCATGTCCCTGCTGACGGAGTGACCCCGCCAGCGACGCAACCTGCGTGCTTTTGCCGGCTCCGTCGAGACCCTCGAATGAGATGAAAAAGCCGCGCCAGACGCTCATGTCAATCACTACTCCCCGGCCACCGGGTTCCCCGCCCGGATGGCTCATTCCGCGGGTCGCAGTATGACGAGTCGTCGATTGGGTTCGTCACCGGTGCTGCGAGCAGAAAGCTCATGGCGCTCCACGAGTTGGTGCTGCAACCGGCGCACGTACGAGTTCTGCGGCGTGAGCTCCACGTCGTCACCGGTTCGTTGCATCTGCTCGATGCCTTCGATGACGTCCTGCATCGCCGCCTCGGTGTCGTCCGGATCGTCCAGGGGCGCTTCGACGCCGTACACCCGAGCGAGCGCTCCCTTGATCTGCGCGACCGTGTTGCTCCGCAGAACATGGATCGGGATGCCCGACAACTCCGCTGCGCGGACCGGGGAGTCGTGGCGCCGGTAGTAGTTCTTCAGCGTCAGGACAACGTCGGCATCGTCGATGTGATGCTGGATGCGAACCGGCAGGTGCATCTCACGGAGTGACTGCTCGAGATAGCTGCGCGAAACGCCGTACGGAAAGATGGAGAGCGGTGGACCGGTGCGGACGGGTTGCGACTGGGCCGGCGTTTGGGCGGGTTGCTCCCAGTGCTGCCCGCGTCGCTGCTGCCCGGCGATGTACTCGTCGACGTCGAAACGGCGCTGGCGTTCCCTGCCGCGTCGCGCACTTCGCGCTCCGCTCGAGAACGGCGCAGGCTCGAACGGTGACGGGCGCAGGGCGACCGCGGACGTGTCGACGCGGCTGATGATCTCCCCGTCGTCGCCGCGGAGCCGCAGTTGGGGCGGACGGACCCTGCCGCGCAGCGCCTCGTCAACCGTCTCGGCCAGCGGCTGGTGCACGACGACGCGGTCGCGCTCCTGAATTTCGATGAGAACGTCGAACGTCGGCGGCGACTTGCGTTCGAGCACCGACTTCTGCGTGCCGCGCCGGCGCGCCTCCTCATCAGAGAGCGTGACCGTCTGAATGCCGCCGAGGAGGTCGTTCAGCGTCGGGTTGACGAGCAGCGAATCGATGTTGGAGCCGTGTGCGGTGCCCACGAGTTGCACGCCTCGCTCGGCGATGGTGCGCGCGGCGACGGCTTCGAGCTCGGTGCCGATCTCATCGATGACGATGCACTGCGGCATATGGTTTTCGACCGCTTCGATCATGACCGCGTGCTGCAGCGCCGGCGTGCGTACCTGCATCCGCCGCGCGCGGCCGATGCCCGGGTGCGGGATGTCGCCGTCGCCGGCGATCTCGTTCGACGTGTCGACGATGACGACGCGCTTGCCGCACTCATCGCTGAGCACGCGCGCGCACTCACGGAGCATGGTGGTCTTGCCGATGCCGGGCGGCCCGAGCAGGAGGATCGACTGGCCGCTGATCACCATGTCCTTGATGATGTCGATGGTGCCGGTGACCGCACGACCCACTCTGCAGGTCAGCCCGACGATGTCACCCGCACGGTTGCGGATGGCGCTGATGCGATGCAGGGTGCGCTCGATACCGGCTCGGTTGTCATCGCCGAACAGCCCGACGTGCTCGGTGACGTACTCGATCTCCGCATTGCCGACGTTGGCCGAGTCGAGGATCGCCTCGCCGTCGGTAAATCTCGCCTCGGGCTCACGGCCGAGGTCGAGCACCACTTCGAGGAGATCGCCTCGTCCCTGCGAGAGACGCTGCGCGGCGGAGGCGATACGGGGAGGGAGCGCTGCAAAGAGCAGATTGAGCTCCTCTTCCCACGAGGATCCGTATGGCATCACCTGGGCGACGATCTCTCTCTCCTTGGGACGGTTGTTGACAGGACGCGGAGCGGCACGGATGTCGACGGTGCGGGAATGCTTCGCGCGATCCCCGCATGGACGAGAACGGGTTTCTTGCGCCGCGAGACCGCCTGGATACGCACTTTGGCGCCGAGCTCGCTGATGAGCAGCAACTGCGTGCCGTACACGGCGAACCCACGTTGCTGCAACGCGCGGATGAGCTCGGAGTTGTAGTGGCGCAGGACGCACGTCGCCGGCCCTGACGGCAGCTCGCGCAGGATGGCGTCGATGATCGCGTCGCGCAGGGCCGGGTCGTGGCCCTCGACCATCATGCTGAGGCTCGCCGGTTGCGCCGCCGTCGGGGGTCGAATCGCTGCCCAGGCGACAATGCCAGGGCGCTCGACGACGAGATGCTTCACGCTGTCGCGGCCGATCCCGGCGACGAGGCCTTGCGCGTACGCGCCCTGCCACGTCTTCAGCGACGGACCCTCGACGTCCGCGACGTGCGACGGCGTCGTTCGCAGGTACAGCAGATGGATGGCGCCGATATCCTCACGTCGCGCGGTGCGGACGAGCGTCGACTGCACTGTCGTGTCGGGGTCGACGGCTGCTTCGTCCCGGTAGAGGATCTGTTCGGTTGCGAACTGCGTGAATCCGTGCTCGAGGAACACCGGCAGGAGCGGGTGGTCGAGCGGGAGCCGCACGTGCACGCGCTGGACACCATGCTCGAGACCGCGATTGCGCACGCCGTCTAGCAGTTCGGCACGCGCGAAGTGGCCGTGCGCGGTTGTCGAGGCGCACAGGTTGAGGATCTGCCACGACCGCGGGCGCACCGGGAGCGCCTGCACCTGCACGAAGCCGACCACGCCTTCCTTGGCGTCCTCGGCGACGAGCATCTCCTCGGCGAGATCTGTGATGGGCACCACTGAGGAGAGCGACTTCGTCAGTGCCTGCCAGAGGCGCCGGAGCGTCGCCTGGGGCACCGGGCTGTCGAGAGTCATCTGCGCTCCGTGGCGTTCGTCCTCGGTGGCCTCGCGGTACAGCTGCTCGATGCGCGCGAGATCGCGGAACGACGCGGAGCGGATGATCATGCGGCGCTCTCCTCCAGGACGGCAGCTGCTCGCTCCAGGAAGAGCTGATGGAGGCGCGGATCGTCGGTCATCTCGGGGTGGAAACCGAGCCCGATGTGCGGACCCTGCGCCACCGCCACGGCATTATCGCCAAAAGTGGCGATAACCTCCGCTGCAGGCCCGACCCTGACGATGAGGGGAGCGCGAATGAACACAGCTCGGAACGGAGCGGATCCGATCGGTGGGATGGACAGGTCGGCCTCGAACAACTCGACCTGGCGACCGTACCCATTGCGCCGCACGGTGACGTCGAGGACATCGAAATTGATCTGATCGGCACGGCCGTCGAGCATTTCGCTGCTGAGCAGAATGAGGCCGGCGCAGGTGGACAGCGTCGGCATCCCGTGCGCAAGCCGCTCGCGAAGGGGAGCCTCCAGGCCGAAGACCTGGATGAGGCGGCTCATCGTCGTCGACTCGCCACCGGGCAGCACGAGCGCGTCGACGTGCTCGAGCTCCGTGGCAGTACGCACCGGCGTTGCCTCTGCGCCACAGCCGCGGAGTGCCGTGAGATGTTCGCGGACGTCGCCCTGGAGGGCGAGAACGCCTACCCGCAGGATGGTCGCTCCCTCTTCAGCGGACGCGACGGCTCCGTCCCTGGCGGGGCAGGCTTCGCGTCATTCGCACACCTCTAGTGTACGCCCCCGGCGCGGCGTGGGCAGGCTCACCAACCCCGCGCGGCGAGCAGTTCGCCGGCCGGCATCGACGCGACATCGAGCCCGGGCATCGCCTTGCCGAGGCCGGCACTGGCGTCGGCGATCGCCTGGGGATTGTCGAAGTACGTCGTTGCCGCGACGATAGCCTTCGCGTACGCCGGCGGATCGTTGCTCTTGAAGATGCCACTGCCGACGAAGTTGCCGTCACACCCGAGTTGCATCATCAGCGCGGCGTCCGCGGGCGTTGCGATACCGCCTGCGGAGAAGTTGACGACCGGCAGCTTCCCGGTGGCGTGAATCTCCTGCACGAGGTCGAACGGCGCACCGAGGTGTTTCGCCTCTGCCATCAGCTCGTCCTCGGACATCGCCGCGATACGCCGGATGCCACCGCGCACGGCGCGCATGTGACGCACGGCCTCAACGACGTTGCCGGTGCCCGCCTCGCCTTTCGTGCGGATCATCGCAGCGCCTTCGCCGATCCGACGGAGCGCCTCGCCCAGGTCGCGCGCACCGCACACGAACGGGACATTGAATTTCCACTTGTCGATGTGGTTTTCCTCGTCTGCCGGAGTCAGCACCTCGGACTCGTCGATGTAATCGACACCCAACGCCTGCAGCACCTGCGCCTCGACGAAATGCCCGATGCGCGCCTTGGCCATCACAGGGATCGTCACCGCGGCGATGATCTCCTTGATCAAGCCGACATCGCTCATGCGCGCGACACCACCATCGCGGCGGATGTCCGACGGCACACGTTCGAGGGCCATAACAGCGACCGCACCGGCGTCTTCGGCGATCTTCGCCTGGTCAGGCGTGACGACGTCCATGATCACGCCGCCTTTGAGCATCTCTGCAAGGCCGCGTTTGACCCGCACACCGCCGGTGTGGGGATCGTGTCCATTGGCTGCTGTCTTGTCGGTGGTCATGCTCTCGCTCCTCGCCCGGCTTGTTGCACCGGGGCACGCAGCCATTCTAAGCGTTTCCCTAAGGCTTTTTCGCTCGTGTCGCAGGTCTCGCTGTGCTTTTTGTTGCAGTCTTTGTGCTGCTTTTCGCAACGGGCTTCGCGGCTTTTGTTGCAGCTTTTGTTGTGCCCGCAGGTGCTGCTTTCGCGGCCGGTCGGGCGGCGTTGAGTTTCTCGGTGTGCAGTTTCAGCGTCTCCACGGAGCGCTGCAGGTTGCCACGCACGATCGGTTCGGCGGCCCGGCCAAGGAGCTTGCCGGCAATGCCACCGCCGAACTCGTACTCCATGTCAAACGTCACGCTCGTGGCATTTCCCTTGGGAGCAAAGGCCCATTTGCCGATCTGCTTGAACCCTTCATGCGAATGCCATGCGATGGTCGTGTTCTCCGTCCACGTCGTGATGTCGACGACGGATGTGAGCGTCGTCGGACCGGCTTTCATACCGACGTTGAACTGCGCGCCCTTCCCATGCGTCACTTTGCCGGTGGGCTGCCACTTCACCAAATCCTTCATGTACTTGGTGGTGTTGCGGTAATCGTCGACGTATGCAAACACCGTTGACACTGGAGCGTTGATGGTCATGTCGATGGTGATACGGCCCATGTGCCTCAACTCCTGGCGCGGCGGCACCGCGCGATGACCTCAGTATGCGACGCCGGGAGGCGCGCCGTTGAACGGCAATCGGGGGCGTCAAACGCGGGTGGTATCATCCGGGCCGGCGCCGGGAAGTAGCTCAGCCAGGTTAGAGTGCGCGGTTCGGGACCGCGAGGTCGGGAGTTCGAATCTCCCCTTCCCGACAGTCGCGCATCGAATCCCTAAGGCCCACTCCGGGCCTGTCTCCCTGGAGCGGATCGGGTGCACAGCGAGGCGATAGCATAGCCGCGCGGCCCCGTAGCTCAGTGGATAGAGCAGAGGTTTCCTAAACCTTGTGCGCAGGTTCGATTCCTGCCGGGGCTACGGTCGTAGCTGCGATGATTCGTGTCGACATTTTGATGGAGATGACATGAGTGAACAGGACGTCTTTGTGCTCGCCGATCGGGCGCTCAACCGAGTGGTCGAGCAGATCGCTGACGACCAATGGGATATGAAGATGCCGGCGAACTTTGCGCGCTCGGGCGATGCGGGAGATATTCCCTCGCTGCGCACGGTCATCGCATACCACGCGTTCGACGATGCGTGGGTGCCGGACATGCTCACCGGCCGGACGATCGACGAAATCGGGAAGACCAAATTCGAGGGTGACCTGCTCGGCACGGACCCCAAGACGGCATTTGCCGCGATCGTTGGCAAGGCGTGCGACGCAGCGACGCACTTTGACGATCTGGACCGCACGGTGCACTGCTCGTTCGGGGACTTCTCCGCGCGCGAATACTTCTGGCAGACCAACATGTTTCGGGGCCTGCGCGCGTGGGAGATCGCCAAGGTGATCGGCGTCGATCCGACGCTGCCGGATGAGCTCGTGCAGGGGTTGTGGGACGAGTTGAGCCCGGTGGCGGACTCATACCGGCAGTACGGCGTGTTCCCGGCGGCGATCCCTGTGCCGGAAGACGCGCCGCTGATGCAGCGGCTGCTCGGGCTCACCGGAAGAGACCCGGAATGATCGTCGCCGCTCACGCCATCCTCTACGCCGACGATCCCCAGGCTGCGAGAGCCTTCTTCCGCGACGTGCTCGACATGCCCAACGTCGACGCGCACGGTGGCTGGCTGATCTTCAAGCTCCCGCCCTCGGAGCTGGGCGTCCACCCGGCCGGTGAGGCGTCGCCGAGTGGTCATCACGAGCTGTTCCTTCTCTGCGATGACGTCGACCAGACCGTCACCGACCTGACGGCGAAAGGCGCGGAGTTCACCGGCCCGGTGACGGAAACGCGCTTCGGCCGCCTCGTGCGGCTGCGCGTTCCCGGCGCCGGCGAGGTCGGCCTCTACCAGCCCTCACACGCCACTGCGTACAACCTCGAAGCCTGAGGTCATGGGTCAGTACCATGACCTCATGAATTCCGAACCCCTCCGCCAGATGATCGCGACCGCCGACGGGCGCCTGCTCGAGGTCGTCTCCGCAGGACCGGCGAACGGACGCTGCTTGCTCTGGCACAGCGGCACGCCGTCCTCGGCCGCCATCTTTCCTCCGTCGCTCGCGGCGGCGAGCGAACGAGGTCTCCGTTTCGTGACGTTCTCCCGGGCCGGGTATTCCACATCGACTCCCAACCCTGGCCGATCGATCGGCGATGTGGCGCACGACGTCACCACCATCCTCAACGAGCTCGGCATCGACTCCTTCTTCTGCGCAGGGCAATCCGGCGGCGGTCCCCACGCGCTGGCGTGCGCGGAGTTGCTGCCCGATCGGGTGCTCGCCACGGCAACCCTCGCAGGCGTCGCGCCGTGGCCCGCCGACGGGTTGGACTGGTTCGCCGGCATGGGACCCGAGAACGTCGTCGAGTTCGAGGCGAGCATGAAGGGGCCGGAAGCGCTCACGCCCCTCCTCGAGCGCGAGGCTGCCGATCTGCGGGTCGTGGAGGCGGGTGCGGTGGCGGCATCGCTCGGTGGCCTCGTCAGCGACGTCGACAAACTGGCCCTCAGCGGTGACTACGCGGAGCACATGGCCGCCAGCTTTCACCGTGCCTTCTCCGTCAGCACCGCCGGGTGGCGCGACGACGACATCGCGTTCGTGCATCCCTGGGGATTCGACATCGGAGCAATCCGCACCCCGGTTGCCATCTGGCAGGGGGGCGACGACCGGATGGTGCCCATGCAGCACGGCGTGTGGCTCGCGGCCCACATCCCCGGTGCGGAGCAGCATCTGCTTCCCGAGGAAGGCCACCTGTCCCTTGCCCTGAACAAGTTCGGTGATGTCCTCGACGGATTGCTGTCGATGGCAGACACTGCACGCAACGCAGCCCCCGCTTCGTGAACGCCGTATAGTCGCCCCCATTCTTCGAGGACGAGGAGAGGAGATCACCCATGCCATCTTCCGATGAGGTCAAGCAGAGCATCACCAACTGGTGCTCGTCCGATGACGACCTGGAAATCACGTCCGATCGCTTCGAGCCGGGCACCGATTTTGCTTTTGGGCTGAAGTCGGGGACGCTCAGCAGCTCGCCTGTCGACCTCGTCGTTCTGCAGGACGCCGGTGCCGATCGCGTGACGATCCGCCGGAGCATGACCATCAGCGGTGACAACGTCAGCGCCGCCAATCAACTCATCGCGTCGAGGCCCGGCTCGGTGACCGGGGCGGTCGAGCGATTGGGTGGCGACACGAGCGTCGTCGCGCAGACGTACGTCTATCTCGATGGGCTCAGCAAGCACACCTTCGTACAGGCTGTCGCAGAGCTCGCGCGCACCAGCACGCTGCTCGACGCGATCAGCCCCGAGGTGGCGGCGACCGACGACGACACCGTCCTCGCGGACATGCCGGACGATGGCACCACGACCGACTCCGTCTCGGACACCGAGGCTGCAGCCGCCACTGACGACGGCTCGGCGGCCATTGCCGCTGCAGCAGGATCGGGCTCCGTTGCCGCAGACGTGACCGGCAGCCCGACCCCCGCGATGAGCGATCCAAGTCCGCAGGTGGTTCCGCAACCGGTTCCGACCCCGACGGCCGTCCCCACCCCGGTGCCTCTGCCGCAACCGAGCTTCACCCCGCAGCCGGCGCAGCCCGTAATGGCACAGCCCACATACACCCCGCAGCCGGCGCAGCAGCCCTACCAGCCGCAGCCGGTTCAGGCACAGCCGGCTCCGCAGCCGGCCGCGCCGCAGTGGGCGCCGAGCCACTCCGTGCCGCCGCAGGGTCTTCGGGCCTGGGGCGCGCCTGATCCGGCCGGCCCCGTGGTCGCCAACCTGGCGCCCGGGCTGCCCATCCAGGTGGCGGAGGTGCGCGGCGCATGGGCACGCGTGATCTGCTCGAATGGCTGGACGGGTTGGATCGACGGGCGAATCATCGGCGTCGCTGCCTGACGGTCACTCGGGGATGAGCACCGGCGCGGACGACCGGTGACCGAGACGCCGGAGGCGCCCGGGCTCGACGAGCTGACCGCTGCGCTGAACGCGCGGCGCGAGCGCTCGCGCGCCATGGGCGGCTCCGAGCGTATCGAGCAGCAGCACAGCCGGCACAAGCTCACCGCGCGCGAGCGCATCGATCTGCTGTTCGACGCAGGGACGTTCGTGGAGTTCGGCGTCCTCGCGCACCAGCAGTCGATGACCGGAGGCGCGACGGATCCCGAACGCACGCCGGCCGACGGCGTGGTGACCGGTGAAGGGCTCGTCGACGGCAGGCGTGTGTACTGCGCGGCGTATGACTTCACCGTCATGGCCGGGTCGATGGGCATGATCGGCGAGCACAAGGTGGCGCGCCTCCGCAAGAAGGCGCTGCTCAACCGTCTTCCGATGATCTGGCTGCTCGACTCCGCCGGTGCCCGGATCCAGGAGGCGGCCGGCAGCACGTTCGCGGGCAGCGGGGCGCTGTTCTTCGAGCAGGTGCAGATGAGCGGCGTCGTGCCGCAGGTGGCGGCGATGCTCGGTCCCTGCGCGGCCGGCACCGCATACATCCCGGGCCTTGCCGACTACGTCCCGATGGTCAAGGAGACGAGCAGCATGTCGCTCGGCGGTGCGCGTCTCGTCAAGGCCGCGACCGGGGAGGAGACGACCGACCACGAGATGGGCGGCAGCCAGGTCCACTGCTACGTCAGCGGAGTCGGGGATCTCGAGGTGGACGACGATCCCGCGTGCCTCGCGGCCGTCCGTGAGTTCCTCTCATTCCTCCCCTCCAGCAATCGCGAGACGCCGCCCCGGCGCGAGACCGCGGATCCGCGCGATCGCCGTGTCGACGGTCTCGCCAAACTGGTGCCGACGAACCCGCGCACCACGTACGACATGCGCAAGGTGATCCAGCGTCTCGCCGATGATGGACACGTCTTCGAGATCAAGCCGACGTTCGCGCGCAACATCATCACCGCGTTCGCGCGCTTCGACGGACGCAGCGCCGGCATCGTCGCCAGCCAGCCGATGATCAAGGGTGGCGCGCTCGACATCGACGCCGCCGACAAGGCCGCGCGCTTCGTCTGGCTCTGCGACGCCTTCAACGTCCCGCTCGTCTTCCTGCAGGACGTTCCCGGCTTTATCGTCGGCACCGAGGTCGAGAAGCAGGGAATCATCCGCCATGGCGCCAAGATGCTCTTTGCCGTCAGCGAGGCTACGGTGCCGAAGATAACCGTGGTGCTGCGCAAGGCATACGGCGCCGGGTACTACGTGATGTGTGGCCGCGGCTACGAGCCCGACACGCTCGTTGCGTGGCCGACCGCCGAGATCTCGGTGATGGGTCCGGAGGGCGCGGTCGACATCATCTTCACGAAACAGATCGCGGCGGCCGAGGATCCCGCGGCAGCGCGTGCCGCGTTCGCCGATACCGTCCGCGAGACCATCGATCCGTTCATCGCCGCATCCTGGGCGATGGTGGACGACATCATCGACCCGGCCGACACGCGAAAGGTCATCATCGAAGCTCTCGAGGGAGCCGAGACGAAACGGCAGCGACGCGCCTGGCGCAAGCACGGCGTGCCACCGGTGTGAGGAGGGCAACGTGGCAGAAGTGAAGGCCGAACTGGTCGGCAATCTCTGGAAGATCGTCGTCGAGGTCGGACAGGCCGTCGAGGAAGACGACACGCTGATGATCCTGGAGTCCATGAAGATGGAGATCCCGATCACGACGCCGATCTCCGGGACCGTGACCCAGATCCTCGTCGCCGAAGGTCAGGTGGTCCAGGAGGGTCAGACCGTCGCCGTCGTGGAGTGACCGTCTCGCGACGGTGAGAGCAGTCGCTCGCGCGCGTGCGACGATCACTCGGTGACCCAACTCGACACGATCAGCGTCAAGACGTCGGACAACGTCACGCTGGGCTACACGATCGCGGGCGTCGGCAGCCGGATCGTGGCGCAGATCCTCGACAACCTCGTCGCCATACCGCTGACGGTCGTCGCAGTGCTCCTTGCGGGAAGCCTCGCGAGTGTCTTTGTCACCTCCAGCGAGGGAGCGGACTTCGCCAACGGCGCGATCGGGATCTTTGCGTTCTTTGTGTACTTCGGCTATTTCCTCGTCTCCGAGGCCGTGACCTCGGGCAAGACTCCCGGCAAGAGCGCGATGGGATTGCGTGTGATCCGTGTCGACGGATCGGCCGTCGATTTCGGTGCGGTGGCGGTGCGCAACCTCGTTCGCGTCATCGATTTCTCTGTGGTGCTCATCGGCCTCGTGGTGATGTTCTTCCAGCCGCAGACACGCCGCCTCGGCGACCTCGCCGCGGGGACCGTTGTGGTGCGGGACCGCACCCTGATCACGCTCGCTGCCGCAACCGCCCCGCCGCCGATCATCCTTCGGACGCCGGACGCGGGCCCGGGCATCGACGGCATCGAGCGTCTCGGCACCTTCGAGCGCGACGCGCTGCGCGTGTTCCTGGCGCGTCCAGGGTTGAGCCCCGCGCTGCGCGCCAGCCTCTGCGCCGACATCGCCAAACGCATGATGGAGCGGCTCGCCCTGCCCGCCGACGCACCGGAGCGGCGTTGGCCGCCGGAGCTGTTCATCGAGCGGGTATACCTGCAACTCGACCAGCGCCTGCAGTGAATCTCGACGCGTTCATCGCCGAGCGCCAGGGGCGCTGGGCAGCGTTGGAAGCAGCGATCAAAACGGCGCGACGCGGACGGCTGCGCACGCAATCCGCGAGCGATATCGAACGCTTCGGCCTCTTGCTGCGTCAGGCGTCGAGCGACCTCGCGATCGCGCGCCGCGACCATCCCGATGCACCAATCACGGAGTATCTGAACACGCTCTGCGCCCGAGCGCATCCGCTCCTCTACCGCGGCACGCCGATGCGGGTGGGCTCGATCGGGCGATTCTTTGCAACCGCGCTGCCGCGGTCGTTCCGTGCGGCCTGGCCGTACATCACTGCGAGTCTGCTGTTGATGCTGATCGGCTTCGTCGCAGGGTGGATCGCCGTCGACGTCCGTCCTGACCTGCGCTCGTCGCTTGTACCGCCGTCACTGTTCGACGAGATGGCGCGCGGTCAGATCAGTACGGGCGTGCAGGACGCGCCGTTCGCCGCCGCATTCATCATCCAGAACAACATCCGCGTTGCACTCATCTGCTTCGCCGGCGGCGTGTTTCTCGGTATCCCGACAGCGTTCGTGCTGCTCAGCAACGGGTGGATGCTCGGCACGGTCGCGGCTGCGGTTCGCCTCGGCGGCTACGACTTCCAGTTCTGGTCGCTGATCCTTCCCCATGGCGTGCTCGAGCTCAGCGTCATCGTGATCAGCGGGGGCACGGGGCTCATGCTCGGCGACGCAATCCTGCGACCCGGGCAGCTACGCCGGGGCGAAGCGCTCGCCCGAGTCTCGAGGCACGCCGTCATGCTCGTGCTCGGTGCCGCGAGCCTGCTGGTGATCGCCGGCACGCTCGAGGCATTCGTTTCCCCGTCAGGGCTTCCCGACGGCGCAAAGCTCGCGATCGGTGTGACGGTCGGGGTACTGCTGTATTCGTGGCTGCTGCTTGCCGGCCGGACTCCGCACCGGCGCCGGTCATTCGCGTTCGACCGTCCCGCGGAAACGCCCGCGTAGACTGGATTCCATGGAGGTCGTTCGGATCACCCCGCGGGGGTACTGCCACGGCGTCGTCGAGGCGATCCGGATCGCCAAGCGGGAAGGGGCGGCGCGCTCGGGCACCGAGAAGGTGACGATGCTCGGGTACCTCGTCCACAACGAGCACGTCACCCGCGAGCTCGAGGAATCGGGCGTTGCGCTCGTCTCCGAAAGCGATCGAATGAAGGCGCTCGATCAGGTCGCCGAAGGCACCGTCATCTTCACGGCGCACGGCATCTCGCCGGCAGTCGTCGACGCGGCGCGCGCTCGCGGCCTCAATGTGGTCGACGCAACCTGCAGCGACGTCACGCGCACCCACGACCTCGTCCGCGAGCTGGTGGGCAGCGGGCACCACGTCATCTACATCGGCAAGCGCGGCCACCCCGAGCCCGCCGGCGTAATGGGCATTGCGCCTGAGCACACGACGCTTGTCGAGAGCCTCGAGGAGGCGGACGCGGTCAATCCGCCCGACGGACGGCCGCTCGCGGTCACCTGCCAGACGACTCTGAGCATGTGGGACACGCAGGCGATCATCGATCGCCTGGTCGAACGCTTCCCCACCATCGCCGTCCACAACGAGATCTGCCGCGCCACCCAGGAGCGGCAGGAAGCTGCGGTCATCGCGGCCGACGATGTCGAGTGCGTCGTCGTGGTCGGCAGTGCGCGCAGCAGCAACAGTCAGCGTCTGGTGCAGGTGGTTCGCGAGAAGGGGCACAAGCCGGCGTACCTCGTCGACACGGCCGCCGACATCGACCCCAGCTGGTTCAAGGGCATGCACCGTATCGGAGTCACCTCCGGCGCCTCAACTCCGACCCAGATCACCCGGGGGGTCATCGCGGCCCTGGAGGCGATGCCCGCAGCCTGAGTCACGTTTCGGCTGCATGAGTCACAAACGCGGCGTGCCTGCTACTGTCGTGCCGAAGTGGTGCCGTCGAGATGACTTCAGGAGGGCAACTCCCGCCGCCTGTGCCGCCGGGGCCATGGGCCGGGGGACAGTTCCCGCCGTCACCGTATCTCCCGCCGCCTCCGCCTGCATATCCCGTCGCGTATTCCGGCGGTCCGCCGCACACGGGACCTGCTCCCGGAATCGGCTATGCGGGCTTCTGGATACGTTTCGTCGCTGCGGTGATCGACGGCATCATCATCGGCGTCCCAGTCCTGATCGTCTTCTTCGTGACCCAGGGCTCGACCCTGACGTCGTACACGACATGCCTGAACAACGCAATCGCAACGGGCGCTTACGCGGGAACCTGCGGCACCACGTTCAGCGGCTCACTCGCCCTCTTTGAGCTCGTCGCCTTCGCCGTTGAGGGCGTGTACTTCGTCGTCCTCTGGTCACAGCTGGGTGGGACGCTCGGTCAGCGGCTGCTCGGTCTGCATGTCGTCGACGCCGCGACGGGGAAGCACATCGGCGTCGGCCGAGCGATCGGCCGTTTCATCGGCTATCTGATCAGCTCGATCGTCCTGTCTATCGGCCTCATCTGGGCTGCGTTCGACCCGCGGAAGCAAGGCTGGCACGACAAGATGGCCAGCACGTTCGTGGTCCGCAAAGTCTAGAATCCGGCAACCGTCCTCGCGAGTCGCGACGGCAACCTTGAGGAGGAGAGCAATCGTGGCAGCACTGCCGCCCCAGCCACCTGGTGGCCAGCCCCCGCAACCCCCGAGCATGCCACCACCCAGCGGCCCACCGACCGTCGGTCCACCCCAGAACCCCTATCCGGCTGCGACGTATGCGCCGCAACCGTTTGCCCCGCAGCCGTATTCCGCGCAGCCGATCGCATCCGCGCCGGTCAAGGTGCACAAGCGCACCTTCTTCCTGACGATCGCGCAGTTCATCATCATCGTGCTCGGTCTGCTGCGCCTGCTCGCCGGCATCGCATTCATCGGCTTCGGCGTCTACATCCTCACCGCCGGCTCATCGCACCTCGCGTCACTGCCCGGTTATGACCAGTACGTGAAGCAGTTCGGCGACGCGGTGGTCAATCTGGCGGCCTCGCTGTTCTTCATCATCGGCGTGCCATTCTTCGTTGTGGGCCTCGTCGACTTGATCCTCGGCGTCATCGTGGGACGGCCGTCCAACGTTGCACGCTGGATCATCATCGTCCTCGACGTCCTGAGCATCCTCTACGTCATCGACATCCTTGGCCACAACGATCTCGGTGGTCTCAGCACGCTCATCATCCTCGTCTACCTCGCCCTGAAGATCATCGTTTTCTACGCGATGGCCCTCGATCCGCCGACCCGACGGAACTTCGCGGGCAAGGCCCGATAGCATTGCCGGGCGGGCGCGATTGCCTATAGTCGCGCTCGCCTCTTGAGGTCAAGATAGCGGTTCACCAATCGCGGTGACAGCGTGCGGGCGTCCGCATCGATTGTCTCGACCCCGGAGCGACGGAGCATGCGCAACGTGTCCTCCCGGTCTGCGATCAAGCCACCCGCAACCGCGCGCGCGTAGGTCTCATCGCCACTGCTCGGCAGTGCGTTGGCCGCGTCGTCGAGCGCTGGATCGCGCACCGTGACGACGAGCGGGAGGTGGCGTTTGCGCAGCCGCGCGCACTGGCGGATGAGTGCCTTGCCCTGATCGAGGTCGAGCACGTCGGTGAAGATGACCACGAGCGACCTGCGCGTCTGCCAGCGGCTGAAGTAGTTGAGCGCGTCGTCATAGTCCGCCTCGGTCTCACCCGGCCGGATAGGACGCGTGGCATCGAGAAAGCGCCGCAGCTGGGACGCTCCTGCGCGCGGCGGCAGGGTGTTCGTGACTGTGTCAGAGAAGGCGAGCATTCCCGCCCGGTCGCCGCTGCGCAACGCAACGTGCACGAGCAGCAGCGCGGCGTTGATTGCGTGGTCGAGCTTGGTGAGCTCCCCGGCGCCGATCCCCATGAGCCGGCCGTGGTCGAGGCAGATGATCAGCGGTTGCGCGCGCTCGGGGATGAGCTCGGTGGCCATGAGCCGTCCGGTGCGCGCGGTGGCGCGCCAGTTGATCGAGCGCTGCGGGTCGTCGGGAAAGGCTTCGCGCACGCGCTCGAACTCGCTCCCCTCGGTGCGGAGTCGCATGGTGCGTAAGCCGATCTCCGCCAGCTGACCCCGCCGCGCCAATGCCTCGTACACGTCGATGGCAGTGAGATTCGGATCAACTCGCACGGAACGCGGTTCGCCGACCGTCGTCTGCCGCCAGCCGAGGCGCCAGGGACCGTCGACCCGCACCACCGCAGCGCCGAGGGTGGAGTCGCCACGCGCGACCGGCGTGACCGTGTACTCGACGCGTGCGGGCAAATGCACATTCCAGCGAACGCGTGAGGCGTGCAGCGCTGCAGGCGCTCGCTCGTAGACGATCGCCGAAGCACCCTCCGTGCGAGCGGCGACCTCCAGCGCGACGCGGTTGGCGACGCCAACCGAGAGCAGGTCGGCGCAGACCCTGTCGACCCGCAGTGTGCCCGCTCCAGGCGCGCGACGGGAGTCAACGACAATCAGCGCGACGCTGAGGACGATGAGCACGACGCCGGCGACGAAGAGAGCCTGAAGAGCGGCTCCGAACGCAATCACCACGATCGACGCCAGCAGCAGCCCGGCACCGCGCCACGTCACGTTCTGACGGTCACCTCGGGACCGGAACCCGTCCCACGGCGCGCTGTACTGCGGCGACTTCGGAGACACCCTGAATCTCCGCCTCGGGGCGCCGGATCATGCGATGGCGCAAGGCGGGAATGCACACGTCCTTGACGTCGTCGGGAACGACGTAGTCCCTGCCCTGGATCGCTGCCATCGCCTTCCCGGCAAGCAGCAGTGCGATGGAACCGCGCGGGCTGGCGCCGAGCGACAGGTCCGGGCTCGTCCGCGTTGCGGTGACGATCGCCGAGATGTAACCGAGCACCTCGTCGGAAACGCGGACCGCGGCGACCTCAGCGCGCGCCTTCGCGAGCTTCTCGGAGTCGATGATCGCGGTGACTCCGGCTGCGTCGAGGTCGTGCGCGTTGAAGCCGTTGTCGACGCGGCGCAGCATCACCATCTCCGTCGCCGGCTCCGGAACGTTCACCTCGAGCTTGAAGAAGAATCGATCGAGCTGCGCCTCCGGCAGCGGGTACGTGCCCTCGTACTCGATGGGGTTCTGCGTGGCGACGACGAGAAAACGATCGCCGAGTGGGCGGCTCGTCCCGTCGGACGTCACCTGCCGTTCCTCCATCGCCTCGAGGAGGGCCGACTGCGTTTTCGCCGGAGCGCGGTTGATCTCATCGGCGAGCAGCGTGTCCGTGAAGATCGGCCCTTCGCGGAATTCGAACGTGCCGGTATCCGGCCGGTACACGCTCGTGCCGACGATGTCCGACGGGAGGAGATCGGGTGTGAACTGCACGCGGGTGAACCGGGCGTCGAGCGCCGCCGCCAGCGTGCGTGCCATCAACGTTTTCGCCGTCCCGGGCACTCCCTCGAGGAGGACGTGCCCGCCGCTCAGCACCGCGATATAGAGCCCGTCGATGACCTGCAACTGGCCGACCACCGCTTTGCCCATCGTCTCGTGCAGGGCGGCGCGGAGTGCTGCCGCGTTGCTCTCGGTTGCCACTGCGGGCATTGTGCCCTGCGCGCTGACGGAATCGATCATTGCACCGGTGCGCTCATCCAGTGTCGCTCGCAGGCGTCGACGTCGCGCGCCAGCCGGAGGAGCTCGCTCTCCTCCGGGCGGCCGGACGCCAGCGCTCGAGCGTGGATGAGCAGCGCCGCGAGCCCGGGGGCACCCGAGTCGCCGGTCGCGGCGATGGCTGCACAGAACGACTGGTCGTCGAGGTGCCAATCGACACCGGTGGCACTGCCGATGCGGCGTTTCAACTCATCCGCGTAGCGCGCGGCGATCGGTCCGCGCTGCCGGCTTCGCGCGAAGAGCTGACCCATCGCCGAGACATATGCGGTCGCGCTCGGGACGGCGGCCGAGCCGCCGTCGAATGCCGGTTTGCCGAGGCGCCGGCCGTTGAGCGCAAGAGCCAGCAACACCACGAGCGCGACCATCGCGGTCGCAAGCCCAACCGGGCCGTCGAAGATCGCGCCGGCACCGCTTGTGGCGTTGGTCTCTCCGTGGTGATACTCGTCGAAGCTGATCCGTCCGCCGCGAGCACGTTGCAGCAGGCTCAGCGCGAGAAACGCGGAGTCGTCGTGACGAAGTCCGTCGTTGGACAGCGGCTGCGTGTCACCGAGCACGTATGCGCGACCGCTGCCGACACGGACCATACCCGCGACCACGTCGCCGTTTTCGACGAGCATCGGCACGAGCGGCTCCTGGTCGGTGAACGTGAGCCCCGCACCGACCGGAACGCTCGCGACGCGGTCGGTGCTGTCGAACGGCTGCGCAACCGTAGCGTTCCCCGCGCCCGCCGAAAGCGCCGGGTTGACGCCGAGATCCCCGAGCAGTGGCGCGGCATCGGCCAGGCTGCCGGGCGTGACAGCGAGCACGACGTCGCCTCCGGCTCGAAGAAACGACATGAGCGTCTTCACGTCGGACGAGCTCAGCGCATCCGTCGGGTCGTAACAGAACACGACGTCGCTGCTCTGCAGATTGAAGGTGCCGGTGATGCGGTTCACATCGAGACCGAGCTGCGAGAACCAGGTGTACAGCGCAAGCGTTCCCAGCGTTCCGGCGGAGCGCGACGATGGATTGGCCTGATCGCTGGGAGGCACCGCCGCAGCGATGGCAATGATCGCGATGATGCAGATGCCCGCGATGAGCACGAGCATGGCCGAAAGCGGCGGCCTGCTCATCGTGCCGAAGCGCTCGAGCTGCGCCGCGCGACCTTGCGCACCGCTTCGGAGCGAGCGCGCGCGACGTCCCAGTCGGCCGCGGTCACCGGGACATCCCCATACCAGGCCTGGTCGAACGCGGCAGCCGCAGGTGCGACGACCGCAAGCAGGTCCGCGTCGGCCGCGATGGTCGCGAGCATCTCGCGCGTCGTCCACGCGCGATCGATGCGCGCACGCCGGCCGGTGACGTCGAGCAGTGCCGAGCGGAACGCGCGACGGATCGCCTCGCGATAGTCACCACGCTGCGCCGCGGCAAGCGCGAGGCCCCACTCGTCGTCCGGGTCGTCGCCGACGGTCGCGGGCTCCTCGCCTGGTTTCGCCCGTCTGCTGCCTGCGACGCCGCGCAGACGATAGATGACGAACGCCGCGATCACGAGGAGGACGAGCACGCCGAGGCCGATGGAACCGCCATTGCCGAGGAGGCCGTAGATGTGGGAGATCACCCAGTTGATCGCAGCGCCGATGCGCGAAATCCACGACGGCGCCGGGTTCTGGTCGAGATCAGCAAAAACATGCGAGGCGTAGACGCTGTGCAGCAGGCTCTCCGCTTCCTGCGAATCGACATCGCACGCCGATCCGGCGGGGAGCGCAAGCGTCGTGGTGAGCACGTCGAGTCGCTCCCGGCTGCCCGCGACGTCGGGCGGCGTCACGGTCAGCCCGCCGATGATCGGTGCAAGGACAGGGGCGGTGGACGGAGCGAGGTCCTCGGCCTGCGTCAGCGTCGTCAATGCTGCTACCGGTTGCGCGGGCACCGCGGCAAGCGCCGAGTCGGCTTGGTCGAGCAGACCGATGTAGGTGGTCGTCAGGCAGTCCGTCGCCGCCGTGGCGTGCGTTGATCCCGAGGCCACGGTGGTCATCAAGGCGGCGACGCCGACGGCAGCGACGAGCAGGCGCCTCACAGGGAGCTTGCGAGCATCTCGATGTCGAATCCCTCCTTGCGGATACGCGCGTCGTAGTAGAGGAGGGTCACGCCGATGTACGTGATCGGGCCGACGAAGATCGCAGCGATGGCGCTCGAGAGCTGGTCGTAGATGAAGCTGTTATTCGGGTCGATCGCGGCACCGGGCACGTCGATGATTGCGGCGACGATCGACGACACGATCCCCGAGATGAGCGCAAGCAGCAGGATGCGCCCGAATGTGGGCCAGAAGCGTCCCTTGACGAGGTGCCAGCTGCGTTGCAGGCCGCGCCAGCCGGAGACACGCTCGAGCACGATCGCGGGAGCCGCGATCGCAGTTCGGACAGCCACCAGGATCAGCAGAGGAATGAGCGCGACGCCCGCGAGCACGGCGAGCGCCGCGCCGAAGGCACCGATGCCGAGTGCCGCGAAGATGAGCACCAGCAGGAAGATCGCGAGGATGCCGGCGATGTAGGCACCGCCCAGGATCAGGCTCATCACGATCAGCGACCCGAGGCGGCTCAGCGCAGCCCGATACGCGGCGCGCAGCGACGTGGGGCGGTCGAGATAGCGATCGCTCACGGAGCGGGTTGTCGCAGCCTCGCCGAGCGGCAGCACCACAACAGCGGTCACCAGCAGCAGCGCTGCGCTGACGGCGAATACGCCGACGAACGTGTTCAGCAAAGCCTGCTCCTGGGCCGGTGTGATGGTCTGCGGGTTGAAGGACGCGAACGGCGAGCGCACGAACGCGCCGAGCCCGGTGACCTCGTAGAGCAGCAGGGTGAGCAACGCATACGGGATCTGCACTACGGCGCTGATCGACGCGATGAGGACGAAATTGCGCCGGTACATCGAGAAGGTCGCATCGAGCCACTCCCCCACGCCCATCGAGCGGAAGCGGCCGGATCCGACCTGCGCCGGGACCGAACCAGGGTTCCATCCGGGCGGCGGACCACCCCATCCGGGAGGTTGCCCGCCCCAGCCGGGAGGCGGCGCACCCCAGTTCGGCGGCGGCGCTCCCCAGCCGGTTGGTGGGGTCCCCCAGCCCGGCGGCGTCGTCCGCCAATCGGTGTGCGGCGGGGGCTGCGGGGGCGGTTGATCGGCCATGACAATCATTGTGGGTGCTGCAATCGCGGGGTGAGCGCAGGTATCCTGGGTAGTTCGAGCGATGAGTGATCTCACTGCTGCGCTGGTTCGCGGCCATCTCAACCTCCGGTACGTTCAATGCGGGCGCTAGTCGTCGACCCGTCCCTGATGGACTCCGGCAGTGGCCGGAGGCGCCGCCGGGCACAGGCAAGCTCCTCGCTCCCGGTCGAGGTCCGCGACGTGCGGACGCCCGTGCCCCCCGGCCCCGGCTGGGTGCTGATCCGCCCGGCGCTCGCGGGCATCTGCGGGACCGACCTGGCGCTCGTCCATCGCGACCCCGAACCGAACGTGCTCACCGCCTACGGTTCCGCGGGAACGTTCATCCCGGGCCACGAGGTCGTCGGCGTCATCGAACGTGCCGCGTCGACGCGCTGGGCGCATGAGGGCGACCGCGTGCTCGTGGAACCGACCCTCCGATGCGCCCACAAGGGACTCGCGGAATGCCGCCGCTGCCGCGCCGGCGAGACCCATCTCTGCGAGAACGCAGACCGCGGTGGGGCACTCTGCTCCGGCCGTTCGGTCGGATCGAGTGAACGCGCCGGCGGCGGCTGGAGCGAGGGATTCCTCGTCCATGAGGACATGCTCGTCCCGGCAGACGGCATCTCGGATCAGCGCGGTGTGCTCGCCGAGCCGGCGGCCACGGCGCTCCATGCGGTGATGCGCTGGACCCGACGCGGCGACACTGCGGTCGTCATCGGGTCAGGGACGCTGAGCCGCCTGATCGTCGCCACCCTGCGCCGGATGCACCCCGACCTCGACATCATCGTGCTCCACGACGCCCGGAGCACCACGCGGCCCCGCCTCGGTCGCCGCCATCGCGAGGCTGCTCCCCTCAACGGCGATCCCAATGCTGCGTTCATGGCGATCCGGTCGATCGGCGCCAATCGCGTCTGGCACGGATCGTCCGAGCAACTGCTCCAGAAGACCGCGGAGCATATGGAAGCGCGCGTGATGCGCCCAGCGGGCGGCGGCCTCCCCGTCCTCGACGGCGGTGTGGACGTCGTGTTCGACTGCCGCGCCTCAGCGTTGAGCATCGATCTGGCAGTGCGTCTCCTGCGCGCCGGAGGGACGCTGGTCCTCTGCGGACGCTCCGGCCGCCACGAGATCGAGTGGTCGCTCATCTGGGCACGCGAGCTGACTGTCCGTGGCGCCGCGTCGTACGGCCGCGAGCCCGACGGGCGGCGCACGTTCGGCACGATCCGCGAGTGGCTGAGTGACGCGAGCTTCCCGGTTGACGGCGTGGTCACACACCGTTTCCCGCTCGACGAGTACGCAGCGGCGCTCGCCATCGCCAGCGCAGGCGTGGCATCCGGCGCAGTGAAGGTGGTGTTCGAAGGCCCCGCCGCGACAAGCCTCCGACCGGCGGCTGCCTCGATCGTGATCCATCAGCCGGACGAGCCCGTCCTGCTCCAGTCGACCGCGGCGCGTGTCCGCGGTGGGCGCGTCAAGGTCTCCTAGGACCAGCTCGCGTGGCCCGGTTCCCTCGAGCCGGCGAGTCCGTGCGTGATCCGAACGCCCGTTTCTCTGCGTACCAAATGAGGCGCCATCCCCGAGCGTGTCGGAGCCCGCGTGCCCCTAACTGACGACGACATCGTCCGCTCGATCTCTACCCATTCGCCTGAGGGGATCGAAGCCTTGTACGACCGATACGGTGGCCTTGCCTTCAGCGTCGCTCTGCGCATCCTGAGCGACCGAGGCGCGGCCGAGGATGTCGTCCAGGAGGCATTTCTGTCCGTCTGGCGCCGGGGTTCGACGTTTCAGTCCGGCCGTGGGTCGCTGCGGTCGTGGATCTGCACGATCGTCCGCAACCGGGCAATCGATCGGATGCGCGGCGACCGCCATCGCACCCACCTCGACACGCCGATGGAGGGACAGACGATCGAGCCCGCGGTGACCGACCCCTGGGCCCAGGTCGCGCTCGAGCTGAGCGGCGAGGAGGTCCGCAAGGCGCTCGCGGAGCTCCCTGCCGAGCAGCGCCAGACGATCGAGCTCGCCTACTACGGGGGCTACTCGCAGTCCGAGATCGCCACGGCGATGGAGGTGCCGCTCGGCACCGTCAAGGGGAGGGTGCGCATCGCCCTCGACAAGCTGCGGCTCGCCCTCGCCGATCGACTGGAGGCGCCATGGCAGCCGCAATGAACTGCGAGGAGGCCCACGACCTCCTCGCGCTGGATGCGGTCGGGGGCCTCGAACCGGCGGACCGCGCCGACATGGAAGGCCACCTCGCCACGTGCGCGGCGTGCCGTCAGCTGTCTGCTCAGTACATCGACGTCGCGTCGCTGCTGCCATCTGCTCTCGAGCAGGTGCAGCCCCCGGCCCGCCTGCGCCGCAATCTCATGGCGCAGGTCTACGCGGAGGCGTCTGAGCCGTCAGCCCCCTGGTGGCGACGCCTGTTTGAGTCAATCCCGACCGGCCGAGCCTTCACCCTCGTCGGCGCTGTCGCCGTTGTGGCGGCCATCGTGTTCGGGATATGGGGGGCCACGGGCAGGAGCACCCAGCAGCCGGTCGCCTACATGGTGTCCGGGACGAGTGCCACTGGAACCCTCGATGTCAGTGGCGGCACCCAGGGAGTGCTGACGGTCAAGGGCCTCAATCCCCTTCCCGCGACGGAGGTCTACGAGGTCTGGCTCATCCCGAAGCAGGGCTCACCCCAGGGCGTTGCTTTTCTGACCCCAGGGCCGCACGGCGGTCCGTGGTCGGCGGTCATGCACGGCAACATGGCCGCATACAAGAGCATCGCAGCAACGATCGAGCCCGCCGGCGGCAGCCCCACGCCATCGGACACCGAGGTGTTGAGCGGTCAGCTCACCGAGTCCTGAGGCGGCGGCAGGCCCGATTTTCGCCGCTTCTCAGCGAGCGCGGGAAGGACCCGCTTGATCCCCGCGTTGTCGACCACCATGCGCCGCTCTCGCTTGCGGTCGCGTTGCCGGACGCGCTCTCGCTCGGCATCGGGCAGATCAGGCTCTCCTTCCATCGCTCAGGCCGCGGACGCATGCGAATGGCGCCTGCCTCGAGTGACGGCGACGCCAACGGCCGCCGCGGCCGCAAGCGTGACGACGGTCCCGCCGGCCACCGCCTGCACCCGGCGGTCCAGGCCGAGCGACCACAGTGTTGCTGCGACGCCGCGATTGCGGGCGGCGGCCATCGCTCGGGCGTAGAGACGTCCCCGCGTGTCGTCGTCGAGCTGCCACGCGTCGAGCGCGCTGCCGATCTCGGCCCCGGTGTCGAGCATCGCGCGGACGTCCGCGGAAGCCGCGAAGGCGGCGAGGTCGCTCTCCAGCGCGGCATCGAGCTGGTCGGCCGCGGTCATGAGCCCGACCTCGTCAGGCGCTCGGCGGGAAGTGGCGCGCCGAGCCGGCGCCGGAGCGCGGTCAAGGCCCGGAAGGTGAGGAGCTTCACCGCACCCTCGCTTCGGTCCATCACCTCGGCAATCTCGCGGTTGCGAAGCTCGCCACCGAAGCGCAGCAGGATCGCCTGCCGCTGGTCGTGCGGGAGCCCGGCCACTGCGGCGCGGACCTCGTCGGCGCGACTGCCCTCCTCGGCCTGCAGTGCCGGATCGGCGCCCGCGTCCGGGAGCATCCGCGGCTCGAGCTCGATCCACCCGGGACGGCGGCGCTCGCGCGAGACGAGGTTGCCGGCCACGCGGTACAGCCACGCGGAATACGGCACGCCACGCCACTGAAAGCGAGGAAGTTCCTCGATCGCCTTGGTGAACGTTGCCGCGGTCACGTCGTCTGCCTCTTCCATATCGTGGGTGAGCGTGTACACGTAGGCGTGGATCTGGTCGACGTAGCGCTCGTAGAGCGTCGCGAACGCCGCTCGGTCACGCTGCGCGGCCAGGATCTCAAGCCGCTCCTCCTCGAGCTCGGCAGCAGTCCGATGTGCCATCGCTAGCGCTGCCGCCCTCGCGAAGGACGCACTCCGCAGAAGCGTGCGAGATCCATCGCGTTACGCCCGGCGGTGTTCGCCGATCAACCCGAGGCGCGTGCCCACTTCCTCGAAAGCAAGCAGCGCACGATCGAGCTGTTCGTGCGTGTGAGTCGCGCAGACGATGGTGCGGACGCGAGCCTGACCGCGAGCGACAGTCGGAAATCCGATGCCCTGGGCGAAGACTCCGCGTTCGAGCAGCAGGTCCGAGAGCTCCATCGCGACCGGCGCCTCGCCGCACATCACCGGCGTGATCGGGGTCTCGCTGTGGCCGATGTCGAAGCCCAGCTCACGCAGACCGCTCTTGAAGTGACGGGTGTTGCTCCACAGCTGCTCCATGAGCGCCGGCTCCTGCTCGAGCACGTCGATCGCGGCGATGCACGCAGCGACGACCGCGGGGGGATGCGACGACGAGAAGAGGAAGGGGCGTGACTTGCTGATGAGATGGTCGCGCACCGTCTGCGACGCGGCCGCGTACCCGCCGACAACGCCGACGGCTTTGCTGAGCGTGCCGATGTTGAGCGCGACACGTCCGTGCAGGCCGAAATGGTCCGTGGTCCCGCGGCCGTGGTCACCGAGCACACCGGTCGCGTGCGCGTCGTCGACCATGACCGCGGCGCCGTACTGCTCGGCGCGTTCCACCAGCGCAGGCAGCGGCGCGATGTCGCCGTCCATGCTGAAGACGCCGTCGGTCACCAGCAGAATGCGGCGATATCCCTTGGCGCGCGCCTCGCTGAGCGCGCGTTCAGCGTCGTCGGGATCGACATGCTCGTAGAGGATCCGGTCGGCTTTGGTGAGCCGGATGCCGTCGATGATGCTGGCGTGGTTCAACTTGTCGCTCACCACGCAGTCTCCCTGGTCGAGCATCGAGCCGATGACACCGACGTTCACCGCGTAGCCGCTCTGAAACGTCAGCGACGCTTCGGTGTGCTTGAACGCCGCGATGCGCCGCTCCAGCTCCTCGTGGAGGGTCTGCGTTCCCGCGATCGTGCGCACCGCGCCCGTGCCGGCACCCCATTCCAGCGCCGCCCGCGACGCCGCTTCGACGAGCCGCGGATGCGTGTTGAGGCCGAGATAGTTGTTGCTGGACAGGCTGATCACCGCCTTGCCCGCGATCTCCACCTCAGGCCCCTGCGCCGACTCGAGCACGCGCAGCGGGCGGAACAATCCGTCGCGGCGGAGTGCGTCGAGATCCTCGTTCAGCGACGCGTCAAGCGCCTGAACAGCCGCGGACTTCGTGCCGGTGACCATGGGCAAACCATACGCCGAGTGCATTACTCGGGCGTGAGGGTGACCTTCCCGCACTCGCCCGATTTCATGAGCTCCATGGCGGCGTCGATGTCGCGCAATGCGAAGCGGTGCGTGATCAACGCGCGGACGTCGATGATGCCGTCGCGGACGTAGGCGGTGGTCTCTTCCCAGGTTTCGGGGATCTTCCGTCCCGCGACACCGTAGAGGCTGAGCCCCTTCATCACAACGTCGGTCGAGAGGTCGACGACGTCCGGGCCGTCCCCGATGCCGAGCAGGCTGATCCAACCGCCGGGACGCACGAGTCGCGTTGCAGACGCGACCGCGACCGGGGATCCGCTCATCTCCAGCACGCAGTCGATGCTGCCTTCGGCGGCACGACGGACTGCATCGTCGGCGGGGCCGGCGCTCGCTCGGACGATCGCGTGCGCGCCCATCTGCTCGGCGAGCTGGAGGCGGTACTCGTTGCGGTCGACGGCGACGACACGCGCAGCGCCGCGCACCCGCGCAACGGCAACCGCGGCACACCCGATCGGTCCGCAGCCGAAGACCACCACGGTGCGTCCCTCGAGATCGCCGTACGAGCACGCGTGCGCGGCATTCCCGAACGGCTCCATGGCCGCGGCGACGTCAGCCGGAACGCCGTCGCCGACGGGCCAGACATTGACGGCGGGCACGGCGATGTGAGTCGCGAATGCGCCATCGACGTCGACGCCGAGGATCCGAGTGTTCTCGCAGACGTGGAAGTCGCCGCGACGGCATTCATCGCAGTACCCGCAGATCACGTGTGACTCGACGGCGACTCGCGTGCCGATCGGCGGGCCTTCGACGCCCGCTCCCCATGCGATCACTTCGCCGCACACCTCGTGGCCGACGACCCGAGGTGGATGCACGCGCGCGGCCGCCCAGGGGTTCCAGTCGTACAGATGGACGTCGCTCCCGCAGACCGAGGTGGCGAGGACCCGGAGCAGCACCTGGCCGAGCGCCGGCTCGGGCATCGGGACGTCACTGACCACGAAACCGGGCGCGGGAGCGGGCTTGATGACGGCGAGCACAGCGCGGTGATTATGCGTTTCCGTCCTGCGGAGCAAACCCGCGCACCGTCCGCGAGGGGTCCGTCGAGCCCGGAGAGACTGCGAGACATCGCGGTCCGAACGGCCGCTCAGCACCAGCTGCGAAGGGAGATGCGCATGCTCGATGGCATTGGCCGGCCGGCTCCGGGGCCACGCCCGCGCCGGATTCCGGTCGAAGACCTCAGCGTCTACGAGGCACGCGGCGGCCACACGCTGCGCCGCCACGTCGACACCAAGCCGGGCGACGAGATGCGCCGGATCCTTCGCGAAGGGGTAGCCGCCGCGGGCCGCTTCGTCAGCCGGGCGACGGCACAGCGGTGCGTCGACGTCGCGGTGACACGGCGCAGTGCCGACATCGCCGCGTGGCTTGCCGGTCGCGACAAGCGCGCGCCGTACACGTTCGTCGAAGACATGGGCGAGATCGTCGGCCAGGTCCTCACGTACGCCGACGTCAGTCGCGGCGTCGTCGTTCCCACCCAGGTCACCGCCGTGCGCCTGGTCCTTCGCCGCAACGACGAGTTGCCCGGCGGTTTCACGCTGGTGACCGCGTACCCCACCCGTACCCCGCTTCGCGATAAGCGACACTAGGAGCATCGACATGAACGGCACGATCGACACCGATACCATCGCCGGCGCGGCGGCGGACTACCCCGCGCTCGCCCAGCTTTTCGGCGGTTACTTCCACCAGGACTGGCGCGAGGATCACGCGTCGTCGGACGACGCGCTGCAGGCGTTCGCGCGCGACTCCTCGCCGGAAACGGTGACCGCAGCGGCGAACGACATCGACCGTCTGCTCGGCGCCGGCTTCGACGACGTCTCACTGGCGCGGTTGCTCGCCGACGGCCTCGACTGCAACTACGTCGCGGAGACCGACGGAGTCACCGCCCCGGCATGGCTCGCGAACGTTCGCGATTCGCTGCGCACGACTGCCTGACCGCTTCGATCATCGGACCCGCGGCGACTCCGCCACTCGTCGCACCAATGCGACGAAGTGGAGGAGCACCGTGGGCACGAGCGTTGGAATCGCGATGATCAGCGCCACGATATCGACGGGTCCGCCGAACAGACGGACCCAGAAGAGCACGAAGAGCACCATGCCGGTCAGCCCGGTGTTGCGCCGGCCCCATACCGTGTACACGAGCTCCGGCCGGCGACCGGTGAGCAACACGAGCGGCGTGAGCAGCACCGGCCCTGCGTATCGGGCGACGACGAGGATCGCGAGCCAGAGCGGCGCGATCCCGAGCGTGCAACACCCGATCGCACCGACGACGAAGTAGAGCGCGTCGCCGAAGGGATCCATCGCCTTGCCGAGCACGGTGACCGGCCCATAGCGGCGGGCGACGAAGCCGTCGACAGCGTCGAGCAGGCCGACCGATCCGCCGATGCCGGCCCAGAGCGCGAGCGCCAGGCGGCCCGGAAGCGAGAGCGTTGCGATGAAGAGCAAGGGGACACACGCGTAGCCGCGCAGCGCGGTCAGACCGTTCGGGATGCCGTATCGATCCACGTCCTTGCCATCGGGAGTCCGCAGCAGCGCGGCGCCGCCGATGATCCCGATGGTCACGACGATCCACCAGATGGCTGTCGCGATCGCCGCACCGTCGACGGTCGCGTGGCCGTGGATCGTCGCCACCAGGACGGTCAGTGCCTCGCCGAGCACGAGCCCGAGGAGCGTCCAGAAGACCAGAGATGTGCGCAGGTGCGTGCTCCCACGCAGGCGCCCGAGCGCCGTCCCGTAGAGGGCGGCTAGACCTCCCAGACGACGGCTCCCGGTGAGTGGTGCAAGGCCGGGATCAGACCGCGAGGCACGTGATCGTCTTGACCACGCCGTCTGCGGACTGGATCCGCTCGAGGATGAGACGCCCGATCCCCGGGACGTCAGAAGCCTCGACCTGGGCGATGACGTCGTACTCGCCCGTGATGGCGTCCACCAGAACGATGCCGTCCTTGCCCCGCAACTCCTCGGCCACGTGTTGCGCCCTGCCTGCGCTCGCTGTCACGAGCACGTACGCACGAATCATCTCGTTGCTCCCACGGTTCAAACGCTCGGCGACTGTAGCATGGGGATATGCCGTGGGCCATCCTGATCAGGCTCCTGGCCCGGTTCGCGGCCAGCCTCTTTTTCTGGCGGCTGGCGACGCGCCGCCGGACGGCATTTCCGGGCGGACAGGCAGGTCCAGGGACGCCGCCGAAACCGCGTCAGATCGATGCCCAGGCGGCGATCGACGCAGTCAAGACCTCGGTGTCGCTCACTTGGCGCGCGTTCCTGACTGCCGCATATGCGACGGGAGCCGCCGTGGCCGCCGCCGCCGGCGTGACGATCATCGTGCTCACACCGCGCTGGCTCGGTGCGATCCTGCTGGCTGCCGGCGTCGCGGCCGGAGTGGCCTCGGTCCTCGAAGGGCGAGTGCTGTTCCTGACCTTGCGGGCCCGAAGCCGCCGGCGCCGCGACGAGCGCTTGCGCAAGGCCGCCGCTTCCTGATCGACGGCCCGGTTGGCGGCGATCAGCTCAGATAAGGAGCGACGCCTTCGCCCTGCTCGGCGGCGTCCATCATCAGCTCGCTGACCGTGGGATGCGCGTGGATGATCGAGCCGAGGTCGTCCATCGAGAGCCCGTCACTGATGGCGACACCAACCTCGTGGATGATCTCGACGGCGTGCACCCCCATGACGGTGGCGCCGATGAGACGGTCGGTCGCGGCGTCCGCGTAGAGCTGCGCGAGGCCGTCGGGCTCACCCTCGCCGAGCGCCTTGCCGTTGCCGAGATAGCGCGCCTGGCCGAGCTTCACCTCGATGCCCGCGTCCTTCGCGGTCGCTGGGTTCAGGCCAACCATGGCGATTTCAGGATGCGTGTAGATGCAGGAGGGCACGACGGTACGGTCCATCGGCATCACGTCGTGCCCGAGCGCGTTCTCGACGGCGCGACCGCCTTCTGCGCTGCCGAGGTGCGCGAGCTGAAGTCCGCCGATGCAGTCGCCTGCCGACCAGATACGGGGGTTTGCGGTACGCAGGAATGGGTCGACGACGATGTGGTCGCGGTCGTCGATGATGACGCCCGCGTCCTCGAGTCCGATGCCTCGTGTCTGCGCTCGGCGGCCGACGGAGACGAGCAGGAGGTCGGCCTCGAGCGCTGTCGCGTCATCGAGGTGCGCGGTGACTGTGTCGGCGGTGTAGTCGACGGACTCCACACGACGACCGGCGAGGAAGGTGATGCCCTGCTTCTCGACGATTCGGCGCCACTGCACGACCACGCGCGGATCGACGCCGGCAAGCACCTGCGGCAACACCTCGACAACGGTGACGCGTGAGCCCAGCGCCGCGAAGAGGCTCGCGAACTCACAGCCGACAACGCCACCGCCGATGACGAGCAGATGCTTCGGCACACGCTCGAGTCGGAGGATGCCGTTGGACGTGACCACGAGTGGATGCTCCATGTCGATGCCCGGCAAGCCCGATGGCTCGGTGCCGACGCACACGATGAGCTGGTCGAACGGATACCGCACGTCGCCGGCGACCACAGCATCACCGTCGACGATGCCCTGCGCGCGCACGACGGTGACGTTGCGACGCTTGCACGCGGCCTCGACGCCGTTGCGCATCTTGACGACCACCTCTTCCTTGCGCGCCATCATGCGAGGGAAGTCGATCTCGGGTTCGGGCACGACGATGCCGAAGTCAGCGGCCTGGCGAATCTTGCGCAGCAGGTCGGCACCGGCGAGCAGCGATTTGGTTGGAATGCATCCCCAGTTGAGGCATGTTCCGCCGAGCTCGGCGCGCTCGATCATCGTGACCTCAGCGCCGAGTTGTGCAGCGCGCAGCGCGGCGACATCACCGGCGGGACCGCCGCCGAGAACGACAACCCGTTCGGTCACGGTGCTATCGGAGCCGAGTCCGGAGTGGTCACCGTGGAAGTGCGCTGTGAGGTGGCGAACGCCTCATTGACGATGCGCTCCTCCTCGAGCTGATGCGATCCCGCGTAGCCCTCGGATGGGCTCGCGCGTCGCGGCCGGCCGATGTATTCCCACTGCACATGCATCGGTCGTGTCAGTCCCACAGCGCGCTCGAGACTGCCCCACGCGCCCATGTTCTGGGGCTCTTCCTGCACCCAGACGAGGCGCTCGAGATTCGGGTACGCCGCGACGAGCTCGAGGATGGCATCGACTGGGAGTGGATAGAGCAGCTCGACGCGACCGATGGCGACATCAGTGGCGTCGGCGCGCTTCGGCGACAAGATGAGCTCGTAGTAGATCCGGCCGGTGCAGAGCAGCAGCGTGCGGACCTCTTCGCGACGCTGCGGACCGGTGGGATCGTCGATCACCGCCTGGAACCGTCCGGTGGTCAAGTCGGTGAGCGTGGACGTCGCTTCCTTGAGGCGCAGCAAGCTCTTCGGCGTGAAGACGACGAGCGGTCGCGGATCCTTGAGCAGCCCCTGGCTGCGCAGGAGATGGAAGTACTGCGACGGTGTCGAGCAGTTCGCGAGACGCATGTTGTCGTTGGCGCAGAGTTGCAGGAACCGCTCGATGCGTGCGCTCGAGTGCTCGGGACCGCTGCCCTCGTAGCCGTGCGGCAGCAGCATGGTGAGTCGCGAGTGCTGTCCCCACTTGGCCCGGGCCGACGAAACGAATTGATCCACGATCATTTGAGCGTTGTTGAAGAAGTCGCCGTATTGCGCTTCCCAGATGACCAGTGTTTCCGGATCGGCCGCGGAATAACCATATTCGAACCCGAGCGTGCCCACCTCGCTGAGCGGACTGTTGAGCACCTCGAACGTTGCCTGCGCGTCCGTGAGGTGCTGCATCGGGATGAACACCTCGCCGTTGCGCTCGTCGTGAAAGGCCAGGTGCCGATGGCTGAACGTTCCGCGCACAGTGTCCTGGCCGGTGAGCCGGATCGGATGACCCTGCGTGATCAAGGATGCGAAGGCGAGCGATTCGGCGGTGCCCCAGTCGATCGCGCCCTCCACAATTGCAGTGCGCCGGCGCTCCATCTGCCGCAGCAGCTTGGCGTTCGGCGTGAAGTGCTTCGGGAAGGTGAGCAACTGCTCATTGAGCGCGGTGAGCGATCGATGCGAGACGGCGGTGCGCAGCATCGGGTCGTCGGGCTCCTCGATGACCTGCTCGTGGGTCAGATCGTCGAGCTCCGCGGCGAGGTGCTCCTTGACGCGCTTGTGCGCGTCCGCCACGCGCCCGTACGCGGCTTTCGCCATTGCGTCCACTTCCTCGGGCCTGATCAAACCCTCGGCCGTCAACTGCGCTGCGAAGATCTCGCGAACCGTCGGATGCTGGCGGATCTTGATGTACATGAGCGGTTGCGTGTACGCCGGCTCGTCGGCCTCGTTGTGCCCGAAGCGGCGATAGCCGATGAGGTGGACCATCACGTCACGCCGGTACGCGCGCCGGTAGTCGTAGGCGAAGGTGATTGCCGCAAGACAGGCTTCGACGTCGTCCGCGTTGACGTGGACGATGGGGATGTCGAACCCCTTGGCGAGGTCTGATGCGTAGCGTGTCGACCTCCCCTCATGCGGGTCGGTCGTGAAGCCAACCTGGTTGTCGGCGATGAAGTGCACCGTCCCGCCCGTCGTGTACCCGGGCAGCGACTGCAGGTTCATGACCTCCTGCACGACGCCTTGTCCCGCGAACGCTGCGTCGCCGTGGATGAGCACCGGCAACGCCGCCATCGGATCGAGGTGCAGTGTCGTGGCGCGGCGCTGCGTCTGCGCGGCGCGGGACCATCCTTCCACCACCGGGTCGATGGCCTCGAGGTGGCTCGGGTTGGGCAGCAACCGCACGAGGATCACCTTGCCCGTCTCGGTGTGATACGTCCCGGTTGCGCCGATGTGGTATTTCACGTCGCCGGTCGACGCGAAGCGCGCGATGTCGCGACGCGCCGAAGCGAGCTCGAACGCATTGAGGATCGAACTCGTACGAGTGGTTCGCGACGTGTGCCACGACAGCCAACCGGCCGCGATGCGACATCCCCATCACCACCTCGCCGATCCCATCGGCCGCGACGTTGGTGAGGAGCGTCTCGAGCATGGGAACGAGCGCGTCGAGTCCTTCGATGGAGAACGTCTTCTGCCCGAGGAACGTGGCGCGCTGATAGCGCTCCATGGCGTCGACCTTGGTGAGTCGCTCGAGCAACCGCAGCCGTTCCTCAACGGTGAGCTTCGGCTTGTACGCCCCCAACTCGATGTGCTCGCGCAGCCAGACGCGCTGCTCGTGGCTGGAAAGGTGCTCGATCTCGAAGGCGATCGTGCTGCAGTACGTGCTGCGCAGATTCGGGAGCACTTCGGCCAGGTTCCGACCGGGCACGTACACCCGCAGGAGGTCCGCGGGGATCTGCTCCATCAACTCGGGCGTCAGGCCGTATGTCGCAGGATCCATGGCAGGATCTCCGATCGGCGGCGACCCGAGCGGATCGAGATGGGCACCAAGGTGACCGTGTGTGCGATGCGCCTTGACGAGCGAGGTCGCGGCCTGCATCGCGCCGAGCAGGACGCGGTCGGGGGCGGACGCAGAGGCCGGAGTGGCAGGCGGGGGCTGCGGCAGTGATGCGGCTCGCGGAGTGGCTGTGTCGAGAGCCGCAAGGTTGATGCCAAGACTGGCGGCAACGTTTTCGTAGAAACCGCCGGCGCCGTCGAGCAGCGCCTCGATGCCACCCAGGAACTCGCCGGACTCGGCGCCCTGAATGACCCGATGGTCGTAGGTGCTCGTGATCGTCATCACCTTGCCGACGCCGAGAGCCCCGATGCTCGCCTCCGAAGCGGAGCGCCATTCGGCTGGATAGCCGATCGCGCCGACTGCGATGATCGTTCCCTGGCCCGGCATCAATCGGGGAACGGACGCGACGGTGCCGATGCCGCCGGGATTCGTGAGCGTCAGCGTGGCGCCCTGGAGCTCATCGACGCTGAGCGTGTTGGTTCGCGCGCGCTCGATCAGGCGCTCGTACTCTTCGCGGAATTCGATGAACGAGCGTTGGGCTGCGTCGCGGATCACGGGGACGATGAGCGAGCGTGACCCGTCCTTGCGGACGCTGTCGACGGCGATTCCCAGATGCGCGGGACCGGGAACGCGTACCGGTTTGCCGTCGTCGCTGCGGGCGAAGTGCGTGGTCATCGCGGGGCTCTCGGCGGCGGCACGAGCGATCGCGTAGCCGATCAGATGCGTGTATGACACCTTGACCGGCTTGCCTGCGGCGGCCAATGCGCTGTTGATCTGACGTCGTCGAGCGTCAAGAACCTCAACGGCGATGGTCCGAAACGAGGTCGCGGTGGGGATGTCGCGGCTGCGCTCCATGTAGTCGACAAGTGCAGCGGCGGGGCCGCGGATCGGCTCGGCGGTCTCTCCTTCGGCGACGCGCACCGTCGTGTCGGCCCGCGCGCCGGCTCCCTGCTTCGCGTTGAGCACATCGCTTTTGGTGACGAACCCACCGGGTCCCGAGCCATGCACGGCGCGAACGTCGACGCCGTTGTGGGCAGCGGCTCGACGAGCCAGGGGCGACGCGTCGACATCTGCGCCGTCGGCTGTCAGCGGCGCTACCGGCGGCTCCGGCTCGTCAAGAATGCTGACCAGCTGCTCTTCCGGCGAAGGAGTCGCAGGGGGCTCTTCGGCCGGAGCCGGCGGTGCGCTCGCCGGTTGATTCAGAGCCGTTCGCGCTCACCGACGGTGGCGCAGGAGCAGCCTTCGCGGCCGCGCCGGGGACGATCCGCCCGAGGACCGCACCGACTGAGACCGTCTCACCTTCGGCGGCGACAATCTCGGTGAGCTCACCGGTCGCCGGGGCGGGTACTTCAACGTCGACCTTGTCCGTCGTGACCTCGACGAGTGCCTCGCCCTCATCGACACTGTCGCCAACAGCCTTGAGCCAGCGGGACACGATCCCTTCTGTTACGGACTCACCCATCGACGGGAGGGTCAGCGAAACAGGATCAGCCACCTTTGAATCGTCTCACCTTCTCGCTTCAGCAGTGCGGCTGGCCGTTGACTGCGGGCGAACCCGCCGGTGCGGGGGTCGGGACGTTGGTCGGCACCGGCGACGGCGTTGCATCGGGCGCCAGCGATGGTGCCACCGCCGGCGGATCGATCACCGGGGAGCCGAGATCCTGATAGCAGCCCACCGGCGGGGTGCAGCCGGTCAACACAAGCCCCCAGTCGGGTAACTGGGCGAAGCTCGTGCATTGCCAGTCGAGCGCCGTGGTCGGGGCAACATCGAGGTAGTGGGTCACGTAATCGTCGATCCGGCAGTGGTCGTCGGGGGTGACGATGAAGTGCTGATCGACGTCGTTGCTGGATCCGTCGCCGATGACGTCGAGCTCCATGCTCTTACAGGCTTTCGCGGCCGCCTGGAAGCAGGCGACGGCCGGGTCGGATGAGATCGGCCCCGTGTGCGCGGCGTTCGGATGACCGCACTCGGGCGCGGAGGGATAACCGCAGGAGGCGAGTCCGAAGCCGAGGAGGACCAGCGCGGCCACCTGGACGAGGACGAGTTTCCGCCCGATCCTGATCATCGCGGCCAGTCTAGCGACGAGGGGCTAGTGCTCCTGCTGCCGGCTCAAGTCCTCAAAGAGGAACCGGGTGACGGCGCGGGTGCACCGGGCGACCGCCCGGTAGCCCTGTGCCGTCTCCGAAGGAAAGTCCTGGTCGACCGCGAGGGCCGCCGCCAACACGGCGATGGAGATGAGCCCTCCCATGAAGAGGCACTCGATCGCCGCGAAACGTGGAGGCCCAAAGAGGCAGAACGCCGGGCAACTGCGCTGCATCGAGGAGGTCCACAGTCCGACTGCGACGCCCAGAACGATGACGGCTCCATAGATGAGAGCCGTTCGAAGCACCTTCACCTGACGAGGATAGCGTTGCCTGTGAATGGCCGTGGAGTTCATCTGACCCGCTGATATACACATTCTCGTGTAGTATTGCGTCGTCGGACATCGTCCGATCCGGCCGGTGGGGCGACCGTCAACGTCGATCGCTGGAGGCCGTCCCATGGTTGTGCTTCACCGCTTCCGCCTGCTGCTCGGCGCCGCCGCGGTCATCGGTTTCATTGCGTTCGCGATCCACGCGACCGCACAGGGCCCGACGCCCGGTCGGTACATCAGCTGGGCGCCACCGGCAACGGCCACCGCAACGCCCGGCGCCGGACCCGCGCTGCCCATGGCGAGTGCTTCCCCGGTTACTGATTCAGGCCCATTCAGCGGTCTGGCGTTGCCGTTATCGGGGATGTTCAAACAGCTGAACAGCAACACCGAGGCGACCGCAACCGGCCAATTCGCCATCCTCAAGGAGCTCGAAGACGCGCTCGCAGCCCGCATTTCGGACTTCCTGAAATGGGTTACGGGCGGCCGATGAACGCCGGGCGGTCAGAATCGAGAGGTGCCACCACCAATAGTGCCCGGCGAAATGCGCCGAGCCGACCTCCGCAACGTCGCGATCATCGCCCACGTCGATCACGGCAAGACCACCCTCGTGGACGCGTTGCTCAAGCAGTCCCACGTCTTCGCCGCCCACGAACAGGTGGGCGAGCTGATCATGGATTCCAACGATCTCGAGCGCGAGAAGGGAATCACGATCCTCGCCAAGACCACGTCGGTGCGCTTCAACGGGGTGAAGGTCAACATCATCGACACCCCCGGTCACGCGGACTTCGGCGGTGAGGTTGAGCGGGTGCTCGGCATGGCTGACGGATGCCTGCTCCTCGTCGACGCCGCAGAAGGCCCGATGCCGCAGACACGCGTCGTGCTGCGTCAGGCGATGGCACTCGGCCTGCAACCGATCATTGTCGTGAACAAGATCGACAGGGCCAACGCGCAGCCCGCCGAGACGGTCGAGGCGACCCACGACCTGCTCCTCGAGCTCGCCAAGGAACCCTGGCAACTCGACGCGCCGATCCTCTACACCGACGCTCGCGAGGGCACGGCGACAGCCGACCTCACCCATCCCGGTGTGACCCTCGAACCACTGCTCGAGGCGATCCTCGCGCATGTCCCACCCCCACTCGCCGACCCCGACGGGCCATTGCAGATGCTCGTCAGCAACCTCGACCACGACAACTGGAGCGGCCGGCTCGCGCTCGGCAAGATCCATCGCGGCACGGTCCATCCGGGTCAGAGCGTCGTCTGCTGCACGGCCAACGGCACCGGCAAGCTCGAGCGCATCGCGACGGTGCTGACGGTCGAGGCGTTGCAACGTATGTCGGTCGAGTCGGCGTCGGCCGGAGAGATCGTCTATCTCTCGGGGATCCAGACCGTTGCGATCGGCGACACCATCGCGGACGCGGAGCACCCGGAAGCGCTCCCGCGTCTCGAGATCGGTGAGCCGACGCTGCGCATGCAGTTCTCGGTGAACCAATCGCCGCTTGCCGGAAGAGAAGCGACGGTGAGCAGCACGTCCCGCCAGCTGCGTGCGCGGCTGCAACGGGAGTTGCTCACGAACGTCGCGCTGCGCGTCGAGGACGGTCCCACCGCGGACATCTTCGACGTCAGCGGTCGTGGCGAGTTGCACCTGGCGATCCTCATCGAGACGATGCGTCGCGAAGGCTACGAGTTCGAGGTCTCGCGGCCGGCGGTCATCACCAAAGAGATCGACGGCGAGCGGGTCGAACCTGTCGAGGACTGTGTCATCGACTGCTCGGCGGACGTCGTCGGCGCGATCACGGATGCGCTCGGCTCACGCGGCGCGAAGATGACCGCGATGCGTACCGACGCGGGTGGCGGCGTGCGGTTGACGTATCACGCGCCGACGCGGGCGCTCATCGGACTGCGCAGCCAGATCCTGACGCTGACACGCGGCACCGGTGTTATGGCGACCCGGCTGCTCGGATGGGAGCGCACGTGGGCGTTGCCGACAACGCTGCGAACCGGTGTCCTCACGGCGAGCCAGCCGGGGACGGCCGTCGCATACGGGCTCGTCACGTTGCAGGAGCGCGGACAACCGCTCATCGCGCCGGGAACTCCGGTCTACGAGGGCATGGTCGTCGGACTCAACCGCCGCCCCGGCGACATCCACCTCAACGTCACCAAGCAGAAGCAGAAGACCAACATCCGTTCGTCCACAGAAGACATGACCATCCGGCTCGTGCCGCCGCGGAAGATGTCGCTCGAGGAGTGCCTTGACTTCATCATCGACGACGAGCTTGTCGAGGTGACGCCGGTGGGTATCCGGATGCGCAAGCGCGTGCTCAATGCAGACGCGCGCAACAAGCTCCGCAAGCGTGCGATGGTCGGCGAGGTCGGCTGAGGGCGGGAAACCCGCCCAGCTTCAACTCGGTGTCGTGGAGGTGGTCTGCGCGGCGCTGCGCTCTGCCGCCTTCTTCGCCTGCTTGGCGATCACTGCCGCCTTCGGCTTCTTGCCCTGGCGCTTGGGTGCTCCCCGGCTTTTCTCACTGGCCATGTCGTTATCTCCTCAACGTTAGTTCCGTCACGACGAGATTAATACAAGTCCTGCTGAGGCGGAAGAATCCGTCGGCCGGTCACGAGGGTGGATTGCACCCGGAGGTCGTCGGGGCGGTCGGCCCGCACAGGAAGAGAGGAGCGTCGAACGTCGCGACGTACTGCGTCGACCCGACACGATAGTTGACGGTCAATCCGCTCCAACCGCCACCGGTGAACGAGGGTGGTCTGCCGATCCCGAGGTCCAGCTCGATGAATGGCGGGGGGATGGCAGGCGTTGCTTGGTTGAAGTTGCACTGCTGCGTGACCTGGTACCCGTCAACGGGGTACAGCATCTCGGACACAACGGGTGGGAATCCCTGCTCACTCCCGATGCCACCGCTCGCCCCACTGGGGATCTCGCGGACGAAGGCGCCGAGAAAATTCGGTGGAGACCCGCCGCCACTCACCGTGGCGAGGCTCTCAAGAATCACCGGATCAGTGCCTTGTTCGACGCAGAGGTCCTCACCAATCGTCCACCGACCCGAATCACTCGGCGCCAACGCCATCCCGGCGGCGCCGAGAGTCGAGCGGCCCGTCGTTGTACTCGTGGATGGGTCCGAACGTATGAAAGAGATTGATCCCCACGAAGACAAGAATCGCAGCCGCAGCAACAGAGATGAGTGGTGCGACTTTGCGGTAAGGCCGAGTGGCGGTCAGCACGTGAAATCTCTTCCTGCGTCAACCCCGAACGTGGCGCCACCCTAGCAGTCGCCGTGACCGACCGCAACTGCCTTACGAGAAGAGCGAGCTGTATCCGTTCAGTGCCTGCTGGCCGCCGAGATGCGCATAGAGCACCTTGGACTTCGGGTCGATCTCCCTACGGGTGATCAGGTCGATCATGCCCGCAAGCGACTTGCCTTCATAGACGGGGTCGGTGATCATCCCCTCGAGTCGCGCACCGCGCTCGATCGCTTCCACAGTCGCGTCGTCTGCGAGTCCGTACGTTCCAGCGTGGTAGCGCGCATCGAGGATGATCTCGTCGCTCCGGAGGTCTCGACCGATGTCGATCAGATCCGCCGTTTGACGGGCAATTCGGGTGACCTGATCAAGCGTCTCGGCCGGCTTCGCGGATGCGTCGATGCCGATCACGCGGCGCGGACGCTCCTGCGCCGCGAATCCGGCGATCATCCCGGCCTGCGTGCTGCCGGTGACGGAGCACACGACGATGGTGTCGAAGAAGATGCCGAGCGAGTGTTCCTGCTCGGCGACTTCCTGAGCCCAGTTGGCGAAACCGAGACCACCGAGCGGATGGTCGGACGCGCCTGCGGGAATCGGGTACGGCTTCCCACCGGCGGCCTCGACATCGGCAAGCGCCTGCTCCCAACTCGTCTTGAAGCCGATGCCGAATCCCTCGGCGACCATCCTGATGTCGGCACCAAGGATGCGGCTGAGCAGGATGTTGCCAACCTTGTCATAGACCGGATCGGGCCAGTCGACCCAGCTCTCCTGGACGAGGACGCATTTCATGCCAACATGCGCGGCTGCCGCTGCGACCTGCCGAGTGTGATTCGACTGGACACCGCCGATCGAGACGAGGGTGTCGCAGCCCTGCGCGATGGCGTCAGCAACGAGGTACTCGAGCTTCCGCGTCTTGTTGCCGCCGTATGCCAGTCCGCTGTTGCAGTCCTCGCGTTTGGCCCACACCTCGGCTCCACCGAGCGACTTCGTGAGTCGTTCAAGAGGATGCAGCGGGGAAGGACCGAACAGCAGCGGGTGGCGTGCAAACGTGTCGAGCTTCACGCTCGCAACTCTATCGCTTGACAGACATACACAAATCCGTATAGTCTGCTGACTGTCCGGGTGCTCACCCCGGAACGGCCGGAGGGGCGACCGATCACCGAACCACGCGCATCGGAGGTCGCCCATCGTGGATCAACTCAAGGCGCTCATCGACAACTGGATTCTCATCGCGCAGGGACTCCTCGCAAGCGTCGGCGCGCTCGCCTTCCTTATCGCGTTCATGTACAAGATCGTCGCCGTCGATCCGTCGAGCGTCGCGCAGGCAAAGAAGTGGATCGGCCGCATCGTGTTCGGGACCATTGGCGTGGAGGTGGCCGGCACGCTGACGCACGCGCTCATCGCCAGCGTCCCCGCGACGATCCACTGAGCCCGTGGGCGCATCGATCCCGGGCGTCGTGCAAACCCTGCGCGATCCGCTCGGCACCATCCTGCAGTTGCTCACCGGTGTCCTCGGACATTTCATCGCCACAGCTCGCACCGATCTCGACACGGAGCTCAGCCGATATCTCTTCAGCACCGTCGATCCGACGAGCTCAGGCGTTCGTGCGCTCACTGCGAATCCGGCGATCGCACAACTCAACGGCTCACTCGCATTGACGGCCGACGTGCTCGTCGGTGCAGTCCTCGTGTATGCGTCGATGCGCAGCATCTTCGAGCGGTCGGTCCAGGCGACGTACGAGCTCCAGGTCGTCGTCCCGCGTGTGATGGCCGCGCTGGTCATGGTCCACGGCTCGATCTACTTCATCCAGATGGCCGTGGATCTCAATAACGCGATCGGGAACGTCGCGCAATCGCTCGGCGGTCCGCTGACGATCGACACGCTGCCATGGTCGGCGTCGATGAGTCCGGCCACAGTGGCGATCATCCAGGGCTCGCAGGACATGTTCCATGCGGTCTTCGCGCTCGGCGTGGTTGTTGCCGTGGTCATCTTGGTGCTCTCGTATGTGATCCGGACGGCGATGCTCGACGTCCTGATCGTGCTCGCACCACTCGCGGCGCTCTGTTCGGTGCTTCCGGACACTCGACACTTCGGATTCACATGGCTGCGCCTCTTCATGGTGGCCGTGTTCATGCAGGCGGTACAGCTGATCATCCTTCGCGTTGCGGTGGCGGTTGGCTTCGGTGCCGGAAGCGGGGTTGCCGAGAGCCTCTACGCACTCGCGACGCTCTGGATCCTCATCAAGGTGCCGGGCACACTCCATGCGGCGGCCCACGTCGAAACGCATGCGTCGCGTGCTGCTCACCATGTGAAGCGATCCGTCCACCGCGTGCTCATGCCCGCGCAACACGCCGTCCACCGTCGGAGCGCGCTGTGATTCGCTCGATGGTTGCCGCAACCGCCGTCGTGGCCGTCGGCCTGTGTGGAGGGACTGCGCTGGCGGCTGGATCAGTCCAGAGCGCGGCAAGTGGCGTCGCGTTCGTGAAGCCGCTGACGCACTCGTGGATCTCTCAGGGATTCGGGTGCACGAGTTTCGGTCTCGAGCCGATCGATCTCGCCTGTCCGGGCCGCCACTGGCACTCGGGCATAGATCTCGCCGCAGGCCGCGGGACACGGGTGATGGCGACGCTGCCCGGGATTGCGACAGTCGTGCTCTCAGCGACCGGATATGGGCTGCATGTGATTATCGACCACGGCGGCGGGCTCAGTAGCCTCTACGGTCACCTCAACACGGTCGTCGTCGTGACTGGCGACTATGTGGACGCCGGCGAGGTCATCGGAACGGTCGGCTCATCCGGCAACGCCAGCGGCCCGCACCTGCACTTCGAGATCCGGCGCGACGGGATTCCCGAAGACCCGCGACTGGACGTCGCGCTGCCGTGAAGACCGCAGCTAGATCGTGTGCGCGCTCGACGCGCTGCGCGCGTCACCGGGCGCGGTGCGCGCATCCGCCGCTGGTGCCGGCGTCCGCGTGTCCGCTGTGGGTGTGTTACGCGCCTGCTTCCACACAACCCAGATGCGCTGCACCGCGGTGACATTGGTCAATACCGCGAGGATCCAGAGCGCCCAGATGAGCAGCGGCGCAATGACAAGGCCGATGACCGTGATCACGACACGCTCTGGACGTGCGAGCAGACCGCCGTCGACGGTGAACCCGAGCGATTGCGCACGTGCCCGGACGTACGAGACGAGCAGCGAGCCGGTCAACGCGAACACGACGAGCATCGGTTCGAGCGTGTGATGACCGTGGAAGATGAAGTACGCGAGCAACGCGATGGCGGTCATCGCCTCCGCGTAGCGGTCGACCGTCGAGTCGAGGAATGCGCCGTATCGCTGTTCGCGTCCGCTCACCCGTGCAAGCGCCCCGTCGAGAATGTCGAATCCGCTCGCCAGGAGGAGCAGCAACCCGCCGGGCAGGAGATAGCCGAACCCGACAAGCACTGCCGAGCCTGCGCATATCACGAGGCCGACCATCGTGAGGGCGTTCGGTGTGAAGCCAAGGGCTCGGAGCGCCGGCACGACGCGCCGGGCCCCGGACCTAACCCAGCCCTGGAGCCTGGACGTGAACACCGGACGCCTCCATGCTCGCGCTTGCCCGTTCCCGCGCGACGCGATACACGTCGAGCACTTCATCGACCACGTGGTTCCAGTCGTACAGCTGCGCCTTGGCCAGACCCTGCGCGCTCATCGCGAGACGGCGCGTTGGATCGTCGAGCAATGCGCCGAGCGCGGCCGCCCACTCCTTGGGGTGGCGCGGTGGCACGAGCAGCCCATCGACATCGTGCGTCACGACACTGCTGAAACCCGGGATCGACGACGCCATCACGGGCACGCCGCTCGCCATCGCCTCGAGCAGCACGATGCCGAAGCTCTCGCCGCCCGTCGCCGGCGCGCAGAAGATGTCGGCGGACGCGTAATACCGGGGTAGATCCTCTGACGACACGCGACCGGAGAACTCGACGTCGGGGATGCCCATCGCCGCGACCTGGCTCTCGTAGCCCCAGCGCATCGGGCCGTCGCCGACGATGACGAGACGCGCGTCACCGCGCTGCCGACGCAGCTGACCGTATGCCTCCAGCAGCGTCGGCAGCCCCTTGCGTGACTCGAGGCGTCCGACGAACAGGATCGTCGACTTCCCAGGAGTCCGCAGGTGCTCGACCTGCGGGTGATCGGGATTGAACCGAGTGCAGTCGATGCCGTTGGGGACGATGCGATAGTCGCCCTCGAAATATCGGGCGATGAAGTCGCGCGCCGGGACGCTCACGGCGATGTGCGCGTGAAGCCGGTTGAAGTAGCGCTTCAGGAACGGCCGCCCGTAGTAGTAGCCGAGGTTGCGCCGCGCCATCGCGTGGAACGTCCCGACGTTGGCGCCGCTGTGAAAGCGCAGGACGGTGATCGGCAATGACGGCACGAGCGGCTCGTGATAGTGCACGACGTCGAACGCGTTCTCGTCGAGCAGCGCGCGGACGCGCCGCACCAGGTGGAAGGACAGCGCGATGCGTGCTACCGAGCCATTCGTCCGCACGGGCACACTCCGCCCGATGCGCACATAGCCGGGGATGCCGTGATCGTCACCGACGCGGCTCGACGGCGCCAGTACGGTAACGTCGTGGCCGCGCGCCCTGAGCTTCTCGGAGAGATGCCGGACGTGCTCGGTCACGCCGCCTGGATGCATGAAGTCGTACGGCGAGACGAGGCAGATCTTCATGGGGTCGCTTCTGCCCCCCAGATGGGGTCGAGGACGTGCCACTGTTCGGGGTGGTTCCGGATCGCCCGCTCGAAGATGCGCAGCAACACCTCTGCAGTCTTACGCACCTCGTCGTCTCTTGGTTGATCCGTCGAGTAATGGATCTCCGGGTAGACCACGGCATGAACCCGATACTTGTCGCGGAACAACAGAATCGGGACCACGGCGGCCCCGGACCGGATGGCAATCTCCACCGCCCCGATCGGGATGGGCGCCGGCGTTCCGAAGAAGTCGAGCGGCTCGCCGTTGCCGATGAGATCCCGGTCGAGCGCCATCGCCACAACGCCGCCGGAGCGCAGCACCTTGTACACCTCGCGCATCGAGTTGGCGCCGAGGCGACGGGCCACCTGCACGTCTCCCTCGCGCATCGCCTGAGTGTCGATCGGAATGATGTGGACACCCTGCGCGCGCCGCGCGCCGACCACCCGCTCGAAGAGTTGCGGTGGTCGCAGGACCTCGGCGAGCAGCGCCATCTTGTGCCCCATCTTGTTCCACCCTGCGAGGCCGACCTCCCAGGACCCGAAATGCATGGAAGCGACGACGACGCCGTTGCCGCGCGCGATCGCGTCGGTGAAGTGGTAGAGGTCGTCGATGTTGATGCGCGAGGGCAGATTCGTCCGCCGCGACGACATCTCCATGACGTCGACCCAGCAGTGCGTGAGGTTGCGCAGGTTCCGGCGCACCAGGTGCTCGAGCGGCCGGTGCTGGATCGCCGGCAGCACGTGACGCAGGTTGTCGCGCAGGCCGTCGAACCGCGACGGCACGGTGGCGAGCAGCACATCGGCAGCGCGATCGCCAAGCCAGTACGACACCCGCTGCGGGAGCACGCCGACGAGCGTCTCCGCCCCGCGATAGGCGTAGTAGGGCAGCATCCGATCCCGCTCGGGCGCCTGGAGCTCGCGGCTCTTCAGCGCCACGTCGCCGGCCTGCATCAATGCTGTCGGCTCCCGTTCGCTCTGCTGGTTAATTCGTGGCGGGTGTGGCGGGCTCCGCCTCCGCTGACTCTGACAGCACCTCGGCAACCCGTCCGTTGTGACGTCCCACGGCGTCCTCGTGGCCGGCACCGGCGATGAACTCCTCGGTGGCCCGATGCGCCTCGTCGTCCGACACCTGAATGGGCGGCGACTTCATGAAGTACGAGGCGGGCCCTTCGAGCGTGCCACTAAGGCCGCGATCGAGTCCGAGCTTGCAGCACCGCACGGCGTCGATGACAATGCCGGCGCTGTTCGGCGAATCATGCACCTCGAGCTTGAGCTCGACGTTCAGCGGCACGTCGCCGAAGGACTTGCCCTCGAGGCGGATGAACGCCCACTTGCGGTCGTTGAGCCACGGGACGTAGTCCGACGGGCCGATGTGGATGTGGTCCTTCTCGAGCGGCGTCTCGAGCTGAGACTGCACGCTGTTGGTCTTGCTGATCTTCTTGCTCATCAGGCGCTCGCGCTCGAGCATGTTGAGGAAGTCGGTGTTGCCGCCGAAGTTGAGCTGGTACGTGTTCTGAATCTCGACGCCGCGCTCCTGGAAGAGGTGCGTCAGCACGCGGTGGACGATGGTTGCGCCGACCTGCGACTTGATATCGTCGCCGATGATCGGCACGCCGGCCTTGCGGAAGCGCGCCTGCCAGTAGTCCTCGCGAGCGATGAACACGGGCATGCAGTTGACCATCGCGCACGGCGCTTCGAGGATCTGCTCGGTGTACCAGCGCGTCGCGGCTTCGCTGCCGACCGGCAGGTAGTTGACGACGACGTCGGTGCCGGTGTCCTTGAGGACCTGAGCGATGTCGACAGTGGATCCCGGCGCCTTGGTGATGACCTCAGACAGGTACTTGCCGAGGCCGTCATGCGTCATGCCGCGCTGCACGGGGATGTTCAACTTCGGCACGTCGCTGAACTTCACGGTGTTGTTCATGCCGCTGAAGATCGCCTCGGAGACATCCTTGCCGACCTTCTCCTTGTCGATGTCGAACGCCGCGGAGATCTCGACATCGGAGATGTGATAGCCGCCGAGGTTCACGTGCATGAGTCCAGGCACGCGGTCATTCGGATCAGCGTGCTTGTAATACTCGAGCCCCTGGACGAACGACGAGGCGCAGTTGCCTACGCCGATGATCGCGACTCTGACTTTCTTGCTCACGACGCGCCCTCGTGTACCGGTGTTGTTGATGTGAGCTCGGTGGGCACTCCTGCGACGGAGATGAGCCGAGCGAAGCTCTTGAAATGGGAGGCGATTGCCTCACGGTCGAGACGGCAGAACACCTCGCGGCCCTCGCGCCGGGTGCGGATCACCTCTGCCTTGCGGAGGATGCGGAGATGCCAGCTCATGCGAGGCTGGCTCACCTGGCAGTAGTCCGCGAGTTCTGAGACGCGCATCTCCGAGGTGGCAGCGAGGCGCTCGACGATGAGGAGCCTCGTCGGGTTCGCGAGGCCCTCGAAGTGCACGGAGAGATCACTCGCCCCGATGGCGATGCTCCCCGGGAGCGCTCGGCGCGGAGGCCGGGCGGGCGCGTCAGGAATCATGGTTGCGAAGCATAAAGGAAGCTTTCATAAAGGATCGCTTATGAATGCTAGACCGTCGGGGGTCTATTGCGCAAGACCCCGGCTCAGGCAGCTGGGTCGCTCTCCCCGTCAGGCCCGGGCGACGGATCCTCGCCCGCCAAGGGCGTGACGGTGTCCGCCGCACCGGGATCGGAGGGCAACGCGTCGCTTGCTGATGCACCCCCACCAGCCGCAGCCTTTGCCGCCTCGGCCCGCTCGCGTAGTTCGGCGGTCGTCCGGCCCTCGTAGGACGGCAGGATCGCGGCAAGCAACGCGAGGATCACCGCGCACACGACGATCACGACGACGAACGCGACGACGGCGAGGCCGATCCCGGCGAATACAGAGCCGATGTCGAGAAGCACTCGGGAAGGATGGCAGGCACGGCTACGATCGATCCGATGACCGCCGAGCCGACGCCGCTGAACCTTCCCCCGGAACTCGTCGAACGGCGCGGAAAGATCGTCTTCCGAGCCCGGCGCCCGGTCGCGCTGGTCCTGCCGCTGCTGGCGGTGACCGAAGTCGCCGGTGTGATCTGCCTCCTGATCGGCGGCACGATCGGCTGGTTCATCATGGCCGCCCCGATCGTCGGCCTGGGGATGACCGCAGTGGTGGTCCGGCCGGCGCTCGAGTTGACCCGAGACGGGCTGATCCTTCGCCAGTACCCATACAGCAGCCTCACGAAGTGGGACGTCATCGAGTCGGTCGGCGTGGTCAAGGCCGGGAACCGCACGATCCTCGGGTACAAGCTGCACGACGGCATCCCTCCCCCGCGGCACCAGCCGGCCCGCACCTTGCTGGTCGCGATCAACTCCCCGTACGACGGCGGATGGTTCGCGGACTCACTCATGGGCGGCCCCGAAGCGGCTCGCGCCGTCGTCCAGCGCTACCTCGATAGTCCAGCTCTGCGCGAGATGCTGCCGGTCACGCGTCGCTGAGGCAGTAGCGCGCCCGTATCCTTAGCGCTCGCCGCGATTGCCGCGGCACGTGCGGCGGCCCAGGGTAGCCAAGTGGTCAAGGCAGCGGTCTGTAAAACCGTGTACCGATGGTTCGACTCCATCCCCTGGGACCACATTCGTGCATAGATCCGCCTGTTCCCTGACAAAAGGGGCTCGGCTGATGGTTGACCGGCCCTAGTTCAGGCGCTCCACGATCATGGCCATCCCCATCCCGCCGCCGACGCACATGGTCTCGAGCCCGATGGACTTGTCCAGCGTTCGAAGGTCATTGATCAGGGTGGTGAGGATGCGAGCCCCGGTCATCCCGAACGGATGCCCCAGCGCAATCGCGCCGCCGTGCGGGTTGAACCGATCGTCCCAGGGATCGATCCCAAGCCCACGCGCCGATGGAATGACCTGGGCGGCGAAGGCCTCATTGAGCTCCACCACGTCGATGTCGTCAATGCTCATCCCGGCACGCGCAAGCGCCTGCTTGCTCGCCGGGATCGGCCCGAGCCCCATGTACTCGGGATCGAGGGACCCGAGCCCCGTACTCACGATCCGTGCGAGCGGCGTGATCCCGAGGGCTCGAGCGCGAGAGTCGCTCATGACAACCACTGCGGCGGCGCCATCGTTGAGTGGACACGAGTTGCCGGCGGTCACAGAGCCGTCCTCCCGAAACACGGGCGGCAGGGACGCCAGCTTGTCCAGCGTGGTCCCTCGGCGTGGGCCATCGTCGCTCATCATCACCGCGCCCGCATCGAGAGGCACCGCGATGATCTCGCGATCGAAGAAGCCACTGTCCTGTGCTGCCACAGCCCGCTCCTGACTGCGGAGCGCAAAACGGTCCTGCTCGTCACGGGAGATCGCTTCGCGCCGAGCGACGTTCTCAGCCGTCTGCCCCATCGCGATGTAGACATTGGGCAGCGATTCCGCGTTTCCGGCCGCGAAGCGCGGGTTCCGGTTATCCGGCGTGTCGGGCATGCCATTGACGAATCTGGACACCGTTTCGATTCCCACTGACAGGAAGACGTCGCCCTCACCAACCTTGATCGCATGGGCAGCCATTCGTGTGCTTTGTAACGAGCTGGCGCAGAAGCGGGTGACGGTGGTGCCCGGCACGTCCAGTCCCGCGAGAAGTGCGACCACGCGGCCGAGGTTGAAGCCCTGCTCACCGCCCGGGCGTCCGCAGCCGCAGATAAGATCCTCGATGTCGCTCTTCGGAAGCTGCGGGATCTGTTCCAGCACTCCCTTCACGATGTGCGCACCGAGATCGTCTGGCCGCCACCCAACCAGGGATCCTTTCCCCGCTCGGCCGATCGGGGACCGTCCGGCCGCAACCACAACCGCGTCAGGCATGGCGCTCATGCAATTTCAAACAACTCCTGCGGCATCGCATGCAGACGCTCGACAGTGCCGCTGTCGTCAAGAAAGTAGTTGTCGGAGATCCAGCTGTACCCGTGCGGGCTGCTGAAGGCGGGGTGCAATGAGAAATACATGTTCCGGCGAATCGGCATGGTCTCGTCGTTCCGGATCAGCGGGCGCTCCACCATGTCGTACCCCTGCCCGTGGAAGTGCACGCGCCGTTCTTCCGGCCGCCCGTGCTCGCGCATGAAGACGTTGTAGCGATTCCAGATGCCGGGGCAGTCCGCGCCGTCGTGGAGTTGCTCGATGCAGAAGCGCTGTGCCTCGAGCAGAAACTGCTGCTGCTCCCGCATCTCAGGGGTCGCCCTGCCGAGCACGATGCTTCGGCCCAGCTCGCAGTACATCCCCCCGGGGCCGTTGTTCTCGATCAGGAGACTGAATTGATCGCCGGGCTGGATGACCCGATATTGCAGGTGGCGATTGACGATCTGCCCCGGGTGCCCGGCAGGCCCGGCGAACGAGAGAAAGAGCCCCTGCTCGCTGCCGAGTGAGTGCCCGACCTGCTCGGCGACCGCGGCAACGTCCAGTTCGCGCATGCCTGGCTTCACGGCCGCGAGCGCAGCGCGCATCGCCGCATCCTGCACCGCGGCGGCCGCGCGCACCAGCACCATCTCGTCCGGGCTCTTCACCGCCTTGATGGGGTCGATGACATCCGACGCGTCCACGAAATGCGCCCCGCGCAAGGCTCCAGTGCGAAGAGTCTCGATGAGAGCAAACGAGATCGCGGCGGTCCCCAGCATGCCGATCGTGCCGGTCGCAAAACGCTCCAGCGCGCGCGCCGCGAGCTCGGCATCGTACGCCGCGCTGTAGTGCGCCGATGCGTAGCTCGGCGTGCCCATCAGCCGGGCAACGCCACGCCTCACCCCGTCGCCTTCCTCGGGCAGGATGCTGTCCATCCCGAATGCGCCCTGGCCGATAACGGTCATCGGCTCATCCTTGAAGAAGAGGACGGTGGTGACATACCCATTGGTTGCGGGCAGATCTGTCAGATACTTGACGTACCCGCCCATGAAGTCGTTGTTGGCCTGTGCAAGCAATACGTCCAGGCCGGCCGCATCCATCGCTTCGCGGATCGCTGACCAACGGCGTTCCAGCTCCCGGGTCGGAATAGGTGTGTTGACGCGCGCGCCGGCTCCCGGCACCGCGGGAAACCCCGCCATCAGGTGCTCACCACGTTGCGCATCCTGCTCGTGTCTCCCGCGATGAAGTGGCGCAAATTCTCCTCGACGATGGGCAGGGCATCATCCACGTATCCAACGTGGAACCCTGCGATGTGCGGCGTGAGAATGACATTGTCCAGTCTCCAGAATGGATGGTCGGCCGGAAGCGGCTCCTCGCTGAAGACGTCGAGCGCGGCACCGGCGATGCGACGCTGCTCGAGGGCGGTGATCAGCGCCGGCTCGTCCACGATGCCTCCGCGCGCCACGTTGACCAGAAAGCTGGGCTCGCGCATCGCCTCGAGCACCGTGGCACTGACGATCCCGTGCGTCGCCGCTGCGTACGGCGTCAGCAGCACCAGGTAGTCCACCTCGGCCGCGACCCGGACAAGCTCGTCGACTCCAGCAACGCGCTCGAAACCGCGAACCGTGCGGGGCGCAGACGACACACCCACGACGCGCATTCCGAGGGCGCTGCACTTTGGCGCCAGGTCCTCGGCAATCATCCCAACCCCGAGAATGCCGACCGTCTTTCCGTGCAGCAGCCGCACGGGAAATCGTTGCCACTGCGCGCGTTTCTGGTTGGCCATTGAGCGCGGCAGGTCTCGCGCCAGCGCGAGCATCGAAGCCAGCACCAACTCCGACACCGCCGGCCCGTGCAGCCCGCGCAGGTTGGTGATGACGATGCCGCTGCGCAGCGCCGGGCTGTCGGCGATGCCGTCCACACCCGTGCCGAGTGCCTGAATCCAGCGGAGCCTGACGCCCTGCTCGAGCACCCTGTCCGCCATGTGCGCGCCAAATGTCACGAGCACATCGGCATCAGCGATATAGGGGTCCACCTTGGAGTGGTGCTCCGCGAGATTGATGGTCACCTCGGGAAATGCCAGCCGCAGACGCTCCAGGTATTCCGCGCGCACGGGCTCGGGAAGCGCGAGCAGGAGCAGGACATTCATGCGAGCGCCGCCGCACCTGACGCTACGCGGGGATGACCGGCACCAGCAGGTGCGAGTCGTGGCGACCACCGGTGTGGATCACGTGAGTCCCCGCGTTGCGCGTCTTGGAGTGGCCCATGCGCACGATGCCGGGTGGATACAAGTAGATGTCGCTGCCCTGAATGATCATGCGCAGCTGCTCACCGGCTTCGAAGCGCGTGCCGGACGGCCAGATCTCGATGTCGAGTGGCACGATCTGCCCCGGCTCGAGCAGCTCCTCGCGCGTGTGCGGATGCCACGGCTGCAGATCCGTCGAAAGCTTCGGGTCGAGCTCGCGATGCGACGCACGCAGCCATCCGAGTGCGACCGGGCCGTCCTCGAGCGAGTTCAGGAACGAGAAGGGCACGATCTCACCCTGCTCGTCGAGCTTCTGGATGGCGACGAAGAGGTCCATGTCGTTGGAGCCCTCGGCCTCGACCCACAGGTGGAGCTTCATCGGACCGACGAGATCGGTGCGGGCCTCGAATCGATGTGTGAACATGACCCGCTCGGTCGCTCCATCGTATCGGACGGTTTTCTCATCCGCCGGGATACTGCCCACCAGTTGCTTCAACTCCGCATCCAGGTAGAGCGGGCGTGGCTCGGTCTGCGCCAGCGGCCATTCCGGCTCGTCGCGATAGTCCCCGACATAGAAGCGCTCGCGAACTTCCAGCCGGACGCGGGGCCAGGCGTCGACACCGCTGTCCTCCACGCCGCGCAGGAATTTGTCGAAGAACTGCCGCAGCAACTCGACATTATCGGGACGGTAGTAGAACTGCCACTTCTTGCGGCCGTGGATGAGCAGCCATTTGTCCTTCGAGCTGATGTGCTTGTAGCCCTCGATGGTGCCGCGGTTGTGCAGCCCCTGATCTGACCAGCTGGCGACGACGAACGCGGGGATCTCGACCTTGGAAAGGTCGGGGGTCTTGCTCTCCCAGTACGCGTCGAACAGCGGATGGTCGGCATGCATTGCGACGGTGTCTTCGACGTTTCCATTGGAGTAGGCGACCCGCTTCGACCGCCACATCGGACCGAAGCTGTCTTCCGGAATCCCGCCGTGAAATGACATGTCTCGATATCGGTCGCTCACGCCCTCCCACGGGTTGATTGCAGCGAGGTGTGGCGGGCGATCGGCGGCGGCACGCCATTGGGTGATGGCCAGGTACGACACGCCGGACATCCCGACTTTGCCGTTGCTCCACGGTTGCGTACCCGCCCATTCGATGAAGTCGTAGACATCACGCGCCTCCTGAGAGGAGTAGAAGGTCGCATCCCCCTGGGAGTTCCACATGCCGCGTGGGTCGACGTTGATGACCGCGTATCCGTGACGCGTCCAGTACAGGGGATCGGGCGCTTCGAACCCTGCGTACTTCGACGTCCAGGCCGGGTCAACGCCGTGCTTCGGGAAGATGTCGTACTTCACCGCGCCGTGCTTGCCATATGGGCCCCAACCGATGATCGGCGGCACCGGTTCGGGGCTGTCAGGGCGGAACACGTCGGCGTAGATCTCGATGCCGTCCCGCATCTGCACGGCAGTGTCGTATTCGATGATCATGCCGTCGGCCCGCTCGGTGCGTGGCGAGAGCGGAGGACAGCCCGCGTCCTGCGGCGGGATGCCGGGGAGAAATTTGATCTCGAAACCGTCGTCGATCATCGCGTCTCCTTCGCCCGCTTCGGGCCGGTGCGGCGCAGCGCGGCGCGTACCGGCCGGCAGGCCTTGCACTTGTCTGCCGCGTCCTCTATGGTACTGCTCACCACGGTAGGGTGGACGGCGTGGACGCGACATCGCCGGACGGCGTGGCCTTGCACAAGGAGGTTTCCATGGGCTCCCAGAGAACCTGGCGAGTGTCCGCTCTGGTGGGAGCGACGGCGCTGCTGGCCGCCTGCGGAAGCAGCAGCCCTTCTTCCTCATCGTCGGTTCCCACCCAGTCGGGCAACACCATCACCGCCGGTGTCATCGCGCCATTCACCGGACCTGCCGCGCAGTTCGGGAAGCTGCTGTCGGCGCCGTGCTTCGCGGCCACAGACTTGATCAACAAGGCCGGCGGCATCCTCGGGAAAACCATCAGCTGCTCGGCCATCGACGACACAGGCGACCCTGCTGATGCTGTGCCCAACGTCACGCGAGCGATTGCCACCACCACCAACCTGGACATGGCATTGGGGCTCGAGAGCAACACTGCGGCCACAACCGTGCCGCTGGTCAACGCCGCCAAGATCCCGATCATCACCACCAACGGGCTCGTGGCCTTCACCAAGAACAGCTATCCCTACTACTGGCGCCTCACCCCATCCGACGACGCCAACGGCGCCGCGTTCGCGGTGTGGGCCGTGCAGAAGGGATACAAGAACGTCGCAGTCGTCTTCCAGAACGGCATCGGGTCCGAGGGAAATCTTCCCGGCCTGACATCGGCGATGCCGAAGCTCGGAGGGAGCCTCGGCCTGCAGCTCACCATTCCGGCGGATGCCGCCTCCTACTCGAGCGAAGTTGCGCGGGTCATCAGTGCGCACCCCGATGCCCTGATCTGGTCGGCCGATCCGCAGACCACGGCCACCTTCATGTCCGAGTACAAGCAACTCAACAACGGTTCGATCCCGCCGATGGTCACCGCCACCAACTCGCTGACCCCTGACTTCTTCGGCGCCCTCAAGCGGGTCGTGGGCGTGAGCTACGTCACGCAGGACGTCTACCTGGTTGGGTCCTCATTCAGCCAGACCACTCCTGCGTTCGCCACCTACAAGGCCGCCCTGGAGGCGGATTCGAAGACGAGCGCGATCGCCGACGTCCTCAGCGCCGTCGGACCGCCGGCGTCCGAGTACGACGGGATCAACATTCTTGCGCTCGCCATGGTCATGGCCAAGTCGACGGTGGGTTCGTACTACAACCAGTTCGTGACCAAGGTCATCTCGCCGAAGGCGGGTGCGGTGGTGGTGAGCAATTTCGCCGACGGCCTCGCGGCGCTCAAGGCCGGCAAGCAGATTCAATACGTCGGTGTCCTCGGTGCGGTGGTGTTCAACCAGTACCACAACTCCGCGGGCGAGTTCGCCGCCAACATGTTCCAGCCTGACGGCAGCGCCATTCGGGTCGGCAGCATCTCCGGCACACAGGTGCTCGGCCTGCTGTGACGGCTGAGGCGGTGCCTCATTCCTACAATCGCAACAGAGCCGAACCCGCGACCGGCGGGCACGGCTCCGTTGCGGACACCGAGTGGAGGTGATCGTTGCAGCTGATCATTGAGGCCATCGGTTTCGGCATCGCGACCGGTGCGGTGATCGCCCTCGGCGCGGTCGGCTTCTCGGTGCAGTTCGGGATCAGCAACATCCTCAACATCACCTACGGCGCGCTCATGACGCTTTCCGCGTACATCGGCCTGGTGTTGATCAACCACGGCGTCAATGCATGGGTAACCCTGGCGATCAGCGCGCTCGCGATCGGAGCGGTCTCGGTGATCTATCACCGCGTCCTCCTGGCTCCGCTTGGGCGACGCGGCACCCGGGCGATCGCGATGATCATCGTGACCGTTTCCGCGGGAACGATCCTCCAGTACGTGATCGTCGCCATTGCGGGTCCGTCGTCACAGAGCTACGGCGAGCAGAGCGGCCAGACGTTCCACTTCCTGGACCTCACCCTCTCCTTCGGCCAGGTCACGATCATCGTGCTGACCGCGGTGCTGATGCTCGCCCTGCATCTGCTGCTGACCAGGACGACGCTCGGCAAGGCGATGCGGGCGACGTCCTCGAATCGCACGCTGGCGCGCAGCTGCGGCATCGCCACGAGCCGGATCAGTGACATTGCCTGGTTCATCTCGGGGTGTCTCTGTGGTGCGGCGGGTGTCGCGCTGGCGATCACGACAGTGAGCTTCGACTTCTCGCTCGGTGCGTTGTTCTTGATTCCGATGGTCGCCGCGGCGGTGCTCGGCGGCATCGGCCAGCCCTACGGGGCCATGCTCGGCGGGATGATCATCGGCATCTCCAGCGAGGTCGCGGCAGCCGTGAGCAACCCGAACTACAAGGATGTTGTCGCCTTCGTGATCCTCATCCTCGTGCTGCTGATCCGGCCGCGCGGTCTGTTCGGCGCCGCCTGGTCCAGCCGTAGGCTGATGGAGGGGTAGCGTGGCCTGGGAGTTCTACCTGGTCGTGATGCTCATCTACCTGGGCACCGACCTCCTTGCCGTATGGGGCCTCAACCTCGAGTTCGGCGTTGCCGGAATCGCCAACCTCGCGTACATCGTGGTGGTTGCGGCGGGGGCGTACGCGTACGCGGTGGTGAGCCTCGGTCCAGCGTCAGGGAACGGCGGGTTCCAGACTTACATCGTCGGTCTTTCGCTGCCATTTCCCCTGGCGCTGCTCGTCGGCGCGGCAGCCGGCGCAGTGGTCGGGACGCTCATCGGGCTGACCGGTCTCAAACGGCTCCGTCAGGATTACCAGGGCGTGGCAATGCTGGTCGTGTCGCTGACGGTCACCGCGATCGTGAGCGCGGACACCGGTTTGTTCAACGGCACCGCCGGGCTTGCGCTGATCCCGAACCCCTTCTCCACCCTCGATCCGGAGGTCGCCCGCTGGGCTTATGTGGGAGTCGTCGCGGTCTGCTGCGTGATCGGCTTTGTGGTGCTGCGTCGCTTCACGACTGGACCGATGGGCCGGACGCTGCGGGCGATGCGCGACGACGATACCGCGGCCTCAGCCGCGGGCAAGGACGTCGTGCGATTGCGCCTGGTCGTGCAGGCGGTTGGCGGCGCGTTCGGCGGCCTCAGTGGCGCGCTCCTTGCCGGATTCATCGGGGGATGGTCGCCCTCCGCATGGGCGTACATCGAGACGCTCGCGTTTCTCAGCTGCATCATCGTTGGCGGCAGAGGCAGCGACCGCGGCGTCAGTCTGGGAACGCTGATCATCGCGGTGCTGCTGCTGCAGGGCGTTCAGTTCCTGCCCCAGATCGCATCGGTCCCCGGGCTGAGCGAGGACTTCGGCTGGATCATCCTTGGGGCGGCGACGATCGCATTCATCTGGTTCCGCCCTCAGGGTGTGCTCAAGGAACGACGGCCGCGCTACCGGCCCGAGCCAACATCGAAGTTGCCGGGCTGACTCCGATGGCACCTGCCTCGACCGCTCCGCTCCTCGAAGTCGACCACCTGGAAAAACATTACGGCGGCGTGCGTGCCGTCGATGGCATCTCATTCACTGTCGAGCGCGGAAGCATCACCGGGCTGATCGGCCCCAACGGTGCCGGCAAGTCGACCGCGCTCGCAATGATCGGGGGTTTCGTCGCACCCAGCGGCGGACGCATCCGATTCGATGGCGTCGACATCACCGCGATGCCCATGCACGCGCGTGCTCGCCTCGGCTTGGTGCGAACGTTCCAGATGGCTCGAGTCTTCAGCAATCTGACGACGCTTGAGAACCTTCTGGTCGCTGCGCCGGCCCAGCGCGGGGAGCGCGCCCGCGGATTCGTCGGCGGGAGGCGCGCCTGGCGGGTTCAGGAGCGGGAGCTCGTCACCACCGCGCAAACGATGCTGGAGACGTTTGCGATGGCATCAAAGGCGAATGACCTTGCGGGCACGCTCAGTGGCGGCCAGAAACGAGCTGTCGAGATCATGCGTGCCTTGATGATGCAGCCCAGGATGCTGCTGCTCGACGAGCCGATGGCCGGGTTGAGCCCGAGCCTGTCGCGGCAGCTCGAGGACGTGTTGCTCACGCTCGCCAAGGAAGGTCTCTCGCTGCTGCTCGTGGAGCACGAGCTCGAAACCGTGGACAAGCTGTGCGGCAAGGTGGTCGTGATGGCGCAGGGGAAGGTGCTCTCAGAAGGCAGGATGTCCGAGCTGCGCCTGAGCCGCGAGGTGCAAGACGCATATGTCATCGGCTGAGGAGCAGAAGCCCGCTCTGGCGCTGGCGATCCGAGGTCTCACCGCCGGCTACGGAGGGCCGCCGATCGTCACCAACCTCGACATGGACGTGGCCCGAGGTCAGGTGGTGGCAGTGGTGGGACCCAACGGCGCCGGCAAGAGCACCCTGCTCAAGGCAATCCTCGGCATCGCTCGCGTGGAGGCCGGTCGCGTCGAGCTGAACGGTGCTGACATTACCGGGCTGCCGCTCGAGAAGCTCGCACGGCTGGGCGTCGGCTACGTGCCCCAGGTCGACGACGTCTTCGACGGGCTCCGCGTCCGCGAGAACCTCGACATGGGTGGCTATCTCTTCGGCAAAGCTGAGCGCGCGGAGCGGATGGAGCGCGCGCTTACCGTGTTCCCCCAACTCCGGCCGAGGCTCAACCGCTATGTGGAGACGCTGAGCGGAGGCGAGCGGAAGATGACCGCTATTGCGCGGGTGCTGATGCTCGATCCGTCGGTGCTCATCCTCGATGAGCCCACCGCGGGCCTGTCTCCCGAGCTTTCCACGGCTGTCCTTGAAACCCAGGTGCGCGCGCTCGGCGATCTCGGCAAGGCGGTGCTGCTCGTCGAACAGAAGGCGGTGGCAGCGCTGGGCATCTCCGACTGGGCGTACATGCTCGTCCGCGGCGAGGTTGTCATGTCCGCCGATGCCCAGGAGGTGCTCGCAAAACCCGACATGCGCGAGATATTTCTTGGCGCTGCCGCTCCTACCAGGGGCGGCGCCGAACGAGCGGTCTGAGCGGGGACAACAGTCCGGGCTGCTAGAGACCGAGCAAGCGCTCCAGATTGCCGTGGAGAATCCGCTCGCGGTCCTCGTCGGCAAGGTCCATCGCGCGGATGGCGCGCAACTCCTCGACCGCCCAGGATCCGTCCTCGGGTCCGAAGGGGAAATCGGTGCCGAACATGATGTGCTCGGATCCGAAGAAACGCAGCGCAAGTCCGAGCGAGTCGGTCGACCCGTTGCTGACCGAATCGTTGTAAAAACGCCGGAAGTGGTCGATGGCAGGCCCGGTCAACGCCGGCCCGCTGCTTTCGCCGATCCCGAGACGAGCATAGTGGGGCGCCGTTGTTCGCGAGAACGCGTCGATGCGTGACGCGAAGTACGGGATCATTCCGCCCATGTGGTGGGTCACGAACTTGATGTCCGGGTGCTTCTCAAAGACACCGCCATATACGAGCCGCGCCATTGCCAGTGACGTGTCGAAGGGCCATGCAAGGGTGCGATCGAGCACGTCTTTCCCGATCCACGGATAGAAGTTCGCGTGCTGTGGATGGATCCAGATGGGCACGCCGGTTGCTGCAGCCCGGTCATAGAGCGGCCACATTGAGGGGTCGTCGAGCGGCAGACCCTCGATGTTGGAAAAGATCAGCACCCCACGAAGTCCGAGCTCAGTGTGGACCCGCTCGAACTCCTCCATCATGACCTCGTCGACGACCGGAATCACGCCCACTCCAATGAAACGCTGCGGCTGCCGCGCCACGAACTCGGCGATGCTGTCATTGGCAACTCTGGTGAGACGGTGAATGTCGCCGCGATCCATCCCCAGCCACACCGGCGGCCGGGCAAGGACGAGGACCTGGATGTCGAAACCATGCTCGTCCATGAATGCGACGCGACGCGCATCGTCGTAGAGAAACGAGCTCTGGTTATGCAGCGCGCGCAGCTCCGCGCTCGGACTCACATCCTCGAGCGCCTCGATGAGGCGCATGGGAAACACATGCGCGTACGCGTCGATCACCGTCATACGGCGCTCCGGTCGCGAAGCATCTCGCCGAGGGTCTTTTTTGACGTCTTGCCGAATGGCGAGAGCGGAAAGTCGTCCATCACCTCGAGCCGTTCCGGCAGCTTGAACTTCGCGATCCCGAGATCCATGAGAAACGTCGCGAGCTCATCGAGCGTGAGGTGTGCGCCGGATCGCAGAATCACGCAAGCGCACATGCGCTCGCCGAGCACTGGGTCCGGGTACGGCACGCAGGCGACGTTGCGCACCGAGGGGTGCATGAGGATCAGATTCTCGATCTCCTCCGCGCTGATCTTCTCGCCACCACGATTGATCAGATCCTTGATGCGCCCCTCGACCAGGTAGGCACCCGACGGGTGACGCCGCATCAAATCCCCGGAGCGGTAGAAGCCGTCCGGGGTGAACTGACGCTCGTTGTACTCGGGAGCTCGGTAGTACCCGCGCAGAGTGTATGGGCCTCGGACGGTCAATTCCCCGACCTCGCCGTCGGGGACCTCGGCGCCTGAACTCGTCGCACAGGCGCACCTCATCGTCGGGTGAGACCGGCAGCCCGACCGTCTCCATGCGCGCCTCTTCCGGCAGGTCCTTGGTCACGAAGAACAGCGTCCCCTCGCTCATCCCGAAGTTCTCCTGCACGAAGGCATTCGGGAAGAACGCCGCCATCTGCCGGCGTAGCTCGGGCTGCAGGCGCTGGCCGCCCGACTGCAGCAGCTCCACCGACGACATGTCGTGGTTGCCGGCGACCGGGTCGGCGAGCCAGCGGATGTAGAGAGCGGGGACCGCGGCGATGTGCGTGATCCGGTGACGCTCGACGAGTGGGAGAATTTCGCTGGCGCGCGTCCCTTCGCTCAGCACCACGCGAGCACCGTGCATCAGAAAGCCCTGCACCCCGGGGCATGCAAGCGGCATGTTGTGCGCCAGCGGCGCCACGGCGAGCTGGCAGCTGTCGCGACCGATGTAATGCACTGCCGCCGCGGCGCGCGAGTTGTACACGTAGTCGTTGTGGGTGCGCGGGATGAGTTTGGGAATGCCCGTGGTGCCGCCGGAAAGAAGCAGGCAACACGGGTCCGTTGGATCGATGTCAATGTGTGGCGGCCTGGCGTTGTCGGAGGCGGCTGAAAGCTCGCCCATCATCACGACGTGACGGAGTCCGGGGTTGGCCTCCCGAATGGTTTGTGCAAGCTCCGCGTCGGTGCCGAAGTACGCCACCGCTTCGGTCAGCTTGACGAAATGATCGATTTCCAGCCGTCGATGCGGCGCCAGCGCGAGCACCGGGATCACTCCCAGCATCTGGAGCGCGAAATACAGATAGAGGAATTCGGGTGCGTTCGGTAAATGCATGACAACGCGGTCGTTGCGGCGCAGCCCCAAGTCGTGCAAGCGCGCAGCGAGGGATGCCCGGCGATCAGCGAGCTGCCGGTAGGTGATCGTCTCGTCGGCGTGAAGAAGCGCGACCCGTTCGGCATGCTCGGCGAACAGCTCGCTGAACACCTCGTCGAGCGTGCGGTCCTCCCAGTAGCCCGCCGCGCGATAGCGCGCCGCAAATTCGGGAGGAAACGGGACGACGCCGGGTGGCGGTGGCACCGGGACGGCTACGTCGTCGCGCTGAAGCCGCCGTCGATGACGACGGTTTCACCGGTGACGAATGGGTTGCTGATGAGCAGGCTGAGAATCGTCTCCGCAACCTCATCAGGGGTGACACAGCGCCGCAGGGGCGTGAGCTTGGCGCGCCGCTCCATCAAGCGTTCGTAGTTGTCGCCGAGCGCCTCCTCCATCCAGTCACCGACCATCCACCCGGGCGCCACTGCGTTCACGCGTATGGCCGGTCCCAGCGCCCCAGCCAGCGTGCGCGTCAGGTTGACAATCGCGGCTTTGCTTGCGGCATAGGGAAACGGTTGCGGGCCCGGCCGCAAGCCCACGATGCTTGCGAGGTTGACCACTGCCGCCTGAGGGGATTCGCGCAGCAGAGGAACCGCCGCGCGGGTCACCTGGAACGTGCCCCTGACGTTGACTGCGAAAACTCGGTCCCAGTCTTCCATGCGCAGACCGGCGAGATCGCTCGGCGGCGTCGACACCGTCGTGCCGGCGTTGTTGACGAGTGCATCGAGATGGCCGAACTCACTGCGGACGGCTTCCAGCATGTCAACCACGCGAGCCTCGTCGGCAACGTCCGCCTGGAAGAGCAGGGTGCGAACGCCGAGGTCGCTGACCTCCGCAGCGACCGCCTCGGTTGCGGAGCGGCTGCGGCTGAAGTTGAGGACGACGTCAAAGCCATTGCGCGCACAGGCAATGGCGGTGCTGCGGCCGATTCCGCGCGCAGCCCCGGTGATGAGCGCGACCGGACGCGCTCCGGTGCCCGTCAACCCGCGCTTTCCACGACGCTCGCAGGGCCGAGTCCCAGGATTCGTTCGGCATTGCCATACAGGAGGCCGGACATCACGTCATCGGAGTAGCCGAGCTCGTCCCACTCGCGAAAGATGCGTTCGTACGGCATGCTCGGGTAGTCGCTGCCAAACATCACCTTGTCGCGCAGGCGTCCGCGGATATCCCGCTTGAGGCTGTCGGGCAGGTATTTCGGCGCCCATCCGGACATCTCCCAGAAGACGTTGCCCTTGTGCAGCGCAACGGCTGTCATCTCGTCCACCCATGGCCATCCGGGATGGGCGGCGATGATGGTGAGCCCCGGGAAATTGCTTGCGAGCTCGTCGATGGACAGGGGATGCGCGTGGCGCAGCTTCGATCCCAGACCACCCGGCAGCCCGGCGCCCATGCCGGTCGTTCCCACATCGATCATCACCGGCACGCCGAGACCGGCAATCACTTCAAAGAGTGGGCGCAGCGCCGGGTCGTCCACGGCGTAGCGGCCCATGATCGGATGGAAGTGAAAGCCGAGGACGTGAAACTGCTTGACCGCGCGCTCTGCCTCGGCGATTGCGACGCTTCCCTTGAGGGGATCGACGGCTCCCCACGCCTGCAGGATCGTGTCGCGATTGCGATCGCGCATGCCGGCGACGTACTCGTTGGTGCAAGGCGGCGACCCGGTCACGGACTCGATGTCGAAGGCCACGAGCACTGCGGCGACCCCCGCCCGCCTGAAGTCGGCGGTGACCTCCGCCTCCGTCTTGCCAACCCAATCGCGTTTCCAGTATGCCGCCAGTGCCTCGACGAAAGGGCCTTGCGATGCAACCCATTCGGGCGTCCCCGGATAGCAGTGCAAGTCGATGGTACGCATCACTTGCCCACACTTGGTCGCGAGCGCGTTGTCATGGACGCACGCACGTCAGCCGGCGCCCTCCGCATGCTCGGCGCCGGTTCGCTCGCCGGTCCACGAAAGGTGATCGAGCTCGAGAAGTCCTGAGCCGTACAGGCGCTCGAGCTCCGCCGGCAGATCCGCAAAGATCCTTTGCACGAACATGTCGTGGCGGATATACGCTTTGACGAGACCAGCGAGCAAGGGCAACTCACTGGTGAGGATGTCCCACTGCTTGCCATCGCGTGCCACGCCCCACAACGCCCAACGCGAGTCGACCGCGACGGCCAGGTGACGCGCGTGCCGCGACCGGTAGATGGCGCCGTCAGTGCTCGCATGGCGGATCACCTGGCCGGGCGGCGAGGGGAATGGGAGCTTCCCGAAATGGACGACCACGAACTCCACTCCGGCGGCGGCAGCCTGGCCCACCGCAGCTCGCAGCCCTACGAGCTCATCGCGATTACCGCTGAGGTAGACACGAGTTCTCGCCGAAAGAATGGCCGCCGACGCCGCTTCGAGCGCCGGACCGAAGGACTCGACTCGGGAGACGGGGAGGAGCTGCGCAGGACTCTCCCGGCGTGGCAGCGTCTCCAGGTCATGCCGCGCCGCCGCCACCCGCGCGGCGAAGTCTTTCTCGATGCCCTGGAGGAGCGCATCCGGGGCAATGGCCCTGTAGCGCGCAGGGTTGTCGCCGGTGCGTACCGCCGCGCCGCGCTCGACGAGCCGTCGAAGCGTCTCGTACACCTTGGGTTGCGGAACGCCGGTGTCGTTCGCTACGGAGTACCCAGTTGCGGTGTCGGTCTGCAGCAGTCCGAGGTACGTGCGCGCCTCATAGTGCGTGAATCCAAGTTGTGTGAGGCGTTCAGCGATCGCCTCCCCATGGTCCGTCATCGCATTCACCTTGTCAGCGCGCCGGCGATCGGCCGTCGGCAGTCACTACGTCCGTAGGGCGTAACGAGTCTACCATAGCGCCAAGCTTGGACTGAGAGGTATGCGGTGATCAGCGTGGTCGGCTCGGCGACGGATGCAAGTGCATCGATACTCAGCAGCCCGGCGCAGGAATTCGTCACGAAGCTCCATGCTCGCTTCAACCCGGTCCGAGAGCAACTGCTGGCCCGGCGCGTCGCTGAGCAGGAGCGCATCGACGCTGGAGGCTCGCTCGACTTCCTCCCCGAAACGTCGGCTGTTCGAACCGGTGCGTGGACCGTCCCCGAGGCGCCGCGAGACCTCAGGGATCGACGTGTCGAGATCACCGGACCGACGGATCGAAAGATGATCATCAATGCCCTCAACTCGGGAGCCACCGGGTACATGGCGGACTTCGAAGATTCGAACTCTCCGACGTGGGTGAACATCATCGAGGGACAGGCGAATCTCCGCGACGCGGTCAACGGCACGATCAGCTACTCGGGCCCCGATGGACGCGAGTACGCGCTCGGCGACCAGCTCGCGACGCTGTTGGTGCGCCCCCGCGGGTGGCATCTGCCCGAGAGGCACTTCTTGATTGATGGATCACCGATCTCCGCCAGCCTCTTTGATTTCGGCCTCTTCGCCTTCCACAACTCGAGACAGCTGCAGCTGCGAGGCAGCAACCCGTACTTCTATCTGCCCAAGATGCAGAGCCATTTAGAAGCACAACTCTGGAACGATGTCTTCACGTTCACCGAAGAGCACCTCGGTCTTGCAGCCGGTTCCATCCGCGCGACCGTGCTCATCGAAACGGTGCCGGCGGCATTCGAGATGGATGAAATGCTCTTCGAGCTGCGCGACCACTCTGCGGGCCTCAACGCCGGGAGGTGGGACTACATGTTCAGTGCTGTGAAGACCTTCGCGAAACAGGACCGCGGCGTGCTTCCGGACCGGCGACTGCTCACGATGACTGTGCCGTTCATGCGTGCCTATACCGAGCTGCTGGTCCGCACCTGCCATCGCCGTGGGGCACACGCGATCGGCGGTATGGCCGCACTGATTCCCAACCGGCGTGATGCCGAGGCGACCGCAGCCGCGCTGGTCGGCGTGCGGGCGGACAAGCGTCGCGAGGCGGGGGACGGTTTCGACGGCACCTGGGTCGCGCACCCCGACCTTGTGGCCATAGCGCGCGAAGCGTTCGACGCCGTTCTCGAGGACAACGCCAACCAGCTGCACCGCCTTCGCGACGACGTGGCAGTGACCGCGCGCGACCTGCTCGACCTTGATTCCGCGGGTCACGACGTGAGCGAGGCAGGGGTGCGCAACAACGTCAGCGTCAGCCTGCGTTACCTCACCGCCTGGTTCAGCGGAAATGGCGCCGTCGGGGTCTTCAACCTGATGGAAGATGTTGCCACTGCTGAGATCTGCCGTTCGCTCCTCTGGCAGTGGCTCCATCGCGGCGTGTCGATGTCGGATGGGCGAACCGTGACGCGTGCGATGGTCACGCACATCGAGGGCGAGGAAGCGGGCAGATTTCGGGCCGAGATTGCCGGCGCGCCAGATGCGGAGCGTTGCCTCGACACCGCTCGCTCGTTATTCGCTGACCTCGTCTTCAGTGACCAGCTCGCCGAGTTTCTGACGCTTCGCGGCTATGACCTGCTGGCCTGATTGAGCCGACGCGCAGCGAGCGTTGCGTCACAAGAGCCCGCGCCGTCCCATCGACTCCACCGCCGCGACGGCATCGGCTGCGAAATGAACACCTGACGCGTCGAACTCGTGCCGCCGTTGGGACATCACGGTGTCGGCCTCGCCTCGATACTGTTCCGCAATCCGATCCTCCCAGGTCGGGTCTGGCCAGACGTAGTCGAGATCCGCGATCGTGCCCGGCGCCGCCTCGGACGTTGCCAGGCGAAGCACGTCGAGGCAGATGGCGCGCTGCTCCTCTGGCTCATTCGGCCTCCCCAGCGAGTTGCCGAGTGGGAAATCAAGCCACGCTGCGCGAGGGGGGCGCACGCGTTGAGTGATGTCGCGGGCGCCGGTCACCGTTACCGTCGTCAACCCCTCACGTTCGAAGACCCGCGCAAGGAGTCCGATGGTCTGATGGCACGCGGGACACAGCGGCACCAGCATCACAAGCGTTGCGCCCGCGGCATGTGCGTCTGCGGCCATTGCCGGCCCAAGCTCGGTAACCAGCGGGACCAGTGATTTGATGGCGCCGAGGATGCTCTGGTGATGATCGGTGACCCCACCGATCCGGCCCGCAGCGACGAGTTCGGTCAGTCGCTCCGCCGGGTGCACGACATTGATGTCGATGAGTCCGGGTCGCCGTATCGGACTCGGATGGCTGGGGCGAATCAGCGCAGCTGGAGTGCCTGCTGGGATCCGCCGAAAGCTCAGGTCATCGACTGGAGCGAAGGGCGGGTCCGAACGAAAATGGACTCCCGCGCTGCTCACCATCATCACCGTCGCTTCCTCGAGTGGACACGGCAGTGGCGTCAATAGAGGAAGGCCCATCTCGGCAATGGGCAAGGGTGGAAGCGGGGCCGTCACCTCGTTGACGAGGTCGATATAGCGGATTCCCGCAACTTTCATGGCGACTGTCCTACGTGGGTTCCTGGGCAATCGGCGGTTGTATACGTCTCACTACTCAGGTAGTAAGGCTAGCAGACTGTTGTATCGGCGATTGTGAATGCTTGGGGTGCCCCGGGTGGCCTATTCGCGTTGGCCGCGGCCTCGGCTGTGGTCCCGTTCCGCCGCCGTGACGTTATATGGGCTCGGATGGCCTTACCCGTCGTGCGCCTATCCGATGACCTTTTGCACAGCGGCACTCAGCACCGCGGCTACTACGGGTCCCGATGGCACCCGGAACAGTGGGGCCGTCTTCCGATTCGACGCATGCACCAACACGCCGTCACTGTAGGCGTGAATCTCGACCAGCTTCGCGAGGGGTATGTCGATGGTGGACTTGTCGCCTGAAAACACGAGACGCTTTGACGTCACATAGAGCGTGCCGGCGTCGGTCGCGACCATTTGCGTGCCGACGACGACGCTATGGCCGCGAATCGCGCCTGTCCGCAGACGCACACCGTGACCAATCGGCACACTGATTCCGCTCGTTTGACCGCGCCATTCACGGACAGCGTGCTCGCTCATCACCGCCGCAGGACGGACCAGGTGCACGACTTCGCCAGCGCCAACCAGGAGAGACGACCCGCTCACAGTGCCAAGTCGGTTGTCATTCGCGAGGCCGATCACCAGCGCGTCAGTGAGATCGGGTCTGCGCGTCCGGATGTCGTCCCACGTGAAGCCCGCCAACTCGATAGCCGCGGCCAGTTCGGCTTCTTCGTCCGCCGTCAGGACGTCATCAGCGAGTGCGGTGTCGACGGCCGGAAGCAGGGCATCGATCTTTGCCTCGCAGTCCCCGCAGTACACGTCCCGGTGGAAGACGCCGAGGTGCGCGCCGCACTTCGCACATGCCCTTGCCATTTACGAGGATCTAGACCAGTCAGCTGAACAGCGGGCGAAGGTTGCCGCCGTGATCGGAACATGATCCGCTGCGACCGCCCGAGTGCGAGTACGTCCCGTCTGTGCACTCCTCGACATACCCCTTTGTCGACTCCCAGAACGACGGGATGCAGTTGAAGTAGTTGCAGAAACTGGATGGCGGCGAGGTGATGTATCCGCCGCCGCAGAAGTTATAGCCCCATGGGTTCGAGGGGGCGCCGCACGTGTTCGGGGGCGGACTCGTCGGCCGCGCGGTGGGGCGGGCAGTCGGTCGCGCGGTGGGGCGGGCAGTCGGTCGCGCGGTCGGAGCGGCGGTCTTCGGTGGCGCGGTGGTTGGGTTCAAGGTCTGCACGACCACCGTTGGGGCCGGTACGTCGGCGGTCGGGATGCTGACCTCGGGAGGCGCTGTGGCCCCCTGGACCCCGCTGTGCGGCGTGGTGCTGCCGCATCCGACGATGGCGCACGCGAACGCCGCCCCGACAACCAGTAACCGCTTCATTTGTCCCTCTCCCGTCCGGGCGGTCTAGTCCGCCTCGGCAGAGGACTCTAACGGACCCCGGGATTGTCCGTGTGATGGTCGCCGGGGAGAGTGACGGATTCGATGGGTTCCCCCGTAGGATCGCGAGAGTGCGGAGGGATTGGCCGAACCTTGGAGGACCGTCGTGTGTCTCAGCGTTAGCGCGAAGAACGCTCCCGACGGCATCAGATAGATTCCCAACATGCCGCGCCTGAGCCGTTCGCAGGAGGCTTACGACCGCTTCTCCGAAGCCGTTGCTTTGCCGCTGACCGTGCTTGCCCTGATATGGCTACCGGTGCTGGTCGTGCCAATCGTCGTGAGCTTGCCCGCCGGCCTAGCGACGCTATTCGACGCTATCGACTATTTCGTCTGGGCGGCATTCGCGATCGAGTACGGAGTCAAGCTCTACCTCACACCGGAGCGCCGGCACTACTTCACCCACCATCTTGTCGAGCTGGCTGTGGTTGCCGTCCCCTTGTTCAGACCGCTCCGAGCGCTCCGCCTGCTGCGCATTGTCAACTTGGTCAGGGCGGCTCTGCTGCTCACGAATGCCCTCCGTCGACTGCGAGGGTTGCTCACGCATCACGGACTTCACTACGCGCTGATGGTCGTCCTCGCTGTCGTTATCGTCTGCGCTGCACTGGCATACGAGTTCGAGTCTGGCGCTCCAGGTTCGAACATTCAGAACTATGGCGACGCACTTTGGTGGGCGATCGTGACCGTCACCACAGTCGGATATGGCGATAGGTTCCCTGTGACATCCGGTGGTCGCACCGTGGCGGTGGTCCTGATGCTTGTCGGCATTGGGCTGATCGGCGTGCTGACTGCGACAGTTGCGAGTTTTCTCGTGGGTGAAGCGACCAACAAGGAGGCCGCAGCCCTCAACGCACGTCTTGACAAAATCGAAGGGATGCTGGCCGTGGTGCTTGGAAAGTCATCGGACGCCAACTCATCGGCGAGCGTAGGAACCGAGCCGACCACACAACATGGCGTCGAGGATTGAAGGTCGCTCGCGTGGAGGTCAGCAGCCACTACGGCGTGAGCACGACCTTCAATGCCTCACGCCGCTGAAACAGCTCATAGCCAAGCACTGCATCGCTAAGCGACATCCGGTGCGAAATGATCGCCTCCGGGTGCGCCGTCCCCTCCGCGAGCACTGCTAATGCATCGTCCCACCGGCCGACGATGTTCGCGGTCCCGCAGAACTTCAAAGTGATCGCCTTGAGAAAGGTGGTGTTGAGCGGCAGCACCAGCTCCTGGTCGCTGTGGACCCCCATGACGCTGATCCGCCCGCCGGCTCGAGCGATGTCGATGCAGTCGAGCAGCGCCGGAGCGGCGCCCACGCACTCCAAAACAGCATCGGCGCCGCGGCCTCCGGTCAGGTCCTGGATAAAGCTCGGCGCGTGCACAGCGTTGGCATCAACAGGAATCGCGCCCAGGCTCTGCGCCATCTCCAGGCGCTGCGACACCGTGTCCACCGCATAGATCTTCGACGGCGCGAACTGTTGCGCCGCCAGGATCGCCATGAGCCCGACAGGCCCGCATCCCACCACTGCAACCACATCGTCCGGCTCGATCCGCGCCTCGATCGCACAGTCGTAGCCGGTCGTGAAGATGTCGCCGACAAAGATCCCTTGCTCGTCCGTCAGCGACGGGTCGAGCGAATGCAGCACGAGGTCAGCCGCCGGCACGCGCACGTACTCCGCCTGCGCGCCGGCGATGTCCCCGAAGAACGACCCATAGCCGAACACACGCTGATCGGGGCAACGGCTGAAGTGCCGGCGATCGCAATACCAGCAATCGCCGCAGGGAATCGTGAACGAGCCGACCACTCGATCGCCCTCGGCAAACCGGCGGACTTCACTGCCGACAGCCTCCACGACACCGACGAACTCGTGCCCCAGGATGCCGCCCGGGCTCATCCCCGGAATCCGGCCGTGGACGACGTGCAGGTCGCTGCCGCAGATCGCCGTCTTCGTGACACGGACGAGCGCGTCCGTCGCCTCCTCGAGCACCGGCTTCGGCACATCGACCAGCTCGACCTCGCCGAAGTCCTTGAAGGCCAGGGCACGCACGACTAGCGGGTCTCTTCCTCGGCGGCGCGGCGCTGAATGACCCGGTCGCGCAACTCGTCCTCGAGGTCGCCGGCGTTTTCGGCGTCCCTGCGCAACCAGAACGGGATGCGCTCCGGCTCCCCAGCGGCAAGTGCTTTCGCCTGCGCCTCGAGATATGCGCGGAGTGCAGCGTCGACTGCAATCGACAGTTCGGACCCGTTCGACGTGAGCGGTGACACGAGGTCACCCGCGATCACCACCGTGTTCGTGGGCGCAGGCGGGGGCTTGGCACCGAAGAGCCTCCCAAGCCACGACATGCGCCGAGTGTACGCAGTCTCGGCCGCCCGCCTCAGCGCGACGCCTGGGCGCGGTATCGTGCGCGAGTGGCCACGACCGCATTGCAGCCCCACATGGAGTGGACCGGCAACCCTGACGCCGATCGACTGGTCAGTGAAAGTCCCACCGCGATGCTCATCGGATTCTGTCTCGATCAGCAGGTCCCGATCGAGTGGGCATTCCTCGGCCCGCTGAGCATGCAGGAGCGCCTCGGCACCTTCAACGCACCGGAGATCGCCTCGATGGATCCCGAGACGGTCGTTGCAGCATTCGTCAAGCCACCGGCGCTCCACCGGTTCCCAGCGAGCATGGCGCGCCGCGTCTACGGGCTCTGCCAGATCATCGCCGACGAGTACGGTGGCGATCCGACCCGGATCTGGACAGAAGCCAAGGACGCCAAGGATCTCCAGAAGCGGTTCGCGGCGCTCCCCGGCTTTGGCGCCGCCAAGGCGCGCGTGATGGTCGGCGTTGTCGTCAAGCACCTGGGTGCTCGTCCCGCGGGATGGGAAACCGTCGTGCCCGACTGGCCGACGCTCGCAGACGTCAGCACCGTCGCCGAGCGCGAGGCATACCAGACGCAGAAACGCGCGTTCAAGGCGGCGATGCGCGCCGAGGCTGCCGCCAAGTCACCCGCGAAAGCGCCGGCAAAGTCCGCCGCGAAGAAGAAGACCGGCAAGACGGTGGCACGTGGCCGGCGCTGACATCACGGTCTTCGAGGACGGAGGAGTCCGGATCGTGAAGGTCGGCCCGATGGGGCCGTACGGCAACAACGCATACATCGTGCGGGACGTCGCGGCCGGCGAAGCGTTGCTCGTCGACATGCCGCTGGAAGAAGGTCCGCTGCTCGAGGCGATCGCGGCAGAGGGCGGTGTCCGCACGGTGATCGCCACGCACTGGCACCGCGACCACTGGATGACGTACGACGCCGTCCGCGCCGCTACGGGAGCACCGGTCCTGGTGGGTGCTGTCGAGATCAACGTTCCCGAGGAACGCATCGACGGCCGGCTCGATGACGGCGCCGAGGTCAAGGTCGGCGCCGCACGCATCAGCGTGCTGCACACCCCGGGACACACCGTGGGCAGCATCTCGCTCCGCGTCGGCAACGCCGTGATCACCGGCGACACGCTGTTCAACGGCGGGCCGGGCAAGACCGCAGCCAAGGGTGACCTCGAGACGCTCATCGAGAGCATCAAAGCGAAGTTGCTGCCCTTGCCCGAGGACACGCTCGTGATGCCCGGCCACGGCGTCAACACCACGATCGCCGACAGCCGCGTGGGTGTCGCCGCGTACAGCCGCCATCCCAAACCCGCCGGCTACTTCGGCGATGTCGCGTGGGGTGACTGACCCGGCACCACAACCCGCAGCTGCAGCCATCACCGGGGCTGAGAGCCTGCACCTTTCGACCGGCCGGGGTAAATGGGTGCTCACTGCCACGGTGCTCGGCAGCGCGATGGCCCAGCTCGACGGCAGTGTCGTCGGAATCGCGCAACCCGCCATTGGCAAGGACTTCCACGCGGATATCGCCGGGCTGCAATGGGTATCCGTCGGCTACCTGCTCTCGCTGGCAGGGCTGATCCTGCTCTCCGGAGGACTGTCCGATCGTTTCGGCCGCCGCCGCCTCTTCATGATCGGGGTCGTCTGGTTCGCGGTGGCTTCGCTGATCTGTGCGACGGCGCCGAGCATCGAGCTCCTGATCGCGGCCCGCGCCCTGCAAGGCGTCGGCGGCGCGCTGCTCACACCCGGGAGCCTCGCGATCCTCGAGGCCTCGTTTGCGCCGGGCGAGCGCGGACGGGTGATCGGCGCCTGGTCGGGCCTCGGCGGCGTCGCCACCGCTCTCGGTCCGTTTGTTGGTGGCTTTCTCATCAGCGCCATCTCGTGGCGCCTCATCTTTCTGATCAACGCCCCCATCGCGGCGGCGGTGATCTGGATCTCCTTCCGTCATGTTCCCGAATCGCGAGACCCGGAGGCGACCGGGTACATCGATATCGCCGGGAGCGCGCTGACGATCCTGGCGCTCGTCGGCATCTCCTTCGGCCTCATTCAGGGAACGGCAGGAAGCTGGACTTCGCCAGTCGTTGTCGGTGCCCTCATCGTCGGGTTTGCTGCGTTGATCGCGTTCGTGATCGTCGAGCTGCACGTCCGCGCGCCGATAGTGCCGCTCGGGATCTTTCGATCGATGCAATTCAGCGCGACCAACTTTGAGACGCTGCTCATCTACGGAATGCTCGGTGGCGTGTTCTTCCTGCTGCCCATCGAGCTCCAGCAGGTATCCCACTACAGCCCGACGCTGGCCGGCGCATCCGTGCTCCCGGCGACAGGACTGATGTTCCTGCTCTCCTCGCGCTCCGGAGCGCTGTCGGCGCGTATCGGGCCGCGGATGCAGATGTCCGTTGGCCCGATACTCATGGCCGTGGGCATGGCGCTCTATGCGCGCATCGACGCATCCGGCAACTACTTCACCGAAGTGCTTCCGCCCGTGTTGTTCTTCGGCTTCGGGCTCTCAATGCTGGTAGCGCCGCTGACTGCGACGGCGCTCTCGTCTGCACCGCCGGAACGTACCGGCATGGCGTCCGCTGTCAACAACACGGTCGCACGCACGGGCAGTCTCCTCGCAGTGGCATGCCTTCCGGCGCTCGCTGGGATTACCGGCGACAGCTATCTGCACCCCGCCGTCTTCGAATCAGGGTTTCAACGCGCTGTCTTGATCGCGGCGGTGATCTGTGCCGGGGCCGGAGTGTTCGCCGCGGCGACGATCCGCAATCCGAGGACACCGCCGTCGTCGAGTCCGGCGCTCGAAGGCGAGTTTCATGCCGACGTCGCTGCGCCGCCACTTCGGCAGCAGGGCGGCGGCGACGCTCCTGCTATCGCGGGCGGCTAGCGCTGGTCTGAGCGAACTGTCCGGTTCGTTTCGGGTTACGCAGCGACGACGTGGGGGATCGCGTCCGGTGATCTGACCAGACTGATCGAGGGCTCCTCCACGCTTCCTTCCACGCCCTTTCAGGAAATCAAGCCATCACCTCAGTTCGCATTTCGCGTCGCCTGCTCGCGCCAATCGCCGCCGCAGCCTTGTTGATATCCGCATTCGCCGTTGCGGCTCCCGCGATCACCGCCCAGGCATCGCCGGGCCCATTCGTCTGTGCACCCGGCTTCTATCAGGTGATCGCCGGACAGTTGAACCAACTCGATCCGGTCACCGGTAGCTACACACCGATCGGCCCCGTTCAGCCGGCGTACAACGCGATGGGCTATGACCCAATGGACAACTTCCTCTATGCGTTGAGCACCGACGCGAGCAACCGAGGGGATCTGCTGCGAATCGCCAACGACGGTTCCATCAGCGATCTCGGACTCCCGTTCGGGTTGCCCGCCGCCAACTACGTCGCCGGCGCCTTCGACGATGTGGGCAACCTCTGGGTTCGTTCGACGGCAACGACCTGGTACGCCATCGATCCCATGACCTTAATCGCCGACACGGTTGCGATCACTGGCGCTGCGGACGCGGGCAACGACCTCGTGTGGATGGGCGGATTCGCCTACCTGCTCCAGGGTGCCGCACCGACAACCCTGTACAGGGTCAACACCTTCACCGGCGTTGCAACGTCGGCGACGGTCACGGGGATCACCGGTGCGGGCGGCTCCTTCGGCGCAGCGTGGACAGACAATCCGAACGATCTCTTCTTCAGTGACAACAGCACCGGGAAGATTTTCTTGATCAACGGATTCGCCACATCGTCACCGACCGGTTCGTTGCTGGTTGATGGACAGACGGCCAGTACGAACGATGGCGCGTCGTGCAAGCTCGCGGCCAATCCGTTCGAGGCACCAATCGCGAACGACGACGCGTACACCACCCTCATCAACACGCCACTCACCGTGAGCGCCGGCGCAGGCGTTTTGACCAACGACATCGGAGCCGGCATCTCCGAGACCAGCTTCACTGCCGCCGGTGCTGGAACCGCTGTCGTGCAGAGCGACGGTTCGTTCACGTACTCACCCGCGAGCGGTGATACAGGCGTGGACACCTTCACCTACACGATCACCGACGCGTTCAACCGCACGTCCACGGCGACGGTCACGATCAGCGTCAATCTCCCGCCGCCGCCGGTTGCGATCGACGACTTCTATACGACCACGGCCGGAGCAGCGCTCAACCAGGGTGCGATCGGTGGGGTTCTCAGCAACGACAGTGGGACCGGGATCATCGTCACAACCAACACGTCGCCCGCGTACGGGACGCTCGTCCTCAACGGCAATAACGGCTCGTTCGTCTACACGCCGCACGTCGGATCCTCGGGAAGCGACAACTTCGGCTACACCATCAACGACAGCTACGGCCGCCAGTCATCGGCAATCGTGACGTTCACCGTCAACCCGGTGGCAGAGAACGTGGTCGGCTCGGGCACCGGCCCCTCCGCGTTGACGGTAACGCCGTCGACACCGCTCGGCCTCGGCCCGTTCACGTACGCCCTGACAAGCCATCCGCCGAACGCCGACGGTTCTGCATCCATGAATGCCGCGACGGGTGTGATCACATTCGCGCCTGCAGCCGGGTTCAGCGGCGCTGTCCCGACCTTCGAATACGCAGTCTTCGATGTGTCGGCTGACCTCAGCGCACCGGCAACCATCGACCTGACGGTCAACGAGCCTGCAGCGCCTGCGGCCTCGAACGATGGCTACACGACGACTGTGAACACCGCGATCAATCAACTCGCGGCCGGTGGTTTGCTGAGCAATGACACCGGCACCGCGCTTACGGTCACGAGCAATACGACACCCGCACATGGCGCCGTCGCCATCACAACGACCGGCTCGTTCGTTTACACGCCGGCGACCGGCTACTCCGGGTCGGACAGCTTCGACTACACCGCCACCGACGTCTATGACCGCACGTCCGTCGCGACGGTGACCATCACCGTGGACGTTGGCCTTCCGGCGCCACCATCCGCCCATGACATCAGCGGAACGACCAATGCCGACGCGGCAGTCACGTTGACACCGTCGACCCCATCGGGCGCCGGGCCGTTCACCTATGCACTCGCAAGCTCGCCGTCAGCAAGCGATGGCGTCGCCACGATCAACTCCGCCACCGGGGCCGTGACCTTCACGCCTGCCCACGGATTCAGCGGCATCGTTCCGTCGTTCACCTACACCGTGACTGACGTCGACGACCAGGTCTCGGCACCTGCCGACGTCTCGGTCAACGTCACACCGCTTGTCGCGCCGGCTTCGGGCACCGGCACACCCGGGGCGCCCATCGTGGTGCAGCCGCCGGCACCGGTCGGGACAGGCCCGTTCACGTATGCGCTCGTCCCCGGTTCGCTCCCGCCCGCAGGTGATGGGACGGTGTCCATCAACGCGACGACCGGGGCGCTCGTCTTCACCCCGGCGCCCGGATTCACCGGTCGTGCCACCGTGTCGTACACGGTGACCGACGCCGATGGCCTGACGTCATCCGCTGCGGTCGTGACGTTCGACGTCGCGGGCATCGCCACGGTGCCGAGCACCGGCGCGGTAGAGACGCCGATGGTTGCGGGCATGCTGCTGCTGGTCCTCGGCTTGCTCCTGGTCGCCGGCGTCGTCGCGCGCCGGACGAGACTCTTCGGGGCGACCTTGCAACCGCGCCGATAGCCGTCGCGCCTAGTGCGCGAGACCCTGGCTGATCTTTGCGACGAGGTCGCCCGCTTCGTGCCCGACGACCTGGGCGACGACGATGACCAGCACGAGGCACACCAGGGTCACCCCGTGGATTGCCCATCCGCGCGTGCGATGACGACGCTCTACCTGACTCGGCATCGTCGCCATCCACACCCCCCTTGCACCCATCCCTTCCGGCGCTCCGCGCCCGTGAGCCTCAGTATTATCGATCGCGCCAAAGGTTTCAAGTGGCAAGTTGCCGCCGTCAATCCTTCAGTGGAGTATCACTACAGCTATGGCTGCTGAAGGGCAAACAACCGCGAAGCCGCCCGCACTGGTCGTCGACCATCTCGGCAAGCGGTTCGGCAACCGCATCGCGTTCGATGACGTCTCGTTCTCCGTGGCACAGGGCGAGGTGTTCGGATTCCTGGGGCCCAATGGCGCGGGGAAGACGACCACGGTTCGCACACTCGGGACCCTCATCGCGCCGACGTCGGGCTCGGCGAGCGTCGCCGGCATTCCGTTGACGTCGGACAACGGACCGGAAATCCGTCAACGCATCGCGATCATGCCTGAGAACCCGGGCCTGTATCGGCGCCTCACGGTGACCGAGAACCTGCAGCTCTTCGCGGGTCTCTATCGGCAGCACAACGCGGCGGTTCGCATCGGCGAGGCGCTCGAGGCGGTCAACCTCAGCGCGCGAGCGCACGACCTCTGCGGCACTCTGTCCAAGGGGCTCCTGCAGCGTGTCGGGCTGGCACGCGCACTGCTCAATGACCCCGCAGTCATGTTCCTCGATGAGCCGACGTCCGGGCTGGACCCCGTGGCAACGCGCGAGGTGAACGACCTCATCGATGGGTTGCGCCAGCGCGGGGTCACTGTGTTTCTCACCACCCACCGGCTCGAGGAGGCGGAGCGGCTGTGCGATCGGGTCGCCATCCTCAACACCACGCTCCGCTTGGTGGGCCGGCCCGACGAGCTCCGTGAGCGGCTCTTCACTCGGTCGCTCGTCGTCGAGACAGTGCAGCCACTCGTCGCGCCGGATGCTGTCTTCAACAGCGCAGACGGCGTCGAAAGCTGGCGCCTCGACGGGGCGAGCAGTTACGTGCTCAATGTCGCGGATCCAAGAGCTGTCGCCCCGCAGGTGACCCGAGCGCTCGTTGCCGCCGGTGCCGACGTCGTTTCGATCAGCGAGTCGCGTCACTCCCTCGAGGACGTCTATCTGCAGTTGATCGACGAGGACACCGAGGCAGCGAAGCGATGAAGTTCAGCTTCGGACGTCTGGGTGCGGTGCTGCTCAAGGAGCTCCGTGAATACCGCCGCAGCCCCTTCATCGTCGTGACCATGGCACTGCTCCCGCTCGTCTTCCTCGTCGAACCCCTGATCACCATCTTTCGTATCGGCCCGACGGTCGCGGCCGATAAGGTGGACGCGGCTGTCGGGGCCACCTTCCTGGTGTTGTTGATCGCGCCTGCCCTGGTGCCGGCTGTCATCGCCGCGTACTCGGTGGTCGGAGAGCGCGAGCAGGGCACGCTCGAGCCACTGCTGACAACGCCGCTGCGCCGCGATGAACTGCTCCTCGGCAAGGCGCTCGGCGTCGTTGTTCCCGCGGTGGGAATCGCTTATGTGCTCTTCGCCGTCATCCAGATCTGCGCACGTCTCTTTGCTAGCAATCCAGCGGTGGTATCAGCCCTGGGGCAGGGACCACATATCCTCGCGGAGATACTCTTCGCACCACTCCTGGCAGGTTGGTCGATCTGGGTGGGCATCGGCATCTCGACTCGCGCGAGCGACGTTCGCGTCGCGCAACAGCTGGGGACGTTATCGAGCGTCCCGCCGCTTGCGGTCGTGGCCTTGGTGTCCTTCAACGTCTTCACACCGAGCGTCACGCTCGCAGTTGTGTTCGCGTTCGTGCTGCTCGTCGCCGACGTCATCTTGTTCCGCATCGTCGTGGGACTCTTCGATCGTGAGCGGCTCATCACGGGCGCTCGGGCTCGGCGAACGTCGAGCGGCGGCGGTCAGGTCCCACCCGCCGGCACGGTCCGTCGCATACCCCGCGTCGGGAGTAACGCCGATGATTGACGGATCGCTCATGGTGGCTGGCCTCTTTGGCGGCTCCGGCAACCACGTTGTCCAGATCATCATCGGCGTCGTCGTCGTGGTGGCGCTCCTCACCTATTTCCTCGTGCGTCTTGCGGGTGGCAGCAGCGGCGGTGACGGCAGTGCAATTGCAACGACTGTCAGCCGCCAGGACGGCGGGGCAGCCACGAGCGACGGCACGCTTCGGTTGGTTCGCGACTGGGGTATCGGTGCGCACGGTGAGCAATGGAACATCGTCATCGACGGCACCGTGGTGGGGTCGATCGCCGACAAGGAGACGGTCGAGGTGGCGGTGGAGCCCGGGCACCGCACGTTTCGCCTCGAGTCGGGAAGGCACCGCAGCGTCGAGCGCTCGTTCGACGTTGGGCCAGGCGAGGTCGTCAGCTTCCGCTGCAACCGTCCAAGGATCTGGCCGCTCCTCCTGGCCGCACTCATCAAGCCCGACCTCTGGATCTCGCTGCGCCGCGATTAAGGAGCGTCGCGAGCTACCCGCACGGGGAGTCGAACCCCGGTTACCACCTTGAAAGGGTGGTGTCCTAACCGCTAGACGATGCGGGCGCGAGGGCCAATCTTAGGTTCGGGCACGCAACCCGTCGCGCGTTGCGAAGTTACCGGAGCGCGCCGGTATACTCGCGCCATGCCTGTTCGCGAGATCGTCGGCAAAGTCCTCGGCTTCGGCCTCGTCTCACTGGCGCTGATCGCAGGCGGCATCTTCGACCTGCTCGGCGGCCATGTCTACAACGACTACCTCAACGCCGCCCTCGGCATCATCCTCATCCTCATGGGCCTCGGCACCGGCGCGCTCGGCACCGCGCTCATCGTCGGCATCCTCTACGAGGACAAGTTGAGCCGCCAGGAGGGACAGGTCCATATCACGCCGCGCGGAACGCCGCCCGCCCCGCCGCCGCCGTGGGGCATGGCCGACGTCGGCAAGCCTCCGGGCGTCATGCGCGTCGGCGAGACAGCCGGAGCGCATGGTGGTGGCTCACCGCGCGTCATGAGCGTCGTGGTCTCCAACCTGGACGCGCCGATGCTGATTGTCGGCCTGCTTGCCTGGACAGTCCTGACGCTCGTTCTCTTCGCGCCGCACTAGGTGCCAGCCGGCGCCGGCCCGCGCGTCCGGACGCGGTTCGCGCCCTCGCCCACCGGAGCGCTGCATTTCGGCTCGGTCAGGACCGCGCTGTTCGCGTGGCTCACAGCGCGTCACGCCGGAGGCGCATTCATCCTGCGCATCGAGGACACCGACCAGGAGCGCTACATCCCCGGCACCGAGGCGCTGATCATCGAGACGCTCAGCTGGCTGGGGCTCGACTATGACGAGGGACCGGAGATCGGCGGTCCGCACGATCCATACATCCAGTCGCTGCGCATCGACACGTACCGCACGTACGCGGACACGCTCGTCGCTGACGGCAATGCCTACTGGTGCACGTGCACACCCGCGCGACTCGCGGCGATGCGCGACGAGCAGCGTGCGCGCAAGGAACCGACCCGCTATGACCGGCGCTGTCTCACGCGTCAGGAAGACGTTGCGACGGAACGCGCGAACGGCGCACCCGCGGTGGTGCGTCTGCTCATGCCCGACGGAGTCAGCGAATGGGACGACGCTGTGCGTGGGCATGTCAGCTTCGAGAACTCCGACATCGACGATCAGGTGCTGCTGAAATCCGACGGGTTCCCCACGTATCACCTCGCGGTCGTGGTGGACGACCATCTCATGGAGATCAGTGACGTCATCCGCTCCGAGGAGTGGATCCCGTCAACGCCGAAACATCTTGCGCTGTACCGCGCATTCGGCTGGACGCCACCGAATTTCGCGCATGTCCCGGCGGTGCTCGGCCCCGATCACCAGAAGCTCAGCAAGCGGCGCGGCGCGCGCAACGTGCTCGAGTACGGCGAGCTCGGCTACCTGCCGTCGGCGATCGTCAACGCGATGGCGCTGCTGGGATGGTCGTCCGGCGACGGCGAAGAGGTGTTCACCCCCGCGCAACTCTGCGAGCGGTTCACGCTCGACCGTGTCAATTCCGCGCCCGCGATCTTCGACCCCAAACAACTCGATGATCTCAACGGCGTGCACATCCGGGCCATGGACACCGATGCACTCGTCGAAGCGCTCGAATTTCCGCTCATCGGCACGAGCAAAGAGGTGCGCCGTTCGCTCATCCCGATGCTCCGCGACCGGATGATCACGCTCGCCGACGCGACGCAACTCTGCGCGCCGCTCCTCGGTGACATCGTCGTCGATCCGACCGTGGAGTTCCCGCCGAAGAAGGTCGACCAGGCGACGGCCGAGGCGATCATCGATGCGACCGTCGCCGCGGTCGAGGCCGGCGGCCTCGAGGACCAGGCGGCCCTGCTCGAGCGCATTCGCAGCGTTGCCGAAGCCGCCGGATCCAAGCCCCGCGACGCATTTCGGGTCCTCTACGTCGCCATCCTCGGCAGCCCCACCGGGCTGCCGGTCATCGAGTCGATGGTCTTCCTCGGAAAAGACGTCACGCTGCAGCGGCTGCGCAGCGCTCGCGCGCGTCTCGGCTGACCGCACTCACATTCCGCGCCCGTCGATCCGCGTCTCCACGGGGTGGTCGGCTGTGCGCGGATGACGCGCACGAACGGAGGGATGCGAACCCGGTTGGGGCCGCGGCTCGCGGCTGACACGTGCGGCGTTCGACGGTGTATGGACGTCCCGTCGCGGCGGTGACGGTTGCGGGGCCGGCGGCGCGGGGGCCACCGGCGCGGGCGGGGAAGGAGCCGGGTCCTCGTGTGTGTGCGCATGCACTGCTGTTGCGATGCGCTCGGCAACAGACCTGGTCACTGACCACGCCTTGCGGTCCAGACCGGTCGCGTCCGCCGCGATGGCAACGCTGACGATGATCGCGCTGACCGGCCACAGTGCCGAGAACAGCGAGAGGCCGGAGAGCACGCCGAACGCGGCAAGGATGGGGTGCCGGCGGACGAAGGAAGGCGGCGGCGCGGGCGGGGTGACGCTGGCGGAACGGTCGTCTGAAATGGTCATGTCACGACGCTATGTGACGGCGCGGGACAGCTTGCGGACCAACGCCAAATTCACATTTGATATTTCCGTTCCGGTCGCGTTACCACGCTGTGACGCTCGCGTGGACGGGCGAGGCCTGATGTCGCGACACAATCGAGACGCCACTCAGCGGGGGCCTGAATGTGGATCGACAGGAGGTCGACATTGATCAGGGGAACGCGGCGAAGTGGCGTGAGATGAGCGAGATCTCTGTTGCGCGCCAACCGCTCTTCGTGACGCGCGCTCGGGCGCGGATCGGACGGCTCAACGGCCCGCAGCGGCTGGTGGCGTTCTCGGTCCTCCTCGGCCTGATCGGCGCCGCGCTCTGGCTCCTTCCCTTGCACAACGTGCAACGGACCAGCCTCATGGGCGCCATCCCCTGGTGGGTCGAGCTCGCGACCTGCTACGGCACAAGCCTCCTCTTCGTGCAGGTGCGGGTCCACCGCGAAGCGTCGTACCTCTCGCTCACCGAGATTCCACTGGCGATGGGCCTCTTTCTCATCGATCCCCATGAACTGCTCGCCTGCTTCGTGGCGGGGGTGCTCCTCGCGAGCTGGACCCGGCGGCGCATCAACCTGGTGAAGGACTTCGCCAACGCGATGCTCGACGTCCTCTACATCGGCGTCACCGTCCTCGTCTTCAACGCCGTCGGACCCGATCCGCACAACCCGCTCGCGTTGCGCAGCATCGTCGCGTTCGCCGTCGCCATGGTGGTCGCCGGTTGGTTCGTCTATCCGATCGCGCTCAATGTCGGCACCACGCTCGCGCAGGGCCGGATCAGGCTCGGCGAGGTCAGCCGCGCCTACCTCTTCCAGGTCGCCGCGTGCACCACGAACGCGTGCCTCGGGATCGTCGCGCTCATGATCCTCACCACATCGCCGTGGCTCGCGTTCGCGCTCGTGCCCCCGGCGATCCTTGTCCTCGCCGGGCAGATCGCAGCGAGCGAAAGCCAGCGCCGCGCCGACCGCAACGAGTTTCTCTATCGCACGACCGAGATCCTGCACTCAACCCGGCAGATGGGCGAGCGCGCCGGCGAGCTCCTCAACGGCATCACCGAGATGTTCGGAGTCGCTCGCGCGCAACTCGTCGTCATCCCGGAGGTGCGCGGCCCGGCTGTGCGCTTCACGTCGATCGGTGACGACGACCACGCCGTTGTCTCGACGTCCGAGCTGACCTTCGCCGAACAGGAGGTGCTCAACGAGCTGCGGTCCGAGACGATCCTCACCGGGCCGCTGACGAACGATCAGGCCCTCGGCCTTGCACTTGCCGAGCGCAATGCCCATGCCGGAACGGTGGTGGTGCTGCGCGGCCGCGAAGGCCCGCAGGGCATGCTCCTGCTCCTCGATCCGACGCGCGGCGGAGCGACACTCGGCCGGCACGAGCAGAGCCTGCTGACGACGGTGGCGGGGCTGATCAGCGTGGCCCTCGAGAACGGCCAGCTCGCGGAGGCGATCCTGGCGATGTCGCTGGAGAAGGCCGAGCTCGCACGGCGGGCCTTCTACGATCCGCTCACGCAGATCGCCAACCGCTCGCTCTTCATCGAGACGGTCACGACGTCGCTCTCCCAGCTCGAACTCGACGCGGCGCCCGATCGCGGTCATGTTCATCGACCTCGACGGCTTCAAGGAGATCAACGACAACTTCGGACACGCCGTCGGCGACCAGGTGCTCAGTGCTGTCGCCGCGCGCCTGCGCGTGCAGGTGCGCAAGCTCGACATGGCCGCACGCCTCGGCGGCGACGAGTTCGGCATGCTGCTCGACGGCATGCGCCACAAGTCCGACGCATCCGTCGTCGCGGAGCGGATCATCGAGACGCTCCGGCGCCCGATCCCGATGGGCGATGCCATGGTCACCATTGGAGCAAGCGTCGGCGTCGCGGTCGTCGACGATCCCGCAGATGCGCCCGAACCCGAGGAGCTCATGCGCCGCGCCGACATGGCGATGTACCTCGCCAAGCGGCAGGGCAAGAACCGGTTCGTCATCTTCGATGAGAGCGCGCGAGCGCCGGTGATCGCAACGACGCCGGACGTCCTGCACCGGGCGGCTGTCTGAGCCGCCACGTCAGTCCATCTACGATGGAGCGGTGACGCCGCCTCGCTGTCTCTCGATCGCAACGTCTGACTCCGGCGGTGGTGCCGGCATCCAGGCCGATCTCAAGGCGTTCGCCGCGGCGGGCTGCCACGGAATGACGGCGATCGTCGGCGTGACAGCGCAGAACACCGAGGCGATCCTTGCCGTGCACCGTCTCCCGGTCGACGTCATCACCGCGCAGCTCGACGCTGTGTACGGCGATATCGGCGTCGACGTCGCCAAGACGGGTGCGCTCCTCTCAGCTGAGATCGTCGCAACCGTCGCCGATTTTCTCGAGCGCCACCCGACGCCGCTCGTGATCGATCCCGTCCTGGGCGCCAGCACTGGGGCCCCATTGCTCGATCCCGATGGCGTGGCGGTGCTCATCGCGCGGCTGCTGCCGCTCGCGACCGTGGTGACTCCGAACCTCACCGAGGCTCGCGTGCTGGCGGGCAAAGACGGCGACCGGCGAACGCTCGCTGAGGCGATCGTGGAACGCGGCGCTCACGCGGTCTTGATCACGGGCGGTGACGGCGGTGACTTCGATCTCCTCTTCGACGGTGTCGATCACCTGGAGATCCCGATCGCGTGGATGGACAGCTCAGCCACGCACGGAACGGGCTGCACGCACTCGGCGACGCTCGCGGCCGAGCTCGCCTGGGGCACGCCGCTCCCCGACGCCGCCCGACGCGCGGCGGCGGTCACGGCCGATGCGATTCAGAGCGGGCTCGTGGGAATCGGTGCCGGCGCGGGGCCTGTGGCTGTCGGTCAGGCCTCGGGCGCGAGCCAGCGAGTGCGCACGAGGTAGACGAGCAGGCCGATCCCGATCAGATCGATCAGGAGGAGCAGCGGGCCGAGGTTGAGACCGGCGCCGAAGTCGAGCCCGCTCAGCGGCGTGAGCGCTTCAACCGGTGGGATCCGTGCGGCGTCAAGGCCGCCAGGGTTCAGCGCAGCCACCGTCCCGAGTGCCCCGAATGGGGTTGGATCGGCAGGCACCTGCACGCGAGTTGCCTTCGTGACACCTGACGCCCCGGTCGCGCCAGTCGCGCCCGAGCTGCCGCCCGAGTGCCCGCTGCCGGTGCTGCCCGCGGAGCCCGAGGAGCCCGAGGAGCCCGACGGCTTCGACGTCGGTGCTGGCGTGGCACTGGGCTTTGGGGTCGGAGTCGGCGTGCCGTTGCCGCCATTGGTCGTCCCGCTCGGCGTCGGCGTTGGCTTGGGGGTCGGCGTGGGCGTCGCGGTCGGCGTGGGCGTCAAGGTCGGGGGCGGCGTGACGCAGGGGTTCCAGCGCGGGCAGCAGGTCCCATCCGGATTGGTGCCGTGATGGCAGACCTTCGGGGCGGGCGTCGGCGCGGGGGTCGCGGTCGGCCGTGCGGCCGGAGTCGACGATGCGGCGACGCCGGAGACACCGGCGAACAGCAACGCGAAGACGCCTGGAAGGAGCGCCGCGACGGCGCGGCCCCGATGGCGCTTGCGGGGAGTGAACTCACCGAATGCGTTTGCGTTCATTGACGTGATCCAAACTCTGGTCTTAATACCCTCGCCGGCATAGGGACATCGGCGATGTGTGACGTGGCCGCGAGGCCGTGTTCACAGAGTTCACATGGGCGTGAGCTCCCCCTAGGATTCGCCCCGTGTGCACGATCCTCCTGGCCTGGCGCTGTATCGCGGACACGCCGGTCATCCTGGCCGCCAACCGTGACGAGCTCATCGCCCGCGCGAGTGCTCCGCCCGGGGTCCTCAGCACGAGCCCGCTGGTGATGGGAGGCCGCGATCTCGTCGCCGGAGGCACCTGGCTCGCGGTGACCGCGGGCGGCACGGTCTGCGCCGTGACCAATCGCTATCCGATCGCCGGCAAGCCACAACCCCCGGATCCGAGTCGGCGTTCGCGCGGCGAGATCCCCTTGGCGCTGCTCACCGGCGTCGACGCGCAGGACATCCCCGGTCGGCTGGCGGTGCTGGGACCAGGCCGCTACAACCCGGTCAACGTCGTCTGGGTCTCGCCCGACCGGGCGCTCGTTGCCGAGGTCGACGACACCGGGCCGGTGCGTGTCATCGACCTCGAGCCGGGTGTGCACGTGCTCACCACGGGCGACCTCGACGCCATCGCGCTCCCCAAGGTGGCGATGCTGCGCGCCGGGATGGACTCCGCCCTGGCGGCAGGCGGTGGATCAGGCGAACTGCTCCTGCGCATGCGCGCGCTGCTCGCGAGTCACGGCTCGCCGACGGGCAGACCGGCCGACGCCGCGTGCATTCACGGCGATGTGTACGGCACCGTCTCGGCTTCGAGCGTCGTTGTCGGGGAACACGGCGTGACCTACGAACATGCGCCCGGACGTCCGTGCGTCACCCCGTTCACACGGGTGCTGATGCCGGACTAGCCGTGGCCCGCGATCGCGAGCTGGATCGCCTTCACGAGCAGGAGTGCCATCGCGATGATCGCGTAACCGCGCACCGTGCAGAGCATGATGAGTCGCGTCCGCGATTTGACCGGACGAGTGAGGAGGGCGATCGGAGGCATCCGCCAGGTTTCGCGATCCTCGTTCTCGCGCGGATCAAATGCCGCGCCGCGTTGCGCGCGCACGTTGAAGAAGAACGTTATCGCGAGACCGATCACCACCACGATGGACAGCACGATGAAGAGCTGCGGGACGTTGATGCTGGGGACGATCGTCGAGACGACGAGGATGACCGAGAGCATGAGCAGCACGCCAAGGATCAGTGTGGCAAGGACATTCGTGGTCGGCCGGTTCACCCAAGGGCCGAGGACATCGCGGTCGTTGCACAGGAACAGCAGGAAGAGACAGGCGCTCGGCAGCATCACGCCTGCAAGCGCCTGCACTGCTGTCGTGATCACGCCGAGCGGCGCGTTGGGGATGAGGACAAGCGCGGCCGCCAACACGACGAGCACCGTGAACATCGCATAGAAAGGCTTGGCCTCGCGCCACGGTCGGTTGAGTGAATTCCGGATGCCGAAGGTGTCGCCGAACGCGTACGACGTCGCGAGTGTCACGGCACTCGCACCGACGATGGATGCGTCGATGAGCAGCACAGCAAAGACTGCGCCCGCTCCCGGGCCGACGAATTTCGAGAGCCCTTTGGCAAGGTCGAGCGCATTGGTGAACTCACCGTGCAGTGGCGTGCCGGCGAATGCATAGGCGGTGGCGATCATGATGGCCGTCGCGCCGATGACGACGACCATCGCGCCGATCACCGTATCGGCACGTTCGTATGGGATCCACCGTGGCGTGATGCGCTTGTCGACGACATTCGACTGCTGAAAGAACAGCTGCCACGGTGTGACGGTCGTGCCGACGATTGCGACGATGAGCAGGACACCGTCGGACTTGAACCCGCCCTCGATCCCCGGCAGCACGAAATGCGTGACGGCACCGAGCTGCGGATGGCAGAGAAACATCAGCGGGATGACGAGGAGATTGCCGAAGAGGATCACGAACATGGACCGCTCCCACGTCTCGAAGCGCCCGCTGACGGTGATGCCGACGAGGAGAACGCCGGCCAGTGGCACCGCGATCCACGAGGGAACGCCGAAATACGAGGCGCCGAGCTCGATGCCGATGAACTCGGTGGCGATCGTCAAGAAATTGAGCACGAAGAGGTCGCCGACAGCGAAGCGTCCCCAGACATTGCCGAAACGCTCGAAGATGAGACGCCCGTGGCCGACGCCGGAGACCGCGCCGAGGCGTACCACCATCTCCTGATTGACGATGAGCACGGGGATGAGCAGGAGCAGCGTCCAGAGCAACGTCGGGCCGTAGTCCTGTCCTGCCGCTGCGTAGGTGGAGACACCGCCCGCATCGTTGTCGCCGACCATCACGATGAGGCCCGGCCCCATGATCACCGCAAGGGCGAGCAGCCTCCGGCGCCACGGGCGCCTGGCGTTTGCGTTGTGGTCGTGCTCGCCGATGGTGCCGAAGGCGCCGCGGATCTGGTCATGGTGTGCGTCATCCAGGACCGCGGTCGAGCCTTTCGCCTTGGTGGCGGCTGGCTTGCGCGCCTTCTCCTGGGCCAATTCGGACCTCCCACCGCCGATGACGGCAAAACTGAGCGGGCCCACCCGCTCAGGAGGTCACGACTCCGTGATCACCGTTGCGCGGGCGTGCCCCGATGTTGCCGGGACTGGGGACTGTCGCCGCCGTCCATGATTGCTTTGCTACACCCCGATTGCATGGTGGCCGTCTTCGGAGTGTACAACCCGCGCCGGACCCGGAGTTCGGGCGTCAGTCTCCGTCCGCTTCGGCGCGGCGTCGCCACGCATTGGGGAGCATCGCCTCGAGGACATCGTCGACCGTGATGACGCCGATCACGCGACCGTCATCCTCAACAACGGCAACGACCGTGAGGTTGAAATCGGCCATGCGACGAGCCACTTCCGGGAAATCATCATCGACGTTGACGGATGCGTTGGAATGCTCGACAAGCTCCGAGACACGCGTGCCTCCCTCAGCGCGCAGCAGGTCGACGAGTGGCACCGACCCTGCGAGACGCCCATCATCGAGGAGGAACACGTCGGCGGAGACCTGTGGCAGCACGTCGGCGCCGCGCACAGCGGCGAGTGCATCCGCAACCGTCGCGGTGGTCGCCACTGAAACGAAGTCGGTGCTCATGAGCCCGCCCGCACTGCTCTGCCCGTAGCTGAGAAGTGCTCGCACCTTCGCCTGCTGCGACGGTGGCAGCAGGGAGAGAATCGGCGCCCGCCGCGGCTGATCAAGCTCGGTGACGAGGTCCGCGGCGTCATCAGGTCCCATCTCCGCGAGGACAGCTGCGGCCTCCGCATCGGACTTGTCGCGCAGGAACTCAACCTGATGCTCGGTGTTCAACTCCTCGAACACATCGGCCTCGAGTTCGGGGTCTCCATGCACGGCGGAGATGATCTCCTCGCCCTCGTCGTGCGACGCGGCCTCGACGAGATCGGCGATCTGCGCGGGATGGAGGCGGCGGAGACGGCGCAGCGGCATGAGCAATCGCGAGGTCGGCACGTGACCGACAAAGGGTTCGATCGACGACCAGTCGAGGAAACCCTGTCCTTCGTCACGGCGTGACCCGAGTCTCGCGAGCAGGCCGCGCGGTCGTGTGTCGACACCGGCGACCACCCAACCGGAGTCGCCGAGCTTGAGCTCGATGTCGTGCGCGACGACGAGGCGTCCCGCCTCAACGCTGATGAGGCGGCGCCCGAGCACGTCGTCGCCGAGGAGCACCTCTCCTTGGCGGCGTTCGAAGTGCGCGAGGTTGAGGTCCTCGCCGGCGAGCTGTACCGCGCCGGGGCGCATCTCCGCGATTCGCGCACGCGGGATGAACAGGCGACGGCCGGCGATGCGTCCCACCAGTCCCGTCACGGGCGGATAGCCACCCTCGGCGAAGCGGGCGATCACGTCGTCCACCCGGCCGAGGCGCCCACCTGCACTGTCAACCAAGTGGCTGTGAATGATGCCGGTCAGTGCGAGCCGGCCCGCCGTTGCGGCCGGCTGCCCGGCGTCTGAGGTCGACATACCGCGCTCAGTCTGCCACGTCACGAGCCGTCGTGTCTGTCCGTGGGGTGTCCGCCCGGGTGGCCGATGGTTGCGGTGTGTCCGTGTCCGCGTTCCCGACCCCCGGCACCCGCCCTGCCGCCTCTATGATCGATGAGGCCTCCCGCGGGCACGGACATTTCCGTCGCCTCGCCGGGCTGGGAGAGGAGGGATGCTTCGTGGAGTCCGACGATCCCCGCTTGCTGCTCGGCGTTTTCGCTCCGGACCGGGTGCGCAGCATCATCGTGATCACGACCGACGGTGAGCTCGCCGTCGCCGTCCGCGAAACCGTGCCCGCCGGGATAGCCATGGTTCGTGACGCGCGGCCCGACGACGCCGCCGAGGCCGCAGCCGCTTGCCTGCCGTGGCCGTGGATGGTTGTCGGCGCGACCGAACTCGCTGACGCCCGGACTCGCTGCGATCCTGCAGGCCCGTCCGGTCCTGACCCTCTGGTTGGGCTCGGCGCCTGCGGGACTTCCCGGTCACGCGCTGCATTTCGGCCACCACACGGCGTTGCTCGACGCGATCGACAGCGCGTGCACCGCGAAGGTCGGGGCCATGCGCCTCGCGCTCGGCAGCGGCGTCGAGCTCGGTGACGGCACGCTGCTCCGCGGTGCGACGCTCGACGCGCTCATCGGCGCATATCCGCGCGGGTTCGCGTTGCCGGCAGCGACGTTCCGAAGTGTCAATGCCGCGCTCGCGCGCGCCGACGCCGGTTGGATCACGGAGCGTGACGCGAACGCATGCATCGCGCTCGTGCCCTGCACACGCACGGCAGTGGCCCAATGAGAGCCAACCCCGAGGTGCTCATCCTCGAGGACGATGCCGAGACCCTCAAAGGTCTGCAGAGTCATTTCACACGCAAACGGTTTCATCCGCTTGCCGCACGCAGCGCGTCGCGAGCGCTGTCGCTGCTCGAGAACAACCTGTACTCGAGCCGGCCGGTGCTGGCGATCGTCGATTGGGACCTCGGCAAGGCACCCGATCAGGGCGCGAGCAGCGGGGATGTGCTGTCGCGACTCGCGCGCGAGCTGCGCGAATGCCCGGTGATCGTGTACTCGCAGAACATCGACGCGTTCAACGTCCGCAGTCAGATCCAACGCTCGCATCCGCGCGCACTGTTGCATGACAAGCGCGACGGCGACGCCTCCCTCCTCGAGCGCGTCGATCGGATGCTCGACCGCACCGTCGGAGACCTGCGCATTCACGACGGCACCGTCGTCGTCCACCTGCCAAGCCTCGACCAGCACCACCATCGCGAGGCGATCCGTCTCGTCGTCCATCATCCCGACATCGTCACGTTCCACTCCGACACGTCGACGAAGGCGGTGCGCAGGTTTGGTGAGTGGTTGCGCGAGCACGACTCCGCCGTGCGACTCGTCAGCCACGGCAACCGCAAGTACCGCCTCAACGTCACGGTCACAGCGCAGCTGAACGGTGGCGACGGGACGGCGTGAACCTCACGATCGCGGAGATCGCGGAGCTGCCACTCGCGGCCGCTCTGATCGACTCGACGGGCGACGTCGTTGCGCGCACCCCCGAATGGGACGGGCCCGGACCGGGCGCCGTCGCGTACCCGGTGCGCAACATGCGCCTTGTTGTCCGCACCCGGCCGGCGTCGGAGCTGTGTGATGCGGTGCTCAGCCGTCTCCTCGACGCCATCGACGCGTCGGTCGAGGGCCTGGACGAGACTCACGCGCGTCGGGTGCGCATCCTCGCCAGCTCGCTGCGTCTCGTCGCGGGTCGGGAAGCCGGCGGCTGGGGCACCACCGACGATGTGATCGACCTCGCGCGCGCCGGCATCACCGCACGGACTGGACTCGCTGTCGACGTGATGACCGGAGCCGTGCGCCCGGTGCTCGCGCCCGAGGTCGCCGCGCTCGTGCTCGTGCAACTTGCCGTCAACGCCGAGCGCCACGATGCGGCGGAGCACGTGCGCCTCGAGGTCGACAAGACGACGTTCCGTGTCATCTGGCGTCGCGCGGGTGACGAGGTGCGCATCAAGACTGCGCGGCGGCACGCGGACCGTGAGCGCTGGGGTCTCGGTTTCGCGCGTATCGCGGCCGACGCGATCGGCGGCACCGTGTACCCGCCGCGGGCCCTCGGCAACGGCGAGGTCGCGGCCATCCTCGAGGTGGGCGTGCGCCGGCTGGCGCTGCCGCTTGCGGCGGTGCGTGACGGACAGATCTGTCGCGCCACAGCGTCCTGGGACGAGGAGACCTCGCTCGGGCCGGGCACAACCGCCAATGGCAGGACCAGGCTCGGCATCCTCTGCGCGGCTGCGGATGACGAGCCCGGCCGGATCGTCGGCGACGACTGGACCGCGCGAGCCGGAGCACGCGAGACCTGGGTGGCAGTGCCGCCCGACGATTCGGCGGTGCGCGCTCGAGACGTCGTCACCGGTCTCATCCACGAGCGCGCGCTCGCTGACAGGCTCGAGGAGCCCGCCCGGTCGACGATCGGCGCCCTCGGACTGCTGCTCGCGACCCTGCTCGGCGAACCGATGCCGCGCGTCCCGATTGCGACGTGGACGCGGCGCATGGCGGAGCTCGGCCCCCTGTTCGGTATCGCCGCACCGATGCCTCGCTTCGATGGCGTCGGCGCGATCGACCCCCGCGTCGTCGCGCTCCTCGCTCCGTCAAGCCACGGGTTCGAGGTTGACGGCGATCGTCTCTGGTTGCGAATCCGCGACGAATGCCGCGATGACCCGGCCGTCAGGGTGTTGCTCAGGCCCGGTGAGGATCGAATCCCGCTCGGCTGACGTTGTTCAGCGCTGGTACGGATCGGATGGTGCCCGGCGGCCGACGAGCTCGAGGACAGGCGACCGCAGCAGCAGCGAGGTGATTACAGCGAGCAGAGGGTGCGCCGCCCGTTCCGCCGCCGTTGCGCCGGCCTCCTCGAGGGCACCATCGATCCGGAGCATGTCGTCGGCGAGAATCCGCAGCGCCGTGCGAATCATCGCGGCGACGTCGCCTGCGTGTGCCGGTTCCCACGCGTCATCGTCAGCGATCGGTGGCACCTCGGGGGCATAGCGAAGGTCGTCGGGTGCGCCCGCCTGGAATGCGGTGGCCCAGACGTCGTACCCGAGCGCTTCCTCGTGGCGCAGGCGCAACGCGAGGCGCCGCAGCGAGTTCGAGCTCAGCGTCGGGGACGTTGGTCCGCTCGATGAGCCGGAGCACGAGGAGCCGCTGATATCTGGCCGCCCAGTACCTCGAGACCCCGGCGGTGAGCAGGCGGGACAGGCGGAGGTGGGCGATGCTGACGCGACGGAGCGAAGTCCCTTCAGTGCCGGGGACGAGCACCTCGACATCGCGGCGGACGTCCCACGCACCGCCGAGGAGACGACTGATCGAGGTTGGTCGCCAGACATCCGCGCTCTCGTCCCACCAGTCGACGGGCACGTCGGCGAACGCGCGCTCGCAAGTGCTCGTGAGGAGGGCCTGATGCAGATCCTCGCGGGTGCGAGTTGCAAGGAGCGACCAGCCGGAGGGGAGTGTTGTGGTGGCCATCCAGAATGTTGGTGAGACGTTGAGAGGGACGGTCGTGCTGGTACTGGCACGGCGTGGGGGAGTTGGCGTGCAGTATGCCCCGGATCCGGCGATTGCGGGGTACGGTTGCGCACTTACCCCGTTTGACCAATTTGTGCGCTAGAAGTCCGGTCGCGTTGCCGCTCCGCCTGCCGCCCACCAGGGGTCGACATCGCCGGTCCACCCGCTATCGCGATGATGCGCGCTGACGATCGTCTTGATGTTGCCCCGGACGTTGAAATCGCCGACCACCTCGCAGTACCGGGGAGCGAGCAATCCGACGAGGTCATCGAGCACGACGTTGACCACGTCCTCGTGATAGACGTTGCGATCGCGGAAGCCGTTGATGTAGAGCTTCATCGACTTCAACTCGACGCATCGCGGTCCCGGCACGTAGCGGATGTGCAGCGTCGCGAAGTCGGGGAATCCCGAGATCGGGCATAGGCACGTGAACTCGGGGATGGTGAACTGGATCGTGTAATCGCGATCTGGCGTGCGATTGTCGAATGCCACGAGCTTTGCCTCACGGATGGCGCGCGTGCCGTACAGCTCCTCGCTCACGACTGCGCCCCGCGCATCAACGAGCGCAACGCCGCGAGCGGGATCGGTGCGAACTTCGTATCGCGGTCATACGTGTCGACTCCCTCGACCCGCTTGAGCACGGTGACGATCGCGTAAGTGATCGGGGTCGCGATGATCTCGTACAGCACCTTCACCACCCACACGTCGCGAATAATGACGATGAGCAGCGACCACGGTTGCGTCCCCGCGAACGCTAGGGAGATGAAGACGATGCTGTCGACACCCTGGCCCAGCAGCGTCGAGCCGATGGTTCGTGTCCAGAGGAGCCGGCCTCGTGTCGCAACCTTGAGGCGCGCCAGCACGAACGCGTTGAGGAACTCGCCGAGCAGATAGGCGATGAGCGATGCGGCGACGAGTCGGGGCGTCGAGCCGAGGACGCGTGCGTATGCCGCCTGGTCCGTGTAGTGCGGGTCCGCAGGAATGGCGATCGCTGCGGCGATAAAGAGCACGACGACAATGTTGGCAAGGAAGCCGGTCCAGATGACCATGCGCGCGACGCGGTATCCCCAGACCTCGGTGAGCACGTCGCCGAAGAGATACGCGAGCGGGAAGATGACGATTGCCGCCGGCACCGAGAAGGGGCCGACCGCCGCGATCTTCACGGCGATGATGTTCGACGCGACGAGGGTCGCGACGAAGAGCGCCGAGACCATGAGCAGCAGCGGGCTCGGCGTGCGGATAGGAGGTTGCTGATCAGTCATGCGGAGCCGCACAGCGTAGAAGATCTCCCCGTGAGCAGACGCGGGCTGGTGCTTTTCGTGGCCATGTGCGTGATCTGGGGCATTCCGTACCTGCTCATCAAGGTGACGCTCAAGGGCCTCGGGCCGATCGACCTGGTCTTCGTGCGCTTCCTGCTCGGCGCGGTGCTGCTGGTTCCGATCGCGCTCACCCGTGTGCAGGTCCGGCCGATCCTGCGCCGCTGGGGATGGATCGTGGCCTACACGATCATCGAGATGGGCGTCCCATGGGTCCTGCTCTCCGACGCGGAGCTGCGCATCTCGAGCTCGCTCTCCGGGTTGCTCGTGTCCACCGTGCCGCTTATCGGCGTCGTCATCGGCGTGCTGACCCGGAGCGGAGAGCACCATGGCTGGCGACGCATCCTCGGCCTCTGCATCGGCCTTGTCGGTGTCGGCGTGCTCGTCGGTTTCGACGTGTCCTCGTCGACCTTCGGCGCCGTCGGCGAGGTCCTCATCGTCGCGATCTGCTACGCGACCGGGCCGTACATCATCAACAGGAAATTGAGCGACCTGCCGGCCCTCGGCGTCATCGCGGGATCGCTGCTGCTGGCCGCCGTCGCCTATGCACCTGCTGCGCTGGTCCAACTGCCGCATGCGTGGCCCTCGGGTGAGGTCATCGCGGCGGCCATCGCGCTCGGTGTGGTCTGCACCGCGATCGCGTTTCTCATCTTCTTCGCGCTCATCGCCGAGGTCGGCCCGGTGCGCGCGACGGTCATCACGTACGTCAATCCGGCGGTCGCGGTGACCCTCGGCGTTCTGTTGCTCCACGAGCGGCTCACGGGCGGTATCGCCGTCGGGTTCGTGCTGATCCTCGCAGGGTCGGTGCTCGCGGCGCGTGCCGCTCCGGAGCGGTCAGCTCCCGAAAGGACCGCACCCGCGCGGACCTGAGCCGGATCAGACCTCGGCGGTCTCGGAGACTGGGGGAGCGATGGCCGGGCCGACGCGGCTGATCGTGATCTCGCCATCCTTGGCGTCAACTTCAACGGTGTCGCCTTCGGTGAAGCGGCCTTCGAGGATCGCCATCGCAATCGGGTCCTGGAGACGGCGCTGGATCACGCGCTTGAGCGGTCGCGCGCCATACGTCGGGTCGTAACCCTCGGCGGCGATCGCGTCGATGGCGCGTTCGGTCACGTGAAGCGTGAGCTTGCGCGCCGCGAGCCTGTCGCGGACGGCGCGCAGCTGGATGTCGACGATCTCGCGAAGCTGAGCGCGGTCGAGCCGCGAGAACAGGATGATGTCGTCGACGCGGTTGAGGAACTCGGGGCGGAAGTGGCTGCGCAGCTCCGCGAGCACGCCGTCGCGAATCCGTTCCCACTGCGCGGCATCCGCGTCCGCGGACACCTCGGCGATGAGCTGCGAGCCGATGTTGCTCGTCATGATCACCACGCAGTTGCGGAAGTCGACCGTGCGGCCCTGACCGTCGGTGAGACGTCCATCCTCGAGCAGCTGCAACAGGATGTTGAACACGTCGGGGTGCGCCTTCTCGATCTCGTCGAGCAGCAGCACGCAGTACGGACGCCGGCGCACCGCCTCGGTGAGCTGACCGCCCTCCTCGTAACCGACGTAGCCCGGCGGTGCGCCGACGAGGCGCGACACCGTGTGCTTCTCCATGTACTCGCTCATGTCGAGGCGGATCATCGAGTGCTCATCATCGAAGAGCAGCTCGGCGAGTGCGCGCGCGAGCTCGGTCTTGCCGACACCGGTTGGACCGAGAAAGATGAACGAGCCGATGGGCTTGTTGGGGTCGGCGAGGCCGGCGCGGCCGCGACGCACGGCGTTGGCGACCGCGCTGATGGCGTCGTCTTGACCGATGACACGCGCGTGCAGGTCCTGCTCGATGCGGAGCAGCTTCTGCATCTCGCCCTCGAGCATCTTGCTCACCGGAACACGCGTCCAGCGCGAGACAACCGCCGCAATGTCCTCTTCGCCCACCTCTTCTTTCAGCAGTGGACGGTCGCCCTGCATCTCGATGAGCCGGGCCTGCTCCTGCTCGAGGGCACGCTGCAACTCGTTGAGCTGCCCGTAGCGGAGTTCGGCCGCGCGACCGAAATCACTCATCTGCTCGGCGCGGTCCGCTTCGTGGCGAACCTGCTCCATCTTGCCCTTGATCTCTCGGATCGTCGAGAGCGCGCCCTTCTCCTGCTCCCAGCGCTCGCGCAGCCCGCGACCGCGCTCCTGGAGATCGGCGAGCTCGCGCTCGAGCGCGGCGAGGCGTTCCTTGGAACGCTTGTCCGTCTCCTTGTTCAACGCTTGACGCTCGATCTCGAGCTGACGCACCTCGCGCTCGACGACATCGAGCTCCGTTGGCAGCGAGTTCGATCTCGATGCGCAGCCGCGACGCGGCCTCGTCGATGAGGTCGATCGCCTTGTCCGGCAGGAAACGATCGGTGATGTAGCGGTTGCTCAGCACCGCTGCGGCGACGATCGCCGCGTCGGTGATGCGAACGCCGTGGTGCACCTCGTAGCGTTCCTTGAGACCGCGCAGGATGCTGATGGTGTCCTCGACCGAGGGCTGCTCAACGACGATCGGCTGAAAGCGGCGCTCAAGCGCCGCATCCTTCTCGATGTGCTTGCGGTACTCGTCGAGCGTCGTCGCGCCGATACAGCGCAGCTCGCCGCGCGCGAGAGCCGGCTTCAGCATGTTGCCCGCGTCCATCGCACCTTCGGCCGCGCCGGCACCGACGAGCGTGTGCAGCTCGTCGATGAAGAGGATCACAGCCCCGTCAGACGAGGTGACCTCGTGGAGGACCGCCTTGAGCCGGTCCTCGAACTCGCCGCGGTACTTGCTCCCGGCGACCATCGCCCCGAGGTCGAGCGCGACGACCCGTTTGTCCTTGAGACCCTCGGGCACATCGCCCGACGAGATCCGCTGCGCCAGGCCTTCCGCGATTGCGGTCTTGCCGACGCCCGGCTCGCCGATGAGGACGGGATTGTTCTTGGTGCGTCGTGAGAGCACCTGGATCACGCGCCGGATCTCGTCGTCGCGACCGATGACCGGGTCGAGCTTGCCTCGGCGAGCGGCGTCCGTCAGATCGCGCCCGTACTTCTCGAGCGCCTGGTACTTCGCTTCGGGGTTTGCGTCTGTGACCCGTTGCGAGCCACGGACCGCCTCGAGCGTTGAGTAGACCTTGTCAGGCGTCACGCCTGCCTGCTGCAGCAGGCGCCCGGAATCACCCTCCGGCTTTGCGCAGAGCGCGAGCAGGAGATGCTCGGTGGACACGTACTCGTCCTTGAGGCGGTTCATCTCCTCGAAGGCCGTCATCAAGACCGTGCGCAGCGCACTGCTCACCTGCGGGTCGGTGACGCCGACCTGCTTCGGTCGGTTCTCGAGAATGGCATGGAGGCGAGCCGCCATCGGATCGGGGGCGACCTCGAGGCGGCGGAGCAGCGTCGGAACGAGCCCATCCTCCTGCTCGAGGAGCGCAAGGAGCAGGTGCTCGGGTTCGACAGCAGGATGCTGCAGTTGCTGCGCCGCCTGTTGAGCGGCGGTGAGCGCTTCCTGGGAGCGTTCTGTGAATCTATCGAGGCGCACGGATTTCTTAATACCACCAGCTACCGGCGGCTAACCTTGCGCAATGCGACTCACCGTCCTCGGCAGCGGCAGTGCCTTCAGCAACTGCGGGTGCAACGCCGGCTACCTCATTGACGGACGTGTCCTTGTCGACTGTGGGGCGCCTGTCCCGGCGATCGTCCGGCGGGCTTCCGCATCCGTCGACGATCTCAGGGTCATCCTGCTCACGCACTTCCACGCTGACCACACCTTCATGCTGCCGACGGTGCTTGGCGCCCGGGCATACGCCGACACGCCGTCACCCGAACGGCTGGTCATCGCCGGCCCGGTGGGCACGCGTGAGTACGTCACACGACTGCTTGCCACGGGGTACGGCACACACATGCTCGGCACGGTCGCGGCCAACGTGCACCTCGAATACGTCGTCCTGCAAGACGGCAGTGACGTCGAGCTCGCCGGGTACCGCGTGCGCACCCATTCGGTGACGCACAGCATCGGCCCATCGCTGGCATATCAGCTGAGCGACGCCTCCGGCGTGACGATCGGCTTCTCCGGGGACAGCGCGCTCTGCGCCGGGCTGCGCCGCTCCATTGCGGGGTGCACGCTCTACGTCTGCGAGTGCACCGGCTGGGAAGGACCTGCCGAGGGTGGACACCTCTGGCGCGACGAGGTGGCAGGGCTCATGACCGAGCACCCGGCGACGACGTTCCTGCTGAGCCACCTCGCGGCGCGGCTGGAGCTCCCGGGCGCGCTCGTCGCCCACGACCTGCTCAGCCTGGAGATTTCCCCGGACGCGGCCTAGCCGCGAACAGCGCGCGCCGCCAGGTCTGGAGCGCGACCGCGCGCTCTGGTCCCGATGCCCCTTCGGCGCTGAACTCGGCACGCGCGGTCACCGCAGCCAGCTCGGTCAGCGCGTCCTTTGCGCGGGGTCTCGCCTTCGCCAGCCGTGCTGCGTACGCGCGGTGCGTCTCGGCTCGTCGCCGGTCCATCCCCGAGATCACCCCCAAGGTCTCGACGCGCCGCCACGCTCCCTTGAGCGACCGCGGGAGCGCGAACCAGAGCACCGCCGCAACGATCAGGACGATGGCGCCACCCAGGACCGCGAGCGCGCCGATCACCGCGCCGGGGATGCCGGGATGGGTGGGCTTGGCTTTGGTGACGCCGGGGTCATTCCCGCCGAAGCCGCGCACCGGCGTGGGGCTGGCTTTGCTGACGCTCGGGGTCGACGTTGGGAGCACCACGCCGGTCACCGCCTGCGTGCCGCGCGGCAGGGGCTGGTAGTTGCCCTGTGCGGAGGGCGGCGTGGGCTCGAACGGGATCCATCCGTAGCCGGGGAAGTACCCCTCGACCCAGCTGTGCGCATCGCTCGTCGACACCGTCTGCTCGCGCTGTCCCTGGCGTCCGCTCTGGGCCCGTGTCGTGCCGGGCCCGTAGCCGCTGACGAGCCGGGTGGGGATGCCGAGCGTCCGGAGCATCGCGCCCATCGCCGAGGCGAAGTACTGGCAGTACCCGCGGTGGCTGACCGTGAGGAAGTACACGACCGGCCAGATCGTCGGGTTCGGCACGGCAGGAGGATCCAGCGTGTACTGGAAGTAGGCCGGGTTGCGGAGGCGATTCTGGATGGCCGTCGCCTCGTCATAGGGATTGGTCGTCCCGGCGGTCCACTCCTTCGCGAGGCTGGCGATGGTCTCGACGCTGCGGCTGCCATCGTCCTTGGTCGCGGTATAGGGCGATGTCCACGATGGGTAGTTCGTGCCGGCAGCCTCGAGCTGGGCCGCTGTTGCTGTGGAGACGAGCGCGGTCGACTGCACCGTCGTGCCGTTGACGATGTCCTGGTCGAGCTGCACGTCGTCGACGGAGAGCAGCGTGCTCGGCGCGGTCGCGGCGACAGCGCCATACGCGGTGCCGGGCAAGTTCACCGCATCGGGATCGCCGACGAACGGCACCAGCGGCTGCTGGCCGGTTGCACCCTTCTGCATGACGACAGTCGCCTGCACCTGTTCCTGATCCGCTCCGACGCCACCGTGAGTGGGATCGGTATCGCGCGGCAGCGGGCCGCCGAGGAATGGCACGTCATTCCATGTGTTCGACGTCGGACCGAGGATGCCCGTCTGCGGGAACCAGCTGCCGTCGACGAATTGCGTGTCATCCTCGACGCGAAGGTACGTCGGCACGTTGTTGGCAGTTGTGTACGTCATCTCGAGCTGTGGCTTGCTCACCAGGGGCCCGCCCAGCTCGACCGACGGGTTGAAGCCGATCGTCCCCACGCCACCGAGACCGGGATGACCACTGCCTTTCCCCGACGCACCGATGCCGAGTCCGTTGGGAAACAGCCGCGACGAGATGTCGGTATCCGTCAGCGGCGGAACGAGCAGCGCCACCACGGTCAGGCCGACAGCCACTGCCGCGGCACTGCTGCCGAACCGGACACGCATCCCGCCGATCGGGGTGATCCGCGCGGCCGCCCAGCGATCGCCGAGCGCTCCGAGGTACGCCGCAGCGATGACCGCGAGCGCCAGTACGACCGCGACCGTCTCCGGGAATGCGATCGGATCCGGATCCTTCGCGTTGACGACATTGGTGGCCAGAACTGAGAAGACCGGGATGACGGCGAGCACGCCGCGGTGCTCTCGCAATGCCACCCAGCCGAGCCAATAGCCGCAGAGGAACAGGACGGCGCAGAGGCCGACGGTGAAGTCCCAGTCGGTCGATGACGAGAGTCCGGTGAAGAGCGCGCGGACGTAGTGTTCGGCGATCGAGCCCGCCGTCTGGCCTGCAACCGGCGGCATCGCCGCGAGCGTTGTTGGGATGATCGCGGCAAGTCCGAGGAATGGTGCGGCGATTGCCGCGGCGATGCGCGGAGCCCGCGCCTGCGCCAGCAACGCAGCCTCGACCACCGACGTCACCGCGACCACTGCCGCGCCACCGCCGCCGTTCACCCAACCCGCCGCGAGCACCGACCAGGCGGTCGCGGCGATCAGCGCGACGCAGAGCGCCGCCCCGATCTCGAAGGTGTAGTTCTTGACCGGCTCGGCCTTCGGGCGCGCGCGCTCGCGAAGCTGAACGCTGCGGTCGACCCAGGCTTCCATCGGATCAGCCCGTTGCCGACGCGCTCTCGCCGGTACCGAGCACGTCGCCACGGCGGACGACCCACCAGTCGAGCGCCAGCCGCCAGGCGGCGGGAATGCGGAGCGCCTGTCCCTTGGCGCCGAACGACGTTGGCTCGATGAAGATGCAGAGATGTCGCTGGCCGCGGGTCGCGGTGTCGACGAGCGCCTCGACCCACTCGCTCGACCGGTTGGCGGTGATGACCACCATGCCGCCGCGCCCTCGCCAGCCCTCGCCGTGGCGGGTGATCGTCTCGGCGAGGCTTCGCACCCCGTCGTCAGTAGCGAGCGCCAGGTAGTCGAGGATGCGGAGCCGCTGCACCTCACCCCGGCCGGCGCCGAAACCGGTGCCACCCTTGCCGTTGGTGACCATGCCGACCGCCTGGCCGCGGCGGATCGCTCCATGCACGACCGACGCGCAGATCGACACCGCGTACTCGACCGACGACTCGACCCCGCTGCCGGCGTGGATCCCGCGCTGGAGGTCGAGAACGACGAGCAGGTCCGCGCTCTGGCCGGTGTCGAACGTGCGGCTGATGAGGCGTCCGGTGCGGGCGGTCGACGCCCAGTGGATCCTGCTCAGGCCGTCGGTCGGCGCGTAGTCGCGAATCGTCGACACATCGGGCGGGACGTCGACGGGCTGCCCGCGATGGGCCTCGGCGACGCCGTTGCCGCTCCACTGCGGCACCACCTGCAAGAGCGCGTGGAGCGCCGGATAGACGATGACCTCGTTCTCGGGAGCCACCCGGATCCGTTTCGGGAACAGTCCGAACGGGTCGCCGAGGCGTGCCTCGAGCGGTCCGAAGTGATGGATGCCGCGCAGGTTGAACGCACCACGGGCTGTCCACGTGACACTGCCGCCGGCGGCGAGCGAGAAGGCGCGGCCGGGCGCGTAGCCGGGGAGCTTTGTGCCATCCCGCACCTCGCAGTACGGCAGACGCAGCCCGCTCATGTTCTTGACCGTGAAGGTCTCCTCGAACGGCTCGCCCATCATGAACGACCCTTGCGGCGACTCACGGGTGACCCGCAGCTTCCGTGCCAGCAGGCGCGACCAGATGTACGCAACGGCGAGCAACAGGATGAGGACATACGCGAGCGTGTACGCAAGATGGATCCCGGTGATCCCGGCGAAGAACGCAAGGACCGCGACACACGCGATCAGCGGTACCCGCGCAGTCACGACGCGCCCACCGTGCGCACCGTGGTCGCGGTCACGCCAGGCGCCGGCCCGTCATCGGCACTGACTCGGTTGCCAGGATCTCCTCGAGCACGGCGGCGGCGGTGAGGCCGCGCAACTCTGCGTTCGGACGCAGCACCACGCGGTGCTCGAGCACGTTCGGCGCGATGTCCTTGATGTCATCGGGGAGCACGAAGTCCCGGCCGGCGAGTGCCGCCCGCGCCTGCCCCGCGTGGAGCAGTCCCAGGGTGCCGCGCGGCGACGACCCGAGCGAGACATCGCGGTGCTCACGAGTGCGCCGGACGATGCGAACGCAGTATTCCTTGAGCATGTTGTCGCAGTAGATGCCGCGGCACACATCCTGTGCGGCCTTGATCTCCACTGCGTCGGTCACGGCCTCGAGGGTGCCGAGCGGGCTCCCGGACTGGAAGCGGTCGAGCATCGCCACCTCCTCGTTCGCGGGGAGGTAGCCGAGCTTCAGCTTGAGCAGGAAGCGGTCGACCTGGGCCTCAGGAAGCGGGAACGTGCCGCCCAGCTCGATCGGGTTCTGCGTGGCGAGCACCATGAACGGATCGGGGAGCGGGTGACTGGTGCCGTCGACGGTGACCTGCCACTCCTCCATCGCCTCGAGCAGCGCCGACTGCGTCTTCGGCGTCGCTCGGTTGATCTCGTCGGCGAGCAGCACCTGGGCGAAGATCGGCCCGCGGCGGAATTCGAAGGTCTGCTGCTGGGGGTTGTAGACACTCACGCCGGTCACGTCGCCGGGGAGCAGGTCCGGGGTGAATTGGACTCGCTCGAAGCTGCAGCCACTGCTGCGGGCAAGTGCTTTGGCGAGTAGCGTTTTGCCGGTTCCCGGGACATCCTCGATGAGAAGGTGGCCTCGACAGAGGAGTCCGACAATGCAGAGCTCGATCTCCGCTTCCTTCCCAACGATTACCGTCCCGAGGCTCTCCTGCAGACGCCGTGCCATTGCCTGGACGTCGACATTCATGGTGATCCTCGCGCTGTCTCTACCGGGCTGGTGAGTGACTTTGACCTCGTCTGGAGTATACGTTCGCCAGATACGCTCCCAGCATCACCCAGCAGGATGATCCGCACGGCTACCCCAAAGCGTTGTATAACTGCACCTGACGAGATTCACGTCTGGATCTCCACTGGTTGACGGTCTGGAGGAGGAGGAATTGGCAGAGCGCGAGGAAGAGATCCTCACAACTGGCGAAGCGGCGGCACTCTGCGGTGTGTCCCGTTCGACGCTGCGCCGCGCCGTCGCTCAGGGGCATTTGCGCGCCTGGCATACGCCGGGGAAGCACCTTCGGTTCACGCGCGCTGCGTGCCTTGAGTTCGCCCAGTCGCTCGGCCGGGTCGATCTAATCGGGCAGTCATACCGGGAGGCTCCCGCCGTCTCGGGCCAGCCCGCGCAGGCAGGGGCAGTCGGCGTTTAGAACCGAGGATCTGCTGGCGCGCTCCTGAGTGCGCCGGCAGGCTTCAGCGTTTGCCGGAGAGCAGTCCGCCGACTGTGCCGCCGAATAGCGCGAGCAGGTCGCCGCTGAAGACGCTGCCCATGTCCATTGGGCCGAGGTCGATCAGGTGGTGGGTATTGGCCGCGAGCGCCCCAGCGATGATCGATGACTCCTGGAGGAATTCATACAGGGCGCCGACGGCGATGAAGCCGATGGCAACCACGATGCCCTGATACATTCCCGCGCGTCCGGCGAGGCGCGCGGCGAGGTAGCCGCCGAAGATGACGGCGAGCAGGGTCGAGACGCCGACGACCCCACCGTCGATCGTTCCCGCGGAGCCGAATGCGGCGTTGCTCGCAATCAGCCCGGCGTTGCTGAGGACGAGGAGCGTTACCTCGCCGACGACCAACCCGAGCAGGCAGTGCCGCCACGAGATCATGTGCTGGCCGCTGACCGCGACCGGAGCGGCGTTGGCGGGTCGCGAGCTCGCGCGAGTCGGCTGACGACGCTTTGGAGCGCGGGTCCCGGTGGCCATCGCGTGGAGTATACGAACCTGTCGCCAGCCGGCAGCGGCCCGTCGCAGCGCGCGGCAGGCACCTACCCTGCGGTCGAATGGCAACCCTTGTCCGTGCCGACCCACCGGTCGCTGCGCCGAATTCCGCCCAACGCGGCAACCGCATCAAGATGTGGCTGTCGGAGCCGCGCCAGGCGCTCCTGGGCGCCGTCCTGATCCTCGTGGCGGCAGTCGGGCTCGATGCGTTGAGCGATCCCGATGTCTGGTGGCACATCAAGCTCGGCGACTGGATCATCGCGCACCACCAGATCCCGGCCGGCGAGCTTTTCGCGTACACGGCGTTCGGCAACCCGCTGGTTGCGCACGAGTGGTTGTCGGAGACGATCTTCGCCGCGCTGAGCGCCGTCGGCGGGCTCATCCTCGTGACGTTCGTGATGGGCGCCGTCGCGTGGAGCGGCCTGCTCGCAACGCTGCTCCGAGGCCGGATCCGGGGTGCTGGCCCGATCGTGCTCGCGATCGGCCTCGTGCTCGGCGCGCGCGTCGCCGAGCCGGTGCTCGGGACTCGCCCGCAGGTTTTCACGTTTGCTCTGGTCTGCTGGACGCTGTGGATCGCCGAGTCCTATCTGCGCTCCGGAGGACGGCGGCACTGGTTGCTGCCCCCGCTCTTCCTGCTCTGGGCGAACCTCCACGCGGGCTTCATCGCCGGCATCGGCTTTCTCGTGATCGTGCTGGTCGCCGAGTTGATCAAGCGTCGCTGGTCACTCGGGACGGTCGCTCCGCGGCAGCGGATCGTTGGCCTGGCGGTCGCCGTCGGCGCGTCCGTGCTGGCGGCCTGCGCCAATCCGTATGGGCCGTCGTTGTTTGTTTTCGCTGCAACCACCGGAGCGACGGAGCGCGCGAAGGGCATCATCGAGTGGCAGTCCCCGAACTTCGCCGACCCCGCGGAGTGGGTGTTGCTCGCCCTGCTCCTCACCTTTGTCGCCCTGATGGTGGCGACGTTGGTGCGCCGATCGCCGCGGAGTTGATTCGAGCTTCGTGACTTCGCGTTGGCGGGCGCCGGCGCGGCGCTGGCGCTCACCTCGGTGCGCAACACCGCGCTCTGCATGGCCGTCATGGTGCCGCCGTGGATGGCGATGGCCGCCGACTGGTGGCGATCGATCGAAGCCCGGCGCACGCCGCGCCGATCCGTGGTGCATGCCCAACCGAAAGCGCCCGTGATGGGAATAGCGCTCCTTGCTGCGGCCGTTGTCGCGGTCGGCGTCGTCGGTGCTCGCGTCTACAACAACGCGACGCCGCAGGGCGTTGCCGATGCCTACCCGTCGTGTGCAACGGGGGTACTCGCCAAATCCCCGACGGTGCAGCGCGTCTTCACGGCATACGGGACCGGTGGGTTCGTCATCAACCAGCTGTGGCCGAAGGCGTCGGTCTACGAGTACGGCGAATCGATCTCTCTTGGCACCCAGGTCTTCGACGACTACATGCGCATCGCGGATGACGCGAGCACCAGCCCGACAGCGTTGCAGTTGCTCAATACCAGCAACACGACGGCCGTGCTATATGGCAGAGGTCCGCTCACCGCCGAGCTCGATCACACCCCTGGCTGGACGCTCGTCGCCGACGACAACGGAATGCTCCTCTACGTGCGGGGTGATGCGAGCTGGGCAACGCCCAACGCGTGTCCGCCGAAGCCCAGCGACTGACCGAAGCGCAGCGCTGCAGGAGTACTTTCAGCCGATGCGACTCATCGGCCTCACCGGGGGCATCGCCACCGGCAAAAGCAGCGTCGCCGCAATGCTCGCGGCCCGTGGCGCAACGGTGATCGACTCGGATGCGCTCGCTCGCGAGGCAGTGCGCCCGGGCGAGCCGACGCTCGAGCGCGTGGTCCAACGTTTCGGGACCGGCGTCCTGCTTCCGGACGGCACGCTCGACCGGCGTCAGCTCGGTGCGATCGTCTTTGCCGATGCGACGGCGCGGCACGACCTCGAGCGCATCACGCATCCACGCATCGTCGAGTTGAGCCAGCAGCGCATTGCCGCCGGCCTGGCGAGCGACACCCCGCTCGTGGCCGTCGACATCCCGCTGCTCTACGAGGGCGACCGCGAGTCGACATTCCCCGGTGTGCTCGTCGTCTACGCGCCGCCGGAAGTACAGATCCAGCGTCTCCAGGAGCGCAACGGGCTCGACGAAGCGGCTGCGCGGCAACGTCTTGACGCGCAATTGCCGATCGAGGAGAAACGGCGTCGTGCCACGTGGGTCATCGACAACAGCGGCGACCTCGATGCGACCGAGCGCCAGGTCGACGCCTGGTGGGCCGCCGTCGTCAGTCCGACGGCGTAGGTGCGGTGCTTGGCGCGAGACCGTTGAGCAGAACCTCCAGCAGCTGCCCCTCGTCGTGCGCGAACGCCGCCGGATCGTTGCGGCGCAACGTCCCCATCACGTACCCGGTGAGCACCATCTCCGCGGCGCCGAAGACGATGTAGCTCGCCACCTGCGGATCGATGTCGTGTGAGATCTCGCCGCGTTCGCGCGCCGTGCGGATCATCTCCTCGATGGTGTCGAAGGCGACCATCACCGTGCCGATGTCGTGCGACTCGAGGAACTCGTATGAGCGCGTGACCTCGTTGATCATCACGGTCATGAGGTCCGGTTCGCGGCGGTACACCTCGACCCAGAAATGCACGAGCCTGCGCATCTGCTCCCGGAAGCCGAGCTCCATGTCCCTCACCTCATGGAGATAGCTGACGTACTCGGCCCAGCGCTCGGTGAAGATCGCCGCGAGGATGTCGTCCTTGTTGTGAAAGTAGTGATACACAAGGCCGTACGCGATACCGGCGCGCTCGGCGATATCGGCCACCTTGGCCCCGTGGAATCCCGACCGCGCGAACACCTCGGTGGCTGCCGCGATGATCCGCTCGCGGGTCTGCGCGCTCCAACTCGTCCGCGGCGTGGTCCGCGCCTGGGCGGATTGACTCACAGGATCGCACCCGCCGTGCGCATCGACGCAATGGCTCCCGCGTCGTATCCCGCACCGGTCAAGACCTCATCCGTGTGCTCACCATATCCAGGCGCGCCACGGCGGAAGGTCGACGGCGAGCCGAGGAGGCGGATCGGAAATCCGGTCTGCGCGGTGGGTCTCCCCTCGCCCGCATCGAGCCGCATCTCGCAACTCCGCACCTGGGGGTGCTCGAACGTCTCGTCCAGCGCGAGCACGGGCTCGACACAGACATCGAGTCCGTCGAACGCCTCCCGCCACTGCGCGCGCGACTTGGTGAGGAGCACAGCCTGGACCGTGGCAATCGTGCGCTCGCCGACCTCCCCTTCTGCGAACCCGCTTTCGGCCATTTCGGGAGCACCGATCGCTTCGACGAATGCGCGCCAGAACTTCGGCTCGAGGGTGCCCACCGCGAGGAACCCGTCCGCGCACGCGTAGATCCGGTAACAGGGATAGCGGCCGGTGAGCATCCCGTTTCCCGGCTCCGGAGCGATACCGGTTGCGAAGAGTTGGGATGCGTGCACGCTTGCCCAGCTGATCAAGCCGTCGACCATCGAGATGTCGCAGTGCTGACCCTCGCCGGTGCGCGCCGCATGGTGCAGCGCAACCATGATCGCGAACGCCGCGTGGAGCGCGCCGCCGCCGAGATCGCCCACCTGCAGTCCGGGCATCGCCGGCACGCCATCGACCGCGCCACCGAGCAGCAACACGCCGGCGACTGCCGCGTAGTTGAGGTCGTGACCGGCATGGTCGCGATATGGTCCGTCCTGTCCGTAACCGCTGATGCTGCAGAGCACGATCCGTGGATTGCGCTCCGTGAGCGCTTCGAAGCCGATTTCGAGCCGGTCCATGACGCCGGGGCGAAAGCTTTCCACGACGACGTCGGCGCGGTCCACCAGGCGGAGAAACGCCTCATGCCCCAAGGGGTTCTTGAGATCGATGGCGAGCGACCGCTTGTTGCGGTTGATGGGATGGAACATCGCCGAGTACTCTCCGACGAGCGGCGCCATCCAGCGCATGTAGTCGCCGCCGGTTGTGTCTTCGACCTTGATGACGTCCGCGCCGAAGTCTGCCAGGAGCATCGTGCAGAACGGGCCCGGCAACAACCTGGTGAGGTCGAGGACTCGCACGTCGTCGAGTGCCGGCATGGTCGCGCGAGTGTAGCAATCGTTCGACTCGCTCGATTGCCGCAAGGCCTGTGCTAGATTCGATGAGAGGTTGACGTGATGAGCACGATGAGCGTCCCGTTCCGCGAGGCTCGGTGATGGACGAGCTCGTCATCAAGGTGCCCGCGCCGTTCAGCGGCATCGACGACCTCGGGTTCTCCGCGCGATATCCGGCGCAGGAACGCAGCGAGCCACTCCGCGACATCCCGCTCTTCGTCGAAGGACCGCCGCGACCGATGCAGCTGCTGGTCGAGCGACTCGCGCTCTTCGCCGACAAGGACAGCATCGTCGGCACCCTCGCGGACGACGACCAGTACTCGTGGACGGCGCCAGTGCAGCTCACCGACGAGGTCTGCGTCCTCGCGTTTCGGGACCGAAGCATCCGGGGCACCGATGCGCTGCTCGAGCCCGCCGAGGCGGCGTCGGCCGTGCGCGGCTACATCTGGAACCTCGTCCGGCCGATGGCTTTCACGTTCTTGCGTGATTGCGTCCGCATCGGTGGCCTGCGCCTGTCCGAGCAGATCGCCGTGGTCATCGACACCGGGCACCCGCCCTCGGTCGATATGGAGTTGCAGCGCTCAGCGATCACGCCCGAGAACGGCAGCCGGCTGCTCTTCGCGCTCTGATATCCGAGCGCTGACGCCCGAAGCTAGCCTGAGCCGGCTGATGGTGTCGGGGTCGCGGTCGGGAGCGGCGTCGAGTTCGGCGGAGCAGTCGGAGTCGGCGTTGGCGTGGCCGCCACGGTCGGAGCGGGCGTTGCGCCGACCGCTGTGGGGGTCGGCGTCGGGCTCGGAGTCGGCGTCGGCGGCAACGGTGGTGTCGGGCAGTTGGCCAGCGCCGGATTGAATGCTGTGGGTGACGGCGCGACCGTCGGCACCGCGGTAGCAGTCGGAGACGGGGTCGGCGCGCCGCTCTTCGTCGGAGCCGGGGTCGCGGTGGGCACCGGGGACGGAGTCACGACGTACGGGGTGTAGGTGGGGCAGGGGACGGGCGTCGTCGTCGGCGAGCCGTGCGCCGCTGAGACGCCAAGCGAGATCGCTACTGCGACTGCGCCGATCAGGATGGTCACGACGAAGGTGATCGCTCCCCACTCCCTGCGAAAGACGTTCATGCGCCGGCCATGCCCTGACTCTGCGCTACGACGCCACTGAACTCCGGGTATTGCTGCGCCAGGCGGAGATTCGTCGCCAGCCAGCCGGCGGGAGTGCCGACGTCAAGCAGCTCTCCTTCGAACTCCAGACCCCAGACCTCGCCGGAGCCGAGGAGCTTGCCGATTGCGTCGGTCAGCTGGATCTCGCCGAGGGCACCCGGCCGGGTATCGCGGATCGCCGGGAAGATCGCGGGCGTCAGGACGTACCTGCCCATGACGGCGAGATCGCTCTTGGCCTCGCCAGGGCGCGGCTTCTCCACAAGACCTTGCACACGGTGGAGCTTGCCACGCGACTCACCGATCTCGGCGCATCCGTACCGGGAAATCTGATCGCCCGGGACGCGCATGAGCGCGAGGATCGAGGTCCCGAGCTGCTCGTGGGCTTCCCAGAGCTGGCGAAGCAGCGGCGGGTCGGCGACCGAGAGGTCGTCCGGCAGCATGCAGAGGAAGGTGCGGTCGCCGACCGCGTCGGCAGCGCAGAGCACAGCATCGCCCAGCCCGCGCGGTGCCGTCTGGCGCGCGACAGTGACCCTGCAGAGGTTCCCCGCCTTGCGCACGGCTTCGAGCTCGGCGAGCTTGCCGCGCTCCTCGAGCAGCCGCTCGAGCGGGAGATCGGGACGCAGATGCGCGGCGAGCGCCTCCTTGCCCTCGGCGAGCACGAGGACGATCTCATCGGCGCCTGACGCGACGGCTTCCTCGACCGCCCACTGGATCACAGGGCGATCGAGAACCGGGAGCAGCTCTTTCGGCAGCTCCTTGGTGGCGGGAAGAAAGCGCGTTCCCAGGCCAGCGGCCGGAATCACGCATGGTCGCGAGTCCACGGCGGCGAATTGTCGCCGGTCGGGACGGACGCGCGCTCCCCGTTACCCTTGCGCGCATGCCTGACACGAGAACGTTGCTGCTCAAGGCGGTACGGGACGCGCTCGACGCTGCCGGCGTGGACCCCGGCTTCGAAGTCGTCCTCGAGCGGTCCGCCCGTCCAGAGTTCGGCGACTGGTCGACTCCTGCGGCGCTCGGGCTCGCCCGCGTGCTTCGTCGTGCGCCGGCAGCGATAGCGACGGAGCTTGCCGCTCACCTCAATGCCGCGCAGGTCCCGCTGGTGCGCGCCTGGGAAGTGACGCCCCCGGGATACGTCAACGCCCGTCTCGCGGACGCAGCATGGGGCGACGCTGTCCTCGCCTCGGCGCGTGACCTCGAGGACACCGGGACGCTGGACCTTTCCGCAGAGGTGGCAGCCGCGTCAGGCAAGACGCTCGTCGAGCACACCGCCACGAACCCGAACAAGGCCGCGCACATCGGCCACTTGCGCAACGCCTGCATCGGCGACACCGTCGCCCGCGTCCTCCGCAGGACGGGACACGCCGTGGAGGTCAACAACTACATCGACGACACGGGCGTGCAGGTTGCCGATGTCGTCGTCGGTATTCGCGAGCTCGGCTTCGCGCAACTCCCCGGTGAGCCGTTCGATCAGTACTGCTCGCGCGTCTATGTCGAGGTGTCGGGTCGCTACGAACGCGAACCGGCGTTGCTGGAGCGACGCCGCGAGATCCTCCACGACGTCGAGCAGGGCGGCAATGAGACGGCGGTGTTCGTCAAGGACATCGCCCGGCGCATCGTCAACGCGCACCTCGCGACGATGGCACGGTTCGACATCGCGTACGACCTCCTGACGTGGGAGTCCGACATCATCGCCCTGGGGTTCTGGCGGCAGGCGTTCGAGCTGCTCAAGGAGTCCGGCGCGATCGTGTACACAGAAACTGGCAAGCTCGCCGGCTGCTGGGTGATGCCCGCCGAGGGCGATGACGAGGAAGGGGACGACGATACCAAGGTTCTGGTCAAATCTGACGGTATCGCCACGTACACGGCGAAGGATATCGCTTACCAGCTCTGGAAGTTCGGGCTCCTTGGGCGTGATTTCAACTATCGACCCTGGGAAGGGGACGCGTCGCTGATGACGACGACGGCCGAGCCGGTACCGGGTGCACCCGCGGCGCATTTCGGGAACGCGCAACGCGTGATCAACGTCATCGATGCGCGCCAGGCGTATCCACAGCGCGTGGTGCAACGAGCGCTGCGCCGGTTGCATCACGACCGGGAGGCCGACAACTCGATCCACCTCAGCTACGAAGTCGTGGCGCTGACTCCCGCCGCGGCAGCGGAGCTCGGGGTCGAGATTGAGGAGGGCCACGGCAGCGTCGCGCTCAGCGGGCGGCGCGGCATTGAAGTGCGCGCCGACGACCTCCTCGATCGCGCCATCGCGCGGCTCAGCGTGAATGCGCGTGACGCGGAGAGTGCGAAGGCCGTCGCCGCGGGTGCCGTGCGCTACTACCTGCTGAAGTTCTCGCTGAACCAGATCATCGCGTTCGATTTCGACGAAGCGCTGCGCGTCACCGGGGACACGGGTGTCTATCTGCAGTACGCGCACGCACGCGCCGCCGGCATCCTGCGCAAGGTCGACGCGGGCGCAGAGGCGGCGACGTCACCCCGAGCGTTACACCCCGCAGAGCGCGAGCTCCTGCACGCCATCGAGGCGTATCCACGAGCGCTCACGGAAACCGTCGTCGCCCTGTCGCCGTCGATCCTCACGACCTATGCCTTTGGCCTGGCATCGGCGTTCAGCGACTTCTACGAACACACCCCGGCGATGGTCCGTGAGGAGGACCCGGCCGTCCGCGGATTCCGGCGCGCACTCGTCGCGGCAACTCGAGCCACCCTCGCCGACGCGCTGCATTCGCTTGGCATGGCCGCTCCCGATCAGGTCTGACCACGGGGAGGCGACGAAGGCCGCTGGTATGATCCGGAGCCTCCAGGCCCCGTTCGTCTAGAGGCCCAGGACACCGCCCTCTCAAGGCGGAGACCATCGGTTCGAATCCGATACGGGGTACCACTGGGCCGCGGACCGGGCTGGCAGGGTTCGGCGGCTGGCGGCTCGGTCGCCCGGCATGTTCGCGAGACGTTCTTACGTGTCCGCGTGGACCGCGGGCTTGATACATGTCGATATCGGCATATATAATCTCCGCCATGGCACGCTCGTCCACCACATCCGACGTCTTCAACGCCCTTGGTGATGCGCGCCGTCGCGACGTGCTCGACACGCTGATCGGCGGCGAGAAGGCGGTCGGAGCGATCGGGAAGCACCTCTCGATGCCCCAGCCCCAGGTGTCCAAACACCTGCGGGTGCTCCGTGCCGTGGGACTCGTGGGCTGTCGTGCCGAAGGACGTCGTCGCCTGTACCGCCTGGAATCCGCGCGCCTCGCGCCACTGCAGGAGTGGTTGGCCCAGTACGAGCAGGCGGTGAACGAACGATTGGACCGGGTGGATGTTTATCTGAAAGAGCTACAGCAGCAGGGAGAGCGCCAGTGACAACACATCAGCGTGGGTCCGCAGCGATCGAATTCCCGAACGATCTCGAGATCCTCATTACTCGAGAGTTCCACGCTCCGATCCAACTTGTTTTCGACGTCTTTACGAAGCCGCAGCATGTGAGGAAGCACTTCGCCCCATTTGAGGAAGAGGTGACCGTGTGCTCGATCGACCTGCGGGTCGGCGGCGACTACCACATCGTCATGGTCACGCCCGACGGCGTCGAGTGCTCATTTCGCGGTACCTACCTGGAGGTCGAGCCCCCGACTCGGACCGTCGAGACATGGATCTTCGACGGATGGCCAGGTGTCGAGGCCGTCGAGACGATGGACCTGCAGGAAGTTGACGGTGTGACGAAGCTGACATACCGGATGGTGTTCCCCGACCAGGCAGGTCGCGACCATATGTCCAAGTACGACGGGCTCCTCTCCAGCTTTGACAACGTCGAGGATTACGTACGTTCGCTGCTTGCGCCTCAGCCGTCGTGAGCTGCTGACCACCGCCGCCGCGCCGCGAGTTAGACGCTCGCCTCTTCGAGGGCCCAACCTGCTGGGCGGTACGCGACTTCGTTTACCGCGTGTCCGTCAATCGTGAGGATGTAGCGCGTCCCGTGAGCTGACGTCTCCACCGCGAGCTCCCATTTCTTGCCTGCAGCGTCAGCTTCGTAGTGATTCGCGCGATTGCGCACAGCCACCCATGTGACACGGCGTTGTAGCAAAGCATCAATCGGCAGCCGGTTGGTCTGCTTGTGTGGTCTCCGCGCCGATAGGTCTGCGAAGAGAACGATCGCGCTTCCCAGAACCATGAGCGTGATCGCCACCACCAGCCACGGAGCATCGCCTCGAGTGCCGGGCACCCATATCGACAGGATGATCCCGAAGCTGATCAGGCCGAAGCCGGTCAGGCGGATCCGGCGGTAAGGCCGCCGTATGTCAGAGATAGGTGGCGGCCTGGAGTGTCACCCAGATGTCGTACCCGACGTGACCGATGATCACGGGCAAGAGCCGGCGCGTCTGCAGGTAGAACGCGGTCATCATCGCTCCGAAGACGAGAGGCTGCAGCACACCAATCCCGTATTCCACGTGATACGAGCCGCGAAGGATCAGGGAGACGATCGCGATCGCCGGCATGGCCCAGCCCAGACCGCGAAGGCGGTTGGTGAGGTACCCGAGCACCACCACCTCCTCCACCACCCCTGACACGACAGACGTTGCTATGCCCGTGATGATGAACGACACCTTGGACGTGCCCGGAGGCAATGGTGTGCCGTACACGCCCGGGACATGGGTGGTGAAGAGGAACTCGCCAATCCAGTTCGACAGGAAGCGCGCCGCGAGCATCAGCAGCAGGCCCATGACGATGTCGCGAACCAGATGTGATTGGTCGAGACCGATTGACTTGAATGACAGACCGGAGCGGCCAAGCAGATACCAGACGAGTGCCAATGGCGCCGCGAGTGCGAGCGTGTAGAGCACCTGCAGGATGGTGGCGGCGGTGGGATCGAGCTCGCCAAAGACAGACCCACCGCGCGAGTGGCCACTGACCTCCGCGACCAGGGTGATGATCGCGGTGATCGTTGCCAGCGCAGGAAACACCAGCAGGACGACGATGAGCTCGCGCCGGATCGTCGGTCGATCCAGCCTCGGCACTGGAAATGGGGCGCTCCCGGTGGCGCGGTACGCCGGTGGGGGCGGCGGGGGCGCTCCGTAATAGGGTGGTGGTGGCGGCGGCGCAACCGCCGGTCCAGACCTCGAATCTCCCATTTCCATCCGGACGATCCTACGAACCGCCGGAGCACTTTCCTCGGATAGCGACAGGCCGCGAACCGATCAGTGACAGAGGGTCATCGCCAGAGGTCCGACGGATACGCGTACTTCCCGCTGGACGCACTCCTAGCTGATCTTCCGGCGGTAGATGACCATCGCGAATCCGTACGCGAGGACGAGAATCCCGACACACCACGCAAGGGCGATCCAGATCTCGCCGCCCACCGGCTGCTGCGTGTACAGGTCGCGAAGCGTGTTGACGATCGACGTCACGGGCTGGTGTTCGGCGAACGCGCGCACCGGGCCGGGCATCGTGTTGGTGGGCACGAATGCAGAGCTGATGAACGGCAGGAAGACGAGCGGATACGAGAAGACGCTCGCGCCGTCCACCGACTTTGCAGACAGACCGGGAATGACCGCAAGCCACGTCAACGCCAGGGTGAACACGACCAGGATGCCGACAACCGCGAGCCATGCCGTCACTCCCGCGCCCGAACGGAAGCCCATGAGGAGCGCGACGAGCACCACCACCACGAGCGAAATGAGATTCGCGACCAAGGAGGTCAGCACATGCGCCCAGAGCACGGATGACCGCGCGATCGGCATGGACTGGAACCGCTCGAAGATGCCGCTCTGTATGTCCATGAAGAGGCGGAACGCGGTGTACGAGATACCCGAGGCAATGGTGATGAGCAGGATGCCGGGCAGGAGATAGTCGACATATGTCCTCGAACCCGACTTGATCGCGCCGCCGAAGACGTAGACGAAAAGCAGCAGGAAGAAGATCGGCATGATCGTCGTTGTGATGATCGTGTCCAGGCTGCGCGTGATGTGGCGCAGGGATCGTCCTGTCAGAACGGCGGTGTCGCCGAAGAAATGCCTGGTCATGGTTGCTCCTTGCCGCTGTCGCCGACGATGGCGAAGAAGACGTCTTCGAGCGTCGGCTGCTTCTCGATGTATTCGACCTTCGCCGGCGGCAGCAGCTGCTTGAGCTCGGGCAGCGTGCCGTTCACGATGATCCGGCCAACGTTGAGGATTGCGATCCGATCGGCCAGTTGTTCGGCCTCGTCGAGATACTGCGTCGTGAGCAGCACCGTCGTGCCGAGCGCGGCGAGTTCTTTGACGGCCTCCCACACCTCGATGCGTCCCTGTGGGTCGAGCCCGGCCGTCGGCTCGTCGAGGAAGATGACCGGCGGGTTCCCGATAAGGCTCATCGCGATGTCGAGGCGGCGGCGCATGCCACCGGAATAGGTCGCCACCCTGCGCGCGCCCGCGTCGGTCAGCGAGAAACGCTTGAGCAGGTCATCAGCAATCGTGCCCGGCTCCTTGAGGTGGCGCAACCGAGCGACCAGGACGAGGTTCTCGCGTCCGCTGAGAATCTCGTCGACGGCCGCGAACTGTCCGGTGAGGCTGATGGACTGACGCACATCCGCAGCCTGCGTGGCGACATCGAAGCCGTTCACGCTCGCCGCTCCGGAGTCGGACTTGAGCAGCGTGGACAAGATCTTGATGACCGTCGTCTTGCCCGCACCGTTCGAGCCGAGCAGCGCGAAGATGCTGCCGCGCGCAACGTCGAAGTCAACTCCGCGCAGCACCTCGAGCTTCTCGTACGCCTTCTCCAAGCCCTGCACGTGGATCGCAGGTTCCTGGACTTGAGTGGCTGCCATCACACGATTCCCGCGGGGGCAGCCGCTGCGACGCGGTGGATGGTGATGTCCCCGAACGAGGTGCGGACGCGGACTTCCACCGAGTCCGCTCCGGGGCCGGGTTCGGACGTTCCATCGAGGTCGCTGACGACAGTGCCGAACGAGGTGTTGAGATCGAGCCAGGCGGCGACGCCGTGACGGACCCCGATGTCGACCTTGCCGAGCGCGGTGTGCGCAACGGTGACGCCGCTCACCACCTCGCCGATCCGGATGTCGCCGTTTGCGGTCTTCGCGGTGACAGTCGCTCCGGCGCGGTCAACGGTGATGCGGCCGTTCGCAGCGTGCACTCGCACGTCCCCGCTCACTGCGCCGACCCAGGAATCCCCGTTGGAATTCCGGATGACCGCCGTGCCGGCGATCGTGCCGATCCGGACGGCGCCGGAGCCGGTCTTGATGTCAGCGGGGCCGGTGACACCGTCGACCGTGATGTCCCCCAAGCCCGTCTTGACTTCGAGCGACGACGCCTCGGCGATCTGAACGTCCCCAAGGCCCGTGTCGTAGCGGCACTCCCCAAGGCGACCCGTCGCGTGGAGCGGGCCCATCCCTGCCGAAGCGTGCAACTGCGAGCCGCCCGGCAACTCGATGACGATGTTGACCGACCCTGAGTCCTTGCGCGGGCCGATATACCGCCAACCCTTCGGCGCCTTCACGGCGAGTACGCCGTTCGCGTAGTCGACGCGAGTTTGTTCGGCGGCCTCGACATCGGACTTCCGCGCCGGATCAGACGGGCGCACTTCGACGACGGTGTCGGTTCGGTCGGCCGCGGCGACGCGGAGGTCGCCCACGCCGAACTCCGCGCTGACGGAAATTGGTCCTGGGGTGTCAAAGGTGGTCATGACGTTCGTCGCTCCTCAAATGTGTGGGTTCGCCTGGCTCAGCGGACCCATCCCTTGTAGTGATTGCCGCTCCGCGCCTGGCGCGATTCGTTTCGAGATCCGGGATCGGTTCCTTCCACTCGCGCACCCACGACGCGGACGAGCCACGCGTTGACGGAGAGCGCCTCGCTGCCGGCGGCACGCTCGATCCGAACCTTCAGCTGCTCAGGCAGCCGGAAGTTGATCCGCGACATCCCGCCTTCGTCAACGTCGTCCGCGTCGGCGGACGGGGCCGCCGTCCAGGGGCGGGTTGTAGCGTCGGCGCCGCCGGCGTTCGTGGAGGACACGTCGGCAGGGGGAGCGGTGACCACGAAGTCGAGATCACGACCACGCAGGCGCAGCTCGACAGAGCCGGGCGCGAGATCGAGGGTGATCTCCTCGGCGGCAGCCGCGAGGGCGTCCTGAAGTGCCAGCCGGATCGCCGAGTCCAGTGGCGCGACGAGTCGCTCGGCGAGCGCGCGAGCCTCGTCACCACCGGTCTCGGCTGCCGCTTCGAGCTGCCGCTGAATGCTGTCCACGTAGGGTTGCAGGTTCATGGCGCCACTATGGCACCATCGATGTGCCATGTCAAGGTGATAGTGGTGCCGTACTGATGCCACGGCGGCACGTCACGACGAGCATCCAGGACGTAACAAGATGGATGCGCTTGGCTTGAGGAGCGCGCAACCACGACTAGGCTGTAGTTCGAGGCACGGTACCCCCGGGTACTTGGTTCCGAGGAGTTGAAGCAGTGGCAAAGACGAAGCCGTGGCAGCGGCTCTCCCGCAAGCACTCGACCGACAGCACGTCGGGCCACGAGTCCGCTCCCGCGCCTGATCAGAAATGCATGGACGGCGAATGCGCGAAGCCGGCCAGCTGCCGCTGCACCTACGTTGATCGTCGTCAGGTCAAGTGCGGCACCGCCTGGTGCGACGAGCACAGCCGGATCGTCCTCGGCCTCCCGTACTGCCGGCGCCACGCGACTGTCGCACCTTCACTCGCGAACGGCTTCTTCACGCACATGCTCCCGGACGTCGAGAATCGGGCTCCTTCGCTCGCAACGTGGGTTGGCGCCGAGCTCGACACCGCAGTCCGCATCGCCCTGACCGCCGACGCTCCGCATAAGGATGCCTACGTCGTCAGCGGCGCGGTCCGTCCCGTCCGTGTCCCGGGGAGCACGATGCCTGTCTGGCTCCGCTCATGGACACTCGTCGACAGCACCGGTGTGCTCCAGCACGTCTCGATCGAAGTCGATGAGGAGGACGATCGCGCTGTCGTCGTCCGTGTCGGCGGTGAGCCGATGGGCCGCCACCAGCCCCCCTGGATCGGCCGCCCGCGCAACGAGACCGTCGCGCCAGAACTCGATGCGGCCGCGCGTCAGGCGTTCCGCATCACGATCATGCATGACATCGAACTCGGGCTCCTCGGCGCCCGCATGGAAGTCGCCTCCTAAGCGACGAGCCGCGCCGCTGCCTCCTCGGCAGCGCGCCGTTCGGCAGGCACGAGCCCCAGCCGCACACGCCGGTCGAGCAGGTCCTCGAGGGTGCGCGCGCCCTCGTGGAGGACACCGAACAGGATCTCGACACCGAGCGCGGCCACCCCGTCCGCCAGCGGCCGGAGCAGTGACGAGTCCCGAGCGGCCAGCGACATCACCGCAGGCGCCTCGATGCCGTAGCGGCGCAGCAGGCGCTTGGGGACATCGAGGCTCCGGAGTACCGAAGGCGGCGCCGCTCCGACCAGCGGCAAATCAGCAGTGGTGCTGCTCCGGTCGGGCGCGATGCGATCGACCGTGTCCTGCGCCATGCGGCGGTACGTGGTCAGCTTGCCGCCGACGACCGTGACCATGCCGGTGCGCGGATCCTCGACGATCGAGTGGCGGCAACTCAGATCGCGTGTGCTCTCCCCGCCTGCGCTGAGCAGCGGCCGCAGCCCGGCGTACGAGCCGATCACGTCCGTGTGCTCGAGCGGCACCTCGAGTGCTCGTGACAGCGCACCGAGGAGATATCGCTCCTCGGCTGGCGTCACATGCGGCTCCTCACCCGGCGGCCCGTGATATGGCTCGTCGGTGACGCCGACGATCACGTGGCCGTCGCCCGCGGGCGTCGCTCCGACCCAGCGCGCTGATTCCCCGGCGATCGGCACGACCAGCGATGCGCGCACGTTGCCGAGGGAACTCGCCCGCACGATCACGTGTGAGCCCTTGCTCGGTGAGAGGTGCACCCCGGGTGCGAGGCCGTCCGCCCAGACACCAGTCGCGTTGACGATGTTCGTCGTCGCGATCTCGAACCTGCGCCCGGTCACGGTGTCGCGGACGCCGACGCGACCGCGTTCCACGTCGAGGGCGTCGCAGTACGTGAGGATCATCGCGCCGCTCGCCGCCGCGGTACGCGCCACTGCGATCACGAGTCGCACGTCGTCCTCGAGCTTCCCGTCCCAGAAGAGGATGGCGCCGCGAAGGTCATCGCCGCGCAGGCTCGGAATGAGGCGGAGCGCCTCGTCGGCGCCGATCCGGCGCGGCGTGGCGAGCGTGCTGCGCCGGGTGCCGGCAGCAGCACGCATGACGTCGCCGGCACGAATGCCCGCCTCGGCGAACGCGCCATAGACCGGTCGCATCGCGTTGTCGAGCGGCGCAACGAACGGCATCGGCCGCACCAGGTGCGGCGCCGTGCGCGTCATGAGGATGTGGCGCTCGCGCGCCAACTCCCACGCCACCGCGACCTCGCCTTGACGCAGATAGCGGAGCCCGCCGTGCGCGAGCTTGCTGCTCAGACCGCTCGTGCCGTTCGCAAGATCGCGCCGTTCGACGAGCGCGACTCGCAACCCGCGCGTCACCGCGTCGAGCGCAACCCCCGCGCCGGTGATGCCACCGCCGATGACGACAACGTCGACTGTTTCGCCACTGTCGAGGCGGTCCATCTCGGCGTTGCGCCGGTTGTCATTGAGCGAAGCCGAGCGCGTGCCGGTCACTGTGCCGAACCACGAATCAGAGCGGCTCTCCGGCCGCAGGTTGGGTATGCTTCGCGGTGCATGTTCGCGACCACGGCGCCCGGCCTGCTCGAGGTGATCGGTATCCCGCTGGGCTTCGTCGTGGTGATGGCTGCCGCATTCACCGCCCTGTACGTCCTCTGGATGCGGGCAAGATCCTAGCCTCAGGCGATCGAGACCAACTCCACGTCGACGATGAGCGTGGCGTTGGCAGGGACGCCCGCTGAAGAGTTACCGGCAGATCCGAAACCGAGCGCCGGCGGTACCACAAGCTTTCGAGTGCCACCGACACGCATGCCCGGTACTCCGACCCGCCAGAACTGCAGCGTTGAGGGGTCGCCGAGCTGCAGCGAACTCGTGGCCGCGCCAGCCCCGCGCGTCGTGATGATCTGGGTCCCATCTGCCAGCCAGACGGTGAACTGAACATTCACGTTGGCGGACGCGCTCGCCGCCTTACCGCAGCCGACGGTGATATCGCCGAACTGGAGGCCGGAGGCGCCCGTCTGAAGGGTCACCTGAGTCGTGAAGGAATCGACCGCGGCGGCCGGCCGGGGGGTCGCGCAGTCAGGTGCCGGCGGGGTGATCTCGCTGCTCACGGTCACCAGGCTGCCGCAGCCCGCCAACGTGAGAAACCCGACCGCGACGGCGGCCAGCGCGGCGATTCGAGGGCGGAGCAGGCCGAGGTGCGATGACATCGGCGCCGAATCGTACCCCGACGCCGCGTACAATCGATCTAGAGACAGTTCTAAGGAGCCCCAGCCGCCATGGCAAACACGATCAAGGAATCCAAGGGTGTCGCCTCCCAGCGCGACATTCTGACCCACGTCCGCTGCCCCATCTGCAACAACCTCATGCGCCAGAACGAGATCGGCGTCGAGATCGCATTCCGGCACAGCCGCCGCCCAGGCGAGCCCCGCCGCGAGCGCATCGTCAAGCACACCAAGAACTGCAAAGCCGCCTAGTGCGGCTCGGATCGGAGCGCGCCTGATGGCCGTCGAGGTCCCCCTGCTCCCGCTTGGATCCGTGCTTTTCCCGCACATGCCGATGTCCCTGCACATCTTCGAGCCGCGCTACCGGGCGATGATGCGCGACTGCCGGCGGGCGTCGACAACGTTCGGCATCGTCGCGATCCGCGAGGGCTCCGAGGTCGGCGCTGGCGCGGTTCTTCCGTACGAGGTCGGGACTCTCGCGCAGCTCGATGAGATCGAGGAGCTCCCGGATGGCCGGTACAACCTCGGCGTCATCGGTGCCTCGCGCTTTCGCATCGACTCGTTCTCCCATGACCGCCCATACCTGGTGGGATCCGTGCACTACCTGCAGGACATCCCCGCGCCTGCCGACGACACCGAGCGCCTCGCCGCCGCGGTGACCACCGCATTCGGCGGCTATGCCACCCAACTCCGCGGCGTCGGCCAGGGCGACCCGCTCGAGTTCGGGATGCCTTCCGACCCCGAGTTGCTTTCGTACCTCGTGGCGGCGGCGATGCAGGTCGAGACGGCGCAGCGTCAGCGTCTGCTCGAGATCGACGGCACTGCCGAGCGGCTTTCCGCCGTGCTCCGCCTGCTGCGACGCGAGGCGGCCCTCCTCGACCGCATGCTGGTTCGATCCAAGGACCACGCCGCCACCTCCGGCCTGAATTGAGCGTCGCTGCCCGTTTCGCGCTCGACGGGAAGGTCGCGCTGGTCACCGGCGGCAGTCGCGGTATCGGCCGCGCGATCGCGACGGCGCTCGCCGAGGCCGGAGCGACCGTCGCGATCAACGCGCGGCATGCGGAAGCCTGCGAGGAGGCGGCCGCCGAGGTCATCGCCGTAGGTGGCGCGGCGTTTGCGGTGCCCGGTCACGCCGGCGACGCCGCCGCATGTGAAGCCGTCGTCGCCGAGGTGATGCGCCAGACGGGCCGGCTCGACGTTCTCGTCAACAACGCCGCGACCAATCCGCAGTTCGGTCCGATCCTCGACGCTGACGAGGGCGCGATCAACAAGATCTGGGACGTCAACGTCCTCGGACCGCTGCGTCTCACCCGCCACGCGGTTGCGGCGTGGATGCGCGATCACGGCGGCAGTGTCATCAACATGGCCTCTGTCGCGGGGATACGGCCGGAGCCGTTGACCGGCGCATACAACGCGAGCAAGGCAGCGCTCATCACGCTCACGCGCACACTCGCGCGCGAGCTTGGTCCGCTCGGCATCCGCGTCAACGCTATCGCGCCGGGTCTCGTCGAGACGAAGCTCGCGCGCTATCTCGTGGAGACGACGGACGTCCACGAGCACATCATCGGTCAGACTGCGCTCGGCCGCCACGCCGTCCCGGACGAGATCGCAGGCGCAGCCCTGTTCCTCGCATCCGATGCGGCGTCCTTCGTCACCGGCTCCGTGCTGGTGGTTGACGGGGGCTGGTCCGCGTAGCGCAAACGTTCTCCCTGTGCGAATGGGAGAATCGCGATGAGGCGAAGAGGACTCGGAGGCTACTGCTATGGCGAATGACCAGGGACTCGGGTTCATGCTCAGCCGGCGCGCCCAGCTCAATCCGGACAACGCCGCCCTCATTTTCCGCGAGGAGCGCTGGACCTACGCGGAGCTCAACACCCTCACCAATAAGGTCGCGCACGGGCTCCATGCACTGGGCGTGAACCCCGGCGATCGTGTCGGTTTTCTCGGTCTCAACCATCCTCGATTCTTCTTCACGCTGTTCGCCGCTGCGAAGCTCGATGCGATCTTCGTGCCCCTCAACTTCCGCCTCACCGGTCCTGAGCTCAGCTTCATCATCCGCGACGCGGGCCTGCACACCCTCGTGTACGAGGAGGCATTCGCCTCGATCATCGATGCGATCCGCGCCGACTTGCCTGTGCACGAGTACGTCTGCGCTGTGGAACAGAGCGGCGCACGTGGCTTCGATTCCCTGCTGCACGATCAGCGCGACAACGATCTCGACTATCAGGTCGCAATGAGCGATGTCGCCCTGATCATGTATACGTCGGGAACGACCGGACGCCCGAAAGGCGCGATGCTGACACACGGCAACATCATCTGGAACAACATCAACGCGGGGCTTGCCGATGATGGAACGTCGCAGGAGATCACGCTGGTGGTCGCGCCGCTCTTCCACATCGGCGGTCTCAACGTCACGCCGTTGCTGTGTTTCATGAAGGGCGCGACGGTCGTGATGGAGCAGATGTTTGAGCCGGGCATGGTGCTCGAGAACATCGAGAAGTTCCACATCACGTCGATGTTCGGCGTCCCCGCCATGTATCTCTTCATGGCGCAGCATCCGGATTTCGCAACTCGCGATCTGAGCAGCATTCGCGTGTTGTCGTGCGGCGGCGCGCCGGTGCCGGAAGCGCTGATCAAGGTGTACGCGGCACGGGGACTTCCCTTCAACCAGGGATACGGCCTCACCGAGACGTCACCCTTTGCGTCGTTCCTGCCGTCATCGATGTCGATGAAAAAGCTTGGGTCGGCGGGCATCGCGCCGTTCTTCACCGACGTCAAGGTTGTCGACGATGACGGTCGCGAAGTTCCGGACGGCGAGCGCGGCGAGATAGTCGTGCGCGGGCCGAACGTGATGAAGGGCTACTGGAACCGGCCCGACGCCACCGCGGAGGTGATGATCGACGGGTGGTTCCACACCGGCGATGTGGGCATTCGCGACTCCGACGGATACTTCTTCATCGTCGATCGCAAGAAGGACATGATCATCAGCGGCGGCGAGAACGTGTACCCGGCCGAGGTGGAGGACGCGCTGTACCAGCACCCCGGTATCAAGGAGGTCGCGGTCATCGGCGTCCAGCATCCGCGCTGGGGCGAGACCGTGCGCGCGGTCGTGGTGCTCAAGGACGGTGCGACGCTCACCGAGGACGAGATCATCGCGTTCTCACAGGACAAGCTGGCGCGATACAAGCAGCCGAAGTCGGTCGTGTTCATCGATGTCCTGCCGCGCAACCCCGCCGGCAAGGTGCTGAAGTTCGACCTGCGCGAGACGCATGGTCAACCGATCACCGCGGCCGAAGAGTCCGCAGCACCCGAGGGAGCAACGACCACCGCGAGTTGACTCGCGGCGAAACGCGCTACGTGATATCGATGACGAGGCGGGCGCCTGAGAGGTAGTACGCGTCGAAAGGCGCGTTCTTGCGCAACGTGATCTTCAAAATCAGCCGGTTCGTGTTGCGCACCATGGGCAGGGGCGTCACCGACACGACCACCTGACCAGGGGGCATCGACTGGATCGGCGACGTCCCCGTGACGCCGCTGAACTCGACGTAGAGCGTCGTCGGTCCGTCGTAGCCGATGACGGTTGTCGGTGCGCCGCTGACCGTGTCCGGGAATGCGAGATCGAAGACGAGACGGAAGTCATTTGGGTGTTCGCCGATGCGCACGTCGGCAACCGAGAACCCACTCGAGCCGGTGCCGATGGTGTGGCTACCCGTGAGCTGCGCCGGAGTCGGTGCAGCGGGCACTGTCGGGACGACGGTCGCCGGTGTTGCAACCGGCAGCGGCGCGACTGTCGGAGCAGCGGTGGCGCTTGCGGTCGGCCGCGGGTGTGTGACGTGCGGCGCTGCGAGTGGCGCGGTCTGCGTCACGGTCCTGCCGATGAGGAGGCCGAAGATGAGGACCACAACGGTCGCCGCTGCGAAGAACCATAAGCGGCGATCCCGGTCCGCAGCCGCAACTGCAGGTCCACCGATGGGGAGAACGTGCCGACCGGTTCTCGGTTGCGTCGGATTCCATGAGCGCCGGTCCGACGTCTGCGACTTCAGGCGACGAACGTGGCGACCCGGTCCGGATGGCGCAGACGGCGCACTGGGTTGCGTGTACTCGCGGAAGGCGTCGGGGGAGATGATGGCATCGACTGCGGCCAGGTGCTCGCCGGGGATGTCGTCGTCCATGGGCTCATCGACGAGCTCCGGCAACTTCTCGGGAACGGCAAGCGGAGCCACCATCGGACCCGTGTGACCGTTGCGGTGCGGTTTCACGGGCGCTGGCGCAGGTGTCGTGCCTCGGCCGAGCGGCGCGGCAAGCGACGCGACCTCGCCGAGAATGTCGGCAAGCTCGGGCGTCGCCAACTCGGCGGCTGACGGCCCTGTGCTGAGCGGTTCGGACAGGATCGGTTCCGTCGAAGCCGGCACGACGCGGGCGGGTTCGGTCGCGGCGGCGTCGTGAAGCGTCGGCTTGGTCGCGGCCGGCGCCTGCCACTCGACTGCCTGCGTCGCCACCTCAGGCTCAGGCTCCGACTCAGGCTGTACAACCGGCGGCGGCACCGGTTGCCCGACGACAGGAGGTTCGGGCGCGACAACGACCGGCGGGCTGTCGTTCCACGCCTTGGGATGCGCGCGCTGGTTCCAGGATGGCGCCCCGGCACCGCTGACGATCTCGACGTTCGATTCGAGGTGCGAACTTGCACCGCGCCACAGGGCGAAGCGGACAGCAACGGCATCCCGCATCCGCTGAATCGCGTTTGGGGCTCCAGCGGTTTGCGGTTCTGGCGGCTGGGGCGCCGCGTGCCCGATTGCCGGCGGTTGTGGCTCCGTGACAGCGACCTCCGGAGGCTGCGGTTCCGCATCCAGTGCTTCCGGCGCGAGCGCCGCTTCGACCACCGGCGTTGGGATGTGCACCGGGACTGGGGGCGGTGTGGGCGCGGGGTTCGGCGCCGTGGAAGTCGGGATCTGGTCCATCGGCTCTTCCCAGAGGAAGAGCTCGGGCGGCTCGGCAATGGCGACGCTCGGGGTGCGTTCTCCGATGAGTTCCCGCGGGTGGCTGGGGTTCGAACTCGTACCCGCCGCGAGGAGCCCACGGCAATGCCCGTCCGCGCTCGGCGCCGAACCATGGCGGGGCCTCCACCGTCGACGGCCGATCCTGATGCGGCGGTGCGTCGGGCAGTTCGTCGCCTTCCTCGATGAGACCGATCTGGCTGAAGAGCTCGTGGACGGCTCCATCGGGGATGTGCACCCGGGCAAGCGCGCCGATGCGCTCGGACTCTTCGCGAAGATGCTCGATCGCGGTGCGGCAGCGATCGCAGGCGAGGAGGTGCGCCTCGAGCTCGCCCGTTTGCGCAACCTCGAGTTCCGCATCGAGATAGCTGCTCAGTGCGAGGAGGCTGCACCTCACAGCGCGATCTCTCGGTAGATCGAGCCGAACTCGCGGCGCGCCGCCGCCACCAGGCGTGCGGCTGCCTCCGGCGAGCACTCGAGGGCTCGGGCCATCTCGTTGTAATTGAGACCGCAGAGATCGCGTAGAAGCAGGGCTGCGCGGCGGTCGAAGCCGAGCATTGCCATGGCGCGCTTGACGGTGTTGATCCGTCCGGCGTCGACGGTGTCGACCTCGACCTGCACCGTCGTGCCGCTGCGCCGGAACATCCGGCCGATACCGGCGGGCCGCGGTGGGAAGCGCTGCCCGTGCCGGCAGGCGCGCGTCACGGCACGGTAGAGGGCGGCTCGTCCGTCGACGCGAAGGCGCGTGGGTGGATAGCGGCTCGCGTGGTGGATGCCCCCAGCGACGAAGGCCACCGCATCAGCCTGGTGATTGACCAGATGCGTGGCATACGTGACTAGATCATCGAGTTGCTCGCGTACGGTTGCGGCAAGCTCGCGCGCCTCGGGAGCGATGTGTGCTGAGACGTTGATCATGACGTTTGCGCTGACGGCGCGAGTAAGACGGTCGAAGAATACTGTGGAGTCCGGCCCGCGGTCAAGCGGGAGATCAGGACGAAGTGTGCACCAACTCACCGCCAGTGACACGCGCTGGCTGGAGGAGCCCCGCCTTTCGCCACGCCGCCGCCGGCATGCCGATGTCGGCAACCCAGACCGCGCCCGTGTACGCGGAGGTGCCGCTCCTTCGCAAGCCCCGCTTCATCGCCGTCAGCGTGCACGTCAGGGTGGCGTGCACGCACGGATCAAACGCGTCGCCGCTCGTGGCGTCGAGGCCGCTCGGGACATCGACGCTCAGGACCGGACGGCCCGCGCCGGTGATCGCCCGGATCGCACTTGCCTGGACATTCCGAGGCGCGCTGCGGAGACCGGTGCCGAGGAGGGCGTCGACGACCAGCGCTGCACCGGCAACGAGATCGGCCGTCGCCGCGGGGTCCGCGTCGATGCGCACGTCGATGCCACACGCGCGGGCTGCGACGACATGATCGAGAACCACGCCACGCACACGCGAGTCGTCAGCAACGACGATGGCTCGCACGTCGCAGCCCCAGGTCGAGAGGTGACGCGCGGCGACGAGGCCGTCTCCGCCGTTGTTGCCATACCCGGCGACAACCCTGATATCGGCTGGGCGATTGCCGAGGTGCTGCCACGCGCAGCGCGCGACCTGCCAGCCCGCGACCTCCATGAGCTGCAGCGTGCTGACACCGCATTCGAGCGCCGCGGCGTCGAGCTGGGCTACCTGTTCAGACGTCAGATCCCCAAACCCGTCGGAGCTGTCGAGGCGGCTGTTCACTCCAACTCCGCGAAGACGGCATCGCCGAGTTTCGGACCGCCGACACCCGCTACCGGGACCCCGCGAGCGGCGACCTCGAGATGGCCGGCGCTGCCGATGAGCGCTGCTGCGCCCTGCTCGATGTCCGCGTACGTGGTGACGAGACCCGCGGTCGCACCGCCCTGCCAGCTCACCGTGCGCACCGTGGAGGGCCCGATGTCGGCATTCCGGATCGTCGTGATGGCGTTGCCGAAGTGATCAACCACGCAGACGCGGCCCTGCAACCCAGTCCCGATTCGTTCCGCGAAGGCCTCGGCGAGAACGATCGGATCGTCGATGGGCTCGCCCGCGGCTTCGAGCCGTCCGCCCACCGCGAGCTGGGCGGCGATCGGTGCGAAAACGTCGCGGCCGTGAAATGTGGGTGCCGCGTCGAGCGGGATGTCGAGGCTGACCGCGCTCCGGAACGTCTCCGTCTCATCCCAGAGATAGGAGACGAGCCCATTGTCCGGAGCGACGCACCGGATCCTGCCGATCTCGATGGCGATCGCCCGCCGATCGGTGCCGACGCCCGGGTCGACCACTGCACAGAAGACCGCGCCATCGGCGAACGCCAGTGCGAGCGCCTTCAGCTGGTATGCGCCGGCGAGCACGTCGCCGGCTGGAATGCCGTGGGTGCCGTCGACGCAGAGTGCGTGCGGATCGACTCGCCATGCGGCGCCGGTTAGCGCCGCCGCGTAGGCGTCGTCGCGGCCGTAGTCGGTGACAAAGACGATCGGCTGCCGCACGGCATTGGGTACCGTAGCAGTGCCGTGGAGACTCCGCAGACAACCCCCGAGCACGCCTCACTCGACGAGGACGGCCAGGCCGATGCGGCTCCCGTGCGGAAGCCGCGTCCGGCGTGGAGCATTCCGGTGCTTGTGGTCTCCGTGGTTGCGATCCTCGTCCTCTTCGTTGTCGGCTTCACCGGGTTGTTCGCCAACCCCGTGAAGGGGACGAACGATCACGGCATCACGACGCTCTCCGGAACCTTCGAGCCCTACGTCTGCAATGCCACATCGTGCGACGGATACATCTCCGCGGGCGCGCGAAGCGTTTTCGTCGTCTTCCCGAAGAACTGTCCGCAGCCCGAGCGCGGCACCAACATCACCGTCGACGGCGAGCTGGCACCGGATCTCGGCAGTGCCTCGTATCGCGCCACCGCCTGCGGCTGACCGCTACTCCCAGCGGAACCGCCACGCCGCAAGCGCGAAGCACCCAGCCGCCCACGCGAGCGGTACGGCGACATCGAGCAGTGTCAGACCACCGCCCGAGTTGAGGATCTGATGCAGCGCATCCGAGACGTAGTAGACGGGCAGGACGTGCACAACGTCCTGGATCCACTGCGGCAAGGCGTCGACCGGGAAGAAGATGCCGCTCAGGAAGAGCATCGGAAATCCGATCAGCGATGAGATACCGCGCGCAGCGTCGCTCGTCCGCACGAAGGAGGTGAGCAGAAAACCGATGCTGACGAAGCTGGCGATCCCGACGACGAGCGCGACGACGGCGAGCAACCAGCTTCCGTGTGCGCGCGCGCCGAAGAGCGCGACGCCAACGATGGCGAGGACGACAACCTCGAGCGCGACGGTGACCGCACCTCCGGTCATTGCCGCACCCAACACCTGCAGCGGGTGGAGCGGCGTTGCCCGATAACGGCGCAGGACCTTGCGCTCGCGCTGATCGACAATGGTGATCGACACATACGTGAGGCCGGCAAGCACGGCGACGTAGGTCATCATCGACGGCAGGAAGTAGTCGATCGCCGTGATGTTCTGCGTGCCGATCTCGGCGGTGTTCAAGGTGATGCCCGGGGTACCGCCGATGTGCGCGGCGACCGAGAAGCCCTGCGTGATAGCGCTGATCACCTGTGACGCGATCTGGGAGTCCGACGGGTCGTTGCTGTCGAGGTCAAGGGTGATACCGGTGTCCAGTCCCGCGCATTTCTGATCGGGTGGACACGGCGTCGCGAAATCCGGATGGATGATGACAACCGCAACGACGTCGTCATGTTGCAGGCGGTCCGCCTCGTGCGACGCACTCCCCTCTTCCACCACCAGGTTCTTCTCGTGCTTGAGGGTCGCAACGTACTGATGGCTGAGCGTTGTGCCGGCCTCGTCGACGACGCCGATGTTGACCGATGCGTTGCCGCCGCCGAGCACGTTGCCGAGCAGCACCATGAGAAAGATGGGGATGAGCAACGTGAAGATGAGCGCTGCGCGGTTGCGGAAGCTGCTTCGCACGGTGGTGGTGACGAGTGCGAGAAACCCTTTCATTCGCGCAACGCCCGCCCGGTGATCGCGAGGAACACGTCCTCGAGAGTGCCGCGCTCGACTTTGAGGTTGGTCACGTCGGCGGCGCCACCACCATCGTCAGGACGGAGCAACTGCGCGAGGACGGACTCCGGTGCATGGGTGCCGATGCGAACGAAGACGCCATCGACGTCCGCAGAGTCGACGCCCTTGAGCGCGCGCATCGCGTTCGCATCGGCGCCGTTGCTGGAGAAGGTGATCGTGGTGCCGGGCCCGTACTGCGCGACAAGGCGGTCTGGCGTGTCGAGCGCAACCACGTGGCCCAGGTCCATCACCGCCACGCGGTCGCAGAGGCGTTCCGCCTCCTCCATGTAGTGCGTCGTCAGCATCACCGTCTTGCCGCGCGCTCGAAAGCGCTCGATGAAATCCCAGAGCGAGATGCGAGCCTGCGGATCGAGACCGGTCGTCGGCTCGTCGAGGAAGACGACGTCGGGGTCGTTGACCATCGCGAGCGCGATGCTCAACCGTTGTTGCTGGCCGCCACTCAGCTTTGTGGTGATCTGCTTCGCCTGCGCGACGAGGTCGAATTCCTCGAGGAGCTCGGCCGTGGCACGTGTGTGATCGTAGAAAGCGCGAAACAGGTCGATCAACTCCGCGACGGTGGTGAAGCTCGGCAGCGCGGTCGCTTGCAACTGGACGCCGATGCGCCGTTTGACAGCGGCCGCATCGTGCCGGATGTCGGTGCCGAGAACGAGCGCGGTCCCTGAGTCGATGTCGCGCAAGCCCTCGAGCATCTCGAGCGTCGTGGACTTGCCGGCACCGTTGGGGCCGAGCAGCCCGAAGATCTCGCCGCGCTGCACCGAGAAGCTGACGCTGTCGACCGCGACAATCGAGTCGTATCGCTTGGAAAGCTCCGTGGCCTCGATGACGGTCGTCGGGACCTCCGGCCTGGCCGGTAGGACGGACGCAGCGGTGGGCAGCGGTGTGGCAGTGATCTGCACTTGATGACCGCCGTCACGCCTGGTGTTGAACACGAAGGCCCCGCGAACCACGAGGAGCACGCCGATGACCGCAAGGATCACGGCCTCTTCGGTCTTGCCGTGGGTCGCCACGATGACCCCTGCGAAGACGAACAGGATCGCGGCGATGAGCCAGGCGAGTGGGATCCGCGAGAACGGACCGGGAAGGCGAACGTTGCCCATCATGAACAAGCCGCCCATGATGCCCGAAGCTGCCTTACGCGGCGGTTGCAATCCCCGTGAGACGCCAGCCGCGATGCGCAACCGTCCAGCCACCATCGGCGACCTCGTGCTGCTCGTCGTCGGCGCTCGTGTCACCACTCGGATCGCGCTCGAACGTCCAGTCCTGGGTGATGGGCGCAGCGTCGCCGATGATCCCGAAACGGACGACGGCACGCTCGAGTCCGTTGGCAACGGTCGCAGCCGTCACCTCAGCGGACGAGATGTCTGCATCGAGCGACGGCGCCCCCTGGGTCTTGGCGTCCTGCATGACCCGGAATGTGTCCCGCGCGATCAGGAGGAAGGCGTCGGCGCTGAATTCCGGGTCAACCTTGGTCACGGCGCTGAGGTCGAGGCCGGGGACCGCCTCCTCACCACGCTCGTGGAACTCGCGATCCAGGTCGCCGAGCATCTTGTCGTCGACGGCGTCCAGCTGCTCCTCGGCCGCTTCACGCTTGACGAGCCGGCTGCCGATCCCTGTGACATGCAGGAAACCCTCGCCAATGGACTCACCGAAGGAGTTGTCGGGCGCGACGTCGCTCATGGAGATACCTCGATGTGGGTGGGCGGCTCGAATCTACCCGCCACACCCTCGCGTCGATTCGTCCGTCGCTGGGTTGTTGCGAATCGTTGATCCGGTCACCTATCGCCGGGCGTCAGCGGACGGTGATCGTCCGGCTTCCCGAGACGGTCGCACCGCCGGTGTCGGTGATCGTGATCGTCACGATGTCCTTGCCGGCGCGCTTGTAGTGGTGTGTCGCCGACACAGAGAAGTCCTTGCTCGCCGCCGTGGCCGCGATGGTGGACGATGTGCCGTCACCCCACATCACCTTGATCGTGTAATCCGCGGCGACGCCGAGCGGGTCGGCGTCTGAGAACGTTGCCGCGAGCTTGACGGTTGGGGAGGACTTAGCCGGAGTCACTGCGAAGGTCTTCAGGGTGAGCGGCGCCGGCGACACCGTCACGGGGAACGTCCCGACGATATTCACGCCATCAGCCGGCGTGTAGGTGACGCCGTTGTTCGCGAGCGTGATGGCGACTGACCCAGCACCAGAAACGGGGAGTTCGGGGAAGGTGTAGCCGCCGCTGAAGACCGTGACAGTGCAAGTGGCGGCGTCGCCGCAGGTGACCGACGAAGCTGGCGTCCCGGTGCCGAGCGAGACGAGCCCAGGTTGGACCGCGCCGTTCGGCCACGTGATCACCGCGGAGACGGCATCGAAGGGAACGGATCCGACGTCCCCGTACGGGGCCTGTGTGTCGTATGCGGCGAGCTCGTTGAGGGTGACCGTGCCGACTGCATCGCCAGCGGTTGAGGTTCCTTGAGTCGCGCTGACTGGGTCGCCGCTGAACGCTGGAGTGTCCTGGAACCACTGCGAAACCTCGGGGAGCGTCTGCCACGCGGGCGCACCCGTGCCGCCGGCCGTCGGATACGTGCCATCAAGCGGCAGTTCCACTGATGCTGCGTGCTGTTGTGCCGCCCACTCCAACGTGCCCCAGAAATCACCGATCCCTGAGGCGGTGGCGGTCTGGAATGCGATTGGAGCGCCGAGTGCGCTCATCGCCGCGTACATCTCACCGTAGTACGGCTGCGTCCCGCCGACCGCAGAGATCGGGTCGCGGATTGAGTCGTTCTCGAGGACGCACCGCTGTCCGAGCGTTGAGCGGCAGTACGTCATCATCTGTTGCGTGTAGGCCTCGTCGGTACCGATCGTGTAGCCCTTGCTGTTCGTCGCAGCGCACCAGTGTCTGGTACGGGTTGAATGACACACCGATCCGCGTCGTCGGCCAGTCCGCGTTCGCAGTGTCGATCTCTTCCTGCTCGCACGCCTTACCAGCGTCCTCGGTAAACCCAGCCGCTAGCAGATTCGTATCGTTGGTCGCGATCGACGTACCCAGAATGAACGGCTCCGGGTAGAAGAGCGCGCAACGCGAGACCACGAATTCCACGACATTCGGGATTCCCTCGTAGGCAGTCGCGAGTTCGGATTCCAGGTTGTCGTAAAGGATCTCGTACTCGGGCTTCCAGAAGTCACCGGCAATCCCCGGCGTATCGCTGTATGGATTCGTCACGTCTACCGAGCCGGTCATGGCCGTAACCCAGTCGGGCGTTGCAATGCCGGCGAGCACCCGAATGCGAAGCGGGGTGCAGCCCGAAGCCGCGATCGCCTGATCAATCGGGTTGTCGGCAACAAGGCCTGGCGCGTTGTGTTCGAGTTGATTCCAGCCGACGTTGATCGAGCTGGCGTCAAGCCCTGCCGCCGGCGGTGCAACACTTCGGTCCACGAGACCACGAATCAGCGGCTTGATTCCCGGAGTCGGCGCACACCCGTTGGCCGAGGCATGCAGATGCCCCGCTTGTACACCCGCTGGCTGCGCCAGACCAAGTGCAGCGACGGCAACCAGCGCACCAACCGACGAACCGCGAACGATGCCACCGATCCGAAACCCTGGCACGAACTACTTCCCCTTCTCTTTCGTCCTCAAGCGGACAACCGGAGCGTCGCACACACGAGGCGCCCATTGCCTGAGAACGAGCAAAGGCAAAAAGAAAGAGCGGCCCAGGCTCTCGCCC
>CAVWEG010000009.1:0-330517 GCA_963754015.1 Candidatus Dormiibacterota bacterium
CCTTCGGGGTATTCGCGCCGCTGGTATCGTCTGCGCGAGCTTGTTGGTCACAGCCACTTGGGAGCCCCCCGTGCCGGACACCACCTGTCACATGTCGATCTCGCTGGACGGCTTCGTCGCGGGGCCGGACCAGAGCTTGGACAACCCGCTCGGGAAGCGGGGCGGGGAGCTGCACGGTTGGCACATCGGCGACCCGCGGGCGACCGAGGCCGACAGGATCGCCACCGATTGGCTCATGCGCCCCCGGGGCGCATATGTGATGGGGCGGAACATGTTCGGACCGATCCGGGGGGACTGGGACGATGAGTGGACCGGCTGGTGGGGCCCCGAGCCGCCCTATCACGCGCCGGTGTTCGTGCTGACCCATCACGGCCGCGATCCCATCCGGATGGATGGGGGGACGACGTTCCACTTCGTCACCGAAGGGTTCGACGCGGCCTATTCCGCGGCACGTGAGACCGCCGGCGAAAGCGGCGTGGACATCGCCGGCGGGGCTTCGACCGTCCAACAGGCGCTACGAGCCGGGGTGATCGACGAGCTCACCCTCGATATAGCGCCTGTCCTGCTCGGTTCGGGCGAGCGTCTCTTCGACGGGATCGACAACTTCGGCTTCGAGCCTGTCGAGGTCCTGCACTCGCCGCTGACCACGCACATCCGCTACCGCCGGATCAGCTGACCCGCAGCGACCGCACTCCTATACGTCGCGTCTCACGAGCAGCACTGCTGCGCCGATGAGCGCTGCGAAAGCGTACGCGGCGAAGACACCGAGCCCCACCCACGGCGCCAGCGTGTGCGCCTGCGGAACGATAGTCATGATCGCCTGGCCGGCATTGCCGGGCAGGTACGGCGAGATAGTGTTCGAAAGTCCGGAAGGCAGGATGAATTCGATCACGGGCAGGACGAAGAGGATGACCGTCAAGCTGGTGACTGCAGCCGCGGTGCTGCGGAAGATGCCGCCGAGGCCAAGCCCAAGCAGTCCGGCGATCGTCAGGTAGAGCGCCGACCCGAACACCGCGCGCGCAACGCCGCTGTGGCCGAATGCAATCTGAACGTGGTTGCCGGATAGAATCGCCTGCGTCGCGAAGAATGCGATCAACATGGCCGGCACCGTCACAGACAGCGCGACGAGCGTATACACCGTCGCCTTGCCCCACAGCACCGGCAGACGCTTTGGGACGGCTGCGAATGTCGAGCTGACCAGTCCCGTGGAGTACTCGCTCGTCATCATCAAGACGCCGAGCACGCCGACCACCATCACGCCGATACTCGCGCCGACGAGACTCACGTTGAGCGGCTGGAAGGTGGCCTTGTTTGCAGGAGTCATCGTGCTCCACTGCGTGACGACGAGGATCGCTGCGGCAAGCGCCAGGCCGACCGTGAAGCCGACCGTCGCCAGCAACGTGTAGCGCGTGGACCGCAGCGAGCGGAACTTGGTCCACTCCGAGACGATGACCCGAAACTGCGTCACGCGGCCTCCGCCCGGCGTCCGTGGAAGGCTCATCGGTGCGAGCGATGCACTGCTCATGCTGCTACTCCTGCGGCGTTGGTGACGCCCGCGTTGGTTGACGAGTTGCGGTACTCCACTTCGTCGTGGGTGAGTTCCATGAACGCGTCCTCGAGCGACGCGCGCTGCGGCGTGAGCTCGGAGAGCGCAATGCTGTTCATCGCAGCGATGCGGCCGATCTGCTCGGCTGTCAGTCCATCGACGTCCAGCAAGCCCGGCCCTTCGCTCGCGATGGTCGCGTTGTCAGCGACTACCAATCCCCGGAGTTGCGCCGCCTGCAGCGAGCGAACTCGCACGATGTTGTTCGATGACTCGCGTACAAACGCCTCGACGCTGATGTCGCGAATGAGCCGGCCCCGGCCGATGATGATGAGGTGATCCGCGGTGAGCGCCATCTCGCTCATCAGGTGCGAGGATAGGAACACGGTGCGCCCTTCGGCGGCGAGTGTCTTCAAAAGACCACGCATCCAGTGAATGCCGTCCGGGTCGAGCCCGTTGATCGGCTCGTCGAGGATGAGCGTCGCCGGATCGCCAAGCAATGCAGAGGCGATGCCGAGCCGCTGACCCATGCCGAGCGAGAACTGCCCGACGCGCTTCTTCGCCACGCCCTGCAGGCCGACGAACTCGACGAGCTCATTCACACGCGCTCGCGAGATGCCTTGCGTCTGCGCTTGCGCGAGGAGGTGGTCGTAGGCAGACCGACCCGGATGGACGGCGCGTGCCTCGAGCAACACACCGACATCGCGCAGCGGTGCCCGATGCGCAACGTAGCGAGTGCCGTTCACGGTTGCCGAACCGCTTGTCGGTGCATGCAGCCCGAGGATCAGCCGCATCGTCGTGGACTTTCCGGAGCCGTTCGGCCCGAGAAATCCGGTCACTGTGCCTGGCTGCACGGCAAAGCTCAGACCGTCGACCGCCGTTTTCTTTCCGTATCGCTTGGTGAGGTTGTCGACAACGATCATATGAATCTCCTTGAGGTTGGTCGCGCCGGCGCGGAGCCCGGCCGAAGCCGAACTCCGCGTTTGTGGCGCGTTGACTGGATGAACTACGCGGCGACGACAGCGTCGATCGATGCGCTGGCATCCACTCGCGCTCCGGTGATGTCAGCGCTGAGCGCGACGCTCCGAAAGCCCATCACCGGCAGCCACAGGGCGAGGAATGCCTCCCAGAGAATCTCCGGGATGGTCATCACGTGCTGCACGGTGGAGCCGTCCGGGATGACGCCGAGCAGCACTGCAGCACCCGAGATCGCAAGCAATGGTCCACCGATGACTCCGAGCAGCGCCACACGACGCGACACCAGGCCGGACCGGTACATCAACCACCCGAGCATCAGTCCGGTGCCGATGCCATCCATGAAGCCGGGACCGAGCAGGAACGTCCAGTTCTTGATGGCAATGAGCGACTTGGCGGCCACGACAAGCGAAGCCGAGTCCGCTGGGGCGGCATGCTGGCGCAACGTCACCACCGCGAGAACGCTGAGGACACCGATGAGGATGAACGTGCACTCGACGAGCCGAGCGACGACGTAGCCGAGAGCGATGGTCTCGTTCTGCTTCTTCAGGAGCGGGAACAGCACGATGGCGCAGCCCATGTTGGTGATGATGAGCAGCAGGTCGAGGAACGCGCCAACGAACACGCGGGTGTCGGGACCCCCACCGACGACGTAGTTGACATCTGTCAGCACCGGTCCGTAGAAGAACACTGCTGCGATCGACGTGACGAACGTGAGGAAGAACAGCACCCCAACGATGAGTGCGGTCCTGCGTGTTGGGTTCACCTGAGTATCTCCTTGTGATCTGGTTGTTGTGGTCGCGGTTGTCGAGTTCATCTGACGTTCTTGTGGTTCAACTGCCGCCCGCCATCAGCCACCTCCTCGGTTGTTCTGCTCATCGGTCGCTGAGAACGCCGGCGTGGAGGTCAGACCGATGACTTCGTACCCGTGCAACGCCTCGAGAAAGGCCTGCACGCTGCCGCTGACGAGGCAACGCAGTCGCGACCCTTCGACCTCCACCTCGCTGACCCCTGACGCTCGCGCTATCTGGCGGGACGGCGGGCGACCAACGAAGGTGATCTCTACGCGTCGGGTCGGAAGCTCCTCGTTCATACTGGCCAGCGTGGGAGACCAGCCGGGAGCAAGACATCGTCAGGATTGCTGATTCGATGCGTAGTCGCTCCGGTGACGAGCACGCGAGCGTGACTCGTCTCCAGGATGGCCAGGCCTAGGAACCGCTCGGGCAATCTGCCGGCGGAGGCGACGACGTTTATCGGGCGCCGACGCGAGCTCGGCGAGATCCGCAAGAAGCTCACGACTGCCCGCGTCGTCAGCCTCGTCGGCCCGGGCGGGGTCGGCAAGACGCGTCTCGCGATTCGTGCCGGAGCCGAACTAGCGCGGAGCTTCGCGGATGGCGCGTGGCTGGTCGAGCTCGGCGAGGTCAGTGACGCGGCTCAGGTGATTGACACCCTGCTCGCGGCGCTTGACCTCAGAGACCAGGCCGGAGCCACGCCGATCGAGATCCTGATTTCGTCCTTGCGGGAGCGGCAGCTTCTGCTCCTCATCGACAACTGCGAGCACCTGCTCGAGGCGGCTGCCCAGCTCGTGAGCGACGTTCTCCGCGCCGCGCCCGACGTTCGGGTGATCACGACCAGCCGCGAGCCGTTGCAGGTGGCGGGTGAGTATGTGGTGCCCGTCCCGCCGCTCGAGCTACCTCCCGGTGACGGAGGAGAACCGCTTGCCCAGCTCCAACAAAACGAAGCCGTGATGCTCTTCACCGAGCGTGCGGCGGCCGCATCCGGTGTCTTCGAGCTCACGACGTCGAATCAGGCTGCTGTTGTCTCGGTCTGCAGGCGCCTCGACGGCCTGCCGCTGGCGATCGAGCTTGCGGCGGTCCGGACCCGTGTCCTGAGCGTCGAGCAGATCGTTGAACGCCTGAGCGACCGATTCGCGCTGCTCACCGGAGGTGGTCGCGTTGCGCTCCCGCGCCATCAAACGCTCCGTATGGCCATCGATTGGAGCTTCGATCAGTTGACGGAGGCCGAGCAGGTCCTGTTCCGGCGCCTGTGTGTGTTTTCGGCGCACTTCACCCTTGAGGACGTTGAGGGAATCTGCACCGCAGATGACACCAGCGGATCCGACGCGCTGAACCTGCTGGCGTCGCTCGTTGACAAGTCACTGGTCACCAGGGAGGACGTCAGAGGTGTCACCTGCTATCGCCTCCACGAGACGATGCGCGAGTACGCAAGCCTCAAAGTGCACGAGGCTGACGAGGAGGAACGCATCCGGGAGCGCTGCCTCGAGCACTATCGCCTGACCTGCCTCCGTTCAGCCGACTGGGCTCGATATCACCTCGTCGAGTTTCTTGCCTGGGCGGACTTGGAGATCGACAACCTGCGTGCGGCGCTGCAACAGTGCGTTCGCCATGAGGATCTGGCCCGTGGCCTCGATATCGCGGCGTCGATGCAGTACTACTGGATCACGCACGGCACGTCAGAGTCGGCGCGCTGGCTCGATCAGTTCTTGCCCGCCACAAGCGCGTCAGCGCCCACGATGGTGCGGGGCTACTACCTTCGCGGCTGGTTGAGCATGCTGCAGGGCGATCCCGCCGCCGGCAGGCCGTGGGTCGCGCGCGCGGTGGAGACGGCTCGACAAGCCGGGGAGCGGACGCTGCTATCCGAGTCGCTGTCGATGAGCGCGACCACTGCGACCGTGGCCGGCGATCCTGAAGCAGCGCGAGGCTTTCTTGATGAGGCCGAAGCAATGGCCGCGAGCCTCACTGATTTCCCGACAACCATTGAGTTGCTGCTTTCCCAGTCCATTCACGCGATCTTCACGGGGGATCTCGCGGCTGTTGAAGCCCTTTCGCTTCACGGCGTCGTGCTGAGCCGAGATGCGGGCGACCTCTACCAACTCGAAAACATGTACCGCAATCTCGGCGTGGCGACGATGATGTCCGGCGACTCTCACGCATCCAACACGTGGTTCAGCGAAGCATTGCAGGTAGCGCGCCAGGTCGATAACCGGCTCGGTCAGTATTGGGGCCTTGCGGCTGCTGGATGGTACGCGGCTCAGGTCGGCCGCATGCGAGCAGCGGCGCAGCTGCTTGGGGCAGCTGACGTGTTGTGCACGCAGACAGGCTCGGCGCTCGGGGGACCGACGATTCCAGTTGCGGAGGGCGCCAGGCAAATGTCGATGGAGGCGTTGGGAGCAGCGGTGTTCGATGCTGAATTCGAGACGGGTCAACACCTGAGCCGTGAGGTGGCATTGCGGCTTGCGCTCGGCGAACCCGCTCCTCCCGACATATCCGGTTCCAGCGGCCCGGCGGCAAGCGCCGCTCGCCAAACGCGAGCTTGAAGTCGCCGCGCTGGTCGCAGAAGGGCTCAGCAACCGGCAGATCGGCGTGCGCCTGTTCATCTCAGAGGCGACGGTGGCGAGTCACATGCGCCACATCATGGACAAGCTCGGCGTCAATTCGCGCTCACAGATCGCCGTGCTGATGACGCCCCGCGATTGACGAACGATACGTCTTCCTTCCGAGAGGGCCAGACTGACATGTGGCCGGATTGACTTCCGCGGTGGTCGCCGGGGATGTGCTCCAACCCCGAGCGCCGGCGTCACCGCGCGTGGGGTGGGGGTTTATCACCCTCTACATGCTCGCGTTCATGAGCACCAACCTGGTATTCCTCGCACCGATCCTCGTGACGTTGCCCTTGAAGGTCAACGCGCTGGTCGGCATCAAAGCTGCGCCTGGCAGCCTGGCCCTTGTCACGGGAATCGGCGCCTTCGTGTCCATCTTCGGCAATCCATTCTTCGGAAGAATGAGTGACCGCACCTGGTCGCGTCTCGGCATGCGACGGCCATGGATGGTCATCGGCCTCATCGGCGGAACAGTGGGTGTCGCAGTCGTCTCGTTGGCGCCGAACATCCCGGTCGTCCTCTTCGGATGGTGTATCGCTCAACTGTTCTTCAACGCGTTGCTGGCGTCGCTCGTCGCAGTGCTGCCAGACCAGGTGCCGATCGTGCAGCGCGGCATGGTCTCGGGCGTGCTCGGTGTTTGCTTGCCGATCGCGGCCGTCAGTGGCACGTTCATCGTGAAACTCTTCAGCGGAGGCAGCGTTGCGACGTTCCTGGTTCCCTGCGCGACCGGGGGATTCTTCATCCTGCTGTTCGCACTGGTGTTAAAGGATCGACGCCTCGCGAAGGTCGATAGACCGCTCTGGTCACTGCGGGAGTTCGCGAGCACGTTCTACGTGAAACCACGGGCAAGTCCGGACTTTGCGTGGGCGTTCGCCAGCCGTTTCCTCTTCCTCATGGCATACGCACTGTTGACGACGTACGAGGCCTACTACCTGCTGCAGAAGATCGGTAGCGCCGTCGCTGACGTCCCGCAGCAGATCTTCCTCGGCACCCTCGTGCAGTCGGTCATCATCATCGCAGCCTCGCTCATCGGCGGACACCTCTCGGACCGGTCAGGCCGGCGAAAAGTCTTCGTCTTCGCCGCCGCGATCGCGTACGGCGTGGCGCTGTTCGTGATCGCGATTGCCGCCAACTTCAATGCCTTTCTCATCGGCATGGCAATCAGCGGTCTCGGCTTTGGCGTCTATGCGGCGGTGGATCTCGCGCTCGTCGCGGACGTGCTACCGAATCCACAGCAGAACGCCAAGGATCTCGGCGTGTTCAACATCGCGGGCGCGCTTCCCTTCTCCATAGCGCCGGCGTGCGCGCCAGCCATACTCGCCATCAGCGGCGGAAGCTACGAAGCGCTGTACGCCGTCGCCGGAGTGTGCGCGATCGTGGGCGCGTTCGCCGTCCTGAGAGTGCGCCGAGTCCGCTGAGCGGGTGGGACGACCGCGGCGCCGGCGGTTGATGCGCTAGCGCGCCGGGGCCGACATACGGGCAGAGGTATATGCTCCGGGCCAGCATGGCCTTCTGCACGATCGTCGAATGGGATCAGGACGTCAGCGCTGCACTGAGGAAACTCCACGGCGAGGACGGTCCGCCGGCAGGATCACTGGTTCGCGTGATCGGCTCAACAAAGTCCGGCACCTACGCCATCGAGATCTGGGAGTCGGGCGAGGATGCGCGCCGATTTGCCGAGGCCAGCGCACCGACACTTGCAACATCGCCGTTGCCGCCGCCAACCAGGGTCGCCGGGTTTGAGACAGCCGACATCTTCATCCGCGGGGAGCAGTAGTCCGAGCACATTGCATTGGTCGTCGGCATCTCGTGTGTCGGGATCGACGTCACAACATGGTTCGCTGGCGGCTGCTACCAGCGCCCGACGAATACTGTCAAGACGATGCGAACAGATGGGCGACGGGATTTTCTCACCGTTTCGTGCGTTCTGCTCGGCTTTCAGGCCGGATCTGTGCTCACCGTCACGGCCATTGGACTAATGTTGACGACCGGTCAGCGCATGTTGATCGATCAAATTATCGGTGCCGCTGAGGGTGGAGTCTCGGTGCTTGCAATCACGATTGGCAGTGGGGTACTCGGCCTGTCGTTGGTCAGCCTGATTGTGATGCTCGTCCGTCGAGTGCGAGCCGTCCGCTGGGTGGCCATTGCGCTCGAGTTGGTCATTCTGCTGTGCGGCGTTCTGCTCATCCCAGTGGCTGTGTCGACTGGATTCTTTGATCTCGAGAACCTGTGGATCACCGTCGCCACGGTTCCCGCACCGGTGGTGATCCTTATGGGTCTGCTCATGGATCGCGCAGCGCGCGGCCACTCCCAATCGGTGAGCGCCCTGTCGGGCTTCCCGAATCCGTGAGGTGCGCTACGTCGTGATGGTGTACACGAGGATGCGATCGTTGTACGTGTCGGCAATGTAGAGGTCCCCGCCGGGGCCGAACGTGACGTTCTCGGGGTCGTCAAGGTTCATGGGACCGCCGCCCGTCACGTCGCTGCCGTCAATGGTCGCGAAGACGCTGCTGTCCGATTCGTTGAGGATGACGACTTGATGGCTGTCGCGGTTCGCAACCGCGAGGAGTCCGGCGCCGTTCGACGCTGCGCCATATGGGTCGCTGATGCCACTTGTGTACGTTGCCACCGTCGACATGACCATTCCGTTGCTCACGCTGAGTTCGACCACACGGTCGTTGCCGCTGTCGGCAACAAAGAGGTGGCCTGTCGTCGGGTCGACTGTCACGCTCGTGGGACTCTGGAACTCATTCGGCCCACTTCCAACGGTCCCGAAGTTGCCCACCGGCGCCTGGGTCGCGACGTTCCACGAGTTGATGCGGTTGTTCCTCGTGTCGGCCACCCATGCGTAGCCGCCGGCGATGGCGATGGAATCCGGATAGTCGACGTCGCCGGGGCCGGTCCCCAGCGTCTGCGTCACGTAACCGACCGAGTTGCAGCCTGCCATCGCCGGCGATGCGATCGGTTGGAGAATCTGGATGTCGCTCTGCTTGGTGTCGGCGACCCAGTAGTCACCCGTTGCAGGGTCGACGGCGACCCCGCGCGGCCAGTTGAAGTCACCGACATCGCTGAAGCCGCGCTGCCCGCAGACGTTGATCAACGTGCCGGTGGGGCTGAACACATCGATGCGCTGGTTCACCGTGTCCATCGCCACCGTGTCGCCGCTCGAGTTGAACCCGATGCCGCGCACCTGGTTGAACACCGACGTGCTCGTCATCCCCGGCGGCACGATCGGGTTGGGCAGCGTCTGCGTGTACGAGTACGCACCGAGCGCGGTGGGGCTGAACTCCACGAGGCGGTTGCCCCAGAGATCGGCACCCCACACGTTGCCGGCCGAGTCGACTGCGACGCGCCGTAGCTGCGAAAAGGTGCCCGCTTGCGAGTCGAGTCCGGGTCCGCCGATGTTGGCGATCCACGTGCCGTCCGGCATGAACTCCTGGATGCAGTCGTCGTTCGAGTTCGGCGACGTAGACCGCCTCGCCGCCGTTGCCGCTATTCAGGAAGGGGTCGGTCCCGATCGCGACTCCGTAGGGATTCTTGAACGCGCCGTTGCCGTTGCCGCTGCAGACGCCGGTGGTGCTCTGCGTCCCCTTGGTACCGAAGCTCCCCGCACACGTCCAGGCCGACCCGTCCCAGGTGAACTCGACGATGTTGTTGTCCTCGTAGTTGGCAACGTACACATTGCCGGCCGCGTCTGCGGCCGCGTCACGCATGCGATTGAGCGCGCAGGGACCGGTTGTGTCGGTGATGGTCGCCGCGGCCGTCGGGCTCACCGGTGTGCCGTCGGTGTTCCAGACGGTGATCTGACTCTGGGTGCCGTCGGCGACGTACACGCGCTGGCCTGCAGGTAGGTTCGGCAGGTCTGCCGTCGTGGTGCTGACGGTGATGCCGATCGGCGCGCCGGCGGTACCGGTGAGCTCGGTCTTCCACTTGGTGACATAGGCGCCGTCGGAGGTGAGCTTCATGACGCGCCCGTTGCCGTTATCGGCCACATAGACGTTGCCTGCCGAATCGACACCGACATCGCGCGGCTGCTCGAATTGGATATTGCCCGCGCTCGCGCCGTTGCCTTCGGATCCGACCCGCCAAACCTGCGTGCCGCTTGTGGTGTACTCGGCGACCTGGTTGTTGCCCGTGTCGGCGATGACGATGTCACCCGCATGCGGGGCGCCTTGCGGCACGATCTCCATGCCCGAGGCATACATCTCGGCATGGCCCGGTCCGCCGATCGTCGACGAGTACGCCACGCCCGGCGGTCCTGCTGGCGTTGCGTAGTACCCGACGACATCAACAATGAGATCGATGGCGCCCACGTTGTTGAACAGGTTGATGCTGCCGTCCGAACCGACCCCGACGACGACGAGGTTGGTGGCCGTCTGCCCTGACCCCGGATTGAGATCCGAGACGTTCGGGTGGTTCGGCGAGGTGGGCCCCGGGTAGACGCTGATGTATGTGAGCGTCGTCGCATTGACCGCCGTCACGTTGGCAACGATGGCGACAGGCGATCCTGCATCGCCGGTGTCGACGGGGATGCCGTCGATCCCCGTGACGTCGACGTTGAGCACGTGACCGCCGGCGACCGTCCCCTTGGGGCAGTTTGTCGTGGTAATACGCGTGTCACAGACGCGCGCCGGTGTCGAGAGTGCCGTGAACTGTGCGCCTGATGCCGGTGTGTACCAGCCGTCGACGTCGACTGCAATGTTCACCGACCCGACGCTGTTCCAGATCGAGGCCGTGCAGGTGCCGCTGACGCAGGTCACCGGCACGATGACGCGGTTGGGGAGGACTGCACGCGCTGCGATGTTGAGATTCGACGCGTTCGGCCTCGAACTGTTTCCCGCGAATGCCGTCAGCACCGTGGGGACGGTCGGGTTGATCGCCGTGAGGTTGAACACCACGGCGCTCACCGCTGCGGGGACCGGGCTACCGACTGCGTTCACCGGAAAGGTCAGCGTCTGACCGGGGCCGATCGGTGAGAGCCCATGCGCGTCACAGGGATTCGCTGTGACGCCATTGCCCGGGGCGCGCGTGTCGCAGATGCGGACGGGTGTCGTCGCCGGCGTGTACAGCCCTGCCGGCGAGGAGTTGACGTAACCCTCGATGTCGACAATGACATTGGTGCTGCCAACGTTGTTGTAGATGTCGATCTTCCCAGCCGTGCTGACACCAACTTCGACGAGGTTCGCGAGCACGGTCGCCGCGTCTGGATTGAGGTTTGACGTTCCGGGATGAGTCGTCACGCCGTCCGGATTCACTGAGAGGTACGTGTTGCTGGTCGGATCCACCGCTGTGACGTTGACGACGACGGCGGTGACACCCGACGTCGGAACCAGTCCAAGACCGTCGACGGTGATGACGCGCGTGGCACCTTGGGTGATCGGTCCACGCCCAGCGCCGGTGCTGTTGTCGTTGCACTGGTTCGGCTGGACGGATCCACCTGCCGGCCGCGTGTCGCACACCCGATATGGCGTCACCGACGTGTATGCGCCCGAGGATGCAACGCTCGGTGCGGCGACCGTTGGTGGCGCGGCGGCTGCGTCAGGAATTCCTACGGGCAACAGGAATGTCGACGCCACAGCGACAGCGACGCCAAGCATTCGCGTCCGGAGCAACGACACCCTCCTGGCCATATACGAGCGCAGTCGAGTCGATACCCGTGAGCGCTGCCCCTCGTTAATGCGAGCTTAACAAACAACCCTGTGTAACGCAAGTGACGCGAGTGGTCAGATCCCCCTGATCCGACGCGGGCGGAACCAGAGCGCCTGACCCACGAGGAACAAGCCCATGACGAGGACCGCGAGTCCGCCGGAGACGACCAGCCCGATCCCTGAACCGGTGGTCGGCACCGTGATCGCCAAACCCTGCACCGAGAAACTGACGACGGCCGGTGCTGATGCGGCTCCAGTCGGGTCGACGGCGACGTAGCGCACGCTGACATTGCCGGAGAAGGCTGCCGTCGGCGTAAAGGAGATGGTGCCTGTAGCGGCATCAATGCTGAACGTCCCGTCCCCGGACGGCACGGACGAGCCGACAAGCGAGTACGTGAAAGGCCCCGTGCCAGTCGGAGTGGGGGGCGTCACCATGATCGTCGTACCGGCAGTGCCCGCGGCGGCATCGGATTTCGCAATCGGAGCAACAGTGACATCCACGTTCTCCTCGGCCTGCTGGTTGTACTGATCGGTCACGGCGTACAGGAATGACGGGACCACTCCGCTGAAGTTGGTTGCCGGCGTGAAGGTCACGTCGCCGGTGGTCGCGTCGATCGTCGCGACGCCGTCGGCAGCGTTCGGCGTCGTCACGAGGTCATAGGTGAACGGCCCGACGCCCGTCGGGGCGGTCGGCGTCAGCGTGAACGCGACGTTGGCAGGCGTCGCCCCGATAAGCACATCCGTCGTCGGCAGCTGCGGCACCACGTCGACGGACGTGTTTCCGTCGGCGGCGACGTGCAGCGAGTCACCGCTGTATGTCGCATCAAGGGTCTGCGTTCCGTTCGCACCCGGGTCCGCGCTCAAGGACAGGCTGCATTGAGCGGTGACGTCGAGGGTGCACATCCCAGCGCTTCCGAACGTGTCAGGGCCGGGCGTCGCGCCCCAGGTGACGGTGCCGGTCGGTGTCGTCGCCTGTCCCAGGTCGGCGTCGGTGATCGCGACCGTGCACGTGTCGGCCGGTCCGATCGAGAGCGGCGAGGACGCGCAGCTTGCGGTGACATTCACCGACCGAAGTGCGGACGAGATCTGGATGCTGCGGTTGGATGTCACGTGATCGGTGTCACCGAGGTAGTCGGCGCTCATCGTGCGCGGCCCCGCAACACTCGGCGTGTAGAGCACCGAGCATGCGCCGGAATTGTCGAGGGTGCACGAGCTCGTGCTGAACGTGCCACTGCCGGTGCCGACTGAGAAGTCGACGGTGCCGGTCGGCGTGATCGCAGTGCCCGCGTTATTGTCAGTGACGGTTGCGGTGCACGTTCCCTGCACACCCGCCTCGAGCGCGCCGCAGACGATCGCGGTCGTGTCAGTGCGCTGACCGGCAGTGAGCGCGATCGTCGTGCTCGCGCCGGGGAAGTTGGTATCCCCTGTATATGCGATGTCGAGCACGATGGCGCCCTCGGCACCGGATGTCGCCATGAAGACCACCGAACACGAGCCGACATCATCGGACGCACCCAGGGTGCAGCCGCTCCCGATCTGCCCGGATCCGGTGGCGATGCTCCACGCGGCGCTCCCGGTGGGAGCAGATGTCGTCCCGGATGCCGTGTCGGTCACCGATACGGTGCATGTCACGGGGACGGACACGGTCACGTTCGGCGATCCGCAGTCGGCGCTGATCGAATCAGTGCGCTGCTCGACGCCGATCGACGTCGAGCCACTCGAGGTGGCGTGGTTCGTGTCGCCACCGTATGCCGCGTTGACGGGCTCGGATCCGACATGCCCCGCTGAGGGCGTGAATGCCGTTGAGCACACGCCGGCCGACAGCCCGCAGGTCGTCGGCGAGAAGGTTCCTGCGGTGGATGTCCACGTCATCGTGCCGCCTGGCGTGATGGCCGTACCCGTGGTGGTGTCCGTCACGGTCGCGGTGCAACTCGTCGCGACGCCAACCATCGTTGGTACGGGCGCACACAGCACCCCGGTGGTATCCGAGCGCTTCGAGGCGGTCTCGGTGGTCCCGGTTGTGCTTGCGGAGTGCGTCGTATCGCCACCGTACGAGACGGTTAAGTTGTGCACGCCCTCGCTGCCCGCGGCCGGCGTGAAGGAGACAGAGCACGTTGCAGTGCTCAGGGTGCACGACGTCGGCGCCGTCGAGCCGTTCTGCGCGTCGCTCCAGGTCACGGTTCCGGTAGCTGCAACACCGTCGCCGCTATCGACATTGCTGACGGTCGCAGCGCACGTGGTGCTCGCGTTGACAGGATCAGGGTTCGTGGTGCAGCTCGCAGCGACTGTCGTCGGGTTGAACGTGACGATGACTTCTGCAGTAGTACTCGCGACGGCGAATTGTGGATTGAGCGCACCGGCCTCGACATAGCTCGAGCCTGCACCGCCGCCACCACCACCGCCCACTGCGTACGTCGCGAAGCCGACGCCGCTGGCACCGCCGCCGCCGCCGAAGTACCCGCCACCGCCACCACCACCGGCAGCCTCAGCACCGTTGCCGTTGCCGCCCTGTCCGCTGCTGCCGGCAGACCCGGGATCACCGGTGCAGCCGCCCACCGTGTAGCTGCATGAGGGATCCGGCGAGGGGGACGTCGCACCTGCGCCGGCTGCTCCTGTGGTGGCGCCGCCGCCCCCATTGCCGCCCTGGACGTAGCCGTATCCACCGTAGTGGTATGCGGCAGTCCCGTCGATGTTGGGCCCTGCCTGACCACCGGCTCCGGTCGAGGTTCCCGCCTGAGCGCCGCCGCCGTTACCCGGAGGACAGCCGTAGTTGTAGCAATAGCTGTTGACGTCGGCGCCACCGAATCCAGCTCCTCCGCCGCCTCCGGCAACCACGAGTCGGGATGTCAGTGACGAGGCGCCCGCACTGCTCGGCACCGTGCGGAGATCGGACGCGCCGCCGCCGCCACCCGCGCCGCCACCACCGTTACCGCCGCCGTTGAAGCCACCGCCACCCGCCGCGTTCCCGCCGACGACTTCCAGGCCGCCAACCTCGACGTACACATTGCTCCCCGCGCTCGGAGCAGGGATATCCGCACTAACGGTCGCACCGTGACCGCCGCTTGCGGCGTTGTTGCCAGGGGTGGCCTCTGGATAAGTAGCACCGCCCGCGGCACCGACCACGGTGACCTGCATCATGGTCGCCCCGGTCGGCACGACGAAGCTCTGCTCGGCGTTCGTGAACCCGAAGATGAGCGTGCTCCCCGCAGTCGGAGGGCTCGCCAGCACTCGCAAGGGCATCACACCGGCGAGGGCTCCCACAACCACGATCGGGATCGCGGCGATGACCGGAAGCAGGCGACGGCGTCGGGATCGGCGCGGCGGTGTTGCGTGCTGGGGGTGCATATGCACCAGGACTTAGCCACGGAAGTCGACCGCCGAGTTCGATGGCAGGCGAGCCGTGACGGCGGCGCATCACTCCCGTGAGCGAGGTGCCTCGGCCGTGACCGAGCGTCAGGCCGAGACCGGCTCCACCGCGAGCTCGGCGAGCACATCCATCGCCATCGTCAACTTCACGCGCGGGGCGCTGAAGCACAGGCGGATGTGGCTCGGAACGCCGAAGGCGACCCCCGGCGTCAGCAACACCCGCCGCGCTGCGAGCGCATCGATGAGGTGCAAGGTGTCGTGCCACGGACTCCGCAACCAGAGGTACAGACCGCCCTGCGGCTCGGCCGCGTCGAGGCCTTCAGCGCGGATTCGATCCATGACGATGTCACGCCGCTCGAGGTACGGCGTGGCGTTGATCTCCCACGAGGGGAGATGGAGGAGGGCACGCTGCGCTGTTGCGGGCGCGTTCACAAAGCCGAGCGCACGCAACGACTGCGCGAGGCCCTTGTGCGTCTCCGCGTTGACGAGTGATGGATGGAGGACGAGATATCCGATGCGTTCGCCCGCAACGCCGAGGTCTTTGGAGAAGGAGCGCGCGAGCACGGTGTGCTCGTATGCCGCGAAGGGCTCGACGCGCTTATGCGGCGCGTAGGTCAGACGCCGATACACCTCATCGACGATGAGCAGCACCTTGCGATCGTGCCTGCGGTTGTGCGCCTCGAGCACCGCCGCGAGGCCCGACAACTCACCGCCGTCGAGCACATGGCCGCTCGGATTGCACGGCGAGTTGACGATGACTGCGGCAGTGTGCGGTGACAGCGCCGCGCTGATCGCGTCGAGATCGAGGCGAAGATCCGGTCCGGTGGGCACCGGCACGAATCGCGCGGACGCGGTCTCGCAGTAGAGACGGAACTCGGGGAAATACGGCGCGATGCCGATGACGTCGTCCCCGGGGTCGACGAACGTACGAATGGCGGTCGTGATGGCGCACGCGGCGCCCGCGGTCATCGCGATGGAATCGACGGTGATGCCAGGGAAATCGACGTCCTCAGCGGCGCGCTCGCGAACGTCGGGATAGCCAAGATTCGGCATGTACCCGAACCGCCCGCGAAAGCGCTCGCGGCTTGCGGCGGCGAAGGCCTCGACGATGCTCTCCGGCGCTTCGAGCGGCTGGCCGATCGAGAGATCCGCGACTGTCTCTTCGCCGAACTCGGCGCGCAGACGCTCACCTTCCATGAACATCCGCCGGATCCAGCCCCCATCCTGCAGTTGCGCGCGGGACCATCTGGAGATGGTCATGTCGTCAATCCAGCGATGGCAGTTCCGTCACGCAATGCTGGTCGTGCCGGCAACGCCGCCGGTATGCCAGCTGAACGGGTAATCGCGATCGAAGATCTGGCGCGCGATGGCGGTGCGGTGCAGCGGACGGAAGGTGTCCACCATGACTGCGAGCTCATCGGTCTCGCGCGCACGGTCGAGCGATGCCTCGAGCGCACCGGGTTGCGGCCCGTGGGGAAGACCGCCGACGTGGTGCGTGAACGAGCCGTAGCTGATACCGCGACGCGCCGCGTAGTTGCCCGCGACGTAGTACAGCACCTCGTCGGAGTCGAGATTGCTGTGGTGATAGGGCAGCATGATCGCGTCGGGATCCCAGTCGAGCTTGCGCGGCACGAACGAGCAGATGACGACGTTGTTGGCCTGAAACGTCTGGTGGATCGGCGGCGGCACGTGGAACCGTCCTGCGCGGGGCTCGAAGTCATGGATGTTGAACGTCACCGGGTAGACGGTGCCGTCCCATCCCACGACATCCCACGGGTGATGGTCGAGGACGTACCGGCTCACGTGATTCGCGCGCTTCAGCCAGATCTCCGCGGCGCCATCACCGGTCGCAAGCGCATCAGGACCGTGAAAATCACGCTCGCTATACGGGGCGATCTCGGTGAGCTGTCCGTTGCGTGCGCGGTAGCGATCGGGCACGTCGACGAGCCCCGTGACCTCCATGCAGAGGATGCGCACGTCGGCGAGGTCGTCAAGATCGATGCGATAGATGGTGCCGCGCGGGATGACGATGTAGTCGTGCTCTTTGAAGGGGAGATGGCCGAACTGGCTGAGCATCGCGCCGCTGCCCGAGTGCACGAAGAGGATCTCGTCCGCCGAACCGTTGACGTACAGCACCTGCTGGGCGGTCACCGGCGCGACGAGTCCGATGTGGATGTCGTCGTTGACGAGCAGCCAGCGCCGGCCGGTGATCATGTCGCCCTGCTCGGGCAGGTCGAATCCCTTGAGGTGCGCGTTGGTATGCACCTGCTCGTGCTCCGGAGTCATGAGGTCGGCGGGTCCCTCGCTGACGTCCTGCGCGCCCTCGGGCAGGTTGCGGTGATAGATGAGCGAGGACGGCCCGCTGAAGCCCTCACGTCCGAAGAGCTCCTCGTAGGCCGTGTGCCCGTCGCTCGAGAAGCGCATGTGGCGCTTGCGGGGAACCTCACCGAGCCGCTTGTAGGGTCGCACCAGATCAGCCTAGCGGTTTGTCCGCGCCCACCGAGGTGATCTCGACGATGGCCTCGACCTCGACCGCCGCATCGAGCGGGAGCTGCACCACGCCGATCGCGCTGCGTGCGTGCGCTCCTCGTTCCGCACCGAGCACCTGGACGAAGAGGTCCGACGCGCCGTTGATCACTGCCGACTGCTCGCTGAACCCGGGAGCACTGTGGACGAAGCCGGTGATCTTCACCAACGTGACGTCATCGAGCGAGCCGAGCGCAGCGCGAATGGTCCCGAGGACGTCGAGCGCGCAGAGCCGCGCAAGGTCGTACGCCGTCTCCGTGTTGACGCCATCACCGACTGTGCCGGTGACGACAACTCCGTCGCGCTTGCTGATGTGTCCCGAGACGAAGAGGAGGTTTCCGCTGCGCCGCGTGCTGACGTAGTTGGCGACAGGCGCGGTCGTCTCCGGAATGACGATGCCCAGCTCCGCGACGCGCTCGTCAACGGTCACGTCAGTAGTCCTGCAGGTAGTCGCAGTTGTCGGCAAAGCGCATGGCGTCGAAGCCGAACGCGACGCGCACCGAGTCGACGCGCGTGATGTTGTTGCGCGCGAGCATGCGCAGTTGGTCGCGCGTCACGGGCGGGTTCGGCAGGACTTTCTCCATCATGAACGCGAGCGGCATCATCATCTGCACCGGCACGTGCACGAGCTTGCGATGCATGCCGAGCTCGGACTTGATCGTGAGGATGATCTCGTCGTACGTCATCTGGTCCGGTCCCCCGATCTCGTACACGCGACCCGACGGCCCGCGCTCGACGGACAGCACGATGCACTGGGTCACATCCTTGACGGAGATCGGCTGGAAGAGCGTCCGACCGTTGCCGGCGATGGGGATCACCGGCTCGATCCGCATCATCCGCGTGAGCAACGTGAAGAAGCCGTCGCCCGGGCCGAAGATGAGCCCCGGGCGGAGCACGGTGTAGTCGGCGCCGCTGGCACGGACCGCCTGCTCGGCCGACCACTTGCTCACGAGATAGGGGAAGCGCGGGTCGGGGTCGGCGCCTAGCGCGCTCTGGTAGATGAAGTGGCCGACCTTGGCTTCCTTCGCCGCCTCGGCGACGCGCACGGTGGCCTCGCGATTCACGCGGTCGTAAGTCTGACGGCCCTTCTCGCGGATGACGGCGACGAGGTGGACGACGGCGTCGCACCCGGTGAAAATCTCGGCGAGCTTCGGCGAGTTGGTGACATCGGCCTTCACGAAGCTGACGCGCTCGCCCTTCGGCTGCCGGACCGTTCCCCTGGCGACGACCACGACCTCGTGGCCCGCGTCCTTGAGTGCACGCACCGTGTGGATGCCGACGAAGCCGGTACCCCCGGTCACCGCAACGCGCACGCACTACCTCCTCGCCCGGATGGGACGTTCGCCCGCGAGTTTACGGGCAGGGGAGCCGGACGCGTCTCAGGATTCGCCGGTCAGCGCGGCGATCACCGCCGGCGAGCCCTGCAGCCCGGTTCGCTGCATGTAGTGCCGGACGGCGCGCATCCCGCCGAGCTCCTCGCCGCCACCCGCGCGGCCGGGTCCGCCATGGACCATCTGGGGGATGGCGCTCCCGTGCCCCGTCGATTCGCCCGCACAGTCGCGGTCGAGCACGAGGAGGCGGCCGTGATGCGGCGCTGCGCCGAGGACGATGTTGCGGACGAAATCCCCGTCGTACGACACGATCGAGCCGACGAGGCTGCCGCCACCGCGGGCCGCAATCTGGGCGACATCGCGCGCGTCGCTGTACGGAATGATCGTGGTCACGGGACCGAATGCCTCGATCTCATGTGGTTCCGCACGATCGACGTCGTTGCAGAGCAGGACGACCGGTGCCATGAACGCGCCGCGTTGCGGATCGGCGTCGACGGGCGCGACCGACATCGGATCGCCGTACACGACATCCGCTGCGCGGGTGAGTGCACGAACAGCGTCGCGGACTTCGTCGCGCTGATGGAGGCTCACGAGAGAACCCATGGTCACGCTCTCACTGCGCGGGTTGCCGACGACGACGCGGTCGAGACGTCCCCGCAGCCCGGAGAGCACATCATCAACCGCCGAGTCGGGGACGAGCGCGCGCCGGATGCACGTGCACCGCTGCCCGGCCTTGGTGGTGATCTCACGGCCGACCTCCTTGACGAAGAGATCGAATTCCTGTGTCCCTGCAACGGCATCGGGTCCGAGGATGCAGCAGTTCAATGAGTCGGTCTCGGCGTTGAACCGCGCAGCGCGTGCAGTGACCGCTGCGTGCCCGCGCAACGTCGCGGCCGTGTTCGCGCTGCCGGTGAACGCGATCATGTCTTCGCCGCCGAGATGGTCGAGCAGGTCACCGACGCCGCCACAAACGAGTTGCAGCGCACCCTCGGGGAGCGCACCGGACGCGATGATGTCGCGAACCACAAGTGCGGTGAGATACGCAGTCTGACCCGCCGGCTTGACGATGGTCGGGACGCCGGCCAGGACGGTCGGGGCGAGCTTCTCGAGCATGCCCCACACCGGGAAGTTGAACGCGTTGATCTGCAGGACGACGCCCGGCAACGACGTGTACACATGGCGGCCGACGAACGTTCCTTCCTTGCCGAGACTCTCGACGTCGCCGTCGACAAGCACGTGTCCATCCGGCAGCTCGCGCTTGGCACGGCTGCTGTACACGAACAACGTGCCGATCCCGCCGTCGATATCGCCCGCGCCGTCGCGCCGTGTGGCCCCGGTCGCGAGCGACAGTTCCTGATACGCGGCCTTGTTTGCGTCGAGGTGCGACGCAAGCGCTTTCAACGCTGCGCCCCGGGCCTGGAACGTCATGGCATGCAGCGCCGGACCGCCGACCTTCCGCGCGTGATCGACGAGCGCATTGGTGTCGAGCCCGGTGCTGGACACTCGTGCGACCGGCTCGCCGGTGGCGGCGTCGTTGACGGTCGTCCCTTCGTCGGGCGCGGTGTACCACGCCCCGGCGACGTAGCTGGCGAGCATCTCTGGCATGTATTCAGCCTAGCGTGCAGGGGCTACGATGCATCTCGATCGCTGCTCCCTCCCCGCGCCGGATGCCCCCGTTCGTCCGCATTGCACTGGCGATACTCGCTGTCGCTGTTGTGGCGGGATCCGCCGCTGCTGCCTTCCATGTGCAGCCCGTCCGGCGCGTGGTCGCCGCGACAACAACGCCCGACGCCGTCCCGAGCTCGCCGCCATGGTTCGACATGAGCATCGCGAGCGGTGGGGTGAGCTTCTGGATGCCGTCGGCCCTGCCGGCGGGCGCGCCGAAGATGCAGGCGTATACCGGCATCCTCGTCGACGTCGATACCGGCGAGATTCTCTGGGCGCGGCAGCCGAACCTCGGCGTGCCACCGGCGAGCCTCACCAAAGTGCTCACCGCGCTCGTCGCGCTCGAGAACTTCAGCCCTGACCAGGAGGTGACCGTCACCGCCGACGCGCTGGGCCAGAGCAAAGCCGACACGTTGATGGGGCTCAAAGCGGGACAGACGCTCACCGTGGAGGAATTGCTGGACGGGATGCTCCTCCCGAGCGGCGACGATGCCGCAAGCGCCATCGCGGCCGACACCGTGGGAACGCCCCGATTCGTTGCGGCGATGAATGCGCAGGTTGCGGCGCTCGGCCTCCGCAACTCACTCTTTTCTGCGACCGCCGGGCTCGATGATCCGCATCTCTACGCCTCGGCATACGACCTTGCGGTCATCGCGGCCTTCACGTACGACCGCTTCCCACTGTTCGATCAGATCGTCGCCACCCGAAGCATCGAACTGCCCGCCGATGTTGGGCATCCGGCGTTCCACCTGCGCAACCTGGACGCCCTGCTCCAGTCCTACCCGGCGGCGGTCGGCCTCAAGCCCGGATGGACGGGAGACGCGGGTGCGTGCTTGATCGGGATGGCCGTGCGTGGCGGGCACCGCCTGCTGGCGGTGCTGATGAACGCCAACTACCCGGCGCAACTCGAGGGTCGCCTGTTCGACTGGGGTTTCGGGCTCGAAGGCCTGGCGCCGCTCCTCCCACCGGCGCCAAGCCCCACCGCCTGATCGCGTCGCCTCAGGACTTGGTCGCGTTCCAGGACCCTGTTTGCCCGTTGGCGAGGTCCGTGTACGAGCCGGATATGGAGGTGCTCGATGCCACCGTGCCCGTGTACGCCACCACGCCGACGGCTCCGAAGGTGATCGTGCTGCCGGTCAGGTTGCCGTTGATGTCGAGCGTCTCGGCCGGGGACGACAGCTTGATCGACCCGCTGAGGGTGTTCCCGCTCTGCGTCCATGTGAGCGTGAACGAGCCGGTGAACGGGCCTGTGTACTGCCCGGCCCACGTGCCGGACAGATCCTCGGCTGGGGGCGTCTGGCTCGGTGTCGACGTCGCGGTGGGAACGGCGGTGGGGACCGCCTTCGGCGGCGCGGTCGCGTTCGAGGTGCCGGCGGGGGTTGGTGAAGTGCCGGTCGACGATGAGCCGCACGCTGCCAGCGCGCCGATGACGAGCACCGCAAGAGCGGTGAGTGTGGTGCGAACCATGTCAGCCTCCTGAGGACGGGATGTCGTCGGACGTCCTGCACACAGGTGAGGTGAGCCTGTGTACGGCAGCGTACGCTCGGCCGAAATTATCTCGCCAATCCGTGCGCGTTGTCAGATGTTTGGCGGCGGCTCAGCCGCGGTCGTGAAGGGTCACCTGATAGCCATCGGGGTCCGCGAACGTGAACGTGCGGCCGAATGGCCCGTCGACGGGCGCTGCGACGATCGTCGTGCCGGCGGCGGCGAGGGCGTCGTGGATGTCCTGCGCGTCGGGGGCGTGCAGCCAGAGCGCCATTCCCTGCCCCGGCTGCGCGACCGCGTCCAGGTCGACGCCGGCGACGACATCGCGAACGGCGAACGCGATCGGCTTGGTGTCGAACACGACCGCGTGCGGCGGTCCTGCGTCGGAGCGCCGCAGCCCGAGGTACTGCTCGTAGAAAGCGGCGGAACGCTCCAGGTCGCGCACCTGCAGTGAAATGAAGTCGGGTCCGGTGACGGCCACGATTCGTGCCTCCTGATGGTGTGTCAGTTATTTGACAAACAACAGTGTATGTCAGACTACTGACATGAGTCAAGGCAAGCCGGGAGTCGAGCTCGACACATCGCTCGGGTACATGCTCAAGGCGGCCGCGAGCACCCTGCACGCTGCCCTGGAGGCCGTGCTGAGGCCGCTTGGCATGACGATCACCCACTACGCGTGCCTGGAGCTGCTTGCCCAGCGACCGGGTCTGTCCAACTCCGAGCTTGCGCGCGGCGCCTTCGTCACCCGGCAGTCGATGAATGTGCTCCTGCAGGCCCTCGAACGCCAAGGACTCGTTGTCCGCCCGGCCCAGGCACCAGTCGGCAGAGCGCTGCCGACCGAGCTGACCGCACGTGGGCGCCGCCAGCTCAAAGTGGCCAGTGCCGCGGTTCGCCGTGTCGAGCAAGACATGCTGGCCAATCTGGAGGCCGGCGAACAAGATCAGATGCGGCGCCTGCTCACCGCATGCATCGCCTCACTGGCTGAACCGCCGGCATCGGCGACCTGACGCCTCTACAGCTCGAGCCACTGCTCGCCGTCCCATGACCAGACGTGGAGTGGCTGCGGCTGTCCCGGTATGGCGCGGATGAGCCAGCCGAACGCGATGAGGCGCGAATTGTCGGCGTCGGAAATCTCCGCCTCGATGATGATCTGCTTCGAGTCGGGCGGCGGAATCGCCGCGACTTTCTGCATCCACGCGGAGCCGGTCCACTCCCAGCAGTCGCTCTGCACCTCGACCGACGCGGAGTACGTGGCGGAGCTACACGCGAAGAGCAAGTTGTCCGCCGGGTAGTACGCCATCGCAGCGACCGCCGGACCGTTTACAGCGAGGATGTGCCAGGCCTTTCCGTCCCAGCCCAGGGCAACGCTTGCTGTGTCGTCAGGCGTGCTCGGGGTCACAAGGAGCACCGTCTGCGAGCGGGGGTCGTACGCCATGGCCTCCAGGAACAAGGTCAGTTTGACGTCGCCCAGAGGCTGTCGCTGCCAATGGCTGTCCGTTTTGCTGTCGACCCAGGTCCACGTCTCCGCCGTGTTCATCGTCCTCCCGTTGGTCACGAGGACCATGTCGCCGGTCGCCACATCCCAGGTCATCTGCGCTACCTGACCGGGCGGCGGCCCGCTCGCGCCGCCGCTGTTCAGCCGGAGCCAGGTCGAGCCGTTCCACGCCCATGTGTCGTTGGCGCCTTTTTCATCGGTGAGCGTTCCTCCAAAGAGCATCACCCGCTTGGCGACGGGGTCATAGGCTGCGAGCGCGCCGGAGCGGGCCGGCGGGCTGGTGCGCGGGTTCGCGAGTGTCCATGTCTGATCGTTGAGCAGCCACGTTCGGTTGCCGCTGTTGAGTCCGCCGAAGAGGACCACCTGGTGAGCGGCAGGGTCGGCGGCGACGCTGAAGCCGAGCCCGACAGTCGGGTCAGGCGACAGCGGTGGCAGAGTCGGAGCGATCGTCGCGACCGGCGGCACCGATTTCGCATGTGGTAACAACGAGAACGCCACGCCTGCGAGGGCGACAACGGCTGCAACCGCGACAAGTCTCAGGGTTGCGCGCCGAGGATTGTGCTGGCTCGTGCTCGGGTTTTCCTGATCCACGTTCGCCTCGATTCTCCGCCAGTCAATGGGGTCTGGAAGTGGCTTGCGAATCGAACATCTGTTCGCTACACTGGCCTCCCCGCCTCGGCGCTCCTGCTCTCCGTCCCAGTCGGCGATGGCAATTCCCAGTGAGGAGCGATGCCCGATTCCCTGTCCGCCGCTCTGGCGACACTTCGATCCCGCTACGGTCCCCAGGCATTGCGCCGTGGCGGATTGACGGAGGAGGCCGGTGCCTGGTCCACCGCGGTGCCGGTCATCGACGGTGTGCTCACGCCGGGCGGCCTGCCTCGCGGCCGGATCACCCTGCTCGCCGCCGCCGGTCGCGGACCGTCGGGACGGCTGACGCTGCTGCAGTCGCTGGTCGCGCTGGCCAGTCGCTCGCACGACACCGGCTATGTGGATCTCGCCGGCAGCATCGATCCCGGCTTTCTTGCCGACCTCGGGGCCGACTTGGACGCCTGCCTGGTGATCTCGCCGGGCCCTGCGAAGTGGGAGCGGGGACTGGTCATGGCTCGCTCGCTCGTCACTGCAGGGATGCCCTGGGTGGGGGTCGCGCTCGGCTGGGAGCAACCACGGCCGTCGCTCTGGGAGCACGCGCTCGCCGCGCTCGCCGAAGCGGTCGCCAAGCGCGGCGCGGTCTGCGTCATCGCCACGCCGTTTCCGGTCGCTCTCCCACTGCGCCACGCCTCCTCACTGACGCTCACCTGCGCGCCTGCGGGCTGGCAGCGTGCCAACGGCGATGTGTCGGGGCTGCGGGTGCTGCTCACCACGACCAAGAGCAAGCTCGGCGCGTCCGGAGCCGAGGCGACCGTGCTGCTCCGCTATCCGCGCCCATATGCCATCGCCGAGGTGCTCGGGTTGCCGAGCGTGATCGTGCCGCGGGTGCAGCCGGTCATCGTGCCGGGGCTGGACGAGGCGGCCGTGGCGGCTCGAGGTTGAGGTGCGCGTCCTCTGTGCCCGCCACCCGCATCTCGGACTGATCGCCGCCCTGCGCCGCTATCCCGAGCTCCGCGAGGAGCCGGTGATCCTCGGCGGTGCTCCGGAGCTGCGCCTGCCGGTCATGGCCGCCTCGGCGGCGGCGCTGGCTGCCGGGGTACGTGTGGGCCAGCCGTTGCGTCAGGCACAGCAATCCTGTCCGGCCGCGGTGTTCGTGCCGCTCGATCCCACCGGGGTCGGCAAGCTGCGCGACGCCGTCTGCGCTGAGCTGCACCGGCTCTCGCCCACGGTGGAAGCAGGTGACGAGGAGTCCTTCGGCGATCTCTCCGGGCGCCACGCCGAGTTCCCCGATGAGGCGTCCTGGGCATCGGCGCTGGCTCGCGGCCTGCGCGGCGTCCTCGACACGGAGATCGCCGTGGGCGTGGCGGGCTCGCGATACGTCGCCCGTCTGGCGGCACGCGCCAGCCATCCCGGCCGGATCCGCCGGGTGCGCAGCGGTGAGGAGGCAGCATTCCTGGCGCCGCTGCCGCTCGACGTGCTCCCGGTCGACCCCGCCGTCACCGCCCGCCTCGCGGCTTTCGGGCTCGACTGCCTCGGCGCGGTGGCCGGCCTCGGACCGGCAGATCTGCAGCGCCAGTTCGGTCCAGAAGGGATCCGTCTCCACCGCCTGGCTCGTGGCGAGGACAGCGCCGGGATCCTGCCGGCACCGGCGCAGCGGACGTGGAGCGAGCGGCTGGTGCTCGACGGTGCGACCGGGGATCTCGAGATCCTGCTTCGCGGCGCCCGGGAGTGCGCCATGACACTCGGCACCCGCCTCGCCGCCGAGGCTCTTGCCGCCGGCGAGGTGGCCGTGGCGTTCGAGCTCGAGGAGATGGAGCTCATCTCGACCTCGGGGGTGCCGCCGTCGCCGGCAGGCAATGCCGGTGAGCTCTGGACGGCGGCGCTCGGCCTGCTCGGACTGCTCCAGCCGCAGGCACCGGTGGCGGCGGTGCGCGTGAGCGTCACCCGGCTCACCCCGGCCGCCGGCAGGCAGGCCGACCTGCTCCGTCCCGGCGACAGCGCTCGGGAGGCGGTGGTCGCCACGGCGGAGCGTCTGCGCTCCCGATTCGGCGCGGCAACAGTGCGCCGGCCCCGGCTCGCGCTCGATCCCGGCGATCTGCCGGAGCGGCGCTTCACCTGGGAGGTGCCCGTCGTGGTGGGATCGTCGTAGGCTTCGCCTCCTGGTCGACACGAGAGGAGCTGTCCGTTGATCTGCGCCGACTGCGGCGGTGAAAACGAGCCCGGACGTCGTTTCTGCGGTGACTGCGGGCGTCCATTGGCGGTCGCTTGTCCTGCCTGCGGCGCCCCCAATTCGGCGCGAGCACGTTTCTGCGGCGATTGCGGCGCGCCGATCACGGCCGGCGCTGGATCGGCTCGCGACTCCGCGGCCGGGGCATCGGCGAGTGCGGCCGCGACCCCAACGCTCACCGAACGCCGTCACGTGTCGGTGCTCTTCGCCGATCTCGTTGCCTTCACCACCCTGGCAGAAGCTCGCGATTCGGAGGAGGTGCGCGACCTCCTCACCCGGTACTTCGACGCCTGCCAGACCGTGATCGGCCGCTACGGCGGTGTCGTTGAAAAGTTCATCGGCGACGCGGTGATGGCGGTGTGGGGAACGCCGGTTGCGAGAGAGGACGACGCCGAGCGGGCGGTTCGCGCCGCGCTCGAGGTCATCGATGCGGTCACCCAGCTCGGCATCGAGACCGGTGCGCCAGAGCTTCGTGCCCGTGCGGGGGTGCTCACCGGCGAGGCGACGGTGAACCTCGGCGCCACCGGACAGGGGATGGTGGCCGGGGATCTCGTGAACACGGCCTCACGGGTCCAGTCCGCTGCAGCACCGGGCACTGTGCTCGTCGGCAAGTCCACGAAACGGGCGACCGAAGCGGCGATCGGCTATCGCGATGCCGGCGAGCACACGTTGAAAGGCAAGGCCGAACCGACGCGTCTCTGGCAGGCTGACCGGGTCGTTGCGGGCGTCGGCGGACTGATGAAGGCCGAGGGGCTCGAGCCCCCGTTTGTCGGGCGCGACCGCGAGCTGAGGCTCGTCAAGGATCTCTTCCTTGCGAGTGCCGACGACGGCAAGGCGCACCTCGTGCAGGTCACGGGGATTGCGGGCATCGGCAAATCCCGCTTGAGCTGGGAGTTCTTCAAGTACATGGACGGGCTCCAGCGACAATATCGTTGGCATCGCGGCCGCTGCCTCTCGTACGGGGAGGGCGTCACCTACTGGGCCCTTGCCGAGATGGTGCGCGGCCGCGCCGGCATTCTCGAAGGTGAGGACCGCACGTCGTCGATGCGGAAGCTCCGCGAGACTGTCGAGCGCGTCCTGCCGGACGTGACGGACCGAAGCTTCGTGGAGCCCCGGCTCGCGCATCTCCTCGGGCTCGAGGAGCACACAGTGTCGGATCAATCGGACCTGTTCGCCGGCTGGAGGCTCTTTTTCGAGCGCCTCGCCGTCAACGACCCGGTGATCATGGTGTTCGAGGATCTGCAGTGGGCCGACCCGTCGCTGCTCGACTTCATCGACTATCTGCTGAACTGGTCGCGCGCCTTTCCGATCTTCGTCATGACGCTGGCGCGCCCCGGGCACGGCACCGGCGTTGGACCCAAACGCAACGCGACGTCGATCTCGCTCGAGCCGCTGCCGGCACGGGCGATGGAGCTGCTGCTGACCGGTTTGGTCCCGGGACTGCCCGCCGAACTCACCGCAAAGATCCTCGAACGGGCCGAGGGCGTGCCGCTGTACGCGGTGGAGACCGTCCGGATGCTGCTCGGCCGCAACTTGCTCGTGCAGGAAGGCTCGGTGTACCGCCCGAGTGGACCGATCCACGACCTGGACATCCCGGAAACACTGCACGCGCTCATCGCCGCGCAACTCGACGGACTCTCCGCACCCGAGCGCAGGCTGATCCAGGAGGCGTCGGTCCTCGGCAAGACCTGCTCCCCGGCAGCGCTGGCGGCGATCTCCGGCCTTCCCGATCGTGACATCGAGGTGCTGCTCGCGGAGCTCGTTGCCAAGGAGATCCTCACCGTCCAGGCCGACCCGCGCTCGCCGGACCGTGGTCAGTACGCCTTCCTGCAGGACCTGGTGCGAACCGTCGCGTATGAGACGCTGCCGAGGAAGGACCGCAAGGCGATGCATCTGCGTGTCGCCGAGTTCCTGCAACGCGCGTGGGGAGCGGACGAAGGCGAGGTCGTCGAAGTGGTGGCGTCGCACTATCTCGAAGCCCACGGCCTTGCCCCGGATGCCGAGGACGCGCCCCGGATTCGCGAACTGGCCTGCGGGATGCTCATTCGCGCCGGCGAGCGCGCGGCCTCGCTCGCAGCGCCGGCAGAGGCCCGCGCATATTTCGAGCGCGCCGCAGAGCTCAGCACAGCATCGACCGAGCGCGCGGAGCTGCTCGAGCGGGCCGGCCGGATGTCGCTCCAGTTGGGCAAGCTCGAGCGGGCGACGGCGCTGCTGACCGACGCGAAGCGACTGTTCGAAGAGTCCGCGCAATCGCACGCAGCCGCGAAGGTCGAGGCCGGACTTGCCGAGATCGCCTTCGAGGGAGGTCATCTCGACCTCGCCATCGAGCGCGCGCGACGTGCGCACGCCGTGCTCGCCGGGGACGAGCCGGACGCGGCCTACGCCCTGGTGACCGGCCAGCTGGGCCGATTCCTCGCACTTGCGAGCAAGCCGGAGGCGGCGCAGTTTATCGACGATGCGCTGCGTCTTTCGCAGCAGCTCGAGCTCCCCGAGGTGTATTCCCAGGCGCTGAGCAGCCGGGCGATCAACCTTGGGAGAGAAGGCCGCGTCGATGAGGCGGTGACGCTCCTGCGTCGCGCGCTCGAGCTCGCAATCGAGGGCGACTTCACGAGCGCCATCTTTCGCGCCTGGAACAACCTGGCTGTTTTCCTCGAATACGCGGATCGTTATCAGGATGTCGTCGACCTGGTCGAGCCGATGGTGGAGGTCGCGCGCCGTAAGGGAGATCGCGGCAGCGAGCTCACGGCATTGCTGGGCGCGATTGCGCCAATGCACGCGCTCGGCCGTTGGGACGAGGCGCTCCGACGCGTCGAGGAAGCTGAAGCCGCCGAAGAGCTCGCGGCGATGCAATGGATTGCTTCTCGCGCCGTGGAAGCGGTTCCGATTCGGGTTCGCCGTGGCGACGTCCAAGCGGCTCGCCAGGGGTTCGACGTGGCAAAAGGGCGAACCGATGCCCATAACGACGATGTCCGCGTCCGCGTCGGGGCAGCTGAGGTTGAGCTGCTCAACGCCGAAGGCAAGTACGCCGAGGCTCTGTTGCTGGCACAGGAGCTACTGCGCTCGCTTCCGGCCCTGGGGCTGCCTGACATGGGCATCAAGCGCAGCCTGGCACGAGGCGTCGAGGCTGCATTCGAGCTCGGCGACCTTGAGAGCGCTGACGCGATGCTCGTGCTGGCGCGCGGAGCCTGGCCGGGACTGGTCTCCCCCTCGCTGCGGGGGCAGGTCGCCCGGCTCGAGGCGCGACTGTCCGCGCTTCGCGAGGATCACGATGCCGTGGAGGACGGCTTCCAGACGGCGATTGCGATCTTTCGCGAGCTTGGCACGCCCTTCGAGCTGGGTGTGGCGTTGTGCGAGCTCGCTGAATGGCTCCAGGAACGGGGACGCTCCGAGGACGCGACGACCACGGCACTGGAGTCACGCACGTTGTTCGAGCAACTCGGGGCGCGCCCGTGGTTGGAACGGGTCCGACCGCTGCTCACGGCGACCTCCACACTGCCGCTCGCGAGCGCCTCGAGCTGAGCCGGCGCCGCAGCGCCAGCGAAACGAACATCTGTTCGCTACACTGACCTCCCAATTCAACGCGCATCGATGGGGGGCAACGAACGATGACCGAGCTCCTCGAGGGAGTGATCGAGGTACGCACTGACGCGGACGGACGCCCGGTCGCGATCCGGACCGGGCGGGCGTGGGGGCGGGTGGCCGAGGTGGTGAACGCCTGGCGAGTGGAGACCGACTGGTGGCGTGCCCCGGTAAGCCGGGATTACGTGCGCTGCCTGCTCGTGGACGGTGACTGCGTGGATCTCTACCGGGACCTGGTGACCGGGGAGTGGCATCGAGAGCGCCGTTATGACTGAGCTGTTCGCCACCCCTCCCTGGTGGCCGCCGGTTGAGGGGAACCGGCGGCCGGGAAAGGGGAGAAGGCTTGTGGTGTCGTGGTGTCCTGACCCGGCCGATAGTTACACAGATTTGTAGTAGTTGTCAAGCCGGTGCCCCCGTTCGCAGAGCTCGCCGCCCGATCGCACTATTCCTTCCTGGAAGGCTCGTCCTCGCCCCGGCACATGGTGCAGACAGCCGCTCGGCTGGGAATCTCCGCGCTCGGTCTCTGCGATCGCAACGGCCTGTACGGGGCGGTCGAGCTGATCCAGTCGGCGAAGGCCGAAGGGATCCATCCGATCATCGGGACCGAGCTCGAGCTCGCCGGCGGCTCGCGCCTTCGCCTCCTCGCCCGCAGCCGCACCGGGTACCGCCAGCTCTGCCGCGCCGTGAGCGCCGCCCAGCTCGCCGGGGTGAAGGGCCAGCCGCGGCTGGTGATCGACGGTCTCGACCCGGCTCCAGCCGTCGCCGGGCAGCAGCCGCTCGTCATCGACGGTCTCGAACCGGCGCCCGTCACCGCCAGGCGCGCATCGTCCCGGCCCCGGGCCCGGCCGACGCTGCCGCCACCGGAGCGGCCCGCCGCACTCCGTCCCACCGCCGGCCCGTTTCCCGAGGGCTGGCCCGGTCTTCCCTCCACGACGCTGCTGGTCGACAGCGATCCCGCCCATGTAGACCCCGGCGCGCTCGACGACTGCATCGCGATCATCGGCGGCCCGCGAAGCGCGGTGATCGACGCCCTGGTGCACGGGAACCGCCGCGAAGCGCTCCGCCACGCGCACCTCGTCCGTGAGTGCTTCGGGCGCGAGCGCACGGCGCTGCTCGTCAGCAACCACCTTCATCCCGCGGACCGCTGGCTCGTCGCGGAGTGCGCGGCGATCGCGCGCGCGGCGGACATCCCGCTGGTCGCGAGCGCAACGCCGGATCACGCCACCGCCGCCGACAAGCCGCTCCTCGACGTGCTCACCGCGATCCGGCATCGCACGACGCTCGACCAGGCGGCGGCCCACGGCCTGCTCCTGCCCAACAGCGAGCACCGTCTGCACGACGAGGCAACGCTGCGCGCGCTGCTCCCCGATCTGCCGGCGGCATTCGACAACGCGGCGCGCATCGCCGCCGGGTGCGAGGTGTCGCTCGACTTCAGCGACGTGCGCTTCCCGGGCTACCCGGTGCCCGCCGGCGAGACACCGTTCTCGGTGCTGTACAGCCTCTGTCAGGAGTCGGTGCAGCGCAAGTACCACCCCATGACGAGCGTTGTCGCGGCGCGCCTGCAACGCGAGCTCGACGTCATCGAGAAGACGCATCTCGCGGAGTTCTTCCTGATCACTTGGGACATCATGCGATTCGCTCGCGAGCGCGGCATTCCCGGACAGGGCCGGGGCAGCGCGGCCAACTCGATCGTCGCGTACCTCCTCGGCATCACGCGTGTCGATCCCGTTGCCCACGACCTGCTTTTCGAGCGCTTCCTGCATGAGGACCACCAGGGCACGCCCGACATCGACATCGATTTCTCCACCGATCACCGCGAGCAGGTGTTGCAGTACGTGTATGAGAAATACGGCGCGGACCGCACGGGCATGGTCGCCAACGTCGTCACCTTCCGGCCGCGCATGGCGATCCGTCAGGTGGGGCTGGCGATGGGCTTTCCGGAAACGCTCATCGACAAGCTCGGCACGCACACGCACGGCTGGTACATGGCCGATATCGACACGACGCTCGGCTCCGCAGCAGCGTCGCCGAGCAGCGACATCCCCAACCCGCAGTGGCTGCAGTACGTCGACATCCTGCGCCGCATCGAGGGCACGCCGCGCCATCTGAGCATCCATGTCGGTGGCATGCTCGTCACCGGCGAACCGCTTGTCGACGTCGTGCCGGTGGAGCGCGCGACCATGCCGGGCCGCGTCGTCGTGCAGTTCGACAAGGACGATGTCGAGGATCTCGGGCTCATCAAGATGGACCTGCTCGGCTTGCGCACGCTCTCGGCAATCGCGGAATGCCTGGACCTCATCGAGCAGACCATCGGCACACGGCCCGACCTCGACGAGCTGCCTCTCGACGATCAGCGTGTCTTCGACGTCATCTGCAAGGTCGACACCATCGGGCTCTTCCAGATCGAGTCGCGCGCTCAGCAACAGTCGCTCTGGCAGTCGCAGCCACGCTGCTTCAACGACCTCATCGTGCAGGTCGCGATCATCCGCCCGGGTCCGATCCAGGGCGACGCGGTGCATCCCTACCTGCGCCGCCGCCAGGGGCTCGAGCCGGTGACGTATCTGCATCCCAAGTTGGAGCCGATCCTGGCGGAAACATGCGGGGTGGTCCTCTACCAGGAACAGATCCTGCGCATCGTCATGGAGATCGCCGCCTACACCGCGGGCGAGGCGGACCGGTTCCGGCGGGCGATGAACCGGCACCGTTCGCGAGTTGAGATGGAGGAGCTGCGCGACGGCTTCATCCGTCGCTGCATCGAGCACGACCTCAGCGAGGAGGTCGCGCAGCAGATCTTCAAGAGCGTCGCCGGCTTTGCGGAGTTCGGCTTCTGCAAGTCACACGCAGCGGCTTTCGCACGCACCGCATATGAGACCGCGTGGCTGCGCCTGAACTATCCCGCGCACTACACGTGCGCACTGCTCAACGCGCAGCCGATGGGCTTCTACCATCCGTCGGTCCTCGTCGACGACGTCAAGCGCCACGGTGTGCGTGTCCTGCCGGTCGACGTCACCCGGAGCCGCGCCCGCTGCACCGTCGAAGCCGTCGACAACATCAAGCAGCCCTTCGCGATACGGCTCGGGTTCGCGTACGTGCACGGGCTGGGACCGACCGCGCGTGCCGCATGCGAGGACGCGATCAACGACGGCGCCAACACGTCGGTCGCCGCGTTCTGGAAGCACACGCTCCTGTCCCGCGTCGCGATGGAGAACCTGATCCGTGTCGGCGCGTTCGACGGTGTCGCCGCGGGGCGGTCGCGCCGCCAGCTGCTCTGGGAATTGAAGGAGGTGGAGGAGGCACTGCCGCCGCGCCGGCGGTCTCGCGCAACGGCCACGCCGGACAGACCCGCTGCCGTCGTGACCGGCCCGCCGCGTGGCAGCGGCGCCATTGCCGGCAACCGCCTCGGCGACGCGCCGCACACACCGCGAGACCCCAGCGGCGATCCGGTCCCGCCGCTCATGGCGCTCCCGGCGACATCGCCGGTCCTGCCGGAGATGGACGAGCGCACTCGCGTGAATACCGAGTACGCGCTCACCGAGGTGAGCACGGGGCCGCACCTGGTGTCGTTCATGCGGACCAAGCTCGATGCGCTCGGCTGCGTCCCGCTCGGCAAGGTGCGTGACGGCGCCGACGGCACACGCATCAGGGTCGCCGGCCTCGTCATCACCCGCCAGCAGCCGTCGACGGCGCGCGGCTTTCGCTTCTTCACGCTCGCGGACGAAGAGGCGCACTGCGACCTGGTGTTCCGGCCCGCGGTGGTGCAGCGAACGCTCGAGGTGGCTCGCCACCCGCTGCTCATGGTCGACGGACGCCTCCAGGTCGAGCACGGCCGGGTCAACGTCCTCGTCGAGCAGGTGACCGCGCTCACCCCGGACGGCGACCGGATCCTCAGCCCGGGCACGCCGCCGGACCAGGGCGGTTTCAGCGGTTCGCACGACTATCGCTGAGCGCGCGCGGATATCACCAGATCTCTTGAGTGGGGCGTGACACATCCGTGACACTCCGGCAGCAGTGCCCTGACATCGGCAGGAGCGCGGTGCACGCGGCATAGGCTGGCCCGTATCGCGATGGATAAGGGCGCGCCTATGGCGAACGATGACCGATCACACCACTGAGAACGGCGGACCTTCGCTCTCGTTCGAGAAGGTTCCTGCTCCTTCGCGATCCGAACGCGCTCCGGCGGGCGACCCTGCTCCGGACCACGCTTCGCATCTCGCATTCGAGACGACGCCACGCACGCCGGCAGCGCCACCTCCTCCCACTGCCGCGGCCGCTGCCACGCGCGCGCTCATCGCCGATGCGCTCGCGGGAACACCAGACCCAGGACCCCGCCCTCACGCTTTCGAGGCGGTGCCCGCGCCGGCGCCCCCGGTCCCCGACCAGGGATCCAAGCACCATTCGTTTGAAGCCGTGCCCGCGTCGGCGCCCGTCGGCGTCGGGCAGCGGATGTCCACCGCGGCAACCGTGGCCGTCAGGCCGCCCGCGCCGGCCGAACAGGCCGTCAGCCCGGACAGCGTTCCCGGTGGCAAGGGCTGGAACATCCGCAGCCATGACGACGAGAACCTGACCCGCGGTCGCGCCGAGCAGGGCACACCGGGATGGTCACCGCGCACCACACCGGCGATGACCAAGGACAGATCGGCGTGGGATGTCCCCGCCGCCCCACGCAGCCGGCGCCCGTCGGGGCGCGGGGTCGTCGGCATCCTGCTGACGCTGGTGCTTCTCGCGATCCTCGGCTTCGCCGCGTTCGAGTACATCTCGGGCCGGAACCACGCCACGACGATCAAGACCCCGGCGACGGTCGGGACGCTCGCCCCCGTCAGCACGCCTGCCGCGGTCGCGGTCTCGCAGCAGATGAAGCAGGTGATGCTCGCGTACGGCGCGACCCAGGTCGTGAGCGGCGTCTACGGCACCTCGGGGCGTCCGACCCTGGTTGTGCTGCTCGCCCAAGGGCCCGACATCGCAACGACGAGCAGCCAGTTCTTCGATGACTTCTCGACCGGGCTCAAGATGGACGGCGTCACCGTCGATGCGGCCAAGACCGTCAAGACGACGACCAACGGCAGCCAGTTCGTGTGCTCACCGGCGACGCGACCGGCCCCGCAAACCGCGGTCTCGCTCTGCGGCTGGAGTGACGGCAGCACCATCGGCCTCGTCATGGATGTCAGCGGTCAGCCGGTGGCCAAAACGCTGACCGAAGCCGTGCAGGCCAAGACCGCCGGCGAGCACTGAGGCTACCCGGAAGACGTCGTCCCGGTGATGGTCACTTCCTTCGTGACCGCTGGACCTGTTCCCCCCGTCGTCGTGAAGTAGTACTTGTGCTGCAGCGGTGTCGTGGAGCACGCGAACGGGATCATGTTGCTGTTCGGGCCGGTCGTTCCGGACGTCCCGTAGGAACCGAAAACACCGTCAGGGTTATCGACCGAGATCGTTATTCCGGCGGCGTTCACCACCGACCACGACATCACCGGGTATTCGACGCCTCCGTCGGAGGCTTTGCACACGATGGTGTGCGGCGCGTTGAACCTCGCGAATCCAGGAGTCGTTGAAACGGCTGTCGGCGCAGCGGTGGGTGCGACGGTCACCGGGACAGGTGTGGGCGTCGCCGCTGCGCCGGCGGAGGGACTCAAGCCGACCACCGCAATCGGCGTCTCCTGCTTCGGTTTCTGGATGAGCAGAAAGACGACGACGATGACCGCGAGAATGATCACCACCGCGGCGGCGATCAGCGCCGGGTGCGTGCCGTACTCCCCGGCTCGGTTGGCATGGCGACGCTGCAACGGGTGTTTTCCTCTCTCCATGACCGCGTAGTGTGCCGGACCCGTCGCCTCTGTGCCGTGATCGGCGGTCGATTCGTCCGCGCCGACTAGCATGCGAAGGTGCTCTCAGAACGCCGACGCCCGGATCGTCTCGTCGGTCTCACCGACCGGCGGCGCATCGCGGTGCTGCAGATCCGGGGAGCCATCGGCGGCGCAGTGCGTACCGATGAGCTGATCCGCACGATCGGGAACGCGCGCCGCAACGGGCGCATCCGCGCGGTGCTGCTCGAGATCGATTCGCCCGGCGGGACCGCAATCGCTTCGGAACAGCTCTACGTAGCCGTGCGCCAGCTCGCGGCGCGCAAACCCGTGGTGGCGTGGATCAAAGGCACCGGTGCGTCAGGCGCGTACTTCCTCGCGTGCGCTGCAACGCGTGTCCTCGCGTTTCCAAGCGCCATCGTCGGATCGATCGGGGTGATCAGCGTTCGTCCCGTTGTCGTCGACGCATTGCGCCGCGTTGGTGCGCGGATGGTCGTGACCAAGACAGGCCCGTTCAAGGATCTCGGCGCACCGTGGCGCGAGCCGACGGCCGAAGACGAGGAGCGTGAGCGAGAGCTCGTCGATGCGATCTTTCGGCGATTCACCGGCGCGGTCCGGAGCGCCCGCGGCTACGACGAGGATGCGCTCGCGCGTGTCACCACTGGCGAAGTGTGGCTCGGCACGCGCGCGGTGGATCTCGAACTCATCGACGCGCTTGCTGACGATGAGGAGGCTGCGCTCGACGTCGCCGGAGAGCTGGCCGGTCTGCCACACCGATTGACGCAGCGCATCGGCGGTCGCCGGACGATCCTTCAGCGTCTCGGCGTGCCCGGCGCCGGCATGGGCCCGCCTGGAGAGCGCTGGCTGATCGAGATGGAAAGCTGGATGGGGACACCAAGGCTTCGCGCGTAAGTCAGCGCGAAGCGTTGCGTCTCCGGTCGAGCGCAAAGAGCACGGCGACTGCGATGACCAGGAGTGCAGCGAGTGCGCCGATGATGAGTGCACCCGGAACTCCGCCGGCAGCTGCGGGCGGCGATGGTGATGTTCCTCCCGGAGCGACGGCAGCGAACTCGCCGAGTTGCGTCGATGTCGTGAGAAACGTATTGCCACACCCTGAGTTCTGCGTGGTGAGCGGAGTCCACGATGTGCCGTTGAAGCGGTCGATGACGGGCGGCGGCACGGACTTGGTCCCGCGCAGCACGATGGTGAGGAGGACATTCGGACGGGGAGCGACGGCGACGCCCGCGGCGTTGACAGCGGAGTACTTGTAGACATTGCCTTCGATGACCCCGTTGGACGGTTTCACCGCCGGCGCGGGCACCGGGATGACGCTGATGGTCAGCGCGACGGTGTTGTCGAACGACCCGCTCTCCATGAGCAGCTGGGCCTGCGGCGGCGTTTCGCCGGTGAAGACTTCCGACGCGGGAAACGGTGTCGTGGTTGCGGGGAATGTCATCGTCGCCCCCTGCGGCGCGGGGCTGCCGCCGAGCGTCACGTACGGATCGGCGATGCAGTTGCCGTCGTAGATCGCCGGCGACGCAGCCGGCAGCACACGCCAGATCGTCACCAGCGCAGCGACGGCCACGATGACGACGAGCCATCCGTGTCGCCGGCTCACAGCAGCCAGCCGCCGGCAAGATCGGCGAGCACGTGCGCGATGGCAGGGGCGAGGACGCCGCCGCTGACGATTCGCAAGCCGCCGAGGAGCAGGCCGACAGCCAGGTCCAGCGGCAGCGCTCCGGCTCCGTACAGCGGGACATGCATCGCCGCGAAGAGCACCGTGGTCGCGGCCAGCGCCCACCAGTCGCCTCCCCATGCACGCACGGCATTGAACAGGACGCCGCGCAACACGACCTCCTCCGCGACTGCGATCAGTGCGACGACAGGAGTCCAGACAGCGATAGCGCTGTTCAGTGGTGCGAGGTCGACGGCAGCGCCGCTCCTCGCGGTGAGCCATACGGCGACGAGCACAGCGCCGCCCGCGATGCCGATACCTGCGGCGTCGAGACTCGGCCGGCCGAGTCGCCAACCGGCACCCGCTGCAAGCGCGAACAGCGCAACGGCGAAAACCGCGCCCGCAGGCATTGACGCGGCCGTGTCCGACCTGCTGACCGCGATCCGCAGCGAGGTCGCGATGACGATCCCCGCGATCAGGATCAGCGAGCGGCCGGCGCTCCAGCCACGACCGGAGCCGCGTGCCTGAGTGGGCGCGAAAACCCCCGCCGCCGTCGGACTACCTCGCCGGTCCGGGCGCCGGCCGGGCCGGGGAGACCTCGGAGCGTTGCGGCGGGTCGGCTGCCGCGGCGATGAGTGCGGGTTCGATCGCCTCGACCGCAACGGTCGCGATCTCGAGCGCCGCCGGATCGAAGCCGCCCGGCGCGACGCGCTCGCACACGACCACCGCGAGCACAAGGTCGTCGCGTACGACCGGCAGGAGCATCCGCGACACGGTCTCGATGTTGGTGCGGCGCTGGGCCCGACGCGATGCCGCCTCGGTGATGAGCACGGGCCGCTTATGAGCGATCACGTGGGCAAGCAGCCCGGTCGGCAGACCCGACGATCCCACGCCGCGAGCGGGGAGCAGGAATGCGCGGTCGGCGCCGACGTCTTCCGCAAGCCGCGAGAGCCCGCCCTGCACTCCCTGGTCGATGGCAATCGCCGCCCACACTGCCGGGCGGCGGCGAATGAAGGCGCGGTTGGCGAGTCCGTTGATGACCATCGCGACAACAGCCGCCGCCAGGCCCGCGATGACCGACGCGACGTGCGCGTTGATGAGCAATGCGAAGACAGCGAACATCACGCATCCAGACAGCAACGCGAACTCGATGTAGTGGAGCGGACCGTGACCGCCGCGGCGCTGATCGCCGAACGTCAGCTGCCAGTTCATCGCCGTGTTCCAGGCTGCGCTGAGCCCGAACGCCGGGACAAACGCCACGAGCGGCTTCACGCCGGCGATGCCGATGAGGATCGCGAGCATGGGCAGGAAGACACAGAGGCCGCTGATTCCTACCAGCCCGAACTTCCAGACCCGTGCCGACCCCGGGACATCGAAGAAGAGCGACCAGAGATGGCGGAGATAGAGGAGGCCCTGGCGAGCGGTTGCCTTGCTTTCCCCCGCGCCACGGGCTGCCTGTGTCATCGGCACATCGACGACCCGAAGTTCAGGGAGGCACACGAGGAGTTCGAGCAGGATCTTGAAGCCGACCGGCCGGAACTCAATCCCGTCGATGAGCGCTCGCCGGCAGAGGAAGAACCCGGACAGCGGATCGGAGCTCTGGCGCGCTTCAGTGAAGAGCAACCGGGCAACGTCGGTCGCTGCCCGGCTCACGAAACGGCGCGTCGAGCCGGCGAGCCCCTCGCGGCTGCCGCCTTTCGCATAGCGGCTGGCGACGACAAGGTCGGCGCCACGCTCGGCCTCGGCGAGGAGCACCGGGACGAGTTCGGGCGGGTGCTGCAGGTCGGCGTCCATGACGCAGACGTACCGCCCGCGGGCCATGCGCAGACCCGCGACGACAGCGGTGCTGAGGCCGCCCTGCCGATCGGCGCCGTGGCGGAGCAGGCAGCGGATCGTGGGTTGTGTCCGCGCCAGCTGGACCGCCGGCTGCTCCTTCGCCAGTGCGAGGAGCAGGTCTGCCGTGCCGTCATCACTGTCGTCGACGAAACAGATCTCGAAGCGCGTCCCCGCGAGCGCCGCGCTGACGCGTTCAACCAGGGGCTGGATGTTGGCCGCCTCGTTGCGCGTCGGGATCACCAGGCTGACGACCGGCACGGCCCCGCGCGGCTCTTCGGGAGTCACGGCCAAAGGATAGGCGCGAAGTGCGCCACGAGGAGCCGATCGTCACGGTTCGGAGTCGCGCCCGGTGATGGCGAGGCGACGCCAGTGCGCTCAGATGTTGGTGGCGACGAGCAGCGCGATGAGCAGGAGGAGGAGCACCGCATCGGGGAGCATCGCCAGGGCGACCGCGACATACGGCGTCACGTCGAAGACCGCATACACCGCCAGGGTCGTCAGCACGAGAAACCAGACCAGCAGCGGCAGCGTCAGCCAGGCGACGATCAACTCGGCAACACTGCCGGTCCCGACCAGCGCCTCGATGACCGAGAGCACCCCGAACGCGACCCAGGGGATGAACGTGAAGCCGCTCACCGCGAGGTATGGCCGCCAGCGCCCCGCACGTGCGGTGAGCCCTGCACCTGCATCGACGATCAGGGCAGCTGCGCCCCAGTAGACAAGGAAGAGCACGGGCAGCAGCAGCGACGCGACCTCGCCGACGTTCCCGCCGTGGTCGATCTGGTTGGCGAGGAGCCCGAGCAGGAGCGCGATGACGCCGCTGCCGAGCACCGCAACGAATCCGAGACTGATGCGCGGCGCGGCCGCCAGCGAGTCGAACGTGCTCCGCGGCCGCAGCAGAACCCCCAACACCGGCACGGCCACACAGTAGAACAGGAGAGCGACACCCCGGCTGACGGGCGCGTTCAGGCGGGCGACAGGGCGCGACAATCGAACCCATGGAATGCCGACGCATCGCGCTGCCGGCGGCGGCCGGTGTCGTCGCGGTGCTGCTGGCCTCCTGCGCGGCGCCCAGTCACGGGGCGACCACGACCCAGAGCGGGTGCGTCTCCCAGTCCGAGGCGACGCGGATCTGGACGAGCATCGATGACCGGCTCAACGCCGTCGAGCTCGATCCGCATCATGCCGGGGCGTCGAGCGTCACCACCGGCAATGCCCTGGCAACGATCACGACCTACCTGCAGCAGCAGCTCGTCGCGCACGCGTTCACCGAACGCGAGGTCGACCATCTCGACCAGCTCACCGTTGTCCAGGCCGCGTGCAACGGCAGCCGGCTCATCGTCAACGTGACGATGACGCTGGTGCAGGACGACTATCTCAACGCTGCCGGCGCGGTCGATCACCAGGACGCCTCGGTGGGGAAGGAGCTGAACATGCTCCAGGAGTACGTCCGCTCTGGCTCCGGCTGGAAGGAAACCGACTTCTCGGACCTCACGCCGCCGCCCGCCAGCCCGACTCCAAAAATCCTTTAGCGGATTCGCCATCCTGCTATACTTTGCTTAGGTCAAATTGACCTAAAGTAGGACAGGTCCTTTGAGTCGACGACGGGTGGCGGGATGATCACAGCAGAACGCGACGTGGCGACAGACGTGGAGAGGGAGGACCGAACCCGGTTGCTGGACCGGATCGAGCGCTTGCGGCGCGAACGCAACGCGGTGATCCTCGCCCACAACTACCAGCGTCCGGAGGTGCAGGACATCGCCGATTTCGTCGGCGACTCGCTCGGCCTTTCGCAGCAGGCGGCAGCCACCAATGCGTCCGTGATCGTGTTTTGCGGCGTCCACTTCATGGCCGAGACCGCCGCGATCCTCTCGCCGCAGAAGACGGTGCTGCTCCCCGACCTCGAGGCCGGATGCTCGCTCGCGGCGACCATCGACGCCGAGCAGTTGCGCGAGTGGAAGGGACAGCATCCCGGCGCTGTCGTTGTCTCATACGTCAACACCACCGCCGAAGTGAAGGCGCTCTCCGACTACTGCTGCACCTCCTCGAACGCCGAGGCCGTCATTCGCTCGATCCCCGCGGATCGCGAGATCCTCTTCTGCCCCGACATGTTTCTCGGCGCGCACCTCGAGCGCGTCACCGGGCGGAAGCTGCACATCTGGATGGGCGAATGCCACGTGCATGCGGGCATCCACCCGGAGCGGCTCGACGCGATGCGACGCGAGAACCCCGATGCGGAGCTGCTCATCCATCCGGAATGCGGCTGCACGTCGTCGACGCTGTATCGCATGTCCTCGGGCGACCTCCGCGGCCCCGCGACCGTGGTCACCTCCACCGAGGGGATGGTCCGGCGCGCCGCCGCCTCACCGTCGAGCACGTTCATCGTCGCGACCGAGATCGGGATCATCCATCGGATGGAGCTCGACTCCCCCGGCAAGCGATTCCTCGCCGCGTCGGAAGCCGCGGTGTGCCCCTACATGAAGAAGATCACGCTCGAGAAGGTCGCCCTTTCACTCGAGCGCATGGGCCCGCGCGTGGTCGTCGATCCGATCATCGCGGCGCAGGCTCGCGGTGCGATCGACCGCATGCTCGCGATCATCCCGAGCAGCGCGGCACCGGTGACCTCAGCGGCCTGACCCGCGCCGCACGTCCGTGGGGCTGACGCCTATGTCAGCATCCCCGGTCGTGAGCGAACCCCTGGTGCTTGCGATCGATCAGGGCACCTCAGGGACGACCTGCCTGCTCGTGAGACCCGATGGCCACATCGTCGCGCGAGCGCATCGCGACGTGAGCGTCCACCACCCGCACGAGGGATGGGTCGAGCAGGACGCCAATGAGCTCTGGAGTTCCGTGCTCTCGACCTGCAAGGGTTTGCTTCGCGAGACCGGCGCACAGCCGGCCGCGATCGGCATCACGAATCAGCGCGAGACGCTCGTGGTCTTCGACCGGCAGACGCTCGAGCCGCTCGCGCCCGCCATCGTGTGGCAGTGCCGGCGCAGCGCCGCCATCTGCGCCGAGCATCGCGCGCGTGGCGAAGAGCCGGAAATCCGGCGCCGCACCGGGCTGCTGCTCGACCCGTACTTCACCGCGACGAAGCTGGAGTGGCTGCTTCGCGAGGATCCGGTGCTCGCCGCGCGAGCGAAGCGGGCTGAGATCTGTGCAGGCACCGTCGACACGTGGCTGATCGCTTGCCTCACGGCGGGCGCGGTGCTGGCCACCGATCCGAGCAACGCGAGCCGGACGCTGCTGTACGACCTCGCGCGCGGTGATTTCGACCCGGAGTTGTGTGCACTCTTCGGCATCCCGCCGGGGATCCTGCCGGCGATCCATCCAAGCGCCGGCACGATCGCGACGACCGATCCGGCGGCGTTCCTCGGCCTTGCTGTGCCGATCAGCGGGATCGCCGGCGACCAGCAAGCGGCGCTGTTCGGCCAGGCGTGCATCGACCCGGGCATGTCCAAGAACACCTACGGGACCGGCTCGTTCCTCCTCGTCAACGTCGGCCACGCGGTGCCTGATCCAGGCGTTGGCCTGCTGGCGACGGTCGCGTGGCGTATCGGAGGGGACGACGTCTTCGCGCTCGAGGGCAGCATCTTCGTGACCGGGGCCGCGCTGCAGTGGTTGCGCGACGGTCTCGGGCTCATCGCCTCGGCGGCGGATGCCGGCCCGCTCTTCGAGTCGGTGCCGGATACGCGCGGCTGCGTCTTCGTTCCGGCACTCGCGGGGCTCGGTGCCCCATGGTGGGACCCTGACGCGCGGGGAGCCCTCCTCGGACTCACCGCCGGCGTCACCCGTGCCCACGTGGTCCGCGCGGTCGTTGAATCGATGGCCTATCGGACCCGGGACGTGGTGGAGGCGATGGAACGCACATCGGGGCAGGCACTCAACGAGCTCCGCGTCGACGGCGGCGCGAGCGCGATGGACTCGCTCTGCCAGTTCCAGGCTGACGTGCTCGGTGTCCCGGTGGCCCGGGCCGCGTCGGCGGAAGCGACGGGCCTTGGCGCGGCCATGCTTGCCGCGGTCGGCGCTGGGCTGGTCAGCGGTCCCGAGGAGGTGGCCGCCACCTGGCAGCCGGGCACGCGATTTACCCCGGCGACGCCCGGGGCTCGACCATCGGCAGGCTATGCGGCGTGGCTCGACGCGATCGACCGTGTCCGCACTCGCCGAGTGGGCGCGCTGTGACCCCAAATGGGCAAAAAAAGACCGGAGGGGGAACCCTCCGGCCTTTCAGGAAGGGAATGAGTTTCAAACGTGCGCAGCCCATCGCCTGCGGCGGCCTTGACTGTACTGCTCGCCTCTCAGGATAGCAGTAAAGGAACCTCCAATTCTTGTAAATAGATGTCAACCGAAGTAGCGACTCCTGAGTCTACCGGCTTGGAGTCGGATGGCGGCCCGCCGCTCGTCCGGGCCGGCCTCCGCGGCTTTCTCGATCTCGGGCGATTCGACGTGATCGCCGTGATCGCGCTGGTCGTCCTTGCCTTCGCTCTGCGTTTCGCGAGCCCGATCTTTCCGGACTTCCTGAGCGGTACGGGGACGGTCACCGCGTACGGGGTGGGCTACCCCACCACGGGCGGTTCGGGTGCGGAATGCACGACGGTCCCGGTCGGCCCGCCGGCTGTTGTGGGTGGTGTGAAGGTCAACCACGTCGACATCAACGTCTGCGGCTACGTGTTCGACGAGGTCTACTTTCCAGTTGACGCGGCCAAGGATCTGCGTCAGCCGGCCGAGTCGTACTTCGACCCGGAACCCCCGCTCGCCAAGCTGCTGATGGCGCCGCCCATCGCGTTCTTCGGTTTCAACAGCTGGACATGGCGACTGAGCACGACGCTCTTCGGCAGCCTGCTCGTCGGGATGATGTATCTCGTCGCGTTGCGCCTGCGTCGGAGTCGGTTCTTCGCGATCGCGACGGCGCTGTTCGTCTGCTTCGACGGTCTCGCGTTCGTCGAGTCACGAACCGGTGTCATCGACATCATTGCGATCTTCTTTGTCGCGCTCTTCTATTACGTCTTCTTATTACATTGGCAGGCGCGCACACGCGCGCAGTGGCGGACGACGCTGTACGTGATGGCCGGCGTCGCGGGGCTCGCGTTCGGCGCGAAGCTGACGGCGCTTGCGCCGCTGATCGTCGCAGCCGGTCTGATCCTTGCGCGTGGGCTCTCACCGTACCTCGCCGCGTTCATTCCCTGGCTACGGCGCATCGCGGGACCCGGCCGCGCCGAGACGATCATGTGGCGCAACGCCGCCGGTCCGCGGGCGGTGCTGCACTACTTCGTCGCGGGCATGGTCGCCGTTGCGATCTTCTTTGCGTGCTTCTCGCGATACGAGACCATCCAGCACACGGACGTCTACTTCTTCACCGGGTGCAACCCGGCGGTGGCAGGGCTGCCGGGAACCGAGAAAACCCTTGACGTACCAGTGACGAAGGTCGGTCCGCTGACGGTCCCCAACCCGGCGAAGGCGGTCGACAACATCATCCAGATCACCGCCGCGTCGCTGCGCTATCACGCCGAGGAATGCCACAGCCATCCGTATTCGTCGCTCTGGCTGACGTGGCCGATCATGGAGCACCCGGTGCTCTTCTACGCATCATCGACGTCGACCGACGGGCAGGTTGCGGAGATCACCGACATGGGCAATCCCGCGATCTGGTGGCTCGGCATCCTGGCGCTCCTCTTCTGCGTGTGGCAGGTGACGCGCGGACCGAATTGGTGGCGACTGCTCGTCCCCATGGTCGGGCTCGTCTCGCTCGCCGCGATGATGATCATCTACCAGGCCGCGGTGCGCTTCCATGATCCGAGCAACTTCAACACGTCGTACACGGCCGCGCAGTTCATCGCCAAGTTCCACATGCAACCGTCGTCGCAGTACGAGATCGCGCGCACGATGCCGGGAATCTGGTTCGCCGTGGCGTTCGTCGGCGTCGTCATCTTCGCCGGGCTCGTGACGCTCTCGGCCGTCATCTCACGGCGGTTCGTGCCCGCGTTCATCGTGCTCGGCTACTTCGCGTCCTGGATGATGTGGGTGCCGGGCAACGAGCGTCGCGTGCTCTTCTTCTATCACGCGCTCGGCATGCTGCTCTTCACGGCGCTCGCGCTTGCATATGCGCTCACGGCGATACGGCGATTGCGTGTTCCGTTCCGGGGCAGACAGGTGTCGCTCGCACCGGTCAGCTGGGCGGTGATCGGCGCGGTGCTGGCTGCATTCGTCTTCTTCTATCCGATCTGGACGGCGATGCCCCAGGCTCCGGCTGACCAGCAAGCGAGGCTCTGGGTCGACATCGGGTGACCGCGTTCCTCGTCGTCCTCGACGCCGCCCTGACGCTCGCCGCAGGGGGTGCGCTGACCGGGCTGATTCGCACCCACCTGACGCTCTTGGAGCGCGGGCTCATCGGCCTCGTCACCGGGGTGCTCGTCGCGTCCGGAGTGACCTACGGCCTCGCTTTGCTCTTCGGGCTGAGCACCGCGACAGTGCTGGAGGGGCCGCTCGTCACGCTGGCCGGGGCACTCGTGGCCTCGTTGTTAACAGTCGATCCCCGGTCGACGTGGTACGCCTCGTGGGTCGAGTCCCGGGACCGCTGGGCTCAGCACAAGCCGTGGTTCTCCATCTTCGCGCTCGGGGCAGGCGTCGTGGTGGTCACCGCCATCTTCGCGCACACCGTCTACACGGACGCGGGCGGCCTCGAGGCCGGCTACCCGACGGTCTGGGCTGACTGGTCCCAGCACCTGACCACGGCGGCGAGCTTTGCCGTGGGCGGGAACATCCCGCCGATCAATCCGCTCTTCAGCGGCACGTCCCTGCTCTACCCGTTCCTGCCCGACTTCCACGCGGCGACGTTGATCACGCTCGGACTGGCTCCGGGACTGGCCCTCGCGATTCCTGGGGCGGTCCTCATGGTGGTGATCGGGATGCTCGTGGTGGCGCTCGGCCATCGTCTCGGTCTCGGCACCGGCGCCGGGGTGATCGCAGTGCTCATCTGCTTCATCGGCGGCGGCCTCGGGTTCATCGGCGTTTTTGCCGACGCCTGCACGAACCACGGCTTCACCGCCACGGAGTGCACGTTCCAGTACGTCGTCACGCACCCCGGCACCGGGCTTTCGATCATCGGCTGGACGCTCCATGACCTGCCCGGCACGATCGCCGCCCAACCTCGCGCGTACGACGGTCTGCCGTCCGACGGCGGCACACCGCCGCTGCCGAATATGCAGTGGTACACGCCGCTCATGGCGTGGTGGCTCCCGCAGCGGACGCTGCTCTTCGGCTTCGCGACGGCGCTCAGCGTGCTCCTGCTCGTCCTCTCCGGGGCTTCATCGGGCGGCAGAAGCTGGGAGGCGTTTGTCCTCGCAGGGGTGCTCGTCGGCCTGCTGCCGATCGTTCATGTGCAAACGCTCATCGCGCTCACGATCCTGCTGTTCGTGCTGCTCTGGCGGCGGCGACGGCGAGAATGGCTGGCGCTGGGGGCGGTCGCCGTGCTCATCGGAGGCGTCCGTCTGGCCCAGCTCGCGCTGACGGCCCACGGCTCGCCGGTGAATCCGTACGGCACGAATGTCTACCCATGGATCGAACCGGGGTGGCTGGCCAACGCGGGGACCACTGCCGACCCCAGCGGCCGCCTCGAGATGTCGATCGGCAACCTCGTCGGCGGGGCGATCCAGGCGATGGGCATGGTCGGGACGGCGCAGTGGTGGGGATTCTGGCTCGCCAACCTCGGGATCGCCGTGCCGCTCGTCGCCTTTGTCGGCCTGGCCCTGCTCGCGCGCTGGGCCGGCGGCGAAGTGGGGCGCATCGGGCGGGCCGTCACTTCGGCGTTCCCGGTGCCGTTGCTGGAGCTCGCGCTCGGCGGGCTCATCATCTTTGCGGCGTGCAACCTCGTGGTCTTCCAGACGTGGAACTGGGACAACACCAAGCTGCTCGTCTACTGGTATCTCGTTATGGCGATGCTGATCGGGGCGCTGGCGGCGCACTGGTGGCGGCGGGTCTGGCCGCGCATCGCGGCGGTCGCGCTCGTCGGGCCGGTGCTGCTGACAGGGGCTTTGGTGGTCCTGCGGCTCCTGCCGTGGACGCCGCCCACTGATTCGATCACCGGCCCCTACACGATCGCCAACACCCAGGAGGTGCAACTGGCGTCGACACTCGAGAAGACGACGCCGAAGGGTGCAGTCTTCCTGACGTTCGGTCGTCCCAACGATCCGGTCCTCGCAGTTGCCGGGCGCATCGGGGTGATGGGCTACGGCGGCTGGCTCTGGAGCTACGGCATCGACATCGGGACCCGCTACGCGGACGTGCAGGCGATGTATGGAGGCTGCACGAGTAACGGCGCTGCGTGCCCCGTCTTCGGGCTGCTGCGCAAGTACGACATCAGCTATGTGGAGATCGACGACCGGGTCAGGGATCCCGGCGCGGTCGATTCGCAGCCCGGATTCTCGTGGTGGGCGGACCAGGGCTTTCCGGTCGTGGCCCGTACCGATCACATCATCATCTACGACGTGCGTGGAAGAAGCTGAGGTGCCCGGTGAGTCCCTCGCGCCCGCACAGCCCTCCATCAGCGCGGTGCTCCCCGCGTACAACGAGGAGGCGGTGATCGCCGAGACCGTGCAGCGGACCGGCGACGCCATCGTGGAGCTGGGGATCACCGACTTCGAGATTCTCGTCATCGATGACGGGAGCAGTGATGCCACCGCAGAGCGTGCCGCGAGCGCCGCTGTGCCCGGCCGCCGCGTGCGAGTCGTGTCGCATCCACGCAATCGCGGCTACGGTGCGGCACTGCGCACGGGCTTCGACGCCGCGACGTGCGAGGCGGTGTTCCACATGGACAGCGACGGGCAGTTCGATCCTACCGAGATCTCGCGATTGCTCGCGCTCTACGGCCCCGACAAGGTCGTGTCCGGATATCGCATCCGGCGCAACGACACGTTCGTGCGCCGCCTCTATCACAGTGCGTTCTTCAGCCTCGTGCGCATGCTCTTCGGACCGACGGTGCGCGACGTCAACTGTGCGTTCAAGCTCTTTCCACGCGCCGTCGGTCAGGGTTTGCATGCCGACGGAGCGCTCGTCTGCACCGAGTTGCTCGTGCGCGCGAAGCGCAGCGGATACCGGCTCATGGATGTCGGCGTGCACCACTACCCACGGACGACGGGACGCGCGACCGGCGCCAATGTCAGCGTCGTTGTGCGCGCATTCCGCGAACTCTGGCAGCTTCGCACCCATGAGGACCTGCTCGACGGGCTCGACCCGCCGGCGTGAGCACGCGGGCCTCTGCGTCGCCGTGGGGGACCGCCGTCGCCGCGATGCTGGTGTCGCAACTCCTCTGGCTCGGTGTCTTCATCGCGGTGCTCGCGCTCGATTTTCCGGGGACGCCGTTGCTCACCGGGCTGCACGATCATCTGGATGCTTGGGACGCCGTCAGCTACCTGACGATCGCAGCCAACGGCTACCCGGCACACCTCAGCTATATCGACGCGTTCCTGCCCGGCTTTCCGCTGCTCGTGCATGGGCTTGCGTTCATCACGCGCAACGACGTCACTGCAGCGTGGCTCGTCAACGCAGTCGCGGAGACGATCGGGCTCTGGTATGTCTACCGGCTGGTGCGCGCCGAGCGGGACCATGCGTCGGCCACGTTCTCGATGTGGCTACTCGCACTGGCGCCGACGGCGCTCTTTCTCATCGCGCCGTTCAGCGAGAGCTCATTCATCGCGGCCGCGGCAGCGAGCCTGTACTACGCGCGTGCCGGACAGTCGCGCAAGGCGATCATCGCGGGCGCGCTGGCGTGCGCGTTCCGCCTCACGGGACTGGCGCTCATCCCCGCGCTTGGGATCGAGCAGTTGCGGCGCAGTGGATGGCGCCCGCGTCCGGACCTCCTGCTCGTCCTCGCGCTCGTGCTGCCGCTCGCGCTCTATTCGCTGTACATGCAGGTGCACATCGGTGATGGGCGCGCCCTGCTCGACGCCGACAGCTCGCCCTCCTTCGGCCTCCAGCCGACACCGCCATGGACCGGGTTCGCCGCGACCTGGCACACGCTCGTCAGCGCGACTGACGGAGAGACGCGCTCGATCTTTGCGCGTGAGGTTGCCTTCGGGCTCCTCGGGCTGTTGCTCTGCTTCGGGATGTGGGCTTCGTCGCGAATCCCCCGATCCTTCGCGCTGTACTGCACCATCGCCTGGTTGATGACCGCATCGCTGCCGTTCTGGCGCTCACAGCCTCGCTACATCCTCGCGCTGTTCCCCGCGGTGATTCTCGTCGCCGACCTCACCGCGCGATTTGCGCGTGCGCGGCTGGCGATCCTCGTGGTCAGCGGCGTGCTCATGTGCGCCGGGACGTGGATCTTCGCGCAGGGGCGGTGGCTCGGTTGATCGTCGACAGCCACGTCCACATCCTCCCGGCGAGCATGCGTGACGCGCGCGATGAGCTCGCCGGCCTCGACCCCTGGTTCGACGTGTGTCACCGCGGCGGCCGCGTGATCCTCACGGTCGAAGAGCTGCTGTCGACGATGGACGCGACCGGCATCGACCGGTCGGTGTGCTTCGGGTGGCCGTTTGCCGATCTGCGGCATTGCGCAGAGGTGAACGACCACCTCATCGCGGTGCAGCGAGCGCATCCCGACCGGCTCACGTGCCTCGCGACGGTGAGCCCCTCTCGGCCCGGCGCAACAGACGAGCTGCGTCGATGCGCCGGCGAGGGACTGCGCGGCGTCGGCGAGCTCAACGCCGACGCGCAGGGCTTCGACCTCGATGGTGCGGACATCGACGCCGTGGGGGAACTGTGCGCCGACCTCGAGATCCCGCTGGTGCTGCACTGCAGCGAACCGGTCGGGCACGACTATCCGGGCAAGGGGACCGCAACGCCGGGCTTGGTGGCCGGCTTCGCGATGCGCAACCCCGAACTTCACCTTGTCTGTGCTCATCTCGGCGGCGGACTCCCGTTCTACGCGCACATGCCCGAGGTCGCCGCACTCTGCCGCCGCCTCTGGTTCGACACCGCCGCCGGGCCGTTCCTCTACGCACCGACGGCATACCGAGCGGTGGCCGATCTGTGCGGCGCGGACCGACTGCTCTTTGGCTCGGATCACCCGCTGCTGCCCGCGCGCCGCTACATCGACGCCTTCGCGCAAGCCGAGCTGACCGTCGCCGAGCGCGCGCTCGTGATGGGTGAGAACGCTGCCCGGCTCTTTGCTCTGTGACACCGTGCCCCTCCCGTTACACATCTGTATCGCAGCATCGGAGCGTACGTTCAGAGCGTTTGGCACACTCTTCCTGGGCGGAGACGCCGGCGCCCGCCAGCCGGTCCTTCGCCTCTTTTGTGACCAGGATTGGGGGCTTCGGCCCCCGGTCCGTGGTCGCACCGACGCCCCGATGAGGGTCTGGGAGGGCCGCGATCGCGAGACCGGCACCTCCATATGCCGGTTTCGCACACTGTGCCGCAATGTTCACGCCTGAAACCCTCGACGTCGTCATGGTGTCCTTCGAAGGACCCGACCAGTACAGCCAGGCCGGTGGCCTCGGCGTGCGCGCTCGCGAGATGTGCCGCGCCTTTGCAGCGCTCGGCTTTCGCACCACGCTCGTCTTCGTCGGCGATCCCGACAAGCCCGGAATCGAGATGGACCAAGGCGTCCAGCTCGTGCGCTGGTGTCAGCAGATCAGCGCCCGCTACCGCAACGGCGTCTACGAAGGTGAGCTCGCGAAGATCCGCGACCTCACGGCGACACTGCCCGAGAAGCTGATCGACGTCGTCATCAGGCCGGCAGCCGAGGCGGGTCGCACCGTTGCCGTGCTCTGCGAGGAGTGGCACACCGCCTGGTTCTGCAAGGCACTGAGCGACCAGCTCTTCGCGCGCGACCTGCGCCAGCACGCAGTCTTGCTCTGGAACGCCAACAACACGTTCGGATTCGAGGCGATCGACTGGCCGATCCTCGACTTCGTCGCAGCGATCACGACGGTCAGCAAATACATGAAGCACCTCATGTGGCCGTTCAACGTCAACCCGGTGGTCATTCCCAACGGTATTCCGGAGGGAGCGCTCGCACCGGTCGACATGTCTGCGGCGAGGGCGATCCGGGCCGCAGCCGGAACACCATGCCTGGCGTTCAAGATCGGCCGCTTCAGCCCTGACAAACGCTGGACACAAGCGATCGCGGCGCTTGCCGAGGTGCGTTCCGAAGGTCTGCCCGCGCGGATGCTCATCCGCGGTGGCATGGAGCCATATGGCGGCACCGTGCTCTCGTTCGCCGCCGAGCGCGGGCTCGTCGTGACCGACTGGCACGAGCCCGTTGAAGATGCGGGTGGCATCGTGCGTGCGCTGACAGAAACCGACGGAGCGCCGATCGTGCACCTGCGCCGTTTTCTCCCCGATCAGGTCATCACCGAGATCAGCGTTGCCGCGACCGCGGTGCTCGCCAACTCCGGACACGAGCCGTTCGGTCTCGTCGGTCTCGAGGCGATGGCGGCTGGCGGGATCGCGATGGTCGGCGCGACCGGCGAGGAGTACGCCCGCCCATACGGCAACGCGATCGTTGTTGAGACCGACGATCCGGCGGAGATGGCGAGCGCGTTGCACGGTCTTGTCGAGCAGCCCGCGCTCGGCGAACGTCTTCGTGTGGCGGCTAGACGCGATGCCGCGGACTTCGCCTGGCCGCTCGTGATCGCGGGGCTCCTCGAGCGTTTGCGATTCATGTGCCTGCACCAGCGTGTGGTGCTACCAACGGCGGTATCAACTCGGCGAACGTGAAAATCGGCCCTGCGCCATATGATCTGACCATCGGGCGGGTACCCGAGGAGGTGGACTGGTGAAGGCAGTGGTCATGGCAGGAGGCGAAGGTGCACGTCTGCGCCCGCTCACCAGCCGCATGCCCAAGCCGCTCGTGCCGGTGTTGGGCACGCCCGTTCTCGAGCATATCCTTCGCCTGCTGCGCGAGCACGGCATCACGCAGGTGGTGGTGACGCTCGCCTACCTTGGCGCGGAGATTCGCAACCGCCTCGGTGACGGTGCCGACCTCGACATGGAGATCGAGTACGTCGTCGAGGACCGGCCGCTCGGGACTGCGGGGAGCGTGCGCAACGCGGCGCACCTGCTCGATGACACATTCCTCGTCATCAGCGGTGATGCGCTCACCGATATCGATTTAACGAAGGTGATGACTGCGCACAAGGAGCGCGGCTCGCACGCGACGATCGTGCTGCACTCGGTCCCGAATCCGCTCGAATACGGCGTGGTGGTGACCGACGACGAGGGCAACATCAAGCGCTTTCTCGAGAAGCCGTCGTGGGGCGAGGTCTTCAGTGATCACGCCAACACCGGCATCTACGTCATCGAGCCGAAGGTCCTCGATCACATCAAGGCCGACACCAACGCCGACTGGTCGCAGGACGTGTTTCCGACGATGCTCCGCCGTCACGAGCCGCTTCACGGCATCGTGGTCGACGACTACTGGACGGACATCGGCTCGATCCAGTCGTATCTGCAGGCGAACTGGGATGCGCTCGACGGCAAGGTGCGGTGCCACATCCCAGGGCGTCGCGAGGGCAACGTGTGGATGGGGGAGGGCGTTGAGATCGGCATCGGCGTACAGCTCGACGGTCCGGCGTGGATCGGCGACGAGGTGAAGCTCAAGGCCGGCGCGATCCTCAACGAGCACGCGGTCATCGACAAGTACAGCGTCGTCGACGACAACACGAAGATCAGCAACAGCATCGTGTGGCCGCACTCGTACATCGGCGAGCGAGCGAGGCTGCGGCAGGCAATCGTCTGTCGCAACGTCACGGTCAAGAACGACTGTCTCCTCGAGGAGAACTCTGTGGTCGCGGACGAATGCGTCCTCGGCAAGGGCGTGCAGGTGCGCGCCGGCGTCAAGATCTGGCCGAGCAAGAGTGTTGAGCCGGGTTCGACGGTGAACGATTCGATCATCTGGGCGGGCGAATGGCGCCAGGGACTCTTCTCGTCGTACGGACTCGGTGGCCTCATCAACGTCGAGCTGACACCGGAGTTCTGCGCGCGGCTCGGTGCTGCGTTCTGTGCCACGCTGCCCAAGGGGGCGTGTGTGGTGGTCGGACGGGATCACGCGCGCTCCTCGCGAATGATCAAGCGCGCAATCGTGTCCGGCATCGTCAGCGCGGGCGGCAAGGCAAGAGACGTGCGCGAGTTGCCGGTCGCAGTGACGCAGTTCGCGACGCTCGACAGCGACTGCTCGGCAGGCATTCACGTGCTCGTGTCGCCGCTCGATCAGCGCAGCGCCGACATCCGCTTCTTCGACACCGAAGGGCTGCAGATCGACAAGCGCGACGAGCGCAAGCTCGAGAACCTCTTGTTCCGTGAGGACTTCCGGCGTGCGGCCTTCTACGAGATGGGTGACATCGAGTACGCCGAGCCGATCGCCGACTATGTTGCGCACCTGCTCAAGACTGTCAATGCGGAACTGATCAGCAAGGCCGGTTTCCGCGTGCTCATCGACTACGACTACAGCGATGCGTCAGCGGTGCTGCCGTCGATCCTCAACCGGCTCGGCGTCACGACGATCCCCCTCAACGCGGGACTGCGCGAGGGCGCGCACCACCAGAGGGTGCCCGACGAGACCGCTTTGATCAGCAAGACGGTGCACGCAGACATCGGGTGCCTGATCAGCCCGACGGGGGAGCGGATCACGCTCATCGATGACACCGGCGTGGTGCTCGATGTGCACGAGAGCTTCGGCATTCTCGCGTCGTGGTGGTTGCGCTCGAATCCCGGGACCGTGCTCGCGCCGGCTGCGACGCCGATGTGGATCAGCGATCTCGTGAACAAGGGTGGCGGAACATTCACGTCGACACCCGGTGATCCGGCCTCAGTGCTGCGTGCGTCTTCGAACTCCGGAGCGATCCTTGCGTCGGACGGCGAAGGCGGCTACGTGTGGCCCGGTCATCTCGGCGCCTTCGATGCGATGTACACACTGGTGAAGTTGCTCGAGTTGCGTGCGCTCGTGGGGATCCCGCTGAGCGAGGCGCGCGCTGCGCTGCCGCATCTCGCATATGTCACTGCGACTGAGTTCTGTCCGTGGGAGGTGAAGGGGCGCGTGATGCGCATCCTCCTCGATCGGCATCGGACTGATTCGGTGGATCTCGTCGACGGGATCAAGGTGTATGTCGACGGGGGCTTTGTGCTGGTGCGGCCGGATCCTGACGAGCCTGCGTATCACGTGGTGGCGAGCGTTGCCGATCCCGAGCGCGGACGTGAGTTGGTAGACGAGTACCTGGAGCAGGTGCGCGAAGCGGAAGGGTCCAACGGCGTGCACGCGGTTGTCGAGGCGATTTCCGCGGGGACCGAATAGTTCGCGTCAGAACTCCGTTTGTGGCTCCTGCATGCCGTCCCTATCAGCCAGTCGACGCTGAGCCCCTGGTATCTCTCTGGACCCTCTGCGGGCTCACTCGCCCGTGGAATGACGCCCATCGGGATATCGATCGCAAGCTCGCGATCGACGCAGGCGGTCTCCTGGTCTTTGAGGAGGACGGCCAATTGATCGGCGCTGTCATGGTCGGTTACGAGGGGCACCGCGGGTGGATCAACTACCTGGCGGTCCACCCGGACCATCGGCGCGGCGGCCTGGGTCGACTCTTGATGGCAGCTGCGGAGAAGCGACTGGTCGACCTCGGCTGCCCGAAGGTGAACCTGCAGGTCCGCGCCTCAAATCTGGCGGCGGTCGAGTTCTATCGCCGCATCGGCTACGCCACTGAGGACGTGGTGAGCATGGGACGGCGTCTCGAAGCCGACAGCGGCTGAGCGCCGACAACGACTATGGCGTCGGCGGGGCGGTGGAGTCGGAGGCGCTGGTGGCGCCAGCACCCACTGATGCGAGTGCCCGGAATGTTTCGCCGCTGACCTTCGCGGGCTGCCAAACGCCGCGATTGTCCATGTATTCGACGATCACGCCATCGGCGTCCGTTGACAGCTCTGCCACATTCGGCGAGTGACTCATTCCTGCCGACATGGGTCCAGCGTCGGACGGGAGTTTGACGCGGCCGTCGCGGAAGAGTTCGAGTGCGTGCTCGCGCTGAAACCAGCGTATCGGCGCCGCCTCGCGCTCCATAACCGAATCTTAACAATTCGGGCCTTTGAACCTGGTCTCGGGGTCTACAGCGCTTTGAGTACCAGTGCAAACACCGCAGCCATCGCTGCTGTCGCCGGGATCGTCAGCAGCCAGGCAACAAGGATGTTGCGGGCGACACCCCAGCGCACGGCACCCAACCTCCGAGTGGCGCCGGCGCCCATGACCGCGCCCGAGACAACATGGGTCGTGCTGACCGGCAGCGCGAGTTGCGTCGCCCCCTGGATGACGACCGCCGCCATTGTCTGGGCACAAAACCCATCCACGGGCTCAAGCCTCACCACTTTCGTGCCCAGCGTCCGGATGATCCGCCAACCACCCGCATATGTGCCGAGCCCGATGGCTGTTGCCGCCAGCAGCACCACCCAGAGCGGTGGCGAGGGAAACACCGTTCCAGTCGCACTGAGGGCACCGGCGCTCACCAGGGCCAGTGTGATCACCCCCATTGTTTTCTGCGCATCGTTGGCGCCATGGGAGAACGAGACAAACGCGCCGGACACGACCTGGGCTATTCGGAATCGCCGATTCATCGGACTCGGCTGCGCATGCCGGAAAACATCGAGGACGGCGACGGTAAAGAGGTACGACAGAACGAGTTCGATGACCGGGGAAGCGACCAGGGCGATCACGACCGGCGCAAGGGAGCCCCACTTGACGGCATCCACCCCGTAGCCGACGAGACCCATCCCGACAAGCGCTCCGATAAGCGCGTGCGAGGAACTCGACGGCAATCCGAGGCGCCAGGTGACCAGATTCCACGCGATCGCGCCGACGAGAGCCGCGATGATCAAGCTCAGCGATATGCCGCCTTTCGGCGAGACCAAACCGCCGATAGTATTGGCGACGTGCGTGTGCAAGACCTCGATGGCGACGAGCGCCCCGACGAGGTTGAAGACCGCTGAAAGCGCAACGGCAGCCCGAGGCCCGAGTGCGCGCGTGCTGATGGACGTAGCGACGGCGTTTGCAGTGTCGTGGAACCCATTGGTGAAGTCGAAGCCCAGCGCGATAAGGATGGTGAGGACGAGGAGAGCGTCAACTCCCATCAGGCGTTCTTGATGGTGATGCCCTCGATCACGTTGGCAACATCCTCGCAGCGATCGAGTGAGTCTTCAAGGAGGGTATAGAAGTCCTTGAGCTTGATGATGGTGACCGCGTCGTACGGCCCGCTGAAAAGATCGCCGATCGCACGCCGCGACTCAGTGTCACCGACATTCTCGATCCGGTGCACCTCGATACCGTGCTCGGTGATCCCCGACTTCGACTCGAGCTTGGCGACGGCCGCCTGTACCTGGGCAACGGCTTCGACGAGGAGCGACGCCATGGATTTCGCAGCGGGAGATATGTCGGTAATTCCGTACAGGATGATTGTTTCGGCGATCTCGTCGATGTAGTCGAGCACATCGTCGAGGCCGGCGCCTAACGCGTAGATATCCTCACGTTCAAAGGGCGTGATAAAGGTGCGGTTCAGCGTCTGAATGATTTCGTGAGTCAGCTCGTCTCCCGCGTGCTCGAGGTCCTTGATCTGACCTGCGTGTGCGGGCATGTTCGCGATGTCGTCGTCGAAGGCTGCGCGCAGCACCCGGGACGCCGCTACAACGTTGCCGGCCTGGCGATCGAATAGGTCGTAGAATCGGCGCTCGCGGCGGAGCAAATGTATGGGCATCGAGCGGAGATCCTAGCCGCAAAGATCGCCCGCCGGTACTAATCGTCAGGCGGATCGGCTAGGGCCTCTGAACGTTGGTTGGGACGTGCAGATGCCGCGGCGACTGCCGTCGCCGGTCACTGTCTGGCAAATGTCGTTAGGGCTGCGGTTCGAGTTGTTCCCGCCGACGACTTGTATCGCCATTTCAGGGGGCGAGAGGATGACTAGGATGACTGGCTGGATACCGTGTAGGAAGTCCAATCCTCCTCGCTCGGTTCGCGCTGCTCCACACGGAGGGTCAACGAAAGCTCGCCCGGGCGGAATGCGGCAAGCACGAGGAGTAGTCCCTGCCAATTTCCATCACCCGGAAGTTGCCACGAACTCCAGCCCACCGTCTCGTCCACACTGCCGCCGATGCGTCTCCAGCCTGCCTGCGCAAGCTGGTCCGCGTAATGCGTTTCTGCCTTGCTAACGGACCAATCAGTCTGGAGAGTTCAACTCGGACGTCCAGTGCCCGCTTCCACCTCCGCCGTGTTGGCCACGAAGGCGAGTGTCGGCCGGCGCCCTGAGCGGTGGCAATCGCTCCGCGCCGTCGGGAGGCATGTGCCGCGCACGCGAGAGATAAGGACGGGCATCCCAGTCGAACTCGCAGACGCACATCGGTCGATGCTCCTTCGCGAGCAACCCAATGGATCGCGAGGAGGGGCCCCTGATCCCCTCGGCGAAATTGTCTGCTCTCACCTAAGTCGCTCGAGACGAAGCCTCCATGCATTGGACCGATCGAGTTCGAGGACTGCCCAACCGCTCGCGTTCAAAGCACTTTGGAAGGGCGCCACCAACTCGGCAAACGAGCTCGGCGCGTCGATGACGGCCTCGATCCGACCTGGCCGACCACGGTGCGAATAGAGTGCGCTTCCGAGGACGCGCCAATCGGATGGTATCGGTATGTCGGCCGCGATTGATTCGGGGAGTTGGTGCACGAAGAGAGCGACACTCGTCGGGCCGTCGGGATGCGGATACTCCAGCAGGCGCATGCACAACGCCTCCATGTCATGGCCGTCCGACGTCGTATCACTCGCCACCTGTCACCTCCTTGAGTGCCGAACTCTAACGCGTGCAGAGATGAGTTGCTTTTGATACACAGTCGATTGTCGACAAACGTCGTTAAGTGGCACGTCGACAACTTGCATGCCCCACGATGGTGTACAGCATCAGATCAGATGGATAAGGTCACGCTCCAGGAGTACGTCTTCCCGGTTGAGACATCGGTGTAGGCGCCGGACAACGTTGACCCAGACAGGGTCCCCGTGAGGACCACGCCGCTGGCTGACGTAAGAGTGATCGTGCTACCTATCAGATCGCCCTTGACGTGGAGGAGTTTGTCGGCCGGTGGCGACAGGATGAACGTCCCGGCGAACCCGTTACCGTCCTTCGTCAAGGTGAGAGTGCAGGAGCCGCTGGACGTGCCGAAATACAATCCCAGCCACGTTCCGCTCAGATCGGGCGAGGCTTCGACCGCGGTCGACGTCGGCGGGGGAATGAGCGTCGGGTCCGTCGCAGGTGCGGTGGCTCGTGGCAACGGCGGTGCGCGGCCAATTGCTCCGGTGGCAACGAGCGACGCCAGGCCTACCAAGAGCACAACCACACCGAGCGAGAGCAGGGTTCCCTTCCGACTCATACCCCACTGATTATCTACGGCGCTGAGGCCTCGTCCTGCGTCTCACAGCTCCGCGGCGAGTCACTCCCTGCCCAGTCCTCCGGACCGGCTATGACACCGGCGGCGGTGGCAGTCCGAGGTCGCTGCGGAGAACAGCAAAGTCGCTCCGGTCTGCCAGATACACCGCCTCCGCTGCACTCATGTCAGCGCCTGCTGCCCCATTCTTCACCTGTGATGCACGGTATGCAGCAGCCAGGTCGTCTGTGTATTGCTGGTTGTCGAGGACGACTGCGTCGATGTCGGCGGCGAGCGCAGGCACCTCGTGCCGAATCATCTGCAGCACCACCTGCATCGCCTCGGTGTCGTTGTCAATCGAAGGGATCACAGCGATGGAGTCCGCACGGACCTCGAACTCTCCCGGCGAGCATGTGCACGGCAAGGATGCGTCGGCTTCGAGCGCGGCGTCGAGACGGTCTCCGTCCGCATTCACGGGGGCCACAGCAGCCAGATACTGCTGCCCAGCTTCGGCAAGAGCTGCGGACACTGGAGTGGCTGAGGGGCTCGTGGAAGTCGGCGCGCTGGCAGAGGTCGTCGGGCTCACAACGTGCTTCCCCGCCGAGCTCAAAGCCGCGCCGGGCGCATGCCATCCGACGAGAGCGACGATCACCACCGCTGCGACGGCGAGGAACGTGCTAGCGCCGAGAATCCAGCGCGCCGCGTGGGATGGATTCGAAGCCTCCGAAGACGTCGGGTCCAACCATGCGGGCGGCGCAGGAGGCGGGTCATCCAGAGGCGGCAACAGTGGCGGCCAGCCGTCGAGCGGGGGCGGCTGTGGATCCATCCTGGGGCCGACGCTATCACCGACCTCACGCGATCCGAGATCCCGGTGACGGATCGTTGCATGTCAGGGACGGCACCTTGAATTGGAGCTCTCGCATCAGCGCACATGCGCATGTTGTGACGATCGCGCTACCCCACGGACGCCGAGAACGATGAGCTGTATGACTGTTCCTTGCCGATGGCGACGGTTGCGCCAGCGATAGCGGAACGAGGCGTGCATGTCGGAGACAGGTAGTTCGCTCCATGCGGCGGTTGTAGCGTCAGGACGCGTAACGCGCTTCGTCGCGAATGGTGCGTTGAGGCCGTGACCGTCAGCATTCCTGACAGCTCCGCTGAGACCGATAGCGCGGGTTTGCGCGGGCGACCGCGGGCCCTGATCGGAGCCGGCCGGCAAGCGCCAGCTGGCCTCTTGATCGTGTGCGGCGCCTTGCTCATGGTTGCGGCGATCGCCCTGCCTTGGGGAACGAACGGCGGAGCCGTGGTATCCGGGCTGTCGGCTGATCTCAGCACGTACTCGGCAGCGATTGTCATCCTCGCGATCGCGTCCGTGGTTCTCGCAGTCATGGCGTTCCGAGGAGACGCTGTCAGCGTGCTAGGCCGCTCCCTCGGAGTGGTGGCGACGCTTTTCTGTGGATTCCTATGCCTGTTGCTCCCCGCAGGGATTGACGTAGCCAGCAAATTTCAGGAAGAAGCGCCGACGGTCTCGAGCGGGATGGTCGGTTTCGGTGTGGGCACATGGTTGATCGCGGTTGGGGTCGTCGCGATCGCTCTGGGAACGATGCTGTGCTGCCCGCGCAGTCGTCGTATGCGGCTGGCTTTGCTCGTCATTCCCGCGCTCTTCGCTGTGCTCTTTGCGGTTGAGTTGCAGTAATCGCACGCCCGGGTCCGAGACCGTTCACGATTGACTCGACGTGATAGGTGCAGCCCTCGACCTCATTACGGCTGACGAACTCATGCTGCTGGCGATCGAGCCCAAGACAGGTCGGGTTGCAGCTCGTCCGCCGCACAGCCTGCCACTCGCGCTCGCCGGCGCGATGCTCACGGACCTGATCCACGATCAACACATCACCGTTGTCGATGACAAGGTTGTCGCGGGCGTCGACACCGGAGAACCCTGGCGCGATGCGATCATTGCGCGGATCCGTCGCATGCCGATTCCTCAGGGTATCGGCTACTGGGTCGTTTCGGTCGGCGCTCCGCAATTCCGCGCGCAAGACCGCGTGACGTGGCGGCTCATCGAGCGTGGCTTGGTCAGCATCGATGTTCGACCTGTGCTCGGCGGCATGTTTTCATCGATGCATTACGTTGTTGCGCAGCCGGAGGTTCGCGACGCTATTCGAAGTCGAGTCGCCGCGGCGATGGCAACTGACGAATCCGTCGACACTCAAACTGCGGCATTGATTGCGATGGCGGCCGCCTGCGGAATACTCCATCGGTTCGTTGCGAGAGGACAGCGAGTGGTTGCACGGCGACGACTATTGGCGATACTCCGGGCCGACGAGTTCGCGACCGGCGAAGCGGTAGCCGCGGCACAATTCGTGTCCGCAGCCACATTCGAGGTGTACTCGGCTGTGTGCGCCGGCGGCCACGCCGGTGGTGGAGGGGGCCACGGGGGCGGTCACGGCGGTCACTAGCGGGAGGTCACGAGCCGGCAGCTGCTCACCCGCGCCGACCATTACCGAAATCGGCTGCATGCCGCCATTCGGAGACTGCGACGAGCCTCGACGCCTCTCAGCCGCGGGCGCGGAGCCGTTCGGCCATCACCGACATCACGTCAATGGCGAACGTTGGCGTCTCCTGGACGAGGAACAGGAAGCGATGGCGGTCAATCGATGCCAGGGTAATCTCTGTAACGGCGACCGCCGTCAGGCTGCGCGGGGAGTGATCGATCAACGCCATCTCACCGAAGACATCGTCGGGGCCCAGCCGGCCGAGCACGCCGCCTTTCGTGCTGAGTTCGACTTCGCCGTCGATGATGCCGAACATCTCGGTTCCCGCGTCGCCCTCGTTGAAGATGACGGTTCCGGCGTCGACCTTCTTGGTCTCTTTCGCATTGCGGAACAGTCCCGCGACGGTGGGCTTCTTTTCCATCCGGTACTACTCCCCAATGGCAGGAAACGCTGCCCCCGAATGGTAGATGGTGAACGGACGGGCCTGGCGCAGAAAAGTGAACAACAGGTTAAGGGCCCGGACCATGGAGTGAGGAGCGCGAACGTTAGTCCGGGAAGGGTCCTGAATTTGTGGGATCAGGGCGCAACGTCAATCGACTGACGACCGTACGGACGTCAGCTGCGAGACTTGCGGCGCTGCCACGCCAAAGGAACCCGATGTCGAACACGCCCCCTGTGGGCCCATCGTCAACGACGTATGTGGCGTTGTGATCCGCGCCGGTACCCAGGAAGCCGTTGCCTGTTTGCACCGCCGCTCGATGACCATCGATTGTGGTGGGCGTCCCTTGCGAAAGCAGTTGCGCTGGAAGCCCCGGGCCGGGGCCGTACCCTTCGACGCCGAACGTGACGAGCATGCCGCCCATCGGCATCGTGCCGACCATTTTCGCCCACGTACATTCGAAGCTCGAGCTTGAGGGGTGCCAGCAGGGCTGCCTGAGGGGAAAATTCGCTAGGTAGCCAAACGTTGCGGCGTAGTGAATGCTCAGCGGCTGCAACTGGCTCGTCCACGTGACCGGATGATCGATGGTCGCGACCAAACCAGCTCCGTGGAAACGCTCTGTGACCCATTGGGCGCCTGGCGAGGCAGACGGCGTCGTCGAGGAGAGGGTCGCAGCCGACGCGCCGGCGCAGCTGCTGAGGGCGACACCGACAGTGCAGAGGGCGAGCATTTTCACGCCCATGGAACCCATCACTGGCGGTCCCTTCTTCGCCGCAACCTCGGATCTCGATCGTGGAGCATCGTCGCTCACGCATACGCCGGATTAGTGGAAAGGTTCCCAGCCGTCAATCGCCCTGTTCCGCCAGCCCCGGCGCATAGTGCATCGATACCGATGGGAAGGTGCATGAGCAGGACATTCGCGTTAGCCGTCGTGCTCTTCGCTGTGTCCGCATGCGGCTCGACGAGCGCCGGCGCGACACATCCAGCGACCCCCACGCCGTCTGCGTCGATGTCAGGACCACCGGATCAAGCGCCGTCTTCCGCAGCGTGTTCAGCGACGGCGCCGGTTCCAGGTTGCACGATGCTCGGTGATCCCTTCGGAGTGCCCGCGACGTGTCACGTGACATCGGGTGTCCTGCTTGACGCGCACTCGAACAAGACCAAGCTGTCGTCGTTCGGGTTTGGAGCTGGCCCGGTCTACCTCTCCGGACAGAACTCCTGGTACGCGTCAGGCGAAGAGGCCGAGTTCCTGATCGACCCGGCAGATACCGGCGCGGTGCACATCACCGGCCAACCAACCGCGTCTGGCGCGTCTGCGCCCGTCTTCACCGGGCCGGAGGCCAACGGCTCCGTCATCGACGTGCCGTCAGGCAGCGATGCACCGTTCTGGCGTTACTGGGATGGGCAGATGTCCTTCACGCAGCCGGGGTGCTACGTCCTGAACGTTCAGACCGCAGCGGCGAACGAGGCCGTGACCATCTATGTGCACGCGGGGAGTGCTCCTCCCGGCTAGCGTCCCGACGTTGCAAAGGCCTGGACTTCGTCGGTCTCTTCGAACTGTGGCGACACGAGCACGAATCCGTCAGCGGCAAGCAAGACGGCTGGGGGTATCCCCAGCGAGACAGCGTGATCACTCTGCACGTTGAACAACGGAAGCGGGATCGTCGCCATCGTTTTCCCTGTCGTCATGCTGAGCGCGGTGACCTGGAAGGCGCCGGCAGGGGTGGAGGGGTCTGGCCCAGCCGGATAGACGGGCGCCGCAGCAGTCGCGAGCGCAAGGTAGAGCAGGCCGTTGGCAGTGGCCGCACACGGCGGCCCGTCCCCCGATTCGTCGACGCACCCGAGCGGCGGAGTTGCAGGACTTGTCGCGTCCCTTCCCGGCCAGGACATCGACCAGCGAGGCGCGCCACTGCGTGGATTCCGGCAGTCGGCGCCCCCGTCGGTGAGGATGCAGAGTGTTCCAGAGCCGCCGGCGGTCAGCAGTTCTCCGGCAACATTCGTCAGATCCCACAACGTCCGGCCCGTTCCCGCATCGAGCATTGCGATATCGGCGGTCTGCGAGTAGCCGTTCGTGTTCGGAATTTGCGTCGGCGTCACCGGATCGGGTGGCGGCGCAACGTTCTTGGGAGCGTTCGCCGGCGGAATGAGGCTGATTGCAGCCGCGATCACGTCACCTCCCGGATCGCCGGTGTGTACGGTCTTGGCCTCCTGCATATCGACTTCCCAGCCTTTTGGGACCGACCACACCCATCGAACGTGACCATCTGACGCATCGATTGCAGCGACGCCGCCACCGTCGGGACACGCGTAGCCGACCACCGCGCTTAGATCACCGTCTTGCGTCGTCGTTCCGAGCATCGTCGCGTTTGGCTCTGTTCCATCCTGGGTGTTGCTCGAGCCACAGCCTTTTGCGGCAGGGATGTGCCACAACTGATGACCATCACGCTCGCTCAGCCCGACCACCGACCCGTCTGCTTCGGAAACGACCACGACAGATCCCGCGAACACACTCGGCATCCGCTGGCTGTCACCCGGCATGACGACATCCCATTTCGGATGTCCCGTGGTCGGGTCGTAGGCGACGAGCTGGTTGATGACGGGCGCCTCTATGCCGCCGGTCCGCGGCGGCTCCGCGCCTGTCGCTGCAAGGACAATCGACGCGTCGGCGATGACGTCGAACAGCTCGGGATGGTCCGCCGGCGGAGTGACGCTCCAGTCGACATCACCGGTCGCAACCTCGGTCGCGAAGATGCACCGCCCTTCCGCCCCAGGGCCGTATGCCGTGCCGCCAACCACGATCGCGGGACGTCCGTCATCGGCGGACCAGAGTGGCGGCGATCCATGCGAGGCGCGCGATGGCGTCGGCGACGCCACAGCTGGAGTTGTTGCTAGCGGCCGCGAGCATGACGTTGCTGTCAGTACGGATGCCGATGTCAGGGCACTCCCGCATCCGGCAATGACGACCGTGGCAGTAGCTGTGAGACTTGCGGCGATGGCGTGACGCCGATTCACGAGGAGCGTTGCGACACGAGTGTCACGCACACCGATTCGGAATGTTCTGACTCGTGGTCGTTGCGGCAGTCACGGTCACCTGCACCCACGGCGAGATGGAGGCCGGTGTGTTGTAGTGACCAACCAGCACGTACTGTCCAGCCGGAAGGCTGAATTGGAACCGCGCTCCGGGGCCAACGGTTTGCGTCGCGGCAATGGTCGTCGGGAGGGCACCGTCGGGACCTTCCGTGCCCCGCAGGACGACGATGATTCCTGCGGCGAATTGGCTGTCGGACGGGAGGAAGATTCCAGAGCACGGCTCGAGCCCACCGACGAGAAGGCCAAAGCTTGTGGTGTTCGGTGCGCTCGCCGCTGTCGGTGTTGGGGTCTTCGCCGGCGGGGACGGAGAACATCCTGCGAGAACGAGGGTGATCGCGATGGCCGCACCGGCGATGCATCCAGCCCACCAGGATTGCGACGTCGGGCTTGTGATCGCATCGGTCACCTGACTCTAGTGCAGCGTCAACCAAGAACCCGCCCTCGCTTGCCTAGCGAAGACATTTGACACGCGCTGTCGACAATCGACAAACGACACTGTGATTGACGCGAGACCGGGAGCCCTGTTCGCCTGGCGCTCACCAACGACAACCCCGCTCATGGCTCCCTCATCCGCAAGGAGATTACCTAAGGAGGCTCGAAACAAACCCGCCCGTGCACCCTTGATCATGAGTCGCAAGGAGCCACAGGTAGAGGCCCACAGCAGCAACATTAGTCACAACCATCAGCCAATAGGCGACGGAGCGCCGTTGGTTTCGCAGCGTCTGGCGAATCGCAATCAAGGCCGGTGCGATACTGGCGATGAGTCCGAGGCCGGCCAATGTCGTGGCGCTTGGAGGCCACGAACAAAAGGTTCCACCGACGGCGATGTCCACGGCCGCTGCGACGAGGAGTGCCAACGCGGCGACGGCTAAGCAAGCGCCGACGATCGTCCACCGCCCTGTGATCGCGGGGTGATCGGTATCCGTGACTGGTCGCCGAAGACTCTGCAGCCGCAGAGACAGCACAGCGCAGAAGCCCAGAGTCACGATCCACGCGCTTGCCTGCAACCCGGAATGCAGCGCGCCGGCGGTCAACAGCGTAGTGGCGAACAGGAGAGCGACAACACCCGCTCCGATAGCGCTCCAGCCGCCGAGCCGGATCTTCTCGATCGATGGGTTCGTTGAGAGGCGGCGAATGCCAATGTATCGCCCGGTAGCCACCTGGAGGGTACCGGTGACGGCGAACAGGAGAGCGAAGACAATCAGGGCAACAGCGACGAAGGCGCTCACAGCTGCAGTTTTGTCGGCCAATCAGCCCCAATCGCGACCGCGACCGCATCGTCATCCGGGTGGAGCAGCGCTGTGCGGGAAGGCTTCTGGTCGACCTCGTCGTCGGGAGTGTCGTCCCGTTTCAACGTACGGTTAGCGGGAACTCCAGAAGGCGCTTCATCCGGACAACCTCGGCTTGGGTATCACCAGCGAGCCACCGGCCGAACAACACTCGGAACACACGGCCACTGACGGGTCCGAAGATGAAGCACTCCGAGTGCGTCACCTGCGTTCCGCCATCCGTCAGTTCGTACGTGAACCAGCCGTGAAATCCTCGCAAGGGCCAGGGCATGCGGACGCCGCGGAAGTCCAAGCGCGCTGTTGATGTGATCTCATAGTCCAGCGTCGCGGCAGGCGCCGGCAGGCCCAGAAACCTGCCGCCGTGTCGAACGCGGCCACGGTTGCCGTCGCGAAGCGCGTAGCGGACGCGACCGATCTTGTGGTCCGCCTCCCGATATCGCTCGACATCGAGCACGAAGGCCATGACGGCTGAGGGGTCGCACCGGATCGTGGCCGTGCCTCTGCCGGTGACGTGGACCGAACCACGTGTCACATCGCGCTGTGGGGCTCGGTGCGCAGGTGCAATTCCTTCGGCCACGGCGCGAACGTGGGCGTTATGCTCCCGCAGGAGTCGCGTCATGTATCGCTCGAGCACGAGCGCGTCGACGAATCGACCGAGCGGACCGAACGGCGACGCGAACGAAACGTGGTCGATCATCCGGGTCCCATAGGACGTCTTCTCGAGGATGTGCCGGTGGCGCCAGCGCCCGAATGGTCCTTGCTGCATCTCGTCGACGAACATGTGCGGGCGTTCGTACTCGACGATCTTCGACGTCATGCGCCAGCGGATGCCAAAGTGTCGCGCGCTCCACGTGACGTGTTGACCGAGACGCATCCGGCCTGCACGGACACCGCCGACCACGCGCTCGGTCGGTGATGCGGCGAGATGGACCCCGACATCGATCGAGACGTCAAAGCAGACATCTGGTTCTGCGGCGATGTCGGTGATGAGATCGATGTTCGGCACGTCAGCCCGCGCGCTGGAATGCGCGGAGGTCGCCGAGGGTAAAGCGTCGCTTCGCCGGCAGGCCGTCGCGGATTGAGGACGGCGAAAACGGCGTTCTCGGAAGGAGGTCGTCCGGGAGCCGATCGGGTGCGAGCACTGGTTCAACGACCCCTTCGGCGAGGATGCGCACTTGCGCCGTCGACACCAGCGGCACGACCATCGCGCGCTCGGCGACCCATGCGAGAACGCGGTGGAGCGCGATCGGGGCGGGAAGGCATCGAGGCGCGCGACCTATCTCGGTTGCGACACGATCCACCACTTGCGCGAGCGTCAGCTCATCAGGTCCGAGCACAGGGACGGTCACGCCATCCAACCGCGCGTCGTACGTGGACGCGACGAGGATGCGGGCGACGTCTGCGACCGCCAGCGGGCGCAGCATGCGGCGCGCGCCGAATCCGACGAGCAGGAAGACCGGGAAACTTGTGACCGACCTACTGAGGTGGTCGATGAGGTGATCACCGTCGCCGTAGATGACACCGGCCTTGAGGATCGTGTACGCAAGTCCCGAGCGCCGGAGGAGTTCCTCGGCCGCCCATTTGGATTCGTGATATGCGGAGCCGCACGCGGGACGTGCGCGCAGAAAGCTCACGAGCGCGATGCGCTGCACCCCGGCCGCTTGAGCGGCGCGGACGACCGCGGCAGTGCCGCGCACATGCACAGCGGCGTACGTCTGCGAACCGCGCTCGAGGTTGATGCCGGCGCAGTGGATGATGGCATCACACCCGGCGAACGCACGTGTCAGGGCGGCTTCATCACCAATATCCGCTGCGACCCAAGTGGCATGGGCGCCGGTCGGAATTGCCACGAGGTTCGGGCGGCGCGCGATGAGGACGACGTCGTCTCCGTTGGCGAGCGACGCACGCGCCGTATGGCTTCCAACGAAGCCACTCGCACCCGTGATCGCAACCCTGGTCACTCGATGGACACCGAGGTCGCAGGGCGTCGACGTGCCGGAGCACGCTTGCCGAGGAGTTGATCGATCCATGGTGCAGCCTCAACGAGCGTGGTCATGAGCGCGCTCGAGCCAGTGCTGTCGCCGCCACGCATCCGCGCGACGATCTCGAGGCCCATGTAGAGCGCAATCACCGCCGAGCCGATCACCGAGGGGTCGATGAGCCCAGCGAGCGGGGAGCCGGCGAGAATGCGTGTCGCCAGCTCCTCGGCAAACGTCATCCACGCTTGCATGCGAGCGAGGATCTCGATCCCCAGTTCGTGGTCGAATGCCATCGCACCGACAATCTCCTGCACGGCAGTGAGTTGCCCCAACTGAAGGTCCTCCGCGTAGAGCTCCTGCATGGCGACGCCGAGGTGCTGCAGGCTCGGGACATCCGCAAGGCGCGTCTCGTATCGGGCGAGGCGCTCGCCGCTGACGCGATCGAGGACCGCAAGCAGCAGCGCGTCGACGCTGCCGAAATGATAGAAGACAAGCGCGGGGCTGAAACTCCCGGTGGCAGCGATTGCACGCACCGACGTGTTCGCGTAGCCGCTGTTGATCAGGGTCTGAATCGCGGCGTCGACGATCCGCGCGCGCATCAGATCGCCGGCCTCGTTTCGGCGCTGGCGTTGGCGCTTGGCGGGAACAGGTCGTCCGTTGCTCAAGCGCCTCGTCGGTGGCGCTCCTGGCCGACCAGGTCGGCGCCTGTTGCCGGTCGGCTTCGCTGAGACGATATCCTGATCGCTTGACTTGACCACTCGATCAGTCTATCGTCGCTATCAAGACATGTCAAGAGAAGGGGGGTTCACGAAATGCCGATCACGGCCCGCGCGTACATCGGGCGCTTACTCGGGGCCGCCGCAGTATCGATCGCAGCCGTCCTGACGTTCTTCGCCGCCTACGTGCTGACCCTCGGGCTGGCGACGCTCAGCATTCAGGGCCTGGTGTACTCGCTCGCGTACTGCGTGCTGTGCTTGCCTGCACTCCCGCTCTTCCTATTGGGGCGACGCGTATGGAGAAAGGCTGGCGAATCAATGAGTTGCGTTCGTGATCCAGCACTGCCAGCGCTGAGCGACACTACGGCTCATGTCCGATCTACGGGAGGGGAGTTGGGCGCGTCGCGCGCTAACACGCGCTGTCCCGTGCTTGCATTCGTCGCCGAGAACATTCCGACGCGCGGTAATGGCGATCGCGGTTGTGACGTCGCTAACCGCTGTGGGGTGCGCAGGCACTCAAGCGGTCGTTTCTGTGGGCTCGCCCGTCGCCGTGTCGCAGGCGAACGGAGTCCCACCGGTGCTCGTAGGCTCCATCGGAACGCCGCCGGCCCGTTGCTGCGCCGCGATTGGCTTCGATCCTGAAACACAACAGGTGCTCATGTTCGGCGGACTCGGTGTCACGGGTACGCGCGGCGATACCTGGGTCTGGAACGGCTCGTACTGGATGCGTCCGCGTCTTTCAGTTGCGCCGGTCACGCGCTCCGATGCGTCGATGATCTTCGACCCGAAGCTTCACGCGCTCGTGATGGTCGGGGGACGATCCAACGCAACCGGTCCAGAGGTGCAGCCGGATCTCAATGCAACATGGCTCTGGACTGGCACAGGGTGGGAGCGTCGCACCACCGCGCATTTCCCGACGATCAAGTTCACGAACGGCGCTTTTCTCGACGGCCCACTCGGGTACAACTCGGCGACCGGTCGGGTTGTCATGGTGACGACGCAGGGCTATATCCATTTCGAGGCTTGCTCTACGCAGACGTGGACGTTCGACGGCACTGACTGGCGCTTGGAGCAACCGGCGACCGAGCTACCGGCAGCGGTTGCGGCGGTCATTGATGAGCCGCAGAGCGGTCACGTGCTCGCTGTGCTCGGGCCGAGGGCAGGCGTCGTCCCTGTGGGCTTCCTCGGGACTGACTGTCTGGCGGGGAGCGCGGCGGGTCGCGCGTTGCCGACGTCCAGTACATGGCGATGGAGCGGATCAACGTGGAGCCAGGTGGCTGCTGCGACCGAACCCGGCGGCGCCAGTCTCGGTGGCACGCTGACAAGCAACGCGGTCGGGCTGGACCCCGTTGCCGGCACGGCGATGGTCGCGCTCGAGAGCGACGAATCGCTCTGGTCGTGGAATGGCACTCGCTGGATGGAGGCACCCGGTTCCAGCGCGAACGGACCACCACTCATGAGGACAAACAGCCTGCTCAGCTTCGATGCGCGTGGTGACGTGATGCTCTTCGGCGGCGTCACGCAACCAAATGGTCCGCAGAATTTCGATACGTGGGTCTGGAATGGCGCGCACTGGCGGAGCGTCGTCACGGCGGCAACACCGGCGCCGACCCCCGTACCACCTCGCCAGACTCAGGACCCGCGGTTCGCCACTCCGGCATCGATTCCAAGTCCGACTGCGTCCTAGCGGACTTCGTGTCGGTGGGGTCGGCCTGGCTTACGGGGTGTGGTCGTTGAAGTCCACGCAAAGATCAGGGTTCGGCGGCACGACAGCGAGCTCTGTGTCGCTCGGCGGGCAGTACGTCGTCGACCCGTTCAGGACTTCGTCGATCCGTCCATCGTGAGCGCCGCTGCAGCTGGCGCTGATGATCTCGGTGTCGCCGGTTGGCGTCGTGACGCAGTCACCCGCCTGGAAGCTGGACGTCGTGGTCTGCGCGCTCCCGCCGTTGTTGATCTGACTCGTGTAGACCCAGAGGCCCGCTGCCAAGCTGATCACCGCGACCGGGACGAGCACTCGGACGACCTGTGCTGTCCTGCTCACGCGCGTGCCACGGAATGCGGGAGTTGCCGGCGGTGGCGGCGGTGCAGCTGATTGCGTCGCGACCTGGATGCCGCCGAAACCATCCGAGATCGCAGGCGGATCTGCCGCGAGCAAAGGCGGTATGGGTTGGGCGCCGGGGACGCCACTCTCCTGGAGGCGGCGCGTGTACTCAGTTCCGTTGATTGCGTTCGTCGTGTACAGCTCGGTGAGCTGGATCAGCGACTTCGCCTGCTTGAGCTCCGCGCCGGCGAGACGAACGCCGCGGTTGCACGTCGGACACAGCAGCATGTGCTGGCGCTCGTAGGGGATGACCGGGATGAAGAACAGTGTCAGCCAACGTCGTACGGTGACCAGGTAGAACCAGCCTATGTTGCTGCAATGCGGGCAGCGCTGAAACAGGACGGCTCCGGCGCGGTGGAATGTGCGTCGCCCCCAACCGAAGATGATCACTGTTGCCCTCCCAGAAAGATGCGGCGGTGACCCGCTTGCATCAAGACCCTCCCAGCGGCCGAACGATCCGACGCTGCGGATCGCTGACCGTCCGCACCAACGTAGCAATGCGCGGCACGCGACGCAAGGATCCTCGTCAGCGGTTACAGGGCTGAAATGCTCGGGGCCGCAGATCTGACATTTCGTCGCAATCGCGGGACTGTCGACTGTTGATTGTCAACGCTCTTTGGACGGTTGGACGCACAACAGCGACTCAGTGCGGGACGGCAATCGTTGTGGCGATGAACACGAAGTACACAGCGCTCGCCGCGATGACGAGGATGTGGAACACCTCATGGAAGCCAAACACTTTCGGCCACAACTTCGGCCATCGCAAAGCGTAGACGATCGCGCCCGCTGAATACAGCGCGCCGCCGACACCCAGCACGATGAGACCGCTGCCGTGGATCCGATCAGCGAGCGCGGGCAGGAAGAACACGACCGTCCATCCCACCGCGATGTAGAGCGCCACCACGGCCCACCGCGGGAGCGGGATGCCGGTTGTGGCGACGATGACACCTGCGGCCGCCAGCACCCAGATGACTGTCAGCAACACGATCGACTGCCAGCCGCGCAAAACGTTGACCACCACGGGGGTGTACGTGCCGGCGATGGCGAGAAAGATCGTCGCGTGGTCGAGTCGGCCCCATACCCGGCGTGCTTTCATCGACCACGGCCCGCGGTGGTACGAGGCACTCACGGCGAAGAGAAGCACGAGACAAAGCCCATACACCGCAAGGGAGATATGCCGTGCGATATCACCACCGCTGATGACGACCAGCGTGATCGCACCGGCGAGCGCGACGGGAACGGACACGAGATGGCTCCAACCACGCAACATCGGACGTGGGGCGGGAACTGTCGCGGGTGCGGTCGTAGTCGTTGTCATCAGGCTGCGGGCGCGATCTCCTGGAGCTCAGGATTCCGCCGGCGCAACCAGGCGGGTGCCCACCAGTTCGCGCGCCCGAGCAGGCGCATGAGCGCGGGGACGACGAGTGCGCGGACGAGTGTCGCATCGACGATCACGGCGACTGCCATCCCCACGCCAATTGCCTTGATGGTCACCACGCTCGCGAGCGCGAACGCGAGGAAGACGCATGCCATGATCGCCGCGGCTCCGGTGACGAGGCGTCCGCTGCGCTCGAGGCCGTCTGCGACTGACGTGCGGTTGTCGCCCGTTCGATACCACGCCTCCTGCATGCGGGTGAGGAGGAACACCTCGTAGTCCATCGACAGGCCGAAGACGACACAGAAGAGCAGTACAGGGATCGTCGGGTCGAGCGGTCCGGCGGTGAAGCCGAGGATGTTCGAGAGGTGCCCCTGATCGAAGATCCACACCAGCGCGCCGAATGCCGCGCTCAACGACAGCGCGTTCATCAGGACCGCTTTGAACGGGAGGACGACCGAGCGCAACAATACGGTGAGCACGATGAGCGTCGTGATGAGCACGAAGCCGATCGCCAGCGGTGTGTGGTCGATCATGTAGTTGACGAGGTCGATATCGAAGGCCGTATCGCCCGTCACCTTTACGCTTGCGCCGGCAACGGAGTCGTCGGCACGGATCTGACGGACGAGCGCGTGCGCTTGATCGCTCGTGACGAAGTACGGGTTGGCGACGTCGAGCACCGCGATGCTCGATCCGGTGAGGTTGGTCAGCAGCGACTGCACTGTCGCGGGGAGCGCGGCTTTGGGCTGCGCGTACAGCGACTGATATCCGGCGAGCGTGAGCGTCGGATCGACAGTCACGTAGCTGCGAATTGAGGTCACTCCCTGCAGCGCTGAAAGGCGCTGGCTCAACGCATAGGCGGTGGCGACATTGGCGGGAGTCGTCGGGGCACCGTGGTCGAAGTCGACGACGACGGCGATCGTGTTGGTGCCCACTTGCGGGAACTGGCGCTGGATGAGGTCGGCGCCCTGGCGCGCCTCAGCGGTGGTCGGCAGCTGGTTGACGTCGCTGTTTGCGAGTTGCAGATCGAGAAACGGCGATCCGGCCACGAGCAGAATGGCAATCGTCGGAATGAGCACGAGCCACGGCCGGCGCATGACCCAGGTGGCGAGGCGGTGCCACGCTCCCTGCCCGAACGGCTTTGGTTGCAGGATCGGAATGCGCATGCTGTTGATGCGCCGGCCCAGGATCGCGAGCATCGCGGGGAGGAGCGTGACCCCGTAGAGCACCGAGATAGCGACGACGATGGCGCCCGCGACACCCATCGAGACGAGCGCCGTCCCCGTATAGAAGAGCAATCCCGCGAGGCCGATGGCGACGGTGAGGCCGCTGAACAGGATCGCGCGACCGGCGGTGGCCATCGTGGTCGCGAGCGCGTCTTCCACGGTCTTCCCGTTGCCGAGCTCTTCTCGGAAACGCGTGACGATGAAGAGCGAATAGTCGATGGCGATGCCCAGACCGACAAGGGTCACGACGTTCACCGCATACGTCGAGACGTCGAACACGTGCGCGAGCGCGAGCGCCGCGCCGACGCCACCGAGGACAGCGAAGACGCCGACACCGAGACACAACAGCGCAGCGACGCCGGTGGTGAAGACGATCACCAGCAGGATGAGCGCGAGCGGCAGCGACACTACCTCGGAGCGACGCAGATCGCTCGCCAGGTAGGTATCGAAGTCGTACGCCAGCGGCACGTCACCCGTCGCGGTGATGCTCAGCGCGTTGGAGTGCACCTCGCCGCGCACCTCCCCGTACTGCGCACGTGCCTCTGCGAAGTCGATGTGCAGACCGACCTGTGCGAGCACGCTGTGCTTGTCGGTCGATACCAGCAGCGCCGCGGCAGCCGGGGACGACGTGGTGAATGGGGTGGCGAGCGCACTCACTCGGGAATCGTTGTGCAACGGCGCCAGCGCCGTGTTGACCGCCGACTCGAACTGCGGCTGACCGTATGTCAGTTGCGAGCTCGTGAGGATGAGCGTGAACGACGACCCCGTTGTCGACGGCAATTGCGCGGACTCGAGGTTCGCGGCCTGCACGGACTCAACGTTGTAATCGCTCGCATTGATGGGTTGTCCGCCAGAGAGCAGTCCCACGATTGACAGCACAAAACACAAGAGAGACGCCACCAGCACCGCTTTGCGGCGGCGGTAGACGAACCGCCCCCATCGCCTCACGGTGACACTCGCAGGATCACGTCTGCCGAGTATATCGACCGAGGCTTTGGACACCGCGTAGACTGCCGGACATTCCCCAATGACAGGACAGGCCCAACCGCCGCACGCGGAGATCAAGGCGATCTCGCACTTCGTGGCCGTGAGCAGCGAACGCCAGCCGGGTCGTCAGCTCGAGTTGATCCGCCAGGCCGCGCCCGCGTTTCGCGACTGGTTCAGCGGCACGGGCATGCCGGATTGGATCGGCACGTTCGACCTGGTGTCGCTGCCGTATCCGACTCGATTCGGGCTTTTCCGGGCTGCGATGACTCCGGCGCCATATCTGTCGCTCACGCATCGCCTCGTGGTGGTGCGCTGGCACGATTCGGATGGGCGTCAGCGGACGCTCCTCTTCGAGCCGACCGACGTGGAACTCGCGCGCCGGACGCCATATTTCGCGCGCCTCCGCGAGTCGATTCCGAACCTCCTCGAGCGCGCGTTTGTGCGGCCGCTCGGCGATGTGATCACGCATCTGCGCAGTGTCGGCATCGAGGCGAAGGACGTTGACTTCATCACGTTCGATCATCTGCACACGCAGGACGTCCGGCGCTGGATCGGCACGACCGAGCCGGCGCGTGATGTCGCGTCCGGCGGGCCCATACAACCGCTGCTGCCGAATGCGAAACTGATCGTGCAACGGGACGAGCTCAACTCCCTCAATGCGCTGCATCCGTTGCAGGTGCCGTGGTACCAGCCCCACACGTACAAGGCGCTCCGACAGGAAGCGATCACGGTGATCGACGGTGATGTGCTGCTGGGACCGGGTGTTGCGCTCCTGTCGACGCCGGGACACACCGCGGGGAATCAGTCGCTCGTCATCAATACCGAGACCGGCATCTGGGCGAGCAGCGAGAACGTCGTTGCGGCTGAATGTCTGACGCCCGAGCACAGTCGCATCGCCGGCATGAGCCGCTACGCGCGCACATGGGGGCAGGAGGTCGTCCTCAACGCGAACACCCTCGAGGACACGGCACGGCAGTACAACTCGTGCGTGCTCGAGAAGCTGATCGTCGATCCGTCGCGAGCCGACTCACGGTTCCTCCAGTTCATGCCGTCGTCGGAGCTGACGAGCAATCCATTCAGCCCCGGGACGTCACCGACGTTCACGCACTCGGGCATCTTCCACGGCACCCTGCGACCGTCGAGAATCAGTACGAGCTGACGTTACGTACGCGAGGGTGCGAGCCAGACGATGCCGCCGTCGTTGTGCATGGCGATCCCCTCGTAGTGCAGCTGCGTGAGCAGCGCTGTCATCTGCGCGGGAAGGGGCTCCAGTTGCACGAGGACGGCGGGCGGATGCGCGGTGAGCTCGCTCACCAACAGCGGCAGCGCCTTGGGATCCAGGCTGAATGACGAGTTGAGCGATGTGTATCGCCCGGCGGGGAACCTTGCGCTGAGCGAGTAGGCCCACGGAACGCGTCCCCACACGAAGACACGATCGCCAGTACGGGCGTGTGCATCGATGGCGGCAGTTGTCGCGCGCACCAGTGCCGGTTGCGGGCCGAATCCGGCTTCGTATTTCGCCTGAGTCGTTACGCCGAGGATGCGTTCCCAGCCGCCGCCGAGGTAATGCGTGACCACGTGTGGCGACACGATCGACGTCACGAACGTCGAAAGCTTCTGCTGCACGACAAACGATGCCTCGGCGGTCGGGGCAATGAGCGCGCCCACCGCGACGAGCCATGCGATCACCGCGGTCGCCACGGAGAGCGCGAGCTCGCGCAGCGGCAACCGCTGCACCAGTTGCGCCGCGAGCAACGCCGCGCAGACGCAGAGCGCCGGTGTCATCTGCTGCACGTAATGTGCGAGGCCGAGCGCGCTGACCACGACGGCGGCGAGGCCCCACGTCAGCCACCATGCGGCGATGCTCGCGGGGAGATGGCGCCGTCGCGCCAGCCGCCAGGTGACGAGCGATCCGATCATGAGCACGAGGAGGATGCGTGTGGCGGTCATGAGAAGGAGCACGTGGCCGCTGCCTCCGCCGGGTGCAACGCCCGAGCCGCCGCCACCCGCCGCGGATTGCAGATAGGTCTCGTCCTGATGCGTCAGGACGTCGATAAGGCCGGGCAGTGATCCGCCGAGCGCGAGCGCGATTGCTGCGACGGCGATGAGGCCGAGCGCCCCCGCGGCGACCAGCGCCAGCGTCCGCAGCTCTGGTCGCGCCGGCCGCCGACCCGAGGCGATCGCGATGACCGCCGGGATCGTGGCCACTGCGACTGCATCAGCGCCAAACGTCGGCTTGCAGAGCATCGCGCCGCCAACGAGCACGCCCGCGCCGATGGCCGCGCGAACGCCCGGCCCCGACGGGCGCGCCACGAGGAGCACGGCACCGACGACGAGCATCGCGCCGATAACCTCGACGTAGAGGACGTCGCCCTCGAGTGTCGGCAACGCCGAAAGGATGATGAACGCGAACGTCGCAGCCCAGGCGACGGGCGTCGAGGCAAAGCGGCGGCAGAACACCCAGATGCCCCACGCGGTGAGCGCGACTGCTGCTGAGAGGACGAGGTGAAACGCGAAGACCGAGGTGTTGACGAGGTTGATGGCGGCGCCGAGCCAGTACACGCCGGGCGGGTAGTGACCCCAGACGTCGCGATAGAGGACGGCGCCGTGATCGAGCGCCCAGCCGATGTCGGAGTACGTCCCCTCATCGTTGAACGTCGGCGGCTCGACGAGGCTGGGCACGCGCAGGACGACGAACACCGCGGCGAGCGAGACGAACGCCAGCCACCCGCGGGTCGGGCGTGCCGGCGACCGCTCCATGTGGCGCGATGGTAGCGACGAACTTCACTACGATGTGCCCGTGCCGCAGTCCCTCGCGCGTCGCGCCTGGACGCTTTTCGAGCCGATCCACGCGATCGTGTACTTCGCGCCCGAAGCCAGGGACTCCTATAGCGCGGCCGGGCTGCGCGGCGGGTGGATGGGATATTTCGCCTCGCGGTCGGCGCCGATGGGGGCCGTGAGCGGCGAGGTGGTGACCGCCGTGTTCCACAACTTCCGGCCGTCGATGGTGCTGCGAGCCATCCCCGACGCGTGGACGTTCGCGAGCCCCGAGCGAGTGCTCGAGGCCCGTCTCGAGGTGGCAGACGCGGCGTTGCGGCGTCTCTGGGGGCTGGACGTGTATGCCGATGATGTGACAGAGGCCGCCGCGACGACGCTCGAAGTCACCTCCGGGCTGCATGGCGGCGGCCGGCCTCTGTACGCCGGCCACGCCGGCCTCGAGGTGCCCGAACTGGCGCATCTCGCGCTCTGGCACGCGTGCACGCTCCTGCGCGAGCATCGTTTCGACGGTCACATCGCTGCGCTCACCGTGCATGGTCTCGACGGGATCGACGCGCTGGTGCTGGCGTCCGCTGCGGGCACCGGCATGGACGCGGAGACGATGCAGAAGGTGCGGGGGTGGACGGAGGAGGAGATCGGTGCGGCGTGGGAGCGGTTACGCGATCGCGGCCTTGTAGACGCCGGGCGCGAGCTCACCGGTGAGGGTGTTGCCGTGAAAGCTGGTGTTGAGGAGATGACTGATCGACTCGCCGGCGGTGTGTGGGAGGCCCTTGACGAATCGCGCCGCGATCGGCTTTTCGAGTTGCTGCATGGCCTCGCGACGCGCCTCGAGCATCCAGAAGGCATCCGGTATCCGAATCCGATCGGGGTGAGCCGGCCGGTCTGACCCGGTTTAGAGCTGCGGGAGGCCGAGACAGCCGCGAAGCGCGTTCTCGATCCGCTCGCCGCGCTCGTGTGAGCCCATGGTCCCGGTGACGAAGGCGAAGGCGTAGTTCGCACCGTCGCGCGTGCACGCGCCGCCGAAGCTGCCACCGAGACCGCCCATGCCGAAGCCTTCGTCGTCGATGCCGAAGCCGAGGCCCCACGCGTTTTCGTGGCCGAAGACGGCGTCGATGCCTGAGCACTGGGCTCTCGTGGCCTCGCGGAGGAGTGGAGGTGAGAGCAGCTCGCCACGCAGGAGTGCGGCGTAGAGAGCGGCGATGCCGCGAGCCGTGCCGTGGCCGTTGATGGCGGGGATCTCCGCTGCGCGCCATGCGGCGCTGTTCACCACTGCGGGATCGCGACTGCCCGGCGGATTGGTCGTGGCGCGCGCGTAGAGATCGCTCGCGGTACTCGGCGTTTCGATGTCGTCGAGGCAGGTCAATTCGACGGCACGCGTCTGCTCGCTGGGGGCGACGCCGACCATGAAGTCGAGCCCAGCCGGTGCGCAGACTTCGTCGCGAAGAAACCGACCGAGGCTGCGTCCATCAACGCGACGCACGATCTCGCCGACGAGGTGTCCGTAGAAGAGCGCCGACTCTCCGTGTGCGGTCCCCGGCGGCCACGCGGGTTGCTGCGCGGCGAGGAGCGCGCACATCCGGTCCCAGTCGTAGAAGGCGGCGGTGTCGGTTGGTCTGTCGATCGCGACGACACCTGCTTGATGCGAGAGGACATGCCGGATGGTTGCCGGCGCCGTGAATTCCGGCCAGTAGCGCTGCATTGGCGCGTCGAGGTCGACGCGGCCACGGTCGATGAGCAGGAGGAGGCACATCGCCGCGAAGGGCTTTGACACCGAGTAGGGCTGCACGATGCTGTCCTGGACCCAGAGGCGCGAACCGTCTGCGGTCGCAGTGCCACCCCAGAGGTCGACGATCCATCGACCGTCGTGCCACGCCGCAATCGCAGCACCGGTGCCGCATTGTTCGTCGAGGACGGCCGTGAACACGTCGCGCACCGGTTCGAATCCCAGCGCCACCGAACCCTGCGCACGCGTGCGCTCGTCGATGTCCATCGGCGCGTCAGGAAGCCGCTGAGGACGCGACTCCCACGCGTTCGCGCTCCACGACGGCGGCAAGCGCACGGATGAATGCAGGTTGCGTGTTCGGCAGCGCGATGCGGTGCATGGTGATGCCGGCTTCGACAGCCTCCTCCTGGGCCGCGATGTCGATGTCGTACAGGATCTCGAGGTGATCCGCGAGGAACTGCAGGGGGACGATGAGTACCTCGGTGACGCCGGCATCGCGGAATCCCGGGAAGAGGTCTTTCACGTCCGGTGTGAGCCACTCTTCCGGCGTGTGGCCGGCGCTCTGATACGCGAAGCTCCACCTCGACGCGTCGAGGTCGAGCGCACACGCGACGGACGTCGCCGTGTCGTGCAGCTGCGTGATGTAGCCCGGATCGCGGTCGACGACGGGGCGAGGCAGGCTGTGTGCGGTGAAGATGATCGGGATGGTGTCGCGCACCGACGGGTCGAGCCGGTCGAGCGCCTCGGTGACGCGCTCCGCGAGTGCACCGATCCATTCCGGGATGAGGTGCCAGGCGCCGGCGATGTGCACGTCGGTGTCGGGGTGGGCTGCTGCCCATGCTGCGACCGCGCGCTCATACCCCGCGAGGATGATCGGCGAATATTGCGGTGCGAGCACGACGACGACGATGCGTCGTGCGCCGTCGGCCTGCACGGCATCGAGGGCGCTCGCGAGTGACGGCTCGGAGTGCAGCATCCCCGGCGCGACGACTGCCTCGCACGCATCCATGTCGGAGTCGAGCAGCGTCTGCAGGGCTTGTGTCTGCTCGTGCGTGATGTCGATGAGCGGCGACCGCCCGATGAGGTCGTAGCGGCGGCGGAATTCGTCGACCAGGTCGGGGGACGCCTCGCGCCCGCCGCGCACGGAGGCCATGTAGGCGGGGACGTCGTCCGACGTGACGGCGGAGCCGAAGGTCGCGAGCACGACGCCGAGCTGGGCCATGCGCCAAGGGTATAGCGCCGCCTCACGCGTCCGGCGCGGGATCAGGCCCGGGCGGTCTCCTGGTGGACGAGCTCAGCGAGGCGTCGCAGATCGTCGCTCGACGTCTCCGGAAGAACGCCGTGGCCGAGGTTGAAGATGTGCCCGGGGCGGCCGTTCGCCTGGGCGAGGATCAGGCGAGCCTCTCGGGCGATCACGTCGAAGGGCGCCAGCATGACGCCCGGATCGAGGTTGCCCTGGATGGCACGATCGCCGATCCGGCGCCAGGCTTCATCGAGCGGCAGCCGCCAGTCGACGCTGATGACGTCGGACCCGGCGCTCGCCATCGACTCGAGGAGGTGTGACGTCGTGGTCCCGAAGTGGATGGTCGGTACCCCGGTCTCCGCGACTGCGTCGAGGATGCGGCGGCTGTAGGGGAGGACCGATGACTCGTACGCGGCGACGGAGAGCGCACCGGCCCACGAGTTGAAGAGCTGGATCATCTGGGCGCCGGCCTCGACCTGTGCCTGGAGGTAGGCGATGGTGACCTCGGTGAGCGTCGACATCAGCCGGTGCCACAGCTCGGGCTCGCCGTGGAGCATCGCCTTGGTACGCGAGAACTCCTTTGTGGGCTTGCCTTCGATCATGTACGAGGCGACGGTGAAGGGACCCCCGGCGAATCCGACAACGGCGGTGGTGCCGTCAAGCTCCTTGCGCACCAACCGAATCGCCTCGTAGAGCTCCGGAGTTGATTCGTGCGGATCGACGATACGAAGCGCATTGACGTCGTCGGCGGACCGGACCGGCGCATGGATGATCGGGCCGATGCCAGGGTCGATGGAGAAGGGAACGCCCATTCCCGTCAGGGGCAACATGATGTCGGCGTACATGACGGCCGCATCGACACCGAACTCCGCAACGGGCATGAGCGTCACCTGTGCGCAGAGCTCGGGGGTACGCGTGATCGTGAGGATGTCGTAGCTCTCGCGCAGCTTGCGGTAGCCGGCGAGGCAGCGTCCGGCCTGTCGCATGAACCAGATCGGGGTACGGTCGGCGGGCTCACGACGCGCGGCGGCGAGCATCAGCTCGGCGCCGGTCATGGCTCCGGATCGGGTCACGGTCATACCATCGAGGGTAGCGAAGCGGCCTCGTGACGCGGATGCTGCACAAGGCACCGGACGCCCGGTACGATCACGACGGCTCGTGAGCCGAGGGTCTGGCGACGTGTCAGCGGCAAGTACGCGCAGAGGAGAGTGGAGCCCATGAACTCGACGATGCAGGACTCGCAGCTCAGCATCACGGAGATCTTCCGCCATGGGGCCGAGCAGTATCCGGACAGCGAGATCATCACCTTCGAGGGCGAGCGGGCGAAGCACACCACCTACGCCGAGGTGGCCGAGCGGGTGAACCGCCTGGCCGGCGCTTTGCGCACGCTCGGAGTCGGCGCCGGCGACCGTGTCGGAACGCTGTGCTGGAACCACCAGGAACACATGGAGGCATACCTCGCGATCCCGAGCATGGGAGCGGTGCTGCATACGCTCAACCTCCGCCTCCCACCGTCGCAGCTCGCGCAGATCATCAACCACGCACAGGACAAGGTGATCATCGTTGACGACACGCTTGCACCGCTGCTGGCGTCAGTGATCGAGCAATGTCCGAGCGTCGAGAAGGTGATTGTCGTCGGCTCCGGCGAGGCGTCGGGACTCGGCGACACGCTTGCGTACGAGACGCTGCTCGCGGCCGAGTCGCCAGTGTTCGATTGGCCGGCAATCGACGAACGCAGTGCCGCGTCCATGTGCTACACGACGGGGACCACGGGCGATCCGAAAGGTGTCGCGTACAGCCACCGATCGGTGTATCTGCATTCGTTCGCGGTATGGGCGACATTCCGTCTCGATGACAGCGGGCGTTTGCTCATCATCGTGCCGATGTTCCATGTCAACGCATGGGGCACGCCGTATGCGGGATGGCTTGTTGGCAGCGACCTGCTGCTGCCCGGACGATTCCTGCAGCCCCAGGGACTCTGCGACTTCATCACGCAGGAACGGCCGACGTTCACGGGTGGTGTCCCGACCATTCTCACTGCGCTGCTCAATCACGTGCAGGCAACGGGCGGCGATGTGTCGAGCATCAAGACCGCGGTGTGCGGTGGCTCCGCAGTGCCGGCAACGCTGATCGCCGCATACAAGGACGTGCTCGGCATCGAGTTGTGGCAGGCGTGGGGGATGACCGAGACGAGTCCCATCGCGTCGATCGCCCGCCCCCCCAAGGGAACTGCGCCCGAGGATGAGATGCACTACCGCGCCAAGACCGGGAAAGTGGTTCCTGGTGTTGAGCTGCGCATCGTCGATGACACGGGTGCAGCGTTGCCGCATGACGGCGAAGCTGTCGGCGAGATCGAGGTGCGCGGACCGTGGATCACCGGCTCGTACTACAACACTGAGGCGCCGGAGAAATTCCATGACGGATGGTTGCGCACCGGCGACGTCGGCAACATCGATACGCGGGGTTTTGTGCAGATTACGGACCGGTCCAAGGACGTGATCAAGTCCGGCGGTGAGTGGATCTCCTCAGTGGAGCTGGAGACATTGCTCGTCGGTCATCCTGCGGTGGCAGACGCGGCGGTCGTCGGTGTGCCCGATGAGCGCTGGGCAGAGCGTCCGCTCGCGGCTGTCGTCCTCAAGGAGGGCAAGTCGGCGACGCCGGAGGAGCTGCGCGAGTTCCTGGCGCCGAAGGTTGCGCGCTGGTGGTTGCCGGAGCGCTGGGTGTTCGTCGACGAGCTGCCGAAAACGAGCGTGGGGAAGCTCGACAAGAAGGTCATCCGGGCTGAATACGCTGCGGGGAAGTACCCCGTGGAGGAACTGACTGCCGCATCGCGCTGACGCGCGGTCAGTGCTGGATCGGTCCCGTCTCCACCGCTTCGAATGCGCTGCCGGGAACGGTCTTGAGCTGGTTGAGGTCGTTGTCGTTCCAACGCGAATCGGTGTCGCCGCTGATGTACCAGCTGCTGCCGTTGTCGGCGACGATCATGCCGTACGTCTTCAGCGCGGTGAGGATGACGAGCGCCTCGCCGTGAAATCCCGCGAGGCTGAACGACGCCTTGAGGCGGAGGCGAAGTCCCATAGGCGGCAACGCTGTGTTGGCTGAACCGGCCTCGTGCGTTGCGGGGCTGATCCAGCCGTTCTGCGAGTCCTGGACCGTGAATCTCAGCGCGTGGTCGATGGCGCCAGCGGCGACTTCGCTGTAGAGCGCGAGTCCCGGCAGGATCGGGAGGCCGGCGGCATCGGCAGATGTCCAACCCTCGGGTCGCAGCGCGTTGCTGTTGAGGTTGAACACCGCACCAGATGCGCACTCCCATCCGGCACCGATCTGCTGCGCGTCATACATCTCGTACAGCTTGCAGTTGCCGCTGTCGACGACAAGCACGTGGCGGTCACTGCCCGATTCCACCGGAGCATTCAGTGGCACTGGGTATGGTCCGGGATTGCTCTCGTCACCGTACGCGTCGAAGGTGATGGGGACGAACGGCTGTGACTTTGGCACGACGGTGTACGGAATCCCGTACGTCGGATTCGAGCCGAAATCCGGGTGCAGGAACTGCTTGGTCGAGTCGATGCTCGCGATGTACTCGGTCGAGTTCGGATTGACCGGCAGCTTCGACACGTTCTCGTTCCACGGGTTGTTCGGCGGGAAGACCTGGCAGCCGCCGATCTTCGTGAGCGACGTGGCAGCCGGCGGTGGCGCCGGCGCACCGCTGTGGCTGGGGGCGCGAGTAGGCGATGCGGTCGTGAGTCCCTTCACCGGAATCGTGATCTTCGAGTTGGCGGCGGTAGTCGACGCGGTCGGTGTCGGCGACCCCGGGAGATGTGGAAGGACCCCGATGAGACCGCCGCCGGCCGGCGTCGGGATCGCCTGAGAAGCTGGGCCGCTGCAGGCGGTGAGGACGATCAGCGTGGACGCCATACCGATGGCGATGCGGAGGCCGGGTGCGCCTGATCGGAGCCTGATCACTCCCAGATGATGCCCCGGCATGCCGGTCGCCTCGTGACGACCCGGTCACGACCGCGACGGTGGTCTCCGGTTCCTCCCGCCGCCGTAACTCGACCGGTAGACAATCGACGGTATGACGGCTCCGCCCGGCGACCTGTCTGCTGAGATCGACGCCTATCTTCTCTCCTGTCTGTCCCGAGGCGTGAAGCTGTCGACGATCAAGCACAGCTATGGCTATTCGTTGAGTGCGGTGTTGCTCCCCTGGTGCCAGAGCGAGGGAATCACCACGGTGTCAGAGCTCACCAAAGGCACGTTGAACCGCTTCGCCTCGGCAGTCCGAGACCGGAAGACCCGGGACGGTTCGCCTCTGGCGGAGAACACCGTGTGGACATACCAGAAGGCCGCCAACCAACTCGTGAAGTGGTACGCCGAGCTCCACGACACGACCGTCGCAAAGGTGACGTTGCGACAGCCACCGGGGCGCAAGGTGGCGACCCTCGAGCGCGATCAGATCGCAGTCCTCGAGCGAAGCGCCGACACCGTGCGTGATCGCGTGATCGTCCGGTTACTCGCCGACTCGGGGATGCGCGCGGGCGAGTTGATACAGATCACGAAGCGCGATCTCCACCGCGCGGGCGGCCGGCACTACGTCCGCGTCGGCCGCACCGCCACCGAACGCTACGTGCCAATCACGCGGCGGATCCACGCGCGACTGAGTGCACTCGCCAGCGATGACGACGATGCACCGATCTTCGTGGGCTTGCGTCGTGACCGCCGCACTGGTCAACGCGAACCCCTGACAGTCGCCGGCGTGCGCCAGATGGTCGGTGCGCTGGCGGTCAACGCTGGAATAACCGCCTCGGTAAGCCCGTACGTCTTCCGCCACAGTGCGTGCCGATGGCTGCTGATGAGCGGACAGACTCCGCACATCGTGGAGAAGATCCTCGGTAATGGATCCGCATCGATGATCCGCGAGCACTACGGCGACCTGGGCAACAGCAACGCCCACGACCACCTCATGCAGGTCCTCCGCGCCGAGCGATCGTAGCGCCAGTGGTCTACGATTGCCGCCTCGCGGACCGTTTCCCGTCCTGGCAGAATGGCGCCTCCACTACTTCACTTTTTCCAAGGACACGATCCAATTCGAGATCTGCGGGGGTAACTCAATGGTAGAGTGCAACCTTCCCAAGGTTGAAGTTGCGGGTTCGAGCCCCGTCCCCCGCTCCCATCGCTTACGCGTCCCGAAAAGCGCCGCTTGGGACGTGTCCCAGCAGTAGCAGTACGCTGGCCGTCGGCCCGGGATTGTCCGCAGCGAGGGCGCGACACATCGCTTTGATTCTTATGTGCCGAATAGTCCCGAACAAGCGGCGCGCCGTGCTCGCACATACCGCGCTTGGCACAGCATGGTGCGTCGTTGCACCAATCCCGCGAGCGCCGACTGGTCGCGCTATGGCGGACGTGGTATCAGCGTGTGCGAGCGCTGGCGGAGCTTCGCGGACTTCTTCGCAGACATGGGTCCGTGTCCTGACAACCTGTCGCTCGATCGGATCAACAACGAAGGCAATTACGAACCGGGCAACTGTCGTTGGACGACCTTCGAGCAGCAGATGCTCAATCGCCGCTCAATTGCCGGCGAGCGACATGCCAATGCGAAGCTCACGTTCGATGACGTGTGGACCATCAGGCTCTTGGCGCAGGAGGGATTCACACAGCGAGCCATTGCAGCTGCTTTCGGGGTCAGCCATGCGAACGTGGGGTACATCGTGCGAGAGGTGGCGTGGCGGAAGCCCATCGAAGCCCCTGGCCATCGGGAGCCCGCCCGCCGAGGAGACCCGTCTGACGGCATGCAGCTCTAGCGTCCACAACTCAAAAGGCCCAATCACGCCAGCCTGAGTTATGGCAACCTCGCCCACGCGACGAGGTCGTCCGCGGTCATGGTGTTGATGACCATGCCGGCAGAAACACCGCACGCCGCCGCCCGTTCGCACCCGCGGAGCTGCCACTCGAGCTGACCAGGCGCGTGCGCGTCGGTATCGATGGCGATCCGGCAGCCCGTCTCGACCGCGAGCTTCAGCAGGCGCGTTGGGGGATCAAGCCGTTCCGGGCGCGAGTTGACCTCGACCGCGACTTGATGCTCGCGGCACGCCGCGAACACGGCATCCGCATCGAACTCCGACTCCGGTCGCCCCCGACCGACGACGATCCGCCCGGTGCAATGGCCGAGGACGTCCATGTTCGGGTTGCGGATCGCTGCAAGCATGCGCGGTGTCATCTCCGCCCGCGGTGCGCGGAGCTTTGAATGCACGCTCGCCACCACGACGTCGAGCTGCTCCAGCAGGTCCGGCTCCTGGTCGAGCGAGCCGTCTTCATTGATGTCGACCTCGATGCCCGTCAGGATGCGAAACGGCGAGAGCACCTCGTTGAGGCCGCGCACCACATCGAGTTGCTCAAGCAACCGCTCCACGCTCAACCCGTGCGCCACCGTCAGCCGCGGCGAGTGGTCGGTGAGGACGATGTACTCGTGACCAAGGTCGATCGCGGTCCGAGCCATCTCCTCGATGGGACTCCCGCCGTCCGACCAGTCGGAGTGCACGTGACAGTCGCCGCGGAGTGCCTCCCGCAGCGCCAGCGCTTCAGCTGGTATCGGCGGGACCTCTGTCTCGAGCCGCTGCAAGTACGCGGGTGTCGCACCGGCCAGCGCTTCCTCGATGACCCGTGCCGTCGCCGGTCCGATTCCCGCCAGCGTTTGCAATGTCCGGCGCCTGTAACGTTCTTCCAGCTCCGTGTCCGTCAGCGCGCGAACGACAGCCGCCGCGTTGCGGAAGGCGCGCACTCGATAGGTTGGTTCCTGTTCCCGTTCCAGAATGTACGCAATGCGCTCGAGCGCTGCGATGACAACTCGGCGCTGGGTCAAGGTCTGCTAATCAGGTGGCGGACGATGGATCGAGGAAGAACTCGAGCTGGATGTTGTCCGGATCTCGAAAAACGAGAACAGCGGCTCCAGGAATCGAGTTGGCGGGCGCGATAGGGGAATGGACGACTCCGGCGGCTGTGAGTTGCGTCACCCAGGTCGCCAGTTCCGTGCGATCCTCGACAGCGAACGCCATGTGATCCAAGCCGACTCGCGTCTCGTCGAACAATTCCTGCTTGCCAGCTCGATGCTCAGTCAGCCCCAACCGAGCGCGCAAGCCGTCGTGGCGAAGAAACACCTTCCGGCGCGCGCCGTCGGGCGACTCGAACTCGCCGAACTCTCTCGAAGCCGAGCGTCTCCACATACCATTTCGCACTGACGTCAACATCTCGGACGGTCAGCCCGAAGTGATGGATGTCTCCACTTCGAGGGGACGGTGCCGTCGGCGCTGGAAACAGGCCGAGCTGTCGCCAGAGCGTCATGCGATCGGGCAGAAACCACGATTCCACGATCCGGCCGCCGGCGAAGCGGTCAATGCGCATCTCTTCGAACGCGATCGTGGTGCCGGACGGCTCGACCGCGCCCGTGGGGAGGTTGAGTGGGCCGGTGTGCGTCCCCGAGGCGGACCATCTGCTGGTGACACGGTCTCCCTCGGCAAGCTGGTCGCTGAGCACAACCTGAAGATCGGGGAATGCGCCTCGGAGGAGCGCTGCCTGACGCTTGAGCGGGTCGGTACCGACTACGGGACTGACGCCGGGTCCGTGACTGACGACGTCGGCCGCGAGGATCTCGTCGGCAACGTCGTAGTTGCCACGTCCGAATACCTCCTCATAGAGACGCTTTGACGACTGCTTGTCGACCTCGAGGTCCTCGCTCACGGAAGCTCCAAAATGAATCCGGTCCCAACATCGTCTCCGGTCAGGCGCTCGGATGCTGTCGAGGCAGCCGGGCTGCAGGCGACCAAGGGTAATGCAGACGATTCGCGCCGGTTCGCCGCAGCACACCATGTCGATTCGGGTCAGTGACCGAGCCGGTCCGAAGCCCTGCATGCCGTTCACGACCGCGCCGGTCACGGACATAGAATCGCGGGCAGATCAGCGGCCGAACGCACAACACGGGATTCCTGAATGTCGGACGACGTCCTCCCCGGCGCATCAGAGCCGCGCCTTCGCGATGCCACCCAGCGCGCTCCGATCGTCACCCCGGCCGACGCGCCCGACACTCGGCCGCTCCTCGGTGAGTTGCAGCTCGCGACGCTACGCCGCTATGGCGACGAGTCGGAGATGGCGCGTGGCGAATTGCTCTTCGCGGAAGGGGACCAGGGCTACGACCTGATCGTGCTGCTCGAAGGCAAGGTCGACATCGTCGACCACTACGGGAAGCCGGAGGAGCAGGTGCTCATCTCGTACGGGCCGCGGGAATTCCTTGGCGAGAAAGGGTTGCTCACTGGTCAACGCGTGTTTCTGACGGCCGTCGCAACCGAGCCCGGACGCGTCCTTCGGGTCCCCGTCGAGCAGGTGCGGACGATCATGGCCGAGGAAGCCGACCTCAGCGACTACCTCCTGCGGGCCTTCCTGCTCAGGCACATCAGGCTGACGCAGATGGGGGTTGGCCTCACGCTGGTCGGGTCGCGTTTTGACCGCAAGACGCGACGCCTGCTTGACGTGCTCGCCCGCAACCGGCTGGCATTTCGATGGCTCGAGCTTGAAGGGATGCCGGAGGCCGAGGAGACGCTCCGTCAGCTGGATGTGCCCGCTACCGACCTGCCGCTGATCGTCGCTCCCGGCGGTTCGCTCCTTGCCAATCCGACCGATCACGAGCTCCTCGTCGCCCTCGGTCTCACCGCGCCGCCCGTTGACGACGAGGCCGGCGTCCACGACTTGCTCGTTGTGGGCGGTGGCCCCGCCGGACTTGCCGCAGGTGTGTACGGCGCTTCGGAAGGTTTGCAGACGGTCCTTGTCGAAAACACGGCGATCGGCGGCCAGGCCGGCACGTCGTCGCGTATCGAGAACTACCTCGGCTTTCCCGCCGGCCTCTCCGGTGAGGAGCTGGCGGAGCGCGCGGCATTGCAGGCCGAGAAGTTCGGGGTGCGCATCAAGCTCGGCGCCGGAGCGGTTTCGATGGATTCGAGCGGCGATGCGCACCGAGTGACGCTCGATGGCGGCGAGGTGGTGGCAGCGCGTTCGGTGATCATCGCCACCGGCGCGCGCTACAACCGGCTGAATCTCGACCGCCTGTCGGACTTCGAAAGCGTGGGCGTCTACTACGCCGCAACCCAGATGGAGGCGCAAGCCTGCTCGGGTGGACCGGCGGTCATCGTCGGAGGCGGCAATTCCGCGGGTCAGGCAGCGCTCTTTCTGGCGCGAGCATGTACGCATGTGCTGATCGCCATCCGGGGCGACACACTGGCGCGCACGATGTCCAGATACCTCCTCGATGAGATTGCGCGCGAGGCCTGCATCAGCGTCTCGACGCACACAGAGGTCACGAGTCTCGTCGGTGATAGCCACCTCGAGGCAGTCACGATTCGCGACAACCGTTCGGGGGAGATCGTCACGCACCCAACGTGCGGCCTGTTCGTCTTCATCGGCGCAACACCGTGCACACAATGGCTCGAAGGCCAGCTCGCCACCGACGAAGACGGGTTCCTGCTCACCGGCAACGACGTCCCGTCGAGCGTGCTCGATCATCCCGGCTACGAGCCCTTGCTCCTCGAGACGAGCCGCCCAGGCGTGTTCTGCGTCGGCGACGCGAGGAGCAGGTCGATCAAGCGCGTCGCGACGGCGATCGGCGAAGGCTCGATGGCGGTCCGATTGGTGTTCGACCGGCTCGAAGCGTCGGGCGTGAGCGTCGGCGGATGACGCTGGTGACGCTGACCCGCCTGATGGGCGCGCGCCGACGCCGGGAAGGGGGGACGGCGACGCCCAACATGGGGGTCTCGACACGTGGGCGTCGCCATCAGGAAGGGATGTGGGTTTCTCGGAAGGATTCGATCGTCGTCGCATATCGGGCCGCGCGATCGCACCATCGCCGGACGATCGCGTTACAAAACGCTCGACCTGAATTGGCGGGATCCGTTTCCTGGAGGAGTTGATCGTGCCGGAGCGACCAGAAACCCCCGGTCACGATCCGTTCGGCGGCCGGCTCCCGACCAGCCACGAACGGATGTCGGGCCGGCCCTGGGATGCGTCGTACCAGGACGGCGCTGCGCCGTGGGACGTCGGCGTGCCGCAACCGGCGATCGAGCGTGTGGTGCTGGGCGACGGGCTCGTCGGACCGGTCCTCGACGCCGGCTGTGGCACCGGCGAGAACACGCTGCTCATCGCGTCGCGGGGATTGCAGGTGCTTGGCATTGACGTGGCCGAGACCGCAATCGCGATGGCACGCGAGAAAGCCCAGGCGCGAGGGATCGACGCTGAATTCGCCAACGCCGACGCACTGCACCTGGAGCGTCTCGGGCGCACGTTTGCGACCATCATCGACAGCGGGCTCTTCCACAGCTTCGAAGGCGGCGAACGAGCCCAGTACGCCGCGAGCCTCGCGTCGGTGACCGTCCGCGACGGCACCGCCTACGTGCTGTGTTTCAGCAACGTCGGGCCGGACATCGGCCCGCACCCGGTGAGCCCGGAAGAGTTGCGAGCGGCATTCAGCGCCGGCAGCGGATGGAACGTCGTCGACATCGAAACGGACCGGCTGCTGACGACATTCAACGATGAGTACGGGGCGCCGGCCTGGCTCGCGACCATCAAGCGTCTCTAGGGATCGGGCTCGGCCAGCTTGCGCCGATGCGACACGGGCAAAGCGCCCCATTACTTGACACCTCCGGTATCAGCAGAAGATAGTGTCCAGCTACATAGCCTGAGCACAGGCTCGGACCCGTGCCCCGCACTGGGATATGGAGATGCCAATGAAGCCAGGACACCCTCGGATCGGGTGGTGGGCGGTCTCGCTCGCCTGCACTGTTGTTGCCGCAGCAGCGGTAGCAGGCCCCGCCGGCGTTCGCGCCGCGAGTGCAACGACGTACATCCCGAACGTGCTCCCCGGGCTATCGCTTGCCACGCTGGTCGGGCCAGCGCCCGCAAGCCAGACGATGCGGCTCGACATCGCTCTCAACCATCCGAACACCGCCGGTGAACAGGCCGCATATGCGGCGATGTACAACCCGGCGAGCCTCACCTATCACCAATTCCTCACGCCCGCGCAATACGACTCGCGTTTTGGGGTCAGCCAGACGACTGCGAGCTCCGTCAGCAGCTGGCTCACCGGTGGCGGTCTCAACGTTTTCTACGAGGCGCCGAGTCGTGACCTCTTCGCGGTGTCCGGCACCGTCGCGCAGATCGAAGCGCTGTTCCAGACGCCAATCAACGCTTACACCGCAGGGAGCATTCACTTCCTCGCCAATCCGCTGCAGCCGGCGATCCCCGCGGCGCTGCCGGTCGAAAGTGTCATCGGCCTCAACACCCTCGAGCAGTTCTACACGACCACCGGTCAGGCCGGCGAGCGCCCCCAGGCCACTGTCACCACCGGTACGGGATCGAGCCCCTGCAATCTGGTGGAAGCCGGCATCTGCGTCGGCGACTATCAGCCTCAGGATCTCTGGAAGGTGTACGACATGCCGTCGAGTGACGAGGGCCAGGGGCAGACCCTGGGCATCTTCATGGAGGGTGTTACTGCCTCGGTTGTCGCCAACCTCCGGGTGTTCGAGCAGCGCATGAACCTCCCCGAGGTCCCCGTCACCGTGGTGCCGGCCCCCAATCCCAGCGACACCTCCGGACCGACGGACAACTCAGGCGGTCTCGAGTGGGACCTCGACTCCGATGCCTCGACCGGCATGGCGCCGCTCGTGAATCGCCTCTACTACTACGACGCGAACTCGCTGTACGACGCCGACGTCGAGACCGAGTTCAGCAAATGGGCCGATGATGCGAGCGGCCCGCTGCAGATGAACGCGAGCTTCGGCGAATGCGAGACGAACCCCGGGAATCCCATCACCGGCGGCGCGCTCGATCCGCAGCTTCCGTTCGGCCAGGGGCTCGGCGACAACCTCGAACCGGTCGCTGAAGGAACCTTGAAGCAGGCTGCGCTCGAGGGCCGGACGCTCTTCGCGTCGGCAGGCGACACCGGCGGCTCGTGCCCGGCAGTAGCCGCGCCGATCATCGGTGCAGGCAATGGCATCGCCAACGAGGGTTATCCCGCGATCAACTATCCCTGCGGCAGTGACTTCGCGGTCTGTGTCGGCGGTACCGTGCTTTATACCAACGTCGACAGCAACAACGACGTGACCAGTCGCAACACCGAGTACACGTGGACCCACACCGGGGGCGGCAGCTCGCTCTTCATCGGTCAGCCGGACTTCCAGCAGAGGTACCTGGGCAGCACTGCCAAACCGGCCGGCTTTCTCCCCCAACCCTGCACGCTGAGCTACAGCCTCGCGATTTATCCGACCGGCACGGTGTGCCGGACTGTCCCCGATATCGCCGCGCAGTCAGGTGACGTCCTGACGAACGGCTACGACACCAACTTCGACATGTTCTCGTCCGCCAGCGGTGGGACGAGCCTGTCCTCACCGCTCTCGGTGGGCATGTGGGCGCGAATCCAGGCGGCGGCGCCACTCGTCAAGCACAAGGCGGTCGGACTGGGTTTTGCGGACGAGACCATCTACCGCGTTGCGACGGGTGCGCATGGAACCGGCTCAACGACGAAGCCCTCGTTCACTGACATCACCGTCGGCTCGAACGTGCAGCACGTGGCTGCGACCGGCTATGACGAGACCTCCGGATGGGGCGTCTTCGATGTCGCCAACTTCATTGCGGATCCGCTCGGCGACAACAACCCGACGGCAACTCCGACCGCGCCGAAAGCGCAGGCAGCGGTTCCAGCGGAGCCACTCGCGAGCGCATGCCAGGCACTCTTCACGACGTACACGGGGAATGCGACAGACCCCGCGACCGACATGAATGACGCCAACCTCGACATCACGTCTGGAAGCCTCAGCCTGGTCGGCACGACACTGGTCGCGCAACTGCACGGCCCGTCGCTTGCCCCCGGCACCGATGTCGCGGGCACCAACGGCACGGAGTACTCCCTGCTCTGGACCTATGCCGGCACCACGTACTACGCGATGGCATACGTCGATCCGACGGGAACGCAGGTCTTCTACAACGACGGCAACACTAACGACGGCTCGTTTCTGCCGCCGACGAGCAGCAACATCACCGGGAGCTTTGCCGGCGGAACGCTGACGATGAACGTCCCCCTCGCCGATGTCGGCAACCCCCCGACGGGAGCTGTGTTGACCTACCCGTACGGCCTGACACGCGCGGTGAACGATCCGGCACTCGTGCCATTCACCGTCGACACCGGGGGATCGCAGCGCGCGTACTCCGTCGGGCGGACGTGCAAGACGGCATAAGACACCATTCGTAGCGATGAGCCGGTCGGAGTCTCACCCCTCCGACCGGCCAGTCGGTCAAGCGGGCGGCGTCGTCGCCTCCAACTGCACCGTCTCGCTGAGTCGGAGATCTCTCGAGGAGCTCCCCGCGCGCACCGTGTATGTCCCGGGACGCCAGACCCAGTCGTGGGCGTCAGGATCGAAACGGGCGAACGCGCGAGCCGGAATCACCAACTGCGCTTCGACGGATTCGCCCGCGTCGGCGTCGACGATCGCGAACGCCGAAAGCGTGCGGAGCGGCCGGCTGGGATCGTCGTCCGGAGCCTCGAGGTAGACCTGCACCACCTCGCGGCCGGCGCGGCTGCCCGCGTTGCGCACCTGGACCCTGAGTGACAGCGCCGCGTTCGCCTGCACACTGGCGGAGTCGATCGCGAGCCACTCGTAACTCCATTCGGTGTACCCGAGACCATGACCGAAACAGAAGAGCGGCTCGCGGCCGCTGCGATCGAATCCGCGGTACCCGACGAGGAGGCCTTCCGCATAGTCGAGCTCGCCCGCCTTTGGCGTTGCATGGAACACCGGTGAGTCATCCTCCTCACGAGGAATCGAAATCGGCAACCTGCCGCCGGGCTCGACGACCCCCAGCAGGCAGTCAGTCAGCGCCTCGCCGAACGCCTGTCCCGGGAACCAGACCTGCATGACGGCCGCAACGTCGTCGACCCACGGCATGAGCACAGGCATTCCGGTGTTGACCACGACGACGGTCTTTGGCTGCGCCGCGGCAACACGCCGCACCAACTCGTCCTGCCGTCCCGGCAGCGACAGCGTCTCGCGGTCATAGCCTTCGCTCTCCGTCCCTTCTGCCGATCCGACGACAACGATCGCGACGTCGGCATTCGCTGCTGCGGCAACCGCTTCGGCGAGCAAGTCATCCTCATTGCGCTGCGGCGTGACGCCGAGTCGCATCGTGACGAAGCCAGGCTCGGAGCCTCGCAGCGTGGGCCGGAACGTTGCGCAAATCTCCACGTCGTTGCCGCTTGTCAGGTGCACCGGCACACGCAACTCGGGTGGACGGGAGAGTGCCTCGACCACCTCATTGGGGGGCAGGGTGGTCGCCTCGGCGACAACGGCGCCGTCGATCGCGAGACTGAGGACGCCGACGCCGGCCAGGCCGATCATGTGCGTCCCGTTGGTGGCTGCGCGATAGCGTGCGCGCATGAGCAACTCCGAGCCGGGACGATGCACCACGTCAGGCAGGCCGTCCCACCACGTGAGCACGCTGCTCGGATGGAACGCGTCGTATCGCACCGCGCCGGTGGCATCACGAACTTCGACGCGCACACCGATGTCCTCGGTGATCGGATCGCGCATGCTCCCATCGCCTGGCGGCGGTATCGTCGCCCACGTTAGGCAGCCTTGCTGCACATCCACTTCATCGAACTCACCGAGTGAGCGCATCGAATCGACGATGCCGGGGCGGCGGACCGGGAGCACCCGCACACTGCCGCCGCCCTGCGTCTGCGGATCCGCGACATTCGGCCCGATGAGTGCGATCCGTCGCACGGTGGCGCTGTCGAGGGGTAGCAGCGCGTCCTGATTGCGGAGTAGCACGAACGATCGCGACGTCACCTCGCGCAGGAGCGCCGGATCGACGAGGGACTGCATCGCCGGTGCCGCCGCTTCGTGCCCGTCCGGCAACTCCGCATGCGGCATGCCATTGAGCGCCCCGACGCGGCGAGCGAGGCTCAGCAGCCGCGCAACCTTGTCGTCGATGGCCGCCTCGGGTACGGTCCCGGCGCGAACGGCATCGACGAGCAGATTGCCCCACGGCCCATGAGGTCCAGGCATCACCAGGTCCAGCCCTGCGATGGCCGCCGGCTCCGTCGTCCTCGCCGCGTGCCAGTCGGAGACGACGACGCCCTGGAATCCCCACTCATCCTTCAGCAGATCCCGAAGCAGTGGTGAATTTGCCGTCATCGAGCTTCCGTTGACGGAGTTGTACGCCGCCATGACCAAGGCCACGTCAGCGTCGAACACGCACGCTTCAAACGGAATGAGATAGAGCTCCCGCAACACCTGCTCGGTGACCCGCGCATCGTAGGTCCGGCGATCCGTCTCGGAATCGTTGGCGACGTAATGCTTGGCGGTCGCGCCCACGCCGGACTGCTGCACGCCACGCACGTAGGCGACGGCGAGACGTGCAGTCAGCAGCGGATCCTCGGAGAAGCATTCGAAGCCTCGCCCGCTGAGTGGCGTCCGGATGATGTTGACCGTGGGAGCGAGCAGCACATCAACGTCTTTTGAGCGTGCTTCCTCGCCCAGCGCAAGCGCTACCTCGGCAACGAGATGCTCATCCCAGGTGGCGCCCAATGCCACAGGACAGGGCAACGAGGACGCGGGGTGATGTGGGTCGAAGGCGCGCCCGCGGACACCGGACGGCCCGTCCGACATGATCAACGTGCGAAGGCCGACGGTGTTGATGGCGTTGAGCGACCAGGCGTCCGCACCTGTCAGCAGAAGAACCTTCTGCTCGAGGCTGAGCCGCATGAGCAGCCCAAACTCGTCACTGCTGGTGCCGATAGCCGTGCCGTTCATGGTTGCCTTTCCTTTCAATTGATTCGGTCCAGTGCGCACCGGGTCCGGGTGTCCGGCCGGCGCGATGCCGGCCGGACGGGACCCTGACCATCTCCGTGATGGTGACGATTCGTTGTGGTGGTATGAGTTCAGGCCACCGGCTTGAGCTGCATGAGGATATACGGCATTTGCGGATCGGTCGGTGAAGGATCCATGTACGGCTGCGACTGATCAGGCCAACCAACATACTTGGCGCTGCTGTACACGTTCCAGTCGGCTCCGTAGAGGAGCGGTGCCTCGGGAACGTCGGTCGACATCACCTTCTCGAGCTGCTGGACGGCTGGGTACAGCGTCGCGGTGTCGCTCGGATCCGTCCCCGCGTAGGTCGTCAGCGCCGCTTCGGCGGCGGGGTTCGAATAGCCTTCGAAGTGTGCCGCGCTGGTCGCGTCCGAGTTGTCAAGCCAGTCCTCGTACTGGGTATACGGGATCTGACCACCCTGACCCCAGTGGATCGCGGTCTGCCACGCCGTCGTGCTTCCGGTGAGGTTGGCGTTCCAGTCCGAGTACCCCTGCGCGGGCTTGGTCGTCACGTCCATACCAAGGGCCTGGAGCTCCTGCGAGATGAGTTGCGCGTCCTCCCAGTAGTCAGAGAACGGCACCGGGTCGTAGACCGAGAACTTGATGATCTGGCCGCCCTTGGTCCAGCAGTTTGCAACATTGCTGCCGTCGCAATTCCCACCCGACTTGTAGGTGCTGCTCCCGCTGTTGTAGCTGGACGTTGTGGGCGCTTTCCATCCCGCGGACGTGAGGATGTCGTAGACGTCGTCACCAGCCGGTAGGTTGTCCGTCTTGGCTGTCGCACCATCAGGGACGTTGCCGGTCGTCGAGAGGTCGTTGGTGAGACTGCCGTCCGATGGGAGGAATGCCTTCTGCGCAGGCAGGATCAGTCCACCCGAGGAGGTTGCCGGCTGCTCGTATCCCGACTCTCCCAGCAGGGCAAGTGCATTGCGATCGATGCCGTAGCTGACCGCTTTGCGCACGGCGGGATCGCTGATCCCAGTTGCGCCACCGTTGCCCGGGCTGAGATTGAACCGCAGTGCCACGGTGCTGCCCGATGCGAACCACGCGTGGTTGGTCTGTGGGTTGAGATTCACGAAGCTGGCGTAGATGTTCGGGATGTCGTTGCCCGCCCAGTCCAACTGATCGCTGACCAGTGCATCACTCGCCGCCGCGTTCGTGGCGATGGATGGCACCTCGACCGCAGACTCCGGTGGCTTGCCGCCCCAATAATGTGGATTGGGCTTGAACTTGATCAGCGAGCTTGAGTAGCTGTCGAGCTGAAACGGTCCGGTCCCGATCGGATGCGTGATCTGCACCGTGGGGTTCGCGGCAATCTGGTTCGCCACGGACGCCTGCATGATGTACGTCGTTCCGAGGATCGCCCAGAGGCCGGTGTACTGCGGCGTGCTGAAATGCAGCGTCACGTTGTTTCCCGACACCGTCGGCGCGGACGCCTGTGGAGCCACACCGGGAACGTCCGCCTTCGGGTTGTTCATCGCAACGAATGTCGCTGCAACGTCGTTGGGGCCGAACGCTGCACCGTTGCTGAACTTCACGCCATTTCGCACGGTGATCTGCAGGTCCTTGCCGCCGTTCTGGAAGGCATACGCCGTCGCCAACCAGAAATGCGTTCCCGCAGATGTCGGATCGAGCTGATCGAATTCGACGAGCGGCTCGTAGATGATGCTTTTCATCCCGACGCTCGACGCGACCGAGTTGGGGTCATACGGGTTGAAGTCATCCGAGAAGGTGACTCCCGTGGTCGGCTCGTAGATGAGCGGCTTGCCCTGGGTCGTTGTGGGCCCTGTTGTAGTGGAGCCCGAGCAGGCCGCGACGAACAGGGTTGTCATGCCGAGGACGGCGATGACAGGTCTCCGACTCATGTTGTGTCTCCTCCTTGTGCCGTGATCTCCGTTGAGCACTGCGTTGTGCAGTGCACTGCCGATTGGTGTTTGTGTGCGATGGATTTGCCTAGGGGGGTCTGCGAACATCCGCCTCCCCCTGCATGAGTGCCCCGCCGACGCTCGTGGCAACAGCCGCGGGCGGTTCCTTCCGCTCCCCGGAATCCACGTGCAGCCAGCACGCGGCGGCATGACCCGGCGACACCATGACGGTCGGTGGGGCCGTGACTTTGCAGATGGCCATCGCGTGCGGACAGCGAGGATGAAAGCGGCATCCAGGCGGCGGCGTCAGCAGGCTCGGCGGCGCGCCCCGTGCGGCGAGTGTCGGCCGTTCGAGCCGCTCCGGATCGGGCGCTGCAGACAGCAATAGTTGCGTGTACGGATGCGCCGGGGAGTTGGTGAGGCTGACGCTCGGTGCGGCCTCGACGAGCTGGCCGGCATACATGACCACGATGGTGTCGGCGAGGTACCGCGCAGAGGCGATGTCGTGGGTGACGTAGAGGATCGCGAGGCGCTCCGTGTCACGAAGTCCGGCGAGCAGGTTGAGCACGCCGAGACGGATTGACACATCGAGCATCGACACCGGCTCGTCAGCCAGGAGCACGCGGGGGCGCACGGCGAGTGCTCGTGCGATCGCGACTCGTTGCCGTTGACCGCCCGAGAGCTCGTGCGGAAACTTGTCCGCGAATTTCGCAGGCGGGTCGAGCGCGACTCGGTGCAGCAGCTGCATCACCGCCTCGTCGAGGTCGCCGTCAAAGCTGTGGTGTATCTGCAGTGGCCGGACCAGATGATGCCGAACCTTGTGGACAGGGTTCAGCGACGCGAAGGGGTCCTGGAACACCATCTGCACCTGCGCCGCGAACGCCCGCGTGCGCCCCGCGGTGACAGCATGGCCGTCGAGCAGGACCTCACCAGCGTCCGGTTTCACGATTCTGGCTAGCAGGCGAGCAACCGTCGTCTTGCCGGAGCCGCTCTCACCGACGACGGCAGTCACCGCGCCGGCCCTGAGCTGCACCGAGACGTCGTCCACGGCGTGCAGGCGGGATCGCCGCGCGAGCAGGCCGCTGCTGCGCTTCACCCAGAACGACTTGGTCAAGCCACGCCCTTCGAGCACGGGCGTCTCGAGTTCGCCATCTGGAACCACGGTGAGCGTGGTCATACGGCACGCCCTTCGCTCGTATCGACGGCCGGCGCGATGCGTGGTCGCGCCATCTCGGAATCCGAAAGCGTCAGCTCCGCCGGAGCCGTGGCGTCGTCTTGGTGGAGCCAGCACGCGACTTCCCGATTCGAGCCCCGCAGCGGCTCGAGTTGCGGCACATCCTGGCGGCATCTCGGCATCGCCCACTTGCAGCGCGGGTGGAACGCACATCCGGGTGGGAGATCGCGCAGGTCCGGCGGTGAGCCCGGAATGCCCTCCATCCGGTAGCGGCCGCCGTGCATCGGCGGGAAGCAGTGGAGCAGGCCATACGTGTAGGGAAGACGCGGCGCGCGGAACAGCGAAGCAGCCGGCGCGCGCTCCATCAGCCGTCCCGCGTACATCACCGCGATGTCGTCGGCAAACTCGACGAGGAGGGAGAGGTCGTGGGTGATGAAGAGCGCCGCGAAACCGAGCCGGTCGCGCAATGCCATCAACTCCTCGAGGATCTCGCGCTGAGTCACCACGTCGAGGGCGGTCGTCGGCTCGTCGAGGATCATCAACTGGGGATCGAGCGCAAGCGCCATCGCGATCATCGTTCGCTGACGCATGCCGCCCGACATCTCGTGCGGATAGCTGCGGAGCCGGTCCGGGCTCATCCCCACCAGCTCGAGCAATTCCGCGGCGCGATCCCGTCTCGCACCGCGGTCAAGACCGCGACGGTGGGTGGCAAGGAGTTCGTCGAATTGAGCGCCGATCGTGCTGACCGGGTTGAGGGCGTTCAGCGCGCTCTGCAGGACGATCGCGATCTCCGACCAGCGGATGGCGCGGAGCTCTTCCTCGTTTGCTGCGAGCAGATCCATCGTCTGCGCCGTCCGGCTGCCGGACGTGGGCTTGGAATGGAACAGCACCTGCCCACCGGTGATCACGCCCGGCGAGCGGAGCAGGCGGATCGCGGCCATCGCGAGCGTCGACTTCCCGCTGCCGCTTTCTCCCGCGAGGCCCATGACGCGGCCGCGTCCGAGCGTGAGATTGCAATCTGCCACCGCATGCACTGCGTCGTCGCCGAAGCCGTAGTCGACACAGAGCCCGCGGATCTCGAGCACGGGATCCACCTCCTCGTCGGGGACGGGTGCTGTGTTCGTCATGGCGTTCATGCCTGGGATGCTCATGGCGTCCCCGGTTCGCGGCTTGTCACATCGACCTTGACCGCCGTGCGGCGCACCACCGGCGTGAGGCCGAGCTTCGGCCGGCGGCTGATCCCCAACGTGCGCGCCGTCTTCCGGGACAGTCCCTCGACGCGCAGCCGCGGATTGATGAATTCGTCGATACCGAAGTTGAGGAGCGCGAGGCCGGTGCCGAGCAATGCGATGCACAGGCCTGGCGGCAACCACCACCACCACCAGCCGCCGCGTACGGCATTGCTCGCGAACGTTTCCCGGAGCATGTCGCCCCAGTTCCAGAGGCCTGGTGGCGACGACGTTGGTGACCCCGCCAGACCGAGGAACGCGATGGCGATATAGGCGCCGATCGCGTACAGCGTCGTGAAGAGGAACGATGCGGCGACGATCGGGATGAGATTCGGGAGGATCTCCACGACGATGATGCGAAACCGGCCCTCGCCCGAAACCCGCGCGGCCTCAACGAAATCCCGATTGCGCAGCGAGAGCGTCTGGGCTCGCAGCACGCGTGAGCTGTACGCCCACGCCGTGATCGCGATGATGACGCTCACCAGGAAGATGCTCGTGCCCGCCGCCGGCACGTAGTCAGCCAGCACGATCAGCAGGGGGAGGCCGGGGATCGCGAGAAAGACGTTGCCGAGCAACGAGAGACCCTCGTCGGCGCCGCCCCCAAGGTATCCGGCGGTGACACCGACGATGATCGAAAGCACCGTCGAGAGCGCAGCGGCGAGCAGTCCGACCGCGACGGTGGCCTGCGTCGAGACGAGCAGCTGCGACCAGACGTCCTGGGCAAAGACGGTGGTGCCCAGCCAGTGCGCGGGGGAGGGTGGCAGCGGCAACGGGTAGTAGTCCGCGGGGATATGTGTCCCGGGACCGGTGCCCGCGACCAGGATGTGCTGCACCCAGGTTTCGTTCGTGAGGTTCGGGGAGTACGGAGCGATCCAGCCTCCGATGATCGCGATCACCCCGAACACCACGAGGATCACGAGCCCCGCGATCACCTTGGGAGAGCGCGGCAGGCGCAGCGCGCGGGACGTTCGCGCTGCCGGTCCGGCGGCCGGGATCGTCTCAGCGATGACGGGTGTGTTGATGGTCATCGGTCAGGCCTCCTGCCGAGCCCGGGGGTCGATCAGCACATAGACGATGTCGGCGAGCAGATTCGCGGCGAGGACGACGAGGGTGATCACGACGAAGATCCCCTGCACGAGCGTGTAGTCCAGTGCACCGAGCGCGCCATAGAGGTGATAGCCGATCCCGGGATAGTTGAAGACAATTTCGACCAAAATTTGTCCGGCGACCACGAGGCTGATCGCGACGGAGAAGTTCGACACACAGGGCAGGAGCGCGTTCCGTGCCGCGTACCAGACCACCTTGCTGTTGCGCAGACCCTTGGCTCGAGCGACGAGGACGAAGTCTTCGTCCATCGTCGTGATCATCTGATTGCGCATCGACAGGATGAATCCACCCATCGATGCAAGAATCACGGTCGCTGCTGGGAGAATGGCGTGCTCGATGATGCTCACGATGTACGGCAGGTTCATGCCCGGATTGACGCCGTAGATGTCGTACCCGTCCAGACTTGGGAACCAGTGCAGGATGCTTCCTGTCTGCCCGAAGATGAGCACCAGCACCAGCGCGAGAAAGAAGTACGGGATCGCCTGAAAAAACGTAGCAGCGGGCAGCAACCAGTCCGTCAACGCACCGCGGCGCCAGGCCATGATGACGCCGATCAACGTGCCGGCAAGGAAGCTGAGGATGGTGGCAACACCCAGGAGCCCCAGCGTCCACGGGAGGTATGACACGATCAGGCTCGTCACCTGCGCGTTCTCGGACCAGGAGAAGCCGAGGTTTCCGTGCACGAGGTTGCCGAGGTATTGCCCGTACTGCGCCAGGAGGCTGGTATGCACGTTGAATCCCAGCTGCTGCTCGATCGCCTTGATGCAGTACTGGTTGCAGATGCCTGACGACGTCGCTCGCGCGATCGCGCCGGCGACGGGATTACCGGGGACGACGCGCGGCAGCAGGAAGCTGACCGTCACCGCAACCCACGCAGCGAGGAGGTAGACACCGAGCCGGCGAGCAAGTGCGCGCATCGCTATGCCTCGACCGAGAGTGTGGCGTTCGGCGGCGCGGGAGCTGGAGCGCAACCGCAACTCTCGCGCAGCACGAGTTGCACCGGCAGGACGACGTTCGGCTCGCGGACAGTACCGCCGATCATCGTGTAGAGCACGTCGAATGCGGTGGCGCCCATTCGCTCGATCGGCTGACGCACGGTCGTGAGCGAGGGGTGGAGGTGGCGTGCGACCGGGACGTCGTCGAAGCCGGTGACCGCGACGTCGCCCGGGACGCTCACGCCCCTCCGCGCCAGCGCGTGGATCACGCCGAGTGCCGTCTGGTCGTTCGCGCAGACGATCGCGCGTGGCAGCTCGTCGCCGCGGTCGAGCAGCGCGGAAATGACCTGGGCGCCCCCGGAGGCGCTGTAGTTGCCCTGCCACGCCGGTCCGGTATGGGTCTCGGCGCCGGCGCGGGTGGTGGCGGCTTCGAAGACGCGTGCCCGTGCCCGGTTATCCGGACTGTCCGCGTATCCGGCGAGGTAGGCGAGACTTCGATACCCGTGATCCACGGTCAGGTGGTTGACGAGTGCGCGCATCCCTGCGTCGTTGTCGCATCCGACATTCACGGATGCCCGGGACGGCGTCCCGGCCAGAGTCACGATGGGCACGGCCGCCGCCAGCCGCGCGATGGCCGAGGCCGACAGCGAGCGGTCGTGCAGGATGATGCCGTCGGCTTTGCCGGCAACCCCTGTGATCCGTCCTGTCCGGTGGGGATCGTGGACGCCCACCGAGCTGATGAGGACGTCGAAGCCGCGATGCTGGGCGGCGAGCTCGATGCCGCGATTGATGCCGTCGATGAACAGCAGGCTCTCGTCCTCGTCTTCGAAGGTCGTCTCCGCGCCGCGCCGGAAGACGACCCCCACCACTTCCTTGAGGCCGTTCGACAGGGCACGGGCGGCGCCGTCGGGCACGAAGCTCAGCTCGCCGACCGCTCGCATCACCCGCTCACGGGTATCAGGGCGAGGCGTCCCCTGGCCGTTCAGGACTCGCGAGACGGAAGCGATCGACACGCCCGCCAGCCGGGCGACGTCATAGATCGTGAGTGTCCCCTTGGACCGCTTCGCCTCTGACATGCGGACCGTTGGCGCCTCCAATCCCTGGCTACCGACCGCTGCTGTAAGCGCTTACCGGTAAGCGCTTACAGGCTGGCCCGGGATGATAGCCCTAGGGGGTGCTCTTTGCAAGTGGTGAGCAAACAAAGGGTCAGACAGAGCGAATGGTCGCGAGCCTGAGCACGTCGAATGAGTGAGCGTTTCCAGGCGATGCGGCCCGCGAAGGGCCACGGCTCATGCGTTCGAGAAAAGCGGAATGTTGGCGCCGCTGGCGACGGTGAGCGGACTGTCGAGCAAGGCGACGATCATCCTCGCAACGTCGTCGGGCCCAAGGCTTGCGCGGAGGGCCGGATTCGCCTCACGAAGCATCTCAGTGTCCACCGCGCCCGGGCTCACGGAGATGGCGGTGATGCCGAACGGTTTGCCTTCGACGGCGATTCCTTCGGTCAGTCCGATCACACCACCCTTCGACGCGTTGTACGCGGCAAGTCCAGGGAACTTCTCGACCGCGTAGACGCCAGACAGCGACGCGATGTTGACAATCCGGCCTTCGCCGGCGGTACGCATCAGCGGAAACGCTGCGCGGCAACAGTTGAAGACGCCGGTGAGGTTGACGCTGATCGTGCGCTCCCATGACGCAAGACTGATGCCGTCGAACGGCTCGTTCTGCAATGTCGCGGCCGCGCACACGAGCGCAACGGGCGCCCCGACTTCGGACGCGACGCGGTACAGCCGAGCGACGTCGTCGGCTTTCGCAACGTCAGTCGGGACGGCCGTTGCCTCGCCACCGGCGTCGCGAATCGCCGCGGCCGTTGCCTCGAGGGCCACGCCACTCGTTGCGGCAACGACGGTGTGCGCACCTTCACGAGCGATCGCAATCGCGGTGGCGCGACCGATGCCGCGACTCGCGCCGGTCACCACGGCCACGCGGCCGGCGAGCCAGTGCGTGCGATCAGGCATGAGACTTCGCGAGGGTGGGGGTGAGGATGCGTTGGTACGCACGCTCGTGGGCATCGAGCACCGCGTCGAGGTCGAGATCCGCTTCGGCGTGCGCGCGGCATCCGGCGCGGTCGAGCTCACCGGCGTGACCGAGTGCCGCGGCCGCAGCATCGACATCCCCCGGCTCGACGAGAAATCCGGTGACGCCATCGACGACGATGTCCTGGAGCCCACCGCGCCGATACGCGACCACCGGTGTGCCGCACGCCTGCGCCTCGGCAGCGACGAGCCCGAACGGTTCGTCCCAGTGGACGGGGCAGAGCACGGCGGCAGCGTTCACGAAAGCCTGCCAGAGCGTTGCCCTCGGCACCGCAGGATGAACGGTCACCCCGGGTTGCCCGTTCGCGGCATCCAACACTCGCTGGGCGTATGCGTCGTCGTACCCATCGCCGTACACGTCGATGGAGACACCTGCTCGCTGAGCGATGGCAATGGCATCGAGGGCACCTTTCTCCGGGCTGAACCGACCGGCAAAGATGACGCCCGATCCCTGTGGCGCCGAAAGGCGGATCCGCCCCGTGGCGATCCCCGGCCGCAGGACCATGTCAACGTCAACGAATGGTCGCCACGCGTCAGCCTGCGCCGGTGACACGGTGACAATGACCGGTGGGCGCTGTGCTTGACGTGCGAAGCGGAGTGCGTCGATGACGGAGCCCTCCGGCGGAAGGTGCAGCGTGTGGATCACCGGCGCCGCGATGTCTACTGCGCCTCGAATCGCCGGCGCATCGAATGCGTGGTTGTGCACGACGTCGTACGAACGCTTGCCGAGTGCGTCGAAGACGCGCGCATAAGCGGCTGTGAACGGCGCCGGGTCAATGTGCACGCGCGAACCGGCGCGATAGAGGAACCCGCGCAAGGTCGATGCGTCGACGCCGACGTCGATGACGTGCGCGCCATCAATCTCTGATTCGGATGCGGCAAACACGTCGACGTCGTGTCCGCGCCTCGCCAGTCCTGCTGCCAGGTCCGCGAGAAACGACTGGGCTCCGCCGCAGTTGGGCTCGCGAATCGGCGCGACGAGTGGCGCCACGAGTGCGAGCCTCAACGTGACATCACCTTGAATGCGAGGTCATTCGGAGGGTTCACACCGATCACCTCGTATGCGACTCGCGCTTCGCCTCGCCTGCGCACCACTTCGGCGGCGTGCGGATAGAAGATCTCGGCCATCTCGATCGCCTCCTCGGCGTCCCGGAACTCCATGCACATCGGGCCGGGAAATCTGAGGTGCGTGTAGCCGTGCGCGTTCAGCCAGTCCAGGTGGTTGGGCCACACCACAACCATCACGCCTCCGGGTGCGCACACTCGCTCCATCTCGGCGAGGCCTGCGTCGCCTCCGTGCGCGGTACTTGGGTCCAGCGCTGAGCAGGTCACGACGAGTTCGGCGGATGCGTCCGCGACCGGGAGTGCGTCGAAGAATCCGTCGACGATGTCGACCCTGTTCGACGTCTCGGCGTTCACCGTGGCGCTCAGACGCTCGCGCATCGGCTGCGCGGGTTCGACGGCGACGAGGTGTGCACACCGTGTCGATAGATGGGTGGTGAGCCGTCCGGTTCCGGCGCCAATCTCCACAGCCCGGTCGACACTGGGGAGCCAACCGAGCACTCCGGGATGGATGCGTTCGGCTGCGATGAGTCGAGCATAGAGGTCGGGTTCGAGCCGATAGAGCAACTCGAATGCCAGCGACCGGTCGAGCGGCGGATCCGGCGTTCCGGAGGGGAGGAATCGCGTTCGCTCTGCCGGCGTGAAAACCCGGAGATCATCGACGCCGTAGCGCTGGGTCAACTCGATCGTCGGGCGCGCTGTCTCCACGGGCGTCAGTCGCCGCGGGTGCATTCAGCCCAGTTCTTCTCCGTCTCTCGCAGCCGGACCGTATGCAGCGTGCCGCGCGTGACGAGAGGCTCGAGTCGCTCGAAGAACGCCGCAGCGAGATTCTCGGCGGTCGGGATTCGGCCCTGGAGCCACGCAACGTCCGTGTTGAGGTTGTGGTGATCGACGTGCTGAATGATTTCCGCCTTGATGACGTCGGCAAGCTGTTTCAGGTCGACGACGTAGCCGGTCGCCTCGTCCATGTCGCCCGCGACGATGACCTCGAGCTGGTAGCGATGGCCGTGAAGATTCACGCACTTGCCGTAGAGGGCCCGGTTCTCCTCTTCGGACAGATGCGGATCGCACAGCTGGTGTGCGGCATCGAACGATTCGCTCCGGCAGACGCGAAGGGTGGGACGAGCGGGACTCATCGCCCGTCAAGCGTGGCAGGTCGGTCCCGGCCGGTGTGGTTAACTGCGGGCTTCAGACCCGTCGACAGCGGGGCACAAAGCGCCCCAGCGAGTGGAGGTGCCTGTGGCCGAAACCACGCAGCCCGCGGCGCGAATGATCGTGTGTCACTTCATCGTCTCCGATGACGTCGAGCGCTCCGCGCGCTTTTACACCGAAGTACTCGGCGGCAGGGTGGTCTTCGGCCCAGCGCCGACGAATATCGAGCTCGCCAACACGTACATCATCATCAATGGCGGTGGAGGCCCCACCGACGACAAGCCCACGGTCACCCTCGCAACGCCAAGCGACCCCGACCGAGTCAGCAGCTTCCTCAACATCCGGGTCACGGATATCCAAGCCGTCTACGACGAATGGAGCGCCCGGGGTGCGCAATTCCTGACGCCACCGAAGCAGCACACGTACGAGATCCGCTGCTACATCCGAGATCCCGACGGTTACATCATCGAGGTCGGGCAAACCACCGACCCAAAGGGAGATTGGTGGCCCGCCGAGTGGCATCCGATCAACTCCGGCGAGCAATCCGGCTGAACCGAGGACCGAGCCTTACGCGCTGGCGTGTGCACCATCCGGAAACGCCCAGATCGCATCCAGGAGTTGTTGCGGAGTCTCGATCTGGGGGACGTGGCCGGTATCCGTCAAGAGCTCATACCGCGCCGATGGGATCGCAGCGGCAAGGGCCCGTCCGTACTCTGGATCGACGATCTGATCGCTGTCTCCCCACAGCACAAGGGTCGGCACGGTCACCGCGCCAAGCCGATCACGGAGCGTGGGATCGGACATCGACCCCGTCCCGGCATACACCGCGAGGGATGCGCGGTTGCCGGCCATCGCCTGCTGCTGCGCCGCCGGCATCGTCGACGGATCGATCCGGAACGCGATCGGGTCGTGATAGCTGAGCCGCGCGACATCGTCGAGCGTGAGGGAGAAGAAGTCCGCGACAGGATGGCCTTCCACCTCGATGCCGACGCCGTCAACGAGGACGAGTGCGGTCATCCGCGGCGATCCGAGCAGGGCCATCTCGGACGCGATCCAGCCCCCGATCGAGTTGCCGATGACGGTCACGTCGCGGAGGTCCAGTTCGTCGAGGAGGCTGACGTAGAGCGCGGCCAGACCCTTGATCGTCGAGAGGTTCTCTGGGCGCTGGGTGCCCCCGAAACCTGGGTGGACCGGGGTGAGGACGCGCACGCGTTCATTGGCGGCGAACAGGTCGGCGAAACCATCGACGGACTGTGGCCCGGCACCGCCGTGGAGCAGGAGAAAGGCACGTCCTGTCCCTCGGTCGGCAACGGTGACGTCGACGGGACCGACGCCTTCGACGCTGAGGTGGTGCGTGGTGGTGGTCATTGGATCAGCCTCCGTGGATGTTGTCGCTCACGTGTCAGCCAGTTTATACAAGCATACTGAGAAAAGCAAGTTTATACAAGCAGGCTGAGCATCCTCTGGTATGCTCGACGCCGTGACGCGACCACTCCAAGAAGTCGGCCTTTCGGTCAAACGGCTCCAGATGCGGCATCATCGCGCGCTCGACGCGGCGCTCGCGGAACTCGACATCACGCTCGTCCAGTGGGACGCGCTGCGCCACCTCGATCAGAACCCTGACGCCTCGCTGCACGATCTCGCACAGCTGACCTTCCAGACGGACCAGTCGTTCGGCGCGCTCGCCGGCCGCCTGATCGAGCGCGGCCTGATCGAGCGGGTGCCAGGACCGGGGCGGGCAGTGCATCACCGGCTCACCGAGAAAGGTCGTGCGTTGCGGGTCGCGGGAGGCAGGATCGTCGACGGAGTGGTCGCTCGTTCCTTTGCCAGCCTCACACCCGATGAGCTCCAGACCTTCGACACCTTGCTCAGCCGGCTTCTTGGGGCGACCGACAGTGGTGCAGAAGCTGGTGTCTGACATGGAAAACCCGGTCGGGACACACCGACCGGGCTCATCCAGCGGGCCGAAAGTGAATGCTCTCGCCAAGACGTTCCCTCCCGGCCATAAACCTAGCTCGCCAGCTGCACCGCGATGACGCGTCGCTCGGGCACAGTCCTGACGCCGACCACGAGGAGATAGAGCACCATCCAGACCTCGGCGATCGCGCACGGAATGACGATGAGCGCATGGATCCTCTGGTCGAAGCCCGGGCTGAGGAAGGCCTCGAGCGCCTTCGCGCCGACGACTGACTTCGAACCCTGCCATCGTTAGTCCGGCATGAAAGCCGCCGTCCACGAACGCTACGGGCCTCCCGAGGTCCTGCATCTCGACGACGTCGAACGGCCCGTCCCCAAGGACGACGAAGTCCTCATCAAGGTCCGCGCGACAACCGTGAGCCGCACCGACGCGGCATTGCGAGCCGGTGAGCCGTTCTTCTCGCGCTTCATCACCGGCGTTCGCCGCCCGAAGCGAGCGATCCTCGGCAGCGATGTCGCCGGCGTTGTCGAGGCGGCCGGCGCCGCGGTCACAGAGTTCAAGGTCGGCGACCGCGTGTTCGGCATCAACCCCTGGAAGTTCGGCGCGCACGCGGAATTCATGTGCATGCGCGCAAGTGGGCCGATAGCGTCGATGCCGGCCGATCTCCCGTTCGATGAGGCAGCAGCGGTGCCCGACGGAGCGATCCTCGCGCTCAACGCCCTGAGACCCGCGCGCCTCCACAACGGACAGACGATCCTCATCTACGGTGCGTCGGGTTCCGTCGGGTCTGCCGGTGTCCAGCTGTCGAAGTTCTTCGGAGCGCAGGTGACCGGTGTGTGCCTCGCGCCGGATGTCGAGATGGTGCGTGCGCTCGGAGTCGACGACGTCATCAACTCCACGGCGGAGGATTTCACGAAGAGCGGACCGACCTATGACGCCATCCTCGACGCTGTCGGCAACCTCACGTTCAAGCAGTGCCGCAATTCCCTGAAGCCGGGCGGCGTCTATCTCGCCACCGATGGGTTGCGCAATCTCGTGCTCAGCCCCTGGACCGCTTGGGTCGGGAACAAGCGGGTGCGGTTCCCGATCCCACCCAAATTCACGAAGCAGGACATGGTGTTCCTCAAGTCGATCGTCGAGGCCGGTAAATATCACGCGGTCATCGATCGCCGTTACCCGTTCGATCAGGTCGTCGAGGCAACGGAGTACGTCGAGTCGAAGCGCAAGACCGGCAACGTCGTCTTGATCATGGGAGGCGACCCGGACTGAGCAGATGCGCGTGTCACGGGGGCTGATCTGTGACGCCGTCGCTTGCCGCTAGGAGAATTCCTTCAGCCGCCCCCACACGCTGGGCAACGGAACATTGAGCGTGCAGAACGTCACTGGCGCGCCTGACTCGTAGTTCACCACGTGGTATGGGATCGTGAGATGCGCAACGATCTTTGCCGACGTGCACATGAATCTGACGTCCGACGGCGCGTATCCGACCATGAGGACGTCAGTCGCGGCCAGGTGCGCCGGCAACAGGTAGAAGTCGCTCAACTGAGGGCTGTAGCTGTCGGGTAGCGACCTCGCATTGCCATAGATCTGCAGCGCACCGGTCACCCCATAGTCGGAGGACACAATCACCGTGGTGTTGCGCTCCGGCACAGGAAGCGCTGCGTAGATCGAGCTCATCTGCTGCGTGATCGAGACCCACCCGACCGTTGACGCGTCGTCGGTGCTGAGTGTGTCGAGGCCGGTTGCGTGCATCTGGTCTGCCGGCGTCGTCGGGATGGCGATCTTGGCAAGCACCGCGGCGTCGACCAGGCTTGCCACGACGATAGCGCCCACGAGTACCGACCGCAACCTCGGGCGCCTGACTCGCGAGAGCGCGACCAACCCGGCGGCCATGACGATCGGGATGGTCGGGGCCGGGTAGTACTCCTTGCCAACGAAAAGGTACACGACGATGGGCACCGCACAAGCGATCCCGACCGCGCGCAGCTCGCGCGTGCGGAAGAGCGAGATGAAACCGGCGACCCAGAGTGGAGTCGAGCAGGAAGAGCAGCACGAGGAAAAGGACAACAAAGTCAGCAACGCCACCGCCGGACTGGATGTCCCCCTGGTGGTTGAGGATGTATGCCACGGTCGGGAAATCGTTTGCGATCTGCCAGATGACGTTCGGCAGCCAGATGATGAGCATCAGCGCTGCCCCGATCCAGGGATATCGCGTCCGCAGGTCCGCGCGGAGCGAGGGAGTCACGAGTGTGGCGATACCCATGCCGAGGATCAGGGGAAGGATCAGATACTTCACCTCGAGGCCGATGCCGAGCGTCAGGCCAAGCAGGATCCAGGTGTGCGGTTTACGGTCGATGACGATCGAGAGAAACAGGTACAGCGAGAGCATCCACGCCAGCTGATCGAACACGACGGTCTGGAAGAGCCACGTACCGAGCAAGAGCGGCGCGGTCAATCCGACGAGCAACGCGAGCGCCTGGAGTCGCAACGATCCGCCGAGCTTGCGCACATAGGCAGCACCAATCAGGACGTTGATCGCACCAACCAACGCGGGCAGCACCCGAAGCGCCCACGGAGACACGCCGAGCACCGCGGTCTCGAGCCGGGACAGGAGCGGCACGATGGGCGGGTAGTCGACATAGCCGAATGCGAGATGCCGGCCGCTCTCCATGTAGTAGAGCTCGTCGATGTGGAATCCGAGCGTGCCGTTGGTCGCAAAGCGGATGGCGATGAAGATGGCCGCCGCGACGGCGTAGACGAGCGGTGCCAGGTAACGCGGGCGCGCGCTCATTGCTCCGTCACTCGCGGCGATCGTCTCCCGTTCACGCGGCGCTTCGTCGACAACCATTCTGAACGGCACACCCACACAGATTGCGGACTCAGCAGCCGGTGACGGCGGCGTTGGGGCACAACGTAGCACTCGGGGGCGGTTGTGATCTGTCGCTTGCCGCGCCATCGGCTTCGGGTTGCATCCGCTGCGCGCACAACGCCGCCGATCGATGGGGACTACCATGTCCTCGATGACCGAAGCTCAGACACGCGTCGAATCGCTCTCGAGAGAGGAGTCGCTGCATCTGCTGCAGGACAAGTCATTTGTCGGTCGCGTTGGATTCCTCGTCGACGGACGGCTCACCGTGCTCCCCGTCAACTACATAGCCGAGGACGATGCGGTCTTTTTCTGCACTGCCCAGGGCACGAAACTCAGTGCGCTCCACGATGGAGCGGAGGTCGCGTTCGAGGTCGATTCGAGCCAGCCTCTGTATCACAGCGGATGGAGCGTGCTCGTCAACGGCGCCGCCGAGGAGGTCACCGACCCAGCCGAGCTCGATCGACTGCGTCGAGGCCCGCTCAAGTCGTGGGCGGTCGCAGCCTCGCAGCACTGGGTCCGGATCTCGATCGACACGATTTCAGGACGAAAGATACCGACGACCTGACCGTAGGCCGGAAGCTCAGTCCGTTGGATGAGCCGCCGGCACTCCGTCGCGAGATGTTTCGAGTACCGATCCTGTCACCGGCGTTATCCCCGCGACACGCAGGATGTCGTCCTCGCCGAGCGTGTCGTGCTCGAGCAGCGCTTGCACCAGCGCGTCAAGCTTGTCTCGATGCTGCGTCAGCATCTCGACCGCCTGCGCGAGACATTCGTCGGAGATGCGCTTCACTTCCTCGTCGATGAGCGCGGCGGTCTCTTCACTGTACGGCTTCGTCATCGTCAGCGACTGCCCCGAACCGTCACCGTCCTCGGAGAAGTTGAGCGCGCCAACCTTCAGGCTCATGCCCCAGCGCGTCACCATCTGGCGCGCGATCGCGGTCACCGTACGGAGATCGCTCTCCGCGCCCGTGGTGACGACTCCGTAGACGAGCTGCTCAGCGGCACGACCACCAAGCGCGCCGGTGATGCGTCCACGGAGATACTCCTCGCCGTAGTTGAAGCGATCATCGACAGGTGTTTGCACCGTGACGCCGAGCGCCTGGCCGCGGGGGATGATCGAAACGCGGCGCACCGGGTCGGCGCCCGGGAGGAGCAATCCGAGCAGGGCGTGGCCGGACTCGTGGTACGCGATGCGCTCGCGGTCCTGCTGGCTCAGCGAAAGCTTGCGTTCCGAGCCCAGCTCCACCTTCTCGAGCGCGTCGGTGAAATCGGCCTGTGTCACCGTCGACGCATCGCGGCGAGCGGCGGCGAGCGCCGCCTCGTTGGCAAGGTTCCGCAGATCGGCGCCGACCATGCCTGCGGTCTGCGACGCGATGACATCAAGGTCCACATCGGTTGCCAGCGGAATGTGCGCGGTATGGATGCGCAGGATCGCGGCGCGTCCACGCCGGTCAGGAAAGGGCACGGTAACCCGGCGATCGAAGCGACCCGGACGGAGCAGTGCAGCGTCAAGCACATCCGCCCGGTTCGTAGCGGCGAGCACGATGACGCCCTCGTGGGGGTCGAAGCCGTCCATCTCCGTCAGGATCTGGTTGAGCGTCTGCTCCTGCTCCTCGTTGCCGCCGAACCGCAGCCCCGATGAACGAGATCGCCCGATGGCATCGAGCTCATCGATGAAAACGATCGCCGGTGCGGCGGCGCGCGCCTTGGTGAACAGGTCACGGACACGAGACGCGCCCACACCGACGATTGCCTCGATGAACTCCGACGCGGAGATCGAGAAGAACGGCACGCCTGCCTCGCCCGCGACCGCGCGCGCAAGGAGCGTCTTGCCCGTTCCCGGAGCGCCGATCAGGAGCACTCCCTTGGGGACGGTGCCTCCGAGCTTCTGGTACTTCTCGGGTTGCTTCAAGAAATCGACAATCTCGACCAATTCAGCCTTGACCTCGTCGATGCCAGCCACGTCGGCGAACGTCGCACCGGGCTTCTCGGCGTCGAAGAGGCGCGCTCCGCTCTGCCCGAAGCGTCCGAGGATGCCACCGGCACCACCGCCCCCGCCGAGTGCGGCCGCGCTGCGACGCATGAGGTAGATGAAGCCGAAGACGAGCAGCAGCGTGGGCCCGAAGCTGAAGAGCAGCGTCTCCCACAACGGCGTCGGAGGATTCGTCGGCTCCGCGAGGATGCTGACGTTCGCTTTGATCAACTCGGCCTCGAGGTTGTCGTTTGCGAAGGACGGTCGCACCGTGGCGAAGTTCTTCGCCTTCGGCTGGCCAGCGCCGGCGCTGACCGCCGTCTTCGCGACTCCGGTGATGGAGTCACCAGTCGCTGTGATGTTCACGACGTTGTCCGCATTCACCTGGGCAATGAAGACGTCGTAGGGGATCGTGACCGTCGTCGGCTGGCTCGCGCTCTGGATGATCGTGCTGATGATGATGTTGATCAGGAGCAGGACCCCGAAGATGAGCCAGAACCGTCCCCATCGTATGGGGTTGTAGCCGGGGCCCCGCGCGGGCGGCTGTCCACCGCGCGGCGTCGATTGCTGCGATTGGGGCCGGGTCCGCGGATCGGTGACCATCGCGCTAAGCCTAGCGGAGCCTGGTAGAGAGGCACTACGATGGGCCGGCTATGGCTGTGGTGGGGTCCGCCGCACGTCCGTTCTCCGGGAAGGTGGCGATCGTCACGGGTGGCACCAGAGGAATCGGCGCCGCGATCACCGTTGAGCTCACCCGGCTCGGCGCACATGTCGCGGCAGGCTATAACCGCGACAGCAGTTCGGCCCAGCAACTGCTCAACGAACTGACCGCACAGGGCGCGTCGATTTCCGTGCATCAGGGCAACGTCGGCGAGCAGGAGGACTGCAGTCGCGTTGCCAATGAGGTATTGCAGGCCCACGGCCGCGTTGACTTCCTCGTCAACAACGCCGGCATCACGATCGACAAGACCGTGCGCAAGATGAGCGTCGAGGACTGGCAATCGGTGCTGCGCATCAACGTCTCGGGCGCGTTCTTCATGATCAAAGCCGTCCTCGATCACATGCTCGAACGCGGCAGCGGTCGCGTCGTCAACGTCAGTTCGGTGATCGGGCAGACCGGCAACATCGGTCAGGCCAACTACGCAGCGTCCAAGGCGGCGCTGCTCGGTCTCACCCAGAGTCTCGCGCTCGAGACGGCGCGCAAGGGCATCACCGTCAATTGCGTGGCTCCGGGATTCATCGAGACGGAGATGGTGGCAGCAGTCCCGCGCGAGATCCTCGACGGAATCATCGACAAGGTGCCGCTGCGACGGTTGGGCCGCCCAGATGAAGTCGCTCGCGTCGTTCGGTTTCTGCTCGAGGATGAGTCGTCCTACATCACGGGCGCGCTGTACACGGTCAACGGCGGCATGTTCACGTGAGTCGCTCTTGATCGAGGACGCAACCGAGGACGCTGCCTACACGGCACTGCTCTCGAGCGTGGATCCGAGCGACTTCAGCGGCGCGCTCCGCGACGTGCTGCGCTCCGATGCGATGCGGCGACCGCTGCACTTCGCCAAATCCGTGGCGGAGCTGTCGATCGACCAGGCCGGTGTCGGGATGCGCGCTCTGCGCCGCATCATGGGTCAACGCGATGACGACAAGCTCGCGCCGGGCGATCAGCGCTTCGCCGACCGAGCGTGGCAGCTGAACCCGTACTTCCGCGCCACCGCCGAGAGTTACCTGGCGACCGTGCGCTGGGCCGAGACGATGATGGAGTCGTCGCACGCGTCTCCGGCCAATCGCCGCAAAGCGCGATTCGCGCTCGGGATGATGCTCGACGCCGCCTCGCCATCCAATCTGCCGTGGGCGAATCCGGCCGTGTGGAAGGAGGCGTTGGACACCGGCGGCCTGAGCCTCGTCGCCGGCGCCGCGAATTTCGTCGATGACCTGATGCACAACGGCGGGCGTCCCCGGCAGGTCGACACGACCCCGTTCGTCGTCGGCGAGAACCTCGCCGCCACGCCGTGCCGGGTGGTGATGCGCAACGAGTTGATCGAATTGCTCATGTACGAGCCGCAGACCGAGCGCGTGCACGCACAACCGATCGTCTGCAGCCCGCCGTGGATCAACAAGTACTACATCATGGATCTCGCGCCGGGAAGGTCCTTCATCGAGTACGCGGTGCAGCACGGATTCACCGTGTTCTGCATCAGCTATCGCAACCCTGACGCGTCGATGCGCAGCGTCTCGTGGGATGACTATCTGCGCCTCGGGCTGATGGCAGCGCTGGACGAGGTCGGGGAGCTCACCGGTGCACCGGTGGTCAACATCGTCGGCCTCTGCCTCGGCGGGACGATGTCGACGATCGGCCTCGCGCATCTGGCGGCCAGAGGCGAGAGCAAACGGGTGGGATGGATGACGTTGACGAACACCCTCGTCGACTTCAGCGTGCCGGGCAACCTCGGGGTGTTCGCCGACCGCGCGAGTGTGGCGCGGCTCGAGAAGACGCTGGCGAAGCGCGGCTATCTGGAAGCGTCGACGATGGCGCAGACCTTCGACTGGCTGCGCGGCAATGACCTTGTCTGGTCATACGTCGTCAACAACTGGTACATGGGCAAGACCCCGCCCGCGTTCGACCTGCTGGCGTGGAACGGCGACAGCACGAACATGCCGGCCGCGATGCACACCCAGTACTTGCGAGCATGCTACGTCGACAATCTGCTCGTGCAGCCCGGTGCATTTCGTATCGGTGATACGCCGATCGATCTGCGCAAGATCAAACAACCGCTGTACGTGCTCGGCGCCGAGAACGACCACATCGCGCCGTGGAAGGGGTCGTTCCTCATCAGCCGGCGCGTCGGCGGCTCGGTCCGCTACACGTTGAGCACGAGTGGGCACGTCGCGGGCATCGTCAATCCGCCGGGCAATGCGAAGGCGGCGTACTGGACGAGTCCGAAGGTCAACCCTGCGATGGACGCCGACACCTGGCGGGACAGCGCTGAGCGCATGCAAGGCAGCTGGTGGGACGACTGGGTGGCGTGGGCAGCGGCGCGATCGGGTCCGCTCGTGTCACCACCTCCGATGCCGCCGGGTGAGCGCGGGCCTGGCAATTACGTGAAGGGTGGGGAAGGAAGGCCGTTCCGCGCCAAGGCGGCGGCAAAGGGCCAGGCGCGGGCGAAAGGGCGTCCGAAGAAGGGTCGCGCCTAGCGCTTCGGCGACTTGGGCTTTCGGGTCGGGGTCCTGCGCGACGCGGCTTTGGCCGCGGTCTTGCGCGCCGGCACCGGGCCACGCGCCGCCGGCATCGGCTGCGCTGCGATGAGGCCCTGGTAGACCTGAATCAATGCCTGCTTCCCCTCCTGGGTCAAGCGCGGGTCGACGCGGATCGCGTCCTCCACCGAGACCGCCGGCCGCTCGAGCGAATCGTCGAGCAGACCCGCCTCGCGGTACAGGGTCTCAGCGGACATGTCGAGCGCGTCCGCAATGCCCTTGAGGACCTGCGCCGACGGCTTGTACACACCCCGTTCGATCTGGCTGAGATACGGGTTGGAGACCTGGGCCATCTCGGCAAGCTGGCGCATCGACAGTGACATCAACTCGCGCTGCGACCGGATGAAGTCGCCCACGGAACGGAACGGAGGGGGAGGAGTCGGCATGGATCCAATCCTAGCGCTTGGCGCACCAATCAGCACAATGGTTGACAGAAGCAGCGAGTGCTTGGTAAACTAAGCGCATCAGACAACCACCACTTCTCCGAAGGAGATCACCATGACCGACTACCAGACCTACATCACCCAGCTGCAGAAGCAGTTTCTCTCCGCCATGCAGACCGTCGGCGAGTTGCAGGCCAAGCTCATCGAGGCAGTCCGCGCGGTCCCGGCACCTGCCGAGATCAAGCAGCCCTCGCCCACCGAGGTTGTCGAGCAGTCCTTTGACTTCGTCACCCAGGTGCTCGACGCCCAGAGGGACATGACCCTTCGCCTCATCAAGGCGGCCGGCGTCACTCCCGCGAAGACAGGCGCCAAGCAGGCGGCCTGATCGCTGCGGTCGGCGTGAGCTGACCCTTCCCCGATTCCCGCCAGATGCCGGAGCAATCCCTGCTCCGGCACCTTCGCGTCCCGCGTCGGTATCTCTCGCGTACGCTGACGGCGCTCGACATTGGAGGTATACGGGCATGTCATTCATCACGCGAGGCTTCAAGGGCAGGCCACGCGACCGCGCAGTCAGCGATCGCCTGCCACCGGGTCAATACCTGGAACAAGGCTTTCCGGTGCTCTCGACCGGGCCGACACCGCACACACCACTCGCCGACTGGACGTTCTCCATCACCGGTGAGGTGGACGACACCAAGCGCTGGACGTGGAAGGAATTCCGTGACCTGCCGAGCGAGTTGATCACCCGCGATATCCACTGCGTCACCAAGTGGTCGAAGCTGGATACGGCATGGCAGGGCGTGTCGCTCGACACACTCCTTGAGCAGGTCGAGTTGGCGGCCGACTACGCGATGGCGTTCTGTGACGGCGGCTACACGACCAATGTGCCGATCGAGGATCTGACCGGCGGCAAGGCGTGGGTCGCATTCGCATTTGACGGTCAGCCGCTCGACCCCGAACATGGCGGTCCGGCGCGGCTGCTCGTCCCCCACCTGTACTTCTGGAAGAGTGCGAAGTGGGTCCGCGGGCTGCAACTGATGAAAGAAGATGCCCCAGGTTTCTGGGAGACGTACGGCTACCACATGTATGGGGATCCATGGTTGGAGCAGCGCTACAGCGGCGACTGATCTGGCGCACGGCTGAGGTCGCGGAACTCGTCGACGAGACCGCGCGCGTGCGCAGCGTCGTCATGACCGTCCCCGAGTGGCCCGGCCATCGCGCGGGCCAGCATCTCGACGTGCGCTTGACTGCGGACGATGGTTACGAGGCGCAGCGGAGCTACTCGATCGCATCGCCGCCGGAAGCCGGAGAACGCATCACCATCACCGTCGAACGTATCGACGATGGCGAGGTGTCACCGTTCCTTGCGGGGGAGCTTCGCGTCGGCGACAAGATCGAGCTGCGAGGACCCATCGGCGGGTACTTCGTCTGGGACGTCAGTCTCGGCGGACCGATCCTGTTGATCGCAGGTGGGTCCGGGGTTTGCCCGCTCATGGCCATGCTTCGTCATCGCGCCGCCCGGGCAAGCGCAGTGCCGGCGCGCCTCCTGTACTCGTCGCGTTCCATTGAGGATGTGATCTACCGCAACGAACTCGATCGATTGGCGGCGGATGCTTCGGGCCTCGCGATCGCCGACACGTTGACGCGTGCGCAACCGCCGGGATGGTCGGGCTACGGTCGCCGCATCGACGCGGCGATGCTTGCCGAGTTCGCGTGGTCGCCGCAGGAACGTCCCTTGATCTATGTGTGCGGTCCGACACCGCTCGTCGAGTTGGTCGCGCAGTCACTCGTGCAACTCGGCCACGAACCGGCGCGGATCAAGACCGAGCGGTTTGGCCCAACCGGAGGATAAGCATGGACGGAGCGCATCTGAAGCTCGACGGCAACGCGATGGCCGGACTCCTGCAGGAGGTGTTCGTTGACGACGTCACCGCAGCTCGCGGTGCGTGCGCGTCCTGCGGCACCATCGCCGATATGGGTGAGCAGCACGCGTTCATGTATCCGACGTCTCCCGGTGCGGTGCTTCGGTGTAGCGCTTGTGAGAGCGTGCTCATGGTGATCGTCCACACACGTGCGGCCGTGCGAATTGGCTTCCAGGGCCTTGCGTGGATCGAGGTCTCGCAGCCTCCGACGACGTAACGCGGCGTGGGCACGCTCCCTACCGCCGCTGTCATCGCCGTGGCAGTCCTCGCCATGGTCGCAACGCTGGGAGCGAGTGAGATCCTCGTCCGCGGTGTCGGCCGTCTCGCTCGCAACCTCGGGCTCCTTGGCGGACTCGTCGGGCTCATCGTCGCGCTCTGTGCCGATTCGCCGGAGATCTCGTCATCAATCGCCGCTGTCTCCAATGGATCTGCGGCGACTGCCGCGGGGGTGGTGTTCGGTTCCAACATCTTCAACATCGCCATCCTGCTCGGAGGCGCCGCCATCGCGCGCGGGGAACTGCGTATTCACCGCGCTGTGATCGCGCTCGACGCCGGCGTTGCGATCATCGTGACGCTGGCCGTCGGCGGCGCTGTCGTCGGCGCCATTCCGCTGTTCGTGGGATGGCTCCTGATGCTCGTCGTCTTCGTCCCGTACGTTCTCTTTCTTGTCCTGCGACCACGCACCATCGCGAGTCTGCCCCTGCCGCCGCCGCTCCACGCACTGCTTGCTGCAGCGTCAAGGCAAGCCGGGATGGAGGGCGACGAGATCGAGGCGGAACTGGAGGGGTTTGGCGGCGTCATTGCTCCCCCGCGCTCGTGGCGTCCGGTGCTGCTCATGGTGCCGAGCCTGGCGATCATCGTGCTCGGCGCGACTCTCGTCGTCCAGAGTTCGCTTGTGCTCGGGCGACGATGGGACATCCCGACAGTCCTCATCGGTGTGACCGCGCTGGCAGCTGCGACGAGCCTGCCAAATGCATACGCAGCGATCCGTCTCGCCGTTGACGGGCACGGCGCCGCCGTCGTGAGCGCGACCTTCAACAGCAACACGCTCAACCTCATCGCCGGCATCGCCGTGCCCATCCTCATCGTGCCGAGCCTCGGCGCAGCGGTGCCACCGGGCTATGTCGTCTGGCTGTTCGGCATGAGCATTCTCGCCGTTGCGTTGGTCGTTCGCGGTCTGACGCGATTCGGGGCCGTGATCCTGCTCGCCGTATACGCCCTCTTTGTCGTCTACGCAGTGGCGACCGCGTAGGCGGGCGGACGCGGCCGCATGCCCGAGTGCGGCACCATCTCGGGTATGCCCGAGAGCTTCCCGCGGCAGCAGGCGCGGACCCGTCACTTCTCGCTCGGTGTCCCGCGGAACTTCACCATCGCGGCCGATGGAAGCCGGGTCGCATTCCTGCGGACACGCAGTGGTGCTGATCAAGCGACGTGCCTCTGGGTGCTCGACGTGGCCAGTGGCGAGGAGCGACTCGTCGTCGATCCAACGACCGTCGCCGCAGCCGGTGGCGGCGAGATACCAGCTGAGGAGCGAGCACGCCGGGAGCGCGCACGCGAGTCCTCAGGCGGGATCGTGCGGTACTCGGCGGACCTCGCCCTGCGCCGCGCGGTCTTCGACCTCGCTGGGCGGCTGTACGTGGTCGATCTTGTCACCGAGGCTCTGACCGAGATCCCCACCGGCGGCGTCGCCATCGACCCGCAGCTCGACCCCACCGGCACCTCGGTCGCGTTCGTGGAGCGTGGGGCTCTGCGTACGGTCGGCGTTGACGGCGGCGCACCGCGGGTGCTTGCGGCGCCCGAAGACGACAACGTGACATACGGACTCGCCGAGTTCGTCGCGGCAGAGGAGATGGCGCGTCAGAAGGGGTATTGGTGGTCGCCGGACGGTTCGCGGCTGCTGGTGGCGCGCGTCGATGTGTCGCCGGTGCAGCGGTGGCACATCGCGGATCCGTCCAATCCGCAAAATGCCCCAGTCGAAGTCGCGTACCCGAAAGCGGGCACCCACAACGCCAAAGTGACGCTGGAGATCATCACGCTCGGCGGGACGTCGGTGCCGGTTCGATGGGACTCCGCGGCCTTCGAGTACGTCACCACCGCGGACTGGTCCACGCACGGACTGCTCGTGGTCGTGCAGAGCCGCGACCAGCGAACGATGCGAAGTCATCGGCGTGGACCCCAACACTGGCGAGACGTCGGTCCTGCGCGAGGACATCGACCAATCGTGGGTCGATATCGTCGGCGGCGTTCCCGCCCACCTCGCCGACGGAACGCTCGTCTGGACCGTCGACCGTGACGGGGCGAAACGCCTCGTCATCGGCGCGGAGCCGGTCACCGATTCGGCGTTACAGGTGCGCAGTGTCCTCGACGTCGATGGCGATGTCGTGCTCTTCAGCGCATCCGTCGAGCGCACCGTCATCGGCGTCTACACATGGTCACGGGCGGATGGTGTGCATGCGTTTCTTCCCGACCTCACGGGACACGGTGTGACCAGGGCGCGGCGCGCCGCCGGCACAACCGTGCTGGTGCGGCGGGGGCTTGAGGCGCCAGGCGTTCGCGTGTCGGTGCATCGCGGTGAACAGGAGCTCGCCCACATCGAGTTGTTCGCCGAGCAGCCGGCGATCTCGCTGAACGTGCGCATGGTGACGCTCGGAGAGCGAGGGCTCCGGGCGGCGGTCCTGCTCCCACACGGGTACACGCCCGGCAGCGCATCGCTCCCCGTTCTCCTCGACCCGTATGGTGGTCCCGGGCACCAGCAGGTGCTCGCCGCGGCGAGTGTGTATCTCGAGTCGCAATGGTTTGCGGATCAGGGGTTCGCCGTGCTCGTCACCGATGGCCGCGGGACGCCGGGCGGCGGCCCGGCATGGGAACGATCGGTCCATGGCGACGTCGCGACACCAGTGCTCGAGGATCAGGTCGATGCGCTCCACGCAGCGGCAGCGCAGTGGCCGGATTTCGATCTGTCCCGCGTCGCGATACGCGGATGGTCGTACGGCGGATACCTCGCGGCGCTCGCCGTGCTGCGCCGTCCGGATGTCTTCCACGTTGCCGTCAGCGGTGCTCCGGTCACCGATTGGGCTCTCTACGACACCCACTACACCGAGCGATACCTCGGCCGTCCGGACCGCGAGCCCGCGAACTACGAGCAGATGTCGCTGCTGCGTCAGGCCGGGCAGCTCGAGGGTCCCTTGATGCTCATCCACGGGCTCAGCGATGACAACGTCGTCGTGGCCCACACATTGCGTTTTTCGTCGGCATTGCTTGCGGCGGGTCGCGAGCACACGGTCCTGCCGCTGACGGGCGCGACGCACATGACGAACGATCCGGTGGTCGCCGAGAACCTCCTGATGCTCGAGCTCGAGTTCATCCGGCATGCGCTCGGGATCGACGGCACGCAGGCGTCGAGGAAGGCATATGTGCGCGGGTGACTCGGGATCGGTGAGCGATGTCGACGCCGTCCCGTCGCTCGCGACAGCCGGTCCCGTCGCCAACGTCATCACGCTCGAACCGGTCGATGCAGTCCACATCACGACCCTCGTCGACAACGTCAGCGATGGGTTGCTCGTCAACCACGGTCCGGCACGCCGTGTCGGACTTGCCGCGCCCGTCGAGCATGCGCCGACCGATTCCGGCAGCCTTCATCGACGGTGGCGTCGTGACCGATCCGCTGCGCGCCGAGCACGGGTTCTCGGCGTTCGTCAGTGTCGTCAGCGGTGAGCAGCGGCGTCACGTGATCTTCGACACAGGACTCAGCCCCGACGGCATGGTCGGCAACATGCGCCGGCTCAACATCGATCCGAAAGACGCCGAGGCAGTGGTCCTCAGCCACGGCCACTTCGATCACACCACCGGCCTCGACGGCTTCGTCCATGCAGTCGGACGGCCGAACCTCCCGGTGATCATCCATCCCGAGTTCTGGTCGCGGCGGCAACTCGCGATTCCCGGTCGCGAGCCGTTCGAGATGCCGTCGACGAGTTGCGCCGCAGTCGTTGACGCAGGGTTCGAGATCATCGAGAACCGCCGGCCGTCGTTTCTCCTTGGTGGCTCGGTGCTCATCACCGGCGAGGTCGACCGCACGACGCCGTTCGAGAAAGGATTCGCGGTGCACCAGGCGTATCGGGACGATGCGTGGGTGCCGGATCCGCTCATCCTCGATGACCAGGCGCTCATCGTGCACGTGCGCGACAAAGGCCTCGTCGTGCTCACCGGCTGCGGGCACGCGGGCATCGTCAACATCGTTCGCTACGCGCAGCGGCTCACCAATATCAGCAAGGTCCATGCGGTGATCGGCGGCTTTCACTTGAGCGGTGCGCTGTTCGATCCCATCATCGACGCCACCTGTGAAGCGCTCGCCGGCGTCGCTCCCGACGTCATCGTTCCCGCGCACTGCACCGGGCTGCGCGCGGTCCGCGCGATGGCCACTCGCTTTCCGGATGCGTTCATCCAGAACAGCGTCGGGACGCGCTTCGAATTCGAGGTGGGGCCGGCAGTCGCCTGATACTTCCTCAGCTATCGGGGAGCAGCGTGGCCGTCAGCGACTCGGCGAGCCACCGGACGTATCGTGACCGCGACCATCCCCTGGCGTTGCAGAGCAGCGCATGGACCTCCGGACTGGTGAGAGTCCAGATGATGGTCGCGGCGTCGCCGGTCGAGACTCCGGCACGGAGCGGACCGTTCTTCGCGATCCATCCGGCGAACGTTCGAATGCTCGTGAATCGCTCCTCCTGAATGCGCGCGCGCAGCTCGGCAACGCTGGCATCGACCGCCCCGGCGCTGCGCAGGATGTCGTCCACCGGCCGGATGCGCTCGATGATGCTGGTGACGCCGTTCGCGAACATGACAAGCTGGCGCCGCTGGTCGGTCTCGCGGTGGGTTGCCTGTGGCCCCTCCTGGTCAATGACGGCGACCGGTTCGTCGTTGCCGGCGGCGCGAAAGTACGCGAGTTGCGCGAGCAGATCACGCTTGGTGCCGAAGATCGAGTAGACGGTGTCGACGGCAACCCCGGCCTCGCGCGCGATGCTCTCGACTGTGGTGGCGGCGTAGCCGGCCGACGTGAAACGTCGCTGCGCCGCTTCGAGCACCCGGACGCGCGTCTGCCGCGCCTGCTCCTCGCGGAGCCGAGAGGTGTAGCTGCGTCGGGACTTGACATCGCCCACTCGATGAGCCTAGCATCGCGCTAATGATCCTAGTCGTACTAGGATGAATCAGTACGAACTCGGACCGAAACGATCCGGGAGCACAGGAGGAGCCCAGATGCCATTCGCATTCCAGCAGGACGTGCCGATCAACATGGAGATCTACCGCACGATCACGGAGCGCCTCGGTAAGACCCCGCCCGAGGGGTTGATCGTCCACCTCGTCATCCAGCGCGAAAACGGCCTTCGCTACATCGACGTGTGGGAATCGCAGGCGGCGCACCAACGCTTCGTCGATGAGCGTCTGCATCCGATCATCGGCAGGGTCTTTCGCGATGCCGGCTTTGCCGAGATGCCGCCCGAACCGGAGTCCGTCCTCCTCGATGTCACCGACGTGTGGGGAGCCATCGACAACTTGGCGGCCATCGCCTCTGTCTGACGAACGCCGCGGCGCCTGGTCCACGCGGGCCGGGCGCTGCGGTCCCGTCAGGTCACGGCAATGAGTGCGATGGCGATCAGCGCCATCACGGCGCCGAATGCCTGCCAGCGCGTGAGCCGCTCGTGCGTGAAAAACCGAGCGCACAGGACGGTGAACGCCGGATAGAAGGACGCCAGCACGGCTGTGACGGAGAGCAGTCCTCCGTGGGTTGCATACAGGTAGAGCACGACCCCACAACCGTCGATGACGCCGCCGAAGGCGACGAGGCCCCACGCGGGACGGCGGATCACATACGACGTGCCGCTGACCACCGCGGCACCGAACGCGGCCGCCGACGAACCGAGACGTCCGCTCAGAAATGCGGTGAACCCGGCATGGCTCGCGTCATGGAAGAGGATGAAGAACAGGCCGAACGTGACCCCCGCGAGCAGGGCAAGGAGGACCCCGAAACGCGCATCGGTTGCTGACTTGATGTCGGCGCCGGTGACGAGGAAGAGTCCGATAAGCCCGAGCGCGATCCCGACGAACTGCCAGACACCGAGATGGTCCCCGCCGATCAGCCCCACCGCGACGGGCAAGGCGGCCGCGACAAATCCGGTGATCGGGGCCACGACACCGATAAGGTGGAGCGACATCGCGCGGTAGAACGCGATCAAGCCGAGACCGCCGGCGGCTCCGCCGCCGAACGCCTGGAGCGCTGCGATGCTGTCGAAACCTCGCGGCAAGAGCAGGAATGCGATGGGCGCCGCGACGAGACCGACGAGCTCGATCCCGACCGCGACACTCGGAGCGCTCGTGCGGCGTCCGGCGCGGCCTCCCGTGAAGTCGCCGACACCGAACGCGACAGCCGCCGTCATCGCGGCATATGGGGAGAGCGAAGCCATGCGTGCCTGATGTTGGCGGTCGCCGACCCGCGCGCGTCGTCGAACGAATACGGCCCGGCCCCCACGTGCGATCGCGGCCGCCACGTTCTGCGGTTCGCGTTACTAGCTCGTCATCACTTGGGGTGGCGGTGTGTCGCAGGGGTCTTAAGACAATGGCTGCACGTCAGATGGGGCACCGCCCCGAGGAGAAACCATGAGCAGACAGCACGGCCGAATTGGGCTGGGGGGCGCCATCACCGTGCGCAGTCGTGGCTTTGGGATGACGTCGACATCGGTGCAGGTGCACTAGAAAGGGACTTGGGTGAATCGGGGCGTCGCCGCTTGAACCGCGCGAACCCCGGGGTGGTAAGGAGCGAGTCGTGGACGCCGCCGGCATCGAAAGCGGCGGCGTTCCACTCCTCCGGTCGGCTCGGACAGACCGGGTCACGCGTCGTGACGGTGGACGCAGAGGGTGCCCGATGACACAGTTTTGTTGGACGCTCGGTGCGAAGGTGTGACCGGGACCTCGAGGGAAGTGTTCCGATCTGAGACGGAATCTAGGGGCAGCTTGAAAGCAGCAATGATGGGGAGTGCGAGGTCCGGCCGCGCCACCGAGGCAAAGCGTCCGGGCGTCGCCCTGCAGCCGGTGATCGACCTCGTCGACGGTGTCGACCTGGGGTATGAGGCGTTGCCACGCCCGTCCGGCGCCGCGGGCGACGAGGTGGTGGTCGCCTCGCTTGCGCTCGCACAGCACACCGGACCCGCCGTGCTGCTCGTGCCGCTCTCGCCAGAGGTCCTCTCCGCGCCCGAGTTCACCGTCGCCGCCACGGCGCGACGGCTCGGCCTGAACCCGGCCGAGATCGCCTGGATCGTCCGCTCCGAGACAGAGACCGCGCTGAGCGAGATCGCGCTCGAACGTCTCCGCGAGCTTCGCTCGCATGGGTTCCTGCTCGCGGTCGACGGGGTCGTCTCCCCGACCCGCGATACGCATCTCATCGCCGATCTCCGCGCCGACTTCGTCTTCCTCGATCCCACACTCCCCGCCCGGCTTGTGGACAACGAGGTCGCCAAAGCGGATCTCGCGGCCGCGGTGGTGTTCGTCGCCCGCCTCGGCGGCCGCATCGTCGCTCGAGGCATCGACAGCAAGGAAGTCGCGTCGGTGGTCGCCGAGGTCGGCGTCCAGTACGGGGTGGGTCCCCATCTCGCGAGGCCGCTCGTCGTCGACGCCGCGCTGGCGGAAACGACCGACGACGTCGTGCCCGTCGCCTGGTTCCAGCGCCGTGAGGTCCGTGTCTTCCATGAACGCGGTGACACGCTTCAGGCGCCGATCGAGATGATCACCATGCCCGCCGCGAGCGGCGTGAGCCTCGACGATCGGAGCTTTGCGCGCTTCCTCGTCGAAGCCGCACGGGCGTTGCAGGCCGAGCACGACCCCGAACGCATCCTGCATGCCGCCGCCGATCGGCTTGCCCAGGTGCTCCCCATCGACAGGCTCGCCCTCTTCGAGGCGGACTGGGAGCGGCATCGCTTCCGTGCTCGCGTGCTTGCCGGCGAAGGCACCGAAGGCCTCATGGAGAACGATGTCTCGTTGAGCGAGGGCATCACGGGTTGGTCATTTGCTCGCGGCCAGCCATACCGCTGCGCCGACACGGACTCGCATCCCGCGGCGTCGACCATTCCGGGGACGCAGCGCGAACCGGAGTCGATGCTCGCGATTCCGCTCATTGCCGGCGATCAGCGTCTCGGGATGCTCGACGTCTGGCGCAACGGCCTCGACGCCTTCAGCGAGGAGGACCTGGAACGCACCGCCCTGCTCGGCTTCATCACCGCCGCCGCGTGGAGCAATGCCCAGATGTATGGCGAGCTCGAGCGGCGGGCACTGACCGACGCGCTCACCGGGCTGTTCAACATCCGCTGGTGGCGGGACATGGGCCCTCGTGTCATGGCGCAGAGCCTGCGTACGGGCGCCGGCGTCGGCATCCTGCTCATGGACCTCGACCACTTCAAGCAGATCAACGACAGTGCAGGACACGCTGCCGGCAACTCGGTGCTTCGCTCCGTCGCACGCGCGCTTCGTCGCGTTGTCCGAGACAGCGACTATGCAGTCCGCTACGGCGGCGAGGAATTCCTCATCGTGCTCACCAACTCGAACGTCGACGGCGCGATGCGTGTCGCCCAGGCGCTGCAGTCAGCGATGACGGAGCTGCGTGCGCCGACATCGGAGATGAAGCGGGTCACGGCGTCGATTGGCGTCGCGGTCTTCCCCGACCACGGACAGCAACTCGACGATGTTGTGGCGGCCGCCGACCTCGCCATGTATCAGGCCAAGCGCGACGGCCGCGACCGCATCGCCATCGCGCCCCTGCGCTGAGCAACGCGGCGGGCACGATCCCGTCAGATGGTGAAGTTGGTCGTATCGCGCCGCTCGGGATGCGGCAGCCCGAGCGCATCGCTGAGGTTGACGCGGCCGCCAACGCGGAGCACTGAGTTTCGGTAGATGCGTCCGGCGAGCATCGCGAGCAGGAAGATCGTACCGATCACGAGAACCACGCTGATGGCGACCTGCCAGAACGGCACGACCGCTGCCGCGATGCGGATCGGCATGATCACCGGCGAGAAGAACGGAATGAACGACAGGACCGTTGTCGTCGGGCTCCCCGGATCGGGAGCGGCCACAGTGAGCGCAAGGATCCACGCAGCAACGAGGACGAAGATCACCGGCAGCGCAACGCTGGACACGTCCTCCTGGCGCGAGACCATGGAGCCTGCAGCCGCAAAGAGCAGCGCGTACATCAGGTAGCCGAGCACGAACCACACGATGCCGCTGATGACGACGTCGACGCCGAGCGTCGGAATCGACACCAGCTTGGTGGCGCTGCCGAGCACCAGAGCGATTCCGGCAACGATGACGACCTGAACGAGCGCGACCAGGCCGATGCCGGTGATCTTGCCCAGCATGAGCTGCCACGGTCGCACCGTCGCGAGCAGGATCTCGACGATGCGGTTCGACTTCTCTTCGATGACACCGGCGGCGACGAGCTGTCCGTAGATGATGAGCGTGGTGTAGAGGATGCCGGCGACGAGCAGACCGATGACGATCTGCTGCACTCGCGCAGCGTTGACGGGCGAGAGCTCGACCACGCGGATCGAGGACGAGGCGATCGCGTTGTCAACGCTCGTGGGGTCGATGCCGTGCTGCGCGACAATCTCATTGAGCACCGCCTCGTGGACGGAGTCGTTGAGGACCGTCTGGAGCGTCGGGTCAAGCGAGTCGTTGACGGTGACGGTGGTTGCCGTGAGCGGGCCGCTGACGAGGGCGTCGAGGACGCTGTTCTGCACGTCCGCCCTCCCTGCGGCGGCCGATGTGTAGGAATGGACGTTGATCGTCTCGCCGAGGCTCGCCGCCTCGGCGCGCGCTGGCGCCGCGATCGATTGCGCGGTGCCGACGAAGCCGACATCCAACGATGCGGTCGATTTGTTCAACACATACGCCTGCAACAGGATGTAGCCGGCGATCCCGATGACTGTCAGGACGGTCGTGATCGCAAAGACCCGCGAGCGAATGCGAGTCATGAACTCACGCTCCGCGATCACCCGGATCAACCGCTGGCTATTCATCGACCGTCTTCCCACTCATGACGTCGCGGAACAGTTGCGTCAATCGAGGTCGATCGCGCCTGAATTCATGCACCGGGCCGATCGTCAATGCCTTTTGCAGGAGTGCCTGCTCGCTGGCCGGGTCGTCGAGCTGGACAAGCCATCGCGTGCCGTCCTGCTCAACGAACGACACCCCCGGAATGCCGTCGTACCAGCCTGTCACCGCCCCGGGGACGTCCACCCAGAAGCGCAGCGGCCCGCGCTCGGTGAGTTCAGTGACCGTTCCGATGGCGACCATCTGCCCGTGGTTGATGATCCCGACGCGATCGCAGAGCCGCTCCACGATATCGAGCTGGTGGCTCGAGACCACGACGGGCCGTCCATCGTCCGCCTGCGCGCGCAGGACTGCCGACATGGAATCGACTGCTACCGGGTCGAGTCCGGCGAACGGTTCGTCGAGGATGAGCAGCTCGGGCGAGAAGACGAGTGCAGCGGCCAGCTGAACGCGTTGCTGGTTGCCGTGACTCAGGGCCTGGAGCTGGCTCGTCGTGCGGTCCCCGAGGCCGAGGCGTTCGAGGAGCGCGAGGGACGCCGCGTGGGCGTCGCGACGCTTCATGCCGTGCAGCCGGCCGAAGTAGTCGAGTTGCGAGATCACAGTCATCTTCGGGTACAGGCCGCGGTCCTCGGGGATGTAGCCGATGCGGCGCCGGAGCGCGAAGGTGATCTCGTCACCATTCCAGAGGACGCTGCCGGCATCGGCCTCGAGGACACCGAGCACCACGCGCATGGTGGTCGTCTTGCCGGCTCCGTTGGCGCCGACGAATCCGAAGATCTCGCCATCTCGGACGGAGAGGCTCAACTCGTGGAGCGCCTCGAGGTCACCGTAGCGCTTTGTGACGCTTTCGAGTTGCAGCATCGTCGTGGATTCTTACCCATCGGTACGCGCATCAGTCGTGACCTCGTTCCGCAAGGTTCCCGAGGTCACGGCCGCGTTCTGGATCGCCAAGGTCCTGACGACCGGCATGGGCGAGGCGACCTCTGACTTCCTCGTGCACCAGCTCGCGCCGATCGTCGCGGTGGCGATCGGCGCGTTCGGATTGGCCGTGGCCCTTGGCCTGCAGTTCCGCGCACAGCGCTACAACCCGTGGATCTACTGGCTCGCGGTCGCCATGGTCGCCGTCTTCGGCACCATGGCGGCTGACTTCCTCCATGTCGAGCTGGGGATCCCATACATGGTGTCGACAGTGTTCTTCGCCGTGGTCCTCGCCGCCGTCTTCGTCATCTGGTACCGCACCGAGCACACGCTCTCGATCCACAGCATCGACAGCCCAAGACGCGAGGCCTTCTACTGGCTCACGGTCATCTCGACGTTCGCGTTGGGGACCGCGGCCGGCGACATGACGGCGACCACGTTCCACCTCGGCTATCTCGTGTCCGGCGTCGTCTTCACCGTGCTCATCGCAGTACCGGCCGTGGCCCACCGCTGGTTAGGTCTGAACGCGATCGTCGCCTTCTGGTTTGCGTACATCGTCACCCGTCCACTGGGAGCGTCGTTTGCGGACTGGCTCGGCGTCTCGCACGCGCGCGGCGGGCTCAACTGGGGAACCGGTGGGGTCAGCATCGGTGCGGCGATCCTCATCGCCGGCGTCGTCGCATACCTCGCGGCGACGCAGCCGGCTGCGTCAGCTACTGCCCGGCGAAATACCGCGCCAGACTGACCGGCGCCTCGTCGATCCACGCGGGCGTGCCGTGCAGCGCGCAGAGCATGAACGGCGGTGTCGCCTTGGAGGTCAGCGTCATCGTCACACCGTGACTGCCCTGCGGTGGCGTGATGAGCAGGGTCCTGAAGACCGGACACGCGGCCGCCGAGCTCTGGACGTCCGTCCATTCAACGGCCACGTACGCGGCCTCGCCGGACTGCAGCGTGATCCGCTGCACCGTCGGCATGGTGCCGTTGCTGTTGTTGATGAGCGTTGCCTGGACGTGGACGACGCCGAGTTGCATGACGTGGCCGTTCACGACGCCTTGCAACGTGGTGTAGCCGTCCATCGTGCATGGAGCTGCGCTGGTGTTCTTGAGCCTGATGTCGCCGCCCTCAGACCCGGCAGCACCGTCGAAGTCGAGGAACGAGGACGCTAGGTCGGGGCCGTCACACGCGGCAACGACCGCCGGCGCCGGTGTCGGCACCGGCGTCGATGTGGGAGTTGGGTTCGGAGTCGGCGTGATGAGCGGCGCGACGTGATGCGTGCTCGTGCCATTCGGCGTCGTCTGGCCGCGCAGAGCGAGACTCACGCCGAGTGCGCCTCCGACGACGAGGATGACGAGCGATGCGACAAGCACCGTGGCGAGACCCTGCCCGATGTGGAACCTGGCGCTCCAACCCCGTGGTCGTGCGGCGGAGACAGCAACTGCATCCATGACCCGTGTCGTCGCGGTGGGCCCTGGAACCAGGGGATCGATCGCGCTGTGCAGTTGATCGCGGAGCGTGCGCTCGATATCGTCGTCACGCATCTCGTTGCTCATGTCAGTGCTCCTGCACGGCCAGCGTGGTCTTCAGGCTCTCGATCCCGCGGCGCACGCGCGCCTTGGCAGCGTCGACCGAGCAGCCACTGATGGACGCGACCTCTTCGAACGGCAAATCGAGGTAGAAGCGAAGGACGAGTGCGAGGCGAACTCGGGGCGGCACCCGGCGCAGCGCGCTGACGAGGTCGAGCGCTCCGGCGGTATCGACCGCCGGCGCCGTGCGCGCAGGCGGATCCGCGAACCGCAGCACCGATGCCCAGCGCGAGCGCCGTGTCTCGCGACACTGGTTGGCGACGATGGCGAGGAACCAGGGGCGCAGATCGGTATCCGGGCGGCGATTGTCGCGGCTGCGCCAGGCGCGCAATGCGGCCGTCTGCACGGCATCCTCGGCGTCGTGCGCGTCGAGTCGCATTGCCGCGGCAAGTCGGAGCGCGGTCGGGATGAGCGGCCGCAATTCCGCGTCGAAGCGATCCGCGTCTGCGACCTCGCGGGCGCGATCGAAGGTGCTGCCTGCGCCTCGTGGGTGTTCTACCGTCATGCTCGACACGTCCTTCATACGGGTCGAGCGGGCGAAAAGGGGCGTTTTCGCCAAAGCCGGCCGGCGGCTCAGAACTCCGGGGAAGATCGCCCGCAACGTGTCGAGGTCGACGCCCTCGGCTTCGATGGAATCCGGCGTGTGCTCGGGATCCAGCCTCCCGTAGACGAGACGGACGAACGCCTCGGACGGCATCTGCACCCTCGCCGTCGAGTGATCCGAGTTCGACGGCGTGATGCTGACTGAGTCCGACACCGACAACCGGAAGAAGCGGATCGGCTCGGTGGTGGCGACCTCCACCTCAATCGGGCCGCCGTCCGTCTTGCCGGTGTACCGGGCAAACAGGTCGAGGTGGTCGATCATGTCGTCGACGGCATCAGCGGCGATCACGGCCGACGGGTCGTTCATGACGACGATGTCCCAGGTGTGGACGGCGTTCTCGGCAAGGCGCATTCCGAGCAGCCGCGCCGCGTCCACCTCCATGCCGAAGAGGTTCATCTTCATGGATGCGAGCTGGGCCGGTGGAACGGAATCGACATGCGCAATGAACGCGGCGGAGGAGGCCAAGCCTTCGCGGAGCTGCTTCTCGGGCGCCATCGCGTTCCATTGATCCCAGATCGGTTCCATGGTTTCGCGACCCGGAGCCTCCGTCTTCGCTAGCCCCGCGTCGAGGTTGAGCGTGAAGATCTGCGAGGCACTCCCGAGATGCGAGAGTACCTGGGCGTTATTCCAGTCGCGACAGTACGACTGCGCAACGAGCTGATCGTGCGTCATCGATGCCGTCGCGTCGACAAGGGCGCGTTGCCGCGCCGTGAGCGCGGTTCGTATCTGCTGCAGCGTGCTCATCTCAGTCGCTCCCGATTCCTACCGGTTCTTGCGGCGTCGGCGTCGGTGTCGGCGCCACAGCAGTGGTCGGTTCGCCCTGGCGCCAGAGACCCGACGGCCACCAGTTGCGACGTCCGAGGAGCACCACGATTGCGGGGACGAGGATCGTGCGCACGACGAACGTGTCCATGACGACACCGAAGGCTACACCGTAGCCGATCTGCTGAATCTGCGAGCCGCCCGACGCGCCGCCGCCCGCGAACGCGAGGACGGCGAACGTGCCACCAAGGATGAGACCGGCGGTGGTGACCGTCGTTCCGGTGGCGCCGATGGCATGGCGCACCGCCTCGCGGGTCGACAAGCTATGGGACTCCTCCCGTATGCGTGTCATCACGAGCACGTTGTAGTCGGACCCGAGTGCCATGAGGAACACGAACATGAGGAACGGTAAGACGAAGTTGATGCCGTCCTGACCGCCGAGGTGCACGAAGATGATCGCCGTCAGGCCGAGCGCGGCGAGGTACGAGAGCAACACGCTCGTCACCAGGTACAGCGGCGCGACGAGGCTGCGCATGACGATCGCGAGCAGGATGGCGATGAGAATCGCCACCACCGGGATGATGTGCCAGAGGTCGGACGACGAGAGTTGATTGACGTCATACGCGAACGGCTGGATGCCGAAGACGCCCGATCCCTGCGCGCTGACGCTCGCGCCGATGCTCGTCGTGAGTGCACGGATCTTGGGGACATCGCTGATCGGCATTGCGCCGCCGCCAGCCTCGACCGCGATGTACTGCACGGTGCGTCCGTCGCTGCTGACGAAACGCGCGAGCGCCTGGAGCGCCTGCGGGTTCCCTGCCGCATGCAACGCGACCAGCTGCTCCGGTGTCAACGGCTGGCCGGAGAATGCCAGCGGGCCCTCGACAGTCGCGAAGCCGCCCTTCGTCGCGAGCGACGACTGGATGGTCTGCAGGTCGTCGGCGTGCGACCAGATCGGCGTCGAGAACTTGAAGAGGAACTCGGTCGCGTTGAGGTTCGCGCTGCTGTAGTGCTCGGAGATGAGCGTGTCGCCGGCTGCAGAGTCGGTTCCCGTCGGCGCTGACTGATCAGCGAATCCCGCCGTCGTCGTGCCGATCTGGCCGAGCGCGATGGCGCCGAAGATGATCGCGCCCACGATCGCCACCGGCATCGGCCGGCGCACCACACGCGCGGCGATGCGCCCATAGATGTTCGCGCGCGGGTTCTCGACCAGCCGCGCCTTCGACGGCCAGAAGACGGCGCGCCCGAAGATCGCGAGCAGCGCGGGCAGGAGCGTCAGCCCCGCCATGAGCATCAATGCGATGCCGATCGCGAGCGCCGGTCCGAGGCTCTGGTAGAAGTCGAACTGGGCGATGATCAGCGACATCAGCGCGGCGATGACGATGAGCGCGCTGAAGGTGATCGAACTCGCCGACGGTTGCCACCGCACGGCGCACTGCATCCTTGGGCTCGAGGCCGCGGCGGAGTTCCTCGCGCATTCGGAAGACGAGGAACAACCCGTAGTCGGTGCCCGCACCGAGGACGAGCACGATGAGGATGAACTGCGTAATCGCGGACACCTGCACGCCGAGATGCGTTGCTCCGGCGATGACCGGGCTGGCGAGCGCGAGCACGAGTGCTGCGGGCACGAGCGTCACGAGCGGCGCGAGCAGCGCCCGAAATGCGATGAGCAGCAGCACGATGATGAACAGCAGCGAGAACTCCTGGATGTTGCCCTGCGAGCTCTTCGACTGACTCTGCTGGTCGACGAATCCCGGAATCGTCCCGGTGAGATGGAAGTCGAGTCCACCCGACTCACTCGGGAACGTGTGCCGGATCGCCGCCACGAGCGAGATCGCGTCAGCGCCGGCGCTGAACGGCGGGAGCGAGGTCACGACCTGCGCCTGCTCGGCGTGCTTATCGGGGGACAGCCCGAAGTCCTGCACGCGGAGCACACCGGGGATCGCGCGAATCGTCGCTTCCTCCGCGGTGATCGCCTGGATGTCCGCGGCCGACAGCGTCGCGTTCTCGCGTGCGACGACGAGGGTCGCAATGCCGTGTTGCGAGTCCTGGAACGGCTGCGCGAGGTCCTCGGCCTGGACCGATGGCGAGTTGGCAGGCAGGAAGCTGCTCTGCGAATCCTTGGCCACGTCCGAGAGGCCGGGGAAGGCTTTGACCGAGAAGATCGTGATGACGAGCCAGCCGATGACGATCAGCCAGCGGAAGCGGACTGAGAAGCTCCCGATCGCGGCGAATACTCGGCTGGTCATCGGGGCAGGCGCGTGCCGTGTTGCTTCATGCCCCGGATAGTACACGCCATGAAGCTTTTCTCCGACTCTTGCGTGTGACGATCCTTCGAGCGGCCTCGGTCCCGCGCCTCAGGAGTTGAAGCCGAGCCCGGCCCAGTCGAGGCCCCGCAGCCACACGTTCCGCCGACCCGAATGACGGTCCGCATGATCGAGGGACCAGCGGGTGAGCTGGACCACGCCGTAGCGGAGCGGTTCCGGCGGAAAGGGCAGGGGGCGGGTGCGGACCATGCGCAGCCGTGTCCGCTCGGTGGGCTTCCCGCTGAGGAGGTCGAGCATCACCTGCGCCCCGAAGCGCGAGGCGCCCACCCCGAGCCCGGTGTAGCCGAGCGCGTACGCGACGCGGCCGCTGTGGGCCGTCCCCCAGAAGGCGCAGAAGCGGCTGCACGTATCGATGGCGCCGCCCCATCGATGCGTGAAGCGGACGTCGTCGAGCTGTGGGAACGTCGCGAAGAAATGCCCGGCGAGCTTGTCGAACGTTGCCGCCCGCTGCTCGAGCTTCATTGCGACGCGATTGCCGTAGTGATAGATGGCGTCGTAGCCGCCCCAGAGGATGCGTGAGTCCGCGGTGAGCCGGTAGTAGTGGAATTGGTTGCCACTGTCACCGACTCCCTGGCGATGCTTCCAACCGATGGAGTCGAGCTGCGGAGCCGTCAGCGGTTCGGTGACGAGCACGTAGTCGTACACCGGAAGGATGAACGGCCGGAGCCGGGCGAGCAGCGGACGATCCGCGTTGGTTGCGAGCGCGACCTGTTTCGCCGTGACTGTCCCGCGGGGGGTTGCGAGTCGGACGCGGTCAGCCGCCCCGTGGAGGGCACGCACAGGAGTGGCGTCATGGATGCGCACGCCAGCATCGATGCACGCGCGGCGCAGGCCCCAGGCGAGACGCGCGGGATTGACGATCGCCGTGTTGCCGTGCACCCACATGCCGCCGTGGTACGAGGGGGATGCCACCTCCTCGCGCACCGCTGCCGCGTCGAGCACATCGACGATCTGACCGTGGTCGCGCATTGCGCCGGCGACCTCCACGAGCTCGTCGTACTGCCAGGCCGCGGTCGCGACGTCGAGCATGCCGGTGCGCTCGAACGCGCAGTCGATGTCGTACGTGCCGATTGTCGCCTCGATGGCGTCGAGGTTCTCGAGACCCATGCGGTCGAGGGTGTCGAGCTCATCCGCGAAACGGCTGAGACCGTTGGAGAACCCGTGCGTGAGGCTGGCATCGCAGAAGCCGCCGTTGCGTCCGGAGGCTGCTGCGGCGGTGCGTCGGGCCTCGAGGATCACGACATCGAGCGAGGGCGTGCGCTGTTTGGCGAGCAGCGCCGACCAGAGTCCGGTGAAACCGGCACCGACGATCGCGAGATCACATGTCGTGTCGCCCTGCAGTGGCGCAGCGGGTTGTGGTGCCGCCGGATCGTCGAGCCAGAACACCCTGGGCATCGCATCACGCAGAGCGGGGTGCTGCGGGGACGCCGTCACGACCGGCATCTTCCCAGAGCCATGCGCGGTCGAGCGCAGCGTCGGGGCCTCGCCAGCCGTGCGCGGGGCAGCGCGTCTCATCGACAATCGCGTCCGACCCAGAGGAATGGAGGAAGCACCGTGGACTGGAAACTCGAGCAGATCATCGTGCCGGTGTCGGACATCGATCGCGCCAAGACGTTTTACATGGAGCGTGCCCGGTTCGGCCTCGACGTCGACTATCAGGCCGGTGAGGATTTTCGTGTTGTGCAGCTGACCCCGCATGGTTCGGCGTGTTCGATCGCGCTCATGAAGAACGCCGGAAGTGCCGGGACTGTGCAGGGATTGCATCTCGTCGTCACCGACATCGAGGCAGCGTCGTCAGAGCTGCGCCAAGGTGGCATTGAGGTCAGTGACGTCTTTCACTTTGAGGACGGGACTCAGGTGACGGGACTTGATGCGGGACGAAGCGACTACAACTCGTTCTTCACCTTCAGCGACCCGGACGGCAACGGCTGGATGGTGCAGGAGGTCGGCCACGCCTCATCGCGCCCTGAGGTCTGAACTCTTGATCATGATGACGGCAAGCCCGTCGTTGTAGACCTGGGTCCACTGCGGGTCGACCTCCAGCGCAAGCACCTCGGGTGCTCCGGGAACGTCGACCACGTAATCGATGCTGTACTCGGCAAAGATCTGCTGCCAGTCGGGATTGCCGAGTTCGACATCCGCGACCTGCTGCATCACCTTGTTGCCGAGGAGCGTCGCTTCACCGAAGGAGAAGACCTTGCGGTTGGGGGCTGGATAGAACCGGCTGATCAGATAGCCACCCCAGCCGTACTGGTTGAACATGTGATTCCCGAAATACGGGTGCGCGGCAAGCCAGTTGGACGCACCGACGGGGAAGTTCGCGGCCGTTGCCGCCGTCTGCCGGTCGAGCGTCGAGCGGACGAAGAGACCCGTCCCGACGATAGCGACGACCAGGACTGCGACGGCACCGCTGAGCATCGCCTTCGTGCGCAGTGCCATCCAGCCGGTGATGCGGCGCGCAAGCGCCAGGCGATCCCAGCCGGCGGAGAAAGACCAGATGAGCATTGGTGTTTCAGCGGCAACGAACAACGCCGAATGTCGCACCGCAGAGAGTGCGAGATATGTGACGGCGAGTGTCAGGCAGACGTCCCAGAGCGACGGGCGTCGCAGCGCGAATGCGATCGGAATGAGCAGCAGCATCAACTCGAATCCGCGCTCCTCGAGCACGTGGAAGTTGGGCGACTGCCACTCGGCGATGAAGCTCTGCTGCACCCCGGAGAACTGGGGCTGGATGACGTACCCGTACAGGCTGATGCCGCGCGGGTTGAGCACGGCCGCGACGACGCAGGCGACGAAGATGATGATGAGGTTGCGAACGCGTCGCTTGTGCTCATCGCCGTCGACGCGACGAATCCAGTGGACGATCTCGACGAACGCGGCGACAGCGACCGGCACGAGTTCGAAGAGGAAGCCACCGTGCAGGTTGGCCCAGGCGACCATCACCAGCGGCAGCCAGTAGATCGCTCGCGACTTGCCCCGCAGGTAGCGATCGAGCCAGAGCAACTCGAGGCATGTGAAGGCGAAGGTGATCATCTGCGGACGCGGTCCCCAGACTTCGACGCCCCCGAGGCCTGCGATCCCGATGGCGATCGCTGCGATGACCTTGTTGCTCTGCTCGAGGCCGACCCGACGCCAGATGAGCAGGAATCCCCAGAACGTCACTGCTGCGAACCCAAGCGAGACGAGCGTCAGGCCGCCGACCTTGAAGAGCAGGTAGGCGATGATCTCCGTCGTGTACTCGGGGTCGATCCACTGTTTCCCCGCCACCGTGAAGGTGAAGAGGTCCTGCGACACCACCTGACGGTGATCGACCATCCACTGACCGGTGACGATGTGCCAGAAAATGTCCGGGTCACCGCCTCTTCGGACGATGACGCAGAGGATCACAACGAAGGCGGCACCGACGATGAGCCAGCCCGGGGTGACGCGTCGGATGCGGCTGCTGATCGCGACGGACATCGCCGCGAAGGGTACTCAGTGCCACCTCATTCAGGGATCGGTGCGCGCCGATGTCACAAAGACGGGCGCGGCGGTGCTTCTCTGATGTGGTCGAATCCCGCGCCGCCCCCGTTCGCTCCGTCCCGTTCGTGAGCATCAGGCCGTCTCGCTCGCCGGCGGCGGTCACCGCGACGGGCTTCGAGCGATTGTTCGTGGCCGAGTACGCGAGGGTCACCGCGATCGCCGGACGCGTCCTTGGAGACCAGGCGGCCGCCGAGGACGTCGCCCAGGAGGTTTTCCTCGATCTGCACAAGCGCTTCGGCAACGATCCCGGCGCGCAGGCGCCGGCGTGGCTGCATGCCGCCGCGGTGCACACGGCGCTCAACGTGATCCGCAGCCGGCGCCGGCGCGGCGCGCGGGAGGAGCGGTTCGCCACGAGTGCGCCGCTGTCCGAGGATCCGCAGGCGGCGGTCGAGGCAGCGGAGACGCGCAAGGCGATCAGAGCGGCGCTGGCTCGTGTCCCGGCGCGAGACGCGTCGGTGCTGGCGCTGCGCTACAGCGGGCTCAGCTATGCGGAAACGGCGGCGGCGCTCGGGATTGGCGTGAGCGGGGTGGGAACGAGGTTGCGGCGCGCTGAAGCGCGCCTGCGCAAGGAGGTCGGCGATGCATCTCTCTGACGGGACACTCCGTCGCAGTCTGGACGAGCCGGTTGCCGTCGATCCGCGATCGCGGCGCCATCTCGAATCGTGCGATCGCTGCCGGCGCAGGCTCGCGGGGGTCACCGACGACGCCGCCAGGGTGGGAGCGATGTTCGCAGCGCATGACCCCGTCGTCGACGTCGAGGCGGCACGGTTGCGTCTCGCTGGTGCCGCGGCTGCAGCGCCGGCAGCGGGAAGCAACGTGCGCCACGCACCCGCACCCCGGCGGCCGCTCGGCGCATGGGGCGGGCGCGTGATGGCGGGCGTCGCGTGCGCCGCCACCGCGAGTGTCCTGCTCGTGGTCACCGGGGGAGCGCAGGACTTCCTCAGCCTGTTCCAGCCGTCGAAGTTCGCCGCAGTGCCGGTCACTGCCACCGACGTCCGGTCGCTTGCCGGACTCACCGGCTACGGCACGGTCACCGGTGGATCGACACCGCTCCGCATCACCCCTGAGCCGAACGCGGCTGCCGCCGCCGCCATGGCGGGGATCGCTGCGCCGGCGATCTCGCTTCCCGCGGGGGTCGTGGGCGAGCCGGCATACGCGGTGGTCAACGGAACGGTGGTGTCGTTCACGTTCAACTCGCGGCTCGCAGCGGCGGCTGCCGCTCGGTCTGGCGGGCAGCTACCCGCCATGCCCTCGGGGCTCGACGGGAGCACCCTCAGCGTCTCGATCAATCCGGCAGTGGTCGTCTCGTACGGCCTGGACGTCAGCGCCCTCTACAGCGGTGGCGGCTCGCTGCCGTCGAGCGGATCGGCAGTCGTTGTCGTCGCCTCGCGCACGCCGACTGTCTCCTCGACAGGCGTGACCGTCGAGACGCTCGAGAACTATCTCCTTTCGGTGCCCGGGATCCCGGCCGGCGTGGCATCCGAGATCCGTGCGATTCGCGATCCTGAGCAGACCGTGCCGATACCGATTCCGATCGATCTTGCGAGCGCGTCGACGGTCAGCGTCAACGGGTCGTCGGGTCTGCTCATCGGCGACTCCACCGACCTTGGGAGTGTCGTGCTCTGGCAACACAGTGGCGTCGTCTACGTGGTAGCCGGAACGGTCAGCGCTGACGCGGCGCTCGGCATCGCGCGCTCGCTCCACTGATGCCCGACGCCACGACAACAGGCATCTCTCGGGACGAGCCGGCCGTCAGGACGCTCGAGCTGACCAAACACTACGGTCCGGCGGTGGCACTGTCGGGCCTCACGATGGTCGTGCCCCGGGGCGAGGTGTTCGGCTTTCTCGGACCGAACGGGAGCGGCAAGACGACCGCGGTCAAACTGCTCCTCGGTCTGACGCGACCGACCGGCGGCGAGGCGTGGGTGCTCGGGGCGCGTGCCGGCAACCGGCAGACGCGCAGCCGGATCGGATACCTGCCGGAGCTGTTCCGCTATCAGGGCTGGCTCAGTGCGCGGGAGGTGCTTGCGCTCCACTGCCGGCTCGCCGGGATCGCTCGCTCCACATGGCCGGACCAGATCTCGGGTGCGCTGGCGACGGTCGGTCTCATCGGGCACGCCGATGCGAAGGTCGAGACGTTCTCGAAAGGCATGCAACAGCGCCTGGGGCTCGGTGTCGCCTTGCTCGGCGATCCCGCGTTGGTGGTCCTCGACGAGCCGACGTCCGCACTCGACCCGGTGGGGCGCGCGGATACGCGCGACATCATCCGGCGGCTACGCGATCGTGGGTGCGCGGTCTTTCTCAACTCACACCTCCTCGGCGAGGTCGAGCAGGTCTGCGACCGTGTCGCGGTCGTCTCCAACGGACGTGTGCTCGCGACCGGCGGTCTCGACGAGCTGCTGGGCACCGGAGGCGTGCGCCTTCGGCTCGCGGGGATGACCGATCTCGCGCAAACAGCGCTGAAGCGCCGCGGCACTGTCAGCGAGCACGACGGGTGGTTCATCGTCACGGGTGTCGGCGCCGAGGCGGTCCCGGACTTGATCGCCGAGCTCGTCGGCATGGGTGCGCGCGTGTATGCCGTCGAGCCGGTGCGCCAGACGCTCGAGGAACGGTTTCTCGCGCTCCTCCGCGCCGAGGAGGCGACATGGCAATCCTGACGATCGCGAGGCTGACGATCCGCGAGGCGGCGCGACGAAAGCTCTTGCTCGCACTGGCGATCCTCACGCTCGTCGTGATCGGGCTCACCGGTTGGGGCTTCCAGCATCTGGCCAACCTGACCACGGCGAACGGGACAGCGCTTCCGCATGATGAGGTGCGTCTGGCAACGTCGCAGGTGCTGGTGCTCGTCGAGTTCATGTTCAGCGCGGTGCTTGCGCTCAGCGCGGTGGTCACCGCATCGCCGTCAATCTCGAGCGAGGTCGAGTCCGGTGTCGCACTCGCGATGCTTGCGCGGCCGGTGAGCCGGTATCAGATCGTGGTCGGGAAGTGGCTTGGCTTTGCCGCGCTCATCCTCGTGTACGTCGGCGCCACCACCGCACTCGAGCTGATCGTCGTGAACTTCACGAGCAACTACGTTCCGCCGGGACCCGTCGCGCTGGCGGCGTACCTGATCGCCGAGGGGATCGTCGTGATGTCGCTCGCGCTCCTGCTGAGCACGATGCTGTCGGGGATGACCGCCGGTGTCGTCGCGCTCGTGCTCTTCTTCGTCGCGTGGATCGGCGGCATCGCCGGCGCAATCGGTCAAGTCTTCGGGAACGTCGCGATCAGCAACGCGGGCACCATCAGCCAGCTCGTCCTGCCGACGGACGCGTTGTGGCGCGGCTCGGTGTACGAGCTGGAGCCGGTGCTGTATCGGGACGTGCTCGGTGCCACCACCGAGCGTGCTGGGAATCCCTTCTTCGTGCAATCGCCGCCGTCCATCGCGTTCCTGCTCTGGACGGCGTGCTGGGTGCTCGGCATCGTCGGACTCGCCGTCTGGAACTACCGCCGAAAGGAGGTCTGAGAGGCGCCCAGGCGCGTCCTGGATAAGACGGTACGTCGCCGGATCGCGCGCTACCGTCAGTCTCCAGACAACGTCTGTCGAGTTGGCTATCCTGCGACGACGGCGACGTTGACGCCAGAGAGGAAAAGGGGATCGGACTGTGAGTGACGACATCGACCGGCCGCTTCCCGCACGCCGGTCCACTCGCTCACCGCTGACCGCCGGATTGCGGCGCATGTTCGCGGTGCACGCAGCAGCGCGGACGCGTGGCATCCCCGTTGACGCGGTGCTCGAGGAGCTCGAACAGCGAACGGCCGCGACCCGTCCCGTGAGTCGGCGTCGGTTTCTCACGGGTGCGGCGATCGCCGGTGCGGGCGTCGCGCTCGGTTCCACCGCGACCCGCGCACTCGCAGCGAGCCGGCGCGCGACATCGCAACGGCCGCGTATCGCGGTGGTCGGTGCCGGGCTCGCGGGACTGCGTTGCAGCCACTTGCTCTGGACCCGTCACCGCGTGGCGTCGACGCTCTACGAAGGTCATGCGGACCGCATCGGCGGCCGCTGCTGGTCACTCCGCGACTACTTCTCCAACGGCCTCATCACCGAGCACGGTGGGGCGTTCATCGATTCGGATCAGATCGCGGCCCTCGATCTCGTCGAGGAGCTCGGGCTCGAGCTCGAGGACTACAACGGCGGTGAGCTCATCGGCCTGCCGGAGATCTACTGGTTCAACGGGGGCTACTACACGTACGCCGAGGCGAGCGCCGACTGGGAAAACTTCGGTTACGCGGCCTTCCACAACGCGGTTCGGGAGTTCGAACACCGACGCCGGGATCGCGCGGCTCGACCACCTCTCGGCGCCGGAGTGGCTCGACCAGACGCCGATCGGAAGCGCATCACGGTTCGGGCAGCTGATGCTTTCCAACACCGTCTCGGAAAACGGCGGCGATCCCGGCGATCAGTCGGCGCTCGACCTCATCGGACTCACCGGCGTCAACCCGCGGAGCTCGCTCGATCCGCTCCCCGGCTACGACGAGAAGTGGCACGTCGTCGGTGGCAACGATCAGATGGTGCATGGGATGGCGGGACAACTCCCCGCCGGCACCATCCAGATGGGTCACCGCCTCATGGCGTTGCGAGAGAACAGCAATCAGACGTACACGCTCACTTTCGAGACCGGTGCGAAGACGGTGGATCTCGTCGCCGACTTCGTCACGCTCGCGTTGCCGTTCACAATGCTGCGCGACGTCGACCTGAGCCAGGCGGGTTTCAGCACCGACAAGCTGCGCGTCATCAACACGATGGGTATGGGCACGAACGCCAAGATCCACGTCGAGGTTGCGCAGAAGACGTGGTCGCCGCTCGGGTTCAACGGAGTCGCATACACCGACTGGCATAGCTTCGATGTGTGTTGGGACGACTCCGTTCCGCTCGGACCCAACGGAGCTCCCGCACTGCTCCTCGCGTTTCCGGGTGCGAGCACAGGTCGGGACACACTCACCGGCGCTGCCCACGGTCCATCACCGGAACGGGACACGAATTGGTTCCTTGACCGCATCGAGCCGATCTTCCCGGGCACGCGCGCTGCCTTTACCGGTGCTTCGTACGAGGACCACTGGGCGCTCGACCCGTGGGTCAAGGGCGCGTATTCGTTCTACAAGGTCGGTCAGTACCAGTACTACGGCGGCACCGCCGCGCAGACCCAGGGGCGCGTGTCCTTCGCCGGCGAGCACACGTCGATCAACAACCAGGGATTTCTCGACGGCGCGGTCGAGACCGGGGTGCGCGCCGCAAAGCAGATCTGGGCGCAGCTCTGAGGTTCGGTCAGGCCGTGCTGACGGCCGCGGAACGGCGGGCTCGATAGGCCCGCGCTTTCTCCCTGGTGCCGCAGACGCGCATGGAGCACCAGCAACTGCAGCCGTTCTTGGAGTGGTCGTAGAAGGCCCAGCGGCAGGTGTCGCTGCGGCAGACCTTGAGGCGATCCCAGGTCCCCATCAGGGTCGCTTCGACGATCGCGGTGGAGATCCTGCCGAGGAAGCTGTCGACGCCGGCGCAGTCGACGGCGAGCGTGGCCCCGGTATCCGTGAAGACGGGCCGGAGCGGGGAATGGCCGAGGAGCTTCTGCAATCTCACACGCACGCCCGGATCGACGTTCTCTCCGGTGTGTGCCTCAAGCAGATCGCGAAGTGCCTCGCGGGTGGCGATCAGCCGCGCGCGGTCCTTCTCCGACACCTCGACGGATTGTCCCGTGGCTCGTGTGAGCCACGCTGCGGCAAGGGGAGCCGTCCGCAGTTCGTCGACCCCGTCGGGCATCTCCGTGCTGTTGAGGAACTGCTGCACGAGCTGAAGGGAGCCTGGAGCGGGGGTGCGAGGTTCGGGGTCGCTCATCGCTATCGTCACCAGTATACGCATTTGACAAGTGATCGTTGATACAGTACGATGTCACTAGTAAACCACGTTGGGTGGTTACTAAACGGAGGTAAAGACCATGTACGGACCCCAATTGATCGAGATGGCCCAGGTGGCCGAGCAGGAGCACATGCTCAAGGCAATCGTGGAGCGCACCCGCGCACAGCAGCGTCGCGAGATGCGCCAGCTGCGCGGGCCGGGACGGTTCGCTCGGGCGTGGGCCGCTTTCTGGGCTGCCGGGGACTATGGGCAAGCGTCGCGCGTCGCGGCGAACGCCGGTATCCCGACCGATTTCGTGCCCTGCACCGACTGCTAATCGGTGCGATCCACGTCAGCGTCAAGAACGTTTGCCGCCAGGCGGCCGGCGATGCCACTCGCCACCGCCTGGGCGGCCGTGCTCGCAGGTTTTCTCCTCGCCTGGTCCTGAAAGCAGCGGAGAAATTCCTCGCGGAGCCCCAGTCTGGGGATCTCCGCAACGACATCGCTGCGCAGTGCCTCCGGCCACCACTCCGGATGGCGCCCTGAGATGTCGAGTCCGGTTGCAATCTCGAGCAGATAGCCTTCCGGATCCGCAGCAGCATCCACGCTGCTCCACATGTGCCGCACGATGACCTCGGCAACCCGCCGGCGGCGCTCGACGGGCCAACCAGCACCTGCGCCGAAGACCCACGCGACATGGCCGCCCGCCTCCTCGAAGGGCACCGTGTGGCTGTCGAACTCCTGCTCCAGCCCGATGTCGTGCAGCATCGCGGCGACGAAGAGCAGCTCCGCGTCGAATGCGATGTCGTTGCGCTGCGCGTACGACGCCCCCCAGATGTAGGACCGGAGGCAGTGGTTCACCAGTGCCGGCGATGAGTATTCCTTGACGACCTCGATCGCGGCATGGCACACCGCCGCATCCGGAAGGGTGACACCGGCGGCAGGCTCAAACCGGTACACACCGATCAGAATGACGCCTTCGATGTCATCGGTGCCGCGCAAGCGCCCGGTGGGGGATGGGTAGCGTTTGGGAGGTAGCGATGGGCGGCATCGTCGTTTCGGAATTCATCACGCTCGACGGTGTCTTTCAGGACCCTGGTGGCGCCGGCGAATTTGAACGTGGCGGTTGGGCGTTCCAGTTCGACCGTGGACCCGAAGGCAACAAGTTCAAGTTCGACGAGGTCATGTCTGCCGAGGCATTGCTCCTCGGTCGCGTCACGTACGAGGGATTCGCCAACGCATGGCCGGCGATGCACGACGAGTTCGCCGACAAGATGAACGCGATGCCGAAATACGTGGTCTCATCGTCGCTGTATCACGGCGACTGGAACAACACGACGGTCATCAGCACCAACGTGCTCGAGTCCGTGCGCGCGCTGAAGCGCGACGTCAACGGTGACATCCTCGTCAACGGCAGTGCGCAGCTCGTGCGCACGCTGATGAAGCACCGTCTCGTCGACGAGATTCGCCTGATGGTGTACCCGATCATTCTCGGCGCAGGTCTGGGCTTCTTTGCGAGTGCGGACGACTCGAGCAAGCTCCGCCTCGTCGAGTCGCGCAAGGCGGGCGAAACGATGATCCTCGTGTATCGCCCGCAGCCGTAATCGCGGCGCCGCTCAGCCCCAGAGAAAGCCGGAGAAGCGCCCCGCCACTTCATCGACGTCGACGTTGGGCCATGTCCCTGCGGGGAATAGGCCGCGCTCCAGGTACTGCCATGCAGCGGTTCGATTTGCGCACGCCGGCTTGTTGGGGCCGAAGGGCGGCTTGGCGGAGCGACGCGGATTGCTTCCCGTGTGCTCGGGCTCGCTCGAGTACAGCAACGAATTGTTGGCGATCTTCGCGTTGGCCGCTACCGCGGCACAGTACGCGCCGGCGAACGGCCCGTTGATCGCGTTCTCGTAGAACCCGGCGGTATATCCAGAGCCCTGGAACGCCGCGAAGTACGCGGCGATGTACGTCGAGGTGATCGGGTCGTTGGTCTCGACGTCGCGAAAGATCGCGATGCCGTGCGGCACGCCGAGCGTCTTCGCCTGGGCGATCGCCTGTTGCGCATCAACCGATCCCGAGGTGAACACATGATTCGGGTCGTCGATGAGAAGAATCGACAATCCCTGACTGTGGATGTACGTCGCCTCGGTGGCCGACAGCTTGCTGCTGTAGATGAGGTACCGGCCGACGAACTGCGGCGCGCCGAGATCCGACTTCGTCTGCGTGATGTCGCCAGTCGACTGCACGTTGTCGGTCGTGTCGATGCCCCACAACGGTGGGTGAGCCGCAGCCGGCGCTGCGACGTTCTGCGCGCTTGCAGCGTGCGCTTGCTGCGCGAGGAGCAAGGACGCGAGCGCCGACGCTGCGATCATCAGCTTTCTCATACGCCACACAGCCAGCCGACGCCGCCTACCGCGCTTCATGGAGCGGCCATGCTAGCAGCGCGGCCGGATCTCCGTACCATCGCCTGATGCCGCTTCCGAACCGGCGCGAGAGGCTGCGCGACGCGACGCGCGCCGATGTTCCCGCGATCGCGGCGATGCACCTTGCGAGCTGGCGGGCGACCTACACCGCGATCACCCCTGCGGATTTCATGCGGTCGATCACACTCGAGAGCCGCATCAAACGCTGGGAGGACGCATTCCTGCCGCCGGCGTCAGAGACCACTGAGACGACCGTCGCAGTCGATGGCGACCAGATCGTCGCGGTGTGCAGCTTCGGACCCCGTCGGGAGCCGGCGGATCCGAGTGCCGGCGAGGTCTACTCGCTGCACGTCGCTCCCGATTCGCTCCGTAGAGGCCTGGGACGGATGCTCCTCGACGACGCGCTTGCGCGCCTGCTGGCTCGAGGCCTCACGACCGTCTTCCTATGGGTCCTCCGCGACAACGCGAACGCGCGCGGGTTTTACGAGGCGCGCGGATGGTCGCTGACGGGCGAGGAACGGGCCGACGACCGCAGTGGTTTTCCGATCGCGGAGGTCCGGTACGCGATCCAGCAGGGGCCCGCCGACGGCTGATATGTTGCGCGGCAGCGATGGCTCCGTCTGACGTTTCCGCCGCCGATGTCGGGCCGTTTCCGCAGAGCGCGTTGGCCACCAACGCACGCGGCCAGCTCACCGACGAGCAGCGCCGCGTCTGGCGCTCGAACTCGCGGGGATATCGCAAGAGCGAGCTGAGCTTTGTCGTCATTCTCGTGATCATCGGCGCCCTCGTCGCGTTCGCGCCGGGTCCGTCGAAGTACGCAACCGTCAAGCCGATCATCGGCATCGTCTGTTTCGTCATCGCAGCGCTCCTGCTGGTCCGGGCGCTTACCGGCGGAGATGCCATCAGCGAGGACGTCCGGGCCGGACGGGTCGAGTCGGTGGAGGGGGCGATCACGAAGATCGAGCACACCACCAACAGCCGCAGCGCCAGCTCGACTGCCTTCTCCTTCGACGTCAGTGGCAAGCGCCTGCACGTCTATCGCGCCGGATACCAGGCTGCGCCTGATGCGGGCTACGTCCGGGTGTACTACCTGCCGAAAAGCCGCCACGTCGTCAACCTCGAGCGCCTGCCCGACCCGGTGATGCCCGCGCTGACTCCTGCCACCGCGCAGACCGTGGTACAGGATCTGCTCACACACCGCGGCCACGATGAGAATTCGCGTGCCGAGACCAGGGCCAATATGGCGGCCATGGCTGCGCAGTTCAAAGCACAGATGCAGCAGAACGCAGTGCAACCGCCGCCCGACCAACGTGATACTCGTCCGCTCGCCGAGGCGATCGTGGGCACGTGGAGCAGTGCGTTCATGACCGTGACGTTCGCAGCCGACGGAACCGCAACCTCCACGGCGCCGAACGGCCGTCAGACGAGCGGGCGATGGTCCGTCGATGCGCAGGGACAACTCCATGCGGGACTGGCGGGGAAGGACAACGTCGGCCAAGCGTGGATCACCGGCACGACGTTGACGATCACCGAGGACGGGATGGGTATCACGTTCGAGCGTTCGGGCGGCTGAGGCATGAGCGCGATGGACACTGCTCCGATGCCCGCGGTGTTTCTCGGACACGGCAGTCCGATGAACGCGCTCGAACACAATCGATACACCGCCGCGTGGGCGTCGTTCGGCAAGTCAGTACCCCGGCCGCGTGCGATTCTCGTCGTCTCAGCGCACTGGTACATCGGCTCAACCGCGGTGACCGCAATGCCGACGCCGCGAACCATTCACGACTTCTACGGATTCCCGCAGGCATTGTTCGACTTTCAGTACCCCGCGCCCGGCTCGACGAGCTTTGCGGAAGAGGTGTCGGAGATCGCCAAGCCGGTGTGGGTCGGCCTCGATCACGACAGCTGGGGCATCGATCACGGAACGTGGTCCGTGCTCGCCCACGCGTTTCCCGACGCCGACATCCCGGTGGTGCAGTTGTCGATCAATGCCGCGAAGCCCTTCGACTATCACCTCGATCTGGGCTCGCGCCTTGCGCCGCTACGCGACTCCGGTGTGCTCCTGCTGAGCAGCGGCAACGTGGTGCACAACCTCGGCGGCATGGACTTCGCCAACCCCGACGGCGCATATGACTGGGCGGAGCGCTTTGACGGCGCGGTGCGCGAGAAGATGCTCGACGCACCCACGGACGTGCTCACCGTTGACGCGCGCCCCGAGTTCCGGCTGGCGGTGCCGACACCAGACCACTTTCTCCCGCTGCTGTATCTCGCAGGCACTGCAGGTGCAACCGGGCAGACGCTCGACGTCCTGGTCGACGGATACACGTTTGGCTCGCTGTCGATGACGTCGTACACGCTCGACGCGGTGTCTCCTCAACGCGAAGACGTGGATGCTCCCGCTGCGGAGTTCCCGGATCCTGCACTGGTGCCGCCGGACGAGACCAACAGCTGACTCCGGATCAGCTGTTGCAGAGGCTCACGTTCTTGACGTCGAGGATGTGTTCGACGGCGCTTTCGAGCCGGCTGCGGGCGAGCGTCCCGGCACCCACCGCCGCGACGAGCGCCGCGACGGTGCTGTTCGTGAGCGATGCGACGCTCGCCGCAGCGGCCGTGTAGAGCACCATGTCGGCGCCGGCAGTGATCGCGGCGACGACGGCTTTCGGCACCGTGTAGCCGATGTCGACGAGGGCTCCGGCCGACAGCGAGTCCGTCATCACGAGACCCTGGTAGCCGAGCTGATCGCGCAATTCGCCGGTGATCGCGTTGGGCGAGATGCTGGCGGGCAGGGTCGACAATCCGGGGACGACGGCGTTGGCGACCATCACCGCGGGCGCGCCTGCCGCGATCGCGGACTTGAAGGGAAGCAGACCTGCTCCCTGGAGCGTGGCCCAGGGCAGTGTCGTAGCGGGTTTGACGTCGGTGTTGGCGGATGCCTGCCCAAGGCCCGGGAAGTGCTTGATCACCGGGATGACGCCTCCCGCCGTCAGCCCCGCTGCGAACGCCGATGCATCAGCCGCCGTGATGGTTGGGTTGAGGCTGAAGGACCGCGTGCCGTCGGGGTCCTGATTGTTCGGCCCGTCGCCGTTGTCGAGATCGAGCACCGGCGCGAGGTCCATGGTGATGCCGGACGCTCGCATCTTCTGTGCACTGATGGTGCTGAGGAGAAGGATCTGCGCCGGCGTCATCGTCGCGGCCATGGATCGTGCCGACGGAATGGACCCGACCAGATTCGCCATCCGCTGGACCGCGCCCCCTTCCTCGTCCGTCATCACAAACGGTGCGACGCCCTTTGGCGCGGTTGCGGTGAGTGTGTTGAGGAGTTGGCCGAGATTGGTCGGGGCCGACGAGCCGAAGAGGATGATGCCGCCCGCGCCCGCTTCGATCTCCGGCGTGATCGAGCTCACATCGGTTTCGCTCACCGGGATCACAAGCGTCTGCTCAGCAAGTTGCGTGAGGCTCCAGGTTGCCAGCATGCTCGCGTTGTTGCAGAGGTTCGGAGTGGGTGTCGGCAAAGGGGAATCGGATGCCGTCGGGGTCGTCGGCAGGGTCGTCGGCACGACAGACGGCGAGCCGCACGCGGCAAGCACCGCGATCATCGCGACGACGGCGAGCGCGCTGGGCGTGATGCTCCGCATGCAGGTGATACGGGCGGAACCCGCGAAAAGGGACGGCGGTATCGTTATGCGCGTGCCCGGAGTCACCGGGTCACGATAGTGGGGAGAGGACCGATGCGCTTCGGAGTTGTGCTTCCGGGCGGCACCGCCGTGCAGCAGCTCGAGCTCGCCGTGGTGGCCGAGCAGGCCGGTTGGGACGGTGTCTTCGTCTGGGAGACGGCGTACGGCGTCGACGCCTGGACGCTCCTCGCCGCCATGGCGATGCGGACCGAGCGTGTGAAGCTCGGCACCATGCTGACGCCGTTACCGTGGCGGCGTCCCTGGAAGGTCGCGAGCGAGATGGTGACCCTCGACCAGGTGTCCGCCGGCCGCGCGATCCTCGCCGTGGGGCTCGGGGCCGTCGACACCGACCTGCCCGAGACCGGCGAGGTCATCGACCTCCGCATGCGCGCCGAGTACCTCGATGAAGGCATCGACCTCGTCCGCGCGCTCTGGGACGGCGGCACGAGCTACCACGGGCGCCACTACCACTACGAGAACCGCCGCGCCGATCTCGGGGACGTGGCGCAACCGGTACAGCAACGGCTGCCGATCTGGGTCGTCGGCGTGTGGCCGAGACCGAAGTCCATGCAGCGGGTGTTGCGCTGCGACGGGGTGATCCCCCAGTGGGCGGTCCCCGGGCGCGACGGCGGCCCGGACGATGTTCGCGACCTTCGTGTGTGGCTCGCCGAGCGGGGCGGCACCGGCATCGACGTCATCGTCGACGGGGAGACTCCCACGGACGACCGCGCCGCGGCGATCGCGAAGGTCGCGCCCTGGACGGATGCCGGCTGCGCCTGGTGGCTCGAGACCCGCTGGGAGTTGCCGCATCACTCAGACGAGCGCCTGAGTCAGATCCGCGAACAACTCCTGGCCGGACCGCCCACCGACTGAGCCGTCAGGGCGTCGAGAGTGACGGCCCTTTGACCTGCACCGTCGCGTCGCCGGACACCTCGCGCAGCGTGCGTCCGCTCGCGCGGATCCAGAGCCATGTGCCGAGCAGGACCACGATCGAGGCGAGGAGCACGATGCCGATCGCGAGGGTCGGCACATTCACGAGCTTCAGGCCGGAGACGAGGAGCACGGCCGCCAGCGCGCCGCGAAGGAATGCGGTCGGCGCATACGACGACACGGCCGCCCCGATGAGCACCCCGGGGATGCTGCCGATCAGGATCGAGAGTGTCAGGCCGAGCTTGAAGTCACCGAAGACGATGTGCGCCAGCGCAGCGGAGCCGACCATCGGGATCGCCTGCGCGAGATCGGTGCCGACCATCTGGGAGCCGCGAAGCCGCGGGTAGAGAAAGAGGAGCAGCACGATCACGAGCGTCCCGGAGCCCACCGAGGTGATCCCGACGATGAAGCCGATCGATGCGCCGATCGCCACAGTCGGGAGCTTCTTGATGATCAGTTTCTCGTCCGAGCCGCGCGAGGTCCCGTTGCGGTGATCGAGATACATCTTGAACAACAGCGCGCCGACTGCCAGGAGCAGGACCGAGCCGAGCGCGACGCCGACGATGGCTTGCACGCGCGTCGCGCTGCCGATCGACTTGAGGAATACGACGCCGAGAAACGCGAACGGCACTGAGCCGATCGCGAGCCACGCCGCCAGATTCCAGCGCACGGTCCCGCGGCCCGCATGGACTGCCGCGCCAACCGGCTTCATGATCAGCGACGCCACGAGGTCGCTCGAGACTGCGGCGAGCGGTGCCACGCCGAACAACAGCACAAGGATCGGGGTCATGAGCGCCCCGCCACCCATTCCCGTCAGGCCGACGGCGCATCCCACGATGAGCCCGGCCAACGCCACATACAGGTCGATGTGCACCCCCCGAATCCTCCTCTCGCAGCGATTGCCCCGTTTGACGCCCTCGCCATACTGTGCGGGATGACGAGCCTCACGTCAAGTTCGCCTTCCAAATGCAATTCTGACGATTCAGGACCACAACACGTTGTGCGAATCGACCGATTCAGGACGGTGACATGTTGTACGAATCGACCCCGGCGAATCTGGCGAGTTCGCGGAGCGCCCGGGTGCGCGCTTGGAGCGGCCGGCGTCGTCCGTCCCACCCGGGTTCCCACCGCTCCCCACGGACCTCGAGCGTTCTCGCGTTACGGTCCACCGCGAGGTCGAACCGTGCGACGAGTCGATCGCCGTGGAGCAGGGGCATGACGAAATAGCCCCATCGCGTCGTCTTGGGCACGTAGATCTCGAGGCGGAAATCAAAGCCCCACAACGCCGCAGTTCGGGCGCGGTCGCAGATGAGATTGTCGAAAGGCGAGAGCAATGTCGTGCGCGGTTCGAAGTCGCCCGCTTCGATCTGCTCGAGGAGCGCGATGTCGTCGATATGGATGCACCAGTCGCCCTTGAGGCCGAGCGTCACCGGAATGATCACTCCGTCGGCCTTGAGCTCCTTCCAGACACCGTCGAGGCCTGGGTAACGGCTGCGCACGAAATGCTTGCGAACCTGCTGAGGTGTGGCGACCCCGAGCGCGCGCAGCGAACGGATCGCTGCGGTGCGCACGGCGTCGTGCGGTGCTGGAATGTCCGTGACCGGTGCGCCGAACCATCGGTCCGCGAGCGCCCACCGCCGTCCGCGTCCATCGCGACCGGCCGGTACGATCCCGCCGCGTAGCCAGAGCAGCGCGATGCTGTCGGAGATCTCGCTGCGCTGGCCCCATCCCAACTCGTACTTCTCGGCATGTCCCTCGAAGTCCGATGCGTGCACGGCGTCAACGTGCGCGAGGCGATCGAGAATCGGCTCGACGGCGAGCGCGCGTTGCGTCAACCACGATTCGGTACGGCTTGGATCGCCGTACGGTGGCGGCAACGCTGCATGGAGCGCGCGGTCCTCGCTCGGCACGATCGATGCCTGGTGTGCCCAGTATTCATAAAGGGAGCGCTGATCCCAGAGCAGCGAATCGATGAGCCGCTTGCGGAACGTTCCCAGGCGGCTGAACACCACGAGCAGGTGATTGCGCGCGACGATCGCGGTCGGATCAAGTTGCAGGCAGCCGAGGTGAAGCACCAGCTCGTGAATGGCGTCGGCAGTGACAGGCCGGCGCGGCACGCCGCTCAATCGCTGACAGGCAACTGCCAACCGTCGTGCGCTCTCGATGGCCACCGGGCGGAGCGCGTCTGCTATCCCCAGACCTCCGCCGCCGTTTCAACGATGAGGCGAAGCTTCGCAACCTCCTCGTCGTAGGTCAGCGTGTTGCCCTCGACGGTCGACGAGAATCCGCATTGCGGGGACAGGCAGAGCTGTTCGAGCGGCACAAATTTCGACGCTGCTTCGATGCGGCGCTTGAGATCGTCCTTGTGCTCGAGCGCGCCGCGCTTTGTCGTCACCAGGCCGAGGACGACGTACTTGCCCTCGGGCACGAAGCGCAGGGGCTCGAAGCCGCCCGATCGAGCGTCGTCGAACTCGAGGAAGAAACCGTCGACGTCGAGCCCACCGAACAGCGCTTCGGCGACGAAGTCATACCCACCTTCGGCAGCCCACGACGAGCGGAAGTTGCCCCGACACATGTGCGTGGTGACGCGCATGCCTGCCGGCTTCGCCGCGAGCACGCGGTTGATGTTGCGAATGTAGAGCTCGTGCTGATGCTCGCGATCGCCGCCGAGGGAAGCGATCAGCTCACGCTGGCGCGGGTCGTTGAGGTAGGCGAGGCTCGTATCATCGAGCTGCAGGTAGGTGCAACCGAGCTCGCCGAGCGCGCGCACCTCATCGGCATATGCAGCGATGAGGTCGTCCCAGAACTGTTCGAGGTCCGGGTACACATGTGGATCGATGGCTGCTCGGCCGCCGCGGTAATGGACCATGCTCGGCGAGGGAATCGTCAGCTTCGGAGTGATGCCGTCGGCAGCTGTCGACTGGAGAAACCGAAAGTGGTCGGCGAATATGGTGTCGCGCAGCGTGATCCGGTCGCTGATGCGCAACGCGGCGGGCGCGAAGTCGAGCGTGCCGCCGTCGTTGAAGAATTGCACGTGCAACTTCTCGTCGGCCTGGGTGATGCCGCCGAGCTGATAGATGAAGTCCATGTGCCACGCCGACCTGCGGAATTCGCCGTCGGTTGTGGATTGCAGCCCGACATCGCGCTGCATCGCGACGACGTCGCGGATCGCGGTGTCCTCGACTGTGCGAAGTGCATCGGCCGTCATCTCCCCCGCGGCGCGCCGTGCTCGCGCTTCCATCAGATGCGCCGGTCGCAGCAGGCTGCCGACGTGATCGGCGCGAAAGGGTGGTGACGCTGTTTGAGGGATGCTCCTAGCGTACTGATGGCGTAATTGAGCTGTCAATGCGATCTCCGCGCGCGCGGATCGCCGCGCATTCCCTAGGCTTGGCGGGTCGATGTCTGTCCCGAACGACGACGAACCGGCAGCGCTTCGCGCGGCGGCGCACCGTCGCATTCGCAACCGCGCACTCGCCATCGGCGTCAGTGTCGTTCCCTTCGGACTTTCGTTCGGCGCCGTGTCCGTTGAGACGCATCTCAACATTGCGCAGGTCTGTCTGCTCTCGCTCGTCCTCTTCTCCGGAGCATCGCAGTTCGCACTCGTGAGCGTCATCAGCGGCGGCGGCTCCCTGTTCTCGGCGGTCGGCACCGCGCTCCTCCTCGGGACTCGCAACGGCCTATACGCAGCGCGGATCAACTCGTTGCTCCGGCCGAAGGGATGGCGCCGGCTCCTCATGGCCGAGGCGACGATCGACGAGACCACGGCGATGGCCGTGTCCGAGGGCCCAAACGGCTATGCGGCGTGGGCGTTCTGGGTGACAGCGCTGAGCGTCTATGTCCTCTGGAACATCTCGACGATCATCGGGGCACTGGCCGGCGATGCGCTCGGCTCCCCGGCGGCCACCGGCCTCGACGTCGCCGGCCCCGCGGCGTTCACCGCACTCCTGGCGCCGCGGCTGAGGAGTACTCGCATGGGCTTGACGGCACTCGCGTCCGGAGCCATCGCGCTGCTGACGGTCCCGTTTGTCCCTGTTGGTGCCCCGATCCTCCTCGGCGGGCTCATCGGTGTTGCACTGCTCCTGGCGTTCAGCCGATGAGGCTCTGGCTTGCGGTGATCATCGCCTCGGCCGGCTGCGCCGCGTTGAAGATGGCCGGCTATGTGGTGCCCGCCCGATTCCTCGAGTCAGCGGTGGCGAAACGCGTCCTCGAAGCGCTTCCCGTCACGCTGCTGAGCTCGCTGATTGCGGTTTCCGTGTTTGCGACCGGGAGTCATCTCCTGCTCGACTCACGTGCGGCCGGGCTGGCGGTCGCGTTTGTCCTGGTCGCGGTGCGGGCGCCGTTTCTTGTCGTGGTGGTTGGTGCCTGCGCGACTGCGGCCGGCGTGCACGCGCTCTACCCGTAGGCGCAGGATCACAGGTCGAGGGGCATCTTTCGGGACTGAACAAAAGAGGTGCACAGATGTTCAACGTCATCCTGGTTGCCACCGACGGTTCCCCTGCCGGTGATCTGGCGGTTGATTTCGGGAGGGATCTGGTCGTCGATCAAAAAGCGCGGATGATCGTTGTCCATGTCGACGAATTGGTGCCCGGTCACGGTGGCGCTCACCACGCGCAGGCGCTCGAGCCCGAGATCATCGACCGCATCGGCGATCAGGTTGCAAAGCTGAAGGCTGGCGGCATCGACGCCGAATTCGAGGTGCACCAGGTCAAAGTCAGCGGTCCCGCGCATGCGATCGCCGACGCCGCCACCATCGCCCAGGCGGACCTCATCGTGCTCGGCAGCGTTGGCAGCGGACCCCTCAAGGGATTGCTGCTCGGGAGCGTCGCGCACCGGCTGCTGCAGATCGCTCCGTGTCCCGTGCTCGTGGTCCCTGCGAGGGATCAGTAGCCGCCTATGTCGCCTGCGACACCTCGCTGAGCTCGAGCAGGTGTCCGTCGGGATCGCGGAAGAAGCAGCGCACCTCGTAACCGTGGTCGACGGGCGGAGTGAGGAAAACAGCACCGCGCGTCTCGAGCGTTGCGTACACGGCCCGACAATCACCGACGCGGAACGTCATCTCGCTGCTGACACGATCGGGGTCGTCCGGCGGCGCGAAGGTGACGGTGGGCTTGTCGGCAGTCGGACCGCCGCCGGTTACGAGCAGCAGCCACGTTCCGGCAAGTCGAAAGACAGCACTCGTTCCGCCGTACTCGCGGTAGAGTTCCGCACCCACGACATCGCGATAGAACGCGACTGAGCGCGTGATGTCGGACACCACAAGGAGGTGCGTGAGCTCTGCGGTACCCGGAAACAACTCGGTCACAAGGCTAGGTTAGAGAAACCGCCGTCCACGTGCTGCCGGCGTCGCTCGTGCGCCAGAGTTGGGACGCGAGCGTGTCCTGGTCGTCGCTGATGACGTAGCCGACCTTCGAGTCGGTGAAGCCGATCCACAACGCGCTCGGGAATTGCGAGAGCGTTCGGTACGTCTGACCGCCGTTATTCGTCACCTGGATGGGCGAGTTCCCGGCACCGACGAATGCCTCACGCGAAGAAAGCGCGGCAACCATCGAGCCGTTCCAGAAATCGTTCGGCGGTCCCTCCGTCACGGTGTACGTCGTTCCAGCGTTGGTCGACAGCGCCGCCCCGCCCTGCGTTCCGGTTGCGCAGAAAGCCCAGATGACCGTTGTGCTGACGGGGTAGAAGTTGCCACCGAGGTCGGGCTCACATGGCATCGCTGCGTGTTGCCAGACCTCGCCGTCATCGTGCGATGTGAAGGCCAGCCCGGTGGTGCGCTCGAAGTACATCACCCAGACCGAGTCGCCGTGCACGCCGATCACGGGCCGTCCCGTCGGGTTCCCGGGGATCGAGAGCTGGCCCCACGCATCGCTGTGCGCCGGCGACCGCATCACAAAATCAGCGCAGCCTGTCGTGTCTTCCGGGCTCGAGCAGATCTCGACCGTCGCGTAGACCCATCCGTTGGCGCCCGGTTCGATCTGCATGACTGTCCAGTTGGAGTCGAGCTCGTACCAGTGCGCTCCGCCGTCATGCGTGACGTACGCGGGCCCGTCGCCGAAGGCCCAGCCGTCGGAGGCGTTGGCGAAGCGAAGGTCACTGACCGTCGGCGGTCCTCCCGTGCCCGCGCCGGTCAGATAGACCGTGACCGGCGCGGGGATTCGCTGAAATGACCTGCCGCCGTTGGTGGTGTGCAGGATCTCGGACGGGCATCCGGTGACGGTGGCGCACGCCGACCGACCGAGCACCCAGAAGTCGCTCTCGCTGATCGCGCTCAGCGACACTGGCTGGAATCCGGCCGGGATGGGCAGCGACGGTGTCGGGCTGGGGCTGGGGGTCGTCGCCACGGGCGTCGGTGAGGTGGTCGCAACTGCGCTCGGCCGCGCCAGGCTGGACGCGCAACCGGCAAGGGCGAGCGCTGCGACCGTTGCGACGATTCCGACCCTTCCGCGCTGCGCCATGACGGGCAAACCTCCGACTGCTCGGGCGTGCTGCACACGCGACCGGCGGATCTGGAACGCCTTGCGCCACAACGGGGTTACTGCGCACCCCCGTCACGCCTGTCGTCGCATGATCGACGGATGAACCCGCAGGAGTGGCGCGAGGCGATGCGGAAGTGGGCGCTGCCGGACGCGATCCTTGCGGCGGCACCGGAATCACCGTGGGGCTTCCCGATGGAACCGTTCCGCACGCGGGTGGAACGTGCGAAGCCCGGTGCGCTGACCTTTGCCAACCGCCGCGCGCTCGAGGCGTTGCCGGCCGGCGGCGTCGTGCTCGACGTCGGGGTCGGCAGTGGTGCCGCGTCGCTGCCGCTGCACCCGCGCTGCTCGTTGATCGTCGGTGTCAACTCGGCGGCCCCATCGCTCGCCGAGTTTCGTCGCCAAGCGCAGCGAGTCGGTGTGGCGGCAGAGACGGTCAAGGGTCCATGGCCGGACGTCCAATCGCGCACGCCGGTTGCGGATGTCGTGGTTTGCAACCACGTCGCCTACAACGTCGGCGATCTCGCACCGTTTGTGCTCGGGCTCCACGCGCACGCACGACATCGGGTGGTGATGGAGATCACACGCCGCCATCCCACATCGTGGATGGCCGACCTGTGGTTGCGTTTCCACGGCCTCGAGCGTCCGGCGCGACCGGATGCTACCGACGTGGTGTCCCTCATTCGTGGTCTCGGCCTGCCCGTCCACCGCCACAGCGCTCGCCAGGCGCGCGGCGCCGGTGGGTTCGCGCGGCGGGAGGACGCGGTGGCGTCGATCCGCCGACGTCTCTGCCTCGACCCGAGCCGCGACGCCGAGGTAGCGGATGCGCTCGGCGATCGTCTCGTCCAGGAGGACGGACTCTGGGCTGTGCGCCCGCCGTCGCAGCCCATCGTGACCCTGTGGTGGGATGTCGCGGAGTAGGGTGAAGTCGTGTCCATACCGCAAAGCGTCGATGCACATCACGCTCAGCCGGTCAGCGCAGACACGGATCAAGGACCGCTTGTTGTCGCGCTCTGTCTGATCGCGGCGTTCATGGTCGCCGAGGTGGTGATCGGCCTCCTTTCGCGGTCGCTCGCATTGCTGTCGGATGCCGGTCACATGCTCACGGACGTCGCCGCCCTCGGCGTGTCGTTGATCGCAGTGCGCCTCGCGCAACGGCCGCCGAAAGGCGGGCTCACGTTCGGGCTGAAACGGGCAGAGATCCTCGCGGCGCTCGTCAGCGGCGCGACGCTGCTGGTGCTTGCGGCAGTGTTGATCTTCGAGGCTGTGCTGCGTCTCGCGTCACCCCCGTCCGTCCAGGGGGGCGCCGTGATCGCAACCGCCGCCGCGGGCATCGTCGTGAACATCGGGGTCACGTGGCAGCTGTCGCGCGCGAATCGCCGGAGCCTCAACATCGAGGCGAGCTTCCGGCACATCCTCACTGACCTCTACGCCCTCATCGGCACGCTCATCGCGGGCGTTGTCATCGTGACCACCGGATTCCAACGTGCCGATGCGCTTGCCTCGCTGCTCGTCGCGTGCCTCATGGTCTATGCGGGTGTCGGTCTGCTGGGAAAGGCTGGGCGAGTGCTCCTCGAGGCGTCGCCTGCGGACCTCGATCCGGAGGAGATCGGCAGCGCGCTCGCCGCGCACGAGCACGTCGTCAACGTCCACGACCTGCACGTCTGGGAGCTCACCTCGGGTTTCCCGTCGCTGTCCGCCCACGTGCTCGTGCACCCTCGGGACGACTGCCACGCGATCCGGCTCGACCTGGAGCGGTTCGTCCACGATCGCTTCCGCATCGAGCACACGACCCTGCAGGTCGACCACGCACCGCCGGAGTTCCTCAAGATCGAGCGGCTCGTCCCTGATCGGGCCAGGACCGCCGAGTAGGGGCTGGCCCTAGGCGCCGGCGCCGGACCGTGCGCACTCGCGGCAGACGCCGAGGACCGCGAAATGGTACGGACGGAGCTCGAAGCCGAGGCGCCGCTTGGCACCATCGGCCATCGCCTCGAACAGGTCGTCGGGCGCCTCGAGGGTGTCCCCGCAGACCTCGCAGACGAGGTGGCCGTGGGCTTCGGTCGCGAGGTGATACGTGGCGGCGCCATGGCCGAGGTGGTTGTGGATGACGACCCCAAGGCGCTCCAGCTCCTCGAGGTTGCGATACACGGTGGACGCGTGGACGTCCGGCGCCAGCTTCCGGACAGCGGTCAGCAGCTCCTCAGCCGTGGGATGGCTGGCGCCCTGGACGAGGGCGGTCAGCACGAGGCGGCGGGCGGTCGTGACCCGCGAGCCACCGTCGCGCAGTTGCGCCACGAGTTCATCGACGGTCGTGGGAGCCATATCCCAAGGATAGTCGCAGTCTGATTGTTAAGAGACGGACGGTGCAGATGGCTCCTGGACGCTATTGCGTGCTGGTCGCGTTTTGATACGCTGAGCGGGCTCCTGACGTTGAGGGGAACAAGGAGGAACACCATGGCCGCGACGCCGTCTCGCTGGGCCCGTATACGCGGCTCGCTGACCCCCCGCGAATGGGGCAGGGTCGGCGGCATGGTCGGTTTCATCATCGGCCTGTATGTCGTGGGCTGGGGGGTGTTCATCGTCGCCATCCTCCCCGAGCACTCCAAGTTCCTCGGCATCGGCGTTGCCGTCACGGCATACACGCTCGGGCTCCGTCATGCGTTCGACGCGGATCACATTTCGGCGATCGACAACACGACCCGCAAGCTCATGGCCGAAGGCAAGCGCCCGATGTCGGTCGGTTTCTGGTTCTCGCTCGGTCATTCGAGTGTGGTCTTCGTGCTCGGGATCGGTCTCACCTTCGCGGCCCGCGCGATCGTCACCCAGGTCAGCAACTCGAACTCAACGGTGGAGACGTTCGGCGGCATCATCGGGACTGCCGTTTCGGGCTCGTTCCTGTATCTGATCGCCGCGCTCAACCTGGTGATCCTCGTCGGGATCGTCAAGGTCTTTCTGGAGATGCGGCGCGGTCGCTACAACGACGAGGAGCTCGAGCAGCAACTCAACGCGCGCGGGCTGATGACGCGGTTCTTCGGCAAGCTGATGCGCGCGATCAAGAGCCCGTGGCAGATGTACCCGGTGGGCGTGCTCTTCGGGCTCGGTTTCGACACTGCGACCGAGGTTGCGCTGCTCGCCGCGACAGCGGGGGTCGCGACCGCCGGCCTTCCCTGGTATGCGGTGCTGAGCCTGCCGATCCTGTTCGCCGCCGGCATGGCGACGCTCGACACACTCGACGGCTCATTCATGAATTTCGCATATGGATGGGCGTTCTCGAAGCCGGTGCGCAAGGTCTACTACAACATCACCATCACGGGACTGTCGGTCGTTGTGGCGATGCTGATCGGCACCATCGAAATCTTCGGTCTCCTCGCCGCGCAGCTCAAATTCTCCGGCGGTTTCTGGGACTTCATGTCGGGTTTCAACATCAACGAAGCAGGCTTCATCATCGTCGGGCTGTTCGTCGTGACGTGGGTTGCGGCGCTTGCGATATGGCGCTTCGGTCGCATCGAACAGCGATGGGAGAGGGCCGCCGCTCAACGTCGCTCGGCCTGAGCGCCGTCAGGCTCCTTCGTCATTCGGTGCCGCATCCAGTCCCTCGCGCCGCGCGATAACCACTGCCTCGAGCTTCGAGTGAGCTCCGAGCTTCTCGAGCACGCGTTGGGTGTGGTTGCGAGTGGTATTCGCGCTGATCGACATCGCCGACGCAATGTCCATCAGCGAGAGGCCGCGCACGAGGTGGCCGAGCAGCTCGCTCTCGCGACGCGTCATGTCGTCCCCCACTCGATGCTCGGATCGGCGCAGGCCCGACATGACGTGAGGGATGAGTTCAGCAGGGATCACCACCTCGCCGTCGTGCACACGTCGGATCGCCCTGGCCACGTCATCCACCGGTGCCGTCGTGGCGATCACCCCCGAACAGCCGGCGGCGATGCATCGAAGAGCGGCCTCCGGCGAAGCCGTCTCGATGCGGACGATCACCCTGGTCTCCGGGGCTTGCGCAAGGACAACCTCAGTCAGTCGCGCCGCGTCACCGCCCGGTATCCGATAGTCAGCCAGCAGCACATCGGGACGGTCGGTCATGACTGCGTCAAGCGCCTCGGCCCACGTCTGCCCGCTCCCGACGACACGCATCTCGCCACGTCGGTTCATGAGGCGGAGCAGGCCCTCGACGAGCACCGGCTCATCCCCGGCGATCACGAGTCGTGTCACGCGTTGGACTTCCGGGTCGGGGAGCGTCGCGGTGAGATCCAGCACGTCGTCAAGGCGTGTGAGAAAGAGATCGAGCAACTTCGGATCGAAGAGGCCACCGCGATCACGGATCATCACGTCAATGGCGGTTTCGAGGGGAAGTGCCGCTCGATAGACACGGTTTCGGGTGAGCGCATCAAAGACATCCGCAACCGCAGTGATGCGCGCTTCGAGCGGAATCTCCTCGCCGCGCCGCCGGTTCGGATATCCGTTGCCATCCCAGCGTTCGTGGTGGTTCAAAGCGACCGACGCCGCGAGGAGCAACACGGGGCTCGTCGAGCCGCACAAGAGCGCGTGCCCCAACTCGCAATGCCGCTCGATGATGGTTCGCTCATCCGGGGTCAGCCGTCCCGCTTTGAGCAGCACCCAGTCAGGGATGCCGATCTTTCCGACATCATGCAGCGCTGCGGCGAGGCGCAGCGCGGGCGCGGGATCGACAACGAATCCACACCAGTCGGCGAGCGCTGCAGCGGTGATGCTCACTCGCTCGATGTGGCGGCCGGTGTCGTCGTCGCGAAGGCAGACGGCGGAGCAGAGCTGGCGGACGAGTTGCTCGTCACCGAGCGACGATCCTGATGTCAGCGTCTCCATGCGCGACCGCAGCTCGCCGAGCCCTGTCGCGCTTTCGATGACCTTGTGCTCGAGCTCCCGCACCTGGTTGGCGACCGCGCGCTCCAAATGACGCCGGCGGAAGGCGCTGCTCACCTGCATGAGGAGCTCGTTGGGTGTGAATGGTTTGACCACATAGCCCGACGCGCCGTGTTCGAAGGATTCGTTCGCCATGTCGACGTCGTCGGATCCCGTGCATACGACGATGGCTGTCTCGAGATTGCGGACCCATGGCTCGTCGAGGAGGGCCGACCCCGGTTCACCGCCCAGGTCGAGGTCGACAAGGGCAACCTCGGGATGATGTTCTGCCCAGGCCACTCGCGCCCCTTCAGCGGTGGCGGCCTGCACAACTCGGTAGTGCGCCCGAAGCAGGATGCGTTCAGTCACAACGCGCATCCGATCATCGTCATCAACGATCAGGACGGTTCCCCTGGAGTCGGCCATCCCGGCGGCCGAACTTCGCGAGGTTTTCTCACTCCGCGCACCGTGGCGCAGCGTGTCGACGACAGGCACCGGCGGCTTCATTGCAACTCTCTTCCTGGAACGATCTCGGTCTTCAGCCTAACCCCACTTCCCGACCGTACCGTCACGAATGCATACGAAGCGGGAGAGGTTGTCGACGGGAACGCTCAGGCGGCGACGCTGAGCACGCCCGACGTGACGCCGGTCACTGAAATTCCCTGGTACTGACTGCCATACTCGGCCGTGTGTCGTGCCGGGGAGGGCACGCTTCCAGGAGGTTGGGAATGGCTAAAGAGCACCCCACGGTGGATCACCGCGGGAATGCGATTCTGAACGCACTTCCGGCGGCCGATCGTGACCGGCTCATCGCGGAGATGACGCTCATCCCGTTGAAGATCAAGACGATTCTCTTCGACGCCGGCGAGATCATCACCCACGTGTACTTCCCTACCAGCGGGGTCATCTCGCTCGTGACCCCGCTCGAGGAAGGATCGATCGTGGAGGTCGCGACGATCGGCAACGAGGGTATCGTCGGCGTACCGCTCCAACCCCGGGGGTCACTGGCCGTTCGCGCGATCTCCCAGGTTGCGGGCTCGGTCTTGCGAATGGATGCCGCCATGTTCCTCGAGGAGAGCGAACACGGTCCGCTTCGCGACCTTGTCCGGAACTACACGCTCGCACTCTTCGGCCAGATCTCTCAGGCTGCGGCCTGCAACCGGCTGCATTCGAGCGAGGAACGGCTCAGTCGATGGCTGCTCATGAGCCGGGATCGCGTTGGCAGAGATGACTTCAGGATCACCCATGACTTTCTCGGGCAGATGCTTGGATCGCGACGGGCAACCGTATCGCTCTCAGCAGGACTGCTCCAGGCCGCCGGTCTCATCCGCTACAGCCGCGGACGGGTTGTCATTCGCAACCGGGCCGGGCTCGAAGCCGCGTCGTGTGAGTGCTATGGCGTGATCCGGCGATTGTTCGATACGCCGCCGCCCGACGCGGCGGCGAAGCCGAGTGGAGAGCGCGCTCTGTCGCGACCCCGGCCGCTTCCGGCGCGCGCGGCTGGCACGGTGTCCCGGCGGTAAGGCCCAGCACGCTCGACGTCCTTCGCTAGCGCGCTGCTCGTCTGGGGCGCTCCGTCGCAAGCCGTGCGCGCAGCGCCGCGATCGGCATCGGTCTCGCAAAGAGGTAGCCCTGAGCGGTGTGATATCCGAGCTCGACAAGCGCTGCCGCCTCGGCTTCCGTCTCGACTCCCTCCGCGACAATCGTTGCCCCGATCGCTGAGCTCACCTGCAGGATGGCGGCGGCCATGTCGCGCGCCTCGGGCCGCTGGTCGACGTTCGTGACGAAAGCCCGGTCGAGTTTGATGACGTCGACTGGCAGTCGCTGCAGGCGTGCCAGCGATGAGTACCCGGTCCCGAAATCGTCGATGGCGATCCGCACGCCAAGCGCCCGCAGGCGTTCGAACGCAGTCCTGACGACGGCGACGTCCTCCATCAACGACGTCTCGGTCACCTCGAGGGTCAACGCGTGCGCCGGCAGTCCAGTCCGGTCGAGAACGCCCTCAACCCATTCCGCAAAGTCGCCACCGGTGAATTGACGTACGGAGACGTTGACGGCGACGTACATGTGGCGTGCAAGTCCGAGCCTCCCGATTGTCCGGCACGCGGTCCGCATCACCCATTCGCCGATCGGGACGATCAAACCCGTCTGCTCCGCGATCGGGATGAAGTCGGCCGGTGCGACTGCGCCACGTTCTGGATCGGTCCACCGAAGCAACGCCTCGACACCGACGATGGAGCGGTCGCCGAGATCAACGATGGGCTGATATACGAGCTGCAGACCACCCGCACTGAGCGCCTTGATCAGGCCGTCACGGATACCGATCCGGTCCTGGACTTCGCGGCGCATCGCGGCGTCGTAGAAGCGATATTGTCCGGTGCCGTCATGTTTGGCATGCGCAAGTGCCGAGTCGGCGTTGCGCAGCAGGGTGGAGGCATCCCGCGTCTGCTCGAGGGCGATGCCCTGGCTCGCAGTGACCCGCAGCGTATGCCCAAAGATCTCCAGAGAAGGGTCCAGCGCGGCACGCACGCGCTCAGCCGCATCCACGGCTTCAACTCCGGTAACGGCAAGCGGCGCCACGATAGCGAACGCATCCGCTCCATAGCGCGCGACCACCAGGCCCGGGAACGCATCGGAGACGCGGCTTGCAACCTCGAGGAGCACCGCATCTCCGACGGTGTTGCCGAGGCTGTCATTAACAAGGTTGAAGTCATCGAGGTCGAGCAGCAGGAGCGCGCCCGGCCGGTTCCCAGAGAAGGCCAGCTCGTTGAGATGCTCCACAAGGCCAGTGCGCGCGAGGAGGCCTGTAAGCGGATCATGCTGCGCGGCGAAGAGCCGAAGCTCGTCGCGTCGACGGCGTTCCGCATCCGCAGCCACCTCCGCGGTGATGTTGTTGCTCACGCAGACGACACCGACGATCTCGCCTGAGTCGTCGCGCATCGGCGCGTTGAGCGTGAGATACATGTTGCCGTTGATGAGCGTGCGCGACGTCGATTCGGAGCCCGCGAGCGCGGTCTGCAGCGCCGCGAGGGTCGCGCGAGCGTCCGTGATCTCGGTGATGGTCTTCCCGAGATACGCGTCGGCAGGCACACCGGCCTGCTGACGACCGCCCGCCACAAAGGTCAGACGTAACTCCGTATCGAACGTTGCAAACGCCACTGGGAGATTCGCGATGGCGACGTCGATGATGGCCCGGCCACGATGCGCAGTCAACTCGAGGCGCCGCTGGTGGGTCATGTCCTGCACCAGCGCGAGCAGTTGGGTCGGCGTTTCGTGTTCGTCGCGCACGACAGACACTGTGGATCGCACCGGGATCAAACTCCCATCGCGGCGTTGCATGAATCGATCGGCCGAATATCCGTCGCTCATCCCATGAGTGATGCGTTCGACGATGTCGTTCATGGGGTTTTGATCGGCGGGAAAGATGAGTGCCAAGTGGATCCCGATGCGCTCTGCGGGCGTGAACCCCGTCATCGCGCAGAAAGCCGTGTTGACCGCCGCAACGCGAAAGGAAGGGAGATCGACGATGAGCTGGCCAAGTGATCCGCGCTCAAACATCGTCTGATACAGCCGCACCGTTGCGTCAAGCTGACGTCGAGCGACGGATCCCTTCATGGCGCTGGTCATCGGCATATGTCTCCTGTTCAAGGACGCGCCCACCCCGAGTGCGCTGCAGCACAGCATCACCCTGGGCCTCTCGAGGTCATGCTCCGATGCTTCGTGAGCGTCGCAACACGTTCCGGTCAGAACCGTTGCATGGGGCAGCACTGGAAGCTCGCGCACATGTCTCAGTCGCGTAGCAATCATGCGTTGGGTACGGTACCGGGCCGTATTGCTTGAAATATGAGAGGACGGTGGCGCAGGAAGGGTTCACTCAACGAGGTCACAACGCCATGGCTGGCCGCCGGGCCGCTCCAGGAGTCCTGGACACATCTGACAGCAATCGCACGCAAGACGGCTCGCACGAGCGCGTGCAGGGTGACGACAACGCAAGCGGTCGAGTCCTCAGGCTGATGGCATCCACGCAACCGCGGCCTGCAGTCGCAAGTCGAGATGCGTTGCTCGTCCCTGTCCTCACGCTCCTGAACGAATCAACCGATATGCATGCCACGCTGCGCGAGGCGCTGGACATCGTGCGTATGACACTCGGCTGTCAGATCGCGGAAATATGGCTGAGCGATGGCGGGACGCGGGACGTTGCCTTGGAGTGCTCGTCGACCGACGGATCCGGACATTCTGCGTTCGAGGCGGCCGGCATAAGCCTCGGCAAAGGACCGGGTCCTTCGCTGGTCGGTCGCGCAATCCGGACGGGACGCGGGTCGATGGCAGCGCCATACGCCATCGGCCACCGCGGAGACCGCGACGCGGAGACGGTTGCGGCGGGGATCCGTTGCACGGTGACCTTTCCGATACGAGGACTGGCGAGCGTCGTCGGAGTCCTCGTCGGATTTCACGTGTCACCGGCTCGTCCCGTTAAAGAGCTGCTCCTCGCCGTCCAGACCGCGTGCCGTCAGATTGGGGTGTTCATCGACCGGGCACGCGCGGAGATCGTCCTGCACGCGACTGCGATGGAGCTCTTGGCACTGGCGTCAACCAACTCGCTGACCGGCCTGAAGAACCGACGCGAGTTTGATCGTGCACTGAGGACGATCCCTCGGCAGCCGTTCGCCGTCCTCTCGCTGGACGTCGACGGTCTGAAGACAACGAATGACAGGGATGGCCACGCGGCCGGCGACGCCTTGCTGCGCCTTGTTGGACACACACTTGGGCTCCTCGTCCGTGGGTGGGACGTGATGGCTCGCGTCGGCGGGGATGAGTTCGCCGCCCTCCTGCCTGAGGTGGGTGTGCTTGGTGCAGGCGTCGTCGCTGAGCGCATGCAAGTCGCGATGCACGCCCTCGTGCTCCCTACCGGACCTGTGCGGATTACCGTCGGATGGAGCGCTGCACCCGCTGGTTCGGACCCCATCTCCGTATGGCAGCGAGCGGACGAGTCCCTCTACAAGGCCAAGAAGGCCGGTGGCGACCGGGTGGGTGGTGTTGCCTATGTGACCGGAGAGTCTGGTGACATCGCCGACAGGTCATATTCGGATGTCATCACCCATGTCCTGAGCGGTGGGCTGCTCACGACCGTCTTTCAACCCATCGTGCATCTGACCGACGGTACCGTCTTGGGCTATGAGGCCCTGGCACGTCCCGAGGGATTCGCGGCACTGGATTCCGTTGAGGCGATCTTCGAGGCTGCACGAACGAGCGGCCACATACGTGATCTCGACCGCATCTGTCGTTGCCAGGCGGTCGAGGATGCGAGGGAGCTCCCGCCGGATGCGACGCTGTTTCTCAATATCAGCGCCTCGACTCTCATGAGCCCGATTGACGGCGTCGACCACCTGCTGCAACTCCTCCGCACGACGAACCGATCACCGCATACGGTTGTCCTCGACATCACCGAGCACGAGTTGATCCGCGACTACGAGGTATTGCACCGCGTGCTCACCGCATACCGGACCGAGGGACTCCGCTTTGCGCTCGACGACGTCGGGGAGGGTCACTCGACGCTCAAACTCCTGGCCGCGTCAGCAAGTGAGTTCCTCAAGCTCGGGCGCAGCCTCACCATGACGTCGGCAAGGGTGGGCTCACATGCGGTCATCGACGCAACGACGACCTTCGCCCGTATCAGTGGCGCGGTCGTGATTGCCGAAGGTGTCGAGAACGAGTACGCCGCAGACATGATGAAAGCAGCCGGTATCGACTTAGGGCAAGGCTACGGACTCGGAAAGCCCACGCGTGCCTCGGAAATCGAGGATGTCGGTGCCGCGCTTATCAGCCGTGCGGCGCTGAGCGGTCTACGGCCTCGCTCCGCATATCTCTTCGAAGAGTCGACCCCGTGATGCCTTTGCGCTAGGGGGTGCGCGGTTGTTGGCACGGCCCGTGCGCCTTTTCGTCTGTTTGGGTAACGATCCGACCGATCGTTGCCGTTAGGGGTACCAGGCAGGTTGGATGAGGGGCTTTCCAAATCGGCATCGAGGTTTTCATGACTGTTTTCCGTCGCATAGCGCTGATCATTCCCGCTCTTCTGATCGCGCTGCCGGCAGCGGCGTTCAACCTGGCCTCGAACCCGACCATCGATCTCGCGAGCGCTCCGGCCTGCCCGGCGCCGACGTTCGTCGGCGCCAATGCAACAGTGACCTGCGTCTTCACCGGTGGGCAGCAGACCTGGACCACGCCGGTCGGGATCACGAGTGCGACATTCGGCGCCTACGGCGCACAGGGCGGAGGCGCATTTGGCCAAAACGTCGGCGGCGGGGGCGGCAGCGCCGTCGCGACCATCGCTGTGACGCCTGCGGATATCTACACGATCGCCGTCGGCGGCGCTGGATCTTCGGGGCAACCCGGCTCCGGCGCCGGTGGCTACAACGGCGGAGCCAATAACGGTGGCTCCAACAACGCCGGCGGTGGTGGCGGTGGTTCGGACGTTCGCTTTCCCGGAAGCGCTCTCGCCAGCCGCATCGTTGTCGGCGGCGGCGGCGGAGGCGCCGGCCAAGGTGTCTGCTGCACCGTTGCCCCGGGCGGGGCGGGCGGCGGCCTGACCGGCAATGGGGGAGGCGGCAGCGACTTCGGGGAAACCGGAGGTGGCGGCGGCAGCCAGAGTGGCGGCGGCGGTGGCGGCAGCAACGGCGACGGCTGCTGCGGCAACCCTGGCGCTGCCGGTAGCCTCGGAGCCGGCGGCACTGGCGGATTCGCGGCCTTCGGCAGCGGCGGTGGCGGCGGCGGCGGTGGTTACTACGGTGGCGGCGGTGGCGGCGACAACTCCAGCGGGGGTGGCGGGAGTGGCTTCGGCCCTGCCGGCACCGCATTCACCACCGGAACCAACGGCGGTAATGGTGTTGTCGTCATCACCTACACCCGCATTACGACATCGGTCACTCTGACGTCGTCTGTGAATCCGTCCGTCTTCGGACAGTCGATCACGTTCACAGCGACGGTGTCAGGGGCAGGCGGAACGCCGACCGGCACCGTGACGTTCCTTGACGGCGGCAGCTCCATCGGGACCGGCGCGATGGTGGGCGGTGTCGCAACGCTGACGACGTCATCCATTGCTGTCGGCGGCCACACGATTACCGCCGCGTATGGCGGTGATGTCAGCTTCAACACATCCAGCGGTGCTTTGACGGGCACCCCGCAGGTTGTCAGCAAGGCGAACACGTCCACCGCAGTGACCAGCTCCGTCAATCCGTCCATGTTCGGACAGTCGGTGACATTCACCGTCACGGTGACGGCGGCCGCACCGGGATCGGGAACGCCCACCGGCACCGTGACGTTCCTTGATGGGGGGAGTCCCTTTGTCACACGCACACTCGCAAGCGGCTCGGCAACCCTCGCGACCTCTGCGCTCGTGGTCGGCAATCACACAATCACGACGAGCTACGCCGGGGACGGAAGCTTCAACGGGTCCGCCGGAGCGCTGACGGGAAACCCGCAGGTTGTCAATACGGCGAATACCACCACCGCAGTGACTTCGTCTTCGAACCCGCAGTCATACGGCCTCGTTGTGACGTTCACCGCAACAGTGAGCGCAGCATCGCCGGGATCGGGAACGCCAACCGGCACCGTGACGTTCCTTGACGGCGGGAGTCCCATTGCCACACGCACACTCGCAAGCGGCTCGGCAAACCTCGCGACCTCTGCGCTCGCGGTCGGCAATCACACAATCACAACGAGCTACGGCGGTGACGGGAATTTCAACGGCTCCGCCGGATCGTTGACAGGCAACCCGCAGGTCATCGACAAAGATGGAACGAGCTTGACGTTGACCTCGTCGCAGAATCCATCAGTCTTCGGACAGAGCGTGACTTTCACGGCGACAGTGTCTGCGGCGGGCGGCACGCCAACCGGGATGGTGACCTTCCTCGATGGCGGCACTCCGATCGGCTCTGGCACATTGTCCAGCGGTGTCGCCGCGTTCGCCACATCGACGCTCGCGACCGGCGGTCACACCATCACCGCGACATACGCTGGTGACGGCAATTTCAATGGCGGCAGCGGAGCACTCACGGGGACACCGCAGGTTGTCAACAAAGCGGCAACCGCAATCGATGTCGCCTCGTCGGTGAACCCGTCGGTATACGGGCAGCCGGTGACATTCATTGCCATCGTTGGCGCAACTGCGCCGGGATCGGGAACTCCCACAGGCACCGTGACGTTCCTTGACGGCGGGACCCCTATCGGCACTGCGACGTTGAGCGCCGGTGTCGCACGCTTTCCAACGTCTGCGCTGGCGCCCGGCAACCACACCATCACGGCCAGCTACGGTGGCGACGTCAACTTTGCAGGATCCGCTGGAGCGCAGGGCGACAACCCGCAGGTCGTCAATCTGGCCGATACGAGCAGTTTCCTGAGCTCGTCTGAGAACCCGAGCGTGTTCGGTGAGGCGGTCACGTTCACCGCCACTGTGCTCGTGGTGTCGCCCGGAGCAGGCGCACCGACCGGAATTGTGACGTTCATGGACGGCGGTCTTACGATCGGCACCGGCGCCCTGAGCGGCAGTGCCGCAACGTTCACGACATCAGACCTCGTGGTCGGCTCGCACACGATCACCGCCAGCTATGCAGGTGACGCCAACTTCAATGCATCCAGCGGCGCGCTCGCCGGCAACCCGCAGGTCGTGAATACAGCGAGCACCAGCACGTCCGTGAACTCCACCTCGCCGTCAACAGTTGGTCAGGCCGTGACATTCACCGCGGCGGTCGCGGTCACCAGTCCTGGCGCAGGCACCCCTACCGGCACCTTCGCGTTCACGAATGACGGGGGCGCTGTGAGCGGATGTGGGAATGTCGATATCGCCGTCGGCACCTGCGTCATCACCGAGACGACGGCGGGAACGCACATCATCGTCGCCACGTACTCCGGTGATGACGACTTCGCGGGCAGCACCGGGAGCAAGTCACAGTCGGTCGATGGCGCTTCGACCGCCACCGTGGTCACGGCGTCGCCCACGGCCGGTCTTGTCGGTGGGGAAGCCGTGACCTTCACGGCAACAGTGAGCGTGCTCGCACCCGGTACCGGAACACCGATAGGTTCCGTCGTCTTCGCTGACGGGTCCACCGTGCTCGGCTCGGGCACGCTGGTTGCCGGCGGTGGGGGCGACCAAGCCACGTTGACGACCACATTCGCAGCCGGACCACACTCCATCACCGCCACCTATGGCGGCGACGCCGACTTCAACAACAGCACTTCGTTGCCGGCGGAGATCGCAGTGGCAATCGGCGCTGCAACCGTGACCCTGTCGTCGTCGCCGAATCCTGCCGTTGCGGGTGAGAGCGTCACCCTCAGCGCCACGGTGATCCCGACGGCGCCGAGCACCCAGACCCCTGATGGGACCGTGCGGTTCTACGACGGAGCAGTCCTGCTCGGCACGGTCTCGGTGCATGCGGGATCAGCCACGTTCACCACCGCCTTCGCGGCCGGCTCGCATTCCCTCACTGCGGTGTATTCCGGCAATGGTGCGTACGCGGGTGCGACATCTCCGGCGACGGGCGATGTCGAGGCGGTGACTGCCGTTTCCATCCCAACCACCGGCGCCAACGCATCATCGATTGTGCAGGTGGGAGTGCTGCTGATGCTCGCCGGGCTCGCGTGGTCAGGTGCGGCCATCCGTCGCCGCCGCACATCGCGCAGGATGCAGTAGCGGCGGCCGCTATTCCGTCGTGATCGCGCGGAGAATGTCGACGCGAGACGCGCGGATCGTCGGGAAGATCGCGGCCACAACGCCGAACACGCCGGCCGCTACCGCGTAGAGCGCGAGGTTCTGTCCCGGCACTGCTATCTCGGTGATGCCGAGATCGTGGAGCGAACCCGTCACAGCAACCCCGAGCCCGAGGCCGACGCTCAAACCGAGCACAGCACCGAGCAGCGAGATGATCACTGACTCCCAGCGCACCATCGAGCGCGTCTGGGAGCGCGTCATGCCGAGGGCGCGCAGCACACCGATCTCCCGGGTGCGCTCGAGGACACTGAGGATCAGCGTGTTGGCGATGCCGAGCACCGCGATGATGATCGCGAAGGCGAGCAGCACGTAGATGAGATTCAAGAAGCTGTCGAGCGATGAGCCGACGAACGCGCGGTACTCGGCTCGGCTCATGGCCTTGAGCAACGGGAACGCGCTCACGTCATGGTCGAGCGCTCGCTCGGCCTGCAGTTCCGACACGCCGGGCGCGGCGTTGGCGAGCAGGATGTCGTCGAGCTGCGTCGGCACCTGCGGTGCCATCGTCGCAACCGACACGATGTAGCCGCTGACGAGCGCGTTTGCCGTATAGATGCCACCGACGCGGATACGGACCGGTGAGCCCTGCGGGAAGTTGAAGGTGACCATCTGTCCGATGTGCACGTTTGACGCCGTCGCCTCGGTTAAGTCGACGATCGCGGTGTCGGTCGACGCAATCGCCGATGCATCACCCGACACCATATTCAGCGACAGCACACGCCCGAGATTCGTGGGATCGATCGCCGCGATGCTTTCGGAGCTGCCGCCGATGAGCACCGACGTCCCGCGAACCTCGGTGACAGCACTCAATGCCGGGTCTGCGGCGAGCGCCTGCGCCGCCTGGGTGCTGAAGTCCGGGCCTTCGGTGAAGACGATGAAGTTGGAGCGGAACGCGCCTTCGATGGCGTCGTCGGTGGAGACGCGCAGCGAGTCGGTGAGCACCGCCACCATCGTGACGAGCGCAAGGCCGATCATCAGCGCTGCAGCAGTTAACGCCGTGCGTCGCGGGTTGCGCCGCGCGTTCTCGCCGGCGAGCATGCCCGCAGCCCCGCGGAGATGGCGCACCGGCCACCCGAGCACGATCGCGACGGGCACCACGAGGAGCGGCGCCAGCAGTGCCACGCCGACGAACACCGCCAGGAATCCCACACCGATGAACTGCAGCTTCGAGCCACTCGAGGTGAACAGCCCGACCCCGAGCGCCGCGCACCCGAGCACGAAGATGACGAGTCCGATCACGATCCGGCGCCGTGGCAGTGGCTGGGTCTCTGGGAGCGCCTCCGACAGCGCCTCGACCGGCGAGATCTTCGTGGCTCGGCGTGCGGGAAGGGATGCAGCGATGACCGTGACGATCGTGCCGACGAGCACGGCGATGATGAACGTGCGCGGCAACAGCGTGATGCCCGCTGTCGCCGCCGAGCCGAAGACAGAGAGCAGCGCCTTTGCGATGAGAATGCCGACGGCGAAGCCGAGGATCGACGCCACCAGTCCAGTGAGCGCCGCCTCGATGAGGACGGATCGCAGCACCTGCGCGCGAGTCGCACCGAGCGCCCGCAGCAGCGCGAGCTCGCGCGTGCGCTGCGCGACGAGGATGTTGAACGTGTTGATGATGAGGAACGAGCCGACGAACAGCGAGATGAACGCGAAGACGAGCAGCGGCGTGCCGATGAACGTGCTGATCGTGTCCTCGGTGCTCTGCTCGGCCTCCTGTGCTGCCTGCTGACCGGTCTCCGCCTCGGCATAGCTCGGCAGCGCCTGCGCAATGCGCTCACGCAGAACGACATCGGTGACTCCGCTGTCGGCACTCACGAGGATGCTGTCGTACTTGCCCTGCGTGTTCATCACCTGGCCGGCCGTTGCTGGGCTGAAGAGCACGATCGTCGCCCCGCCGAGGTTGTCGGAGCTGCCGTATCCCGCGATGCCGGAGATGGTGAAGTGCTGCTCGATGCCACCCTGGAAGACGATCGGGATCGACTGTCCAACGACGAGATGGTTTTTCGCAGCGGTCCCCGCGTCGACCACCACATCGGTTGGCTGCGTCGGCGGTTGCCCGCTGCGCAGGTGATATGGCGAGATGCCCTTGTCGGTGATCCAGCTGGCACCGAATGTCGGTGGACCGTTGCCCCCGATGGGTTTGCCGTCGCTCCCGATGAGCGTCGCACCGTTGCGGAAGACGTCGCCGACCGCGTCCTTGACACCGGGCACTGCGCGCACCGTCGCGAGCAACGAGGTGGGGACCGGATGGTTCTGCCCACCACCGATGCCTTTGCCGGTGCCGGCGATCGCGTGTCCGTGCACGGTGACCGCGACGCCTGCGTCGGCGGTGTTGAAGATCCCGGTGAACGTCGCGTTGATCGTGTCGGTGAGGATGAACGTGCCGGCAACGAAGGACACGCCGAGGATCACCGCGATGGTGGTGAGCGCAAGCCGGAGCTTGTGGCTGAGGAGGCTCCTCAGGCTGACCCCGAGCATCCGTCAGCCTCGCGTGCGCTGATCAGTCACCGAGATGACGCATCACGCCGAGCACGCTGTCCGCGGTCGGTCCGCGCATCTCGCTCACGACGTGTCCGTCCGCAAGGAACACGACGCGGTCCGCATGTGCGGCTGCAATCGGATCGTGGGTGACCATGATGATCGTCTGGCCGAGCGCGGATACGGCGTGGCGCAGAAAGTCGAGCAGGTCGGTGCTCGCTTTCGAGTCGAGGTTGCCCGTCGGCTCATCGGCGAAGATGATCTCGGGCTGACTCGCCAGGGCACGCGCTGCAGCGACGCGCTGCTGCTGCCCTCCCGACAGTTGATTGGGGCGATGCTTGAGACGATCGCCGAGGCCGGTGATGCGCACCACCTCCGCAAGGGCGGTCGCATCGGGTCTGCGCCCGGCGATCGTCAGCGGCAAAACGATGTTGTCGTACGCGGACAGCGTCGGCACGAGGTTGAAGGACTGAAAGATGAATCCGACGCGCTCGCGACGCAGCAACGTCAGTTGCTTGTCGCCGAGACTGCCGAGCTCGACGTCGCCGATATGCACTGTTCCCGACGTGAGCCGATCGAGCCCGGCGAGACAGTGCAACAGCGTTGATTTCCCTGATCCCGACGGTCCCATGATGGCGCTGAACTGTCCTTTCGCGAACGAGACCGTCACACCGTCCAGCGCCCGCACCATCGCGTCGCCGCGACCGTAGACCTTGACCGCATCAGTCGCTCGCGCAGCCACCGACTGCGATTCGGAAACCGGATTGGGCGCGGGTGTGGTGCTGACCGTCATGGTGCCCAGCGTAGACGAAGCCAGGTTGGCGCCGACCGTAGCCATACGATCGCGTCAGTGGTTTCACCGGGGATGCGAAAGCCATTTCCGATCGCTGCCGCGGCGGGTGCCGCACTTGCATTTCGCGTGCTTCTCGCTTTCAACACGCTGCTCCGAGAGGGGGCAGGGCCGGCGCGCACAGAGCGGCCTGCAAATGGGGTGCGCCGCCGGGCAGTGATCGGCTGCCTGGCCGCACCCTTCGCGCTCGGGTTCCGCGAGTGGCTGCGTTCTCTCCCGGCCGGTGCCACCGATCGAGGCTGAATCAGCCGCCGGCGCGGTGCTTGGTAGAGTGGGTTGGTGACCGCGGCCGAACTCCCGATCGGCGAGCGCAAGGCGCAGGCCGTCGAGGAGATGTTCGACCGGATCGCGCCTCGCTACGACCTGGTCAACCGCGTGATGACTCTCGGCCTCGACGCCGGGTGGCGCCGCCGGGCGGTGCGCGAGCTTCGGCTCCAGCCAGGGGCGCACGTCGTCGATCTCGGATGCGGCACCGGCGATCTGTGCAGGGTGCTCGAGCGCTCCGGGCTCAAGGGTGTCGGCGTCGACATGGCCGCCGGCATGCTCGCCAAGGCGCGCACCACGGCCCCGCTGGTTCGCGCTGACGCGCTCGCTCTGCCGCTTCGCGACAGCTCCGTCGACGGAGCGATCAGCGGCTTCGCGCTCCGGAACGTCGTCGACATCGGCGCCTGCTTCGACGAAGCGGCACGAGTGATCCGGCCAGGGGGGCGCGCCGTCTTTCTTGAGGTGTCGGAACCCCGGAACCCGGTGCTGCGCCGGATGCATTCGCTCTACTTCCGGCGCGTCGTCCCGCTCGTGGGAGGTCTGATCTCCGACCGGAGCGCATATCGCTACCTCCCGGCGTCGACTGCGTACCTGCCGTCGCCAGAAGGCCTGCTCGATCTGCTGGCGCGTTCAGGGTTCGTGCACTGCCGCCGGATCGTTCTCGGCGCCGGTGCGGCGCAACTCCTGATCGGGATCCGGCGATGAGCGTGACGCGGCCTGCGCCTGCGCGCCCCCACACGGTGACGGCGAGCAGTCTCTTCGACGCCTATCGCGACGGTGAGGGCGTTGTGCTGCAGTTCGGCCATAACGGTCTCGCTGCGGCTGGCGCATCGGATGCAATCCGCGTTGCCGCGGGTCCTGATCACGTGGGACGCGCGGCTGCGCTCGTTCAGACGGCGCTCGACGGAACAGCGGGCCAGGGCGTCGCCATGGGCGCGCTGCCCTTCGGGGCGAGCTGCGATGCGGTTCTCCGGCTGCCCGAGCGCATCAACCGGGGCATACCCGTGCACGGCGAGCAAGCCCCCGAGCCGCAGTGGGCGATTACGCAGCTGGTTCCCGAACCGCTCCCGGTCGACTACGAGGCCGCCGTCGAGCGTGCGCTGGAGGCGATCGATGCGGGCGAGGTCGACAAGGTTGTCCTCGCCCGAACGCTGCTGGTGGAGACGGACGCGCCAATCGACCCTCGTCTGCTCGCGCGGCGATTTCAAGCCGCGGAGCCAGGAGCGTTCGTGTACCTCGTGGCGCTTCCGGGTGGCAGCTCGCACCTGGTCGGCGCTTCGCCGGAGCTCGTCATCCGACGCCGGGGGCGGAAGGTGTTCAGCGACCCGCTGGCCGGGACCGCCCGTCGATCACCGGATCGCACGAGGGATCAGGAGATTGCCCGACAACTGCTCGATACGGTCAAAGAGCAACGCGAGCATCGGCTGGTGGCGGAGGCCGTCGCCGACGCCCTTGCGCCGTTCTGCATAAACCTCACCGTCGATAGCGAGGCCGGCATCACGTCGACGGCGACGCTGTGGCATCTCCACACGGCGATCAAGGGCACGCTCCGACCCGACGCGCCGGATGCGCTGGCCATCGCAGCCGCGCTGCACCCCACTCCGGCCGTCTGTGGAACGCCACAGGCGGCGGCCGCCGCACTGATCGAGCGTCTCGAGCCTTTCGATCGCCGTTTTTTCGCTGGTCTGGTCGGATGGGTCGACGCCCAGGGGGACGGGGAATGGGCACTCAGTCTCCGCTGCGCCGAGGTCTCGGGCTCAACCGCCCGCCTTCATGCCGGCGCCGGCATCGTGGCCGGGTCCGACCCAGCGTCTGAGGATCTCGAGACCGAGGCGAAATTCGGCGTCGGATTGCGCGCACTCGGGGTTGAGCCGGCCGCGGTCTGAGCCTGGCTATCCGGCGAGTGCGGCCGCGACCGTCGCTGAGACCGCGGCGCGCAGCTCGACGGCGCGCTGCCGGTTGATCCGAACCCGGACGAGTTGCACGCCGCCGGCATCCTCGGCCTCGTGAATCGCCGGGACGACGATGCCGGCGCGGTCAACGGTGCGGACGCCAATGCCTGCGGACCGCGCGATCGCCTCGAGATCGAGTCCGTGCGGTGTTCCGAAGAGCAGCTCGAACTCGTCCTGCGGGAGCGACGCCTGGGGAAGCATCGAGAAGATGCCACCGCCGTCGTTGTCGATGACGAGCACAACCACGTGTCGACCGTGGCGTGCGCCCCAGAGCAGGCCCGAAGCGTCATGAATCACCGAAAGGTCACCGAGCAGCGCATACGTAGGCCCGGTCACCTCGGCGACGCCGAGGCTTGTCGACACCAGACCGTCGATCCCGCTGGCGCCACGATTGGCCAGAACTCGCAAGCCGGCCCTCGGGCGCATGTACAGATCGAGGTCGCGGATGGGCATGCTCGAGCCCACGAACAGCGCACCACCGTCCGGGATCACGGCGGCGAGGTCCCGCGCGATGCGGCCTTCGAAGGGCTCATCCCACGAGTCCATCAGGGCGTCGACGGCGGTACGCACTGATGTGTCGGCCGCGTACCAGTCGCTCGCCCAATGAGGACTCGTCGGAGGGACCGACGACCTTGTCTCGCGCAGCTTCGCGATCACTTCCGCCGGATCACGATCCAGGGTCAGCGTCGACCGTCGATCCGGATCGGCGACGAGCCCGTCGGGGTCGATGATGAGGAGTCGATCCGCGCTCCGTACCAGTTCCTGCACGCCCCGCGACGTCGGCGTTGCGCCGACCTGGATGACGAGATCCGCATGGTAACGATCGCGAAATCCGGTGTTCGCGGCGAGGAGCGCGCCTGCCTGGAGTGGACCGTCTTGCTCGCGGTCGGTGGCGACGCGCACGCCGGATATCGGCTCGGCGAGGAGCGGCCAGCCACGCTCGGCGCACAGTTCGATGAAGTCCTGCAGGTGGGACCCGGAGCCGGCCGGCGACAACGACGACCCTGTGACCGGTCGCGACTTCGCGCGCGAAGGCGGGAAGGCGGTCGGGAGGCGTGTCCGTGGTCGTGAACGTGTTCCGGGCAAACGGCGACCCCGTCTTGATCGCTTCGCCGCCGGGCAGCAACGGTTCACGGAACGGAAGATTCAGGTGCACCGGACCCGGGGGGGCGCCGACAGCGTGAAAGATCGCGCCGGCCCCGAGGATGCTCCAGCGATGGAATGCATGCGCATCGTTGGCGGGCGTGCCGCTGTCTTCGAACCACTTCACGAATGTCCCGAAGAGCCGCCGCTGATCAATGGTCTGATTGGCACCGACGCCCTGCAACTCGGGCGGACGGTCCGCAGTGAGCACGATGAGCGGGATTCGCGACATGAAGGCCTCGACGACCGCGGGATAGTGGTTCGCCGCAGCCGTCCCGGATGTGCAGAAGGCGGCGACCGGCGCGCCGCTCGCCGCGGCGATGCCGAGCGCGAAAAATGCGGACGAACGCTCGTCAACGTGCACATGGAGTGTGATGCCTGGATGCCGGGCTGCGGCGATCGCGATCGGTGTCGAGCGCGAGCCCGGCGTCATGCACATGTGTTTGACGCCACCGAGGACCAGTTCGTCGATCAGCACACTCACGCACGCCAGCGCGATGTCGCCCTCGCCGGGTTCGGTCATACCGGTGAGAGCACGTCCGCATCGACGTGTGGGCGGCGAGGCACGAGCCAGCCGTTGACAGGCACCAGTGGGTCGCTCACCACATCGGAAGCCAGCAGCAACGCAGTACCGACGCCATGCGCATATGGGGACTCAGGCAGCGAGGCCGCCAGCGCGACGACTGCCGCGAGCCCGACCGACGTCTCCAACGCACTCGAGGCGATTGCCGGCACGCCGGCGGCGTCGGCCGCACGCAGTGCTTCACGAACTCCGCCGATCCGCTGCGGCTTGAGCACGATGACGTCGGCCGCCTCCAGATCGCGCAGGCGGCGCGCGTCCGCTGTGGTGCGGATTGCTGACTCAGCCGCCACCGGCATCGGAATCCGGCCGCGGAGCGTCGCGAGGTCCTCGAGCGAGGCAACCGGGTCCTCCGCCAGCTCGATGTCGTACACGCTGAGGACGGTGAGCATGCGCAGCGCGGTGTCGACGTTCCAGGCGCCGTTGGCGTCGAGGCGGATGCGCACGCCCGGCCCGCATGCGGCGCGGATTGCCGCGACCCTGTCGAGCGAGCCCGCGTCGCCGACCTTCACCTTGATCGTGCCGCATCCCGAGTTGAGGGCAAGAGTGGCAGCAACATCGGGCGGCACGCGCGGGATCATCGCGTTCACGGCGACGCGTGCGCGATCCGCCGCCGGAAACGGCAGCATCGCCGCCTCGAGCGCCGAGCGCTCCGCGGCCTCGCGTTCCACGTCGTTCCAGCTCGCCAAGGGCGAGCATTCGCCCCATCCGGCGGGACCCTCGAGCAGATAGCCGGTCCGCCGGGTCACGCCCATCACCGGATGGAGCAGGTCGACGCTGAACTGCAGCCGCCTCACGACGCGAGCAGCGCCCCGGCGAGGATGACGCCGAACACCAGCGACAGCCGCGTGATCCCGATGAGCGCGGGCACCAGCGCCCGCCCCTCAGCAACACGCACGACGCGAAGCGGAGCGATCGCTAGTGGGATGGTGATGAGCGTCACCATCGTCAACCATGGCAATGAGCGGAACAGCGCTCCAACCGACGGCAGCAGGATCGCAATGACGATGGTCGCGATGAGCAGCACGCGACTGCGCTGCGCGCCGAGGCGCACCGCAAGAGTCCGCTTGCCCGCGACGGTGTCCGTCGGGATGTCGCGAAGGTTGTTGGCCATCAGCAAGGCGCACGCAAGCAGGCCGACCGGGACCGCAAGCCACAGCACACCCCAGTCGAGTTTGTCCTGCTGCACGTATGCGGTGCCGCACGTCGCCACCAACCCGAAGAAGGCGAAGACGGAGATCTCACCGAGGCCGACGGACGCGTACGGCCGCGGACCGCCGGAGTACAGGAGCAAACCGAGCACCGACGCGACACCGGCGACGATGAGCCATGGTGTCGTGAGCAACGACAGCACGAGGCCGGCGATTGCTCCGATACACACCATGACGATCGCCGCCATGGCGACCGCGCGTGGTGGAGCAAGCCCCGATGCGACGAGACGGCGCGGTCCCATGCGCGCCGCGGTGTCGACACCGCGGACACCGTCGAAGTAGTCATTGGCGTAGTTGACGCCGACCTGGAACGACACAGCCACCAGCAGCGCAAGCAGGGATCGAGGGATCGACACAGCATTCCGGCCTGCCCACGACGCGCCGACCAGCACGGGCACGATCGCCGCGACGAGGGTTCGCGGTCGAGCCCCGATCCACCAGACGGCGAGCGGTCCCGGCCGGGGCGCCGCCTCCGCGATCACGGGCGGTGCGGGAACTTCGCGAAGTCCGGCTTTCGCTTCTGCACGTAGGCGTCGCGCCCTTCCTGTGCCTCCTCGCTCATGTAATAGAGGAGGGTCGCATCGCCGGCAAGTTGCTGAATGCCCGCGAGCCCGTCCTGGTCGGCGTTGAAGCCGGCTTTCAGGAGACGCAACGCGAGCGGGCTCATCTCGAGCATGCGATTGCAGACCGCGACGGTTTCCTCCTCGAGCCGCTCGAGCGGGACGACGCGGTTCACGAGTTCCCAGCGCTCGGCGGTTGCCGCGTCGTACTGCTCGCAGAGGAACCAGATCTCCTTGGCGCGCTTCAGCCCCACCGTGCGGGCGAGCAACCCGGAGCCGTAGCCGGCGTCGAACGAGCCGACCTTCGGGCCTGTCTGGCCGAACCGCGCGTTCTCGGCGGCGATGGTCATGTCGCACACGAGGTGGAGCACATGACCGCCACCGATCGCGTATCCGGCGACCATCGCGATCACAGGCTTGGGCAGGCGGCGGATCTGCACCTGGAGGTCGAGGACGTTGAGCCGGCCCACACCTTTGGCGTCTCGGTACCCGTCGTCGCCGCGAATGCGCTGATCGCCGCCCGAGCAGAACGCGTCCGGCCCTTCGCCGGTAAGGATGATCACGCCGATCTCCGGGTCGTCGCGTGCCATCTCGAACGCGCGGTTGAGCTCGAACAGCGTCGTCGGGCGGAACGCGTTGCGCACCTCTGGACGGTTGATCGTCAACTTGGCGATGCCGCCCGCGGTCTGGTAGCGAATGTCCTCCCACTCGCCGGCCGCGATCCATTCCACGATGCGATACACCTCAGCCTGATCTCGAGTCGATCGCGCTTCTGCGCTCGCCTCGATGGTAGCCCGACAGGGTCGGTGCGGGCGGTACGCTCGAAGCGATGCCGAATACGTCTCGTCGCGGCGGCCCGCGTGCCGGAGACCTCGTCGCCGTCGCACTGCCGCCGGGGCGGGCGTGGCTGCCGATCCTTCGCCCGGCACGCGACGTGGGCTTCGCGGTCCTGCCCATCCACATGGGGCTCGCCGATCCGGAGCGCGACCGATTGCTCGAGCGCGCGCAGCCGACCGTCATCGTCGATGCCAGCGGGATGCGCCGGGTCGATGGGCAGCCCGCCGACCCGGAGATCGCGCTGGTGATCGCGACGTCGGGCACCTCCGGCGGCCCGGCGCTCGCCGAGTTGTCGCACAGCGCCGTCGACGCGGCGATTCGAGCGTCGGCGACCGTGCTGCACGCGGGCGCCTCGGATCGATGGCTGTCGTGTCTGCCGCTGGCGCACATCGGCGGCATGCTCGTCGTCTACCGGCATCTACTGCTGGGCGCGCCGCTGAGCTTTCGCAGCCGGCTGACGGCGGGAGTTGTCGCCGCGCTCCCAGACGCGCGCTTCACATCGATCGTCCCGACGCAGCTCACGCGACTCCTCGACGCCGGCAGCACCCTGCGCCACTTCCGGGCGATGCTCGTCGGCGGCTCGGGCATGGATGCGGCCCTACGCGACAGAGCCGCCGCCGGGGGCGCCCCGGTGGTGCAGACGTACGGTATGACCGAGACGTGCGGCGGCGTCGTCTACGAGGGACGTCCGCTTCCGGGGGTTGCGGTGCGCGCCTCGGATGCGGGTGAGCTGCTCATCAACGGGCCCACGCTCATGCGCGGTTACCGTCTCGATCCCGCAGCAACTGCGGCGGCGTTCGACGCGGAGGGTTGGTTGCGCACCGGTGACGGGGGAGAGATCGACGCCGATGGGACGGTGCACGTGCGCGGCAAGCTCAAGGACGTGATCGTCAGCGGCGGCGAGAAGATCTGGCCGGCCGAGGTCGAGGCCGCGCTCGCCGGGCATCCCGACGTCGCGGCCGTTGTGGTCTCAGGGGGCGCCGATCGCGAGTGGGGACAACGCGTCGTCGCCCGCGTGGTACCGCGCAATCAGAGCGCTCCGCCGTCGCTCGAATCGCTGCGCTCCCATGCCGCGGCGACCATCGCTCGCCACAAGCTGCCGCGCGAGCTCATCGTCGTGGACAGTCTCGATCGGACAGCACTCGGCAAGATCCGCCGGCACTGACGCCCTACGTTTGACGCGCGGTGTACCGCGGGGTCTCGCTGTCCGTGTCGCCGGGGATGCGCTTGACGAGGCGCTCATCGGCGAGCTTGTCGAGATGCGCCTGGACCGTCCACGCGGCAAGGCGATACACCGCTTCCGGATATCCGACGTACAGCTCGGGTACGAGGTCCATCGGGACGAAGGCGTCATCTCGGCGACGCGCCGCGGCGAGCACCTGGGCCTCCCGCTCGACTCGATGGACGATGTATTCATCGATGAGCGCCACCGCATCGTCAACACGCTCGCCGTGACCCGGATACAGCGTGATCGGCGAGAGGTTGCGCACCCGGCGCAGCGAGTCCATATATGCGGACATGTCGCCCTCGCCGGGAATGATGACGGTCGTCGTTCCGCTGAGGATGTGGTCGCCGGAGTACAACGTCTGCGATGCAGCGTCGTGAAAACAAAGATGGTCGCGCGTGTGTCCCGGCGTGTACACCGCGACCAAGGCGACGTCATCAGCGTGCACCACGTCACCGTCGCGCATCAGCTCCGCGCGCTCATCACCGGCCGACGGGTCGAAGCAGCGCACGGTCGCGCCCGTTCGCTCCGCAAGGCGTGACGCCAGTGGGCGGTGGTCGGAGTGTGAATGCGTGAGCGCGATCGTCTCGATGCGTGCGCCGCGCGCTGCGGCCGCCGCGATGATCGCCTCGAGGTGCGCGTCGTCATCCGGTCCCGGGTCGATGCAGATGAGCGTGCGCTCGCCACCGACGAGATACGTATTGGTGCCGCGTCCCGTGAACACCGACGGGTTCGGTGCGAGCACACGGGTGGTGGTCGCGCTCACGTGAGTTGCATCCAGCTGGCGATGATCTCAGGCGTGATATCGGTCACCTCGATCGGCCGCTCGCCGAGGGTCGTCAGGATCGCTTCGACCGATCCGAGGCGTGCGAACTCGTGGCACATCATCTTCGTCGGCGGCATGATCGCCGGGCGCTGCAGCTGCAGCATGGCCTCCGGTCGGTGCCAGCCGCCTTCCACCGCTTCGGCGGCATGCACGTGGACATCCTGCTGCGGACCGACGCGCATGCCGAAGAACCAGGTGTCGTAGCGGCGGCCTTCGCGCGGCGGCGTGATGAAGTGTGCGATATGCACGAGGTCGTCAGGCGTGATGACCAGGTCGTGTTCGGAAAGCGCATCGGAGAAATTCCCTCCACGCAGGACCTGCTCGCGCGCTGCGCTGACTCGCGCGTCAAGGTCGTCGTCACCGGTGTCTGCCGCTGCACCACCGATGAGCAGACCGACCTCCTCGAGCACCTCGCGAACGCCGGCGATCCTGAAAGCCTCGGGCAGCGTTCCGTCCGCTGCATCGACGGCGCCTCCGGGGAAGACGAAGGCATCCGCCGCGAAGCTGCTCCGGCCAGGTCGGCGGAGCATGCACACCTCGACGCCGCCGTCGACGTCGCGCAGCAAGGCGACGGTGCTCGCGGGGACAGGTTCGGTGATCGCGGGGCCGGTCATCGCTCACATGGTATGGAGCGACACAATGCGCTCGACATGAAGTCACACCTCGAGGTTGCGCTCGAACTCGCGGACATCGCCGACGCGATCACGCTGGCGCGCTTTCGCGCCCCCGATCTGCGAGTCGACACCAAGTCCGACAACACGCCGGTGACCGACGCCGACAGGGCCACCGAGGAGGCGCTTCGCGAGGCGCTGGGGCGGCTCCGTCCCGAACAGCAGATCGTCGGCGAGGAGTACGGCGGCGACGAGGGCGCTGACTGGCGCTGGATGCTCGACCCGATCGACGGCACGCTGAACTACGCAAACGGCGTCCCCGTCTGGGCGACGCTCATCGCATTGATGCGCGGCGAGCGTGCGGTGTGCGGCGTCGTCTCGGCCGCCGGGCTGGGAAGGCGGTGGTGGGCGGCAACCGGCCAGGGCGCGTTCACCGAGTCAGGGCGCATGCACGTGTCGCGAACGGCCACGTTGGAAGCGGCGTACGTGTCGTGCACCGACGTGCGCGACTTCGAAGCGCGAGGAGGCGAAGCCGGGTTTCGCGAGGTGCTGCGCCGCGCCCGTGTGATCCGCGCATTCGGTGACTTCTGGTCGCACATGCTCGTTGCCGAGGGCGTGATCGATGTCGCGGTTGAGGCGTGGGTGAATCCCTGGGACGTGGCGGCGTCGCAGGTCATCATCGCGGAAGCGGGCGGCTGGTTCAGCGATTTCGAAGGAGCCGATCGCATCGACTCGGGGAACGTCATCTCCACCAACGGCCTGCTCCACGCCGAGATGGTCGGCCTCATGAGTGCGTCAGGGCGATAAATTCATGCGGGGCTCGTAGAATCCCCGCATGGAGGGTCCTGACGCGATGCGGCGCGTGGCCCGCAGTCGACCGAGGTGCCGGCGATGTTGGTGATCCCGACGATCGACGTGCAGGGCGGGCGAAGTGTTCGGCCGGCCCAGGGCGAATACGCTCAGCCGACCGTGTACGGCACGGATCCGGCGGTGCTCGCGCGGACGTTCATCAACGACGGTGCGACCCGGTTGCACGTCGTCGACCTGGACGCTGCGCGCGGCCTGCCGAGCCGCGAGAGCGCGGAGACGGTCGCGCGCATCGTCAACGTCAGCGTGGCGTCGCGATGCGGCGTCGAGGTCGGTGGGGGCATTCGCAGCGTTGAAACTGCGATGCGCTGGCTCGAGAGCGGCGCATCGCTCGTCGTGATCAGCAGCGTCGCGGCGCGCGAGCCCGAGCTCGCCGAGGCGATCTGCGTGGCTGCCAACGGCAGAGTCCTCCTCGGCCTCGATGTCCGCGCCGGGGTGGCGCGGGTGCAAGGATGGACGGAGGATGGGCTCGCGGCCACCGAACTGCTCCGGCGATGGCGGCCCTGGCCTGCGGCGGGTCTCGTCTACACAGACACGACCCGAGATGCACTGCTGAGCGGTCCGAACCTCGATGGCCTGCAGATCTGCCGGGATCTGTATGGCGGCCCCGTCATCGTGTCGGGCGGGATCGCGAGCCTCGACGACATTGCGGCGTGCGCGGCGGGCGGCGCCGCCGGCGTCCTCGTCGGCCGTGCGATCCATGAGGGGATGGTCGATCTCGGGACGGCACTCGCCTCTTTCACGAATCCGAACTGAAGGCACCTAGACGAGACTGAGTTTCATGTAGAATCCGGTCTCATGAACCTTCCGACGCCTCGGCATGCGTCGCGCGTCGCTGCAGCCGGGCTCGGCTTGATCGGGTCGCTCACCGCATGTGGAGCGACGGCCATCCAGGCAGCTCCGGGGACCATCGCGGTGGTGGCTGCCGAGAACCAGTACGGCAGCGTCGCAGCGCAGATCGGCGGGAAAGACGTGTCGGTCATCTCGATTGAGAGCAATCCCAACACTGACCCGCACACGTACGAGGTGAGCCCGAGCGTCGCCGAAGAGATCGGTGGAGCGCAGATGGTCATCCAGAACGGCATTGGTTACGACGACTTCATGACGAGGATCGAATCAGCGTCGCCAAGCCAGTCGCGGAAGGTCATCAACGTGCAGCAGCTGCTCGGGCTTCCCGACAGCACGCCGAACCCGCACCTGTGGTATGACCCGACGACGATGCCGAAGGTGGCCACCACCCTCGCTGCCGACTTCGCGGCGCTGAAGCCGGCCGACGCTGCGTATTTCACTCAGAACGCCACCAACTTCATCGCGTCGCTCAACCCATGGCTGCAGGCGATCGCAGACTTCAAGGCACAATACGCGGGGACGCCGGTCGCGACCACCGAGCCGGTCGCGGACTACATGCTCGAGGCGGCGGGAACCGACAACCTCACGCCATTCCGATTCCAGGCCGACATCATGAATGGGGTGGACCCATCACCCCAGGACATCTCCTTCCAGACGAATCTGTTCACCCAGCACAAGGTGAAGGTGTTCGTCTACAACCAGCAGGTGACGGACACGCTGACGGAGACGTTCATCAGTGCAGCGCACTCCGCGAACATTCCGGTGATCGGCGTGTACGAAACGATGCCCACCCCGGGGTTCACCTACCAGTCGTGGATGCTCGCGGAGGTCACTGCGCTGCGCAACGCAGTCGCAGACGGTACGTCGACAGAAAGCCTGTAACTGTGCAGGGACACGCCGCCAACGGCTCGGACGAGATCCTCGCCGTCGATGCGATCAGCGTTGTGTTGTCGGGGCGCGAGATCCTTCACGACGTCACCTTCCATATCAACGCGGGTGAATTCACCGGGCTCATCGGTTCCAACGGCGCGGGCAAGACGACTCTCATCAGGGTCATCCTGGGGCTCATCACGCCGAGTGCCGGCACGGTGCACGTCGCGGGTGGGTCGCGCCAGCCGCTCATCGGTTACGTGCCGCAGCGGATCACGCTCGACCCCGACATGCCACTGCGCGCACGTGACCTCGTTGCTCTCGGCATCGACGGGCAACGATTCGGCCTGCCGTGGCCGTCGGCAGCGCGTCGCAAACAGGTCGATGAGATGCTCGAGGCGGTCGACGCCACGCGGTTTGCGGAGTCGCGCGTCGGCAACCTCTCTGGCGGCGAGCAGCAACGGATCCTCATCGCTCACGCGCTGATCAGCCGTCCACGATTGCTGCTCCTCGACGAACCGCTCGCGAACCTGGACATCGCCAGCGAGCAGGAGGTTGTCGATCTGCTAGCACGGATCGCGAGGGAGCAGCGAATCGCGGTGCTCATCTCCACACACGACATGAACCCGCTGCTACCAGTGATGGATCGGATCGTTTACGTTGCCAACGGCCGGATTGCAACCGGGACCACCGACGAGGTCGTCTCGAGCGAGTCGCTCACCAAGCTCTATGGCGTGCACGTCGACGTCATCCACGTACACGACCGCATTCTCGTGGTGGCCGGACGCCGCGAGGAAGCGCTCCAGCACGGTGATACCGGGTCAATCGTCGAGCTGGTTTAGCGATGGCAGCCTTCCTCGCACCACTGTTCGAACCCGCTTTCTTCTCCAACCTGCCGGTGCAGACGGCGCTGGTCGTCGGTGGTGTTGTCGCGGTGGTCTCCGGCATCGTCGGTACGTTCACCGTGATGCGCGGCCAGTCGTTCGCAGGTCACTCGCTCGCCGATATCGGCACAGCTGGTGGATCGGCAGCATTTCTGCTCGGGATCAGTCCGCTCTTCGGGTTCGTCGCGATGAACCTCATGGCCGCGGGAGTGATGGAGTGGATCGGGATACGGCGTCCGCGTGGCCGCGACCTCGCAACCGGCATCGTGCTCGGCGCGGCGCTCGGGCTTGCGGCGCTGTTCCTGTATCTCGACACGACGGCGTCGAGCACGACGGGCGCGACGATCAACGTCCTTTTCGGGTCGATCTTCACGCTGCCGTCGTCGATGGTTCCGGTCATCGTCGTCTTCAGCGTCGTCGCCGCCGGGATCGTGCTCTCGATGTACCGGCCGCTGATCCTCAGCTCGGTCAGCCCCGATCTCGCCACGGCGCAGGGCGTGCCAGTCCGCCTGGTGGGCATCGGTTATCTCACCGCGCTCGCGCTGGCGGTGTCGCTCTCCGCGGTGACCATCGGGGCGATCCTGTCAACAGCGCTCCTGGTCGGGCCCGCCGCCACGGCGCTGAGAGTCACGAACCGGCCGGGTCGCGCCGCGCTCATCGCGTCCGTCATCGGCGTTGCGGCAACGTGGCTCGGCGTGCTCCTTGCATATGACAGCTACTACTGGTTCCCGAGCGGTGGCGGCTGGCCGGTGAGCTTCTTCGTCGTGACGCTCATCTTTCTCGTCTATCTCGCGTCGCAGATTCGCTTTCGCGCCCGCCCGGGAGTCGCGCCTCGCGCAAGCGCGACGGAGGCTGCGTAATGTTTTCGGAGCTCATGCTCAACGCGTGGGAGTCGGCGTCGATCGTTGCCGTGGTTGCAGGCGTGGTCGGGTTTTTTATTGTCCTGCGCGGTTCCGCGTTCGCCGCGCATGCGCTGCCCAACGGCGCCTTTGCGGGTGCTGCGGGCGCAAGCCTCATCGGTGTCGACGCGATCATCGGGCTGGCTGTCTTCTCGATTCTCGGCGCGCTGACGATCGCCGGACTCGGGCGGCGCGCCCGCCACGACGTCGCGACCGCGCTCGTCATCGTCGTGATGCTCGGTCTTGGATCGCTCTTCCTGTCAATGACCACCGAATATGCGCCGGTGATCTTCTCGTTGCTCTTCGGTGAGGTGCTCGGGGTCAGCAGCAGCGAGCTCATTCCCATCGCGGTCATCGGGCTCGTGTGCATTGCAGCCGTGTTGCTCGTGTATCGACCGCTGACGTTCTCGTCGGTGATGCCCGATGTTGCGGAGGCTCGCGGCGTCGGCCGCAATCGCATGGAGGTCGTGTTCCTGCTCGTCGTCGCGCTCACCACCACGATGGCGGTGCCGGTCGTTGGCGCCCTGCTCATCTTCAGCCTCCTCATCAGCCCCGCGGCTGCCGCCCGGTCATTCACGAACAGGCCGTTCACCGCGATGGGGCTGTCGGTGCTCATCGCCCTGGGCACGGTGTGGGCGGCGATCGCACTCGCGTACCTGACCAACCTCCCGATCGGCTTCTTCGTCGGTTCGATCGGAGCTGGAACGTACGCGGCGGGGAGGGGATGGGCCGCTCGGCAGCAGCACGCGCGATCGTCACCGGCCGCCGGCGCCGGCGCCGGCGCTCGGCGCCCGATTGGCCTCGAAGTTCCGTAGCGCTCATCCCTGCCCGGCTTCTGGGCGGCGCGCGTAAGATCGCCCGGTGCTCCAGCGGCTCCGCGATAAGCGCTCCCGACCCGTCGGGCTCATCGGCGCGCTGATCCTCCCAGTGCTCGCCGCCGCGTGCGCATCGGTCGCCGCGGCCGGCCCCGTGCCGCTCCGCATCGGCGCGATCTTTCCGCTTGCAGGCACTGACGCGCCCGATTCAACTGACGAGTACCTCGGCGTCGAGCTCGCGGCGCAGATGGTGAACGCATCAGGCGGAGTCGGCGGCAGATCGGTCTCCCTGGATCTGCGCGACGTCGAGGATCAGACGCAGATCCCCGCCGCGATCTCGAGCCTGCACAGCGACGGAGTTCCTGTCGTGATTGGCGCATACTCGTCGCAGTTGTCGATCCCGGCCGCCGCGGCGGTGGCCACCGACGGGATGGTGTACTGGGAGACCGGGGCGGTCGCCGACCGCGTGACCGGTGAAGGCTCGCCGCTCGTCTTCCGTGTCGGCGTCGACGGCGCCGAGCTGGGCGGCAACTCGGGGCAGTTCATGCTTTCCCAATTGGTGCCGAAGCTCGGCCCAGTCTCGAAGATTCGCGTGTACTTCGTAACCGCTGACGACGAGTACGGGCACTCGGTCGCGGACGCAACTCGGACGTCGCTCGAGGCGGGCGGCATCAGCATCAGCGGCGAGTCCGTCTACAACCCCTACACGCCGAACTGGACTCCGGTCATGCAGGCGATCGCCGCGGCGAAACCCGACATCCTTGTGCTCTCGTCGCACATCCAGGACGGGATCGCGTTCCGGCGTGCGTTCCTTGCCGCAGGGTTGTCAGTGAAGGTGTTCATGGGCACGACCATGGCGCAGTGCGACCAGGATTTCGGCAACGTGCTCGGCTCGGCCGCCGTCGGTGTGTTTGCGTCGGACCGCCCGCAGGCCAACTTCAATCCCGACGCCCTCGATCCGCAGGCGCGGGCGCTGTACAACCGTTTCGCGGCTCTCTGGAAGCAGCGCACCGGGGACGTCCCGAGCGAGGAGGGGATCGCCGGCTTCAGCGCCGCGTGGGCGCTCTTCGCCGACGTGCTTGACAAGGCCGGCAGCGACCAGGCACAGACGATCGCCACCGTCGCTCGCTCACTCGATCTGCCCGAGGGCAGCCTCCCCAACGGTGCCGGCGTGCTTTTCTCGACGGCACCCGGCCAGCTCGGGCAGAACGTTCGTGCGGCGGCAGTCGTCTGGCAGTGGCAGGCGCCCCGCGTCAGCGTCGTCGTGTGGCCGCCGGTTTACGCCACGGGACAGGTGAAGCTCGCGCTGCACGCATCGTGATTGGCTGAGGGCTTATCGAGGCATACTCGGGGCATGGAAACAGCGACATTCGGCGCAGGGTGCTTCTGGGGCGTGGAATCGGTATTCGAGCAGGTCGACGGGGTCATCTCGACCAAGGTCGGCTACACCGGCGGCTTCACTGAAGCGCCAAGTTATGAGGATGTCTGCCGGCATACCACCGGTCATGCCGAGGCGGTCGAGGTCACGTACGACCCGGCCAAGGTGAGCTACGACAAGCTCCTCGACATCTTCTGGATGAACCACGATCCGACGCAGTTGAACCGTCAGGGTCCGGACGTCGGCGATAACTACCGGTCGGTGATTTTCTATCACTCCCCGGAGCAGGAAGCCGATGCCTTGGCTTCGAAGGCTGCGCTCGAGCACGCGGGCCGCTATCGCCGCCCGATCGTCACCGAGATCGTTCCCGCTGGGAAGTTCTGGGATGCCGAGGAGTACCACCAGAAGTACTTCTCTCGGCGCGGCATCGCGGCGACCTGCAACATCCCGGCCTAGCTGCAGCGACCCTCCCTTCAGTGACCGTCATTGATGATCACGGACGCCCGGAACCTCCGGTCTCGGCCAATGAGAGCAAAACGCTGGTGGGCTTCCTCGAGTACCAGCGCGCCACCTTCGAGTGGAAGTGCCGTGGACTGGATGCTTCCGCGCTGAACGCGACGGTGGGCGTCTCGACAATGACCCTCGGCGGAATGCTCAAGCATCTGGCGCTGGTCGAGGATTCGAAGTTCTCGCAGTGGCTACACGGGCGCGACCCGGACCCTCTCTGGGCCGATGTTGATTGGGATGCAGACCCTGACTGGGAGTGGCATTCCGCAGTCCACGACACGCCCGACGAGCTCCGCGCTACTTGGCAGGCGAGTGTGGTCCGGGCGCGGGCGGGGCTCGCCGAGGCGCTCGCAGCTGGAGGTGTGGAGCAGCTGGCGGAGCGGGCATGGCCCGACGGGCGTACGCCGAGCCTGCGCTGGATCCTCTGTCACATGATCGAGGAGTACGCACGTCACAACGGGCACGCGGACCTGATCCGCGAGTCGGTGGACGGCGAGACCGGCGAATAGCCCCGCCTACCGGGTCAGCGGTCTGCCGCCTCACGCAGCGCAGTCATCAGTTCTTGGCGTGCGCGGAAGTGAGGCGGTAAGTCCGACGCCTTCCGTCTCACCCGCACCGGTTCCGGAAGGTGCGTCCGGCGGACACCATGAGAAACGTAGTCGCAACGTCGCTCCATCTGAGATGAGAGTTGTCGATGAGCATCAAGGTGGCGGGCGGAGGGGGAGGCTGCGGCGGGTATGCGTCCCGTGCTTGAGTGCAGGCGTCAAGGGCTGTCCGCTCACTGTTTGGCGCCGCTAACGGTACTGTCCAGAACTGGCCATCGAAGTCAATCTCGGCGTTCTGCGCGCGGTTGCACGTGTCGGGATAGGGAACCCCGACGGCAACCGAGGGTGATCCCGCTCGAATGGTTGTCGGGCATGTCGGACCACACCCCGTCGCGCCCATCGACATGAGAACGGCCGCAACGACCCAGCCGCCGACAACCGCAGTCCGTCCTCCGGCGCTCAATCCAACTTCCATTCGGATAGTTTGGAGCACCGTATTTGAACGCGCTTCGCGTCTCAGGACGGGAGCTCCGGCCGACTACTCGTCGGCTCGCAGCACCGACAGGACATCGCTACCGTAGCGCGCGAGCTTGGCCGGACCGACACCGGCTATCAGCACGAGCATCGCGTTTGACTTGGGATTGCGGCGGGCGATCTCGACGAGCGTCTTGTCGTGGAAGACGACGTACGGCGGCACTTCGCTGCTGCGGGCGACTTCGAGTCTCCAGCGCCGTAGGGATTCGAATCGCGCGCTGACCTCGGCGCTGAGCCCCTCGACGGGACTGTCCGCGGATTGCTTGCGCCCTCGAGACGATGAACGTGTCCGCGTCGGCCGGACCTCGACCTCGATGGTCGACTCGCCAATGAGGACGGCGCGTCCGCGCTGGGTGATGCCGAGTGTCGGCTTCTCCCCATGGCCGCGCGTCACACAGTCCAGCTCGACGAGTCGCTCGAGCAGGTCGCGAATCCGGTCGACGTCCCAGTCCCGCATCGCGCCGAAAAAAGCCAGCTCGGTGACCCACGAACGTGAAGCCGTCCACGCGTCCATCGCACCACGAAGGATGGACGCGATGCGCACGCCGCCGAGATGGTTGTCGAATCGCGCGATGCAGGTGAGCGCGGCCACGACATCAGCGGGATCGACGGTTGCGACTGCGCTGCTCTCCGGATCGAGGCAGTTGTCGCAAGCACCGCACGTGCGCGCGACGCCTTGCTCCCCGAAGTAGTCGGCGATGCGCGCGTGGCGGCAGCTACGCGAGATGGCGTAGTCCATGACCTGTGTTACGCGCGCGTAGGCGTTGGCCTTGAGCAGCGCTTGCTCCTCGAAGTCGACGGGCGCGCCGGTCAGGCGACGGATGCTCCCGTCGGGCTGGATGACGTCAGCGCGCCGCAAGAGCTCGAGCGCGGCACGCGCCGCATTGGCACCCACTCCGCGGGCGTCCCAGTCGTCGACTGAGTCACTCCCTTCGCGCAGCAGCTCGCGGTATACCGAGCGCACGACATCGCGCTCCGGGTACGCCTGCTCGATGAAGAACTCCTGGAGCTGGCGGTCCGCGGCGTTGTAGAGGAGCGTGCACTCGGACGGCTCGCCGTCGCGTCCTGCGCGCCCCGCCTGCTGGTAGTACTCCTCGAGGCTGCCGGGGAAGTCGTGATGGATGACGCGGCGGATGTCCGGGAAATCGACGCCCATGCCGAATGCGGACGTGGCAACGATCGCCTGCAGGCGACCGGCCGCGAACCCCTCATGAACGCTCTGGCGCGTCTCGCCGTCGAGCGCACCGTGATACGAGGCCACCGAAATGCCGGCTCGCGCGAGCACCTCGGTGATGGCATCCGTCGTGCGCCGGCTGCCGCAATACACGAGCGCGCGTCCGCCTCCCCGACGCACGAGACGGAGCACGGCATCGCGCTTCTCGGCGACACCCCGGCAGCGAATGACAGACATCGTCAGGTTGTCGCGGACAAATCCGGTGACGCGCTCGATGGGCTCCCGAAGACCGAGACTCGTCGTGATGTCCGCGCGAACGCGCGGAGTCGCGGTGGCGGTGAAAGCCCCGACCGGCGGACGACCGCACGCCGCGATCGCCTCACCGAGACGCCGGTATTCAGGCCGGAAATCGTGACCCCAGCTGGAGATGCAGTGCGCCTCGTCGACGACGAATCGTTCCACCGTGAGGCGGCTCAGGCTGTCGAGGAATCCCGCCGCGCCGATTCGTTCCGGCGCGAGGTAGAGAAAGCGCAGCTCGCCGGCCGCCGCCGCGCGCAACGAGTCGGCCCGTACCGAGGCACTGACCTGGCTGTGCAGACACGCCGCAGGGATGCCGAGCTCGTTGAGGCGTGTGACCTGATCGACCATCAGCGAGATGAGCGGCGACACCACGATGGTCAGGCCGCCGTTGACGATGCCGGGGATCCAGTAGCCGATGCTCTTCCCGGAGCCGGTCGGCGCTACGAAGAGGACGTCAGCGTGCGCTTCGGCGGCGGCAATGACGTCGGCCTGTCCCGGACGGAAGTCCGCGAAGCCGAAGGTCTGCTCGAGTACCGCGCGAGCCCGCGCCGAGGGCTCGATCGCGAATCAGTCCTTCTTCTTGTCGAGAGACAGTGCGCAGGAGTTCATGCAGTACCGCTGCCCCGTCGGCGCGGGACCGTCGGGAAACACGTGGCCGAGGTGGCCGCCGCACTTCTTGCAGCGGATTTCCGTACGGGGGATGAGCATGCTCCAGTCGCGATGCTCCTCAACCGCGTCCGGGTTGATGGCCTCGTAGAAGCTCGGCCAGCCCGTGCCGGAGTCGAACTTCGTGTCGGAGCTGAAGAGCTCCGCGCCGCAACCCGCGCAGCGATACACGCCGGCGTCGTCGACGTGCACGTACTGGCCGGTGAACGGCCGCTCGGTGCTCGCCTTGCGGAGGACTGAATACTGCTCAGGCGTCAAACGCTGACGCCACTCCTCGTCGGTCAGGGTGATCTTCTCGTCCATCGTGCCTAGGTTTTACCCCGTTTCGGGGGATTCGACGCGTACAACGCCGCCGCCGCCGCCAGCGTCTCCGCCATGTGAGCACGCAGCGATGGCGGCTCGATCACCTCGACGTTTGCGCCCCAGCGCAGTACCCAGGGACGCATCTCCACCTCGCTGGCGACGTCGAGGCGCACCTCGATCCCACCCCCGCTGACGTTGGACCGCTGCGCTCTCGAAGGCCATGGCGTCTCGTCCACCCATTGACGGACGCGCTCCGGGAAGCGGAGGACGACGCGATCGCCGCCCGCACCCTGCCAGATGGACCACGCGGCGCCAAGTGCGATGTCGATGTCGAAATCGTCGGGAACCACAAATGAGGTGGGCAGCGTGCGCGCTGTCCGGATCCGGTCGAGCCGGAAGGAACGCACCTCGCGCGACACCGAGTCGCGGGCGAAGACGTAGATGTGCCGGCTCTCGGCGGCCGGTTCGATGAAGTACGGACTCAGCACGCGACGGCTCTCCTTGCCGTTCCCGTCCACATAGTTGACCTCGATCTCTCGATGCAGGACGAAGCCGTCGATGACGGCGCGTTCGACGCCGAGGCGCTCCGCCGCGGGCTTGCGACGTTCCGCTGCGGCGAGCGTCCGGCGCAGGTACTCGCTCACCAGCGGCACGGCGAGCGCGCGCGACAGATGTGCGAGCGCGCCGACCAGCGCTGGGTCCTGCTCCGGACGAAGCTGCTGCAGGAGCCGCGCGGCGACCAGGAGCATCGTCGCCTGGTAGTGATCGAGTTGCAGTGGTGGAAGCCTGCTGCGCTGGCCGATGCGCCAGCGGCCGGCCTTCTCCTCGATGTCGATGCCGGCGTTGTCGCGCAGCGTTGCGACGTAGCGCTGGACGGTGCGCGGATTCACCTCGAGCTCCTCGGCGAGCTGTCGCGTCGTCAGGCCCATCTCGGTCTCGGAGAGGCGGATGAACAGCCGGATGACGCGGTATTCCTTCTCTCCCTTCTCGTAGACGCCTGGCACGCGACGAGCCTAGCGCGTCGCCTGCGGCTCTGCGGGGATGTCGAGCCTGTAGCCGAGCAACCGGGGGCCGCCGGGACGCTGCTGTGGTCCGGTCGGCACAAACCCAAGCGACATGTACAGCTGCTGCGCGGCAAGCATCACGGGGTCGGTCTCCAGCGTCATCACGCGACGGCCGCGGGTACGGGCAAGATCAATGGAGGCGACCACCAGGAGGCGCCCGATTCCCTTCCCGCGGTGCTCGGGGCTCACGCCGACCATGCGGAGATGAGCGTGGTCCGGTGCCAGCGGCTCGGCGGGTCCGGGCCGGATCCGGGCGTCGAGCTCGACGGTGGCCGATCCGGCGACGGCGCCCGCATCGAGCGCGACGAGCACGGTGGCCCGATCCGCCCGGCTGGCGACGTCGGCGATGTACGCGAGGTACTCATCCCACCCAGGTGAGTTGGGCTGCCAGAACTCGCGGTAGGCGCTCGCGGTCGCCGCGCCGACGGCGTCGTACTCGTCTGCACGGATCGGGCGGATCTCGATGTCGTCGGGCACCCGGTCACCCTACGCGACAGGCTCCTGTCGCAGCCCGCCCTCACGCTGTGGACATGGACCGAGAGACCTCCGCACCGGACGGCACCGTGCCCGAAGACCACGGGCAGCATTTTGCGAGGATGCTTGGCTGATGCGGTTCCTCGCTGACGGCCGTCCGGTCTACACGGCCACTGACCTCTGCGACTACCTGGCCTGCGGTCATCTCGTCTCGTTGAAGCGGCGTGTCGCATCCGGCGAACAGATCGAGCGCGACCCGTCTGCGCTCAGTGAGGTGCTCGCGAACCTCGGCGCAGGGCACGAGCAGCACCACCTCGAAGTGCTCACCGCACGCGGTCTGCGTATCAAAGCGTTCGAGGACGGGCAGGACCGATACGCGACGTCGGCTGCCGAATTAGCGGCGCTCGAGGCTGAGACGCTCGCTGCGATGCGTGCCGGGTACGACGTCATCTACCAACCGACGTTCTTCGACGGTCGCTGGCTCGGCAGGGCGGACTTCCTGCTCCGCGTCGACAGGCCGAGCGCGCTCGGCGACTTCTCATATGAGGCCGCAGACGCGAAGCTGGCGCGCAGAGTCCGATCGGAGGCGTTGCTCCAGCTCTGTGAATACTCGGCGCACCTCGAGCGACTCCAGGGAATCGCGCCGCAGTGGATGCAGGTCATCCTCGGCGATGGCACCGAGCATCCGTATCGCGTCGACGAGTTCTCCGCGTACCACGCGTCGGTGAAAGCCGACTTCGATGCGGCGATGCTCGCGGGCCTGGACGATACGTATCCCGATCCGGTTGCGCACTGCGGCACGTGCGGGTACAACAAGCGATGCGCGGCGCAGCGCCGGCAGGACGATCACCTCTCCGAGGTGGCGCGGATGCGCTCGGGTCAGGTGCTGGTGCTGCAGTCGGCCGGCATCGACACCATGACTGCGCTCGCGCTCAGCGATCCCGACGCGGAGCTGCCTGGGCGCATGCAGCTCGAGACATTCCGGTCGCTTCGCGCGCAGGCCGCGTTGCAGCACAAGGGCCCTGACACCAACGGTTCGCCGCGGTACGAGTTGCTCGATGCGTGGGAGGTCGGGCAGGGACTCTGTGCGCTGCCGGCGCCATCGCCGGGCGACCTCTTCTTTGACATGGAAGGCGATGGGCTGGCGCGGGACGTCCCACTCGAGTACCTGTTCGGTGCCGTCGACGTTGACGGTACGTATCACGCGTGGTGGGGACACGACGACGCCGGCGAGAAGCGCGCGTTCGAGGAGTTCGTCGATTTCGCGATCGCGAAGCTCGACCGTCATCCCGACATGCACATCTACCACTACGCGGCGTACGAGAAGACCGCGCTGCGCCGCCTGATGAGCCGGCACGGTACTCGTGAGGAGGAGGTGGATCGCCTGCTCCGCAACGAAGTCCTCGTCGATCTCTATCGCGTCGTGCGTCAGGGCATCCGGCTGTCCACCGATTCCTATTCGCTCAAGAAGGTGGAGCGTCTCTACATGCCGGCGCGCGAGGAGTCGATCGCCGACGCCGCGGGGAGCATGGTCATGTACGAGCGCTGGTTGATCAGCCGCGAGGACGGCAGCGAGGGTGACCAGGCGCTGCTCGACGAGATCGCGCTGTACAACGAGCGTGACTGCGCTTCGACGGCGTTGCTGCGCGATTGGCTCGAGGCACGCCGCGTCGAGGAGGAGGCGATTCGTGGCGCTCCGGTGGAGCGACCAGCAGTTGTCGAGCGTGGCACCCCCGAAAACGTCCACGAGAAAGTTGCAGCGGCGCAGGAGATGGCCGCCGCGCTCGTCGCCGGTGTGCCCGAGGTGTTGGAACAGCGCACCGCTGCGGAACAGGCGAAGTGGTTGCTTGCCCCCGTGCTCTCGTATCACCGCCGTGAGAGCAAGGTCGGTTACTGGCGTTATTTCGACCAGCTCGCAATGACTCCTGAGGAGCTCGAGAACGACACCTACGCGTTGGGGCCGCTCGTGCAGATCGGCTCGCGCGAAGACGGCACGCGCGTCATCGAGCGGTATGGGTTCGAGCCGCAGGAGCATCGAATCGGCAAAGACGACAAGCCTGTGAATCCGCACGTTCGAAACGATCGAGGATGGGGAGTCACTGCAGGCGAGGTGACTGAGGTCGATTCTGCTCGAGGAGAGATCACGCTCTCGCGCACACCGTCGCAGATGTCCACGGGCACGCCGCGCTTTCTCATTCCGACCACGCCGATTCCGACGGACGCGCAGGAGGAGTCACTCCTCGATCTCGCGCGTTGGGTTGTGGCAAACGACGTCGACGCGCCGGGCTTGCGTCGCGCCGGCCGCGATCTGCTCATCCGTCATCCACCGCGGCTCTGCAGCCCGACCCACGGTGCGCTCGCTGTCACAGGCGAGACGGCACCGGAGACCGCTACGCGCTTGATCCTCGATCTCAATGCCGGGTGTCTGCCCATCCAGGGACCACCGGGCGCAGGCAAGACCCACACCGCGGCCGAGGCGATCCTCGCGTTGCTCGACCAGGGCCGTGGTCCGATCGGCATCACCGCCCTCTCGCACAGCGCGATCCGGACGCTCATGGGAAAGATCGAGGAGCTCGCCCCCGGCGTCGGCCCGATGCCGCGCATGCTCCATCAGCGCTCGTCGACGGCGGGAACCGACGCGATCCGCATGGCACGCACACCCCAGGACGTCGAGAAAGCACTCTCTCAGGACGACGTCGACGTGGTCGGCGGCACATCGTGGCTGTTCTCCCGGCCGGAGCTCGAGGGGATGTTCGACACGCTCGTCGTCGACGAGGCCGGCCAGCTGTCACTGTCGGACGCGCTCGCGGTGTCACGCGCGGCCCGCAACCTCGTGCTCGTGGGCGATCCGAGGCAGCTTTCGCAGCCGTTGCAGGGCAGCCACCCCCCGGGAATCGGTGTGTCAGCGCTTGACCATCTCCTCGGTGGCGACGTGACCATCGCGCCCGATCGCGGCGTGCTGCTCGACCTCACGTGGCGCATGCACCCGGACGTCAGCGCCTTCATCTCGCGGTCTTTCTATGAGAACCGTCTCGGTTCCGAACTGCAGTGCGCGCGCCAGGCGGTCCTCGAGGACGGTGTGGCGATGACGGGGCTCCGCCACGCCTTCGTCGACCACGCCGGCGATCGCATTCGCTCCGACGACGAGGCATTGCGCGTGCGCGAGATCATCGAACAGTTGACGCGCGGAACGTGGCGCTCCGACCGCGGTGAGGAGCGTCCGCTGACGCTCGACGACATCGTCGTCGTGGCGCCCTACAACGCGCATGTGGCCTGCCTCGTGGAGACATTGCCGCTCGGTGCACGTGTCGGCACGGTCGATCGCTTTCAGGGCCAGGAAGCAGCGGTCAGCATCTTCTCAATGGCCACGTCGAGCGTCGAGGATCTGCCGCGCAACCTGGAGTTCCTCTTCAGCCTCAACCGGCTGAACGTCGCGGTGTCGCGCGCACGTGCCGTGTCCATCCTCGTGTGCTCGCCGGAGCTGCTCCGAGCGCGCTGCCACACGCCCGAACAGATGCGGCTCGTCAACGCGCTGTGCCGCTACGTTGAGATGGCTGCACCGTGGGACGTGGCGTCCCCCGCCGTCGCTATGCTGAGCGCGTGACGGAAGCGAGCCTCCGGGACCGGCTGCTGCAAACCCTCGACGCGGCGCAGGAACGCGAAGCCATGTTGCTTGCGCTGTGCGATGACACCTCGTCTTCCGAAGAGGGCCGATGGACCGCGAAAGACAATGTCGCCCATCTCAACACGTGGCGTGAACACGCGACACACACGCTCGATGCGGTACGCAATGGACAACCCGTTGAGGGCCCGTTCGACGACAGCCAGATCGACGGGCGCAACGCCGAGATCTATGAGGCGCATCGGCGCGATTCGTCCGACGAGGTTCGCGCTGGATCTGCAACCACCTACGCGGCGCTCAAGCAGGCCGTCGCCGCTTGTAGCGATGACGAGTTGCGGCGCGAGCGGCCGAATGGTGGCGAGGTGTGGCGCGTGGTGCCGGGCAACGGACACGCACATGTGGCGCAACACGTGTCGTCGTGGCTTGCGGAACACGATGACGCGGCTGGCGCGGAGGAGACGGCGTTGTGGGCCTTCACGCTTGAGACCGACCTGTTCCCCGAACCCGCCGACAAAGCTGTTGCCGACTACAACCTCGCGTGCTTCTTCGCGCGGCATTCCCGGGTGGAGGAGGCATTGCCACTGCTCGGTAGGGCGCTCCGAAGCCAGCCGGACCTACGCGAGTGGGCGATGAACGACCCGGATCTGGCCCCTATCCGTGATGACCCGCGGGTGCAGAGCCTCGTCGGCGCCTGACTCAGGCGCCTGAACAGGAAGGTAGGGCGTCCCTAGCTGCTCGACAGCGTCACAGACCAGTTGCCATCGTCGGTTATTACCAAGAAACCGCTCGAATCGACGGGAACGCTGCCGGTGTAGGCGCCGATGGTGTCCACCAAGAGATTTTCAAGGCTCCCCGGCGAGTTGAATTGCAACACCGCGAAGTTCCCGCCGCCGGTGCTCGTGAATGCCGCGGTATTCGCGCTTCCGCTGTATGCGATGACGGCATCACCTCTTCCCCGAGATACGGTGCCGAAACGAGGGGCCGTTGACGGATCGCTGAATGTGACAGTCCATGACCCACTTGCGGTTACCTCGAGTCGGACTGCAGGGTTGGTGCCGTCAAAGTCCATTGCCTCAACGCCTGAGTAGCTGCCGATGGCATCGACAAGAAGCTCTTCCTCGCCATTGTCCGAGCCGAGGGTAGTGAGTGCAAAGTTCTCCGAACCTGTGTACTTGACCTTCACTAGCGTTGGCTCATTGTTGTATGGCGCAGGAACGGTAATCACGCTGTCTCCGCGGCCGGATTTGGTCAGGCCGGTGACCGGCGCGGCTGTAGAAGGAGCGGTCGGCGGCGCCGTCGGAACTGCCGTAGGGGCAGCGGTCGGCGGCGGAGTGCTCGCGTTCGCTGTCGACCCGTCCGGGGTTGGAATATCCAACGTCGGCTCCGGCGTTGCCTGCCCCGAGTCAGTGGCATTAGGTGCGGTGGCGGCAACCGCAGGCTTCTTTGGCGGTGCTGCGATCGCGGCGATGATGATCAAGACAATAAGTGCCGCGACCCCTGTGACTGTCCACCACTTCCAGGATCGACGCGGCTTCCACCAAGCCGTAGTAGACGCAGGCTCTGGCGACTCCGGTGTCGCCGGCGGCATAGGTGGCCATGGTGGTGGAGCTGCTGGTGGTAGTTCGGACATTCCCTTCCCTCCTGGACGAGGCCGCCATCATGGCGACAACCAAGGGCGATTTGCAACCCGGTGCTCGGCGCGAGTGTCAGGTAGTCGGCCGACGATCGATGTACAGCGCTTGCAGTGACCGCCCCACCGCTCCGCGCTCGTCATACAGGCGGCTGTGCGCAAGACCAATGCCGCGCCGATCGATGTCAGTGCTCGCGTCCAGGCAGACCCATTCGCCTTCTGGTGCGCGGTGCAGATACACGGTCAGATCCGTGTTGATGAACACGAATTCGTCCCACGACAACACTGCGCTGATGCCATTGCCGAAGTCTGCAGCAGCGAGTGCGCGCTGCAGTGGGGTTGGCGTTTCACCGGCAACCACCGGCATCGTGAGTTGCAGCCATGCGGTCGAGGCTCCGGGTTCGAAGAAACCCCCCGCCGCATAACGCATCTCGATGCCGGTGCGGTGGAAAGCGGGCTCGCCGCTTTCCGGCATGTGCGCAGTTGAGTCCGCCGGCAGGGCGAACGGTAGAGGAGACGGTTCCGACGGCCCCAGCTCGAGGTCGGTGACGCGCATGCGCCACGCGGTTGCGCGGCAGACCTCTGTTTCGCCATCCATGAGGTTTGCGCTGAGCAGTTGCACACGTCGCCCGTTGCGCTCGATGCGCGCGGTAACCGTGAGCGGACGAAGCGGCACCGGACGGAAGATCTCGACCGTCGTGCGCACGACCGCCATCGGCGTCTCGGACGGCAGAGCCTCCATCACCCCACCCATCAGCGCCGCGGGCGCGCCGCCGTGCATCGCAGCGGGATCCCACGGCCCACGGGTGTGCTCGCTCGGCAGGAACTTCCCCACGTCGGGCGTAAACAGCGCCTCAGCCACGCGCGAATGGTGCCGGAAGTGGCGAGAGGCGGGTATCGCGGGGCCGACTGATAGGCTGCGATGGCAGTGGCTGTGAGGCAAACGACCGTAGCGGCGAACGGGATGCGTTTCGACGCCTTGACAGCCGGTCCCGCGGACGGCGAGCTGGTGCTCCTGCTGCACGGCTTTCCGCAGACAGCGTCCTGCTGGCGCAATGCTCTCAACACCCTCGGGGCGGCCGGATATCACGCGGTCGCATTCAGCCAGCGCGGCTATTCGGCCGGCGCGATTCCGATCGGCGTCGACGCATACCGCGTCAGCGAACTCTGTGACGACGTGCTCGCGGTGGCGTCAACGCTCGGCGCGGAACGGTTTCACGTCGTCGGGCATGACTGGGGCGGGGCGGTCGCGTGGGCGCTTGCGGGTGAGCATCCCGACGAGGTCATCTCGCTGACTGCTGTTTCCACACCGCACACGGCCGCGCTCGGAAAGGCGTTGCGCGGCCCACAGCAACGCATTCGGATGGCGTACATCCCCATCCTGCGGCTGCCTCGCGTCGCCGAATCGCTGTTCGATGCCGGTGGCGGTGTCGTCGCCGAATCGCTGCTCGTTGCAACCGGCCTGAGCAAGCCACATGCGCATCGCGACGTCGAGGCGCTGCGCAGGGTCGGTCCGTCAGGGGCACTCAACTGGTACCGGGCGCTCGGCACCGAGCCGCCGCATTCCGAACCGGTCGACGTGCCCGTCCTGCACATCTGGAGCGACGGCGATCCGGTGTTCACCCGCGAAGCGACCGACCTGACCGCGGAGTACTGCACCGGCGACTACCACCTCCTCGAGCTCGACGGTGGGTCCCACTGGATCCCGGACGAGCACTGGGACGACGCCGCCGACGTCGTGGTGGAGCACCTCGTCGCCAACCCTGCCGATGCCTGAGTCCGGCATGGCGGCCGTCGAGGTCACCGGTATCGCGCAGCGGCGCTCGTGGGACTCGCCCGGGCTTCCCGAAGTCGAGCAGGTCCGCCCAGGCCTCTGGTCAATCCCGGTCCCGCTGCCGAACAACCCGCTGCGCTACGTCCTCGTCTATCTGCTCGAGGTGGATGACGGCATCGCGGTCATCGACACGGGCTGGAGCACCGAGGAGGCATGGGCTGCGCTCGTTGCCGGCATGGCGGTCGCCGGCTTCACACCGAAGGACGTCCGGGCGATCCTCATCACCCACATCCATCCCGATCACTACGGACTCGCCGGCCGTCTGCGCGAAGCATCAGGGGCGTGGATCGCGCTGCACCCGGCCGACGCGGCGCTCATCCCCGCGCGGTATGGCACCGGTGTCGAGGCGCTGCTTGCGAGCATGGCCGCGCTGCTCGTCGAGGCCGGGGTGCCTGAGGAGATGCGCGCGGAGCTCACCGTCGCCTCGATGGGCGTGCGCGAGTTCGTCGCAGCGGCCCTGCCCGACGTGCTCCTCGAGGACCGGACCGCTGTGCCGCTCAAGGGGTGGGACCTGACCACGCTCCACACGCCCGGTCACTCGCCCGGCCACGTCTGCTTCCTCGATGGCGGCCGTCGCCTGCTGTTCAGCGGAGACCACGTGCTGCCACGGATCAGCCCGAGCATCGCGGTGCACGTGCAGCAGCCGGACAACCCCCTTGCGGATTTTCTCGACGCGCTTCGCAAGGTGCGCGACCTTGACATCGACGAGGTGCTGCCGGCACACGAGTGGCGATTCCGAGGCTTGGCGACGCGTGTCGATCAGCTCATCGACCATCATCACAACCGGCTCGAAGAGACGATGGCGGCGATCAGCGCGTCGCCGGGCGCGACGTGCTGGGACGTGACGCTCCTGCTCCGCTGGTCACGTGACTGGTCGGAGATCAAAGGCTTCATGCGCCGCGCTGCGGTCGGAGAGACGCTCGCGCACCTCGTCCTCCTCGAACGTTCAGGGCGCGCCCGCCGAGTGGGCGAGAACCCCAGTCGCTGGTACGCGGCCGGGCCGGACTGAGTTTGGGCTCAGCCCTCGAGCCCGCGCCGGATGCGCGGTACCGACCACCCCACGCCGATGATCCCGGCGGCGATCGACACGGCGAGCATGAGCAGGGCCACCGTGATCAGGCCGCGCCCTGCGGCGAACGCGAGCGACGTGATCGACACGCCGATTGCTGTGCCGAGCCCGCGGGCCATGTTGAGCAGGCCGCCTGCCGCACCGCCACGATCGGGCGGCGCGGCGCTCATGGTCGCTGCGTTGTTCGCGGGGATGAACAGCCCCATACCGACGCCCGCGATGGCAAGCGCCGGAACGGTGAGGTCGGCGTGGCTCGACGCGATGGCCAGGAGGCCCATACCGACCGCCGTGATCGCCATGCCGAGCCCCGCGGGCAACCGCGGCCCCGCCCGATCCCGGATGAACCCTCCGAGCGGCGCCACGATCGCCAGGGCGAGCGGCAGCGCCGTCAGCTCGAGCCCCGCTGCCGCCGGCCCGAGATGCACCTCGCGCTCGAGGAAGAACGGCACTGCGACGAGGCAGCTGAACAGCACGACATAGGAGAGCAGGGCCGAGCTGATCCCAGCGATGAAGGCGGCCACCCGGACCAGCGCGGCATCGATCACGGCGCCCGGCGCACGTCGCTGCCGAAGGTAGGCGGCGGCGGCGAGAAGGCACGCGAGCACCGCAAGCGCGGGCACGATCCACCCCGGCGTGTCCGGTTGCGCCGCCAGTGAGAGGGCGGCGAGTGCCGCCGAAGGGATCGCGGCGAGGAGCACTGTGCCCTGAGCGTCGATGCGGCTGCCGGCGTCGCGGTGGGTGCTCCTCGGGAGCAGAAACCAGCCCAGCGCGAGACCGATCAGCCCGATCGGGATGTTGACGAGAAAGATGAGCCGCCACCCGCCGAGTGCGGTGAGCGCCCCGCCGAGGACCGGTCCGAGGGTGAGGCCGACTGCCTGCGCGGCACCCTGGATGCCAAGCCCGGTACCGAGCCTCGAAGTCGGCAGGACATCACGGATGAGCGCGTACGAGTTCGCCTGCAGCATCACGGCGCCGATCGCCTGGACGAACCGCGCCGCGACCAACACCCCGAGCGACGGCGCCACCGCGCAAGCCGCGGAGCCCACCACGAAGATGCCGAAGCCGTACGTGTAGAGGAGCTTGCGGCCGATCCGATCTGCCAGCTTGCCCACGGCGGCGACGGTCCCGGCGAGCACCAGGACGTAGACGAGGACGACCCATTCGACCGCCGCGATCGAGGCGTGCAGGTTGGAGCGGAGGACCGGCAGCGCCGTGGAGACGATGCTCGCGTCAAGCTGGCCCATGAAGGCGCCGACGCAGACTGTCCCGACGGCGAGCCAGGGCGCGGACGGCAGCGCGCGGATCCACGCGGGACGGCGCGGCTCGGTGAGGATCCTCGGCGTCGGCCGCCGCGGAGCCTGCGGCTCAGGCACGGTTGTCACAAGCTCCTGCGACGCGTTCTGCAACCACCATGCCCGCACATCATCCGGCACGGTCCGGATCGCGGGCCCCACGCCAATGGTGAATGTCGCTGGGCAGTGACGGAACGATGGTCGCTCAGTTCGCTCGCCTCTGCCGCTCGATACTGGGGCGACCACCTGTCCACGCGCCCGGGAGGTCGCACTCGTTGACCCAGCAGCGCATCCTTCTCGTCGATGACGAACCGCGACTGCTGCATGTAGTCGGGTTGTATCTCAGCATGGAAGGATTCGAAGTCACCGAGGCCCAGGACGGCACTGAGGCGCTGAGCAAGCTCGAAACCGAACAGTTCGACCTGGCCATCCTCGACGTGATGATGCCGGGCGTCGACGGCATCGAGGTCTGCAGACACATCCGTGCGCAGCCGCAGACCCACTCGATGCCGGTGCTCGTCTTCACGTCGCTGTCAGCCGATGCCGACGTCGAACGAGCGCGGCTCGCGGGCGCCAACCATCTGATCACCAAGCCTTTCAGCCTTCCTGGACTCGGCGCCGTGGTCCGTTCCTGTTTCGAGGACACGCCCGCGCTCGCCAGTTGACGAGTACAACGCGCTCGCTTCGTTCGGTGCGTTGAGTTTGGTACGATCAGGCGTCTGAGGAGGGCCTCCCATGGCGCCATTCGATCGGATGTGGAAGCTGCGGCAGGCGTTGCGGCGGCCGTCCGGGCGCGTCCGCTGTACGGAGCAGGGGTGCCATCAGGCAGTCGCGATTCGCTGCGTCTACGCGGACCGGCGCGAGCGCGTGTGTGGCACCACGTGGTGCATGCGTCACGGCGCGATGTTCAACGACAGCGCGTACTGCCGCCGTCATGCGAGCACGGTCGCCGCGCTCTCCAACGGTTTCTATCAGCTCGCGTTGCCGGACCTCGACAACCGCGCGCCTTCACTTGTCGGATGGATGAGCGGCGAGCTTGACGCGCCGATCCGAGGCGCGCTGCGCGCATCAGCACCCGACGGCGAGACGACGCTCGTCGCCGACCCAGTACGCCTGACGTCGTCCGGTGCAGCGTCGCCTCGGCGCTGGGCTCGCGCCTGGAAGCTCGTTGATCACCTCGGTGTTGTGCACCAGGTGTCGATCGAGGTGGAGGAAGAGGCGCAAGCGGTCGTCGTGGTGCGCGTCGACAATGACCTCATCGGCCGTTCGGTACCACCGTGGATCGAGCGGCGGCAGGCCGTCAGCACCGTGACGCCCGACGAGGACGCCGCCGAGCGGACGGCCTTCAACCAGGCGCTCGCGCAGTCGGTGCGGGCGTTCCTCAGCCGCGAGGAGATCGCCTCCGGGTTCTGAGCCTCAGGCGATGGCCCGGCTGAATCGTCGTGCTCCGATAGCGATGCCGACAACGGCAAGCGCGGCCATGATGGCGAGCCCCTTGTAGACGTCGGGGTCCCCGCCGTGGCCGTTGAACACATCGCGAGCCGCAGTGACCGCATAGGAGAGCGGGTTCGCTTGCGCGATGTGCTGCAGCCATTGCGGTGCGAGTTGCAGCGGGAGCAGTACCCCACTGAGCAGCAGCAACGGCAGCGACAGCGTGAAGATCAACGGCGCGTACGAGTCCTCGCTCTTCAGCGCGAGCGCCGCAGCGTATGCCAGGGACGACATGCCAAGTCCGATGAGCGCGACCAGGCCGAGCATGACGAAGACACCGGAGACCGTCGGCTTGAGCCCGAACGGGATCGCGAGCAGCAACAGGATCAACGACTGCACGACGAGCGTGAGGATGTCGCGCAGCGCGCGGCCGAGCAGGAGCGCAATTCGGCTCACCGGTGTCACGCGGAAACGTTCGATGACTCCAGCGCGCAGCTCGGCGATCAACCCGAAGCCGACGCCGCTGGCGCCGAAGAGCCCGAGCTGGATGAGCAGTCCGGGAACGAAGACGTTGTAGGCGCCGCCGGATGGGAACCCCGGCGTTTCCGTGAGCGATTTGAGCAGTGGCGCGAAGAGCACGAGATACAGCACGGGTTGGAGGACGCCGATGACGACCCATGCCGGGTTGCGCAGGAACACGAACAGATATCGCTGAAACATCAGCCAGGTGTCTTTGAGCAGCTTCATGTTCTTTCCCTCCTACGCCGCATCGCGCAGCGAGCGCCCGGTCTGATGCAGGAACACGTCGTCGAGGCTGGGCCGGCTCAGCGACAGTGACGCGAGCGGAATGCCTGCGGAGTCGAGCACGCGAATGATCTGTGGCATGGCGGTCTCGCCGCGGTCGACGTAGAGACGCACGATGCCGTCGGCGCTCGTTGCCTCGCGCACGTACGTCTGACCTTTGAGCAATTCGAGCACACGCTCGCTCGCCGAGTCGGTGCCGACGACGACGACATCACCCGCAACCTGCCGCTTCAGGTCGTCCGGCGTGCCGAGGGCAACGATCTTCCCGTGGTCGATGATGGCGATGCGGTCGCAGAGTGCATCGGCCTCTTCGAGATAGTGCGTCGTCAGGAACACGGTCGTGCCGGTGTCGCGGAGCTTGCGCACCTCGTCCCACATCCGTGCGCGACTCTGCGGGTCGAGTCCGGTCGTCGGCTCGTCGAGAAAGAGCAGCTGTGGCAGGTGCATCAGGCCGATGCCGATATCGAGGCGCCGCTTCTGTCCACCGGAATAGGTCTTGGTTGCGCGGTCGGCGCAGTCGGCGAGCTCGAGCGCCGCGATCAGCTCCGCGGCGCGCTGCACCGCGCGCGCCTTCGTCATCCCGTAGAGCCGTCCCTGCATGACCAGCTCGGTGCGCCCTGGAATCTCGGGTGCGCTGCTGCCTTCCTGACTCACGTAGCCGATCTCGTAGCGGACCTTGGCCGCGTTGTGGAGCAGGTCGTAGCCGGCGACGGTCGCTTCGCCGCTGGTGATGGGCAGCAGCGTTGACAGCATGCGCAGGGTCGTCGTCTTGCCCGCGCCGTTCGGCCCGAGAAAGCCGAAGATCTCGCCCTTTTTGACGTCGAGGTCGACGCCGGCGACGGCCTCGACTGCACCTTTGCGCGACTTGAAAACTCTTCGAAGATTGTGTGTCTCGATCAACGCGTCTCCTTCCGAACGGTTGCTGCTGCGTGTGCGCGGCCCGTGGCTGGACTCGGCAGCCTCCTTGCCTGGTCGTTGTCATGTGGTTGACGGCGTGCCGCGCTCGCCGCGTGCATCGCTTCGAAATGAGCCCGGAGCAACTGCTCGTTCCAGATCAGAACGCCCGATTGCATATCGCCGATGATCACGCGCACCCAGTTCAGCTCAGCGGACGTCAACGCGATCGCGTGCTCGAGCTCGAGCAGCACCAACCGGGGGAGCCCGAGGTCGTCCTGGGCCAGCTTGAGGGTGGCGTCGAGAGCGACGATGCGTGCCTGGAGGGCGACGAGTTGCGTCGCCAGCGCCGACTCCGCGCGTTCCTGGGTGATGTACCCGAGGAGGCCGACCGCCACGCTGAAGACGGGGGTCTCGTCCGCCGGAGCCGCCAGCACGTCGGCGAGCCAGTTCTCCAACTCCTCGCGGCCCTCAGGAGTGATGCGATACACGGTCCGCTCCGGCCGCTTCCCGTCGCGGCTGGTTTCGACCGGCTCGATATAGCCCGCCGCCTCGAGCTCATCGATCGCTCGGTACAGCGCCCGGGTCTTGCCCACCGCGTATGCCTTGTGGCGCTCCCGGAGCATCCGCTGGATCTCGTACGGGTGGCAGGGCTCTTCGCTCAGGAAGCCGAGCGTGGTCAGCGCGACCATGTCCTTGGGTCGAATGCGTCCTTCCATATTGCGTTCCGCACTATAGCATCGCGCAATCAGCCGGCGTCAATCCTCCGGATGCGGGGCGATGTCATGGTGCGCCTGCAGGTATTCGCGGATCATGATCAGGGCGGCGATGCCGTCTCCCACGGCCGATCCGAGCTGCTTCGTCGAGCCGCGCCGGACGTCGCCCGCCGCGAAGACGCCGGGCACCGACGTCTTGAAGCCGCCCTTGTCATCGACAAAGCCGCGCGCGTCGAGGTCGACGGTTCCCTTGAGGAACGCGGTGTTGGGATCGAGCCCGATGAACACGAATGCCGCCCGCGGATGCACGACCTGCTCCTCGCCGGTTGCGCGATCGCGGATGCGCACTGACTCGAGCTTTCCCTTGCCGGTGAACGCCATGACCTCCGTATTGCGATGGACGACGAACCGGGAATCTTTGTTGACCTTGTCCTGGATGAGACGGGAAGCTGTGAACTCCGGGTCGCGTTGCACGATGCGCACGCGCGTCGCGAACTTCGTGAGAAACAACCCCTCCTCGAGCGCTGAGTTGCCGCCGCCGATAACGAGCAGCTCGTCGGCGCCGCGGTAGAAGGGTCCGTCGCACGTGGCGCAGAAATGCACGCCCGCGCCGATGAGGTCATCCTCGCCGGGGATACCGAGGCGCTTGTATGACGAGCCCGTCGCGATGAGTGCCGCGTGCGTCTCGATCTCCTGACCGCTCGCCAGATGCAGGCAGATGTCGCCCGCCGGCGAACTCTCGGCGGTGATGCTCTCGACGCTGACAGCGCTGAGCAATTCGACCTCGTAACGGCGCGCCTGCGCGATGAAACGCTCGGCCAGGTCGGCACCGCCAACTCCTTCGGGGAATCCGGGGTAGTTGTCGATCCGCTCCGTGACGCCGGCCTGGCCGCCGAGCCCGCTGCGCTCGATGACCACGGCGTCGATGCCCTCGCGCGCCGCATAGATCGCCGCCGCGAGCCCTGCCGGCCCGCCGCCGATGATGGCGAGGTCGTAGCACTGACGCTTGGCATCGAGCGTCAGCCCGAGCTTGCGAGCGAGCTGCTCGTTGGTGGGGTCGACGAGCACATCCGTGCCGTCGAAGACGATCGTCGGAATGGTCCGGCCACCCTCCTGCAACTCCTCAACGTGCGCAAGAGCCGCGGCGTCCTGATCGATGTCGACCCAGTCAAATGCGACGCGCTGCTCGCCGAGGAACTTCTTCGAACGCCTGCAGTCGGGGCACCAGGGCGCGCCATAGACGGTGATCTGGGTCATGCGGTGAGATGGGTCAGGTCGGATGTCATGCCGGTGAGGGTGCCGAGGAAGTGATCCACGATGTTGCCTTTGGTGTCGATGATGACCACCGTCGGTGGCGCAGGCGCGTTGTACTCCGACATGATGACCTCGCTCGAGTCGTTGACGCTCGGATACGGCACGTTGTAATGCTGCTCGTACGCGACACCGTTGATGTTCGTGTCCTGCACATCCACGCCGAGGAAGATCACGCCCTTCGGCATCCATGTGGCGGCGATCTGATTGAGTTGCGGCTGCTCCTGGTTGCACGGCTCGCACCACGAGCCCCAGAAGTCGATCACGACAACGTGCCCGTGTGTTGACGACCAGTCGAACCTCGCTCCGGTGAGTGTCGGGGCGCTGATCGGCGTCGCGCGCCCGCTGATCCCGGGAAGCCCTCCATTCGGCACAGCCGCGTCGGACTGTTGCAGACCGCACCCGGCGAGCAGGAGCGTCGCCGCGAGTGCCACGACCGGCGCAAATCGCGGGACGGTGCGCATCACGGGGTGACCGACAGGTCCTCGATCACGCGCCGACCCAGGTTCTGGACGCCTTCGACAACAACACGAGAGCTCGCGAGCGGGTCGTCCGAGCGCCCGCAGGCGAGCACGGTCAATGTATTCATGTCGAGGCGCAGCGTCGCGGTGGGCAGATCGGGGAGATCCATGCCGGACATCCCACGCTGTCCGTCGAACACGATCGCGCGCCGGGCCCCGCCCGCCCCGGTGATATCGAACAGGAGTGATGTCCCGGCGGCAGGCGTGAGACGGTCCTGGATGTTGTTCCCGGCACCCATCAGCATTCGTTCGCGACTGTGCGCCGCCGGGATGCCGTCGAAGCCGCCCAGCTGCCCGAGCGCGCGCCGGATGTCCTGCTCGTGCGACCAGAGATCGAAGACGCGAATGGCCAGCAGCGAGCGAATCTTCGACTGGCCGAAAAAGCCCTGGCCCATCTCGTCGAGCTGCGAGTCCTGCAGATCCTCGAGTCGCGACAGACGTTCCTTCGTGACGTCGCGATATTCCGCGATGAGGTCGTGGTATGGCATGCCCCGCCGAGCATCGACGCCGATCTCCATGAACTCCCCGGGCTTGTTGCGGATGTACGGCAGCCCCTCAGGGACGCTGTGGTTCGAGCGCTGCCGGCCGACGAGAATGCCCTCGAGGTCGATGATGTGGGCGACGTGGTCGCGGACAGTCCAGCCTGGGCAACCGGTAATGCCGAGCGCCTGCCGGTCGTCGAGGTCAGAGGCCAGCCCGTAGACATCGGTGAAGATCTCCGCATAGGCCGCTCTGAAGCCGTCCGCAGTGGTGATGTTGCCGCTGTCCATGGCAACGCAGCCTAGCGCGTCGCCACAATCGATCGCGATGCCAGCACGCCTCAAGACCGGCCGTTCAACCGGGATGTCGGCCGTCAACTCCTCGGGCTTCCCGGCCCCCGCCGGGATGTCGGCGGTGCCGGTGGTGCTCGCGCCGCTGTCCGGCCGCCTCCATGTCCTGCTCGTCCAGCGCGTCGAGGCACCGTTCGAAGGCACCTGGGTGCTCCCCGGCGGCTTTATGAGTCCCAGCGAGCGGCCCGAGGAAACCGCTCAGCGCAAGCTCACCGAGAAGACCGGCGTCGGTGCCGTCTACCTCGAGCAACTCGAGACGTATGCGGACCCCGAGCGCGATCCGCGCGGCTGGATTCCCACGGTCGCGTACCTGGCGCTCATCGACGCGGCGGTGCTGCGAGCCGAGGAGTCGAGTGCGCGGTGGGAGCCGGTCGACGCGCTGCCTCCGCTCGGCTTCGACCACGCGCGCATCGTTGAGGATGCCGTTGAACGGCTGCGTGGCAAGCTCTGGTGGTCGAACATCGCGGTGGGACTGCTGCCCGAGCGCTTCACCATGCCCCAGGCACGACGCGTGTTCGAGGCCATCAGCGGCGTGACATACGAGCCATCGAACTTTCGCAGAGAGCTCGAGCAGTCGGGCCTCGTTCGCGCCACGGGAACGCGTTCGAAAGGTGGCGCCGGACGGCCCGCGGCGATGTATGAATTCGTCGAGCGTCAGCCGGCCTGGAGCCTGCGCCGTTCACGACCGCCGGCGATGTTGCGCCGTCGCGCCTGACCCGGGCGCACTCAAACCCTTTCGCATCGTTCACGATGTCGCGGTTGGGTGCCACCTCCGAGCACCCGGTGGCAGGAGAAATGCGATGACGGATGTACCCGCCCAGCCAGCACCGGTGGCGTCGATTCCGAAAGTGGAAGAGCTGTTTCACCACATCCCGCATCCGCGCATCGCGCAACGGGAACATGACAAGCCGGTCAAGGTCAGGGACGAGAGCGTTGGGATCAACGGACACGTCGCGCTCATCATCACTGCGGTGGTCGGCACCATGTGGTGCGCATATGTCTTCACGTTGATTTCGCTGGTCAGCCTGCCGAGCGCGCTGAAGACAGGATCACTGATCACGATCATCAGCTGGATTGCGCAGACATTCATCCAGTTGGTCCTGCTGCCGATCATCATCGTCGGCCAGAACATTCAGGGAAAGGCGTCGGACAAGCGCTCCGAGCAGACCTACAAGGACGCCGAGGCAATCCTCAGCGAATGCCTGCAGCTGCAGCAGCACCTGCAGGCCCAGGACACGGTGCTCGATGACGTCGTCGCGCACGTCAAGCAGCACCATACGGAATTGCAACGCCTGGCGAAATTGGCCCAGCAACAGCGCGGTCCCGCCACCGCGTAATACGGCGCCTCGCCGTCGCGCACAGTCCGCTGTGAGGGCGTTCGTCGCTCCCACGCTGGAGGAGTGGGGCTGTGGACGCCGTCGCGGGCGTGACGTCGCTGACGTGCGCGCTCGGCCCGGATGCCGCGGGAACGCTGCTCTCGCGGTTGCTGCGCGATGCCCGCATGTGCATCGACGCCGCCCTGTATGAAGTCGGTCCTTCGTACCGATGGGAGCTGGTTCGTGCGGCGCGGCGCGGGGTGCGAGTCCGTCTCGTGCTCGATGCGCACGCCTCCGACGGCAATGCAGCGACCGCGCGTGAGCTGATCGCGGCCGGCGGGAGGTGTCGCGTCGCCGGTGGTCACGGGAACGCCGCGCACGGCAAGCTGCTGCTGACCGACGCGACTGTCGCAGTCGGTACCGGGAATCTCATCTGGCGCGACGCGCCGCGCGACCGGCGTCTCCGCTTCCCGCCCGCATCGGCCCCACTTGCCGGCACGCGCGAGTGGTGGGCGACGGCGTCCGGCTCACGAGCGCTCGAGCACGAGGTGCGTCGGGCTTTCGACGCTCACTGGGATGCCGCGCATCGCCCTCCCGCAACGTGGTCGGCCGGATCGGTAGCGACCGTTCCTCCGGTCGGCACCCCGATGCCGCAGGTAGCGCCTTTCACTGCGAGCGTCACGACGCGGAGATTGCGTCTCATCACCGGTGGCGCAGCCGTGGCGATGGCACTGGAGGCGCTGGTAGGGAGCGCTCGAAAGCGCGTGCTCGTGACGGTTCCCTACGTTCGCCCTGGGGAGGCGTCCGTGCGCCGGCTCCTCGATCTGCTGGCGAGCGCGGCATCCCGCGGTGCCGACTGCGCGCTCCTGCTCGGCGCGATCCCCGGGCGCGCCGATGCCGCCACACTCGCCGGCCTCTCGTTCGCGGTCCGCCACATGGACCCCGCGAGATCCACGTCGGGGCACGCCAAGGGCGCGGTCGTCGACGGCTGCGCGCTCGTCTCGTCGGCCAATTGGAGTTCGGCAGGCCTGGGCGGAAACTGGGAGGCCGCGCTCCACATCGAGCACCCGGGAGCCGCCGAGTACTATGCCGCCGCCTGGCATCGCGACTGGGCGACAAGCGTTTGCCTCGACGTTTGACGTCGCGGAGCCCCGGCTATGCTCGTCCAATGCCTGACGCTGAGCTTTCCGCGCCCGACGAGCCGGCTCCCGCGACGCCGGCGCCGGCGCCGATGACGCTCCCCGCGGTGCCGCTCCGCGACAACGTGGTGTTCCCCTCCCAGCTGGCCCCGCTGGCCGCAGGGCGGCCGCGCTCGGTCGCCGCTTTGGAGGCGGCGGTGAACGGCGACGGTCGCGTGGTCCTGGCGATCCAGCGCGACGCTGCCCGGGACGAAGCATCACTCGACGATGTGCACACCATCGCGGTCATCGCGCATGTCGGCGCGTTTCGGCGTCTTCCCGGTGGGGGAGCCCACGCGCTCGTCGAGGGCAAGGAACGTGTGCGTATCGATGCGTTCGACGCCAGTGGCGATGCATGGATCGCGACCGTCACGCCCGTGACCGCCGATGTCACTGAAGGAACCGAGGTTGACGCGCTCTTCGGTTCCGTGCGAACGCTCTTTGCGGACTACGTCAACGCGGGCGCGCAGGTCGGCGCCGACACCGCTGTGGCGATGGCGCGTGCTGGTGATCCCGAGCTCATCGCCGACATCGCCAGCACCTGTCCCGATTTCGACTTCGATGACCGCGTCGCGCTGCTCCAGGAAACTGACCCCATCGCGCGGCTCCGCTCGCTCATCCCACTGCTCGCGCGTGAGGTCGAGGTTGCGCAATTGCGCACCAAGATCCACGAGGACGTCCAGAAGACGATCAACAACTCGCAGCGCGAGCACATCCTCCGCGAGCAGTTGCGCGCCATCCGTAAGGAGCTGACGGAGCTCGATGATGCCGGCGAAGATGACGAGGATCTCGCGACGCGTGTCGAGAAAGCCGGGATGCCCGAGAACGTCAAGACACGTGTCCTCAAGGAGGTCCATCGCCTCGAGCAGATTCCGAGCGCATCGCCGGAAATGGGCATGGTTCGCACGTGGGTCGACTGGCTCCTGGATCTGCCGTGGGTCGATCCACCGGAAGAGACCCTGGACATCGAGCGCGCCGCGACCATCCTCGACGAGGACCACTACGGCCTCTCGAAGGTCAAGGACCGCATCCTGGAATGGTTGGCCGTTCGGGATCGGATTCGTCTGAAGGACGCGTCGGCGAGCGCGGGTCCTGTCGACGCGGGGACCCCTCCCAGTCCTGCGGTCGGGTCTCCTGTGTCGTCCGATTCTGGTTCGGACATCGTGGCGCCCGCCCTCCGGCCTGCGCTGCCCCCCGCGTCGCCACCCGCTCCGGAGTCGCCCGAGAGCCCCGAATCCACTCCTCTCACTGTTGCGAAGCGGCGCACATTGCAGACGCCGATTCTCTGTTTCGTCGGTCCTCCAGGCGTTGGAAAGACATCTCTGGGTCGCAGCATTGCGCGCGCACTCGATCGCAAGTTCGTGCGCATGTCGCTTGGTGGCATTCGTGATGAGGCCGAGATTCGCGGTCACCGGCGTACGTATATCGGAGCACTGCCTGGCCGGATCATTCAATCGATGCGCACGGCGGGAACACGCAACGCGGTGATCATGCTCGATGAGATCGACAAGGTCGGCGCGGATTTCCGAGGTGATCCTTCCGCCGCGTTGCTCGAAGTGCTGGACCCCGAGCAGAACTGGGAATTCAGCGACCACTACCTCGAGGTCCCATACGACCTCTCGCAGGTGCTCTTCATCACGACGGCGAACATCGCGGAGACGATCAGCCCACCACTGCGTGATCGGATGGAGATCATCCGCATCACCGGATACACGGAGCAGGAGAAGGTCCAGATCGCGGAGCGGCATCTCGTGCCGCGCCAGCTGGATCAGCATTCGCTGGACGCCGGCGAGCTCGAGATTCCGCGCGAGACAATCGTCGCGATGCTGCACGGGTACACACGTGAGGCTGGTGTCCGTCAGCTCGATCGAACCATCGCCGAGGTGGCGCGCAAGGTGCCGCGGAAGCTCGCGGCCGGCGAGACACCGCCGATTGTTGTCACTCCGGACGACCTCAACGACCTGCTCGGTCCGCGCCGCCACGACTATGGCGAGGCGCACGAGCAGGACGAGATCGGTGCCGTCACGGGCGTGGTCGTGAGCGAGGTTGGTGGCGATATCGTCACCGTCGAAGCGCTTGCGATCGAGACGAAGCCCGATCTCGTGCTCACCGGACAGCTCGGCAGCGTCATGGAAGAGTTGGTGAAAGCCGCGCTGTCATGGGCGAAAGTCCACGCGATCGAGTACGGGGCGCCGCGCGATTTCTTTGACACGCACGCCATCCATGTGCATGTGCCGGCGGGTGCGACGCCCAAGGACGGTCCCTCGGCGGGTGTGACCATGGCGACGGCGATGGTGTCGGTGGCGACGGGTCGCCGCGTCAGGCGCGACCTCGCCATGACGGGCGAGATCACGTTGCGTGGCAAGGTGTTGCCTATCGGCGGTGTCAAGGACAAGCTGCTCGCAGCACATCGCTCCGGATTGAAGACGTTCATCCTGCCCGCCAAGAACATGCGCGATCTCTACGAGGTCGACAAGGAGATCCTCGACGCGATCGAGGTGGTGCCGGTTGAGTACGTCGGCGAGGTACTCGATCGCGCGCTCGTCGCATCGGACGCACCACCAAAGCGCGAACGCCAAGGAGCGGGATTCGTGCTGCCGATCACGAGTGGCGACGTTGTCGGGCCGATCAACGCCCACCGCAGATAGCGTGCGGTCGTGACCGACACGCTGCGCGACCTCGTCGAGCTCGCGATCGTTGTCGATCCGACGTTTGACCAGAATTGCTACGTCCTTCGGCGCAGGGACACAGCCGACGCTCTCGTCGTCGATCCGGGACTGCAGCACCCGCAGACGATCGCATTGCTGGAGAAGCGCGGTTTGCGGTGCGATCGCATCCTTCTGACGCACGGTCATCCGGACCACGTCAACGGCGTGCCGGCGCTCAAAGCCGCATTCGGGTGCGAGGCGGCGCTTCATCCCGATGATCGGGAGCAGCTCGAGGCGGTCCGATATCTGCCAGGGGTGCCGGATGACCAGCCCGATGTGGTCGTCGAGCACGAGCTTCGTGACGGCGAGATGCTGCGCTGGCACGATCTCGATATCGAGGTGGTGCACACACCCGGGCACACCCGGGGATCCGTGTGCTTCCGCGTCGGCCCTGATCTGCTCTCGGGAGACACGCTGTTCCATCGAGGTGTCGGCAGATGTGACCTCCTCGGTGGATCCATGCCGGCGCTCATCTTCTCGATCGAGCACCGCATCTACACGCTGCCTCCCGAGACCATCGTCTACCCGGGTCACGGCGAGCACACGACGGTTGATGAAGAGATGCGCAACAACCCGTTTGTGGTGCATCCGCGCTACCGCTGATACGGGGCACGTGTGCTACGGTGGCAAACGGAGGCAAACGGGGGATCGTATAGATGGTCAATTTCACGCGTGTCGCGCTCGCCGTCGGGGCATCTGCGTTGACCGTGGGACTCGGTGCATGCGGCAGTTCGTCTGCAACTGATTCACCGACCAGTAGTCCGCTGAGCCTGCCTTCGAGCAGTGCATCGCCGTCGTCGAGTGCGCTGCCGACGCCGAGTGCTGCGGCGAGCGCGCTCGCGCTGACCGTCCAGGATCTTCCGTCGGGCGGTCCGTTGCTCGAGCAGATCAGTGATGGCGAGATGAACTCGACGGCCAACACAGACCAGCGCGGATTTGCCAATCCTGGTAACACCTATCGCATCGAGGACGACGTGCTGCTCGACACGTCGCCGCAGGCAGCGTCTGCTGACTACGCGCAGTTGCGCGACGCCGTCAAGAGCCAGATCACGACGATGTCGAGCGCAACCTCACCGAGCGGACTCGGCTCGCAGGCAGACGAATACATCGGCAAGACATCCACCGGATACAGCGAGATCGGCATTGTGTTCCAGGAGGGGAGCGTCATCGCTGTCGTGCTCATCGTCGATTCGAGCGGCACGGTTGGGCAGACATTCGCCGAGGCCGTCGCCCAGGCACAGGATCAGAAGATCGCGCTGGCAGCTGACTGAGCTCAATCGCTGCGGCCGAGCAGCACGAGCAGCTCGTGGAGGATGCCTCCGGTAACGCCCCAGATGACACGTTGCGAGGCCTCGTAATAGTGCACAAGCCGGCGAATACCGTCCCGTTCGAACTCCCGCTCAATGTGTGGCGCCACAAGGAGATCTGCGATGTCGATGCGGAACCATTCCGCGATCTCGAAGTCATCTCCGCGGAGCACTGACGGACTGCGTTCGAGTCCGATCACGGGCGTCAGCCACCGATCCGATACGACGGTCGCGAACGGTGAGAGGAGTCCAAGCACCTCGACGTTGTCGGGTTCGATGCCGAGCTCCTCGTTGGCCTCCCGGAGTGCGGTCGCGACGACATCCGCATCGCCAGGCTCCGCGCTACCGCCGGGAAACGCGATCTGGCCTGGGTGAGCGCGAAGATCGGGCGAGCGGAGCACGAAGAGCAGGGGCACGCCTGGCGTCGACGGGTCACAGAGCAGGAGGACCGACGCGGGACGTCCACCATCCGCAGGCGGCCCGGGGAATTCGGCCGCCGGACGCGCGATGGCGCGCAGCCGGTCGACGATCGGCTTCACGAGACTCTCCGCGATGCGCACCGGCACGGCACGCTCCGGGTCGTACGCTTGCGTCGATGACCGGCGACACATCCCCCGACGCGAAACCGCGCCGCCGCTGCCCCTCGTGCGGTGGCGAGCTGCGCTTCTCGCATCGCGAGTACGCGGGGAAGGGCACGACCGCTGCGGTATTGCGATGCGCCGGCTGCGGGGAGGTCGTGCGCGACGCTGCGCGCGCGGCGCCACAGGCTACCCAGCGGCATCGCTCCAAGAATCATCGCGACCTGGAAGAGGGTCCTCCCGCGAACCCCGTGCTCGACCCCGAGATTGCGGCCCGGCTGCTGAAGTCCACGCGCGATCCCAGCTGAGTTGTCACGGCGTTGCGGTCGCGACGGCCGCAGCAGCAGTCTGCTCCATCGGTGCGAACCGCTCGAACCACTGCAGGATGCCGGCGTTGACAACCTCGCGATCCACGTCGACAGAAATCGCGTGACCACTGCGTGGCAGCATCCGCAGCTGCACCGCCTCGCTGTTGATGAGCCGCTGCGCAATCTCTCTCGCGCAGCGCGGATCGATCGTGCGGTCGCGCTCGCCGTGCAGGACGAAGACCGGCGCGCGAACCTCGGCGAGCTCGTTGCGGACGACCGCACAGACGCGACGCAATTCGTTGATGCTTCGGGTTGGACGGATGCCGTAGCTGTGCAGCTCGTCGACGGCGTCCGGATGCCAGAGGTCGACGTCGCTGCCGGTGTGGTGCCAGCGCACGAATCGCGTGAGGATCGGGAGCAGCGGTGGGAGCGGGCCGGGCAGCCAGATCGGCGCAGCGAGGGTCGCGACCGCTCGAACGCGATGGTCGCGCGCGGCGAGGTGCAACGCGAGCGTTCCGCCCATCGACTGTCCGGCGACCACCACCTCCGAACATTCGGCAGCGAGGTCGTTGAAGGCGTCCTGCACCCACGCCGCCCAGTCCTGCCAGCGCGTGCGCTCCAGGTCCTCCGGCGTCGTGCCATGACCCGGCAACGACGGCGCATGACAGCGGAATCCCTGCGCGGCAAGCGCCTCCCCGAGCCGGCGCAGCTCGGGAGGGGTACTGGCGAACCCGTGGACGAGCAGGGCACCGCGCGGACCGTCCCCGAGATGCCATGGCGCCACCACCTCCGGGTCGAAGGGGTCCAGCGTTCGCGCAGTCACCCTTCGAGTATATGGATCGTCCAGTTCGCGCTCGGTGATACCGTCGCCCGCGATGGGTGAGGAGATGATCAGACAGGCACTGGAAGCGGTCGTCTCCGGTCGCAACCTCGATGCGGACATGGCGCGTGCCGTCATGGACTCGGTGATGGAGGGCGAGGCGACCCCCGCGCAGATCGGCGCCTTCATCGTTGCGCTTCGCATGAAGGGCGAGACGGTGGACGAGATCACCGGCATGGTCGAGTCCATGCGAGCCCACGCCACGGTGGTGCCGCTCTCGGTCGACGCAGTCGACAGCTGCGGTACCGGCGGCGATGGAGCGGGCACCTTCAACATCTCGACAGCAGCCGCCCTGGTCGCGGCGGGTGCGGGGTGCCCGGTCGCCAAGCACGGCAACCGCGCCGCCTCATCCCGGTGCGGCAGCGCCGATGTGCTCGAGGCGCTCGGGGTGGTGATCACGCTGTCTCCGGACGGTGTTCGCCGCTGTGTCGAGGAGGCCCGCGTCGGATTCCTGTACGCGCCGGATTTTCATCCCGCGCTGCGGTACGTGATCCCCGTGCGTCGCGAGCTCGGCATTCGCACCATCTTCAATGTGCTCGGCCCGCTCGCGAATCCCGCGCGCGTACGCCATCAACTCGTCGGCGTTGCGAACGCACGCCTCGCGCCGATGATGGCCGAGGTGTTGCACCGGCTCGGACATGTCCATGCACTGGTGTTCACCGGGGCCAACGGCATCGACGAGCTCGGCGTCGATGGACCGGCGGACTGCTATGAGGTGACGCCGGACGGCGTGCGCCAGTGGATTCTCGACCCCGCCGATGCCGGCATCGAAGTAGCGTCGCTCGATGCCGTTCGAGGCGGTGACGCGGTCACCAACGCGGCGATCATCGTCGATGTGCTCGACGGTGCCCGCGGTCCGCGCCGCGACGTTGTGCTGCTCAACGCGGCGGCTGTGCTCGTGGCTGCGGACCGGGCCACGACGTTGCATGACGGTGTGGCAATGGCTGCCGCGTCCATCGACAGCGGCGCGGCACGGCGAGCGCTCGCCGATCTGGTGCGCGTGTCCCATGAGGCCGCGGCATGAGCCGCGCGTCCGTGCTGCTGCAGCTGCAACAGGTCGACGATCGCATGGCGCAGCTGCGCTCCGAGGTCGCTTCGGTCGAGAGCGAGCTGCGCGGTGACGCGGAGCTCGATCGTCTGCGTGTCGCCGAGTTGGCCGCACACGAAGCACATCGGGACAGCAGCAGCACCGCCCGGCTTGCGGAGCTCGAGGCCGCGTCGCTGCAGACCAAGATTCGCGAGATGGACCGTCGTCTGTACGGCGGCACCATCCGCAATCCTGCCGAGTTGATGGAGTTGCAGCGCGAGCTCGACGTGCTGCGCGTAAAGCTCTCGAACGCCGAGGATGATGCTCTCGGACGCATGGAGGAGGTGGACGCCGCGCAGCTGGCGATGCGCGACATGTCAGCGCTGGTTGCCGCCCGTGAGGCTCAGCGCGCGCGTGCGATGGAACCGCTGCGAGCGCGCCTCGAGACGCTCACCGCGGAGCTCGAAGCCGCGAACGCCCAGCGGGAGGCGCTGGCTGCTGCGGCTGAGCCCTCAGACCTCTCGCTGTACACGCGAATCGCGTCGCACCGCCGTCCTGCCGTGACCGGCGTGGTTGGGGAGTCCTGCGGTGGTTGCCGCATGCCCATCTCCAATGAGGAACGCCGAGCGGTGCGCACAGGTACCGGGATCACGCAGTGCGCGAATTGCGACCGGATCCTGGCTCCGTGACGCAGACCGTCATCGCCTATACCGACGGTTCGTGCTCAGGGAATCCGGGTGCCGGTGCGTGGGCATACCGTCTCGAGTGGCCCGACGGAAGCGTCGAAGAGGCTGCAGGCGGGGAAGTCGCGACGACCAACAACCGCGAGGAGTTGAAGGCCGTCCGCGAAGCGTTGCTGCGCATCCGCGCGCGCATCGGTGACGATCCCGGCTGGCGGATCGTCGTCCGCACGGACAGCCTCGGTGTCATCAACTGGTTGCAGCGGACGTGGAAGCGACACAAGAACCTCGATCTCTACCCGACCATCGATCCGCTCATCGACGCGCGGGTGCACTTCGAGCACGTGCGCGGACACAGTGGCATCGCCGGCAACGAGCGCGTCGATGCGCTTGCGGTGGAGGAGACCATGCGAATCCTCGCTGCAAGCACCGGCAGCGGTCGATGACGTACTCGATCGTCGCGCGAGATCCCGACACGGGCGAGCTCGGCGTTGCCGTGCAGTCGCATTACTTCTCGGTGGGCTCGGTCGTCACGTGGGCCGAGGCGGGCGTCGGTGCCATCGCGACGCAATCCTTCGCCGAGCCCGCATACGGGCCTCGCGGCCTGGCGTTGATGCAACTCGGCGTCGATCCGGTCACTGCACTGCAGGCGCTGACCAGCGCAGATGCCGAGCAGGCACGACGTCAGGTTGCGTTCGTCGATGCCACCGGGCGCGTCGCCGTCCACACCGGCTCACTCTGCATCGAGGCGGCCGGCCACGCGACCGGGGACGGCGTCTCGGTGCAGGCGAACATGATGCGTGGCAATGCGGTGTGGCCGGCGATGCTCGACGCGTATCAGTCGTCGAAGGGGGATCTGGCGGATCGGTTGATGGCGGCACTCGACGCAGCGGAGGCCGCCGGCGGCGACATCCGAGGACGTCAATCCGCCGCGATGCTCATCGTCGCCTCCGAGAGTACCGGCCAACCATGGCGCGAACGTATCGTCGACCTGCGCGTCGAGGACGCGCCGGACCCGCTGGCGGAGCTGCGCCGTCTCATCACCATGCACCGCGGGTACCAGCGCATCGATGCCGCGGAGACACACGAGGTTGCCGGCGACCTCGAGGGAGCACTCGTCGAGTATGAGCGGGCACGAACGCTGCTCGAGGGCAACGATGAAGCGTCCTTCTGGGCGGCGATTCTCATGGCGGACGCCGGCCACGTCGAAGCCGGAAGAGCGCTCCTCGCGGAGATCTCGACGCGCGAGCCCGGCTGGAACGAGCTGCTCCGGCGTCTGCCCGCCGTCGATCTGCTGCGCAACGGGGAAGCGACAGTCACCGCACTGCTCGGCGATGCATAGGTCGCTGCAGGCGTGAGGGAGACCGTCACCATCGGCGGGGACCTGGTGGTCAGCCGGCTCGGCTACGGGGCAATGCAACTCACTGGGCGCGGTGTCTGGGGCGAGTTCCCGGACCGCGACCACGCCATCGCCTTGCTGAGAGGCGTTGTGGAAGCAGGTGTCACGTTCATCGACACCGCCGACGCGTACGGGCCGCACACCAACGAGGTCCTCATCCACGACGCGCTGTCGCCGTATCCCGACAACCTCGTCATCGCAACCAAAGGCGGGTTCATCCGCGGCGGTCCAGGCCCGACGCATTACGGTGCCGTCGGCAATCGCGAGTACCTGCGCCAGTGCGCGTTCCTGAGCGCTCGCCGGCTCGGCGTCGAGCGCATCGATCTCTATTACCTGCACAGTCCCAGTGCGACCGATGTCCCGTTCGAAGCGCAGGTCGAGACGCTCGCGGCACTACGCGCCGAGGGGCTGATCCGGCATATCGGCCTCTCGAATGTCAGCGCCGAACAGTTCCATGCCGCGCGCGGGATCACCGAGATCGCAGCAGTGACTGCGCATTTCAACGTAACCGGTCGCACCGGAACGGCGCTGCTGTCGGCGGCGGAAGCCTTCGGCGTGGTGTTCTCGCCGTGGCATCCGACGTCGCTGTCCGACCCTGGCACGACCGTCACGCATCTCGCCGATGTGCTCGGTCCGATCGCCGATCGTCACGGCGCCACGCTGGCACAGCTGGCAATCGCATGGCTGCTGCATCGCTCGCCGTGGATGCTGCCGATCCCGGGAACATCGAGTTCACACGCACGTCGTCGAGAACCTCGACGCAGCCGAGATCGAGCTGACCGAAGACGAGGTCAGCGCGATCACCGAGCTGGTTCCCGAAACCATCGAAGAAGTGCAAGCCGGCCGATAAGCCGGGTTCTGTCCTCGGCCGCGGCAGACGAGGGACGGTCATCCATCTAGGACGCCGGTTGCCCGGCGCCTCATGCGGCCCACCTGAGACACGGGGAGCGAGCAACTCCCGAGCGCCGAAACGCTCGTTCTCTGTTCGGCCTTGCTCCGGGCGGGGTTTACCTGGCCGGCCGGTCACCCGGCCGCCGGTGGGCTCTTACCCCACCATTTCACCGTTGCCCCGGACGGATCCGGGGCTGTGTCATTTCTGTGGCACTCTCCTTCGGGTCACCCCGACTGGGCGTTACCCAGCGCCCTGCTCTGCGGAGCCCGGACTTTCCTCGGACGGTGTTAGCGCCCGCGACCGTCTGGCCGGCTTGCCCGACGAGTTTATCCTCTGGGCTGTACACGCAGGACCACCAACGACTCTGGAGGTGTGGGGCAGGTGAATCGACGTCTGATTTTGCATGCGGGCGGCGATATCTCCTCTGCCGGCGACGAGATCGTCGAACACTTTCGCGGTGTGCGCCGTGCGGTGATGGTGCCCTGGGCGGTGAAGGACCACGATCGGGTGGTCACGCGCTTCAACGACCGTTTCGCGAGCCGCGGCCTCGAGGTCACCGGGCTCCATACCGTTCCCAACCCGGCCGCATCGCTCGCCGAGGCAGATGCGATCGTCGTGAGCGGCGGGAACAGCTTTCGCCTCGTCGCCGCGCTGCACCGCTTCCACCTCATCGACACGGTCCGCTCCGCGATCGTCGGTGGGGTGCCCGTATTTCGGCGGCAGCGCGGGCGCAAACGTCGCCTCCCCGACGATCCGAACCACGAACGACATGCCGATCGTGCAGCCACCCAGCTTCGCGGCGTTCGGGCTCGTGCCGTTCCAGATCAACCCGCACTACATCGACCCGCCACCGCCGGAGGCTCGCATCGGTGAGACCCGCGAGGAACGTCTTCAGGAGTTCCTCGAGGAGAACCACGTCACCGTCGTCGCCCTTCGCGAGGAGAGCTGGCTCGTGGTCAACGACATGACGATGTCGCTCCACGGCACCGGTGGCGCGCTGGTCTTCCGGCGGGGTGCAGCGCCCGAGCCGGTCGCCGGCGGCGCCGATCTCTCATCACTGCTGAGCGAGTCGCCGCGATACGACGCCTGACCCGGGATCACCGGGGAGGTGAAGCGTACATTTGTTTGCGTTGACGCCTCACCACACACCTGTTAGGGTTCGGCCCGCTGGTGGAGAAAAGTGGTGAGTAGTGGGGGCCTCGAGGAAGCTACGGTGACGGCAGAACAGGCGCAGGCCGATGTGCGCGTTCCGGTGACGTTCTGTGGAACGTACCGGCACCGCATCGACGATAAGGGACGGGTCGCGATTCCCGCTCAGCTGCGTCGCTGGCTGCCCGACGGGAGCGTCGTCGCCCCGGGCCCCGAGAACCGCCTCATGATCCTGCCGCCCGACGAGTGGGAGCGCGAGAAGGAGCGCTTCCGCCGCACCGCCGAAACCCCCGCGCAGGAGCGCCGCTTCCTGCGCCGGCTGACCGGCAATGCATACCTTTTCGAGCTCGACGCGCAGGGTCGTCTGCTCCTTTCGGCCCGCCAGCGTGAGTTCGCTCAGATCGTCGACATGGTCGTTTTCGTCGGCCTCGGCACTGGCGTCGAGGTCACCGCGGAAGAGGTCTGGCAGGCCGAGCAGGCCGACCTCAGCCCCGACGAGTTCACCCAGGTCTGGGATCTGGTCCACCAGCGCGGGACGTCCGCATCTCCGTCGCCGGCGTGAGCGCCGAAGCCGGAGCCGCCTCGACATATGACCATCCCCTTGACGCTTGTGGCCGGCATGGGGACGTTCGACACTGCCACACCCGGTGCTCCTGCGCCTGACGGCGCGGGCCACCGGCCGGTCCTTCTCACACCCCTTATAGAGAGCCTGCAGCCCCGGCCGGGGCAGATTGTCGTCGACGCCACGCTCGGCGCCGGCGGCGTCACGGCCGCGCTCCTCGAGCGCGTCAACCCCGGCGGCCGGGTGATCGCGATCGATCGCGACCAGAGCGCTGTCGAGGCCGCGCGCGTTCGCTTCGCCGACCAAGGCGATGCGGTCCAGGTCGCCCAGGGCGACTTCGCGGACCTCGACTCAATCGTCCGTACGCTCGGCGTGGTCGCCGTGGATGCCGTCGTCTTCGACCTCGGTATCTCGTCGATCCAACTCGACGACCCGGCCCGTGGATTCAGCTTCCGCCTCGACGGCCCACTCGACATGCGCATGAACCCGAGCTCCGGGACGACCGCCGCGCAACTCGTGGACTCGCTCACAGCGGACGAGCTGGCGTCACTCATCCGTGAGTACGGCGACGAGCGCTTCGCCCGGCCCATCGCGAACCGCATCGCGAGGACCCGAGAGCTCGTGCCACTCACCACCACGACCCAGCTTCGTGAACTCGTCGAGCAGGTGGTGCCGCGCCGCTTCTGGCCGAAGCGGATCCATCCCGCGACCCGCACCTTCCAGGCACTGCGCATCGCGGTGAACCACGAGCTCGAAAGCCTCGAACGAGGCCTGCAGGCAGCAATCAGCATCCTCCGGCCCGGTGGGCGTCTTGGGGTCATCTCTTTCCACTCTCTCGAGGACACCCTTGTCAAGAACGCACTCCACGTCGCAGCACAGAACTGTGTTTGTCCACCCCAACAGCCCCACTGCACCTGCGTCCACCGGGCCACTCTCTTTCTCCTCACCCGCAAGGTCATCAGGCCTGACGCGGCCGAGCTGGCATCGAATCCACGGTCTCGCTCGGCCCGGTTGCGGGTAGCGGAAAAGCTCGCACCGTAAGCCTCACGTCGCTCTCCCCAAGGGGGGAGCCGCAGCTCGCAGCGGCTCCCCCCGCCACCACCTTCGCCGATTGGCCGGGCACTGCCCGTGGCCTCCTCGTCTCTCTCAACGTCCTAACACTGGAGATCAGGGCAGTGCCCAATTTTCGTCACCCGCGCGGCGCCGATCGTGCAACGGCTCCGAGCAACGACCGCGTCGACGAGGTCCCCTTCGAACCGCTGGTGCGCCGGTTGCGCATCCGTCGAGGCGGACCCCGTACGCCGCTGCCGTTGCTGCCGATCATCGCCGTCGCAGCCGGCATCGGCATCGCCTATGTCAATCAGACGGCGCATGTCACCACTGCGACCTACCAGGCGACACGCCTGGCGGCGCGGCAGGAACAGCTCGTCGCCGAGGACGGTCAGCTCGGCAGTGAGCTGGCCCGGCTCGGCTCATCCGAGCGCATCATCTCGGCGGCGCAGACGCTGGGCATGCATCAGGCGTCGCACTGGGCCAACGTCGTGGCGTCTCCGTCGCCCGTGATCGGTTCGCCGCCCGCCGAACAGCTCACGTCGAGCGAGACCGACAGCACCCTGCAGCAGCTGGTGGCGGCGCTCGCCGGCGACTTCGGTGGGAGCACGACCGGTCGATGAACGAGCGTCGCCGCTCTGTGCGATCAGGGCGGACCCAGGACGCGCGCGTGTTCAACGATGGACCGAACGTCCGGCGCAGGGGGCTGTGGCTCGTGCTGGCGTTTCTCGCCATGGCGACGGCGGTGTTCGGACGTCTCATCCAGATCCAGGTCATCGAGGGAAAGTCCCTTGCGGCCGCCGCCTCGTCGACGCACACGTCGTCGGTCACGCTGCAGGCCAGTCGCGGTGAGATCCTCGACCGCAGCGGACGCGTGCTCGTCAGCGACGTGCAGGTCTTCGACGTCTTCGCCGACCCGGCACTGATCTCCGCGAGCGACCGCGCCTCGGTTGCGGGGATGCTCGCTCCGATCCTGCAGGTGAGCTCGACGCAGGTCCTCGCGGCCCTGCAGAAGAACAACCAGTTCGACTACCTCGCCAAGGGTGTCTCCCAGGACGTCAACGACAAGCTCCAGGCCCTCGGCCTCAGCGGCATCGGCACCGTCCCGTCGGAGGAGAGCGTCTACGACTCGTCGCCGGTCCCGGGGCTTTCCTTCGCGTCCAACCTCCTCGGTTTCGTCAACGCCGACGGCGTCGGTCAGTACGGCGTCGAGGGGTACTACAACTCGATCCTTGCCGGCGTCAACGGACACGAGTTCGACGCTCACCGATGTCAACGGCAACGCCATCGTCCTCGGGCGGCAGCAGAAGGTTGCTGCCAAGAATGGCGATAATCTGGTGCTCGGTCTCGATTCGCAGATCCAGTACGACGCCGAGATCGCGCTCGCGGACGGCGTCATGTCCTCGGAGTCCGCCTCCGGCACGCTGATGGTCATGGACACGAAGACCGGTGCCATCCGCGCCTGGGCGCAGTACCCGTCATACAACGCCAACGACTTCGGCGCCTCGAACATCTCCGATTTCCGTGATCTCGCGGTGTCGCAACCGTACGAGCCGGGATCGACGATGAAGGTCATCACCTTCGCCGGCGGCCTGAACAACAACGCGTTTACGCCGAGCACGGTCATCGACGAGAAGCAGAGCCGCATCGACGGCTATCTCATCCATGACTGGGACGATCGCTCTCACGGCAGGATCACGATGCAGTGGGTCCTCGACGACTCCCTCAACAACGGCGCCATCGACGCCGGGAAGATGGAGGGGAACAACGACTTCTACTCGAACCTGCTCGCCTTCGGCATCGGCGCGCCGACCGGCGTCGACCTCGCAGGTGAGGTGAACCAGCCGCTACCCGCACAGTCCACCTGGAACACGCTCAAGTACGCCGAGGCGTCCTTCGGCCAGGGCGTTGTGGCCACTCCCGTCGAGATGCTGGCCGCCATCAACGCCGTCGCGAACGGCGGTATCTGGGTCGAACCCCATGCTGTCAACGAGATCATCAACCCGAACACCGGGACCACGACCGCGGTCACTCCGACGACCCGGCGGGTGATGTCGGCAGCCTCAGCAGCTACCCTCGCGCACATGATGGTGGGCGTGGTCGATGATCCCGGCGCTGAGGGCTTCAAGGCGAAGATCCCTGGTTACATCGGCCAGATCGCGGGCAAGACCGGGACCGCGAGCGTCGCGCTGCCCAACGGCGCCGGGTACGGACCCAACGTGGTCGCGTCCTTCGTCGGCTTCATGCCCGCGCAGAATCCGCAGTTCACGATGATGGTCATCCTCAACGAGCCGCAGGAAAATCACACCGGTCGCTTCGGATCACTGCTCGCCGCACCGATCTGGAAGCAGATGGCCGAGATGATGATCAACGACTGGCGGATCGCTCCGTGAGAGAGGCGATCATCGTCGGGGTGCTCGCCTTTGTCGCCGGGGTCGTGCTCTATCCGGCGTTCATCGGACTCCTCGTCCGCACCGGCGCTCGTCAGCACGTCGCCTCGTACAGCCCCGCAAGTCATCGAGCCAAAGAAGGAACGCCGACGCTTGGTGGCGCCCTCTTCTGCGTCGTCGTCCTCGTGGTCTTCCTGGCGGTGGACCGCAACCGCGAGGGTTTCATCGCGCTCTTCGCCCTGCTCGCGGGCGCGATCGCGGGCGGCCTCGACGACATCATCAACATCAGTGACGTCAAACGCCTGGGACTCACGGTCTGGCAGAAGCTCAGCCTGCAAGGCGTCACCGGTGTGCTCGTCGGTGTCGGCCTGACCATCGCCGGCTTCTCGCACCAGTTCTTTCCCGGGCTCGGAGCGCCGAACCTCGGCTGGGGACTGGCGATTGTCGTGGCCATCGCGGTCGTCGCAACGAGCAACGCCGTGAACCTGACCGACGGTGTCGACGGGCTCGCAGCCAGTTGCACGCTGTTCGTGCTCATGGGTATCGCGATCATCGCGGTCACGCGTTCGGACACCTCAGTCGCCGTGATGGCAGTGGCGCTGGCCGGTGTTGTCGGCTCGTTCCTGCTCTTCAACTGGTTTCCCGCGCGTGTCTTCATGGGCGATGCCGGTTCCCTCGCGCTTGGCAGCGCGATCGTCGCGCTGACCGCGGAGCTGCACCTCATCTGGTTCCTGCCGGTGCTGGGCATCGTGTTTCTCGTCGAGGCGGCGAGCGTTGTGGTCAACGTCACCGCGATCCGCCAGTTCGGCCGGCGCGTGCTGCGCGCAAGCCCCATCCACCACCACTTCGAGGAACTCGGATTGCGCGAGCAGCGGCTTGTCGTTTCGTTCGCCGGTGTTGCGGCGATCGGGACAGCCCTGACCGTGCTCTACGCCCACGTTGCGGGGTCGGTGTCGTGAGCGACAAGCCCGTCGTGGTCATCGGCGCCGGTCGGAGCGGTCTCGCGTGCGCGAGCACCTTGTCACGCGAAGGCAACCGAGTCATCCTCGTCGACCGGTCCGACAGCCCGGCGATTCGTGAGCGCGTCGCCTCGCTGCCGAGCAGCGTCGAAGTCCGTCTCGGCGGATACCCGGACGACGTTGCGGCCGACGCGCTCATGGTCTGCCCGAGCCCTGGCGTGCCGTGGGACGCTCCCGAGCTCGAGGTCGCCCGCGCGCACGGCGTTCCCGTCCGCAGCGAGATGGATCTCGTCTTCGAGCGGTGCCGGGCTCGCATCTGCGGCATCACCGGGACCAACGGCAAGACGACCACCACCGCGCTGGTCGCGGCCATCTTCGAGCGTGCCGGCGAGCGCGTTCATCTCGGCGGGAACATCGGGGTGACCATGCTCGACCGCCTCGACGGCGTCGTCGACACCGACTGGGTGGTCCTCGAACTCTCCTCGTTCCAGATCGAGTCGGTGCGCGAGCCGCGGTGCGCGATCGCGTGCGTGCTCAACGTGACCCCCGATCACCTCGACCGCCATGGCGACTTCGCCACCTACGCGGAGACCAAGCGCCGCCTCATCCGCTTCGCGCTCGATGACGCCGTGCTCGGGTTCGACGATCCGGTCACCCGCGAGATGGCGAGCGTCGCCAAGTGCCGCGTGCACGAGTTCGGTCTGCAGCCGGGCATCACGGACGGGGCGACCGCCGTCGGGACTGACGTTGTCAGCGTCGAGGGCGGGGTGACGACGACGGTGCTGCCGATCGCGGAGATCCCGCTCTTTGGCGAGCACAACCTCCAGAACGTGCTCGCCGCAGTGGCCGTCGCGCGCGCCGCCGGACTCGAGCCAACGCCGATCGCCGGCGCCGTCCGCGACTTCCATGCAGTCGCGCACCGCCTTCAGACGGTTCGCGACGAGGATGGCGTCCTCTGGGTCAACGACAGCAAGGCGACCAACGTCGATTCCGCTGTTGCCGCGTTGCGCAGCTTCCCGGGACGGACGATCGTCTGGATCGGCGGCGGCAAGGGAGCCGGCACGTCGATCGCGAGCCTCGCCGACGAGGTCAGCGCTCGCGCGCGCCACGCCATCCTCAACGGCGCAAGCGCACCGGAGATCGACGCGGCGCTCGCAGAGCGCGGCTTCGAGGAGCGGACTATCGTGGCCACCCTCGCGGACGCGGTGCACGCCGCCGAGGCGATCGCGCGGCAGGGTGACGTCGTCCTGCTTGCCCCCGGATACAAGAGCTTCGACCAGTTCCGCGACTTCGAGCATCGGGGCGATGCGTTCGCGGAGCTCGTCGCCGGCCTGTCCGGCCACATCGTGAGCGCTTCCTGATGGCCGCACAAGTCGGCGGCCTGACCGGGCTCACCGGACGCTGGCGGAACAAGTCGCGGGTCGCCGGGGCGTTCGCGAACGCTGATCGCGCGGCAGCCGCGGCCGGTGTCGACGGGTGGCTGATGATCATCGTCGTCGGCCTCGTCGGGTTCGGGCTGGTGATGGTCTACAGCGCGTCAGAGGCGCTCGGCTACCTCTGGTACAACGACCCCAACTACTTCTTCGCCCATCAGCTCATCGGCGCAACGCTCGGTGGTGTCGGCCTGATTGTCGCGGCACGGCTCGACTACCACCGGCTGTCACGCCTGGCACGTCCGGTCATGTTCGGGATGCTCGTGCTTCTCGTCGTCGTGCTCATCCCGCACGTCGGCTCGCAGCACTTCGGCGCTCAGCGCTGGTTCCAGGTTGGTCCACTTTCCGTCCAGCCGTCGGCGATCGCCGTCGGTGTCGCGGTGGTCTTCTTCGCGCGCTGGCTCACCGATCGCGAGGGCTCCGTGCGGAGCTTCCGGGGCGTTCGCGACTACCTCATCGTCCTCGGCGCGCTCCTCGGGCTCGTCCTCGCCGAGCGAGATCTCGGCAGCTCGATCGTCATCGCGACCACCGCCCTCATCCTGCTCGCGCTCGCGGGTGCGAGAAAACGGCACCTCGTGCTCATCGTCGCCCTCTTCGGGGTGAGCGGCGTCGCCCTGGTCGGGCTCGTCTCCTACCGGGCCGACCGGCTCGCGCACTTTCTCAACCCGTGCGCGGACGCCCTCGGCTCCGGCTTCCAGAACTGCCAGGCGCTCTACGCGTTCGGCTCCGGGGGCATCTTCGGCGTCGGCCTCGGCAACTCGGTGCAGAAGTACGAGTGGCTGCCGGAGGCACACACGGACTTCATCTTCGCGATCATCGGTGAGGAACTCGGCCTGATCGGAACTGTCGCGGTGCTCGGCGCGTTCCTCTTCCTGGCGTGGCGCGGTGTGCGTGCCTCGCTGCGCGCGCCCGATCGGTTTGGCGCCCTGCTGGCGGGAGGCATCACGTCGTGGATCTGCATGCAAGCGTTCATCAACGTCATGGCGGTGACCGGGGTCATCCCGACGACGGGCATTCCCCTGCCGTTCATCAGCTACGGTGGCACCTCGCTGGCGACCACCCTCGTGGGCATGGGCATTCTGCTCAACATCTCCGCCCAGGGTCGACGGCAAGGGACGACGAATCGTGCGTACGTTGATAGCTGGGGGGGGAACAGGGGGTCACCTGACCCCGGCGCTGGCGGTCGCGCTCGCGCTCCGAGACACTCGGCCTGACGACGAGGTGGCCGTGGTCGGCCGCCGCGATGGGGTGGCCGAGCGCCTTGTGGTGGCTGCCGGCCTGCGCCTCGAGACCCTCGACGTGAGCGGCGTCGATGTGGGCAGTCCGGTCGGCATCGCTCGCGCAACGTCGCAGCTGACCCGCGCGACGATCGCGGCCCGCCGGCTGGTGCGCAGATTCCGTCCCGATGTCGTCGTCGGCCTCGGCGGCTACGTGTCGGTCCCGGTGGTTGCAGCTGCGATCGCGCAGCGGGTTCCCGTGGTGCTCATGGAGCAGAACGCCGTCCCCGGACGGGCGACGAAGCTGCTCGCCCGCCGTGCCCGGGTGGTTGCGGCCTCCTTCGCGGAGACTGCGCGATATCTGCCCAACGCTCACGTGGTGCACACCGGCAATCCCATCCGTGCCGAGGTTCGCGCGATCGTGGCGCGGCCGCTCGGCGACCGGCTGCGCTCCATCCTCGTCACCGGTGGCTCGCAGGGAGCACGCCGGGTCAACCGCGCGATGACCGGATGCGTCGCGGACCTGCTCCGCTCGGATCCCGAGCTGCGCATCGTCCACCAGTGCGGCAGCCTCGACTATGAGGTGGTCGCCAAGGCGGCTGCGTCGCTGCCCGCGGATCTCGCGCCGCGATACACGGTCGCCGCCTTCTTCGACGATATGGCGGAGCGCATGGCCGAAAGCGACCTCGTCGTGATGCGCGCCGGCGGATCTTCGATCGCCGAATGCGCGGTGCTCGGCCGGCCGATGATCGTCGTGCCGTATCCGCACGCGGGCGGCCATCAGCGCCACAACGCCACCCCGTACGTCGAGGCGGGCGCCGCGATCCTCATCGATGACGCGGCGTGCACGCCCGAGCGGCTCGCCACAGAGATCCGTGGGCTCGTCGCCGATCCACCGCGCTGGCGGCGCATGTCCGCGGCGAGCACGGCGCTCGGCCTTCCCGGTGCGACCGACTCCGTCATCCGCCTGATCGTCGAGGCGGCTGGAACGGGCAGGGGGACCAGGGCCGCGTGACCCGGCATGTCCACGTGCTCGGCATCTGTGGCTACGCGACCTTCGGCGCCGCCAGGCTGGCGCAGGAGCGCGGCGACCGGGTCACCGGCTCCGACGACCATGCGTACCCACCGATGAGTGACGCGGTCACCGCCGCGGGCATCGAGTGGGAGGACCACAGCGATCCCGCGAATCTCGACCGGTGGGGGGTGCCGGACCTCGTGGTGGTCGGCAACCAGACGCGACCGGCGAACCTCGAGCTTGCGGCGGTGCGCGACCGAGACCTTCCCTGCGTCAGCGAGATCGAGTTCTACGTGACGCTGGCCGCCGACCGGATGCGGCTCACCGTCTGCGGCACGCACGGCAAGACCACGACCTCGGCATTGCTCGCGCACATCCTCGAGCGCGCCGGACAGAACCCCGGTTTCCGGCTCGGATCGACGTCACTCGACCTCGGTGGAACTTCCCGTCTCGGCACCGGACCGTTCGTGTTCGAGGGCGACGAGTACACGTCGGCGCCCTGGGACCCGCTCCCGAAGTTTCTGCACACGCAGCCACACGCGGCGTGCGTGACGCGCCTCGAGCTCGACCACCCGGATGTGTACGCCACGCTCGACGCGTACCGCGCGCCGTTCGTCGAGCTGGCTGCGACGATGCCGCCGTCGGGATTGCTCGCGCTCTGCGCCGACGACCCCGAGTGTCTCGCGCTTCGCGACGCGGCGCAGCCCGTTGTGGTCACCTATGGCATCAATCCGGCGAGCGACTGGCGGATCATCGGCGCGCACGATGAGCGCGGCATGCAGGAGTTCGCCGTTGAACGGACTGGCACGCCGCCGCTGCGTGTCCGGCTGACATTCCCCGGACTCCATAACGCGCAGAACGCGTGTGCTGCGCTGATCCTTGCGCAGTTTGCCGGCGTCCCGCCTTTGGACGGGGCGGCCGCGTGCGCCGACTTCCGCGGTCCTGCCCGCCGTTTCGAGATCCTCGGCGAGCGCGGCGCGGTGGCCGTCGTTGACGACTACGCGCATCACCCCACAGAGGTGGGCGCAGCGATCGACGCCGCCCGGCAGCGCTACCCGGGCCGGCGGCTGGTCGCCATCCACACGCCGCACACGTACTCGCGCGTGAGCCGCCTCCTCGAGGACTATCGCCAGAGCTTCACCGGAGCCGACGTCGTGATCATCGGCCCGATCGAGGAGGCGCGCGAACGGGGGATGCCGAAGATCGTCTCGAGCGAGGATGTCGCCGAGCGTGCCGGTCCGACGCGCGACGTCCACGTCGTCGGCTCGAGCGACGAGGCGATCGAGCTCATGACACGGATCGTCCGCCCCCGTGACGTGCTGCTGGTGCTCTCCCTCGGCGGCTTCGACAAGCTGGCGCCGCGATTGCTCGACGCGCTGGAGGTGCAGGGTGTCCGCGGGTGACTGGCTCGACGCGTACCCCGGTGTGCGCGCCGAAGAGTCGCTCGCGCGCCACAGCCAGTTCGGAGTCGGCGGCCCGGCGCAGTGGTTCATCACCACGCGCGATGCGACGGTGCTCGGCGAGCTGCTCCGCCGATGTCACGACTCCGGTATCGCCGTGACCATGCTTGGCGCAGGCAGCAACGCATTGATCAGCGACGCCGGCATTCGCGGACTTGTCGTTCGTCACGATGACCGGCGCCTGCATGTCATCGATGAGCAGAGCGTCGAGCTCGGCGGGGGCGCGATGATGCCGCGTGTGGCGCTGGACTGCGCATCGCGCGGCATCGCGGGTCTCGAGTTCGGCATCGGCGTGCCCGGGACGTGCGGTGCGAGCGTGTACGGCAATGCGGGCGCGTTCGGCACCGAGATGGTCGATGTGTTCATCAATTGCACGGCGCTCAAGCCTGACGGTTCGGCGGTGACGCTCGATGGCGCGGAGTGCGGATTCGGGTATCGCGACTCTCGTTTCAAACACGACCTGCACGATCACGTGGTGGTGAGTGCGCGTCTGCGCGTGCACGCCGATGCGCCGGCAGTCGTTCGCGAGCGAACCGACGCGATCCAGGCAGAGCGCAAAGCGTCGCAGCCGTACGGTATCCGGAGCCTCGGGAGTGTGTTCAAGAACCCGCCGGGCGACAAGGCCGGGCGGCTCGTCGAGGCCGCGGGGTTGAAAGGACACCGTGTCGGCGGCGCGCAGATCTCCCCGAAACACGCGAACTTCATCGTCAACGTGGATCACGCCACGGCCGCCGATGTCCTCGCCCTGGTGCAGGTCGCGCATGACGCTGTGCGGCGCGCGTTCGACGTCGACCTGGAGCGCGAGATCATCCTGCTCGGCACGCCGCAGGGAGTCGCGCATGCCTGAGCCAACGCCAGGACCAGTGAAGGTCGGTGTCTTCTTCGGAAGCCGCTCCGTGGAGCACGAGGTGTCGGTGATCACCGCGCAGCAGGCGATGGCGGCGATGCCGGCCGGCCGCATGACCCCGGTTCCCGTCTACATCGCGAAGTCGGGCGCGTGGTACACCGGCGACCAGCTGCTCCAGCTCGAACGCTACAAGGACATCGACCGGCTGATCGCGAGCTCCACGCGGGTGACGATGCGCCCCGAGCCCGGGAACGGCGGCGAGCTGCTCGAGGTCGACGGGCGGCGCGGGCTCCTCGGCGGATCGTCGCGCACGGCGGCGCGATTCGATGTCGCGATGCCGCTGGTGCACGGTTCGAACGGAGAGGACGGGACGCTGCAGGGACTCTTCGAGCTTGCCGGAGTCCCGTACTCCGGCTGCGACGTGGCGTCGGCCGCGGTGAGCATGGACAAGCGGCTGGCTCGGACGACGCTGCGCGGCGCCGGCCTGCCGGTGCTCGACGATGTCGCGGTCACCCGAGCGCGCTGGCTGGCAGCCGCCGACGCGGTATGCGATGAGCTCGAGCGCACGCCGGCATACCCGATGTACGTCAAGCCACTTCGGCTCGGGTCGAGCATCGGGGTCTCGCGCGTCGAGACACGCGAGCAGCTCGATACGGCGCTCGATCTCGCATTTCGATATGACACGTCGATCCTTGCCGAAGCGGCGCAGGACGGCATCATCGAGATCAACTGCTCCGTGCTCGGGCGCGGTGACGAGGTCGAGGTCTCGGTATGCGAGCAACCGAAGTCGGCGGGCACGCTCAGCTACGCCGACAAATATCTCAGCGGTGGCAAGGGAAAAGGCGGCGCAAAGGCGCCGGCGACGGGCATGAAGAGTGCCCAGCGCCTGATTCCGGCGCCGATCCCCGAAGGACTGACTCGGAGGATCCAGGACGCGGCGATGGCGGCCTTTCGCGCCATTGGTGCCGCTGGAGTCGCGCGCGTCGACTTCCTGGTCGCGCCCGAACGGGAGTCGTTCCTCATCAACGAGTTGAACACCTTGCCGGGATCGCTCTCGTTCTACCTCTGGGAGGCATCCGGCATGACTTTCGAAGCGTTGCTCGACCGGCTCGTGGCGCTCGCGATGGCGCGCCACCGCGAGCGCCAGGCAACCACGTCGTCGATCGATACGTGGCTGCTCACCGGCAGGCCGGGCTGAACGCCGAGCCGAGCGGGGACCGGGCGAGCATGGCGGAGGTCACCAGCGAGCATCCGCGTGCGGCCGTGGACGTGCGCGGCACCGGGCGGCCGTTGCTGCTGCTCCATGGCTGGGGCGTGTCGTCCGAATTGTTCGCCCCGATCCTCGACGGCCTCCAGCCGGGACATACGCTGATCGTTCCCGACCTGCCCGGGTTCGGCGCGACCCCGCAACCCGATGTTCCCTGGTCGGTGCACGACTACGCGGCCTGGTGCATCGCCTTGCTGGACCGTCTCGGGATCGACAGCTGCGACCTGGTGGGCCATTCCAACGGCGGCCGCATCGGAATCGTCATGGCGGCCGAGCATCCCGGGCGGATTGCGAGGATGGTGCTTGCCGGGAGCGCGGGGATCCGGCCGCGACGCACGCTCGCCGCATCGGCGCGGCATGCGGACGTACAAGGCGCTGCGCGCCGTCGAGCGTTCGCCGCTGCTGCCGCCGGCGCTGCGTCGCAGTGCGGGCCGCCGCGCTGACCAGCGTGGCTCGGCGGACTTCCGTGCATCCTCGGGAACCATGCGCGGCACGCTGGTGCGCATCGTCAACGAGGACCTACGCAGCTTGCTTCCACAGGTGCACATTCCCGTGCTGCTCATCTGGGGCGAGCAGGACACGGAAACACCCATCGAGGACGGCCGCCTGATGGAGCGCCTGATCCCCGACGCCGGGCTCGTCACCTTCGAGGGCGCGGGCCACTACGCATATCTCGAGCAGGCGGCACGCTTCTGCCGCATCGTCGAGGTGTTCCTCCACGACGACCCGGAAGCGGCGGCGTCGTGAGCCCGCTCCTTGGTCCACTCGTCGCCGTTGCGGCCGTCGTCTGGCTGCTGCTGGTCGCCCGCATCGCGCTCGTTGCGGCCCGCATGTTCCAGATCGAGGAGTACGAGTTCGATCCGATTCCTGCGTTGGGGGCTGACCCGCGAGTGGCTCGCCCACCGCGCAGTCTGGCTGGGGCTTGCAGTGGGCGTGATTGCACTCAGCGTGGCCGCCGTGTTTCCCGCAGCGCGGACGCTCGCCATCGCGGTGGCATGGCTCGCTTCTGGCGCGGCCGCACAGTTGACGTGGCGCTGGACGTCCCCGAAGCGACCACTCGTCATGACCGCGCGCATGCGCCGGCTGCTCATCGCCTGCGGGTTCCTTGCGGTCATCCTCGCCGCCGGCGTGGCGCTTGGCATCGTGACGCTGCATCCGTTCATCTCGGTGGTGCTCGTCCTCATCGCTGCAGGGCTCGTGACGAGCCTGAGCGAGATCCTGCTGGTTGCCGCCAATGTCGTCACCAAGCCCGCTGAGGCACGGATCCGCAAGCACTACCTCGGTCTCGCGGCCGAGAAGTTGCGCCAGGTCGACCCGACGGTGCTCGCGGTGGTGGGCAGCTTCGGCAAGACGAGCACCAAGCACATCCTCGCTCAGCTCCTCCAACCGAGCGTGAACACGCTGCCGACGCGCAAGAGCTTCAACACGTTGATGGGCGTCAGCCGCGCCATCAACGAGGACCTCAAGCCCGAGCATCGCGTCTTCGTCGTGGAGATGGACGCGTACGCGGAGGGGGAGATCGCTGCCATCAGTCAGCTCGTCCATCCATCGATGGCCATCGTCACCGCCATCGGACCGCAGCACATGGAACGCTTCGGGACGCTGGAGCGAATCGCCGACGCGATGTACGAGGTGGTTGTGGCGCTCCCGCCTGACGGCACCGTCATTGTCTCGATGGGCGATGCGTCGTGCGTCGCACTGGCGCGACGTGCGGCAGCACTGCCGCGCAGGGTGATCCGGTACGCACTCGAGGACGACGGCGCATCGGAGGCAGACGTCGTCGCGTCGGCAATCCGGATCGAACTCGAGCGGCGGAGCGTTTCAGTGGCGATGGGCGGCAGAGCGTCTCGATCGCGCTGTGACGATCCCGCTGCTCGGACGCCATCAGGTGGCGAATGTCACCGCGGCGCTCGCGGCGGTGCATGCGCTCGGGTACGACCTCGACGCGGCAATCGCCGCGGCGGCGTCATTGCCGCAGGTCGAACATCGTCTGGAATTGATGGCAACGGCCGGCCCGTTGACGGTCATCGACGACTCGTACAACGCGAACCCCGTCGGCGTGCACAACGGGCTCGAGGTGCTCGCCGCCATGCGCGGCGGCACGAAGTTCCTCGTCACGCCGGGGCTCGTGGAGCTCGGCAGCGTCGAGGACGAGGAGAACCGTCGCTACGGCGAGCACGCAGCGCGTGTGTGCGGTCACGTCATCGTGATGTCGGCGAAGACGAGCGCGGCGCTGTGCGAGGGTCTGCGCGACGGCGGCATGAGCGAGGACCGCATCCACGTCGTCGACACGCTCGCAGCCGCAACCGCAGTCCTCACGCAACTGTCCAGGCCCGGCGACGTCGTGCTCTTCGCCAACGATCTCCCGGATACCTACCTGCCGGCATCGCGCGGGTCACACGCGAGAGCGGTCACTCCGGCGTCGCCTGGGGGATAATCGGCCCGGCCCCGTGCGGCCGCAACGTCTCAGTTCACGTCTCAGCTTGCGTTGATGCATTTCCCCTACCGCACCGAGCCCGCCTCGTGAGCACTGAGGTGCTCGACGAGCGAGCGCGCCACGTCGCCCTCGTGCGGGCCCAGGCATCGCTCATCGTCGACTCCTCACGGCCCGTACGCAGGCTTGCCGTGAGCCCGGGCACACGGCTGAGCGCGTCGCCTCGCAAGCGCCGTCACTCGCACCGCGGCAAGGCGCCGGCACCGCCCGTCGCGCGCCGGCACACCTCGTGGCGGCGAAGGATCATCGCGGTCGGCGCTCTCACGGTCCAGGTGGCGCTGCTCGTGCTCGTCCTGACCCTGCCGGCTTTCCAGGTGCGCAAGGTGACGGTGCTCGGCGCTCGCCTGGTCACGACCAGCGCCGTGGTCGCCGCGGCGGAGGTCCCGGAGGAGAGCATCTTCACGATCAACGGCGCGGCCATCCAGAGCCGCGTGCTCGCGCTGCCGTGGGTGGAGAGCGCCGTCGTCACGACGCAACTGCCGGCGACGGTCAGCATCGACATCGTCGAGCGCACGCCGACGCTCCGCATCCGGCGGGATGGCGCCGACACGCTCGTCGCGGCGAACGGCGCGACGCTGCCAGGCATCGACGCGACTCCCGCCGCGAGCAGCGGCATCCCGGTGCTCATCGACGACCGGGCCGGATCGCCGCAGCCGCTCAATCCGCAACTTGTCCAAATGCTGAGCACGGTCGCGAAGCGCTTTCCTGCAGTCTTCGGCTGCTCCGTCGCCGCCTATCTCTGGGGCGCTGACGACGTCGTCAGCGTCTGGACGAGCACGGGGTGGCGCGCGGTCCTCGGCCCGCTCGACACGGAGGATGCCCTCCAACTCCTGCCGAAGCAGGTCGAGACGCTGGCCGCACTCAAGGGCCAGCTCAACTTCGCGCATCCCAGCTTCGGCTACCTCGACGTCGAGTCGCCCGGCAGCCCGGTGAGCGGCGGATCGCCAGGCCTTCCCGCCGAGGTCCAGGCGGCGCTGCTGCCGATCATCCCCGCAACCCAGCCGCCGCCGGCCGCGTCGTCGGTGCCGCCACCGACGCCGCAGCCCACGCCGACGCCCTCGCCGTCGCCCGGCGTGAGCCCGTCCCCAGGGACGGTGACCGTCAGCCCGAACCCCTCGCCGTCAACCTCACCGAAGCCGTCGCCGACACCGACCCCAAAACCCTCGCCCTGACGGTTGCCAGGTCCTAGCGGACACGATCCCAGGGGCGCGCGGCGCGGAGCGCAGAGAGGATCGCCCGCGTGGCCGGCGAGCGATTCATCGTGAAGAAGTGCACGCCGGGTGCCCCTCCCGCAAGCAATTCCGCCGCCTGCAGCGTCGACCACGCGACGCCAAGCTGGAGCACCGCGTCCGGGTCGTCCGCACGTGAACGCAGCGCATCCAGGAGCGGCTCCGGAATGGTCGCGCCGATCTTCGAGGTGAAGCGCGTGATCTGGCCGACGTTGGTGACCGGCATGATCCCGGGGATGATCGGGATCGTCACGCCGGCGGCGCGCACACGGGGCACGAAGTCGAAGTACTTGGTGTTGTCGAAGAACAGGTTGGTGATCAGGTAGCTGGCGCCGGCGTCGGCCTTGCGTTTGGCGCTCAGGACGTCCTCGTCGGTGCTCGCCGACTCCAGGTGCCTTTCCGGGTAGCACGCACCGCCGACGCAGAAGTCGTATCCCCTGGTGATGAACTCCATGAGCTCGGTGCCATGGGCGAAGCCTCCCTCGGTCGGAATGAACGCGCCGGTGCCCGGGCCCCCGGGTGGATCGCCACGTAACGCGAGGACATTGTCGATGCCGTTGTCGCGGAGACCGTCGAGAATCACGCGCAGCTCGCCCGCGGTCGCGTCCACACAGGTCAGATGCGCAACCGGCTCGATGTCGAGCTCGCGGCGAATGCGCGTGACCAGCTCGACGGTGCGCGTGCGGACGGAGCCGCCGGCGCCGTAGGTGACCGAGACGAACGTCGGCTCGAGTTCGCGGAGGTGCGAGATGGTCTCAAAGAGCTGACGGACGCCGTCGTCCGTCTGCGGCGGGAAGAACTCGAAGGAGAAGACCGGCTGCGTCCGGGCTTCGAGCAGGCTGTCAAGGCGCATCGCGAACACCATGCTACGGTCAGTCGGTGCTTGCTGCATATGCATCGGCAGTTGGCGGCGATGACCCGCTCGCCAATCTGACCGTCGGGGACCTGCCGAAGCCCGAGCCGCGACCCGGCTGGGCGCTCGTCAAAGTGCGCGTCGGCGTCCCTCAATCACCACGACCTCTGGACGTTGCGTGGCGTGTCGTCCGCGCCCGTGACGCCGCCCCAGATCCTCGGCTGCGATGCCGCGGGTGAGGTGGCTGCGTACGGTGGCGATGTCCCTGCCGGTGCGCCAGAGCTGGGCAGCCGAGTCGTCGTCTATCCGATCACCTCGTGCGGTCACTGCGCGGCATGCCTCAGCGACGAACCGCTCGCATGTCGCGACTTCCGGATGCTCAGCGAGGCGCCGCTCGCCGGTGGCCTTGCGGAGTACGTGGAGATCCCGAGTGAGAATCTCGTGCCGCTGCCCGAACCGGTGAGCTTTGCCGACGCGGCGTGCCTGCCCACGGCCTACCTCACCGCGTATCGGGCGCTCTTCACGCGCGCGGCCCTGCGTCCGGGGATGAGCGTGCTCGTGCAGGGCGCCAGCGGGGGCGTCGCAACCGCATGCATCCTGCTCTGCAGGCTGGCCGGGATCACCGTGTACGCGACGTCGCGCGACGAGGCCAAGCGGGCGCTCGCGGTCGACCTCGGCGCTGAGGCGGCGTTTCCACTCGAGCGCGAGACCACGCGGGCGATCATCGGCGCGACCGGCGGCGTCGGTGTCGACGCCGTGATCGACACGGTCGGCGAACCGACGTGGGACCTCAGCCTCAAGGCGGTGCGGCCCGGCGGGACTGTGGTCGTACCCGGCGCCACGGGCGGCCCGAACCCACCGGCACAGCTCAACCGGATCTTCTATCGCAGCATCACCATCGCCGGGACGACGATGGGCACGCGCGGCGAGCTGCGCCGCCTGGTGGACCTGTGCGCGACAGGCGCTTTGCGACCGCTGGTCGGATCCACGCACGCACTGAAGGACGCCGCAACGGCATTCGGTGAGATGGCACGCGGGGACCTGCGCGGCAAGATCGTCGTCGAGGTCTGAGCGGGTCGCGTTTTCGCGGAAACGACCTCGTGGCAGGCATAGACGGGGCAACCGACCGGTGCTACGGTTGCGCAGCCTCGCAGGTCCACGGTGACCGCGGCGTACAGGGTCTCGTCGAACAGGTGCAGTGACGGGGCCCTGTTCTCGTTAAACGGACCCGGACCGGCGGAGTGCTTGAATACCGCCTGAGTGCCGCTGACGCGTTGATCGTCTCCCGAAGACAACCAACATGTTGTGGCATACTGGGCTCGCGAACCCAGCATCTTGCGGTTTTGCGCCAAAAAACCCTTGAATGGCGCACCCGCGACGGCTACACTCGGAGACCGATACTGTGACCCGTCCTCGCCGCGTATTCGCACTCGATATCGGAACCACCAAGGTCTGCTGCGCCGCAGCCGACCTGGAGAGTACCGGTCTCCGAGTCCTGGGTGTCGGTGTCGTCGCGTCCAAAGGGGTCCGCAAGGGTGCGGTGGTGGAGATCGACCGGGCTGCTGAAGCGGTCGCCGAGGCAGTCGACATGGCGGAGCAGATGTCCGGCGTTCCCATCGACTCCGCGGTCGTCGGCATCGCCGGCGGGCACATCACCTCGCAGAACAGTCGCGGCGTGGTTGCCGTCGCCGCCGGCCACCGTGACGTGCGAGAGCAGGACGTGCACCGCGCCATCGACGCGGCACGTGCGGTGAGCGTGCCGTCCGAGCGACGCATCGTGCACGTGCTCCCGCAGCAGTTCACCATCGACGGGCAGGAGGGAGTGCGCGACGCGATCGGCATGGCGGGCAACCGCCTCGAGGTCGACGCGCACATCATCACCGGCGCCAACACCGCGATTCAGAACGTCGTCAAGGTCGTGCACAAAGCCGGCCTCAGCGTCGACGACATGGTGTTGCAGGTGCTCGCGTCCGCGGAGGCGGTCGTCACCGAGGACGAGATCGAGCGCGGCGTCGTGGTCATCGATGTCGGTGGTGGGACAAGCGATATCGCGGTCTTCGCACGTGGCAGCATCGTGCACACGAGCGTCATCCCGGTCGGCGGCAACCACGTCACCGCGGATCTTGCAGTCGGTCTGCGCTGCGACCTCGAGACTGCGGAGACGGTGAAGCGCAACTACGGTCATTGTCTGCAGCTGACACTGCCCGCCGATGCGGAAGTGACGCTGACACCGATGGGATATGACGAGCCCGTCGGCGTGCCGCAGCGCTATCTCGCGGAGATCATCGGACCGCGGGCGCGAGAGATGGCGTCGCTCATCGCCGCCGAGGTCGAGCGTGCCGGACCACTGGGCATGTTCCCGGGCGGGATCGTCATCACCGGCGGCGGGGCGCTGCTGCGCGGGTTCGCAGAGGTGGTGCAGCAGCAGACCAACCTGCCCGCGCGCGTCGCCGCGCCGCAGGGACTGCACGGCATGAACGACGAGATCAGCGGTCCGAGCCACGCCACCGTGGTCGGCCTCCTGCGCTGGGGTGCCCGGAGCAACCTCGGCCGCAGACCCTCACGCTCCACCGCCCGCAGCTCCGACGGCAACGGTGCCGGCGGAGCCAAGTTCTCGAGGTGGTTCCGTGAGCTCTTTTGATCATCTGCGCACCCACGGGCTCGATCAGCCGGGGGATGCGCTGGCTCGCCGCAGGACATCACCACTTTCGCCCCACACCCCAGAAACGAACAGGCAACGCGAGGAGAAACTCATGGCAGACCTCGACCGGACATTGGAAGGCAACGCCCGCATCCGCGTCGTGGGGGTCGGCGGCGGCGGCAGCAACGCCGTGAATCGCATGATCCGCAGCAACCTCAAGGGCGTTGAGTTCATCGCGATCAACACCGATCACCAGGCACTCAGCGCGTCGAGCGCGAACCTCAAGATCCGTATTGGCGGCAAGCTCACCCGCGGGCTCGGCGCCGGCGGCGATCCCCAGAAGGGGATGGAGGCTGCCGAGGAGTCTCGCGATGAGCTGACGCGCGCGCTTGCCGACAGCGACATGGTCTTCATCACCGCCGGCATGGGCGGCGGGACCGGCACCGGCGCAGCGCCGATCATCGCCGAGATCGCGCGTGAGTCCGGTGCGCTCACCATCGGCGTGGTCACCAAGCCCTTCCGTTTCGAGGGCCTGCGCCGCCAGAAGTCGGCGGAGGAGGGCATCGCCAACCTTCAGGGCCGCGTCGACACGCTCATCACGATTCCCAACGAGCGCCTCATGCAGGTCGTCGACAAGAAGACGCCGATCGGCGATGCGTTCAAGGTCGCGGACGACGTGCTCCGTCAGGGCGTGCAGGGCATCAGCGATCTGATCGTCTTCCCGGGCCTCATCAACCTCGACTTCGCCGATGTCAAGACGATCATGCAGGGACAGGGTCAGGCGCTCATGGGCATCGGCTTCGGCAGTGGCGACACGCGTGCCGCCGATGCCGCCAAGGACGCCGTCGCAAGCCCGCTCCTCGAGACGACGATCGCCGGCGCGAAGGGCATCCTCCTCAACGTCACCGGCGGCCCCGACCTCACCCTCTACGAGGTCAATGAGGCGGCGCAACTCGTCAGCGAGTCCGCGGACCCGGATGCGCAGATCATCTTCGGCACCGTCATCGACGAGCACATGAAGGGCGAGGTGAAGATCACCGTGATCGCCACCGGCTTCACCGGGCAGATCGACGTGATCGGCACGCTGAGCTACGAGCCGTCGGCGCGCCCGGTCGCGTCAGACCAGCGCCAGCCTTCGTTCACCGTGGGTGGGCGGCCGACCGGACCGTACAGCGTCGACGATCTCGACATCCCGGCCTTCCTGAGGGACCGTCGATAGACCCTTCAACTGGGGGACGGACGTGAAATGCCCGTTCTGCGGCGAGACGGACATCAAGGTTGTCGACTCGCGCGACTCCGAAACCGGAGAGGCGATTCGGCGGCGGCGTGAATGTCTTGCCTGCAGCAAGCGGTTCACGACGTACGAACGCGTCGAGGCACCGCCGCTGTACGTCGTCAAGAAGGACGGCCGGCGCGAGGAGTTCAGCCGCGCCAAGATGCTGTCCGGCCTCGTCATGGCCGCGACCAAGACCAGGCTGACCCCGGCGAACCTTGAACTCATGGTGTCCGAGATCGAGAATGCGTTGCGCAGTCAGAACATCTCGGAGGTACCGAGCCGCGAGGTCGGCGCGATGGTGATGTCAAGGTTGCGCGAGCGCGACGAGATCGCGTATATCCGGTTTGCATCCGTGTATCGCTCGTTCAAGGATGCGCAGGAGATGCGCGCCACCATCGAGGACGTCCTGGCGCACCCACCCGGGACTCGTCCCGACAGCGCGCGGCGTCAGCGCAAACGGCGGGACACTGAGGGCCGCGAGCTGCCACTCGACCTCGGGAAGTGACATGGGCATCTCGCCAACAACACCGGTAGCGGTCCGTATCGAGCGTGTTCGCGCGCGCATCGACGCTGCTGCGAAGCGAGCGAATCGTGATCCTGCCGACGTCCTGCTCATCGCGGTCACGAAAGGAACGGCGGCCGCGAACGTCGATGCCGCGATCGCTGCCGGTGTCGACGATGTCGGCGAGAATCGTGTGCAGGAGGCGTCGGACAAGCAGCAGTTGGTCAAAGGTGATGCGCGATGGCACCTCATCGGGCACCTGCAGACCAACAAGGCGGCACGCGCGGCGCGACTTTTCGACGTCGTGCACTCAGTCGACAGCAAGCGTGTCGCCGACGCGCTCTCCGTGAACCGGCCACCCGACCGCGATCCATTGATCGTCCTGCTCGAGGTGGAGTTGACGGGCATCGCGAGCCGGTTCGGTGTTGCGGAGGGAGACGTCGAGGGTGTGATCGAGCAACTCGTCAACGTGCCCTCGATCCACGTGATGGGCCTGATGACGATCGCTCCGCACCTCGAGGATCCCGAAGGCGCTCGCCCGTATTTCGCTCGCCTCCGTCGCCTCCGTGACCACATGGAGCACGTCACCGGGTGGGCGCTCCCCGAGCTGAGCATGGGGATGAGCGACGACTTCGACATCGCCGTCGAGGAGGGCGCCACCATGGTTCGCGTCGGGCGAGCCATCTTCGGCAACCCCGCCGGGTAGGGGCGTGGCCGCGCTCTCCGGCAGCGAACGATCTGCCGGTATCCTTGGGTGATGCCCAGGTATTCATCCGTCAGTGCACGCGCGGGCTTCGCCGAAGCGGAGCTCGAGATCCTCGAGCACTGGCAGCGCACCCACGTCTTCGAGCGCAGCCTCGCGATGCGCCGTGACGCTCCACCCTACGTCTTCTACGAAGGGCCCCCCACGGCAAACGGCCTGCCGGGGCTCCATCACGTGCTCGCCCGCTCCTACAAGGACGTGTTCGCCCGCTACAAGCAGATGACGGGTTTCTCGGTGGCGCGCAAAGCCGGCTGGGACACGCACGGTCTGCCGGTCGAGCTCGAGGTGGAACGCGCGCTGAAGATCAGCGGGAAGAAGCAGATCGAGGCGTTCGGCATCGCGGAGTTCAACGCGCGCTGCAAGGAGTCGGTGAACGAGTACATCGACCAGTGGCGCGAGATGAGCGAGCGCCTTGCGTTCTGGCTCGACTTCGATCATCCGTACCGGACGTACGACAGCACGTACATCGAGTCCGTGTGGTGGAGCCTCAAGGAGCTCTGGGAGGACGACCTGCTGTACAAGGGCTACAAGGTCACGCCGTACTGTCCGCGCTGCCAGACGACACTCTCGTCGCACGAGCTGAGTCAGGGATACCGCGAGGACACGCCGGATCCCTCCGTGTTCATCAAGTTCCGCATCAACGACTCCGACGGGAAGACGTTCTTCCTGGCATGGACAACGACCCCGTGGACTCTTCCCGGCAACGTCGCGCTCGCCGTGCATTCGGGAAAGCGTTACGTGCGCGTCGCGCAGGGCGACGAGTCGTACATCCTCGCGAAGCAGCGTCTCGAGATCCTCGACGGCGACTACGAAGTGCTCGACGAGATGGACGGCCGTGACCTCGTGGACATGACGTACGAGCCGCTCTTCACGGACATGCTCCCCGAGGGAAAAGCCTTCCTCGTGCTCGACGCGCCCGAGTTGGTGAGCATGGACGAGGGCACCGGCATCGTGCACACCGCTGCCGCGTATGGCGTCGCCGACCTCGAGCTCTGCCAGCGCATGGGCGTCGCCGTCCGCCACGTCGTCGGGCTCGACGGCCGCTTCCTCGACGGCCAGACCCGGTACAAGGGGATGTTCGTCAAGGACGCAGACCCGCAGATCATCGACGACCTGCGCGAGATGGGCAATCTCTACCGAGCGGAGCGGATCCTGCACACGTACCCGTTCTGCTGGCGCTGCGATACGCCGCTGCTGTACTACGCAGTCGACTCGTGGTTCATCAAGACCACCGCCGTCAAGGAACGGCTGCTCGCCAACAACCACAGCGTGCACTGGCAGCCGGCGCACATCCGCGATGGACGGATGGGGAACTGGCTCGAGAGCCTCATCGACTGGAACCTGTCGCGGAGCAGGTACTGGGGCACGCCATTGCCGATCTGGGTCTGCGAGTCGTGCGACGAGAAGTTCTGCGCGGGCAGCACGGCTGACGTGGGGCTGACGGTTGACGACGATCTCCACCGGCCGTTCATCGACCAGGTCACGCTCGAGTGCAAGGCGTGCCATGGTGTGATGCGGCGCGTCACCGATGTCATCGACTGCTGGTACGACTCCGGTGCGATGCCCTTCGCGCAAAAGCACTATCCCTTCGAGAACAAGGAACTCTTCGAGCACACGCACCCGGCGGACTTCATCTGCGAGGGCGTGGATCAGACTCGCGGCTGGTTCTTCTCGCTGCTCGCGGAGTCGACGCTGCTGTTCGATTCGCCCGCATACAAGAACTGTGTCGTCGTGGGGACGCTGCTCGACAAGCAGGGCAAGAAGATGTCGAAGTCTCGCGGCAATGCCATCGAGCCCGAGACGATCTTCAGCCAGTTCGGTGCCGACGCCGCGCGTTGGTACTTCTACGCGCAGGGCGTCGAGAACGCCGAGCTGCGCGTCAGTCCCAACTCGTTCCAGGATGTCGTCCGGCTCTTCATGCTGACGCTCTGGAACGTGTACTCGTTCTTCGTCACCTACGCGCTCACCGAGGAGTTCGACCCGGCATCCGCCGGACCGCCGGTCCTCGAGCGTCCGGTGCTCGACCGCTGGTGTCTGTCGCGGCTCGCGGAAACGGTTGAGGCAGTCCGCGAGGCGATGGAGCGGTACGACGCGTCGGATGCCACGCATGCTGTCGAGGCATTCGTCGAAGATCTCTCGAAGTGGTATGTGCGGCGCTCGCGCCGCCGCTTCTGGAAAAGCGCCGGCACGAGTGCCGACGCGCAGGCCGCGTTCGCGACGTTGCACACGGTGCTGATGACGCTGTCCGGGCTGGTCGCGCCGTTCATGCCGTACATGGCGGAGCGGATGTACCGAAACCTCAGTGGCTTCAATGGTGATCCGCCGCCGACCTCGGGGACGCCGGACTCGGTGCATCTCACCGACTACCCGAAGGTGTCGGGCGTGTGGCGCGATCCCGACGTGCTCGTGGAGATGAGCCGCGTGCGCCGCCTCGTCGAGGACGGATTGGCGGCAAGGACGACTGCCGGTGTGCGCGTGCGCCAGCCGCTCGCATCCGCGACGCTGGCGAGCGAGCCGCTCAGCGCTGAGGTGGAGGCGATCTTCGCCGAGGAGTTGAACGTCAAGCACGTGCTCTACGTCGATCCGGCATCAGGACACGCCGCCGTGGTGCTCGACACCACGATCACCGACGAGTTGCGCCTCGAGTGGCTCGCGCGTGAGGTGAGTCGCAAGGTCAACGAGCTCCGCAAACAGGCGGGACTGCGCGTCGAGGATCGGATCACGCTGATGGTCGACGCCGACGGCGACGTGCGCCGCGCAGTGGATGCGCATCGAGCATGGCTGCAGGCCGAGACGCTCGCGCTGGCGATCGAGGACCAGCGCGGCGAGGATCTCGCGCAGTGGGAAGGCGACCTGGGAGGCGCCAGATGCTGGCTGGGAGTCAAGCGGTAGCCGGCACGAACCGCCTCTCGCGCCGGCAGATCTACGCGGTCATCGTCGGCACCGCCGTGTTCGTCGCCGCGTTCGATCATCTGACGAAGTGGCTCGTCGCATCGCATCTCGCGCTCGGGCAGCAGGTCTGGCCGAACGCGATCGTGTCCATCGACAGAGTGCAGAACACTGGCGCGGCATTCAGCGTGCTCCCGCAACTCCACTGGTTCTATCTCGCGGTCGCGCTCGTCGTCAGCCTCTACATCCTGTTGTTCGGCTACAAGTACGGGACGACGTGGTACCGGCAGGTGCTCCTCGGAATGATCCTCGGCGGCGCGCTTTCGAACGGCGTCGATCGCCTCGTACAGGGTTACGTCGTCGACTTCATCGACTTTCACTTCTGGCCCGTGTTCAACGTCGCGGACAGCTGCATCGTCATCGCGATCGTCGTGTTGCTGGTGCTCAGCTTCCTGCCCTCGCAGCGATCCACACCTGCAGCGAAATCGACGTGAGCGATACCGCCGCCGCGGTGCTGGTCCCTCGTCTCGACGTCTGGCTCGCCGAACATCGCAACGTCACGCGCCACGCCGCTCGGACACTGATCGACGCGGGCCTCGTGACCGTCGACGGCCGCACGGGGCGCCCCGGGCAGCGGATTCGCGACAGCGCGACCGTGGTCGTCGAACCGAGTGCGATCGCGGACCCGGAGTCGGCTGCGCCCGCGCGCGCTCAGCCGCGGGTGGACCTCGCCGTCGTCTACGAGGACGACGCGCTCGCCGTCATCGACAAGCCGTCGGGGCTCGTCGTCCACCCCGCGCCGGGCCATCCCTCGGGGACGCTCGCCGACGGCCTCAAGCAGCGCGGGACGACGTGGTCGCTGCTCGGCGGCGCCGAGCGTGCGGGCATCGTCCATCGCCTCGACCGCGACACGAGCGGGCTGCTCGTCGTGGCGAAGACGGAGGCCGCGCATCGCAGCCTGGCGCGCCAGCTCAGCGATCGGACCCTTGGCCGCACGTACTGGGCGCTCGTCCACGGCGGCTTCCGCGAGGAGTCGGGAACGATCGACGCGCCGATCGGCCGTCATCCCCGCGATCGGAGGCGCATGGCGATCGTCGAGGGAGGCCGTGAGGCGGTCACTGACTTCCGCGTCGTCGAGCGGCTCAACGGCGCCACCGTCCTCGAGCTCTCCCTGCGCACCGGCCGGACGCACCAGATTCGCGTCCACCTGGCGTCGATCGGCCACCCGATCATCGGCGACACGGTGTACGGGCGGCCGGATCCGATCCTCGGACGGCCCGCACTGCATGCCATGCGGCTGCGCCTCGTCCATCCGGGCGACGGCACGGAGCGCACCTTCGACTCGCCGCTGCCGCCGGAGCTCGTGGCTGCGCGCGATCGGCTGCGGAGCCCGGAGCCGTGAGCGCTCGCGGCATCCTCATCGTCCTCACCGGGCCGAGCGGGGTCGGCAAGGACACCGTCCTCCGCGAGCTGTTCGCTCTCGACCCCACGCTTGCGTACTGCGTCTCGTACACGACCCGCCCGCCCCGGCCCGGCGAGATCGACGGCGTCTCGTACTGGTTCGTCGATGAGGCGACCTTCCGGTCGATGATCGACCGCGACGAGTTCTTCGAGTGGTCCACGGTGTACGGCGAGCTGAAGGGGCGGACCTTCGACAGCGTCGACAAGGCGATGGCGTCGGGGAAGGACACCGTGATCAAGATCGACGTGCAGGGCGCCGAGAAGATCCGCGGGCGCCTCGGGGACGACACCATCTACGTCTTCCTCCTGCCTCCCAGCCCCGAAGCGCTCGAACGGCGCCTCGTCGACCGCGCCACCGAGGATCCGGCGAGCCTGCAGGCCCGGCGGGAGCAGGCCATCTCAGAGATGGCCCTCAAGGACACGTACGATCATCAGGTCGTGAACGACGATGCAACCCGAGCCGCCCGGGAGATCCTTGCCATCATCGACGCCGAGCGCGCCGCGCGCAGGGGAGCGCAGCCATGAGCGCCGATCTCGCGGGTCGCCGGGTGCTCGTCAGCGTCGGCGGCAGCGTCGCGGCCTTCAAGGCCTGCGAGGTGATCACCGACCTGCGCCGCGCGGGCGCCGAGGTCCGGGTCGCGATGACCGACGCCGCAACGCACTTCGTCACGCCCACACTGCTGCGCGCGCTGAGCGGCAACTCGGTTGCCTCGAGCATGTGGGAGGACGACGGCACCGGCGAGGGCCATGGCATGAGCCACCTGACGATTGCGGCTTGGTGCGAGGTCCAGGTGGTCGTCGCGGCGTCGGCCGACCTCATCGCGCGGCTCGCCCTCGGTCTTGCGAATGACCCGGTCACCGCCACCGCGCTGGCGTGCCGCGCGCCGCTGCTCGTCGCACCGGCGATGGAGGCGGCGATGTGGGAACACCCCGCCACCCAGGGTCACACGGCAACCCTGACCTCGCGCGGCGCGCGCATCATCGGCCCGGTCCGGGGCAGGCTCGCCAGCGGTCACGAGAGCACGGGACGCATGGTCGAGCCCGACGAGATCGTCGCTGCAGTGGGAGACATCCTTGGCGCCGGGGCCTGACCCCTCCTTTGCCGGCCTTCGCTTCGTGATCACCGCGGGAGGGACCCGCGAGCCGATCGATCCGGTCCGCTTCATCGGCAATCGATCGAGCGGGAAGATGGGCAATGAGCTCGCCGCGGCCGCCATCCGGCGCGGTGCGACGGTCACTCTCGTCACGGCGGCGGTGCCGCCGTCGCCGCGACAGGGTCTCGACATCGTCGCCGTGGAGACCGCCGCCGACATGCATGCCGCTCTGCGCGCCGCGCTGCCCGGCGCGAGCGTGCTCGTCATGGCCGCCGCTGTCGCAGACTGGCGGACGAGCGATGTCGCGGGGCAGAAGCTCAAGAAGGGCTCAAACACACTGACGCTCGAGCTCGTGCCGACCATCGACATCCTCGGCTCGCTCCGTGACGACGAGGCGGCTGCCGGCGTCTTTCGCGTCGGATTTGCGGCAGAGACCGAGCATGTCATCGAGCACGCTCAGGCAAAGCTCAGCGCAAAACAGCTCGACCTCATCGTCGTCAACGATGTGTCGCAGTCGGGCATCGGCATGGGCGCCGACGACAACGAGGTGACGGTCATCGATCCTGACGGCGGCCAGCAGACACTTGCGCGCGCGCCGAAATCCGTGATCGCGGACGGCATTCTCGACATCGTCGCGGGCAGATTGCGATGAGCTTCGCCTCCGTCGTCCCTGAAACGCGCTCGCAGCTGCCGCGCGACGCGTACACGTACTCGATCCCCGACGAGCTCGTGGAGCTCGTGCTCCCAGGCGTCCGCGTGCAGATCCCGTTCGGAAAGCGCTCCATCCTCGGCTACGTCGTCGAGCGTTCGGAGCTGACCGAGTATGCCGACGTCCGCGCCATCGACCTCGTCATCGACGAGCCACGCCTCATCCTGGATCAGCATCTCGCGCTGGCGCGGCAGATCGCCGACCGGTACTGCGCGCCGCTCGGCGAGGTGCTTCGGGCAATGCTCCCGAAGGGAGTCCGCACGCGGCCGTCGAAACGCGCCGGGCCGCGCTCGATCTCGCGGGCGGTCGCCGAAGCCGGCGCTGCTGGGCCGCCCGAGCCCGCACCGACGCTCAACGAAGCGCAGCGCGCTGCTGTTGCGCCGTTGCTGGAAGCGATCGCCTCGCACACACACCGGCGCGTTCTGCTTCACGGCGTGACGGGCAGTGGGAAGACCGAGGTGTATCTCGCCGCGATCGACGCCGCGCTTGCCGCGGGCCGCGGAGCGATCGTGCTCGTCCCCGAAATCGCGTTGACACCACAGATGATCCGGCGCTTCGCGGTTCGATTTCCCGGCAGGATCGCTGTGGTCCACTCCGCGCTCACCGATGCCGAGCGCGCCGCTGAGTGGCGCCGCATCCGCGCCGGCGTGCACGACGTCATCATCGGTTCGCGGAGCGCCGTGTTCGCGCCGGTCGCCAACCTCGGCATCGTCGTCGTCGATGAGGAGGATGCCCCCGCATACAAGCAGGACCGCATGCCGCGCTACCACGCCGTCGATGTGGCGCTGATGCTCGGCGCACTCTGCGATGCGCCGGTAGTGATGGGCAGCGCAACGCCACGCGTCGAGAGCTTCTATCGCGCGCACACGGGCGACCTCGAGCTGGCGACACTCCCGGCGCGTGTCAGCGGTCGGGCGCTGCCGCCGATCGAGGTCGTCGATCTGCGCGAGGAGTTGCGCGCGGGCAACACCGGTCCGTTGTCGGTGACGCTCGATCGGGCGATGCAGGAATGCCATGCACAGGGTGGTCAATCGATCCTGTTCCTCAATCGCCGCGGCACGGCGACGGTCGTGCTCTGTCGTATGTGCGGCGAATCCCTGACGTGCAGCAACTGCAGCGTGTCGCTCGTGCATCATGTCGACCGCGCGAGCTGCGACTGCCACTACTGCGGACTGTCGATCCCGCTGCCCGTTGCGTGTCCCTCGTGCGGCTCGCGCTCGATCCGTGCGCTCGGCATGGGGACGGAGCGGCTCGAGCGCGAGGTGCGCGAGCGGTTTCCGGCACTCCGCCTCATCCGCATGGACCGCGACACGACGCGCACGCGCGACGCGTACTTCGACATCTACGACACCTTCCGTCGCCACGACGCCGACTGTCTCATCGGCACGCAGATGGTCGCGAAGGGCTGGGACCTCGGCAACGTGCGCCTCGTCGGCATCGTCAACGCCGACACGTCCCTGCATTTCCCCGACTACCGCAGCGGCGAGCTGACCTTCTCACTCCTCACGCAGGTGGCCGGGCGCGCGGGGCGCGGCGATGAGCCGGCGCAGGTCGTGCTGCAGACGTACAGCCCCGAGCACTACGCGGTCCGTCACGCCACCACCCACGACTACCTCGGATTTGCGCGGGACGAGATCCGGGTCCGCAAAGCACTGCATTTCCCGCCGTACGCGCGCCTCTGCGTCTGCACGTTCACGCATCGCGACGATGCCGAAGCCGAGATCGAGGCTCGCCGGGAGGCTCAGCGACTGTCTGATACACTCGGAATCGGCGCCGGGCTCGATGTCCTCGGTCCGACGCCGGCATTTCTGCACCGCCTGCGCGGCGAGTATCGCTGGCAGATCACGGTGCGGGGCACTGACATCGAGAGGGCGTTTGCTCATCTGCCCAGGGCTCGAGGCTGGAGCGTCGACGTCGATCCTGGGCCATGAACGGAGATAGACCGTGGCAGTCCTTCCCATCGTCCTGACGTCGGATCACAACGACGTCCTGACCACCAAGGCGACTCGCGTTCCGCGCGTCGACGATGCGATTCGTCAACTCATGGACGACATGGTCGAGTCGATGTTCGAGGCCAATGGCGTCGGCCTGGCCGCGCCGCAGGTCGGAGTGTCGTTGCGCGTCATCGTCCTTCGTGTCGACAACCAGATCTACCAGATCGCCAACCCTGAGATGGTCCGCTGCGAAGGCGAGCAGACCGGGCTCGAGGGCTGCCTGTCGGTGCCCGGATGGGTTGGTGAGGTCACACGTTGTCAGCGGGTCGTGGCCAAGGGATGGAACCGCCACGGCAAGGAAGTGCGCATCAAGGGCGACGGGCTGCTCGCGCGCGCGATCCAGCACGAGATCGATCATCTCGACGGCATTCTGTTCACCAGCCGGGTGAACGAGGGAACGCTGCGCGAGGTTGAGCCCGCACAGGAGGCTGAGGAGCCCGGCGTCGTCAGCGCTGTGTGAGGCTCGTCTTCTGTGGCACCGCGGCATTCGCGGTGCCGGCGCTGCAGGCCTGCGCTGAGCATCACGACGTCGCTGCCGTGGTGACGCGGGCGGATCGCCCGGGCAACCGCGGCCGCCCCGCGCCTCGGCCGGTCGCTGACGCCGCGCGCGATATGGGACTTCCCGTGTTGATGCCGCTGAAGATCGCGTTCCCGGGATCGGTCGCTGAAGTGCTCGCGCTGCATCCAGACTGCCTCGTCGTCGCGGCATACGGGCAGATCCTGCCGTCGACGCTCATCGATGCCCCGCCGTATGGGTCGGTGAACGTGCACGCGTCCTTGTTGCCGCGGTGGCGTGGCGCTTCGCCCATCGCACACGCAATCCTCGCGGGCGACACCGAGACCGGCGTGTCGATCATGCGGATGGATGCCGGCCTCGACACCGGGCCGGTGTACGCCACCGCGCGCGTTGCCATGGGTGCCGAGGCGACAACGCCCGCGCTGACTCGCGTGCTTGCCGACCTGGGCGCGCGCGAGCTGCTTGTTGTGCTCGATGAACTCGAGCAGGGGACCGCGGTGGCGCAACCACAATCGACCGTCGGCATAACGCTTGCACCCCGGCTCCGCCGCGAGGACGGCCGTGTCGACTGGTCGGCGCGCAGCGCCATCGAGGTCGACAGGATGGTGCGCGCCCTGCAGCCATGGCCCGGTGTCGTGGCGCCGCTCGCCGGCGTCGAAGTGCAGGTGCAGCAAGGCGGGGTGACCGAGAGCGCGTTCGGCTTCGCGGGAGAGATCGTCCGTCACGAAGGCGAGTCGGTGGTTGTCCAGACGAGCGACGGCGGATACCGGATCGACCTCATCACGCCGCCGGGCAAGCGCTCGATGACACCGGCCGCATTCCTGCGCGGACGTCGATCATGACCACGCCGGCGCGCAAACCAGGTGACAACCTGCTCGCGCGCAACCGCAGCGCGACGCACGAATACACCATCGTCGAGAGTCTCGAAGCCGGGATCGAGCTGACCGGCACCGAGGTCAAGTCGCTACGCAGCGGTCGCATCGGATTGCGCGAAGGCTACGTGCGCATCGAGAACGGGCAGGCGTGGCTCATGCAGGTGAACATCGCTTCGTATCAGCAGGGCAACCGGCACAACGCCGAACCGGAGCGCCGCCGCAGGTTGCTGCTGCACAAGCGAGAGATCGAATATCTCGACGCGCGTGTGCACACGCAGGGGTTGACGATCATCCCGTTGCGTCTCTACCTCGTCCGCAACCGCGTCAAGGTGGAGATCGGACTCGCTCGCGGCAAGAAGCTCTGGGACAAGCGCGAGGACCTCGCCAAGCGCGATGCGCAACGCGACATGGACCGCGCGCTGAAGCGCTGATTCAGCCCGCTGCTGCCTCGACCTCGACGTCTGGAGCAACCGCCTGCGACGCGGCGGACGGACGGTTCGCCTTGATGTCCGGGACCACTTCCGCGGCCAGCGCATCGATGCGCTGACGGAGCTCGCGGAGCCCGACCCCGCGGGTCGCGCTCACTGCGAGCGCCGATACGCCGGCGACGTCGCCGAGTTGGAGACGTGCCTGGCGAACCTCCGACGCGGTGAGCCGGTCGACCTTGGTGATCGCGAGGATCATCGGCTGGTCGCAGTCCATCGAGCGCAGCGTTTCGAGCACGGTCTCGAGTTGCTGCTCGGCATCGGGATGCGAGGCGTCGACCACGACACAGAGCATGTGTGCCTGGCGGACCTCCTCGAGTGTCGCGGCGAAGGCCTCGACGAGCTCGGTGGGCAGCTTCTGGATGAACCCGACCGTATCGGTGAGGATCACCAACTTGCCCGACGGCAATTCGAGACGCCGCGATGTGGGGTCGAGCGTCGCGAAGAGCAGGTCGTCGGCGAGCACCTCGCTGTGGGTCAGGACGTTGAGCAGCGTCGACTTGCCGGCGTTCGTGTACCCGACCAGGGCGCATGACGCCAGCGGCACATTGGTTCGTGCCGTGCGCCGGGTCTGGCGCTGACGCTCGATGACGACGAGGCGCTGCTTGAGGCGCTTGAGCTGCTGCCGGATGAGGCGGCGGTCGACCTCGATCTGCTTCTCACCAGGACCGCCGCGGAGCCCGACGCCACCTCGCTGGCGCTCGAGGTGCGACCAGCCGCCGGCGAGGCGGGGGAGGAGATGCTCGAGCTGCGCCATCTCGACCTGGACGCGGCCTTCGGCGGTGATGGCGCGCCGGGCGAAGATCGCCAGGATGACCTCGGTGCGGTCGAGCACCGGGACGCCCCACTCCTCCTGCAGATTCCGCTGCTGGCGTGGGGTGAGCTGGTCGTTGCAGAGCACGGCCGGGTTGTCGAGCTCGGCGATGTGAGAGGCAAAGGCGGCCACGACGCCCGAGCGGAAGAAGGTCGCCGGGTGGGGCTCGCGTAGTGAGATCAGGCTGCGCTCGACGACCTCGGTCCCGAGGGTGCGCGCGAGTTCCTCGAGCTCGTCGAGCTCGATGTCGCGCTGTTCGCGCTCGTCGGTCCGCGCGCTCGTGCCGATGACGATGACGCGCTTCAGCTGCCGGCCGACTGCGGGATCCGCGCCGGACGGTGCGTCGAAATGAGGCATCCGATCAGCCTAGCAACGGCGCCCGAACTCTGCTGCGTCCATACACTGCGACAGGTGCGGCTGCTCTTCACATTCATCGGCGGCCTCGGCCACTATCAGCCGCTGGTCGCGGTGGCTCGCGCCGCGCAGCGCGCGGGCCACACGGTCGCGGTGGCCGGCTCGGGCAACCTGCAGGCCGCTATCAAGGGAGACGGATTCGACGCCTTCCCCACCAGCGAACCGCGGGTCGGGCCGCCACCGCCAGAGCCGCTCGTGAAGGTCGACCCCGGCCGGTCGGACTGGGAGCTCCGGGAGCATTTCGCGCGGCGCGGCGCGGAGCGGCATGCCGCGGTGCTCCTCGACCTCGCCCGCGCATGGCAACCGGACGTCGTGATCCGCGATGAGGTCGACTTCGGAGCTGCGATTGCAGCCGAGCGGCTCGCGATTCCGTGCGCCAGCGTGCTCGTGCTTGCGTCCGGCGGCTTCCTCCGTAAGGCTGTCGTCGCCGAGCCGCTGCGCGCGCTACGCGCCGAGTACGGTCTCCCGGACGACCCGGACCTCAGCATGCTCGACGGTGGCCTTGTGTTGTCGCCTATCCCGCCGAGCTTCCGCAGCCCCGATGTTCTGCTCCCGGCACGCGCATTCTCGTTCCGGCCGGGCGCCGCCATGGGTCCACAGCGAGCCGGAAACCGGCCGAACGTGTATTTCACGCTCGGTACTGTGTTCAACTCGCCCGAGTTGTACGCGAGGGTGCTCGATGCTTTACGGCTCTTGCCCGTCGATGTCGTTGCCACCGTCGGCGAGCACATCGACCCCGAGGCGTTCGGCCGGCGGACCGAGCACATCCGGATCGAGCGTTTCATCCCTCAGGCGGATGTGCTGCCTCACTGCGATCTCGTCATCTCGCATGGCGGATCGGGGAGCGTCATGGGCGCTCTCGCGCACGGCATCCCGGCTCTCCTGATGCCGCTCGGTGCCGATCAGCCTTACAACGTGCGGCGGTGCGTCGCCCTCGGGGTCGGGCTCGAACTCGAGCCCGTGTCCGTCACGCCCAAAGAGATCGAGACCGCCGTGACGACGATGCTTGCGGACGATCGCTACCGCCGTGCCGCGCAGCGCATACGCGATGAGATCAACACGCTCCCTGGCCCCGAGCAAACCGTTCCGTTGCTCGAGGCGCTCGGCTGATCAGGACGTTGTGCGTCCGCGCCGGTACGCTGCACTGCGATGAGCGACCGGTGCATCGGCCCAATCGACCCCGCAAGCAACCTACCGGCCGAGACATGCGGCGAGCCCGCGATGAAGTTCCTGTTCTTCCCGCATCGGGATGGCGTCGCCTTCATGTTCTGCTGCGACCGGCATCTCGAGAGCGTCAGCCGGTGGGCGGGGACGCGCTACGGCGGCTGCTTCGCGGGCGGGCCGACCGCGAAGGGCCAGCGCACGATGGATGAGGCCATCGAACAGTTCGGTCGGATCGACTGGCCGCACGGTGCGGAGTTCAACGCGCTGGTCGCAGTGCCGAAGGTCACCGACTTCCGGCACCGAGGACGGCCGTCTCGCGGCTGACGCGTGCTCTAGGCGCGTTGCTCGACCGCGGGAATCTTGAGGAGCATCAGAACGCCACCGCTCACCATGAGCAACGCAGCCAGCACGACCGCAGCGGGAATCGATATGCCGAGGATCGGCCCGGCGAGGGCGGACCCGATCGGGATCCCCGCGAAGTTGAGGCTCATCGAGACCGCAAACGCCCGTCCGAACCACGCTCGCGCTGTCCGGCGCTGACGCAGCGAGAACATCCAGATGTTGAACGGTCCGTCTGCTGCACCGACGATCGCGATCCCGATGGCGACAACCGCGATCGACGGGACCAGGAGCAGGAGTGTGGCGAGCCCCATCGTCGTGCCGAGGATGGCCATCGTCTGTCGCTCGCGTCCGTCCGTTCGCAGGCGACCCGCGATCAATGCTGCGGGGATGCCGATCCCGCCATTGATCGCAAGGATCACGCCGACGACTGCGGCGCTGCCATGGAGGCGGAACACGATCACGGGAAGCGCGACGATGACCATGCCCCAGCCGACATTGAGAATCGACATCGCGATCGCCAGCCACCGGAGCGTGCGGTTGGCGATGACGTACCGAAGGCCACGCAAAGCCTCGAAGAGGATCCGGCTCGACACTTCGCCCGTACCCGCAGGTTCGATGACACCTCCGAGCACGACGGCGCCCGCGACGAACGCGACGGCGGCTCCCGCGAGCGCCGCGTCACTCCCGAGAGTCGCGATGAGGAAGCCGGCCAGCCCCGGCCCGAGAATCGCCGACACGCCGAAACAGATGCTGTCGGCCGCGTTGCCGCGATCCCACATGTCGCGCGGCACGATCAGCGGAAAGATCGAGCGGGCACCGGCGAGGCTCAGCGTGCTCGTGAGCGAGCCGGCGACCAGGAGGCTGTACAGGCCCCAGACCGGGAGGTGGTTCGTGGCCGCCAGGGTCACGAGCAATGTCAGGCACAGCGCTGCAACGCTGAAGTCGAGGCGCATCAGGCGCTTTCGCCCGTGGCGGTCGAGCAGTGCTCCGGCGACCGGGCTCAGGAGCAGCCCGGGGAAGATGAGCAGGAAGAGGCTCAAGCCTGCGACGCCGGCCGAGTGATATCGCTGGAGCGCGAAGAGTACGAGCCCCACTGTCCACATCTGCGATGCGGTGCGCGTCAGGAGCGAGCTCACCAGCAGCGAGCGAAATCCCGGGATGCGCAGCATGCGCCGGTACGTGGCGGCAGGCGCAACAGCAGTCTGCGTCGACGGCATGTCGACGTCGGTCGAAACGGGTGTCATGACGATTGCGACGCGAGGGCGCGCCAAATCGCCGGAGCGGTAACCACGTCCCTAGCCTACCAACGACTCGGCCGACGGCGTAGCGAAGGATGCGAAGCCGTTACGTAGCAACGACTTCGCCGTGAGTCGTTCTGCACCGCAATTGCGTCGCCCGCCATCGCGAGGTATCATGGACGGGCACGCAGATCTCGGATTGCGCGTCCATGGGGGCGTATTGGTTTCGACGGGGTCGTGGGTCGTGCGAATGCGAGTTCGAGCCCCGGGCTCGTAAAACCGGGAAAAATATACGTGCGAATAACGCACCCCTCGCTCTCGCTGCGTAAGTAGCAAAAGCGAAAAAGCTCAGGCTTCGGCCTGACGTCGACCGGCTTCTCGGCTGTGGAAGTCGGACCCGACGTTAATACCAGCAGCCTCGCCGCCCGGTGGCGCCTCGGCGCCGGGCGGGACGTACACCGAGGCTGGCCGAAGCCGAGCCTGGTCCCAGGGCGCGGCTCTGGTGAGATCAATACCGGGACTACACTCGTAGATGTCGCATGGAACGCGGCTTCGGACCCGGGTTCGATCCCCGGCGCCTCCACCACGCGGCCGCAGCGCCGGCCGCGTCGGGTTCTTGAACGTTGCGTCATAACCCCATCGAAAGGTGATCGCAATGTTCCGTTCCTACACTTGCGCGATGCAGAAGGCCGTTTCAGCCCTCCCAGTATTCTTGATCTCACACACAGCTGCTGGGGTAGAACCATGAAGTACCAGGTTCGCGAGAAGCTCTTTGCGCTCGGCGAGGACAACGACATCCTCAACGAGAACGGACAGCCCGTGCTGAAGGTCGACGGCAAGGTCCTCAGCATTCATGGATTGATGCTGGTGAACGACTTGACCGGCGCCGAGGTGGGGCGCGTGAGCCGCAAGCTCGTCGCGTTGCGTGCGACGTACGAGATCGCGCTAGCCAGTGGCATCACTGCCGAGCTGCACCAGCGCTTCACAGGGCCGTTCCACCCGAAATGGAACTTCTCAGTGTCGGGCGGCGAGGAGATGGAGATGAGCGGGAACTTCTCTGGGCACGACTTCACACTCACCGCCAATGGGCAGACCATTGCCAGCGTGTCGAAGGCGTGGATCAGCCTCGCCGAACTCGTATGGGGTCGACATCCCAGAAGGTCAGAACGACCTCCTGATCCTCTGCGGTGTCCTCGCCCTGGAGGCAGAGCAGAACCGAGCCCAGGAGCGCGACCGTGACGAGGGGCCGCTCGGCGGGCTCGGGGGCGGCGGACTGCTCGGTGGTGGCGGCGGTCTCCTCGGCGATCTGCTCAACCGCAACATCTGACCGCACCGACCTCGCCCGAACACCTGTTCGGGGATGGTAGAATTATCGCTCCCAGATGAGCGACATGAGTGCGTTCCACCCGGCGGTGCGGGCCTGGTTCGAGCGCCGGTTCGCTGAAGGTCCCACGCCCGCGCAAAGCCAGGGATGGCCGCAGATCGCGGCAGGGAACGACACGCTTATTGCGGCTCCCACGGGCTCCGGGAAGACGCTGGCCGGCTTTCTCGTGTGCATCGATGCCCTGTACCGCGCCGCGGAGCGCGGGGAGACCGTCGAAGGCGCGACGCAGGTCGTGTACGTGTCGCCGCTCAAGGCGCTCGCGGTCGACGTGCATCAGAACCTCGAAACGCCGCTCGCCGAGATAGCCGCGATCGGCGAGGAGATGGGCCTCGCTCTGCCGGCGCTCCGTGCGGAGGTGCGCACCGGCGATACACCCCCGTCCATGCGCGCCGCGATGATCAAGCGGCCGCCGAACTTCCTGGTCACCACGCCGGAATCGTTGTACCTGCTGGTCACTTCGCAGCGCAGCCGCGCCGCGCTCACTTCGGTTCGCACGATCATCGTCGACGAGATCCACTCGGTTGCCCGCGACAAGCGCGGCTCGCATCTGGCGATCACGCTCGAGCGTCTCGAGCGTCTCTGCACGCACCGTCCCGTCCGGATCGGTCTCTCGGCGACGCAACGTCCCATCGAGACGGTCGCGCGCCTGCTTGTCGGAGCCGGTGCCGCGCGGAGCAATGTTGATGGCAGCCCGCGCTGCGCGATCGTTGACGTCGGCCACCGCCGCGCGCTCGATGTGGCCATCGAGTTGCCGTCGGGCGAGTTGGAGGCGGTGTCGTCGCGCGAGCAGCTCGGCGAGGTGCTGGACGCCATCGCCACGCACGTCAAGGCACACCGCACGACGCTCGTGTTCGTCAACACGCGGCGGATGGCGGAGCGCGTCGCCCACCTGCTCGCGGAGCGGCTCGGCGATGACGCTGTTGCCGCGCACCACGGCAGCCTGTCGCGAGATCGGCGCCAGCGTGTCGAGTCGCAGTTGCGCGCCGGCGAGCTGCGCGCCCTCGTCGCCACTGCGTCACTGGAGCTCGGCATCGACATCGGTCCCATCGAGGTTGTGTGCCAGATCGCGTCGCCGCGCAGCATCGCGACCTTCCTGCAGCGTGTCGGTCGCTCCGGCCACAGCCGTGGCGGCACGCCGAAGGGCCGCCTGTATCCGTTGACGCGCGATGAGCTCGTTGAATGCACGGCGCTCCTGGCGGGCGTGCGCAGCGGCGCACTCGACGCCGTGCACCCGCCGCACCTGCCGATGGACATCCTTGCGCAACAGATCGTCGCCGAGTGCGCGGCGGAGAACTGGCGCGAGGACGACCTCTTCGAATTGATGCGCAAGGCAGCACCGTTCGCCGAGCTGCAACGCGAGGAGTTTGATCGCATCGTCGAGCTCGTGTCCGACGGCATTCCCACGGGGCGTGGCCGCGTTGCCGCATATCTGCACCGGGATCAGATCAACGGCGAGCTCCGGGCTCGTCGTGGCGCGCGTCTCGCGGCGTTGACGTCCGGCGGCGCGATCCCGGAGACAGGCGACTATCGCGTCCTTGCCGAGCCCGACGACACGTTCATCGGCACGGTCAACGAGGACTGGGCCATCGAGTCGTCCGCGGGCGACATCTTTCTGCTCGGCAGCACGTCGTGGAAGATCCGGCGCGTCACCGCCGGGACGGTGCGCGTAGTCGATGCGCACGGAGCGCCGCCATCGGTGCCGTTCTGGCTCGGCGAGGCGCCGGCGCGCACCGAGGAGTTGAGCCGCGAAGTCTCTGACCTGCGGAGCGGCGTCGACGCGCTGCTTGCAGAAGGCGGCGCGGACGAGGCGATCAGCTGGGTGGAGCAACGCGCCGGCGTTGACAACGACGTCGCTGCAATGGTGGTGCGCTATCTCGCCGCGGGACGGACCGCGCTCGGCGTCGTTCCCACGCTCGAACACATCGTGCTCGAGCGCTTCTTCGACGACAGCGGCGGCATGCAACTCGTCGTGCATGCACCCTTCGGTGGACGCGTGAACCGCGCGCTCGGCCTCGCGCTGCGGAAGCGGTTCTGCGCGACGTTCGATTTCGAGCTGCAGGCGGCTGCGAGCGACGACTGCGTGCTGCTCTCACTCGGTCCGCAGCACAGCTTTCCACTCGAGGACATCCCGAAGTTCCTCTCGTCCAACACCGTCGAGGACGTGCTCCACAAGGCGGCGATCTTCGCGCCGATGTGGGCGGTGCGCTGGCGCTGGAACCTCAATCGCTCGCTGACCGTGCTGCGCTTCAAAGGTGGTCGCAAGAACCCCGCCCCGATTCAGCGTCTCGAGTCCGACGACATCATGGGCGCCGTGTTCCCGCAACTTGTCGCGTGTCAGAACGAGAATCCCACCGGTCCCTTCGAAGCACCCGACCATCCGCTCGTCAACCAGACCATGTACGACTGTCTGCATGAGGTGATGGACGTCGACTCGCTGCGCGAGCTCGTCGTCCGCATCGAGCGCAAGGAAGTCGAGATCAGCTACAAGGACACGGTCGAGCCTTCGCCGCTCGCGCACGAGATCGTCAGCGGACGACCCTACACATTCCTCGACGATGCGCCACTCGAGGAGCGTCGCAGCCGTGCGATCACGCTGCGGCGCGGTCTTCCGGTCGAAGCCCGCGACCTTGCTGCGCTCGATCCCGACGCCATCGCGCGTGTCCGCGGTGAGGCGACTCCCGACCCTCGCGACGCCGATGAGCTCCACGACCTTCTCGTCTCACTCGTCGTCACCCGTCCCATCGCGGCGTGGAACGAGTGGTTTGCGTCGCTCGCCGAGCGCGGCCGCGCGCTGACGGTGGTGCACGATTCGCAGCCGTTCTGGTGTGCGGCAGAACGTCTTCCGGCGGTGGAGCGACTGTGGCCGGACGCGACGCTCGAGCCGCCGACCTTCGCGCTGCCCGTCACACTTCGTGGCGTCGCGCCCGAGCCCGACGCCGTCGTCACCGCCATCCTCCGCGGGCATCTCGAGGTGAGCGGGCCGATGAGCGCGGCGGCGCTGGCGACGTTGACGGGACTCGGGACGACCGAGATCGCTGTCGGGCTGGCGATGCTCGAGGGGGACGGGTTCGCGCTGCGCGGGCATTTCGACGCCGGTGTCGACGAGGATCAGTGGTGCGCGCGCCGACTGCTTGTCCGCATCCACTCGTACACGCAGCAACGGCTCCGTCAAGAGATCGAGCCCGTCACCGCACAGGATTTCATGCGCTTCCTGCTTCGCTGGCAGCGAGTCGCTCCGGGAACGCAGCGTGAAGGACGCGCCGGTGTCGCGGCGACCATCGCGCAGCTCCAGGGTTTCGAGATTCCTGCCGGGGTGTGGGAGGAAACGGTCCTGCCGACGCGCGTGTCCGGATACCGCAGCGCGTGGCTCGACGAGCTGTGCATGTCGGGTGAGGTTGCCTGGGCTCGGCTCAAGGTGCGCGACGACCCCGACGGATCACTCAACCGCAGCAACACGTCGGCATCGCGCGCGACGCCGGTCACGCTGGTGATGCGTTCGGACATGCCGTGGCTGCTGCAGGCGGTGCGCGGAGAGGCGCAACCACTCGAGCCCGTATCGGGCGCGACGCTCGATGTCCTCGATGCACTGCGCGAGCACGGTGCGCTCTTCACCAGCGACATCGTGACCCTGTCGCGGAGGATGCCGACCGAGGTCGAGACCGCGCTCTGGGACGGAGTCGCCCGCGGCCTGCTCACTGCCGATGGGTTCAGTGCGGTGCGCCGTCTGCTCGTGAGCCGTCGCCTCAGCCGCTCGCGTCCGCAACATCGCGGGCTGCGTCACGGTGTCAGTGGATATGCGTCCGGCGAAGGGCGCTGGTCGCTCGTGCCGCGTGTGTCGTCGGTTGCCGAGCACGACGCGCTCGCAGAGGCAATTGCCGAGCAGCTGCTCGTGCGCTGGGGCGTCGTGTTCCGTGACGTCGTGGCACGCGAGACGATCGCGCTGCCGTGGCGCGACATCGTCTGGGCACTGCGCCGCATGGAGGCACGCGGCACAGCGCGCGGCGGTCGCTTCGTCACCGGCTTCGCGGGCGAACAGTTCGCGCTCCCGGAGGCAGTCGATCAGTTGCGCAGCGTGCGCCGCCGCGAACGCTCGAGCGAGCACGTGCGCGTGTCGGCCACCGATCCGCTCAACCTTGCCGGGATTCTCCTGCCCGGGCCGCGCATCACCTCGATACGGGCGAACAACGTGCTCTTCGAGGACGGGCTGCCCACGGCAAGCACGGGAACTGCCTTCGCTGCGTTTGCAGCGCGCTGAACGTCGTCGCTAGTCGGCGGCGCCAGGGACAGGCTCGAAGATCAGAACAGCCGCCGGCGGTTCGGCCTTCGCGTCCGCGAGCGGCCAGAGAATCGTGAACGTGCTGCCGCCGCGCTCATCGCTGTGCGCCTTCACCGTCGCGGTGTGCGCGTCGCAGAGCCGCCGCACCAACGCCAGGCCCATACCCATACCGCCATGGCGCCGGGTGCGGCTGTTGTCCTCCTGATAGAAACGGTCGAACAGTCGCGGGATCGCCTCGGCGCTGATACCGATGCCGTCGTCGCTGACCTCGATGCGGCATGCGCCCGTGTCCTTCTCGCGACGGGCGCTCACCGTGACATGGCCGCCTTCGGGCGTGAACTTCACGGCGTTGTCGATCAACGCACGGAGGACCTGACGCAGACGGAACGGATCCGCGCTGACCACCGGTTCGCCGCGCACGTCGATGACCAGCTCGACCGGGAGCGCATCCTTGAAGTGACGGCGCACGTCGTTGGCCGCGTCGCGGATCGCGCCCTGCACGTCCACGGGGGCAATGCGGACGTCGATGGTGTCGGAGTTGACGAGCGCGAAGTCGACGACGTTCTCCACAGTCTCGCCGAGGAGCTTTACGGAGATGTCGATGTCGCGCACGATATCGAGCCTCGTCGCTTCGTCCCACTTGTCCCACGCGACATTGAGCAATTCGATCTGTCCCTGAATGGCGAGCACCGGCGTGCGCAACTCGTGCTGCGCGGTGTCGAGGAAGTCGCTCTTCAGCTGGTTCAGCTCGCGAAGACGTCGCACCGCTTCGCGTTCCTGCTCGAGGGTCCGCGTATTCTCGACGGCGACAGCGGCGTTGTTGGCGAGCGTGATGAGCGCTCGCTCATCGCTCTCCGCAACGGGACGATCGGACGCGACGAGCAGCACGCCGGTGAGCACTTCCTGGTAGAGCATCGGTACCGCGATGGCGGGGCGCCCCGCGGCGTCGAGCCGGACGCTGCGCCCCGCCGAGAGCTCGTCCACGGACAGCTCGTCGGCCATGTCGGGCATCTCCGGTCCACGGCTTCGCATGCGGAGGATCTCGGTCCCGCGCTTGGTGTACATCGTGGCGCTCGCCGATCCTCCGGCGATCGCGTCCGCCGCGCCGAGCACAGCGTCCTGCAGTTGCTCGATGCCGCCGGTGGTCATCGTCAATGCCCGCGACACGTCCTGCAGACGCCCGACTGACCCGTCGATGTGCTCGATGTATCCGGCAATCTGCCGTCGCATGCTGTTCACGCCGACGGCGAGCCGCCCGAGCTCATCGCGGGACGTGACCGGGATGTCGGTGGTGTAGTCGCCTGCGGCGATCTTCTCGACGCCGCGTTCGAGGCGCGCGACCGGACGGCGCACGAACCGATCAACGAAAAGGAGCACGAGCACGCAGACGACGACGAGCGCTGTGAACGCGATCTGCGCGATCGTTCCCTCGTCCTGCGCGGTGCTCGCCGCAAAAATCGCGACCGGCACCTCCACGCCGATATAGCCGGCGATCTTCGTGCCGCCCGGAGCCTGCAGTGGCACGAAGCTGCCGGCCACTGCACCGATACCGGCGACGTTGTAGATCGCCCGCGCCGCGACCGCGCTGGAGGTCGGGGTATGCGCGCTCAATTGCTGCGCGATGGAGGAGGGGGTGTTCGCGACGTGTGGGGTGTCCGCGCTCCCGGTGAAGCGAATGACCGTGTCGCCGCCGCTCGCGCTCAGGAAGACCGGCGTGTACCCGATCACCGGGCCGAAGCGGGCGAACTCGGCCTGGAGCGGGGCGCTGTAGACGACGACGCCGAGCGGGGCGTACGTGCCGGCCTGCACGTTGAACACGGGCACGGCCACGTCGAACGCCGGCAATCCGCCGCTCAGCATCTCGACACCCTCAACCCCGGACGGACACAGCGCAGCGCTGGATGGACTCGCAGCGATCGCGGTGGCGGCTTGCTGGCACTGGACGGTCTCGGCCACCTGGAGCGCGTCGGTGGTCGATGGCAGCGTGCTGACAACGTGCGGCTCGGTGCCCTGCTCACAGGCGGCGGTCGTCGGGTGGGCCACCACGCCTGCGGTCGTCGTGTCGCATTCGTTGGTATACAGGACGTTGCCGTGGGTGTCGAGGATGACCACCGCGAGACCGGGGACGTCGACGACACGCTTCTGGGTGAACTCGTCGGCGACCAGGGTCGCCGGAGTCGTGCCGCTCAACGCGAGCTGCATGGATGTCAACTGGGCGGTGTTGGTCGCGGCGTACTGCGCCTGGGGCTGGACGACACGGGCGATGAGCTGCCCCGCTACCCCGGCGCGGTTATCCGCGTTGGACTGCGCCCCGGCATTCGTCTGCTGCGAGCGGCTGACGAGGAGGAACCCGCTGACCCCCGCGATGAGGAGCGCGGTGAAGACGACCCCACCCGCCAGCATCCGGCCGGCAAGGCTGGTTCGCAGGCCGAATCGACGGGCGACGAGACGTCCGCCCGAGCCACGCGCACGCATGCATCGAGCCTATGGGGACGGTTGCGGCGTCGAATCGAGCGAGCGCTCGCAGTCCGGCAACGGGCGCGTGACGAAGGGGCGTTCCCAAGGGCCTCGTGACCCGTAGGCTTATGGCATGCCCTTCGGACGAAGCCGCTCTCGGAACCGGGTCGACGTTGAGCCGGAACGTCGCGGCGCGGGTGCCTTCCTCAAGCGCTGGACGATCCCGATCATCGGAGCGGTGACGCCGGTCTCGTTGATCGTGGTCAACATCGCGGCCTTCATCATTCAGCACCTGACGCAGTTCCAGTGGACCATCACGATCCTCGCGTTCGTGAGCGGCATCATGCTCAACTCCTGGACTGCGCTGAACGTCTATCGCGTGCTCCAGGCGCGACGCCCGGACAACGCCATCGTGAACGAGCGCAACCAGGAGATCGTCCTTGTGATCGGGATGGCCGCTGTCATCGTCTTCGCGTTTCTCACCGCCCTGTTCTGCTACCTGGGGCTCGCCAAGCAGTCGCAGCTGCCGAATGGGCTGACGTTTTTCACCGGGTTCTTCGCCATGGCGATCCCGATCCTGTTGCGAGCCGCCTTCCGTCGCGGCGGCACACCGCGCGGGCGGACGCGGAGCGATTCGCAGATCACGACGGTCGGAGGGTTGCCGCCTGGCGGGAACCTCGCCCCGCCGCCACCATCGTCGGTGCAGAACACCATCCCGAGGCGCTGAGCCGTCGCAAACAGTCAGCTCAGGTGTCGATCAGCGGCCCATCGAGTCAGTTGATGACGCGATGACATCTGGAGTTTGCGAAGCACCGATGAGACGTGGCTCTCGACAGTCTTGGCGGAGATGAAGAGTTCGCGAGCGATCTCCTTGTAGGTGAAGCCACGCGCGATGAGACGGAGCACTTCACGCTCGCGCGGCGTCAGCTGATCGAGCTCGGGATCGAACGCCGGCTTCTCGTCGACACGGCCCAAGGCGGCAAAGGCATCGAGGACGAATCCGGCGAGTTGCGGGGAGAAGACGGCTTCGCCCTCCGCGACACGAATGACCGCGCCGACAAGCTCCGCGCCCGAGATCGTCTTCGTGATGTAGCCGCGAGCGCCGGCGCGGATGATCGCAATCACATCCTCCGGCGCGTCCGATGCTGACAGCGCGAGGAAACGGACCTGCGGGTGCGTCGCTCTGATCGCGGTGACGACGGCATGCCCGCCGCCGCCAGGAAGGTGGACGTCGATGAGCACCACATCGGGCATGGTCTCGGTGATCAACGCGACGGCAGGCTCGACATCCTCGGCCTCACCGACGACCTCGACTGCAGCCCCCAACTCGGATCGCACCCCGGAGCGGAACAAGCCGTGGTCGTCGACGATGACGACGCGCGGCTTCCCGGGACTGCTCATACGCCGGCCGGCTGACCGACGCCGGCGACGCGCGGCATGGTCAGGCTGATCTCGGTTCCCTCACCCGGAGCGCTCCGGACGTTTGCGGTCCCGCCATGCCGCCCGACGCGGCCGCGAATCGAACTCGGCGAGGCCCTTGCGATCCGGCGGGACCGCAGCGGGATCGAAGCCCTTGCCGCGGTCCCGAACGAAGACGGTGACGCCGGTCGGCTCGACCTCACAGAAGATCGAGACGGCTGGCGCGGCGGACCACTTCGCCGCATTGACGGTCGCCTCTCGAGTTGCGCCCAGCAGCGCGATCAGGCCGTCGTCGAGTGCGCAGTCGCCGACGATCACGGTCTCGACGCTGACGTGGTGCTGTGCCTCGACCTCCGCCTGGATGAGCCGGACGCCTGCGGCAAGCGTCGTGGACTCGTCGCCGAGTGAGCCCGGTGGCCGGCCGTCGAAGAGCCAGGAGCGAAGCTCGCGCTCCTGTGCCCGAGCGAATTGGATGACCTGCTGAGGATCGTCCGCGTGGCGCTGGATGAGCGCGAGGGTCTGCAGGACCGAATCGTGCACCCGAGCCGCCATGTCAGCGCGCTCTTCGGCGCGGACGCGCGCCTGACGTTCCGTGACCAGGTCGCGCGTCAGGCCGAGCCACCACGGACCGAGCACGACGACGATCGCGGCGATCACGAGTGCCACGCCTGCAAGGGGTACGAGCAGTGCCGCTCTGGCGTGTCCAACGAGCAGGAGGACAAGGCCGGCCGCGAGCAGGACGACGGCGATCGAAACCCGCAGCCCCGTCATGCGGCTCGTGGTGTCTCCGGCAAAGCCGACAAGCGGATCGACGAGATGACGCAGCGTCGTCTGCTCGGCCGGAGGCGCGTTTCTGCTGAGAAGCACGATCCCGGCAACGGTGATGACCAGCGGCCACGCGAGCGATCCGATCCAGCCCGCGCCGGCGAAGGACACGACAACCAGGACCGCGATGACCAGCGATCCGAGCCCGGCGGCGAGCGCGATGCCCTGCGGGTCATTGAGCGCCTTTGCACCGATGGTCGTCGGTTCGTCAGCAGCCGGAACGAGCAGCCACGCGATGACGTAGACGGCGACTCCGAATCCGCCGAACAGAGCCGCGATGATGAATGCCAGTCGCACGTATTGGACGTCGACGTTCGTGCGTGCCGCGATGCCCGATGCAACACCGCCGAGCAGGCGGTGGTCCACATCGCGTCGCCACGGCCCTCTGAGCCAATGCTCCTCAGCGTTCACGATTCCATGATGGGGCCAGAACGCAGGCTCCGCTATCGGGGAGAACCCCGACATTCGCGGTCGCTTCTCAGGGTCGAATCCGGGTCATGCCGGATTGTTCCGCGGCGACTGCAGCCCTACGGTGAGGTCATGAACACACCACCGCCGCCCCCGCCTCCGCCGCCGACCGACGGATACCAGACCGCAGCCCGTCCGCTCTACCGTCCCATGCACAACCGGATGATCGCCGGCGTCTGCGCCGGCATCGCGCAATACCTCGGGGCCGACGTGACCGTCGTGCGCATCGTCATGGCCGCGCTCGTCGTGTTCGGTGGCGTGGGCATCGCGCTCTACATCGCCGGATGGCTGCTCATCCCACACGAGGGCGAGGCGCAGTCGATCGCCCAGAAGCTCGTGCACGCGCCCATCTGCGAGAACTAAAGAAAAAGGCGGGCGCCTCCGAGGAGAGCGCCCGCCTGGTCTCGATGGAGAGGGTTAGACCTCTTTGAACTCGGCGTCCACGACGTCGTCCGACCCGGCACCCTCGCCGGTCCCTGAGTTCGGAGCGCCGCCGTCGCCGTTGCCTTCGTGCGGTTCGCCCGCACCGGGCTGGGGCTGCTGCGACTGGGCGTAGACCGCCTCACCGATCTTCTGGATCGACGCAGCGAGGTCGTCGTGCGCCTTCTTGATCGCGTCCGTGTCGTTGCTGGCGATTGCGTCGCGAACCGCCTTGACCTTGCCTTCGATGTCGGTGCGCAGCTCTGCCGGCACCTTGTCGCCCGCATCGGCGAGCGCCTTCTCGGCCTGGTACGCGAGCTGATCCGCGCGGTTCTTGGTCTCGACGCCCTCGGCCCGCTTGCGGTCCTCATCGGCGTGGGCCTCGGCCTCCTTCACCATGCGCTCGACCTCGTCCTTCTGGAGCGTTGTCGAACCGGTGATCGTGACCTTGTTCTCCTTGCCGGTGCCGCGATCCTTGGCGCTGACGTTGAGGATGCCGTTGGCGTCGATGTCGAAGCCGACCTCGATCTGCGGCATGCCCCGCGGTGCCGGCGGGATGCCGTCGAGCGTGAACGTCCCGAGGATGCGGTTGTCGCGCGCCATCGGCCGTTCCCCTTGCAGGACAACGATTTCCACCGACGGCTGGCTATCCGATGCGGTCGAGAAGACCTGCGTCTTCGCGGTCGGGATCGTCGTGTTGCGCTCGATGAGCTTGGTGTTCACCTCGCCCTCGGTCATGAGACCGAGCGACAGCGGGGTCACGTCGAGGAGGAGCACGTCCTTGACCTCGCCCTTGAGCACGCCGGCCTGGATGGCGGCGCCGATCGCAACCACCTCGTCCGGGTTGACGCCGCGGTGCGGGTCCTTGTCGGTGAAGCTCTTGACGAGCTCCTGGATGACCGGCATGCGCGTCGAGCCGCCGACGAGGATGACCTCATCGAGCTCGTGTGCGGTCATGCCCGCGTCCTTGAGCGCCGCCTCGAACGGGCCGCGGCAGCGCGACGTCAGATCGTCGGTGAGCTGCTCGAACTTGCTGCGCGACAGCGTGATCGCGAGGTGCTTCGGTCCCGATGCATCCGCGGTGATGAAGGGCAGGTTGACCTCGGTCTCCGGACGTTGCGACAGTTCGATCTTGGCCTTCTCCGCAGCTTCGGTCAGACGCTGGAGCGCCTGGCGATCCTGGCGGAGGTCGATGCCCTGGTCCTTCTTGAACTCGTCGGCGAGCCAGTCGACGATGCGACGGTCGTAGTCGTCACCACCGAGATGGGTGTCGCCATTCGTGGACTTGACCTCGAAAACCCCTTCTCCCACCTCGAGGATCGACACGTCGAACGTGCCGCCACCGAGGTCGAAGACGAGGATCTTCTCGTTCTCCTTCTTCTCGAGCCCGTACGCGAGCGCAGCCGCAGTCGGCTCGTTGATGATCCGGAGCACGTTGAGCCCCGCGATCTGGCCGGCGTTCTTGGTCGCCTGGCGCTGGGCGTCGTTGAAGTACGCGGGAACGGTGATCACCGCGTCAGTGACCTTCTCGCCGAGATACGCCTCGGCGTCGGTCTTGAGCTTCTGCAGGATCATCGCGGAGATCTGCTCGGGCGTGTAGTTCTCGCCGTTGACCTCGACCTCGACGCGGCCGTCCTTGCCGGACACGACCTTGTACGGCACCTGTTTTGCCTCGGTGCCGACCTCACTGACCTGGCGGCCCATGAAGCGCTTGATCGAGTAGACGGTGTTCTCCGGGTTGACGGCAGCCTGGCGCCGGGCCAGCTGGCCGACGAGGCGCTCACCGGTGCGCGTGAATGCGACCACCGACGGGGTGGTGCGGCCTCCCTCGGCGTTGGCGATGACGACGGGTTCGCCGCCCTCCATCACTGCCACGACACTGTTCGTGGTGCCGAGATCGATACCGACTGTCTTTGCCATTGAGGTGTCCTCCGGGACTGTTTGTTCAGGATTCGAAAAGCGTCATTTCGACGCCCCCTATCGATACCTCGCGCAACGGACATGCTAAACGTAGGGCCATGGCTGATTCACGAACGATCGAGGAGCAACTGCTCGACCTCCGGGGTCGTGCCGACCACGATTTCCTCAACCCCGACGTGCAGCGTGAACCGGGACGCCATCAGCTCGATCTGCCCGAACTCGGCCTCCGCGTCAGCGTGACGCGCTCGCGCTATCCGAACCGATCGGACGGCGTCGACCAGTACGCCGTGACCATCTCGCGTCCCGACCTGGCCCGGCCCCCGTCGGCCGAGGAGGTCTCGATGGTGCTGAGCTCCGCATTCGGTGAGGCGGCAACCCTCGCGGTGGAGCGTTCCGCCGGGTCGTCGCGGGTGCGGATGTTCCGCGTCCCCGCTCAGGCGGGTGGATCCGCCTCCGCGTAGCCGTCGGCGCCGATCAGGGGCACAAACCGGCAGGCGCCAAGCAACTCGGTCTGCCAGCGGCCGTCGATGAGCCGGAGTCGGGTCAGCTCCTCCGCTCGTGAACCGTCGGAGATCGGGATGACGAGGCGGCCGCCCTCGATGAGCTGCCGGGCCAGGGCGACGGGGAGCCGCGGAGCCGCGGCCCCGACGGCGATCGCGTCGAAGGGCGCGCGCTCCGGGACGCCGAGCGAGCCGTCGCCGGCGATGACTTCGACGTCGTAGTCGAGACGCCGGAGGCGGTCCGCCGCCTCGCGGGCGAGCCGCTCGAGCCGTTCGATGCTGACGACCCGCGCCCCGCACGCCGACATCACTGCGGCCTGATACCCGGAGCCGGTGCCGACGTCCAGGGCCAGCTGCCCGGGTTGGAGCTCGAGCGCCTCGACGACGATGGCAACCATGAGCGGCTGGCTGATGGTCTGCCCCCGGGCGGCGATCGGGAGGGCCTGATCGTCGTAGGCGCGGTCCCGGTCTTCGGCGAGCACGAACTCCTCGCGGGGGACGCCCGCCATGGCGTTGAGCACCGACGGCGACCGGATGCCGTTATCGATGAGCAGCGCCATCATTCGATCGCGCGCTGTCGTTGGCGTCAGTCCCTGGGAGTGAGGTCGAGGTCCGGAGGCGGCGTGTCGGGCAGCTTCCAGACGATCCACTCTTTCTGCCAGCGGCGGTGGAGCTCGTTCGCGGAGTCGACACCCTCACGGTAGTGCCGCTCGAAGGCCACCAGGTCGTGGGCGTCGAGGGCGGCCATGAGCGGATCGAGGTCGTCGTGCATCCACTCCTCGATGTCATCGGTGTACTTCGGCCGCGTGACCTCGCAGAGCTTGAGGAGCTTGCGCATCTCCCGGAGCTGCCAGGCGGCGAGCGGCCAGTTGCTCGCCTGCGCCGCGTAGTACGCCTTCCAGAAGCGCGCGCCGATCTCCGGCATGAGGCGTGCGAGGCCGGGCTGGAGCGCGGTCAGTTGCTCCAGCTCGAGGCGTTCCGGGTTCTTCGCTTCGGCTTTGAGTTCGGACATATTGGTTCGAGTCTAGTCACGGTGCCCCCTGCGGGAACCTTGCCAACGGTCCGCGCGTCGTACCGTCGTGACCAAAGAGGAGCGTGCGTTGACTCCACATCCCCGACAGACCCGTTCGAGAGCGCTCGTCGGTATCGGCATCGTCGCCGTGGTCGGAGCCGGTCTCGGTGCGTACTTCGGCATCCGCGGGGTCGAAGGCGCCGGCTCGGCGCCGTCCGGCGGGCAACCGCCTGCCCGGAGCGACGCGGCGATGGCGTACGACGCTGCCGACGGCACCGTCGTCATGTTCGGCGGAGAAGGCAGATCAGGCAGCCTCGGCGACACCTGGACCTGGAACGGCTCAGCGTGGACCGAGGCGCACCCGGCGACCTCGCCGCCCGCGCTGTCGGGTGCCCAGATGACGTACGACCCCGTGAGCCACGACGTCCTGCTCGTGGGTGGTCAGCGTGTCACCGGCGCGCCGCTCGGCGGCGCTGTGTGCGAAGCGACCGGTTCGTCCGGTTCCGGCTCGGCGAGTTCGGGCTCATCCAGTTCGACGAAATCGATTCCGCCGTCGTCCGCCCAGCCGGCCGACGCTCCGGCGCCCGGAGGAAACCTCAGCATTCCGCTGATCGCGACGGGCTGCGGCATCTCCGACGCTGCGAACGCCGCCACCTGGCTGTGGAACGGCAGCGACTGGACCAAGGCCGCCACAACCACGCCGTCGATCGGCTACGGCGAATGGAACCTGGCGACCGACCCCGTCTCCGGCAGGGCGCTGTTGCTCGCCGACCAGACGTTCGTGGCACCTGACGCACCGATCGCAGAGCCGGCGATCGCGTGCCCCATGCAGACGACGGTCACCAACGGAGCCGACGCTCCGGCTTGCCCCGTCTTCCCGATCCAGACCCAGAACCAGAGCTGGATGTGGACGGGTCACGCCTGGCAGGCGATCAAGAAGGTGCCGAATACGCCGACGATCGGTGTGCTCGGATCACGGGTCATCACGGATGCGGTGACCGGGCAACTGGCGATCTTTGGCAACGAGTTCCTCCCCGTTACCGGGACCGCCTGCCCGACGTGCACCACCGGAGCCCCCGTCCCGAATGACGCGCCTGCTTGCTGCACGGGCAACGTCAGCGTCTGGAACGGGGCTGCGTGGAAGCAGGCCAACACCTATAAGAACGGACCGTTGCTCTCGAACGGCGTCTTCGCCGGCGATCCGGCAACCCACAGCGACGTCGCGCTGACGCCCAGCGGCCAGACCTGGATCTGGGCCGGGACGTGGACGAGAGAGCACCCGAGCACGACGCCGACAGCACTCGACGGGACGGCCTTCGCCTACGACGCAACCTCCGGTCAGGTGGTGTTGTTCGGCGGCATCGGCCTCACCGGACATGCCAGCGGGCTCTACAACCAGACCTGGACGTGGAACGGCACGGACTGGTCGTTGCGCGGCGGCAGCTCGGGCCCGGCCTACTCGATCCCGGTGCCATCACCGGTGAGCGTGCCGCCGATCCTGCCGTGCAAGTCACCGCAGCCCCTGCCTCCGGCCAACGTTCCGCAGCCGCAGTACGCGTGCGCCGGATCGACGCCGGGCAGCACCGGCGGCGGCTCCGGATCCGCGAGCGGGAGTGCGGGCGGCGAGACGTCGAATGCCTCCGGTTCGGTCTCGAGCTCCGGGGTCGTCGCACCCTGAGCAGCCACAATGGCTGGCAATGGGAGATGTTGACGACATTCGGATCGAGCCAGTCGAGGATCATGAGGACGCCGACGTCCGGGCGATGCTTGTCGATCTTGCCCTAGTCGAACAAGGACATTTCGATCATCCGCCCGAAACCGCCGAGCAGCTGACCGAGCGTCTCCGGCCGGCGCCGCACTTCCGCGGTGACAACCACGTCCTCGTCGCCCGCACGAGCGACGGAGCAGCGATCGGACTCTGCTGGGTCGTCCTGTTCGACCCCGGCACCGGGCTCGAAGCCGAGGTTGCCGAGCTGTACGTCCGTCCCGAAGGCCGCGGTCAGGGGGTCGCGCACCGGCTCATGGCGGCGGCAATGGACGTGATCCGCGAGCGCCAGGTCACCTTCGCGTGTGTCTGGACCAGAGGCGACAATCCGGCAGCGCTTGCGGCGTATGAGGCCGCGGGTTTCGCGCCCACTGAGCAGACCGTGCTCACCTGGCTCCCGCTCGAGTGAGTCGGGAGGCCGGGATAATAGCCGCTCCATGACACTTTCTCGGGACGACGTCGATCACGTCGCGATGCTTGGCAGGCTCGGCCTCAGTGATGAGGAGAAGGGCCGCCTCCTTGGCGAGCTCGAGAAGATCCTCGATCACATCGCGCGTCTCCAGCAGGTCGACACGTCGATGCTCGCAGAGACGGCGCAGGTCGGTGATCTTGTCAACGTGATGCGCGCCGATGTTCCCGAGCCAACGCTCGGCACCGCGGCGGCGCTGCGCAACGCTCCGGCGACCGATGGAAATTACTTCGTGGTGGGGGCCATCCAGGCCAATGAGCTCGACAGCTAGCACCATCACCGAGCTCGCCGCGGCACTGCGCGATGGTTCGACGACGCCGCGCGCGTTGCTCGACGAAACGCTCGCGCACCTCGAACGGACCGACAAGCACCTCAACGCCTACCTCAGCGTGACGCACGACCTTGCATTCGCGCAGGCCGATGCAGCAGCGACGATGCTTGCGGAGCACCCGGATACAGCGTCGCCGCTGTGCGGGATTCCGATGGCGCTGAAGGATGTTCTGTGCGTCGACGGCATCGAGACCACCGCGGCGTCGAAGATCCTCAAAGGCTACAAGCCGCCGTACACCGGCACCGCGGTGCAACGACTCTTCGACGCGGGCGCGGTGTGCGTCGGGAAGACCAACTGCGATGAGTTCGCCATGGGGTCGTCGACGGAGAACTCCGCGTTCGGCTCCGTCGGCAATCCCTGGGACGTCGAGCGCGTCCCCGGTGGCAGCAGCGGTGGGAGCGCCGCGACGGTTGCCGCGGGCACCGTGCCGTACTCGCTCGGCAGCGATACCGGCGGCTCCATCCGTCAGCCTGCTGCGCTCACCGGCGTGGTCGGTTTCAAGCCCACGTACGGCCGCGTCTCGCGATACGGGCTCATCGCATTCGCGTCGTCGCTCGACCAGATCGGTCCTTTCACTCGCACCGTCGAGGACTGCGCCACCGTGTATGCGGCGATTGCCGGGCACGATCCGCGGGACAGCACCTGCGACCCGCGCGCGGCCGACGATCCGTTGGCGACATTGCGCAACGGCGTCGAGGGTCTGCGCCTCGGTATCCCCCGCGAATATCTCGGCGAGGGCACCGAGCCGGGGGTTCGCGCGGCAGTCGAGGCGGCGTTCAAGGTCCTCGAGGCGCAGGGCGCGAAGCTGCACGAGGTGTCGTTGCCGAGCACCGACGTTGCATTGAGCGTGTACTACGTCATCGCTCCGGCCGAGTGCTCGTCGAACCTGGCGCGCTACGACGGTGTTCGCTTCGGCAACCGCGTCGAGCGGCCGTCGCTCACCGACATGTACCTGCAGACGCGCGGCGCCGGTTTCGGTGCGGAGGTGAAGCGACGCGTGATGCTCGGGACGTACGCGCTCTCGAGCGGTTACTACGACGCGTATTACCGGCAGGCGCAGAAGGTGCGGACGCTCGTCGGCCAGGAGTTCGACAGTGTCTTCCAGGAGGTCGACGCGATCGTCTCACCGACGTCGCCGAGCGTTGCATTCCCGATGGGGTCACGCAGCGACCCGCTCTCCATGTACATGTGCGACGTCGTGACGCTGCCGGCGAACCTCGCGGGCATCCCCGGGATGTCGGTGCCGTGCGGCTTTGTCGACGGTCTCCCGGTCGGTCTCCAGGTCCTCGCGCCACGCTTTGCTGACGCGCGTGTGTTTCAGGTGGCGCATGCGTACGAGCAGGCGACTGCGTGGCACACCTCGCTTTCGCCGTTTGCGACCGAGGCTGCATGACCGACTACGAGGTGGTCATCGGCCTCGAGGTCCACGCGCAACTCCTGACGCGCAGCAAGATGTTCTGCGGCTGCCCCGCGGATTATCTCGGCGCGGAGCCGAACGCGAACACGTGCCCGGTGTGCCTCGGACTGCCCGGCGTCCTGCCGGTGATCAACGAGCAGGCGGTGGATTTCACGGTACGTACGGCGCTTGCGCTCGAGTGCGACATCCCGGACTTCACGAAGTTCGACCGTAAGAACTACTTCTACCCGGACCTGCCCAAGGGCTACCAGATCTCGCAGTACGACCTGCCGCTCTCGCTCAACGGGCATCTGGAGTTTCCCGTCAACGGTGAGACCGTCCGATGCGGCGTCACGCGAGTCCACCTCGAAGAGGACACCGGGACGATGCACCATGCCGGGGACGTCCTCCAGAGCGCGACCTCGTCGCTCATCGACCTCAACCGTTGCGGCGTCCCGCTCATGGAGATCGTCGGTGAGCCGGATCTGCGCACGCCGGAGGCGGCTCGCGAGTATCTGGTTCGGCTCCGTCAGATCCTCACGTACATCGGCGTCAATGACGGCAACCTCGAGCAGGGTTCCTTCCGTTGCGACGCCAACGTCTCCCTGCGGCCGCGTGGCGACACCGAGCTCGGTGTCAAGGTCGAGGTGAAGAACATGAACTCGTTCCGGGCCGTGCAGCGCGCGCTCGAGTCGGAGATCGAGCGTCAGACCGCGGTGCTCGAGGCGGGCGGCACGCTCGTCCAGGAGACGCGCGGCTGGGTGGAGGCGCAGGGACGCACCATCTCTCAGCGGAGCAAGGAGCAGGCACACGACTACCGGTACTTCCCGGAGCCGGATCTGCCCCCGCTCAGACTCGACAGCGCCTTTGTCGAGCGCGTGCGAGCGACCCTGCCCGAGCTCCCCGAGGCGCGCGCCGCGCGGTTCCAGTCGCAGTACGGGCTCACCGCCTACGACGCGGCAGTGCTGACCGATACTCGCGAGAGCGCGGACGCCTACGAGGCGCTCGTTGCCGCGGGTGTTCCCGCCAAACTTGCCGCGAACTGGCAGAGCGGCGATGTCGCGGCGCTGGCGAACGAGCATCGGATGCCGCTCCAGCAGAGCGGGCTGGGCATCGTCGGCCTCGCAGCGTTGCTGCGCCTCATCGACGGTGGCGCGATCAACGGGCCGACGGCGAAGGAGTTGCTCGTCGAGCTGTACGTGTCCGGCGGTGATGCGGAGGCGCTGGTTCGCGAGCGGGGACTGGCCCAGGTGAGCGATGCGAGTGCGCTGACGGCGCTGGTGGACGAGGCCATCGCGGCGAATCCTGCTGCGGCCGCTGACTTCCGTGCCGGCAAGCAGCAGGCCCTCGGGCAGTTGATGCGCGCTGTCAAGGACGCGACCGGTGGCAAGGCCGACATGCCATTGGTGAATCGACTGCTGCGCGAACGGCTCTCGGGGCAGTAGCCGAGGTGCGCCTCGGGCGCATGGTCCACGGCGGATTGTGCCTCGCTCATGACGACGACGGCGCCACCATGCTCGTCGAGGGCGGCATCCCCGGCGAGGAGGTCGAGGTGTCGGTCCGCTACAAGAAGGGCGCGACGACGTTTGCCGAGGTGGTGCGTGTCGTCGAGGCATCCCCGCACCGCGTCGTCCCACCGTGTCCATATGTCCCGGCATGCGGCGGGTGTCAGCTGCAGCACGTCACGTACGAACATCAGGTGGAGTTGAAGCGCGACATCGTGCTCGACGCGCTGCACCGGCAGCACATCGTGCATCCGGCACCGACTGTGCACGGGGCTGCCGACCCGTGGCGGTATCGCTTGCGCGGCGAGTTCCACGTCATTCCCGGAACTGCGGGGAAGCCGCCGGCGCTCGGCTTCAACAGGGCGCGCAGCTGGCGCCCGATCGCCGTGGACGATTGCCTGATTCACCATCCACGCATCACGACGGCGCTGCCGGCACTGCGCAGCCTGATCGCAGTCAAAGGGCAACCCGGAGCTGGGAACGGTCCACCTCACCGTCGGCGAGGATGGACAGGAGCTGCTCATCCGCCCGAAGCCGCCGCGCGGCCTCGCGGCAGGTGCGCTGGACGCCGGCCTCGAGCTCCCTGACGAAGGACGGGTCAGCACAACGTCGACGACACTCCGCTGGCGGGGACTGACGTATCGGGTGACCGCCGATGCGTTCATCCAGGTGAACTGGGCGCAGATGGACGTGCTCTACGGGTGCGTCATCGAGTCGCTCGGCGGCCATGCAGGGCTGCGCATCGTCGACGCATATGCGGGGATCGGCGTGCTCGCATGCCATCTCGCGGTCGAGGCGCGCGAGGTCGTCTGCATCGAGAGCAATCGCGGCGCCGCGCAGCTCGGCGTGCTCAACGCGCGCGTCAACGACGTCGATGAGCGCCTGCACTACGTCGTGTCGCCGGTCGAGGATGCGCTGCCGGCAGTCGCCGCCGGCGACATGGCCGACCGGGTGATCCTCGACCCACCGCGAGCCGGCTGTTCGAGCCGGGTCACCGGCTGGCTCGCGATGGCGGGGCCGGAGCGCGTCGTCTACGTGTCGTGCGACCCGGCGACGCTGGCCAGAGATCTGCACGTGCTCGTCGCGTCCGGTCCGTACCGTGTCGAGGCGCTCGACATCGTCGACATGTTTCCGCAGACCTATCACGTGGAGAGCGTCGTCACGCTCGTCCGCGCCGACGGTGCCGAGGCCGCACCGGAGCGCTCGCCCACCCGCTGAGGGGTACGCTCAGCGCGTGCGGCGGAGGGTCGCCGAGGAGTGGTAGCGTACGTCTGTTCGCCGTCCATCGACCGCAGCCAGGAGGCAGAGTGCAGGGCACACCAGAGACCGGCGAAGAGATCGAAACCGGGGGTTTTGTCCACCTGCACACGCACAGCGAGTTCTCGCTGCTCGACGGCATGTCGCGGGTCCGCGAACTGGTCGACACTGCCAAGGCGATGGGGCAGACTGCCGTTGCGATCACCGACCACGGGGTCCTGTACGGCGCGGTGGATTTCTACTCGACGGCGCTCGCAGCGAACATCAATCCGATCATCGGCTGCGAGATGTACATGGCGCCGCGCTCACGCACCGATCGTGAGGGCCGCGCCGACCGCGATCCCAACCACCTGATCCTGCTCGCGCGCAACGACGTCGGCTACCGGAACCTCATCAAGCTCGTCAGCGCGTCGCACCTCGAGGGGTACTACTACAAGCCGCGCATCGATCGAGAGCTGCTCGCGGAGCACGCCGAGGGTCTCATCTGCCTGTCCGCGTGCCTCGGCGGCGAGCTGCCGCAGGCGATCGTGCGCGGTGACATGGCCGCAGCCGAGTTGATCGCGCGTCAGCACGCTGAGATATTCGGGCCCGATAACTACTTTCTCGAGCTGCAGGACCACGGGATTCCCGACGAGGACACCGTGCGCGCCGGCCTCGTCGAGATTGCACGGCGCACCGGGTTGCCGCTTGTCGCGACCAACAACTCGCACTACATCAAGCCCGACGACGCCGAGGCACACGACATCCTGCTGTGCCTGCAGACCGGAGCTCGCCGAGAGGATGAGAAGCGGTTCCGGTTGTCAGGCCCCGAGTATTACCTCGCGAGCACGCAGCAGATGCGCGAGCGCTTTGCTGCGTACGGCGAGGCCGTGTCCAACACCGTGGCCATCGCCGATCGGTGCCACATCGAGATTCCGTTGGGGCGCAACCTGCTGCCGACGTATTCGCCGATCCCCGAGGGGCTCAACGCCGACACGTACCTGCTGCAGCTCTGCGAGGTCGGTGTGCAGGAGCGGTACGCGGACGCCGTCAACGACGTGGTGCGCGAGCGGCTGAGCATGGAGCTCGACGTCATCCGCGAGACCGGATTCTCGGCGTACTTCCTCATCGTCTGGGACCTCATCAAAGCGGCTCGGGCGCTCGGCGTTCGTGTCGGTCCGGGACGCGGCAGCGCGGCCGGGTCGGTGGTGAGCTACGTGTTGCATATCACCGATATCGAACCGCTGCAGTACGGGCTCATCTTCGAGCGCTTCCTCAACCGCGAACGCGTGCAGATGCCCGACATCGATATCGACTTCGACGACCGGGGACGTGATCGCGTGCTCGCGTACGTGCAGGAGAAGTACGGCCGCGACCGGGTTGCGCAGATCATCACCTTTGGAACGATGGCAGCACGCGCTGCGATTCGCGACGTCGGCCGTGTGCTCAATGTCCCCCTGCCGGATGTCGACAGATTGGCGAAGCTCGTGCCGCAGGTGGTGAGCATCACGCTCGAGCGGGCGCTTCTCGAAAGCCGGGAGCTGCGCGAGCTGTACGAGCACGAGGACTGGGCGGGCCATCTCATCGACAACGCCCGCCGTCTCGAGGGCATCTGTCGCAACGCGTCCACGCACGCCGCCGGCGTCGTGATCGGGTCGGAGCCGCTGGCGAACATCGTTCCCCTGCAACGCTCCACCGCCGGGGACGGCACCGCCACGACTCAGTTCGACATGAACGGTGTCTCGAAGATCGGGCTGCTGAAGATCGATTTCCTCGGGCTGTCCAACCTCACCGTCATCGCGGAGGCGGCGGAGACCGTGCGCGCAACGCGCGGGATCGACCTCGACATCGACCTCATCCCACTCGACGATGCCAAAACGTATGAGCTGCTCGGCAAGGCCGACACCCACGGCATCTTCCAGCTCGAGCAGTCGTTCGCCAAGCGGATCCTCATCGACATGCAGCCCAACTGCCTCGCTGACATGGGCGTTGCGGTAGCGCTCAACCGCCCGGGGCCGATCGAGGGCGGCGCCACGGGCATGTGGATGCGGCGCAAACGTGGCGAGGAGCCGGTGACGTACATGCTCCCCGAGCTGGAACCGATCCTCAAGGAGACGTACGGCGCGATTCTCTACCAGGACCAGGTGATGAAGATCGCCTCGGCGGTCGCCGGATTCTCGCTCGGTGAGGCAGACATTCTTCGAGCCGCCATGGGCAAGAAGGACAAGCTCAAGATGGCCAAGCAGCGCGAGCAGTTTCTCAGTGGCGCCGCTGCGCGAGGCGTCGCGGCGGAGACCGCGCTCGAGCTCTTCGAGCTCATCGCGCTCTTCGCGGGATACGGCTTCAACGGAGCGCATTCCATCTCGTACGGCCTCATCGCGTACCAGACCGCCTACCTCAAGGCGAACTATCCGCGCGAGTACATGAGCGCGCTGCTCAACAGCCGCGCGGACAACTTCGACAAGCTGAAGCAGTCGATCCTCGACGCGCACGCGCGCGGCCTGGTTGTCCGTCCGCCCGACGTCAACCGGAGCGCGTCGGCGTTCAGTCTGGGCGACGAAGAGCAGGGCGAGATCCTGTACGGGCTGCGGCACATCAAGAACGTCGGCGAGCGCGTTGCGGCGGAGATCGTGGCGGAGCGCGAGGCTGCGGGACCGTTCACCTCGCTCTTCGATCTCTGCCTGCGTGTCTCGAGCCGCGACCTCAACCGGCGCGTCGTCGAGGCACTGATCCGCAGCGGTGCATGTGATTCGCTCGGTGAGCGAGGCGCGATGCTCGCCGTGCTCGACCGCGCCATCGACCGTGCCAATGCCATCCGGCGCGAGCGCGAGTTGGGACAGACCTCGCTGTTCGGCGAAACCGTGGTGCTCATCGAACCCGTCGCGCCGCCTGCCGACGACTTCGAGAGTCGCGATGCCAACGGACCGTACGCGATCGCGGCGGATGAGCGTCTCAGCTGGGAACGCGAATTCCTCGGCATGTATCTGAGCGACCACCCGTTGCGTCGCATCGCCGGTGAGTTGCAGGAGCGGGTTGACACAACGCTCAACGAGCTCGGCGGCCATCTCGACGGGTTGATCGTGCAGGTGGGCGGCGCCATTCGCGACATGCGCACGTTCATCCCGCGGCGGAGCACGACGGGCCAGCGCATGGCGTCACTCACGATCGAGGACCTCACCGGCAGTGTCGAAGTCGTCGTCTTCGCGCGTGTGTTCGAGGAATGCGTGAATGTGCTCCGGCCTGATGCAGTCATCGTGGTTCGCGGCAAGGTCGAGGCCGGGCGCAGTCCCAACGGCACGACACCGCCGATCGGGGAGGAGGACGACCGCGTTGACGTCGAGCCGCCGCAGATTCTTGCCGAAGCCGTCTACGCGTACGACGATCCCCGTCTTGCGGCGTGGCGCAAGGACAGCACCGTGCACGTGAGCGTCAGTGCCGCGCAGATCGCCGTCCTCGGTGCGCTGCGGACCACGCTCCTGGAGCATCACGGCGACTGCCCTGTGGTGCTGCATGTGGACTCGGGAACCAGCGTCGATGAGATCTCGCTGGCGACGAACTTCTCGGTCGATCCCGGGCCGTCGCTGGAACGCGCAGTCGAGATCCTCGTTGGCGAGAACGCATACCGCCTGGAGATGCACCGCGTTCGCGCGCCCGAACGGGAGCGCGCGCCTGCGCGACGCTGATCGGTCGGACGCTCAGACCGAGTTGAGCAGGAACCCGAAGAGCAGTCTGATCACGAAGATCAGCACGACGTAGAGGATCAACGCGGCGATCGCGGGATAGTCCAAGCCGGCCGAGCTGTGGCCGCGGCGCAACCCGGCGAACGGTGCGACGAGCGGGTTCGACATGGTGCGCACCATCTGGACGAGCGGATGCCACGGGTCGGCGTGAAAGAGCGCGAGCAGGATGCGTATGGCGACGATCACGGCTATGGCGATGGCGATGTCCACCACGAGTTGCTCGATGAGCGCAACAATCGTCGCCGCGGGATCGATGCCGCCGCCGAGAACGAGCGTCTGCAGGATGTCGGACACGAAGAAGATGACGACGATCGCGAGGATCGGCGAGAAGTCGATGCCGCTGAAGTTCGGGAGGATCTTCCGAAAGGGCGCGAGGATGGGATCGACGATGATGCGCAGCCAGCGCACCACCGGATGCCACGGACTCAGGCCGATCCACGACACGGCGATGCGAGCGATGATCAGCACGTACAGCGCGGTCGCCACAAAGCCGATGACGTTGTAGAGCGTCAGGGCTGTCACCGAACTGCTGCCTGCTCCTTGGGGACGGCCACCGGGTCGTCCGGTTCCTTTTTGTCGTATCTCGTGCGCGTCTTGCGCCAGACGAAGTAGAGCGCCGGCACCGCGAGAACGAGGATCGCGATCGACGTCCACTGCGCCTCGCGAAGGCCGAGCGGCCCGGGCGGCTCGCTCGCGCGAAACTGGAAGAGGATCAGCTGGCTGATCGCGTACAGCGCGACGTAGACAACGGCGATGAAGCCGGGACGGGGATTACGACGCAGCAGCAGGTACAGGATCACGCCGATGATGATCGTGCCGATTGCCTCGTACGCTGCCGCCGGCTGATATGCGACACCGAGCCTGCAGCAGCTCTGCAGGATGGCGTTGGGATTGGTGTAGGCGGTCGCCCACGGGAGGTTGCTCGGTGCGCCGAGGATGTCGCCGTTGATGATGTTGCCGATCCGTCCGATCGGCTGGCCCACAACGGCGAAGAGCACGCCGCCGTCGAGCGCGATCCAGGGGTTGTACCCGTAGCGCCAGGCGCAGATGGCGAGCGTCGCGAAGCCGACGATGATCGCGCCGAAGAAGGCCATGCCCCCTTGCCAGAACGCGATGATGTTGATCGGGTCAAGGATGTAGTTGTGCCAGAGGTTCGGCTGCTGGACGACGTAGTACAGGCGTCCGCCGAGGAGGCCGAAGATGATCGTCCAGACGGTGATCTTCTCGGCGATCGCCTTCGGAATGCCGCGCCGGGTCGCGTACGGCAGGACCCCGAAGCGATAGGCGGCAAGGAACGCGAGCGCGTACATGACCCCGTACCAGTGGATCGGCAGCGGGCCGATATGCAGCACTGGATCGAGGTTGATCGTGATGACGCCGAGCGCGCCGGGGCTATCGAGCACGACTGCCATGATGCGGGCTCTCGGCGGCCGAGTGCACCTGGAGGATGCGATAGCCGCCCCGGGATCGAACTCGGTCGACGCGGTATCCGAGGCTGTTCAGCCATGCCGCAAGCGAGTCGGAGCCGAGGTGACGCTGGACCACGAGGGTTGCAGTGGCGTCCGGCTCGAGCCGGCTGATCCATTGCAGGAGCAGCTCGTGCAGCCCCTCTTTGCCGAGACGCACGGGCGGGTTCGAGTACACACCTGCGAACCGGATGGCCTCCGGCACCGCGCCGGGTTCGACGGGCACGACATTCGTCGCTCCGGCGCGTTCGGCATTCCGTGCGCACAGGTCGAGCGCCCGATGATTGACGTCGACCGCCCAGACCCGTGCGTCCGGCTGGCGGAGCGCGAGTGCGATGGCGATCGCCCCGTACCCGCAGCCGACATCCACCAGCTCACCCGGCGGGGGGGTCGGGATGGTGCGAAGCAGCAGGTCGGTGCCGAAGTCGATATGACCGTGGGCAAAGACCCCCCGGTCGGTGTCGATCTCGAAGGTCCGATCGGGCAGGGTGACCTGGATGGTGCGAGGCCGCGAGGGGACCTTCGGATCGGCGTTGAAGTAGTGGTCCTGGGTCACAGTCGAAGGGTAGTAGGCTGCGGGCGATGAGCACGCCTGACGTCATCGTCGTGGGCCTCGGGGCGGCCGGTGCCGCCACCCTGTACCAACTCGCGCGACTCGGTACGCCCGCGCTCGGCATCGACAGTCACTCGCCGCCCCACGTCTATGGCTCGACCCATGGCGACACCCGGATCACGCGTGAGGCGATCGGGGAGGGGATGTACTACACGCCGCTCGTCCGGCGCTCCCACACGATCTGGCGTGAGCTCGAGGCCGAGACCGGCCAGGACCTCCTCACCCAGTGCGGCGGTCTCATCATCGAGGCCGCCGGCGGGGGCGCCGCGGGTCACCATCGCCACGACTTCCTCTCCGCGACGATCGCCTGCGCGAACCGTTACGGCGTTCCCTACGAGCGCCTCGACGCGGCCGAGGTGACCGCTCGCTTTCCCCAGTTCCAACTGGACGGCGACGAGTCCGCGTACTACGAGCCTGGCGCGGGGTTCGTGCGGCCGGAACGATGCGTCGATGCGCAACTGACGGTCGCCGAACGCCTCGGCGCGCAGGTTCGGCGCAACGAGCGCGTACTGGCAGTCGAGTTCGAACGCCGGCATCGTTCGGGTCCGCACAGATCGCGATACGTACGAAGCGCCACGCGCGGTCCTGGCGGTCGGCCCGTGGATCGAGGACTTCATCGATCAGCGGGAGCTCGTGCTGTTCAGGATCTATCGCCAGGTTCTCAACTGGTTCGCGCTCCGCCCGGGCGCTGCAGATCACAGCCCTGGCGCGATGCCGGTCTTCATCTGGGGGCTGAGCGACGGCAACGCGTTCTACGGATTCCCCGAGGTCGACGGGGAGCACGCGATCAAGGTCGCAACCGAGCAGCTCGAGGTCACCACCAGCGCCGACGCTGCGTCGATGGACGTCGACGCGTCCGAGTCGCGATCGGCTTACGACTCGTCGATCGGCGCTCGGTTGCCGGCCATCTCCGCGGACTGCGTCCGAGCCGCGAGATGCCTGTACACCGTGACGCCGGACGCCAACTTCGTGGTCGACGAGCATCCCGACCTGCCCGGCGTCCTGCTGGTCTCCCCGTGCTCCGGACACGGGTTCAAGCATTCCGCCGGGCTGGGCGAGGCGATCGCTCAGCTCGTCACCACCGGCGCGTCCGACGTCGATCTCGCCCCGTTCCGAATCGGTCGATTCTCGGAGTTCCGCGCGGCCGGCTAGACGGGTGGTGGGGTCGGAGCGGCCGCGGACACGCCAACGCGATTTGCGATGACGGCGGTGCCGTACGCGCAGATCTCGGTCCAGGTGCCACCCATCTCCGAGGTGTCGAAACGCATACCGACGATGGCATTGCCGCCCTTGGCCTGCGCTTCCTCGACCATCCGCTGGATGACCTCGTTGCGGCTGTTGGCGAGGTTGATGGTCATCCCTTTGAGCTCGCCGCCCATGATGGACTTGAGCCCCGCACCGAACTGCGAGCCGATGTTACGGGCGCGAACCGTGAGCCCGAAGACTTCGCCGAGGACCTCGGTGATCTGATAGCCGGGCAGGTCGTTGGCAGTGCTGATGAGCATGGGTTGCCTCCGTGACGTGGTAGGGCGGATCTGCGGTGTCCTTTCTACACCCCGCCGCTCGCGCTTTGAGGCGCGTGGGTCGCGTAGTTGTCCGGGATCTGCTGGCGAGGCCCGACAGCGCATGGAACGCGAGGGGTTGATCCGTACCGACCTGTTTCCTGTATTCTTGTCGTATGACACTAGATAAAGAGATCAGCGGCATCGAGTCTCCGGAAACGACCTCGCCGATCGAGTTCCGCCTCGACCACGTCTCCGGCGTCCCGACGTATCTGCAGCTGGTCCAGCAGGTTGAGCATGCGCTCCGGATCGGGTACCTGAAGAACGGCGACCGACTCCCCAAGGTGAGGGATGTCGTCGCCTCGCTGGCCATCAACCCCAACACGGTCCTCAAGGCGTACCGCGAACTCGAGATCAAGGGCCTCGCATCGGGTCACCCCGGACAGGGCACGTTTGTCAGGGCCACGCTCAGCCAAGCGACGCTTCCTGAATTGACGCGCCTTCGCGGGTCGCTGCTCACCTGGCTCGACTCCGCCGACACCGCGGGGCTTGACGAAGACGGCATCGTCGCCCTGTTCACCAGCGCACTGCGCGACTACCGCACACGGCGCACCGCGGCACATGGCGATTCGGAAGGCGTCGCATGAACGTCATCGAATCCCACCGTCTCGGCAAGCGCTACGGAAAAACATGGGCGCTCCGTGACTGCAACCTCGCGATCCCGGAAGGGCGCGTGGCTGCGCTCGTTGGGCCGAACGGCGCCGGCAAGACCACGCTCCTCAATCTGACGGTCGGCCTCGCGGCTCCGAGCACCGGCATCGTCACCGTCCTCGGCGGCGTGCTCGCCGGATCACCCGAGGCCCTGGACGGCATCGCGTTCGTCGCCCAGGACACGCCGCTCTACAAGAACCTCTCCGCTGCAGACATGCTGCATATGACCCGAAGCCTGAACCGCCGCTTCGACGAGCCCTACGCCAAGGCTCGGCTCCGCGAACTGGGCGTAGCGCTGGATCGCACCACTGGCCTGATGTCGGGCGGTCAGCAGGCCCAGCTCGCACTCACCCTGGCGCTGGCGCGGCGCCCCCAGTTGCTTGTTCTCGACGAGCCGATGGCGATGCTCGACCCGCTCGCGCGACACGACTTCATGGCCACGGTCATGACTGCCATGGCGGACGACGGTGTGTCCGTGCTGCTGTCCTCGCATGTGCTTGCCGAGTTGGAGCGCGTCGCTGACTACATCGTCCTCATGTCGGGCGGGAGCGTTCAGGTGGCCGGCGAGGTCGACGACTTGCTCGCATCTCATCGCGTCCTGGTCGGACCTGCCGACGAAGCGGGTCAGTACATCCACCGGCTGAACGTCGTGCACGCCCGGCGGGGCGAGGCTCAGGCACACCTCCTCGTCAGGACCGACAGCGCTACCGAGGCGATTCCGCTCGGATGGGAGGCTCACCCGGTCAGTCTCGAAGAACTGACCCTCGCGTACATGCGGGATCCCGCCAACGCGGCTCTTCCCGGTCCCGAGCGCCCCGCGGTTGTTCTCCCCGTGGGGGCACGGAGTTGAGCGCCGAGACGCTGACCGCGTGGCCTGGGCGCGGCGCGCGCCTGCGGCCGCTGCCCTGGCGACGGATGGCGTGGGTCACTTGGCGGCAGCACCGCCTGACGTTCGCGGCGATCTTCGGGCTATTCGGCGCAGCGGGCGTGTTCCTGCTGATCACGGGCCTGCAGATGCACAACGCCTATGCCGCTGTGGCGGGGTGCCACCCGGCATCGTCTGATATCTGCCGGCGGGTGGCCGGCAACTTCCTGGACACCTACGCGCCCGGCGTCGGGTGGGTCCTCGGGCTGACGCAGGTGATCCCCGTGCTGATCGGCGCATTTGCCGGTGCGCCAGTGCTGGCGAGGGAACTCGAGACCGGCACATATCGCTACGCGTGGACTCAGGGCTTTGGGCGCACACGCTGGACATTCGGGAAAGTGGTGCCACTCGCGATCGCGGTCACGATCGTGGCCGGAGCATTCAGCGCGCTCGTCTCGTGGTACGTCCAGCCGATCTTCGGAGCAGGCGACAGCAACGGCCCGCTGTATCCCACCTTGTTCGACTTACTCGGGGTAGCGCTTGCCGCCTGGACGCTGGCCGCGTTCGCGATCGGCGTCCTCGCGGGCTTCCTCATTCGTCGCGTGCTTCCCGCAATCTTCGCCACATTCGCCGCGTGGGCCGGGCTCGCTGTCGTGACCGCACTCGTCCTGCGCGCGCATTACGCCGCGCCGCTGGTGACTCGCAGCGCCACCATCCCGGCCCAAGCCTGGGTGCTCTCGCAAGGGTGGTTCAGAAACGGCAACCCAGCGAGTCTGGGTGCGATCAACGATGCGCTAGCTCGAGTCGATGTCCGCGCCATCACCCCGGACTTGTTCGAACCTGGGCCGGCGACTCCGGCCAGCCTCGGCGATCCGGTCCAGTACCTCATCCAACATGGCTTCGCCCAGGTGACTACCTATGAGCCGGCCGCCCGGTTCTGGCCGTTCCAGCTGATCGAGGGCGGCTGGCTGCTCGCGCTGTCCGTGCTGCTCATTGGCACCGCTGTGTGGCTCGTCCGCCGTCGCGCGGCGTGAGCGCTTAGTCTCAGCTGGTCGTCGTTCGCAGACGCTCGGACTCCGACCGCGCGGAGAACCATGCCAGCGTCGCCGGCAGTACAAACGGGACGAGCAGCAGGCGGATCCAGTCCCAGAGCGTGTTGCCCTGAAACCCGGTCCAGCCCCAACCGAGTGCGTACCCGCCGATCACGACGATTGCGAACGCCACCAGCGCCGTCGCACCGATCGCGCGCCAGCGTCCCTCGAAGCGCTTGTGCGTCGCGAACCACAGCGGCAGGGCAGCGACGACAAGCGGCAGCGCGAGCAACTCGAGCCAATCCCACAACGTGTTGCCATGGAATCCGGTCCACGTCCAGTTGAGCGCGTACCCGCCGAAAACGAGCACCGCAAAGAGCACCGCAAGCGTCGTGAAGACTGTGTGCCACCCCATCTTCCAGCGATCGCGCGTGCGGTACCAGATGGGGAGCGTCGCAAGCACCACCGGCAGCACGATGACGTGGAGCAGGTCCCACATCTGATCGTTCGGCGTGATCCCGGTCCACGACCACCCAAACGCGTAGCCGCCGACCAAGGCGATCGCCAGCGCAATGATTCCCGCCGGCAACACCCACCGAATGAGTGGCGAGGTCGATGGTGCCGGGTGCTCGGATGCCATGTCCATCGACGGGAATGATGCCTCTGACCGCCGGTATCGGGTGTCAGCGGTCCTCGTCGATCCCGCCGCCGATCCAGGGGTTGTATCCGACCCGCGTTGCGCCACGATGCGGCCACCGGCGCGGTCTGCGCGGCCGAACGTCAAACCGCACGCCGATGAGCGCCCAGACAAGCGCGGCTCCCGGGATGAGCAGCAGCACGGCAACCAGCCATGCGCCACCAGTCGCCGCGACGTACACGCCCGCCACGTCGATGAGCAGCAGGATGAGCATCGTCATCGTGAACAGGACGACGCGGTTCATGCGTCAGTCTGACGCGCCGCGCGCAGCGGGAGTCAACTGCCTAGGAGCGCTCCACCCAGCGCGCTCGCCACTCTGGAGCGTCGAGCGTTGGCGCGAAGTACGCGACCTGACTTCGGATCTTGCCATCACGAAAATGGAAGATGTCGACGGCGTGCCATTCGCTCCCGTCGTGGTAGTTGACACGGGACTCGCTGATGTAATCGTCACCGGTTCCGACGATCTTGAGGACGGTCCAGCTCGGTGTGGTGACCCATCGGTCTTTGTTCCCCGTGATGCGATGCGCGTCAATATCCGGCAGTCCCGCGGGGTAGTTTTCATTCATCGCGAGGTAGTTCTCCACACCGCGCACGCGTTCCCCTGATTGCGGGATCTCCCACACGAAGTCGCGATCCAGGAGCTTGGCCAGACCGGTCCAATCGCGAGCGTTCGCCAGCTGCCAGTACTTCTCGACTGTTTCGTGATTGCTTGAGGCGGCCACATCGGCATGGTAGACCGTCAGGCTACTGGCCGACGCGACCGTCGATCCGCTCGCGGATGAGGTCGGCGTGGCCGCAATGCCGCGCATATTCCTCGATCATGTGGACGAGGATCTCGCGCAACGAAATTGACTGCCCATCAGCCATTCGTCCCAGCGTGTCGAGATCGAGCGTGTCGTCGACAAATTGCTCCGAGAACGCGACCTCGTTCTCCCATGCAGTCCACGCGTGATCGACCACCGCCGGATCGCCGACCGCACCGGTCCACGCACCTTCGCGGTCTTCGTCGGAGGAGAACCGCCTCGGTGCATTCTCACCAGCCATAACGCGCCGGAACCACGACCGCTCGACGTCCGCCATGTGCCGGACGAGGCCCAGCAACGACATCGTCGACGGTGGTACGGATCGCAACGCCATCTGGCCGGCGTCGAGATCCGCGCACTTCAGTCGTAGCGTCAAGCGATACGCTCGGAGGTATTCGATGAGCGTCGCGCGCTCGCCGACCACCTCGATGCCGGTATCGCGGGGATCCTTATCAGGGTCCAGCCACATGTCTGGATGCAGAGTCGAGGCCGTCCAGCGTTGTGGCACCGAGTCAGTCCGATCTGGAGAGGTCACGTCATGAGCCTAACCGCCGGATGCGGACACCGGGCAGCTGAATGAGGCCGTGACATGCAGGTCGGGCACAGTGGCGTTCACGCCGCTGCCCGTCGAGCCCGCAATAACGGCTGTGACCATGCCTGTCGCCGTGTTGCCCGTCACCGTGATCGCGGCAGTTCCACTGGTGTCGCTGTGCCAGAAGTCGACGCTGGTGTCGACGCCCACCTCGTCTCCTCCAGCAAGAAGCGTCTTTGTCCCGGGGGGCTCGAGAACGTTGAAGGCCGCCTCGCTCCCGGGTACGACACCATCGAACGTCGCCGACAATGTGCCGGACGGGAGCAACTGGCAATTTGATTCGGCGCTATTGAGGGCCAACGTCCCGCTCAGCCCACCGCTGAACGCGATGTCGGCTGTTAGCGGGGTTGTCGCCTGCAGGGATGGTTGGGCCGAGCCAGACGTTGCCGATCCACCCGATTGTGAGTTCGCGGTCGACGTGCTGCCGCACCCGATCAATAGTGTCGAGGACAGCACTGCTGCGACCCAGTACACCCGAGATCCCGTCATGCCGTTTCCTCACGTTCGATATGTCGACGCGCAAGTATGCGACAGCGCAATGCGAGCGTTATCCCACAAGGGATTCGGACTGCCGGGAGAGGGAGTCGAACCCTCACGAGGTAACCCTCGGCGGTTTTTGAGACCGCTGCGTCTACCATTCCGCCACCCCGGCCAGACGGACAGCGTACCGGCTCCCCGGGCCTTCCGGCGTAAAGACGGTCGCGCTCAGCGGGAACCTGAAGCCGCATCCGCGCGTACTCTCAAACGCATGGACGACGAGGCGCTCCTCGAGCGGGCACGCCGCGGGGACCGAGACGCCTTTGCAGCAATTGTCACCCGTCACCAGGACGAGCTATACACGATGGCACTCAGGATCACCGGCACCCCGGCAGACGCGGCAGACGTCGTTCAGGAAACGTTCCTGCGCGCGTACGTGAGGATTCCGGTGCTTCGCGGCCAGACCATTCGAGCGTGGCTGTTCCGCGTCGCGATCAACTGCAGTCACGATGTCCAGCGGAGAACCGTGCGCCGTCCCGCGGATCCGCTCGAGGATGCGCAGGGCAACATCGTCGATCTGCCCGATCCGGCACTCGGGCCGGAGGCAACCGCCCTGTCTCGAGAGCGGGTCGCCGCCGTCCGCGACGCGTTGCTCACCCTCCACCCCGACTTTCGCGCGGTGGTCGTTCTGCGCGATGTCAACGACTTGAGCTACGAGGAGATGTCGGCCGCACTCCGCGTGCCAATCGGCACAGTCAAATCCAGGCTCAATCGCGGCCGTTCGATGCTCGCCAAGGCGTTGCGCGGATCCGCAGCGTTCCCAGGCTTCGCGGAGGAGAAGGCATGAGCGCGCGCCGCCACGTCGACCACCTCTTCACCGGTGCATATGACGACGACCTCTCGCCGATCGACGAGGCACGCTTCCAGGCGCACCTCCAGTCGTGTCCCGACTGCTCGGCCGCATACGCAGAGTTCACCGCCACCGTGGAGGCACTTCGCGAGCTGCCCAAGGCGCACATGGCCCGAGTGGTGCACCTGCCCTCCACGGCGCCGATTGCCGAGGAATCGCGGCGCCCACGGATCAACATCGGCTGGCTGAACGCCGGGCTCCTGCGCCGCTTCCCGGCAACCGCAGTGGCCGGCGGGGTTGCCGTGGCGCTCATCGCTTTCGCCCTGGTGCACGGAAGCGGCAGCGGCACCACCACGACGGTCGGGGGGAGCACGGGAGCCGTCGCCCCCGCGGCCGGGTCCGCGGACGACCATGGCGGCCCCGGAAATGGCGCTGTCGAGTCCGCATGTACGCAGGCGGTCACACCCGTCGTCGGGTCTGCACCCCCTGCGGGGTTCTCGAAGCCCGTCGTCGCGACGTCACCCACCGAGTCCGGCGACCAACTCGCCCTCGCCGCCTCGACGCTTACGGCGACCCCTGGTCAGGCGGTGACCCTGTACGCGCAACTCTCCGAGGCCCTCGCCTCAGCGGGCGCGCCCGGCTCGATCGGCAGCGCCCCGGAGGCAATCCGCGCCGTCCGTCCCTGCGTGTCCGTTGGTGTCGGCGGCGGTGCGCTGTTTGTTCTTCCAGGGACCTACAGCCCGCAATACGAGGTTCCCGTACCGGTAGGCGCAAACGCTGCCGGAATCCCCGCGGCGAGCACATCCGGGTCACTCGTGACCTTCACAGTTCCCGCCGGCCTCGCCCCGGGAACGGTCATTCATGTCGAGGCGACCATCCCCGCCGGATTTGTGACGGTCGGCAGCCCAGCCCTGACGGCGACGCTCACCCTCACCACGCGCTAGCCACCGCCCCCGGCCAGCCCTGGGCCAACCTGACTAGACTCCACCGCAATGCACCGCCGTTTGGCGTGCCTGGCAGCGGCGCTGCTGGTCTCTGGCTGCAGCGTCCCCGGGTTCAGCCACCCACCCAACTATCAGTACGTCGTCATCACCGCAGGCGGCGTCGGTCTGCGGACCGGCGATGCCAACGTGCCTCCGAATCTCGATCTCAAGCTGCATGCGACCGGGGCGGTGCTCCAGACGAGCGACGTGACCGCGACCCTCGACGGGAAGCAGCTCGGCCTCTCGCAGACCGGCCAGAGCCTCTTCGCGAGCGTCAAGCCGCTCATGCCGCTGAGCTCGTCACACCGGCTTGCCGTCGCGGTGACGGGGTTGCCCACCACGTACATCAACTTCACGGTCATCCCACCGACCGCCGCGATGCTCGCCGCGCACATCGATCCGTCGGCAGGCCTGGTGGTCGACGCCGTCTTCGCCGACGCTCCCAATCAGCCTTCGGTGGCGGCGGCCCTCCCCGGAGCGACGATCAGCTGGACCGACGGCAACCACGCCCGGATCACCTGGCACGGGAAGGCGCCGGCATCGATCACGCTCCCGGCGACGATTCCGACCGCCGGGGACGCGCACCTCGATCCGGGCATCACGCTTGCGCTCGGCGGTATCCCGCGCGACGCGATCCGCAGGGTGACGGTGCCTCTGGCGCCGAGCGTTGCCGGCACCAAGATCGACGCTTTCGTCATCAACACGGCAATCTCCAACAGCTCCTTCGCCTTGCACCTCGGCGAAGCGACGGAGATGACCCCCACGGGCTGGCAGGCGCAGGCGAACGGCACGCTGCTCGGCACGCCGGATCAGTCCGCGGTCAACCGCGCGGCCGCGGCCGGGCTCCCCATCTGGCCGTCACTCGCGAACGATCCGGTGAATCCTCAGGCGACCGACCAGCTGCTCAACAGCCCGAAAGCGGTCGGAGTGCTCATCAACGAGATGCTCGCCGGCATCAAGTATTCGGGCTACACGGGCATCAACGTCGACTTCGAGGGCATGCTCGCAGCCGACAAGGACCCGTTCACCGCCTTCATCCAGCAGCTCGCCACGGCGCTGCACGCACACAACGCCAAGCTCATCGTCGACATCGTTCCCCACGACTTCGCCGGTGTGAACGCGTATTCAGCGGCGTATGACGTGGCGGCGATCGGCAAGGCCGCCGATCTCGTCGACCTCATGGCATACGACGAGCACGGCGACGGCGGTACCCCGGGACCGGTCGCCGGACTCGACTGGGACACGTCAATTCTGCAGGCGACGCTGCCCGACCTCGACCCGTCGCATGTCCTGCTCGGCGTGCCGCTGTACGGTCGGGAGTGGGGGAGCATCGGCGGCGCCTCGGCCTACTCCAACGTGCTCTACAACGGATTGCACATTCCCGGCGCCCGGGTCGACTACAACTTCGAGACGCAGACGCCGTTCATCGTCGCGCCGAACGGCTCACTGACCTCGTACTTCGACGACGCCGACAGCCTCGCTCGCAAGATCGCGCTCGTGAAGACGGATGGCCTCGCGGGCATCGCGGCCTGGCGTCTCGGCTTCGAGGACCCGAAGTTCTGGTCGCTCTTCAGCGGGTAGGTCAGCTCTCGGAGGCGCCGGTGCCCAGGTCCGGGAGGTTGAGGGTGTTGACCCAGTCGCGAATCTTCGCGAGGCGCTCGTCGCTTTCGGGGTCGGCCTCAGTCAGCTGACCATCCTTGTCGTTTTCGGGGAGGACGCCGGCCTTGTCGAGGACCTCGTCGGCGACGTAGATCCCCGCTCCGACCCGCACCGCGACAGCGATGGCGTCGGACGGACGCGAGTTCGATCTCCAGGCGGCGACCGTCGACGTTGGCGAGGATGCGCGCGTAGAACACCTCGTTGCTGAGCGATGTCACGACGATTCTGTCGACGGTCACCTCGACAGCGCTCAAGAGGTTGGCGAGCAGGTCGTGGGTGATCGGTCGCTCCGGCGTGATCCCGGTGATCTTCAACGCGATGGCGTTGGCCTCGTTGATGCCGATCCAGATGGGGAGGTAGCGATCCGCCGTCTTCTCCTTGAGGATGACGACGTGCTGCCCGGTCGGCATGTGCACCCTGATGCTGTCGACGGTCATCTCCACCAGGTCTGCCATAGCTCGATCATAACCCCGCGGGTGCGTCACCGAGGCCATACCCGTCGCCTCGCTACCATGGTCCGCTGTGGCACGCGAGACCTTGTTGCTGGTGGATGGACACAACCTCGTCTATCGCGCATTCCACGCGATGCCGGCGTTGAGCAACAGCCGTGGCGAGATGACCAACGCCGCCTATGGCTTCACGTCGATGCTCTTCAAGGCACTCAACGACACGACACCGACGTATGCGATCGCTGCCTTCGACCTGCCCGGACCGACGTTTCGCCACGAGAAGTTCGCTGAGTACAAGGCGCAACGGTCGCGTGCTCCGGCGGAGTTGAGCGCGCAATTCCCGTGGGCGCGCGAGGTGGTGGAAGCGCTCGGCATCCCGATCATCGAGGTGCCGACGTTCGAGGCTGACGACGTCATCGGGACACTCGCCGTCAAGGCCGAAGCCGCAGGGCTCGACGTGATCATCCTCACCGGCGACCTCGACACGCTGCAACTCGTCACGGAGCACATTCGCGTGTACGCGAGCCGGCGCGGCATCTCCGAGACGATCATCTACGACGTCGACAAGGTCCGCGAGCGCTATGGGTTCGAGCCGCCGCTCGTCGTCGATTTCAAAGCGCTGCAAGGTGATCCGAGCGACAACATCCCGGGGGTGCCCGGCATCGGCGAGAAGACTGCGATGTCGCTCGTGCAGCAGTACGGACCGCTCGAGAACGTGCTCGAGGCGGTGCCGTCGATGCCGCCGGGACGGGTGCGCCGCGCGCTCGAAGAGCATATGGATCAAGCGCGATTGAGCAAATGGACCGCGACGATCGTTGTCGACATCGACGTGCATCTGCCGCTCGAGGCGGCGCGACTCTTTCATTACGACGAGACCGAGGTGCGCGAATTGTTCGACCGCCTCGAGTTTCGGAGTCTGCTCCCGCGCCTGCCCGGAAGGACTCCCGACGCCGACATGCCGCCATCCTCCATCGAGTCACGTGCGGAAGAGATTCCCGTTGGCGACCTGCAGGATCCGCCAACCGATGTTGCCGTCATCCTCGACGCGCACGAGGCCACGGATGCGGTCGAGCGCATCCGCGCCGCCGGCGCGTTCGCGATTCGCACTGTCGTGGAGGGCAATCCGCGCACCGGCGATCTCATCGGTGTTGCCCTCGCGCCGACGGGCACCGACACCGCGTACTACCTGCCCGTGTGGCACTCGAGCCTCGTCGAGCGCAACGCCGATGCTGCAGCCATCGCTGCGATCGAGGAATTGCTTGCCGATGCGTCCATCCCCAAGCGCGGGTACGACCTGAAACGCGAGGTCCTGGCGTGGCGACGGCGTGGTATCGCCCTGCGGGGGCTTCGGTTCGACGCCTTGCTTGCTGCGTACCTGACGAACTCGCGACTCAAGGTGCCGACGTTGCCGGTGCTCGCGCACGATCTCTGCGCGCTTCGGGTCGACGCCGAGGAATCCCTGCTGGGATCGGGTCGATCCAAGCGGGGACTCGCCGACATCCCCGTCGATGAGGCCGCGGCGTACTACGGCGTGTGGATCGGTTTGATCGACCCCGTCGGCGCGGTGTTGACGCAGCACATGGAACGCGCCAATGCGACTCGCCTCCATAACGAGATGGAGCTACCGCTCGTCCCGATCCTCGCGGCGATGGAGGTCGAGGGCGTTGCGGTGGACTGCGATCTGCTCGGGTCGATCAGCGCGGAGATGTACACGCGCATCACCGAGATCGAGACCGAGATTCAGGACACGGCCGGTTACACGTTCAACCCCGGGAGCACGCAGCAGCTCGGTCGTTTTCTGTACGACGACCTCGGGCTCGCGAGCGGACGCAAGACGAAGACCGGTCGCAGCACCGATGCCGACACGCTCGAGTTGCTGCGCGGTGAGCATCCGGTTGTCGAGTCTGATCCTCGAGTGGCGCCAGCTCACCAAGCTGAAGAGCACATACGTCGATGCGTTGCCGCTGCTGTGCACAGCCGACTCGCGGGTGCACACGTCGTTCAACCAGGCAGTCGCCACCACCGGGCGTCTGTCATCGTCCGATCCGAACCTGCAGAACATCCCGGTACGGACACAGTGGGGACAGCGCATCCGGCGCGCATTCCATGCTGACACCGGTCAGCAGCTCGTCAGCGCCGACTACTCGCAGGTGGAGCTGCGCGTTCTTGCCCACGTCACGGGGGAGACGGAGCTCATCGCGGCGTTCCAGCGTGGCGAGGACATCCATCGGCGCACCGCCGCCGAGGTGTACTCGGTAGCGCCCGAGGACGTCACCGCGGATATGCGACGCATCGCCAAGGTCGTCAACTTCGGCGTCGTCTATGGCCTCAGCGATTTCGGGCTGGCGCGGGATACGGGCATGAGCCGTGAGGAAGCGCACACGTTCATCGACGCCTACTTCACGAACTTCCCGGCAGTGACCGCGTACCTGGAACAGGTGCGCAACCATGCGCGCGAGTACGGGTGGGTCGAGACCTTCATCGGCCGGCGCCGCTATATCGCCGACATCCGCGCCGCCAACCGGCAGCTCCGCTTCGCCGCCGAGCGCATGGCCGTGAACATGCCGATTCAGGGTGGAGCTGCGGACATCATGAAGCAGGCGATGATCCTCGTCGACGCGGCGCTCCGCGATGCCGGACTGCACAGCCGCATCCTCCTGCAGGTCCACGACGAGCTGCTCCTCGAAGCGCCCGCCGAGGAGATCGAGGTCCTGATCCCGCTCCTCCGGGAACGCATGGGCGCCGCTGAGGCGCTCAAGGTCCCGCTCGAGGTTGACGTCAAGGTCGGCGACAACTGGGGGGACATGACGCCCGTCGCGCGGGCCTGAGATGCCTGAGCCGGGCGGCCCACCTATCACCTAACGGCTAGCATGACGGCTCGTGATCTCGGTCCAGGACGATTTCGCCTCTAGAGAGCGGGACGTCCTTGGGGCATTGGGTAAGGCCGTGCCGATCGCCGCCGCGCTCCTGCCTGTTAGCGGCGCCTTCGTCCGGTGGATCGCCTTTGTGACTGCTGGATTCCGCGTGCCGGACCCTGTGAGTTTTGCAATCGCGGAGCCGTTGCCCACCCTCATAGCTATCGGTCTAACTAGCCTGCTTCCGGTCGTAGTGTTCGTTCCAGCCGCGCTGGTGTTGCCGATTTCGAGCGTCTCCCCGCATCCTAAGCCGTCAGGTTTCTTCGCCCAGTTGCGCTGGATCTTCACGCCGCGTAGCGGGAGGGCCAGCAAGCCCTTCATGGCCGCACTGGCACTTGGCGTCCTGTCGCTTGCAGCCTTCGTGCTGTTAGATCCAGGCTTTCCGTTCGTTCCGATATCTGCGGTGGGCGTTAGCGCCGCATTCCTTTTCTTGCCGCATGCGGTTCGCTGGACAGCTACAGCTTCATGGGATCTGTCGGTGATAACACGGCGTCGTTCACCATCAATACGGGCGCGAACTACGAGATCGACGTCTTCCAGCCAGGGACCAACACTGGCGCACTCTGCAATATCACCGCCTCATTCGTCATGGGGAGCGTTAGCTACACGATAACGGCGCAGTCGTCGGACAATGTGGCTGACCCCGGCGCGGCACCTTACTACTTCATGCCGCCAAGCACATCCCAGGACGAGAGTCTCACGCCCGGGACGTGGCAGATCACCGCTTCGTCTGACACGTGCAATTTTGAGATTCAGGTTGGCGCGCCGCCAGGGTCCTAAAGGTTGTAGCGGCCAGTTACAAACGCACGGGGTTGCCACGGAGCACTCGGCATGGCTCGCCAATTCGTTGTCGATTGGCCGCTACTTTGTCCCAACAACCGTAGCCGCCGCGATTGCTATGCCAAACGCGACGATGCAGGCGAACAAAGGCTTTGTGACAAACGCGGTTGCGAACCCCGCAAGCCCTGCAATCAGGGTCATCGGATGGGACTTTCAGGGGCGGGACGTTGCAGACTTCGACTGATCTCCCATCTACTCATTCCGACGCGTAAATAGTCGGAAGATGCCGAAAGCATGGCCTGGGGCTTGGGCGCGAATTTTTGGCCCAGGCTTACTCGACTGCGAGCGGCCTCCACGTGGCGCCAGCCGGGTATGGCGTAGGCCGCCGTTTCCTCACCCTCACGTGCGAGACGTCGCCCGCCGCGTAATGCCTGCGCGCGCCGGCAGCGTCCACCAGGATCTTGCAAATCAGGCGTGGACGCCTCGGAAGCGGTGCCCATGGGTATTGTCGTGGCCATGGTGGCTCTCCGATTCGGCCGGGTCAGCCCGGCATCGAGGCAGACCCTTGCACAGGCTCGGGGTGGAAGAGACGTCAATTTAGGTGACATGACGCCCATCGCGCAGGCCCGAGATGCCTGAACTTCCCGAGGTCGAGACGGTCGCGCGCGACCTGCGCGCCGCTGTCACCGGCCGTCGCATCGATGGTGTGACCGTGCTGCGCCCGGACATCGTGCGCTACCCCGACGGCACGATGCTGCCGGCGCTGCTCACCGGGCAGACGTTTGGCGCGGTGGAGCGTCTCGGCAAGTACCTGCTCCTGGGCCTCGATTCCGGCGACGACCTCATGGTCCACCTCGGTATGACGGGGCATCTACTGGTCTGCGACGCAGACGCGCCGGTGCCGAAACACACGCATATCCGTGCCATGCTCGACGACGGACGCGAGCTGCGCTTCGACGACGCGCGGCGCTTCGGACGCGTGGCCTATGGACCACGCGAGGCGCTCATCGCGGCGCGAGTATTCCCGAAGCTCGGTGTCGAGCCGCTGTCAATCGACTTCTCGCAGGATCGCCTTGACGCGGTCCTCAAGCGGACGACGCGCACGGTGAAAGCGGCACTCCTCGATCAGAAGGGCGTGGCGGGGCTCGGCAACATCTACATCGACGAGGCGTGCTTCCTTGCCGGGGTGCGGCCAACGCGGCGCTGCAATCGACTGACCAGGCGAGAGCGCGCTGCGCTGCTCGCCGCGATCAAGCTCGTGCTCAGCACGGCCATCGCGAATCGGGGCAGCAGCGTCGACGACTACCGCGACGTGTGGAACGCGCGAGGCAGCAATCAGGAACGTCTCCAGGTGTACGGTCGCGGCGGCCAGCCGTGCTTCCAGTGCGGCGCTGTGTTACGAAGCACACAGAACGCCGGCCGGACCACCGTGTACTGCTCGACCTGCCAGCGATGACCCGGGTCACGATGGTCAGCTACGACGACGACCCTCCGCTCGGCGGACAGGGTGTCGTCGTGATGGGCATGCGCGCGGCACTCGAGCGACGCGGCGTTCCCGTGCACACCATCGCGGGCCGGGGCGAGCACGCGATCGCGGTGGCTCGGCGCACGGGCAGAGCGCCGCTCGATCTGTCGTTGCAGATCAACCGCTATCCGCAGATCATGCTGCGTGCCCAACCGGATGTCGTGCACGCCCATGGTGGTCCTGGCGGTGTGCTCATCTGGAAACACCTCAAGGTGCCGCTCGTCTACACGGCGCATCACACGTATCGCCAGGCGCACTCGCGCCGTTCGGTGAAACGCTGGCTCGCGGGTGTCGAGGCACGCAGCTATCAGCAGGCGGCAATGGTGCTCCCGGTGTCCCGGTCCACCGCGAATTCGCTGCTGGAGATGGGCGTTCCGGCGTCGCGCATCGAAGTGCTGCCCAATGGTGTTGATCCCGTTGACGTCCCGGGCGTCGACCATGAGGGTGGACGGGTGCTTTTCGTCGGCCGGCTCGAGCGCGAGAAGGGCGTGCTCGAAGCGCTGTCGGTGCTCGAATCGCTCACGCGGACCGACACTGGTGTTCGCGGCGTGATCGTCGGCGCCGGCAGCCTGGAGCACGACGTGCGTCGCGCCGCGGTCGCCAGCCGAGGACGGATCGAGTATCTCGGCGCTCTCGACCGCGACGCGCTCAACCGTGAGTACGCGCGCGCCGCTGTGCTGCTCATGCCCTCGCGTTTCGAGGGCCTCGGCATGGTCGCGCTCGAGGCGCAATCGGCCGGCACTCCAGTCGTCGGATACGACGTCGACGGACTCCGCGATGCGGTCGGCGATGGCGGCGTGCTCGTCCCTCCCGGCAACGTCGCGGCGATGCGCGGTGCGGTGGCTGCGTTGCTCGGCGACGAAGGCAGGCGTCTCGAGGCCGGCAAGCGGGGGCGTGATGCGGTGCTTGCTGCCCACTCGTGGGACACCATCGCGGGCCAACTCCAAGAGGTCTACGCCGCGGCCGTGGCCGGCTGAGGTCTCGGAGCGGACCTCGCTAGACTGGATCCATGCCCGATCTGGAACTCCTCGCGCCCTTCGCACCTGCTGGTGACCAGCCTGAGGCGATCGAAGCGCTCAACCGCGGACTCGCCGAGGGCCAGCGCGAACAGGTCCTGCTCGGAGTCACCGGCTCGGGGAAGACCTTCACGATCGCCAACGTCATCGCCAAGCAGCAGCGGCCGACGCTGGTGCTCTCCCCGAACAAGACGCTCGCCGCGCAGCTCTGGGCGGAGTTCCGCGAGTTCTTCCCGCACAACGCGGTGGAGTATTTCGTCTCCTTCTACGACTTCTATCAGCCCGAGGCGTACATCCCGCGCACCGACACCTACATCGAGAAGGACTCCTCGCGCAACGACGAGATCGACCGCCTGCGCAACAGCGCGACCCGCGCGCTGCTGACACGCCGCGACGTCATCGTCGTCGCCTCGATCTCCTGCATCTACGGCATCGGCTCACCGGAGAACTATCTCGGCAAGTCGATCACCGTCAAAGTCGGTGAGTCGTGGCGGCGCGACATTATGCTGCGCAAGTTCTCGGACCTCCAGTACGCGCGCAATGACATGGACTTCGGGCGCTCGCGCTTCCGTGTGCGCGGCGATGTCGTCGACGTGCAACCGGCATACGAGGAGGTCGCGACCCGCGTCGAGTTCATGGGCGACACCATCGAGTTGATCAAGGACTTCGACCCGCTCACCGGTGAGATTCTCACGATGCGCGAGGAGCTGACGGTCTTCCCTGCGTCGCACTACGTCACGCCGCAGGAGCAGATGAACCGGGCGCTCGTATCGATCGAAGCTGAGCTCGAGGAGCGCGTGGCGCTGCTCGAGCAGCGCGGCCGTCTCCTCGAGGCGCAACGGCTGCGCCAGCGCACGAACTTCGACATGGAGATGATGCGTGAGACCGGGACCTGCGCCGGCATCGAGAACTACTCGCGTCACCTCAGCGCTCGCGAGGAGGGACAACGTCCGTTCTGCCTGCTCGATTTCCTCCCCGACGATGCGCTCATCGTCGTCGACGAGTCGCACGTCGCCGTGCCGCAGATCGACGGCATGAACAAGGGCGACCGCGCCCGCAAGATTCCCTTGGTGGAGTATGGGTTCCGTCTCCCGTCGGCACTCGATAACCGTCCCCTGACGTTTGCCGAGTGGGACTCCATGATCGGTCAGATCATCTACGTCAGCGCGACGCCGGGGCCGTACGAGGAGGAGCACGCGACCCAGCAGGTGCAGCAGATCATCCGGCCGACAGGCCTCGTGGACCCCACCATCGAGGTGAAGGAGTCGCACGGCCAGATCGACGATCTCATCACGCAGATGCGCCTTCGCATCGAGCGCCACGAGCGCTGTCTCATCACGACCCTGACCAAGAAGATGGCCGAGGACCTCACGGATTACCTGCGTGAGGCGGGCATCAAGGTTCGCTACCTGCACAGCGATATCGACACCATGGAGCGCGTCGAGATCATCCGCGACCTGCGTCTCGGCGTCTTCGACGTCCTGGTCGGCATCAACCTGTTGCGCGAGGGTCTCGACCTTCCCGAAGTGTCGTTCATCGCCATCCTCGACGCCGACAAGGAGGGGTATCTCCGCGGATATCGCTCGCTCATCCAGACGATCGGGCGCGCCGCGCGCAACGTCTTCGGGCATGTCGTCATGTACGGCGATCGGACGTCAGAGGCGATGGAGCGCGCGATTGCGGAGACCGACCGGCGCCGTGCCATCCAGGTTGCCCACAACATCGAGCACGACATCACGCCGCTCTCGATCGTCAAGGCCGTCTATCAGATGGAGTCGCATCGCGATCAGCAATCGCTGCGCGCCGCGGCGTTCCAGGAGGCCGCCGGACTGCCGCCCGACGAGGTGCTCAGGCTCGCCAAGGACGTCGAGAAGGAGATGCTCCGCGCGGCCAAGGATCTGGAGTTCGAGCGCGCCGCAGAGCTCCGCGATCGCCTCGTCGAGCTGCGACGCCGCCTCGAGGGGAAGGACGAGCCCGTCCCGGTGGGAGCGCAGGCGCAGGCACCGCCGAGGGGTCGATACCGCCCGCGCTCTCGCTGACGACCAACATCGCCGGCACCCGGCGCGCGGCCTAGTTTCGGAAGAAGTCCCCGACTCGGGCTTCCCTCAGCGGCTCCGGGGAGTCCGAAGGGAGCTGTGGGGTGTAGCCGTGGCTCGACCTGACAACGGCCGGAACGGCGCCGGCCGCGAGACCTCCCATCGACCAGACGGGCCGTACGTCCCGCTGGTCGTCAAGAGAGAAGAACTGCGGCGATCCGGCGAGGCGGTTCAGCCAGGCGGTCCGTGTTTTCATCGAGACACCATCTCGTTCCGATATACGTGAATCGCGGTCAATTTGCAAATGAGTGTGGCGCAGGTCCGAGGCGAACCCTTGACCGATCGTACAGATGTTCGGTAGGATTCGTCGCCCATGGCAACCGACCTTCGCCGCTCCGCTCCCAGGGTGCAGTTCGTCTGCTCGGCCTGTGGCGCTGAAGCACCGAAGTGGCAGGGGCGCTGTGGGGCTTGCGGCGCCTGGAACAGCCTCAGCGAGACAGCCGTCCTCCTGACCGGCAGGCCGCCGCTCCACGTCGCGCCTGCGGAGAGCACACCGATGGAGGACGTCATGTCGGTCCCGGCTCGGCTCATGCCGAGCGGGTCGCACGAGGTCAACCGCGTGCTCGGCGGGGGCATCGTCCCCGGGAGCGTGATCCTGCTCGGTGGCGATCCCGGCATCGGCAAGTCGACCCTGGCCCTGCAGGTCGCGCATCACTCCGGCCACCCGGAGGCGCCGGCGCTGTATTGCAGCGGCGAGGAGTCGCTCGATCAGCTCGCGCTCCGGGCGCGGCGGCTCGGGTGCACAGGCTCGCGCGTCCGTCTCCTCGCCGAATCCGACGTCGACACCGTCATCGCCACCATCGAGGCTGAGCGTCCCTCGCTGGTGGTGGTGGACTCGGTGCAGACGCTCCGCGACACCACCACCCCGGGACCGCCGGGGAGCGTTTCTCAGGTTCGGGCGGCGGTGCTCCGCATGAGTGATGTGGCCAAGGCGACGGGCGTTCCCGTGCTGCTCGTGGGCCATGTGACCAAGGAGGGGGCTATCGCGGGGCCCCGCACGCTCGAACACATGGTGGATGTCGTCCTCTTCCTCGAAGGCGAGCGCCTTGGGGAGCACCGGATGCTCCGGGGGATCAAGAACCGCTTCGGCGCCACCGGCGAGGTGGGGCTCCTCAGCATGGAAACCACCGGGATGCAGGATCTTGCCGCAGGCGGTCGCGGGATGCTCGATGCCGCGTCCCTCGGCGCCGCGGGCAGCGTGCTCACCGTCACCTGCGACGGGGTCCGTCCCATGGCGGTCGAGGTTCAGGCGCTTGCAGTGGGGTCGCCGTTCGAGTTCCCACGCCGGGCGGCGTCGGGGTTCGAGTTGAACCGGCTCCATCTCATGCTGGCCGTGCTCGCCAAGCGCGCCGGGATCACATTCCCAAAGATCGACGTTTTCGTGAACGTCGCCGGTGGGGTGCGTCTCGACGACCCAGGCACCGATCTCGCCGTGGCCCTCGCCATCGCCGGCTCGGCCGGGAATCGGGCGATCTCGCCGCACTGGGCGGTCCTCGGTGAACTCGGTCTCGGTGGCGAAGTCCGCCGGGTCTCACGGACCGAGGTCCGGCTCGCTGAAGCCGCCGCGGTCGGCATGGAGGCCGTCGTGGTGCCCGAGAGCTTCAAAGGAGCCATGCCACCCGGGATCCGCTGTCTCCGTGTCCGCAACTTGTCTGAGGCTATTGCGCTACTCGGGTGACCGTCGTGTCGCGCCGCCTTTGCGCGTGAGAATCGTGTGCTTCAATCGGCCGGATGGATATGCACGCCGCCCGCTCGATCCGTCGAGCGCGGACGCTTTCCAGGGTCATCGGAGCGGGCCTTGGGTTTGTCTTCGGCATTCTGTACGCCGCGTTCATCCTGTCGGACCCGCGGAACGTCCTCACCCACAGCCCGACGATTGCCGGCGCCGCGCTGCTCGCGGCCGGTGCCGCGGGTGCAGCGTCACTCGCGCTGGCCGCGCCGCTCCTGAGCGTCGATCCATATCTCTGGCTGGAGCGAACGCTCGATGAGGCGCCCCCCAGTCAGGTCATCGGCGGCCTCATCGGCGTGCTCGCCGCGCTGCTGATCGCGGCACTCGTCGCCGTCCTGATCAATCCGCTGCCATGGGGCATCGGCGTGATCATCTCGATCAGCGTGGCCGCGGCCCTTGTCTACGTCGGGGTGCGCACCGGGACGAGGCGGCGTGACGCGCTTGCGGTCGTCTTCGGGAGAGGAGCACCGAGCGTGCCGAGCATCGACGACCCGCTGGCACCGATCGACGGCCAGCCGGTGATCATCGACACCAGCGTCCTCATCGACGGTCGCATCGTCGACGTCGCGGCTGCCGGTTTCGTACCCGGCAGGTTGCTCATCCCCGGATTCGTGCTCGAGGAGCTCCAGCGCGTCGCCGATTCCGCGGATCCCTTCCGGCGCCAGAAAGGACGCCGCGGCCTCGGCGTGGTCGAGGCCCTCCAGAAGGGCGAGGACGTCGTGTGCGAGATCGTCGACCTCGACTTCCCCGGCACCCCGGAGGTCGACGCGCGACTGGTCAAGCTTGCCCGCGCCCGAGGCGCGTCGCTCATGACTCAGGACTACAACCTCAACCGCCTCGCCCAGATCGAGGGCGTGCGCGTCCTCAACCTCAACGATCTCGCCAATGCGGTCAAGCCGATCGTGGCAGCAGGTGAGAGCATGGCCATCTCGATCGTCAAGGAGGGCAAGGAGCCCCACCAGGGCGTCGGGTACTTCGAGGACGGCACCATGGTTGTGGTGGAGAATGGGCGCGACCATGTGGACGAGACCGTGACCGTCACCGTCACCACCGTGCTCCAGACGACCGCGGGCCGGATGATCTTCGCGTCGCTCAACCCGGACGAGCCCAGCAAGCCCAGGGTCCTCCGGCCGGCCCGCGCCAAGGTCGCTCAGCGCTGACCAGCGCACTGATCGTGCCCGCCTTCGGGCGAGGCGTTCGGATGGGGGAGGACAAGTTGTGGGCGGACGCGGGCGGCCGTCCCGTGTTCGCCATCGCGCTCGAGGCCATCGCCGCCGCGGGATGCTTTGATCTCGTCGTCGTGGCTGCTCCATTGGCACGATGGGACGCGATTCGCGCCCTGGCGATCGCAGGCGAGCTCCCGCAGCTCGTGTTGGTGGAAGGCGGTGACAGCCGTCAGGAGAGCGTTGCCGCCGCTCTCGATCGCTGCGACGGCCACGATTGGATCTCCGTCCACGACGCCGCCCGACCGCTCACGCCGCCCGCGCTCTTTCGCGCCGTGCTCGACGCCGCACGGGCTGAAGGAGCGGCGACCGCGGGGGTACCCTGCGTGGACACTGTGAAGCAGGTGGAACACGGCCGGGTTGCGGCCACGCTCGACCGCTCGTCGCTCATCGCGACGCAGACCCCCCAGGCATTCGACGCCGATCTGCTCCGGCGCGCGCACCTCAACGCCGTGGCGCAGGGCCTGCGTGGCGGCGATGACGCCACACTCGTCGAAGCGCTCGGCGAACCCGTATTGGTGGTCGCCGGCGATCCACGCAATTTCAAGATCACGTTCCCACAGGACCTCGTCCTGCTCCGCTCACTGCTCGAGGAGTCCTGATGACGCTCCGTATCGGCCACGGCATCGACGCCCACCGCTTCATCCCGGGACGGCATCTCATGCTCGGTGGCGTCCTCGTCCCGTACAGCCGTGGCTTGCTCGGTCACTCCGACGGCGATGCCGTCGTGCACGCGCTCGTCGACGCCATCTTCGGTGCGTCCGGCCTCGGCGACATGGGCAAACACTTTCCCTCCAGCGATCCCGTGTGGAAGGACACTTCAGGCTGCGAGTTTCTCAAGGTCGTCGCCAAGAAGCTCGACGCGGAAGGCTGGACGATCACGAGCGCGCATGTCATCGCGATCGCCGAGGAGCCGCGCCTGTCGCCATATCTCCAGGCCATGTCGGACGCGATGTCGTCCGCACTCGGACTCGAGCCTGGAACGATTGCCGTCGGCGCGACCACCACGGACGGCATGGGATTTTCCGGCCGGAGCGAGGGAATCGCCGCGTCGGCGACGGTGCTGCTGGAACGGCGGTGACCGTCCGGCTGCACGACACGATGAGCCGGGAGCTCGTCGCGGTGGAACCGATCGAGCACGGCCACGTGCGTCTGTACACATGCGGGCCAACGGTGTGGAACCGCGTGCACATCGGCAACTTCCGGACGTTCATCTTTGAAGACGTCCTGCGCCGCTGGCTCGACCGCCGCTTCGCTCGCGTCACGCACGTCATGAATCTCACCGACGTGGACGATCGCATCATCAAGAATGCGATCGAGCACGGCAACACGCTCGACGAGGAAACAGCGCCGTGGATCGCCGCGTTCGAAGAGGACCGCGACACACTCGGTATCCGCCCGGCACACCACTACCCGCGCGCCACCGCGTATATCGAGCAGATGGTCGAGCTCATCGAGCGCCTCGAGCGCGCCGGCGCCGCGTATCAGTCGGACGGCAGCTACTACTTTCATATCGCGGCATTCCCGGCATATGGAAAGCTGAGTGGCGCAAGCGCCGAGGGCCTTGTCGCGGGTGCCAGCGGGCGCATCGATGCCGACGACTACACCAAGGAGGACGTGCGCGACTTCGCGCTCTGGAAAGCGGTGGGTCCCGATGAGATCGGCTGGGACACGCGCATCGGCCGCGGCCATCCCGGCTGGCACATCGAGTGCTCGGCGATGAGCATGAGCATCCTCGGCGAGAGCTTCGACATCCATTGCGGCGGCATCGACAACATCTTTCCGCACCACGAGAACGAGATCGCGCAATCCGAAGCCGCCACGGGCAAGCGCTTCGTACGCGTCTGGTGCCACAGCCAGCATCTCCGCGTCAGCGGCGAGAAGATGGCCAAGCGGCTCGGCAATTTCGCGACCGTGCGTGACGTCCTCGATGAGGGCGCAAGCCCCGCGGCGTTGCGCTACCTCCTTGCGGCGCGCACCCACTACCGCAAAGCGCTGGACTACTCCGATGATCTGCTCGCCGACAGCAACGAGGCCGTGCAACGTCTCGTCGCGTTCCAGTCGCGTGTCGTCGAGCTGCGCACGGTGGAGGAGAGCGGGGATCGCGATGAGGCGGTGCTCGCGTCCGTTCGCGGCATGCGCATCGGCTTCGACGAGTCGATGGACGACGATCTCAACCTGCCCGAGGCGATGGGGATCATCTTCTCCGGACTTCGCGACGTCAATCGCTTACTGGACACCGGACCAGTCGCTGTCGAAACCCAGCGGACCTTGCAACATCTCCTCGACGAGGTGGACGACGTGCTCGGCGTGTTGAGCCTCGTCGCGCGCGATCAGCAGTCGGCGCCCGATGCCGAGGAGCAGCGAATGCTCGAGGAGCGCGCCGAGGCACGCGCGTCCCGCGATTTTGCGAAGTCCGATCATCTCCGCGCCCAGCTCGCGGCACGCGGCATCGAGGTGGAGGACACCGCCACGGGTCAGCGCTGGAAGCGGGCCGCGACGCGACGCGACTGACCTCGTGGACATTCTCTACGGGCGTAATCCCGTGCTCGAGGCGCTCCGTGCCGGTCGCGGCGTGCGCAAGATCGTTGTCGCTGCGGCAACGCGACCGGAGCCGCGTCTCACCGAGATCCTCGAGTACGCCGAAGCGCGCGACATCCTCGTCGAGGAAGTGCCGCGCCAGCGCCTCGACGACATCGCCCATACCGAGCACCATCAGGGCGTCGCCGGCTATTTCCACGCGCGCGAGGCGCTGAGCATCCATGACCTCCTTGACGAGGCTCGCGCGCCGGCGCTGCTCGTCGTGCTCGACGGCATCCAGGACCCGCAGAACGTCGGCGCCATCGCGCGCAGCGCGGAGGCGTGCGACGCTGACGGCATTGTCGTCCCGCGCCACCACGCTGCGCCGCTGACTCCCGCCGCGGTCAAGGCGTCGGCGGGCGCGACGGAGCATCTGCCGATGGTTACCGTGCCAAACCTCGCGCAGGCCCTCGATGTCATCGGCGCCGCAGGGATCTGGCGTGTGGAACTCGCGGGCGAAGCCGACGCGCGGTACGACTCCGTGGATCTCGCGGGACCGGTGGCGATTGTCGTTGGTGCAGAAGGCGCGGGGCTCCGCCGGCTGACGCGTGAGCACTGCGATGTGCTGGTGTCGATCCCGATGATGGGACGCGTCGCGTCGCTCAATGCCGGCGCCGCTGCGGCGGTGCTGCTCTTCGAGGTCCAGCGGCAACGCGGCTTCGCGCAACGCTGACATGCGCGCGCTCATCGTCGACGGCTACAACATCGTCCACGCATGGCCGTCGTTGAACCTGACGATGCGCACCCGCGGGCTCGAGGATGCCCGCCGCCAACTGATCACCGCGCTGTCCGAGTACGCGGCGCAGACCGGTGTGGCCGTCACGGTGGTCTTCGACGGCCAGGCGCGTCCCGGAGGGCTGCCGACGAATGAGCACCAGGACGGCGTCACTGTGCTGTTCGGCACCAAGATGTCCAGCGCGGACCACATCATCGAACGAGCTGCGTACCAGGCGTCCCAGCGTGGCGAGGGTGCCGACGTCGTCGTCGCGACCGACGATCGCCTCGAACGTGACGTCGTCGGCGGGATGGGCGTCGCGACGATGGGAGCCCGAGCGCTAGAGACCGAGGTCGCGCGCGTGGCGGGCGACATGAACATCGAGACCCGTCGGATGCGGGATGACAGCCGGAAGACGACACGCGTCGAGGATGGTCTCGATCCCGAGGTGCGGGCCCGTCTCGAACGCATTCGCCGTGGCGAGGATCGCTGACGCTACGCTGACCGGCGATGCTCGAACCGGCCACGCTGCGCGCGAACAGCGTCCGCTTCATCGGCGCCACCGCGAGCGCCGTCGGGATCCAGGCTCCGACAGCAGGTGTCACGTTTCTCCCCGCCATCATGGCCGGGATTGTCGGTGAGGCAGGGCCCCTCGCCTTCCTGCTCGCGCTCATCGCGATGCTGCTCGTGTCGTACGCGTTCATCGTCTTCGCCGCGGACTTCGCATCTGCGGGGTCGGTGTTCGCGTTCAACGGCCGTGCCCTCGGCGCGAGGTACGGGTTCATCTCCGCGTGGCTGCTGCTCGCCGTGTACATCGCCTACTCGGCGTCGATCTATGCGAGCAATGCCAACTTCCTCGAGGCGCTGGTCGGAACGCACGCGATGATCGCGTGGCCCATCTTCGCGTTCCTCTTCTGGGCGCTCGCGCTCGTGCTCGCGTACCGGCGCATCTCGGTCAGCACCCTCCTCATCTTCGCGCTCGAAGGCGCCGCGATCGTGCTCGTCGCTGTGGTTGCGATCGCGGTGCTCGGCAAGGGAGGCTACGCCGGGCACAGCATCTCCGCGAAGCCGTTCACGCTCGGCAACGTCCAGCTGGCGACGATCGGGCTCGGCGTCATCTTCGCCTTCACCGGCTTCTCCGGCTTCGAGGTGGCAGCGACACTCGGTGAGGAGACGCGACGACCGCGCCGCGTCATCCCCGTGTCGATGCTCGCTGCGTTGCTCGTGTCCGGCGGTATCTACGTGGTGGTGTCGTGGGTCGAGACGATCGCGTACCCAAGTGCGGGCGTGCTTGCGGGCCAGTCGGTACCGCTCGTCGACATCGCCGGTCGTTACGTGTCGCCGACGATGGGCACGCTCATCAACATCGCCGCGCTCATCAGCGGTATCGGTGCGCAGCTTGCGACGGTCAACGGCGCCAACCGGCTGCTGTTCGCGCTTGGCCGTGACGGGTTCGGGCCGAAGTTGCTTTCGTCGGTCGATCGCCGTCAGGGCTCGCCGGTCGGTGCCCTCGCCGTCGTCGGCGTCGTCAGCATCGTCGCGACGATCCCGTTCATGCTCAACGGCACATCGCCCATCGATGCGTTCTTCTACCTGGCCACATACGGTGCCGACCTCATCATCGTCGCGTACCTGCTGACGTCGGTTGCCGCGCTCGTCTGGTCGATCCGGCGCAAGCAACGCAACCCGGGGCGCATCGTCGCACTCGTGGCGGCGATCGTGGCGATGGGGTACATCATCAAGGGCACGGTGATCCCCATTCCCGAGTCCCCGTTCGACCTCTGCATGTATGCAGCGGGGATCACGATCGTCATCGGGCTCGCCTGCCTGCTGCTGCCGCGTTTGAGCGCCAACCTCTCGCGGTCGCCGCTGTTCACGGCCTCCGCGCCCCGCTGATCGACGGCATGCCGATCGCTCCGCCGAAGCTCGTCACGCTCGTCGATCACGTGGACAGCGCCGTTGCCGCGTATCGCGATCTGCCATGCTTCGCCCTGCCCGACGTCGCGTTGACATATGGCGAAATGGACCGCCTCGCGAACGCAACGGCCAACGTCCTGCTCGACCGCGGTGTTCGCGAGGGTAGCGTGGTCATGACCCTGTGCAACAACGGCGCGGCGATCGTCGCAACCTGGTTTGCGTGTCTCAAGATCGGCGCGGTGTTCGCGCCACTCAACGCGTCGCTGAGCGGCGATCCGCTCGCACACGTGCTCGCTCGCGCTGCGGGTTCGGTGCTCGTCTGTGATCACGATCTCGCCGACGCGGCTGCGGCGGCGTCGCGCGAGGTGGCGTCACTGCGGCACACGCTCATCGCCGGCGGCGACTTCGATCGCGCGGTGGACTCGGCCTCGACAGATGCGCCGGTGCGGCCGCCCGATAACCCGGCAGCTCCCGCCCGACTTATGTTCACGTCCGGCACCACCGGGGAATCCAAGGGCGTGCTCTGGAGCCGGCACGCGGAAACGCTGCACGCTATCCACTACGGAGACGAATTGGTTCGCACCGCGCCCGGTGAGACGTCGTACACGTGCCTGCCGCTGTTCCACGTCACCGCACAGGGAACGCTGCTCGGCACGATGCTGCGCGGCGGTCGCACCGTGGTCGATCGGCGCTTCGAACCGCTGCGCTTCTGGGCGCGGACGCGCGCTGCCGATGCCGTGTTCTTTCCGTACGTCGGGACGATCATCAGCACGCTCATGGCGCGCGCCCCCCGGCGCAACGATGCCGGCAATCCGGTGCGCCGAGCGATGGGGAGCGCCACGCCGCGTGGGCTCTGGCAGGCGTTCGAGGAACGGTTCGACCTCCGGCTCGAGGATGTCTGGGGTCAGACCGAGACAGCATCGTGCTGGACACATGCCGGCCCGGCTGGACCTGTGGCCGGAACGGTCGGCGTCCCGTGCGACCGTTTCGAGGCGCGGATCGAACGCGCCACGGGCATCGAGCGTCCTGCTCGAGAGATCGGCGAACTCTGGATACGGCCGCTCGAACCCCACGTCATCTTCGAGGGCTATGCCACCGAGGGGAAGCAGGCCGAGGATCCAACCGACGGCGGCTGGTACCGGACCGGCGACCTGCTGTCCCGCGACACTGACGGGGTGCTGACGTTCCACGGCCGCCTCCGCGAGGCGATCCGCCGCCGCGGCGAGACGATCGCGCCAGCGGAGATCGAGGCCGTCGCGGCCCAGCATCCGGCCGTCCGCGAGGCAGCGGCGATCGGCGTTCCGGCGGACGACGGTGTCGAGGATGAGATCCTGCTCTGCGTGGTGCTGCTCGCGAACTCGGAGACGACCCCCGCAGACCTGCACGCCTTCCTGAGCCGGCGGTTGCCGCGGTTCATGGTCCCCCGCTTCATCCGAATTGAGCGCACGCTCCCCAAGACGGCCACGACGCGGGTGCGGCGCCTCGCGCTCCGCGACGCCGGACGCGCCGGCGCCTGGGATGCGAAACCGAGGAGATCACACCATGCCTGAGACCCAGCAGCGACGCGTCGTCGTCACCGGCATCGGTGCCGTCTCGCCCGTCGGCAACAGCGCGCCGGAGAGTTGGGACTCGATCCGCGCGGGTCGTGGCGGGATCGCGCGGATCACGCACTTCAACTCGAGCCTGCTCCCGGTGCAGATCGCGGGCGAGGTGAAGGGGTTTGACGCCGCGGCGATGTTCGGCAGCAAGGAAGTCCGCCGTGGCACGCCGCATGTTCTCTTCGCGATGGCAGCCGCGCGCGAGGCGGTGCTCGACTCGCGGCTCGACATCGCGGCCGATCCCAACGAAGTCGGCGTGCTCATCGCGTCCGGCATCGGTGGGCTCGAGGTCATCGAAAAGGCAACGCGGACGCTCGACGCGGAAGGCCCGCGGCGTGTGTCGCCGTTTGCCGCGGCGATGGCCCTCGTCGACATGGCGCCGGGGATGGTCGCGATCGATCTCGGCGCGCGCGGGCCGAACATGGCCGTCGTCAGCGCGTGTGCATCAGGTGCGGATGCGATCGGCCAGGCGGCCAACTGGATCCGGCAGGGTGACGTCACCGCAGTGCTCGCCGGCGGGACCGAGGCGGGGATCACCACAGTGGGCATTGCGATGTTCGCGGCGGCGCGAGCGCTCTCGACGCGCAACGACGACCCTGCACACGCGTCGCGCCCGTTCGATCGCGACCGCGATGGTTTCGTCGCCGCAGAGGGATCCACCGTGGTCGTGCTCGAGGAGCGCGAGCACGCGCTCGCCCGCGGCGCAACCATCTATGGCGAGCTGATCGGCTATGCGGCCGCGGCGGACGCGTACCACATCACGGCTCCCGATCCGAGCGGCCAGGGTGCCATTCGCTGTGTGGCCCGCGCGCTCGAGCGTGCCGGTGTGCAACCGCGAGACATCCAGTACATCAACGCGCACGGCACCGGTACCGGTCTCAACGATCTTGCGGAAACCAAGGCGATCAAAGCCGTCTTCGGTGATGACGCGTACAAGGTGCCGATCTCGTCGAGCAAGTCGATGACCGGTCATATGCTCGGCGCGGCGGGCGCGTTCGAGTCGATGGTGACGTTGCTCGCGATGCGCGACAGCTTCATCCCGCCGACGATCAACCTCGACAATCCCGACCCCGAGTGCGACCTCGACTACGTGCCGTTGGTCGGTCGTCCGGCGGACGTTCGCCTGGCGATGACGACGTCGTTCGGGTTCGGTGGACACAATGCCTGTCTCGTCTTTGCAGGGGGACCGGATCCGCGGTGAGCGTCGCGTTCGACCTCGCCGTCATCGGTGGCGGGACGGCGGGTCTGGTCGCTGCGCAGGCGGCAGCGGCGCAGCACAAGCGCGTGCTGCTCATCAGCGAGGGGCCGCTCGGGGGCGAGTGCACCTGGAACGGATGCGTACCGAGCAAAGCGTTGATCGAGGCCGCGTCCGTGTATCGCTCTGCGGCCACCGCAGGGCGATTCGGCGTCCGCGTCGGGACGCTGAGCGTCGATTTCGCGGCGGTGATGGACCGCGTGCACGACGTCATCGACCAGATTGCGCGGTATGAGGACGCGGCGCACCTCGAAGCCACCGGGATCGTCGTGCGGCGCGGGCGCGCGACCTTTGTCGACGCGCGCACGCTACAGGTCGCTGACGAACGGTTCATCGCCGAGCATGTCGTCGTGTGCACCGGGAGCCGTCCCGACATCCCTGCGATCGATGGCCTCGACGGCGTTTCGTACCTGACCAACGAGACGATCTTCGCGCTCCGCGAGCAGCCCCGTCACCTGCTCGTCCTCGGCGCGGGAGCCGTCGGACTTGAGCTGGCGCAGGCATTCGCGCGACTAGGCAGCGAGGTCGATGTCTTTGACGCAGCCTCGGTGTTCCTGCCTCGTGAGGACCCCGATATCGCTGCCGTCGCGCGCGAGATCCTCGCGTCCGACGGAGTGCGGTTGCACCTCGGCGCGCAAGCTGTGCGGGCAGAAGGAGCGGACGGTGGCATCGCGCTGACGACGCGCGACGGGGGAGGAGAGCACGTGGTGAGCGGCGATCAGCTGCTCGTGGCGACGGGCAGACGACCGAACGTCGGGGGATTCGGGCTCGACACCATCGGCGTGCGCATGGGGCAGCAGGGCATCGTTGTCGACTCGCGCCTGCGCACGTCCGTCGCCAACGTGTTCGCCGCCGGAGACGTCACCGGGACATTGCCGTTCACCCACGTCGCCGCGTATCAGGGTCGGCTCGCCGCCGCGAATGCCCTCGGCCGGCAGCATGCGGCGTCGTATCGCGTCATCCCCTGGGTCATCTTCACGGAGCCGGAGATCGCGCATGTCGGGCTCACCGAACCGGAGGCGCGCCGCAAGCACGGAGACGCAGTGCGTGTCGTGTCGCTGCCGTTCACCGCGGTGGATCGCGCGGTCATCACAGGCAGCCCGCGAGGGCTCATCAAGGTGATCACGGCGACGAAGCCGCTCGTCGGTCATGCAGGCGGTGGCAGCATTGTCGGGGCACACATCGTCGGACCCGGCGCTGGTGAGCTCATCCACGAGTTCGTGATCGGCATGCAGGTCAACGCGTTCAGCGGCCGGCTGGCGCAGGCGGTGCACGCGTATCCGTCGATGTCCGTCGGCGTGCAGCAGGCGGTCGCGTTGCTGTTCGAGTCAGGCCGCGCGACGGCGGGGCCATTGCGCGAAGATCTGCTCTCCGAGGTCAGCGACGAGCGGTCAGCGAAGCGGTCCGGCTAGGAGAGCGTCAGTTGGCGCTCACAACCACCCGATCGAGAGCGTCTTTGATGATCCCGTAGCACTCACACGCGACGCCTTCGAGGCCGAGTCGGTCAACGATGGTCACGCGTCCGCGGTGATATCGGATGAGGCCCGCGGCCTGGAGCAGACCGGCCGAGAGCGTCACTGTTGCGCGACGCGAGCCGAGCATCTGTCCGAGGAATTCGTGGGTGATGGGAAATGCATCCATGCCGACACGGTCATGACTCATGAGCAGCCAGCGGCTGAGACGCTCTTCATTGGAGTGCAACCGGTTGCACGCCGCCGCCTGGGAGATCTGTCCGAACAGCGCCTGCACGTAGCGCTGGATAAGCTTCCGGAACTCCTCGAGGTGATCGAGCTCCGCGATGAAGGTGGCGGCATCCATGCGCAGCGTGCGCCCACCAACCTGGGAGATCGCGCGGACGGCCAGCGAGCCGCCGGCGACGAGTGGCACTCCAACCAACCCCTCGTTGCCGATCGTGGCGACCTCAACGATGTTGCCGTCCGCGAGCGGCGTGACGAGCGATACGACGCCGTCGATCGGAAAGTACACAGAGGTGATCAGCTGCCCGGGATCGAACAGCACGGTTTTCACCGTGAGATGGGTCGGCCGCATGTGCGCCATCAGTGCGTCACGTTCCGCCGCTGGAAGCGACTGCAAGAGGTGGTTGCCCCCGGTCGACGCCTGGGGAGTGCCATTGGTAGCCATCTAACGGCTTCTCAGGTTATCGCAGATGGGTCAAATTGAGCAAATCGGTGCCGGCCGCTCGACCTCCGGATGCCCCATGGGAGAATCGTGGGCCCAGCCGATGTAGCTCAGGGGTAGAGCAACCGCCTTGTAAGCGGTTGGCCGGGAGTTCGAATCTCCCCATCGGCTCCGTCGGCGCAGGTGCTTAGGCGGCGATTCGCCTGCGAGCGCCAGGTCGTCGGGGCACGCGTGCGCCGCGCGTCACGGCAACGCCGACAAGGCAGAGGACACCGCCGAGCAAGGCCAGCAACGGCGGGACCGCGCCGAGGATCAGCCACCCCAGGAGGATCGCCACGGGTGGAACGAGAAACGCCATGGCACCCATGCGCCCGCCAGTGGTGCGCGCCAGCGCGTATGCCCACAAGCTGAATCCGACCGCGGTGGGAACGACGCCGAGGTACACCGTCCACGCAATCGTGCCTGCGTCGGCCCTGCCGAGCTCATGGACAAGCTGCGGCGCGAATGGCAGGCAGACAACCATGCCGATGGTGCACGCCAGCCAGGTGACCGTCAGCGCGGAGTTGTTCGCGAGCAGGGGCTTTTCAGCGGTGACGCCCCCGGCGTACACGAGCGCTGCCACGACGCAGAGCACGGCGCCGAATCCGGCCTGGAAGCCGTGCGTCGACGTGGCGAACCCGATGATGACGGCCCCTCCGAGTCCGATGACGCAGCCCACCACCAGCCGGCGCGGATAGCCCTCGTGGAGGAACAGTCCAGAGAAGATGGCGACGAAGACCGGGCCGGTATTGACGAGCATGGCCGCCGTCCCTGCGTCGACTGACCGTTCCGCCTGGTTGAGCACGAGGTTGTAGACACCGAACCAGAGCACGCCGCAGACGATCAGTCCGGGAATGTCGGCGCGTCGCGGCAACGGCTGCCGGCGCACGATCACCAACGTACCGAGGGCGATGGTCCCGACCACAAGACGGGCAAGTGCGAGGGAACCGGCCGAGAGCCCTCGATCAGCAGCACGGATGCCGACGAAGGCGGATGCCCAGAGGATCACGGTGACGAGAGCCCCTGCCAGCGCCAGGCGGCGTTCGCCGGGCGGAACCGATCGCACGTTGGCCGCTGTCACCGCGCAAGCCTATCCGCTGAACGCTTCGGTCCTGAACGGAATATCGGGAGGGTGCGGACCTGCGGTCCAGGCAGCCGCACCCTCCCTTGTGACGTGGTCAGCGCGCGCCGACGGGGAGGTCGAACGCCGAGGAGGCGCGGCGCACCCGACGACTCTCCGCCCGGACGCGGGCATCGATGACGAGTGCGGAGCGCCCCACGACGAGCGCCTCTTGCGGGGCAAGTGGCTCGACTTCGATGCGCGAGCGCTGACGGCTCCGCGACGCATCTTCGAGTAGATCACGACGTCGTTCACGGGCGAGGTCCAGGAGTACGTCCGGATTCATCATGGCTCGATGCTACAGGGCAATATGGACAGTATCCGTCCTATATAGTCGCTGGGATGGATCTTTCTTTTGCCCGGCTCCTGACGCTGCTCGAGCTCCTCCAGGTGTACCGGCAGCTCAACGCCGCAGACATCGCAGAACGGCTCGAAGTCAGCCCGCGCACTGTCAGGCGGTACATCACCGGGCTGCAGGACATGGGCATCCCGGTCGAAGCGGATCGCGGGCCCGCAGGCGGCTACCGGCTCCGCCGGGGGTTCAAGCTCCCGCCGCTCATGCTCACCAACGACGAAGCCCTTGTCATGGTCATCAGCCTGCTGGCAGCGCAGCGCCTTGGGCTTTCCGCATCGGGGCCGGCGATTCAGGGGGCACTGGCCAAGCTCGACCGCTTGCTCCCCGACACGCAACGAGCGCAAGTCCAGGCCATGCAGGACTTCGTCCGCCTCGGCCTGGAGCCGGTGTCGCGGGACCATGCCGACGCGGAGACCATCCTTGGGATGACGTCAGCCGCACGCGATCGGACGTCGATCCGTCTCGGGTATCGCGCGGCCTCGGGTGATGTCACGCAACAACTCGTCGATCCGTATGGCGTCGCATTTCAGAGTGGGCACTGGTATGTCGTGACGTGGGACCACTTTCGCGATGCGATGCGGACATTTCGGCTCGATCGCGTGCTCTCGATGGACGTGACCAACGAGACGTTTCAGCACCCGGAGCATTTCGATGTCATCGAGCACATCCAGCGTGCGATTCGCGAGCTGCAGTACGACATTCGCTGCGAGGTGTTGCTCGATCTCTCGATTGCGGACGCGCGGGCGCGGGTCTCACCGACGGATGGCACGGTCGAAGCAGTCGATGGGGGCACGTTGCTCCGCTTCGGCGCGGACAATCTGGAGTGGGCCGCGGGGTATCTCGTGCAACTCGAGTGCGATCTCGCGGTGTTGCAGCCACCGGAGTTGCGCGGCGCGATGCGCAAGATGGCCGAACGTTTTCGGGCGGCGGCGCGGCGTCCGAAGCGTGCAACGCCCTAAGAAAGCTGTCAGACAGTCTCCCATCCAGCGGCGGACAGCGCGCTGATCGTGCGTGCGAAGCCGTCGTGGTCCACGTCGGCGACGACCTCGTTGGCCGCACTGACGACGTCGGGATGGATCGCGCCGACGGAATAGCTGTGCGCGGTCGCGCGGAACAGGGCGATGTCGTTCGGCATGTCGCCGAAACTTACGGCCGCGCCGGGCTCGAGTCCGAGCTCTGCGAGTGCGCGGACGGTGCCCGTCCCTTTATCGACACCCTGGCGGGTCACATCGAGCACTGTCGACCGCCCGACGTGACTCAGCGCACCGGCGTCGGCCTCCGACGCGACGAGCTCGGCGATGTGGTTCAGGTCGTCCGCCGAGTTGCGTACCGCCATCGTGCAGCACGGAGCGTTCGCAAGCTCGTCAGCGGTCACGAGGACTCGCGTGGTCCCGTGTGGTTGCGTGGGGCTGAGCCGAGCATATTCGGCAGTCATTCGCCAGAAAACGCCGTCGAAACTCGCGACGCCCGCTCCTTCTGACTCGGCGATCTCGACGACGCGTCGCACGGTCTGCGGCAGCAGCATCTCCATCCAGATCGCACGCTGGTGCTGCGTCGACCAGCCGATCGAACCCGAGCAGCAGACGGCAATGTCGGTCCGATCGGCGGGCACGCCCAGGTAGGCCAACCCTTGCGGTGTGCGCGCCGTCGCGACGACGAACCGGACTCCGGCCGCCTGGATCGTTGCCAGTGCCTCGAGCGTTGCGGGCGATATGGAGAAATCGGAACGGACGATCGTGCCGTCGAGGTCCGCGACGACTGCGCTGACCCGCACTACGGCGATCCACTCCGATTCACCGCCCGATGGTCGCAGGTCCCAGGGGTGCTTTCGAGTTCGGCCTGCGATCTCTCCTCGGCGGCATGGCAGTATTGGTCACAGTGAGCACGTGACCGAGACACCAGAGCCCGAGGCTCCAGCGCCCGACACTGAGCAGGAGCACCCGAAAGGGAGACTTCGTCGATTCGAGGACGCGGTCCACGATCACTTCGTCGCGGCCGAGGTTGCGGCGGAGGAGGCAGCGGGCTACGGATCGCTGACCGCGGCGCGTGAGGCCGCAGAAGCGGCGATCAATCCTGAACACGAGCTCGGTTCCGACGACGAGCCGGCGCCGACCCCATCAACTCCTGAGCAGCCCGCCGAGTAGCGCGCCGCGTCCCGTGTGGTGGGACGAGCGAGCGCCGGGTGGCCGCACCCGGTCGCTCATCTTTCTGGGCCATCCCGGTCCTTCGGTGCTCGTGACAGTCGTGTTCGTCGCGCTCGCCGGGCTTGCCGGCAGGGCCGTGCCGGACCCGACACGAATCGTCCAGCTGGTCGGCACGATGCTGCCGATCCAGCTGAGCATCGGGGTGATCAACGACGTCGTCGATCTGCCGGCGGATACGGTCGCGCAGCCGTACAAGCCGCTCGTGCGCGGCGTGCTGCGTCGATCGACTGCCGCATGGATCGGCGTGATCCTTGCGGCGATCGGGCTCGCGTCGGCTGCAACGATCAACGTCGCGACACTCGGTCTCGGCGCCGCAGCGCTCGCGGCCGGCCTTGCCTATGACCTGGGACTGCGACGGACTGTCCTGTCGTGGGTGCCGTGGTGGGCCGGGATGGCGGTGCTGCCGTTTGCTTCGTATGCGTCTGCCGGTCCCATCCCGTCTCGACTGCTCGTGCTCATCCCGCTGTCAGCGCTGATCGCCGTCGGCCTGCATATCGCTAACGCCCTGCCGGACATCGACACCGATCGCGCTGCCGGCGTGCACAGCCTGCCGGTGGTGATCGGCGCGCGTACCGCACGATGGGCTGGGCCCGCCGGAGTCGCTGCCGCAGGAGTGCTCGCTGCCGTTCTGGCAGGACCGCTGGGGCAAGCCGGAGTGCTCTTCTTCGCCGGCATCGCCGTGCTCGGCGTCGCCGTGCTGGCCGTGATCGCCGCTCGAGCAAGTCGACCCTTCCCAATCCTTGCCATCGCCACCGCCGTCTTTGCGATCACGTGGCTGGGCTCGCTGCCGACCTCGTAGCTACCGGCGGGCGCGTGCATCTCCACCCTGATCGAGCCTCGCCAGCAGCGTGATAGAGAGTTCTCGTTAGTAAACGAAGCGCCACCATCACGCAACGGGGCCTCGCGGGAGAGTCATCCCGGTACGCCGAGGATCTCTATGGACAGTGCGAGTTCTCGTGAGCGTTCAGGGTGCGAGCTACCTACTTGTTAGGGCCATTGGTCGCCAGGATTGGGCAGCAGTTGGCCCCAGCGCGTCGGAGGGACATCACACTTCGTCGTCCAGCGAGCAACGAAGTGGATTTGCACACGCTGCGCAAGGACGCGGAGCCTTCTCATCCGCCAACCTTGCGCACGGTGCCGTTGTCCTCGACAAGATAAAGGGCTTCGGACACTGAGTTCCACACGAAGAAGGTGGCAGTGTGAGTCAATGGCAGCACGGCGCTGCATCCCAGAGGCCCCACTGATGATGTGGAGGTGAGGATGTTGCGGTTGCGCGCCCAGTCGACAAGCCATTGCGGGTGACAGGCACCACTCGCCCCCCCGGCATCGACAAGGATTCGCGACCCGTCCCACGAGGCGGTGACGGCGGAGCCTATGAGCTGGTAACCCTCCGGGGCTCCCCAGCGCACGATCCGCGCCTCGAGCGCCCATGTCGAGGTATCGCGGACAGCGACGCCTGATGGCTCGCTCAAGGCGATGATCCGTCCATCGTGTGAACCAACGACCGGTCCGATTTCGTCGGCGACGGAGTGGCTGGCGAGGATGGTTCCATTTGACAGCCGCAACAGATCGATCACTGCGCCGGGCCCCGGTCCTCCTTCAACCAAGGCTCGATCGGCGGCAGGGCTGCACGCGACCACCCCCCAAGAGATATTTGGTCCGCTCGGGCCGAGGGTCGCCACCGTTCGGGATGCTCCCGACATGTCGAACTCGACGAGCGTCGCGTGCCCGCGTGACGATGGGTCGTAAGTGACGCCGCAGAGATGCTGCGAGTCATCGGCCCAGGTAGGAAGCGTCGCGGAGGTCCAAGTGATCCGGCCGATAGTCCTAGCGTTCACACCGATGATTTCGTCGCCGTCGAGCACCTTCGAGCCGTCGGGAGCGACCTCGAACCCTGAGTTGCTGTACGGAATCGTGAGCGAGCCCGCCAGCTCACCGGAGTAGGTGCGAGCCTGCAGGTGGTACGTCTCGCTGGTTGAGGCCGTGAAGAAGATGGCCAGCGGTGGGGTAGCAACGACGGTCGAGGAGGCTGTCGGTGACGGCGTCGGAGGGCTCGCAGTGGCCGTGGCTGTCGGCGGCGGAGTGTGGTGCGCCGACGACGGCGTGATTAGCGAATGGCGAGTGAGCGCTACGATCAGCGTGACAGCCACGGCTGCAACGACGCCGGCGATGAGGAGTTCGAGTGCAAGTCTCGGACGCCGCTGCACCACGAAGTCGTGTTGCGACACGAACTGCTCAACGCGAATCAGCGCGACCTCTTCGGCCTGCGTGAACGCACGGGTACTCAGCGTCTCTCCAAACACATCGATGTCATCGCTCATGCCTCACCTCTCGGAATCGACGACATCGTTCGACGGAGCGACTCGCGCGCTCGTGCAAGCAACTGCCTTGCTGCAGGCTCACTGATACCCAACGTGGTGGCAACATCGAGAATTGCGAGATCGCTGCCGTAGCGCAGGGAGATGGCGGTCCGCTGGCGCCTCGGCAGGCGCGCGAGAGCATGGTCAAGATCATCGTTTCGTTGTCCTTGGCCGGGGGCGTCGCTCGCTCCACGCCAGAAGACCGGGATGGCCGGCCATCGGCGATGGGGTCGCCGTGCCTCGTGATAGGCGATGGCGACGAACCATGCCGCAAACTCACCTCGTCGCTGGGAGCGGTGTCGCCACGCCCGAATCGAGGCGTCCTGGAGTACGTCGGCAGCGTCGTCTTCGGACAAGCCCATGGCACGGAGGGCTCGCAAAGCAGGGCGTACAGCGTCCAGAAGCGCATCCGCGAAATCCTCCTCGTCGTGACTCGCGATCTCCTCGGAACTCGCGCCGACCGGCCTTCCCATCGGTAGTTCCTGCTCGTCCATTGCCATGTGCTGCAAGTAAGACCCCTGCAAGGGGGCGGAAGGTAACGGTGACGTTCGGGGAGGGCCCGGATTCAGGCCACGACGCTCGGGCTCGACGAGCGGTTCGCGCTGGCCCGCGGACCGACGCTGAAACCGTGAGTGGGACTCGGCGGTCGGCCCCACCGGGATTGGCGTCTGGACCGCCCTGCTTACGTCACTGACAAGCTGCGAAGGCCCGATTCGTGCGCTTTCCTGTAATCGCGGCTTGATCACGTCGGAGCCGACCTTCGCGCCGTGGCGATGTGCCCTGTTCGGTGTGGGGGCAGCCGCGGTCCTGCTGATCCGGTAGCGCGACTGGCGACGGCAAGTCCTTCCAAGGCCACCTGATGGCCACTCGGGGGTGCACCTGGTGCGCCCGTCGTCCCCAGGCTAGCGTCCGCGAATGTACCCAGCGCCGGTATGCGGCAGCCGGAACGCTAATCCTGTGGAAGTTCTAGCTCCGCAGCGGCGAGGAGCGTTGGCGCGGGGCGCTTAGGTCGCACCGGAAGGACTGCTCCCTCGGGAGGACTATCGCCGCCGCCATAGCCCCCGCCGGCACGTCGACGACGAAAGAAGCGGACGGCCGCCAGCCTCAATCGGCCAAAGAAGCGCGGTTCGGGCGGGACCGCCGTGAGCCACGCACGCAATTCGTTGTCATCCGTTGACGCGTGACTTATATCAACAAGGATCTTAGGCGCTGAGGAGATCGCGCCGCGCGCAGGCGAGGGTCCGCAAAATGTACCTCGAGGAAGCGTCGATTCTGGCGGTAGGTGTGCCGTCTGATGCGTGTCGCGATCGGAGGCCGGAAGGCACGATCTGTCACCGAGTTCGAGCCCGTTCCGGCTAGCGATCGGGGTTAGTTGGGTTTGGGGATCGCCAAAAGAAGTACGGCCAGACTGACCCAGAACAGCAACTTAGGGACGCTGGCGGTCGACCACATCCGCCCTCCATGCAGCGCAGCGCGAACACCCGTCACGGTCGCGACGAGGATGACTGGCAGGGCCGGAAGCACTCTAAATACGGCAACCCATGCGGTCTGATCCGGTTGCGGCAATCCGCCAATCGCGGACGCGATCTCCTCCGACACGAAGGCGGCGAGCAGCCAACAGATGATCGCGGCGATCCACCAAGGACGCGTCCTTGAGCGGTGGAGGATCGCGGGGTTCCATCCAGGGATCGGCGTCTTGCCAATCGACATTGGCACACAGTACGGCGTGCGGAGGTGCGGCTCGGCGGTGACAGCCGTTCGTTGCTCGCTGGTGACGGCCGTCGCTCACGCCAATGTTCCGCCAATCACGCTTGACGAACTTCTTCTGCTTGTTCGTCGGGCGAACTGGAATACACGTCGAAGTCGAGCAGCAGCGATAGTCGACCGAGCTCGGCTAGGACCTCCGGTTCGATGCCTGCGCCCTCATTGAGAAGGGCCATGAACCACCCAACGAAAACGCGAGCGCTGTGCTTGTCTGCGACCATGCCCCACACCTCGGCATCACTCGTAACCCGCTGGAGCAAGTCCCGAATGTGATCGGAGAGGGACGCCGACTCGTCGAGGCGATCCCTGGTCGAGATTGACCACATACCGCTCCGACGCCTGGCTACGCTGCTCCGCTTCGGGGAGACGAGGTCTCCGACCTTGTGTGACCGGTCGGGCGACGCTCCGAGCAACTCTCTGATCTCATCCGGGTCGACTGACTCACCCACGACTGTGAGGTCCGCGACCAGGCGTCCAGGGTTTGCCACGGCGACGAGCATAGCTGGCGGTTACGAAGCCGACCACCCTGGCTCAGGCGAGGATCGTCTACCTCGACGGGCCCTACCTCTTCATGAGTGATGCCCAGGATCTCTGGACCAAGAGTGGCCGACGTGCGCGAACGTACGCTCGGTAGTCGGCCGATGGCGACTGACGGTCTTCATCCGTCGCCTAGACTAGGGCCAACCGCAATCGGATGCTCAAGCACCGATGAGGGGACCTATTTTTGGGTAAACGCTCAGTAAACTCAGTTTCGCTTTTCGAAAACCCTTATCCCGCCCAAGTAGCTCAGTGGTAGAGCAACGCCTT